>NZ_CAXBHH010000004.1:0-369816 GCF_963975555.1 uncultured Parasphingorhabdus sp. | reverse complement strand
GTTCGTTTGGCGAAAAGCTGCTTTAGCGTTCACGTTCGACGATCCTGAACCCGCTGCTTTCTTGAAAACCCAGCACGCAGAACCAACAATGTCAGTAGCTCAATCAATGCTTTGCCATCGATCGTCCACATATATTGGCACAAAATCCATAAGCTGAGTGTGAGACACAAATATTGGAACAAACATCTCTCGTGGGAACCTTTGCTATTTCAAAGCATTTTTGTTTTTAAGGGCATTTTTCGCCGGTCATTTTTTTGGGCAATTCCAAATATTGTCGGCGAGATTGAGTGTGAGACGAAAAGATATGGATACTGAAATGGGTCTCACAACGATTGCAATGCGTTTGATCCTAGCCTGCGTGCTCGGTGGGTTAATAGGTATAGAACGGGAGTTTAAGGACCGGCCTGCGGGTTTGAGAACTCATATTCTGACATCGCTTGCCGCTGCCCTATTTACGATTATGGCAATCGAGCTCAGCTTGACACTTGCAAACGACGAGCAGAATATTCAGGCAGATCCCATCAGAATAATCGAGGCGGTAACAGCAGGCGTCGCGTTTCTTGCCGCAGGAACGATCATTACCAAGCATGATGGGGTGTCTGGCCTGACCACCGGCGCCGGGATGTGGCTCGCAGGTGCGATCGGAATCGCAGTCGGCGCTGGTTATTATGCGATTGCCGCCATGACCACAGGGTTAGCACTCGTCATTTTCATTCTTTTGAATACGATCCTCTCGCTAATGCGAAGCCGAAATCGATAAGCCTCTTTTTGTGTTCTGATGTCAGAGCAAAGAAAAATGCCAACAAGGGACTGATCCAATTGACCATTTATTTGCGATGACAGGCGGCACCTCTGCTTCGGACCCGATGATGCAAATTGCTGCGGGTCAGGATGTGGTGGAATCATATCTGCCTCTATTGCTCGGTATCGGTATATTGATCATGATGGTCGCCTGGCTGCCATTGATCTTGAAAAGGATGCCATTGTCTCTCCCGATCATATGCGTGATATCGGGTATTGTTCTCTTTTCATTTCCACCATTCGAACAATATTCACCGCATCCAGTTGAGGCACCGATCATTATCGAAATGGCGACGGAACTCATTGTCATTATTTCCTTGATGGGAGCAGGATTGAAAATTTCGCGGCCGTTTAGTCTGGACGGCTGGAAAATACCTATCCGTCTTCTCGGCGTTGCGATGCCGCTCACAATTATTGCCGTAGCATTTCTGGGCGGTTATTATTTGGGTTTGCCCTTGCCAGCCGCCCTCCTGTTAGGTGCTTGCCTTGCTCCAACCGATCCTGTTCTTGCAAGCGATGTTCAAATCTTGTCCACTGAATCGGCCGATGAAGATGACGCGAGGTTTTCGCTGACTACCGAGGCAGGGCTCAATGATGCTCTCGCCTTTCCCTTTATACATCTGGCCATTGCCGCGAGCTTTGCTGGATTCGGATTAGACGTCTGGACTAGCTGGATATCGGACGATCTTTTACTTCGATTGTTCATCGGTTCGATCATCGGGATTTTGGCTGGAAAACTGATTGGCAAAATCATTTACGCTTTGCCCAAAACTACGCGGCTATCGCGGACCGGTGACGGATTTGTTGCTCTGGGCGTAACATTGATTGTCTATTCCGTGACTGAATTCGCCCATGGCTACGGTTTCCTTGCCGTGTTTCTAGCGGGGCTAATGCTTCGCAAGGCGTCAGATGGTCATGGTTTCAACAAGCGACTTCACGATTTTGCCGACGAGACCGAGCGGTTGCTGATGATGTTCATGCTGGTTTTCTTTGGCGGGATGATTTCCAAGGGCGGCTTATTCAGTGCACTGGGAACCGAGCTAATCGTCTTCGCGGTTCTTACGATACTAGTCATCAGACCGGTAATTGGTTGGTGCAGTTTGATGGGCTTGAGCAAGCCCTCTCTCGACAAGTTTACGATATCGTTCTTTGGCATCAGGGGGCTAGGATCGGCCTATTATCTTTCGTTCGCGTTAAACCACGGAAACTTCGGATCGGGAGATTTGCTCTGGGAAATCGTCGCACTCGTCATTTGTATTTCCATATTCGTGCACGGTATATTGGTTACTCCAGCAATGGCCCTGATGGAGCGCTCGCACCTCCGGTGACCAGAGAGAAGCTATGTCGGTGTGACACTTCGAATTGATCCACCTATTTTCCGGTTCAAATAGAGCTCTGCCGCGATAGCAGTGCCATATCACACCGTTAGCTGACCAATGAGCGTCAAAAAACAAAGTTGAATCATAGCCGGAATTTCATGCTTGCAACGGACGAGGTTGAGCGATAAAAGCTAATGATAATCGATTGCAACAAGGATTTTATATTTGACACAAAGAGCGATCCGGCTCTGGTTTCTGGTGCACAAATGGAGCAGCTTGGTCTGCACCATTTTCCTGCTGATGCTTTGCATTACCGGTCTGCCGCTGATATTTCATGACGAAATAGACCTGATGACAGAAGAGCAGCCAGAATTCGGCATGCCTGGGATCGGCTCGTCCAGCAATGCGGACGGCCTGCTTTCACTCGACCAAATGATGCGAAGCGCGCTGGCCAATCGTCCGGGCGAGGTGCCCGTATTCATGGCGTTCGATAACGACCAGCCGTCGATGACCGTCACGACAGCACCACGACCGGACTCGCCCGGAGCGGAAATGACCATCCAGTCCTTTGATCGTTCCACCGGCGAACAAATCGGTGTGACGGCGGACAGTGACGGGGGAATGATGCACTTTCTACTGCAGCTGCACACCGACATGTTCCTAGGCTTGCCGGGTATGTTGTTTCTTGCTGCGATCGGAATATTGTTCACCGCGGCCCTGATATCCGGTGTAGTGCTTTACGCGCCTTTCATGCGCAAACTCGAGTTCGGGACATTGCGCGTATCGCGCAGCCCCCGCCTCAAATGGCTCGACTATCACAATCTGCTGGGCATTGTCGCACTAGCCTGGATGCTGGTTGTCGGCCTGACTGGCGTGATCAATGCGCTGTCGACGCCGATCGAGGATATCTGGCAGGCAAACGAACTGGCCGACATGACCAGTGAATATACGGGGCGAGAGGCGCTGTCCCCGGCGCGCTACGGATCGCTGGACCGGGCCATGGCACAGGCCCGGACGGTGTTGCCGGGCAATAACCCGCAGTTCATTGCCTTTCCCGGCGGAGCTTTCAGTTCGAAACACCACTATGCCGTATTTTTTCAAGGTGACACGCCGTTGACGGAGCGACTGCTGACCCCCGCCTTGATCGATGCCGAAACCGGCCAGTTCACCGATGCAAGACCAATGCCATGGTATTATCAGGCGCTGTCGCTATCGCGTCCCCTGCACTTCGGCGATTATGGCGGATTTCCCCTCAAACTCCTGTGGGCGACGCTGACCCTGTTCACCATAGTGCTGCTGGGCAGCGGGCTCTATCTCTGGTTGGTGAAGAAAGAGCCTTCGTCGAGGGCGCACTTACGCCAGATTGAACAGCTGGCGGTCCCTGCAGAATGAACAAACGCCACAAGCGTGGCTTGCCGCTGCGCGTAATCTTTGCATGGCCGGCCGCGATCTTCGTGCTTGGATTTGTCGGGCTAGTGAGTGCCCTTACCGGGGACGGATGGCGTGACGGCCTGTCCTGGTTGGCGCTAGCGGCGCCGGTGGCGGCGCTCGCTTGGGCCATGCGTTCCCATGGGCGCTAAACATTAGAATTTGTATTTAAAGGGAAATCAAGAATGAACCACAAGCCTGCGCGCTCTGCGCTCCTGATCGCCACAAGCTTCACTCTACCCGCACTGGCGTTCCCTGCCTTTGCGCAAGAATCTCACGCTGACAAAGATATGATCATCGTCACCGCTCAACGTGAGAACCAGACTGGTGTGAGCCAGGGTGGCAGCGCCGGCGTGCTGGGCGACAAGTCTGCCGAAGACCTGCCGTTCAGCGTCCGCAGCTACAATTCGGCGTTGATCCTCAACCAGCAGCCGCAGACGCTTGGCCAGGTGCTCGAGAATGATCCGACAATCCGGACGACCACCGGCTTCGGCATCGCCGGTGAACTTTTTAACATTCGCGGTTTCACGCTTGGCGGCGACGATATCGGCTATGACGGGCTCTACGGCATCATGCCGCGCCAACTGGCGGCTCCCGAACTCTATGAATCGGTCGAGGTACTTAATGGCTCCAGCGCTTTCCTGAACGGTGCTGCACCGGGCGGCTCGGGGATTGGCGGTAGCGTCAATCTGATCCCCAAGCGCGCCAATGATCGTGACACGACCCGGGCGACCCTCGGCTATACGGCGTCCGAGCATGTTGGCGGCAGTTTCGATATCGGTCACCGACTGGGCGATGATGGAGAATGGGGAATCCGCGTCAACGGCGCCGTGCGGAGTGGCGATGTCTCGATTGATGACGAGTTCCGCAGCACCAATGTGCTGGGTGGGGCGGTCGACTATAATTCCGGACCGCTGCGCCTGTCACTGGATATCGCCTATCAGCGGATAAAGGTGGCGCATTTTCGCCCGAAATTGCGAGTGTCCGGCCTCGGGGTGATCCCTGACGAACCTGATGCCAGCACGAATTTCGGCCAACCGTGGCAATATACAACGTTGCGCGATGTCTTCGGCCAGTTCCGCGCCGAATATGATATTGCCGATAATGTAATGGTCTATGCCGCCTTCGGCGCGCGCGATGGATCGGAAGCGGGCGTCTACAGCACACCAACCCTGATTGATGCGACCACAGGCGATATCTCGGTCAGTAGCTCTTATATTCCGCGCACCGACAATAACGAGGCGGCCACGGCGGGATTGCGCGCCCGGTTCGAAACCGAGGGGATTTCAAACGAGATTAATTTCGGCGGTTCAATAAACTGGCTGGTAAACCGCAATGCCTATGAATTCTACACTGCTTCACCCGAACTCAACAATCTCTATGATCCGATCACAGTGACGCGCTCGTCCACAATATCCTTCGCCGGCGGCGATCTCGACGATCCGTTCCCGATTTCGCGCACGCGCCTGCGGAGCGCTTTTATTTCCGACACGGTCGGTTTCTGGGACGACAGAGTGATGTTTACCGCAGGCGTGCGCCTGCAGGAAATCCGTTCGAAATCCTACTCTGCCTTTACCGAGGCGTTGACCGGCGAATATAAGGAAGATGCCTGGACGCCGGTCTTTGGCCTTGTGGTAAAGCCTGTCGATGGCCTGTCGCTCTATGCCAATCGCATCGAATCGCTGGTGCAGGGCGGGAGCGCGCCGGTCAGCGGTGCCGACCCGAGCGGTGGCGCCGCGCTGCCGGTCAGCAATGCCGGTGAAGTCCTCTCCCCCTATGTGTCCGAACAATACGAGATCGGGGGCAAGCTTTCGCTTGATCCGGTGGATATGACGCTGGCCCTGTTCCAGATTGACCGCGAGACCGCCATTCTCCGTGTTGACCCTGCAGATTCGACAATGCTCGAATTCGGACCGTTTGGGATCCAGCGCAACCGCGGGATCGAGTTCACCCTCGCTGGGGAAATTAGAAAGGGTCTGCGCCTGATCGCGGGCGGCTCGGTGATCGACGCCAAATTGCGACAAACCCAAAACGGTATCAACGAAGGCAATGACGCGGTGGGGGTGCCCGAATTCCTGCTCAACGCAAATATCGAATGGGACGTGCCCTTTGCACCAGCGCTGACGCTGACCGGTCGCGTCGTGCACACTGGCAAACAGCCTGCCGATATCGCCAACACTTTGTTTCTCGATTCCTGGACCCGGTTTGATATCGGAGCGCGCTACGTAGCGCTGGTGGGCGATAATCCGCTTACCCTGCGTCTGAGCGTCGATAATGTGGCCAATGAGGCTTATTGGGCATCGGCCTTCGATTCCTTCCGGCCGGACCTGGCGCTGGGCACACCGCGCACCCTCAAGGCATCCGCGACGATTGATTTCTAATATGACTTTGACTCCCGCATCCTGTCCTGCGGGAGTCGCTGAACGATCTGCAGTTCAATTACCCGACCGTCCGTTTACGGCTCAGAGGCGGCCCTTGAAGCAGGTGCCTAGAGCGCTCGAGCCTACCCAAGATTGGACCTAAGAGCGCGGTATCTATGTGCTTATTAGAAGACTGGTGGCTTGCGCCGCCGATCTGCCAGAAACGGACAGTCCGCTACCGAGCCAATTGCCGTCGGTCCGAAGAAGCTTTTTACACAGAAGCAAATCTGGGCGATCAGCTTCTTTCTCGATCGCGAACAGAGATTATGAGACAGGGCGCTGTTCGATCTGGCGTTCGACAGTAACCTGAAAGGTTGTGACTTGGTCCAGCTTCAAATCGGCGATTTGGGCTCAGGGCCGAATATTGGAAATCGGGCGGCGATAACTCAACAAAAAGCCGGGTGACCGGTCCAGTTCGAAATTGCTCCGAATGCAACGGGAAGCTCGTTTGCTTGGCTGGAAAGGCGTGGCGGCTCGGTCGACAACTATGTCTTTCCAGGTCGGTTAGATCACACGCGACACCTCAGCATTCGGCAATATGCAAGGCCCGTTGATAAATGGGTTGCTGTAATCGGGCTTTGAAAGACGGAGTATAGGGCACTCACTCGCTGAGGCAAATCAAAGCGTCGATCATTTACAAAGGCGAGGGGCAACCGGCGAGTAATCCAAATCTTGCTCGGTCATATAAAGATCGAAAACACGGTGCGTTATTTGGGTGTCGACATTGATGACACTCTCACTCTGGTTGAAAAAGCATAGAGATGGTTATGCTCGGACACCAGCCACTTACGGACTGGTGTCCGTATTCGGGGAGTTCCCAGTCCGGCTGCTTTTATTTTCCATCTAATCACCGCGAACGATAGAACCGGGGTGGGAAACTGCCATTCACGATAAGCGATCTTGATGACCGGTTTTTTGTCGCGAGCGCCCATCCTTTTCGAGGCGATGGATCGGCCAGACCGGACCTTCGGCAGCCGATCCGATAATGCAAGTTTGTTCTCCCCAGATAGTTGCCGAAATCCAGTTCAGCCTATTTCGGTGAAAAGACAACCAAACCGTCCTCTGATTGGAAAACCGTCCTTACTGTCGGATCTATATTTATTCCACTTTAACTCTTGAGCTCCATTGCTGTATTTTCACAAAGAAATTGTGCAAAGCGAGGTGAGTTGAATGTGGTTCGAGTTGGCGAGGAAATATCAACGGAAAGCCAGCTCGCTAATACAAGGCGTTAGCGCCAATTCTTTCAACTGGATCGCCCTGAGGTTGTTCGCGACTTCAAGGGGCGCTTGAACGATGTTGAGCTCGATTGAACTCAAACAAATGTTGGACGCACTGCCGCTGCCGGTCTTCGTGAAGGCTGCCGACCATAGCTGGGTGTACGGCAACCAGGCATTCGCGGAGCTGATCAATCTGGACGATTTCATCGGGCGCGACGACACCAGTCTTTTCGACGAAGAGCAGATCGAAGTCTTCTGGCGAGAAGATGATCTGGTATTCAGCGGGCAGGCAAGCACGAGTTTCGAAGAAATCGGGGAAGGCACGTTCGCGCTGACGCGGAAATTTCCGATAGTGCTGGCAAACGGAAAGCCCGGCCTTATCGGGATGATTATCGAAGCCGTCGCAAGCCCGGAGGATATCAGGAAAGCGCGTACGGACCATAAGGCCGCCCAGGAAACGAACAATCTCTTGTTGTCGCAACTGCAGAGCAAGGCGGACGACCATGCGAAGCAATATGAAAAACGTCTGCGCGATCTCGAGCGGGAACGCGAGACGGCTCAAAGCCTTGCCCAGACCGATCCGCTGACAAAAGTCGGCAATCGCCTCAGCTTCCAGGCCGACCTGCAATTGCTGTCGAAACGCTATGACGAAAAGTCCAGCTCGTTCACGCTCGCCTATATCGACCTCGACGATTTCAAGCATATCAACGATACGTTCGGACACCGGATGGGCGACCGGGTGCTTTGCCAAGTCGCGGACCGGTTGAATTCGATCGGCAATATCTTCTCCGTCTCGCGGCTGGGTGGAGACGAGTTTGCGGTGCTGCTGGAGTGCGCCGGACAGACCAAACTGCAGGTCGAGGAAGAGATTCAGCAGATGGCGGACTTTGTCTTCCGGCCGATCACCGAATTCAAGCGGGAGGTCAATGCGTCCTGCTCGCTCGGCTTCACCCGCTACCCGTTTGACACAAAGAATCTCAGCGAGCTGAAACATTATGCCGACCTTGCCCTGATGAAGGCCAAGAAAGCCGGCAAGGGGAATGTCCGCCCCTTCGAGTCTTCGGACTATTCCGACGACGTGCGGCTGCGACAGCTGGAAAGCGGCCTGAGAACGATGATCGAGCAACGCCGGATGTCGGTTGCATATCAGCCGATTTTCGAAGCCCGCAAAGGCCTGATTCAGGGTGTAGAGGTGCTCGCCCGCTGGACCCATCCGGACCTCGGCCCGATCGCGCCGGACGAGTTCATCCTGATTGCCGGACGACTGGGCCTGCTGGTCCAGCTGGACCAGATCGTGCTCCGCCGCGCCTGCGCCGAGCTCTCCGGGTTCATTGCGGACGGGACCATCGAATATTTCTCGGTAAACGCCAGCCCCAGCGACGTCGCATCGCATGGATATGCAAAAAATGTTCTCGACATACTCGCGGAATATAACATCAATCCCGGTTCGGTCCTGATCGAGATTATCGAGACCGAGGTTATGGAAAAGTCGCAGGCCGCGCGCAACAATCTCGAAATATTGAGTGCCGCCGGGACCAAAATTGCCCTCGACGATTTCGGCAGCGGTTATGCGAATTACCGGACGTTGCTCGATCTTCCCGTCAATGTCCTTAAAGTAGATCGCTCACTGATCGGCACCATCAACGAAAAGCCGCACCTGATCGATTTCCTCGTTTCCATCATCCATATGGCCAGAGCGCTCGGCGCCAGAACCGTATGCGAGGGCATTGAAACCAAAGAGGAAAAGATACTCGCCGGGTCCCTCGGATTCGATGCATTGCAGGGATTTCTGCTCAGTAGGCCGATCAGCCTTGTCGCCCTGAAAAGAGTAATCCAGCTCCAAGAAGAGAATTGGGAGTTAATTGAGCGACAGTGTGCAGGATAGGCTGAGAGACTTGTCCGAAACAGCGGCTTGGGCGAGAACTCGCCGTTGCAGGCCGAACTCTACTTTCCAGCCAATTGTAGCCATTGTACATCGAGGAAATTGCATTCAAAGAACGGCCGCTTTTGAGCACTTCCCCAGATCCCCAAACCGCCCCAATTGGGAGGATTGCTGACTATCCGTTCATAGTTGATGATCGAGCACCTGCCGACATAGTAGGGCCAGTATGACGTGAGGGGCGCTTTGGGTAGTGGCATACGAGGACTGACTGCTTCAGCTCCGTTGATACCCAGTCTAGATAGTACAGGAGACGGGAAAGTCCTAACAGCATTTCTCGTGTCGATATAGTCCCACCTATCTGACGTTCATGGACCGAACTAAACGAAATCTTCACATTGGAGCGTTAAGCAACAACGCTTGTCCTGCTGAATTTTCGCTTCAGGCCACAACTAATGATGGAGCCAATGAACCAAATAAATTCGAGGAATTTCTATAAAGCAGAATTGGCAACTTTTGATAAACGGCTCGGGTCGTTGGACTTATTTGACCAAGCCGCGCCACTGGTGCCCATAGGCGCATGGTCATGCGACCTTATAAGTGAACGGCTTAACTGGACCGATGGCGTTTTTGACATTTTCGGATTGTCTAGTGACGACGCCTTAGATCGAGAAGCCGCAATCGGACTTTATTGCGAAGAATCTCGCGAATTGCTTGAGCACAAGCGGTCGCAGGCCATAGAGAATTGCGGTGGCTTCACATTAGACGCGAGAATCGTGCGGCCTGACGGAAACGAGCGTTGGATACGAATTACGGCAGCCACACGAGGATCGAACGGGCGAACCGAGATGCTTTTTGGCATGAAGCAAGATATAACAGATGATCGGCTGCAATGGGAACTTCTCCGAGCGCAAGCTGAATGCGACCCGCTCACTGGCGTTGCCAACAGGGCTCGCTTCCAACGCTTTTTAGACCAACCGAGTAATGGATCTGCATCGAATGACATCGACACGTTAATCCTATTTGACATCGATGATTTCAAGCAAATCAACGATCGTTGGGGTCACGCTGCTGGTGACGCATGTCTTGTCAACCTTGCGAATAATCTTCGCAAGGCGTTCGTCAACGCTCATCTGGTCTCGCGAATTGGCGGTGACGAATTTGCAGTTTTGCTGCCATCTTCGGTATCGCGCGCGCAGACGAAGGTTCAATTACAATCTCTCATTGCTAGTCTTCTCAGGCCAATACAGTGGAACGGTTGTTTGTTAACACTGAAAGTATCGGTTGGCTTCGCCTTCGTTTGCAAGGATGGCAAATATAACCCTCAAACATTGTTCGCCGCCGCCGATGAAGCTCTTTACTGCGCCAAGAATCGAAAAATATTTCCTACAGCCTGTCTATAACCGCCCGCTCCGCAGGGCGGGGGGCGAGTGGTTTTTCCATCGTCGTTTCTTACAGCCACTGCAATAGAACCAAAATCCTCACCTATTCTATGATGTTAATCTGTCTATCGATCGCTGACGGCGGGGCGGGGCGAGAATGAGCCAACTGCAAAACTCATACCGGATAACATTGTCTCGGAACGGTGGACATTGGGGTGAATGCTGCCAAAGCTTCGGCCACTGGTTCGGTGACCGCTTTCAAGCTGAATTCCTTAAAACCGGCCGGCCCGCTGTCGACCCAATTGCTGTCATTTCCATCGTTGGAGATTATGCTTGATAGGCACCATTTCTTGTGCCCATTAACTCAGGTTCGAACAGTAATAACACTTTGATATGCTGAACGGGCAGGTTTGGGGCCGTAAGTTGGCGGAAGATAAATCTTGGCAACTGCTTGTGATGACTTGAGTGCAAAGCTGCACAATAAGAATTGCCATCTGATCTATGGCGCGACGAAGAGTAACCCGTTTAGATTCTGTATGCACGTGCTCGAGCGTATGGCTGATGTAATTCCGACAAAATAACACTTCATTGATACGTCAGTGGTTGCGCGACCGATACAGTATATCGTCAGATACATGGCGTGCGATGCGCGAGCATTCCGCCAATCCCTGCGAGAATGGGTAGCGCTCCAAAAGTTGGGGCATTGCCATGCAGTAAATCCGGCTTGCACTTTCTCGCGCCAAGTCTAGCGTAAATGGCTGCAACACTGGTTCTGCGGGGTTGCGTAAAGCTTTGACCAGTGACGCAAATGGCAGATCCACCAAACTTGCGGGCGCTTGCCCGCGCGCATCCACGATGACATCAAAGCTCGCGGCACCGTCTTCAGTATCCACCGCGACGCCACCATCGTTCATTTGTGAAAACTCCGCTCCCTCTTCAGTTGCCACGAGATCAAGCACCCCGGCATCATAAAGCGCGGTGATGCGAGCAAGAGAGAGATGCGGCACGGCAGCGTAGCAATCGGCGAAGACCGGCATAAGGTGATCGAGAAAGCGCTGATAATCTGTTTCTGTCAGCTCCCGCAATATTTGATCAAACCGCTCGTGACCCCGCAGCAAGGCATAGCGATGGGGAACAGTCTCCTTGCGACGGATGGTCTCGTGCGATTCAGTCAGATCACGCTTCACCGCTCGTAATCCGCCTATTTCGCGTCGATGGGAGAAATAGGCAGGTGCGAACCCGTCCACGGTCCTCGCTGTCTCCGGCAAGCGGTCCAGATAGTCGGGGTCCGCCTCATCGAGTTCGTCACATAAAAGCGTGAAGACGCGGTCCAGCAGACCGTCAGGACCTTGGGCAATTTCAGTATCCATCGCTTCCTGTGTCAGGCAGACAAGCGGCTCATAGGGAAAGGGGTAATAGAAATCGCCCTGGGGCATGATCCCGATTCTCGACACCATGGTGATCCGCATCTTGCTTTCCATATCATCTGGCACCCAGCTGATCGTGCGACCGCTTTCGACGAATTGGCCGCGCGCATGACCAAGGGCGATTACTATGTCGATCGCCGACAGCGACGAGCCAAGCACGCCTATGTCATTCTGCTCCAGTCCGGTGATATTTGTATAGGGCCAGGGCGAGACCAGCTTCGCCCCGTCGATTTCGGGGACGTCGGGCCAGCTGTGACCCGAAGCAATTACGACTGCGTCAAATTGCAAGCTTTTGATAGACTGGCCGGATTCATATCGAACGGTCGCCATCGCGCCATCTGCCGCTTCAACATCGACGACGCGGCATTCCGTAAGGACCTCGATCTTGTGCCCGGCGTCGCGTGCGTTTTCGCACAATTCTGCAAATTGGGAATGGAGATATTCGCCGATCAGGACGCGCGGATAGAATGCGCGAGCGGTCAGGTCATGCGGCGACAATTCCCACTCGCCAAGCTCGCGCGCGGGACGGTCCTTGAGCCAGTCAATCAGCGGCCGCACAGGAGCGGGTATCTCGCGGCTAAAAGCGTTGCAGAGCATATAATCGGCATTCAGGGCAGGATCATATGGCATACCCATTCCCGCGCATGACGACGCTTCGAAAATAGTGATGGCAAGCGGTTCATCGCTAGAGGAGAGATATTTAAGCAGGTAAATTGCCATCGGGCCGCTACCCACGATACCGATTTTTCGCACGGCTTTCATCCTTTCAGTAACATGAAGTGCGACCAGCGCAGCGCTGCCCCACGGACAGTGCTGCGCCGAACAATAAAAAAGGCATTATACCAAATGCTGGACGGTATCACGCTCGCGACCAGTAACCCGAAGTCGACGAGGGCCGCGAGCCGATCATCCGGCCAGCATGAACAGTCGGCTATTCTTTATCACGCCAGGTCGCGAACATCGGGTTCACGATCAAAGAAGCGCACTGCTGCGTTGTTGGCGAACGCGGCGCCAGCATCTGAGACGCCGTCAGCGTCGGCCGGAACATGGCAATGATCGAGCAACAGCCGGGCACCGTCATCATGACCGATGGCCTTCAAATGCGCCCAGGCGTCGCAAACAAAATCGACGGCAGCACTGTCTGTCGTCAGCTTTTCCGCCGATTCCTTCGAGAGCACAAGAGCGACGGCATCCATCAGCACTGACGGCGTTCCGGCCAACTGGCCGTCCGCTTCAAGCGTGCCACCATTCACCTTGATCCCTCCGATCTTCGGTGCGATCAACATTGCGGTGCCTCCCTTGGCCTCGATAGACTTCTTGAGCGCGTCGATGGTCTTTTTGTCGGAACCTTCCGCAAACAGGATGCCGACCTGACGGCCTTGCAGGATATTCTTGGCGTTCTTCTGAATGGAGAGAGCATCCGATAGGCCGAGGTCTACCGGCTTGCGTGCGGGCTTGGTCGCTTTCGGCAAATCGATTGCCAGTCCTTCAGCGATCCGTTTAGCGAGATCCACATCTATGTTCCTTATCTGGGCGACCACACGCTCACGAACGTGGGACAGTGTGACTTTTGACAATTCAAAGACGATCGCGGAGGCGATATGCGCCCGTTCGTTATCAGTTTGGGAAAGATAGAACATGCGTGCCTGACTGAAATGGTCGGCGAAAAGTTCACCGCGTGCGCGCACTTTCTCGGTCGGGTCATTCCGCTCGGCATTCTCTCTGAACGAGCTGAAGCCGGTTTCCGGGCATTCACGAGGACCGCCGTCCTCACCCGCCTCGACCAAACTGTTTGGTTCATAATTGGCGCGTCCAGTGGGCACCATCGTCTGCATCAGGCCATCGCGCTGAAAATTATGCATCGGGCATTTTGGGGCATTGACCGGAATCTGGTGGAAGTTGGTTGTGCCAAGACGCGACTTTTGCGTGTCGAGATAGCTGAACAAGCGCCCCTGCAGCAGCGGATCATTCGAAAAGTCGATACCGGGAATGACATTTGTAGGCAGAAAGGCCGCCTGCTCGGTCTCGGCGAAGAAATTGTCCGGGTTTCGATTGAGTGTCATCTTGCCGATGATACGAACCGGTATTTCTTCTTCCGGTATCAACTTGGTAGCGTCGAGCACGTCATATGGCTGCTTGGCTGCCCATTGCTCGTCAAATGTCTGGATACCCAGTTCCCATTCGGGGAAGTCGCCCGCGTCAATTGCGTCGTGCAGATCACGGCGGTGATAATCGGGATCGGCGCCGGAAATCTTGACGGCCTCGTCCCACGTCGTGGATTGCATACCAAGCTTGGGCTTCCAGTGAAATTTGACGAAGGTTCCCTTGCCCTCTTCATTGACAAAACGGAAGGTGTGAACTCCGAAGCCCTCCATCATCCGAAAGCTTCTTGGCAGAGCGCGGTCGGACATGGCCCACATTATCATGTGCATGCTTTCCGGCATCAGGCTGATGAAATCCCAGAATGTATCATGGGCCGAAGCGGCTTGCGGATATCCCCGGTCGGCTTCGGGTTTCACTGCGTGCACAAGGTCCGGAAACTTGATTGCATCCTGAATGAAAAATGGTGCCATATTGTTGCCGACGAGATCCCAGTTTCCGGCTTCCGTATAGAATTTAACCGCAAATCCGCGAACGTCGCGCGGCGTGTCCTTAGAGCCCTTGGATCCGGCGACGGTCGAAAAACGGACGAACAGCGGGCAGCTATTCCCTTTCTTCTGGAAAAGCTCAGCCTTCGTCAGCTCGGGGATCGCTTCTGTTACCTCAAATACGCCATGCGCTCCGGAGCCGCGCGCGTGGACGATACGTTCGGGAATGCGTTCATGGTCAAAATGGAATATTTTTTCGCGAAGCACGAAATCTTCGAGCAGGCTGGGACCGCGCGCGCCGGCTTTGAGACTATTCTGGTTGTCGGAAATGCGATGCCCGAAATTGTCGGTCAGATGGGCAACGCCATCACTATGATCTGCATCCGGCTTTATCTGCTGATGAGTTTCACCGCCGGTGTCCCGCTGCTCTTCTGCATGGTCGACGCGACCGCTGCCGGGCTGGATTGCATGGAGTGTATTTTCGAGAGCAGGGCTGCTTGAACCTGTTGACTGGCTCGACTTGGACGGGGATTTGCTTTTGGTCATTTAATCACTCCTCAGAATGGTCGCGGATCATCGCGTTGCAAGGAAGCAACCACGCTTGTCGATTTCCGTTCCCAAAAAAATTACGGTGCCGGATAGAATTTTCTCCAAGCGATATGAGCCAGCGCGATTTTGAGTGGCGCCCTTCGAAAATTTCTTTTCTGCGATATGACCTTTTCTTTCACGCTCCCGATCAGGAGCGGAACGGAGACCATAAAACATTTGTTGCGGTGCACTTTCAATGTTGCGGAACCATCGCGGCGACAGTGCGTAAAATGATGACGCACACTGCGACTCTGGATTGCTCGCCAAGCATCCACGATGGGCTCCGCCACCTGATCGGGCGCTCTGATATCGCATATATCCGAAGGAGACCGTCAAAATGGAAACCACAGAACTGATCGTGAACGGAAAAAGCCGCAAGCTCGAGGCCGACAGTAGAGTGACTTTGCTTGATGCACTGCGCAACCACTTGGGGCTGACCGGAACCAAGAAGGGCTGTGATCATGGGCAATGCGGAGCCTGTACGGTGATCGTGGAAGGGCGCCGGATAAACAGCTGTCTCACGCTTGCCTGCATGCACGACGGCGACGAAATCACGACCATTGAAGGGCTTGGCGAACCGGGTAATTTGTCGGCGCTCCAATCGGCCTTTGTCGCTCATGATGGTTTCCAGTGCGGATATTGCACGCCTGGCCAGATTTGTTCGGCCACGGCGATGCTAGAGGAAGCAAAGGCGGGATGGCCGAGTTTTGTCTCCGACGATCTCGAAGGTCCAGAAGCGCTAAGCAATGAAGAAATTTCGGAGCGGATGAGCGGCAACCTGTGTCGCTGCGCTGCCTATCCCAATATCGTCAACGCGATCCGTGAGGTTGCCGGAGAAAAGTCATGAATCCTTTTGTATATTCCCGAGCTCGCGACCGTGCCAGTGCTACAGCGGAAGCAGCGAATAATGCAACCTTCATAGCGGGCGGCACCAATCTGCTCGATCTGATGAAACTCGAGGTAATGTCCCCGGAGAAGCTGGTCGATATCAACCGGCTCGACCTTTCCGAAATCACCGAGACCGACGAAGGAGGTTTGCGGATCGGCGCGCTGGTAACAAACAGCGATTGCGCCGCCGATCAGCGTGTCCGGCGCGATTATCCAGTTCTGACGCGTGCGATACTGGCGGGGGCGAGCGGGCAGCTGCGCAATAAGGCGACCACCGGCGGCAATCTGTGCCAGCGGACCCGCTGCTATTATTTTTACGATACCGCCATGCCGTGCAACAAGCGTGAGCCGGGTTCTGGCTGTCAGGCGCTGGCGGGTTTTAACCGCATTCACGCGATACTGGGGGCGAGCGAAGCCTGTATCGCCACCTATCCCGGAGATATGGCGGTGGCGATGACCGCACTGGATGCGCAAGTGGAGATCGAAAATGTTGACGGCGAGATCAGGCAGGTCTCGGTCCAGGATTTTCACCGCTTGCCCGGCGACAATCCTGAGAGAGATAATATCCTTGAGGCGGGGGATTTGATCACCGCCGTGGTCCTGCCGGGCCCACCTGAGGGAAAGCAGATTTACCGGAAAATCCGCGACCGGGCATCCTATGCCTTTGCGCTTTGCTCTGTCGCTGCAGTGGTGAAGTTGCAAGGCGAGGCCATTGATTCTGTCGCGCTGGCATTCGGCGGACTGGCGCACAAGCCATGGCGTGATGAAGCCGTGGAAGCGCTTTTGATCGGTAAGAAGCCGTCAGTAGAATTGTTCGGCAGGGCTGCCGATCAATTGCTCGCCGAGGCCGAGGGGTATGGCAGCAACGATTTCAAAATTCCATTGACCCGTCGCTTACTAATCTCCGTCTTGCAAGAAGCCACCGTAACAGGAGCAGCCGCATGACCGCACATCACAAAATGGACAAGGCCGACACGCGGAACCGGCTCGACGATATGGTTCAGGGACTGGTCGGGTCGCCGATGGATCGGCCGGACGGGCCGCTCAAGGTTTCCGGGCAAGCGACCTATGCGCACGAATGGGACTTGCCGGACATGATCCACGGTGTGCTGGTCCGCGCGACGATTGCCAAGGGGCGAGTGACCGAGGTCGCGAGCGCCGAAATAATCGGCAAAAATGGTGTGCGCGCAGTCATTACGGATGACCGTTTGCTGAGACGACCAGCGCAAGGTGGTGCCAACGAAGCGCCGCCGCAAGGATCTAGACAGGTCGATTATTTCGGTCAACCGATCGCGCTGGTTGTGGCCGATACATTCGAGCAGGCTCGCCATGCCGCCCATATTTTGAAGATCAGCTATGAGGCGTTGGGCAACGCGGCATTCGACCCGGAGGCCGACGATACCCCCACCGACAAACCGGAGGATGACCAGCTTGATCAGGGCAATCTCGACAAGGCCATGGCGGATGCCGCCTTCACCGTGGATCAGGTCTATCGCACGCCGGGCCATAACAGTGCTGCGATGGAGCCGCATTGCGCCATCGCGAGCTGGGAAGGTGACAAGCTGACCCTCCGCGGCAGCTATCAGATGCTCAATTTCAATATCAACGAACTGGCCGACGCGCTGCACATCGTGCCGGAAAACATCCGTATGTTGTCGCCCTTCGTTGGCGGCGGCTTCGGTTCCAAACTGGGTATTTCGCCAGAAGCCGTTGCCGCCGCGCTCGCTGCCAAGGAAATCGGGCAACCGGTCTGCGTCACCTTGTCGCGGCCGCAGGTTTTCGAAACCACGATGCGCAGGTCGGAAACCCGTCAGCATGTCCGGCTGGCCTGTGATGAAGACGGGGTTTTGACGGGCCTTGGTCACGAATGTCTGGTGTCAAACCTGCCGGAGGAGGAATTTTACGAGCCGGTGACGCAGGCCACCCACTTCATATATGGCGGCAAGAACCGGAAGCTCGGCATCGAAGTGGCCCGGGTCAACCGCACCTGTGGCGGCTCGGTGCGGGCGCCCGGCGAAGCGGTTGGCATGCAGGTTTTGGAAAATGCCATGGATGAGCTTGCGGAAGCAGCGGGCATAGATCCGGTTGAGCTAAGGCGGCGCAATGTCCCTGGCCGCCATCCGGAGCAGGACATTCCTTATTCGTCCCGTCGGTTCATCGACGCACTCGACGAAGGCGCGAAATTGTTTGAATGGGACAAGCGCAACAGGAAGCCGGGCGCTTTGCGCGAGGGCGACTGGCTGATAGGTCACGGGATGGCCGGCGCCGCCCGGGTCAACATCCTCTCGGAAGCGAAAGCCAGAGTAACATTGCGCGCCGACGGCACCGCCGTGGTCGAAACCGACATGACCGACATCGGCACCGGAACCTATGCGATATTGACGCAAATCGCCGGGGACATGCTGGGTTTGCCGGCAAACAAGGTCGACACAAAACTGGGTGATACCGATTTTCCCGCCGGGCCGGGCTCGGGTGGATCGTGGGGAGCATCTTCTGCGGGGTCGGCTGTGTTTCTGGCTTGCGAGGAAATTCGCAAAAAACTGGCTGAAAAGCTGGGCAGCGACGAGGCCGATCTGGCGCTGGCAGATGGTAAAGCCGGAACCGGTGACAGCCTGAGACCCTATTCCGACATATTGGACGACCAGGAAATTTCTGCACTTGGCCATATTGAACCAGGCCAGACACTGGAGGACCTACAACAGGCTACCTATGGATCCTATTTCGCCGAAGTTGCAGTCAATGCGGTGAACGGTGAAACAAGGGTGAGACGGATGCTGGGGGTATTTGGTGCTGGCCGAATCCTGAACGAGAAGACTGCGACCTCTCAATGCTATGGCGGCATGATCTGGGGTATCGGCAGCGCCCTGACCGAAGAGCTGATTTTCGATAAGCGAGACGGGCACATCGTTAATCACGATCTGGCAGAATATCATATTCCGGTTAATCTGGACGTCCCGCAAATCGAGGTCGTGCTGCTAGAGGAACGAGACGAATGGGCCAGCCCCATCCAGGCCAAAGGCATTGGCGAACTGGGCATATGCGGCGCTGCTGCAGCGGTCACCAACGCGATTTATAATGCGACCGGTATCCGGGTTCGCGATTATCCTGCGACACTGGATAAGTTGCTTACCGACTTGCCCAGCCAATAAATGGGCGCTGTTTTCTTCCGACACCGGAATCTCCGCTGTTGGGCCGTAAGCGGCTATTTCGGTTGCCCCGATTATAGAGCCCGCTTTCTCTGACTTTCAGATTTTGGCGTTGTAAGTGACATCCTGCCGCTCGACCTGCAGCACTAGCCTTCTCCATTCGCTCAAATTCTTTGGGGAGTTCGCTGCAGGCTGCGTTAATTCGTCACCGAAAAACCTATGCGCGGGAAATGAACAATGACTTGTCCGGTCTGGGAATCTTCGCGAGAGATCGAGACATGATGTTCGGACGAGCCGACAAGCACTCCCTTGACCGCGTCGCGCCCGTAGTCATCGGCGGCAACGGTCACCCGCTTGCCTTCCAGTTCGGCGTCCCGAGGGGCAACTGTGCAGGCCATCGGCTCGGATGTTCGTGCAATATCGAGCGCGTCCTCGCGACTAGCCGCTGATCGCTCACCATGACCGATCGCCTTTACCCGCTCCAGCCACTCCGCAACGTGAGCCATATTCTCGAACAGGCTTGCTGCTGGGGGATAGGCAGACCGGATGAACCACAAATTGTAATAAGCGTTCGCATCAACGAGTCCGGCGCGGTCACCGGTCAGGAACCTGCGCCCGTCCGCAAGCTGGTCGGACAGCAGGGCGACATGTGCCCGCAACTGCGCTTCCATATGGGGGACAGCCGCCTGCATCGTCGCCGGATCAAACGGCCGGCCGGAAAGGGCTGCGCGGTCGTTTATAAAAGCCGCTGGGACTTTGTCGCCGAGCCCCCCGAAGATGATCGCAACTGCTGCCTGGAATAGCGCGCGGTCCGACCACATCGCATTGGCGTGCGCTAAGCCTTGGTCGCCCTGCGGAAACAACGTCGGTTCAGGAAAGCGTCGTTCAAGCTCCCTGACGATTAGCTGGCTGTCGCAGTAGATGTCTGCACCGATCTGCATGACCGGAATACGGCGATAGCCGCCGGTCAGTGCCACAAGTTCGGGTTTGGGCATAATGACCGGTTGATCGACAGCAGTCCAGGCCAGCTTCTTGACGCCTAGGCAAACGCGCACCTTCTCTGAAAATGGCGAACTATCATATTGATGAAACAGAATGTCAGGCATTGTGAACCTTTCCGGTATTATCGCCAAGCGATGCAGGATTTAACCGAAGCGGTCAACTTGGTCCCCACAGCGAGTGTGAGGTTTGTCGCTGCCGGGTTCCAAATCTCCGCCTCCGTTCGTGGCGGTAGTCCGCTTCCAATCCCTGCTGGCGCTAGCAAGTATGGCTTTCGGCCGCTTGTAGGCCCGAAGCGGACATAATGCTTGACTAGTGCGATCCATTTCGGGCGTGCGTGTCGGCCCGCAAGTCCTAAATCTTTGGGAAAAGTGGTTAGTACTCATAGAGAGGGGACAATCAAACCGTTCGGCGATTTTGCAGCATCGGGTTTCAAGAGCAAACCTGATCCGCTGTGGAACAGTCCCAATGGCATTTCGTGGTAGCCGGACATGCGCCACGTCCTCGTCGCCGACATCGCTGGCGGACACATCTATCGTGCTGATACCTGGATCGAGAAGGTCACTCGTTTCTACGACCATAGGTTCGGTGTGAACGCGGCCCTGCGGGATTCGTCCGTGGCAGTCTGGTTTACCCAGTCGACCGAAAATACAGCAGGGGAAGGGGCAGAGGCTCGTTTGTTCGCCGCAGCCGACAGGCCGATGGGAGATGGCTCGGTCTGGCGGATCGCTCCGGATGAGTTTGGGCGGCCTAATCCCGTTGCCGTCAAGCTCGTCAAAAACTTGAACTTCGCAAACGGTATCGCTCACGACGAAACGCGCGGACGGGTCTACGTGGCCGAAACTATCGGTAACCGCGTCCTTAATTTTGCGCTCACATTGATCGCGACACGCCGTGTGACCGTCGGGTGTTGGTGACGTTGCCCACCCCGGACAATCTCGAACTGGATGGCGATGGCAATCGGTGGGTCGCCAGCCCGTTTGCCAATGCGATCTACGTAGTCGATCCGGACACGGGCGACCGCAAGACCCTTTTTTCTCCTACGCCGGAGGCGAGCACTTGGATTGTATCAGAAATATACAGGCGGCTGAGTGAAGGCGAGCCGGTCCTTAAACTCCTCGCTCCCGAGATGTGGGGGCCGATGCCGGGGCTGCTGACCGAAAGGATACTGACAGCAGACGGAAATATCTATGTATCAGCGCTCGGTGATGCCTCGGTGCTATTGGATCAATCGACGCCTCGTTGAGACGCAACATCAACAGAACCACCAAGGTAAAGCCTGAAGGTGGCTTCCTCCTGATAACATAAAGGAAATTACGTGATGACTAAAGCACTTGAAATCGTTCAACAATTCTATGCTGCGATTGGGAGGGGCGACGTGGCTGCAGCGGCCGCGCTGATGGCCTAGGATGTAAACTGGATGGAAGCAGAGAGCTTCCCGCTTGCCGACCGCAATCCCTATATCGGGCCGCAGGCGGTTATCGAAGGCGTTTTCGCGCAGCTTGGCGATGAAGTCGACGCTTTTGGCGTGGCGCCTGAACGCTTCATCGCCAATGAAGAAAACGTAGTGATGGAAGGACGCTACATCGGCACGGGCAAGGCGACCGCCAAACCCTGCAACTCGCAGGTCGCCCATGTTTGGATAGTCAAGGGTGGCAAGATTGATAGCTACCAGCAGCATGTCGATACTCGCGCGGTCGCCAAGGCAACGGGAAAGGTCGAATAAGCAGGTTGGATGGCCCATTGGCCTCCGGTCGGAGGAGCGTCCATTAAACGGCCAAAATTGGGTGATTTTGCGGCAGTCCGCTCTTGGATATCCAAAGAACGATAGGGAGCCCTAGTCAGGAAATATTGATCGACAACTTCGCGCCTAGTTGATTTCCGTTTGGCACGTTAACGCTCCGATTATTAACCAAATCCCATGGCCTCCAATCCAAGCTTGGTTGAGCTAGGCAATACGGCCATCGACCACGTTGATCTGGCGGTCGCATATGGCTGCAATATCCGGATCATGGGTCGATATCAGAAATGTTGTTTTGTCCTCTCGGTTAATTTCGCGCAGCAATTGCATCACCCTTGCCCCGTTTTCCTGATCCAGGCTGCCCGTAGGTTCATCGGCGAATACAAGTTGCGGTCGGTTCATCAGGGCGCGGGCAACGGCTACGCGCTGTTTCTGTCCTCCAGAAAGCCGGTTCGCCGCATAATCCAGCCGATCCGACAGGTCTACGCGCTCAAGCAGGCTTTTTGCCCGTTTTCGCATGGCTTTAGAAAGACCGCCGGCCGGCGCAGCTGCAGGGAATGCCACATTTTCAACTGCGGTAAAGTCCGGAAGCAGATTGTGAAATTGAAATACGAAACCGAAGTGCCGGTTGCGGATCGCCGACAGCTGTTTTTCCGATAGTCCCGATACGCGATCGTCCATGAAGGATAATGTTCCGCCCGTCGGCTGCATCAGCAATCCCAATATGTTGAGCAATGTTGATTTCCCGGACCCTGACGGACCCTGCAGGGCAACCATTTCGCCCGGTTCCAGGGCCAGGTCGATCCCTTTCAAAACGACTGTCTCCAGATCACCATTGTAAAAGCTCTTGGTGAGGCCGTCGGCTTTCAGCAACGTCATTGTTGAATCGCCTCGACCGGATCCAGGCGGGCCGCTGCCCGGGCAGGCAGAATGGTCGCCAGAGCAGAGCCTGCTATCGTAAGCGTGATGACCAGCACATAGCCGCCTTCAGTCGGCGCTATCGGCAGCAGCGGACTGCCGTCTGGCGCGACAAATCGTTCCACAAGAAACAGACACAGACGGTAACCGATCGCAGCCCCCAGTAGCGAAGCGAGAAAACCGATAATCACGCCCTGGAATATAAATACACTTGCAACAAAGCTGCGCGAAATTCCGAAAGAACGCATGATACCGATTTCGCTCCGGCGACGGACACTGGTTAGTAGCAATGCGCTGGCAATCGAAATCATGATGGCTACCATCGCAAAGGCCTGGATGAAAATTCCTGTGCGATTCTGCGCTTCCAGCGCCTCTTCCAGATTGCGGTTCTTTTCCTGCCAGGCAGTGACCTTGAGCGGCAACTGAGCCTGCAGCTGTTCGGCGACCTGAAAAGATTTTTCCGGATCATCGAGTCTGATCGCTATCGATGTGACACCGTTCGGCAGATCGGCCAGCGGCCGGGCGGTCGCCAGCGAGAGATAAGCGACGCGGCGGTCGAGATTGGCAAGCCCGGCCCGGAATATTCCGGTTATCGGGATCAGCCTCTCCACGCCGCGGTCAGAACGCAACAAAACCGGGACACCGGCTTTCAGACCAAGATCGTCGGCGAGGTCCGCGCCAATCACCAGACCGCCACTCGAAAGGTCCGACGAGCCATCGATGATATAGCTGGAAATGGGGATGATCGCGTCAATCTGCGACGGATCGACGCCTTGCAACGCAATCGGTGCAACCGCAGCGCCGCGCACCAGAAATCCGTTGCCGGTTATTTCAGGGACGACCGCAACGACATGCTGCAGTCTTTCGCTCTGCTGCACGACTTGCTGCCAGCCCAGAATTTGCTGGCGCTGAAAAGTGGACACAGGCTGGGCGGCAAAGCGGTCGTCGTCATTCTGTACTGCCGCCACCCGCCGCGGCGGTTCAAGATCGACATGCGAAATCTGACCGGTCGTCTGCACGGTCAGAAATATCGCCAGCCCCTTTATCAGTGCGGTTATGAAAACAAACACGATAACGCTTAGCGCAACGCCGCCGATCAACAATCCTGTCTGCACGCGATTGGCAAGGAGATAGCGAAAGGCGACACGAAGCGCGAACAGCATCAGCTTGCCTTGTCTGACTTGCTCACAACTACATCGACCTCTTCGTCAGCCTGCACTGAAAGCGGATCCAGTATGACACGCTCTCCGGCCTTTACGCCATCGGTGATAATGACATTGCTCCCCGGCCAGTCCACCAAGGTGACATTGCGGGGGACAGCTTTGCCGGATCCCACAATATATAGTTGATTCTGCCCGCGGTTCTTGAACAGGCTCGTTCGCGGAACGGACAATATATTGTCGTATTTCTTTACCACTATGGTGACGTTCACCGACCGTCCCGGGCGCAGGCTCGCATCATCCGTTTCACTTGCAAAACGCATCAGCCTTCCGCCGGTGGACGAATCGATACGCGGCGAAATTTCGGTGATACGGCCTTTGAACCGCTGATCACTGCCGGAGGGAGAAATGATTACATCTGCGGCTAGTGGTACCGCGTCGGCATAATATTCGTCGATTTCCGCTCGGATCTCGATCGGCCCGTCAGAACCGATTTCGAACAGGATCGTGGCAGTCGAAACAACCTGACCCGCGTCGATAGGTCGACTCAATATTGTTCCTGTCATCGGCGCGAGAATATCATATTCGCGCGCTGCAGCGACTGCTTGCCGCGCGGAAGCCTGTCCCGCTTCCAGGCTGGCGCGGCCTGCTGCAACAGCGGCATCCGCTTCATCCATTGCCGCGCGCGTCACCCAGCCCTGAGCGAATAATGTTTCCAGACGTTGCTGCTTCTTGACTGCCAATGACAGCTGCGCTTCCAGGCTTTTGATCTGGGCGGCGGTTACGGCAATGGCAGCGCGCTCCTGCTCGGCGCGCACTCGGGCCAACAAGGCTCCCTTTGATACCTGATCGCCCTCATCATATAGCAGTTCAACCACAGCGCCCGCGCGCTCGGATTGAATTTGGACCAAATTAAGGGGACGAACGCGTCCGACAACAGACAGGCTCTGTTCTGCAGGACCTTCGGTCAAGATGGCGACCTTGACAGTTTGGGGAGCCGTGGCGCGTATATATATGGACGCTGCGCCGATGATCAGCACTATCACAATGGCGGCCCGGATAATTTTACTGCGATCGAAATCCATAATGTCCCGTTCCATTAGACGCTTTGGCGACTTTGTTACAGTTCAGCATATTCATATTATCAGTCACCATAACCGTGCTGTCTCATCCAAATTGTCGTCCCTCTACCATTTAGCGGTCAGGGAGGCACTCAAATCATTGGACAGTTTTTTGTCGACCTACGATAGGAATTTCCGCTTCGCGCCCAAACGTCTTTATCCCCCAGATCGGCGCTCGGTCTTGGATACTGCCATTGCCTGAAATCGATACATTCCAGAATTCATGGCTGCAACGGGATGGTTTTCAGAAGACGTGGCTTTACAGACGATTCTGGAAATACACATGATTGCGCATGCTGTTCACAACCACGAGCAAGTATAAGCAGACGCTTGTTGCCGAATCTTTCCTTTTGGATGCAGGGCCGGGAACTTCAACCATCCCACGACATAGCCTTGGGCTATAGACGGTCGAACCATATTCGATTGCCACTTTCCATGTTTCCGTCTGTGGTTTGCATGCGATTTGTTCAAGATCGTTATCACACCCCACGGATCAGAAAATTTTGACTTTGTTGGTGTGATGCAGGGAAATTCTCGGGGAGTATATAAATTGTCAAATCCATCCGCATCACCATTTCAATTTAAAGCCGTTTTACTCGCTAGTGTAAATCTAGCGGCATTCTCCGCTGTTCCGGGCTATGCGCAAACCGAAGAGCGGACCACCTCGGTAACTGCTGAGGAAGAGCAGAATGATATTAACGCAATAGTTGTCACAGGCTCCCGTGTTGCCCGCGATGGATTCGAAGCAGCTACACCGACCACTGTTCTTAGTGCTGCAGAAATCGAACGCGTTGCCGCTCCAAATATTGCCGATATGGTCAATCAGATGCCGTCCGTTCGTCCGTCGCTAACACCTTCCAGCTCGACAAACAATTCCCAGTTTGCAGGAGGAAACTACCTTGATCTGCGCGGCTTGGGCTATAATCGTACGCTCATTCTGGTCGATGGAAAGCGCTTTGTTTCCTCGCAAATTCAGGGGCCGGTTGATGTCAATGTGATCCCGCAGGCGTTGATCGGAAGCATTGATATTGTTACCGGCGGTGCGTCAGCGGCATGGGGATCCGATGCTGTTGCAGGCGTCGTAAACTTTAAATTCGATCACCAACTCGAGGGTTTCAAGGGCAGCGCTCAGGCCGGAATATCCGGTCATAATGATCATCGCAATTACTTGGGTTCGCTAGCATTTGGTAAAAGCTTTGCCGGTGGCCGGGGAAAATTGCTTCTCGCAGGCGAAATTGCTGAAAATGGGGGAATTGATCGACTAGCTGATCGTTATTGGGGTGCACAAGGCTGGGGCCTTATTGCGAACCCAGCATATACGATTACCAATGCCGAACCGCGGCGTCTGCTCGTTGCCAATGCTACCTCATCCAACATGAGCTTTGGCGGATTGATAAATTCAGGCCCACTTAAAGGAATTCAATTCGGTCCTGACGGACAGCCCTTGCCTTTTAATTACGGGACATTGGTCAGCGCATCGAACATGGTTGGTGGCGATGGAGCCAGCGGGGCTGATGAACTGATGCTGGAAGTGCCGCTAAAACGGTATAGCACCTACGGCCGTTTGTCGTATGAGTTGAGCGATACAGTGTCGGCATATGTCGAAGCGTCATGGGCTAAAACCAGCACTGACAATCCCGGACTGACGCGTACCGATACAGCTATTCGTATTCGCCGGGACAACGCATTTTTACCGGCGTCGATTGCGTCGGCCATGGACACAAATTCCATCACCAGCTTTACCATGGGACGTTATAGCCGCGACTATGCCCGGGGCTTCAACGAAATTCGTGCAGAAATAGTCCGCGGTGTCGCTGGTCTTCAAGGCAATATCGGCAGCGGATGGACGTGGGACGCCTATTACACCCATGGCGAAACCAAGAATACGCATCGCAACACTAACTCGCGGATCGCTTCAAATTATAATTATGCTATCGACGCTGTAATCGACCCGCTGACGGGGGCGGCTGTATGTCGTGATGTAACAGCGCGCGCGCAGGGCTGTATTCCACTCAACCTTTTTGGTATTGGCGCGCCATCTCCGCAATCGCTTGGCTATGTTATGGGCCAATCTTGGCGCAAGTGGGATATTCGCCAGGATGCCGCCGCTGCGACACTACGTGGTGAACCATTTTCCACTTGGGCGGGGCCGGTTTCATTGGCGACGGGTGTCGAATGGCGGAGTGAAACGGCGGCGGTAACGGCCGACGAGCTTTCTGCGGCCGGAGCTTTTGCAACCGGAAACACGGTACCATGGGATGGCAAAGTTACAGTGAAGGAGGCTTTTGGTGAACTTGTTGTGCCACTGGCACGTGATCAGAACTGGGCAGAATCTCTGGAATTGAACGTGGCCGGACGCCTCACAGATTACAGCACGTCGGGAACCGTCACAACCTGGAAGGTAGGGGGAACTTGGGACGTCAACTCAGGCATTCGCTTCCGTGCGACGCGTTCCCGCGATATTCGCGCACCTGCGCTAGCGGAACTATTTGGCGGTTCAACGACGGCGCAATTTACCGTCGCCGATCCGCTGCTTAGCCGCAGCTATAGTGTGCAATCGCTAACCAGCGGTAATGCCGGACTTAAGCCTGAGAAGGCCGATACCTTCACGGCAGGTATTGTAGTCAGTCCGTCATTTATACCCAATCTGCGCCTGTCAGTCGATTATTACGACATAAAGTTGAATGGTGCAATCCTGACCATTACGGCGGCATCGATCGTTGAGCGCTGTTATCTGAACCAACCGCAGCTTTGCGACCTAATCTCTCGAGGCACAAATGGTGACATTTCGCAGGTCGCAGCAACCCCGCAGAACCTGCAAGAAGTTCAGACACGCGGCATCGATATGGAACTTGCCTACCGCATGGACATCGGTGCTGACAGCTTGTCGTTGCGCGGGCTTGTGACTTATATTGACCGGATACGGCTTAACGACGGTATCACTGTTACGGAATTAGCAGGCAGTACCGATCAGCCAACCATTGCCAGTATCGGGGGGCAGCCGCACTGGAGTGCCAACGTCAGCAGCACTTATGAAACCGGATCGGCGCGGGTCAGCCTGACTGGACGCTATGTCGGTGGAGGAAACATCAACAATGACTATACATTCAAAGATCTCAATAAGCTGACCCACAAAGGCCGACTCTATTTAGATCTGTCGGCCGCTTATAATCTGATAAACGATGGCGACCACAAGGTTTCGCTATTTGCCACAATTAACAATCTGCTCGACAAGGCCCCGCCGATTACGGGAACAGGCGGATTTGCGACAGTCCGCTCGCTATATGACGTTATCGGACGGACTTTTAATGCTGGTGTACGCTTTCGTTTCTAACGGGTCGCAAGAGGCGCTGACGGCTTTATGTCGTCAGCGCCTTCCCAAAAGGATAGGTTGGCGGGAAAGAGATAATCGGGATAGTCATATGAAAAAACAACTTGTTATTGCGGTGTTAATGGTCACTGCCACAATATCTCACCCTGCACTTGCATCACATGAAGACGCGGTACGCAAGATTGTCTCGGATCCTGCCGGAATGGCCGCTCCCGGCTGCGCTGTGGGTGTATTTCGCGCTGGCAAACCGGTGTTGATAACGGCTGGTGGCGCAGCGGATATTGCAGGGAAACAGGCGCTGGACGCGGACACGCTATTTTACGCCGCTTCGGTGTCCAAACAGTTTACCGCCTTGGCTGCAGCCCAACTGGTCGAGGCCGGAAAAATTGGGCTGGATGACGATATCCGGAAATATTTTCCGGAAATGCTGACATCCGACGTGCCGATAACAGTAGCGATGCTGATGCATCATAGTGCAGGCATTCGCGATTCGCTTGAGCTTCTACGGATTGCCGGTTTCCCGCGGGCAAGTGCAACCGACAAAGAGACCGCGCTCCAGTTGCTGTTGCGCCAGCAGGACACCAATTTCACGCCGGGAACAGAATATAGCTATTCAAACGGCGGCTATTTAATGCTTGCAGAAATTGTCGAGCGCGTTTCGGGAATGCCTTTTGCTGAATATGCCCAGCGCCACATTCTAAAACCGCTAGGGATGAAGCGCAGTTTTTTTATGAATGATGCCGCGCCAACGGCGGCGAATGTCGCGCACGGCTATGTTTCAGGCAATGATGGCTTCGCAGTTCGCGACACCTATCCTCTGTTTAGCGGATCGGGGGGATTGATGGTGTCGATCAACGATCTTGCGCGCTACGACCGCGATATCGAAATCGGCCACACAGTGTGGACCCCTGCGATTGCCAAGATATTATTGACGCCCGGCAGTTTTGCCAACGGCGACCCGGTTGTCGATAGGCGAAGCGGGATGGCCTACGCTGGCGGCCTCCATGTCGGAAATCGCAAGGGGCAATATTTCGTCCAGCATGGCGGTTCGGCAGAAGCGTTTAAAAGCATGTATGCGCGTCTTCCCGAACGGCGACTGGGCGTTGCGATGCTTTGCAATCGTAGCGACTGGAACGCCGGGGACAAGGCTGATGCTGTGTTCGAAGCAATCGAAGGGCCAGGTCTGCTTAAGCTGACGGAGCTAGGGGACACTCTTGCCGGACGTTTTTACTCCGGTGATCTCGATACCTATTATGACTTTGCTATGCAGGAAGGAAAGTTGATCGCGGAGGTTTCATCGACATTTGCCGGGCCGGAAGCAGCCACGGTTACATTCGAAGAACAGTCCGATGGCTCATATAATGCAAAGGGCACCCGTCTATTATTTGATGGGGACAGCAATGGTTTCACGCTCAGCACAGGCCGGATCACGGCAATAAGGTTCGTTAGAATCCAATAGGGAATGGCAAGATGGAAATGTTGAAATTTGCCCGGATAGCAGCATTGTGCAGCGTCGCCATCGCACTACCCGCGCTGGCCCAAAGCACGCCAGCGATCGATATTATATTCAAGGGCGGCACAATATATGATGGGTCCTCGAACACCCCGATTATCGGCGACGTCGCGATTGCCGGTGACAAAATCGTCTATATCGGGTCCAAAGCGCCGGAATTAAAATCAGCCAAAGTCCGGACGATCGACGCACGCGGCATGATCGTCGCGCCGGGTTTCATTGATCCGCACACCCATGCGGACCGCTTTCTCGATAGCGAAGATCCGAATGAGCGTTTGAACCTGCCCTGGATGAAGCAGGGGGTTACGACAATTTTTGCGGGTGTCGATGGCGGGGGGCAAACCGACGTGGATAGTTTCTTCCACGACATCGAAATGCGTGCATTTGGTAGCAATGTTGCCGCTTATATTGGTTTTGGACCTGTGCGCGGGGCGGTGCTGAGTGATGATGGACGGGCGCCAAATTCCGCAGAACTGGAGCGTATGAAGGCGCTTGTCGCCCGCGGCATGTGCGATGGTGCGCTCGGGTTGTCGACAGGGCTTTTCTATGCTCCGCAAAGCTTTAGCAAGACGGACGAAGTGGTCGCAGTTGCCCGAGAGGCAGCGGTCCGTGGCGGGGTTTACGATACCCACCAGCGCGATGAATCGACCTATTCCATCGGCGTAGTCGACTCTGTCCGCGAGGCTATAGCGATTGGCAAATGGGCAGGGATGCCCGTTCATTTCGCCCATATCAAGGCGCTGGGCGTCGATGTACATGGCAAGGCCGACGAATTAATTGATATTATCGAAACCGCGCGCGCCCAAGGACAGACGGTTACCGCCGATCAATATCCATGGGAAGCATCGGGTACCGCACTTGAAGCCGCCTTGCTGCCGCGCTGGTCCGTCGATGGCGGACGTGCTGCAATGCTCGGCCGTTTCGCTAGTACCGCTGATCTGGAGCGGATCAAGGACGCTATGGTCGAAAATATTCGGCGGCGGGGAGGGGCGCAATCCTTATTGCTGACTGCCCGTGATCGCGCTTGGACGGGAAAGCGACTGAGTGAAATAGCTGCCGAATGGAATATCACACCGGTGGATGCGGCGCTGCAGATTATCACCAGAGACGGAGAGGGAACGTCGCTGGTGTCGTTCAACATGGCTGATGCGGACATTCGCGCCTTCATGACGCGCCCGTGGGTCGTCACCAGTTCGGACGGTTCACATGGCCATCCACGCATGTATGCGACCTTCCCGCAGAAATATGACCAATATGTAAGGAAAAATAAGGTGATCGACCTCGCAACCTTTATCAACAGCAGCACGGGGCGAACCGCCGACATCTTCAAGTTCGACCGGCGCGGTCATATCCGGACGGGCTATTTTGCGGATATTGTTGTATTCGATCCCGCCGCCTATGCGCCCGTCGCTGATTATATCGAACCCGAACGTCTAGCCACGGGCGTGAGCACTCTTTTGGTGAACGGCGCACTCGTTATAGATGACGGCAAGCCAACCGGTATGGCCGCAGGTTTGCCACTACGCCATGTCCCACCTGCGGCAAGCTGCATAAAATGACCGTTAACACCGCTCTTCCGCGCCGCACCAGCGGGGACCGCTAGCATTCGCTTCTCGAAATATAGGAGCAGCACCCCAGGAATTATCAATCGGCATCGGCATTATTTGCGGTGGCCGTGAAATAAAATCGTTTTTGATCTTCTAAAAGCAGAGCCATTTGTATGTTTAATTTATCGCGACGAAGTAATTTCTTCGTCCCCGCTATCAGTTGGAAAACGCATTTCGCGTTTATCGACACCGACCAGGTTTTGTGCGCGATCGTGCTCATTGAAACCCCGCAATGATACGACCTCTTGACGTTGTCGTTCTGGGCGCTGGCGTAATCGGCGTGACGACGGCTTATGCGCTCGCAAAGCGCGGTCTTTCGGTGGCGATCGTCGACCGCCGGACCGGCCCGGGATACGAGACATCCTATGCCAACGGGGCGCAGTTAAGCTATGCTTATACCGATGCGCTCGCCAGCCCCGCCTTGCTTCGCAAGCTGCCTTTCCTGGTGACAATGGGGGATCCCGCCATTGACCTAAAGCTAACGGCTGACCCTGCGTTTATCAAATGGGGGCTGCATTTCCTGCGCAATTGTACCGGCGGTCGATTTAAGGCGAACACCCTTGCCGCACTTGAGCTTGCGATGGAATCACGCCTCGCGCTACACACACTTCTTGCGCGGCACCCCCTCGACTTTGCTTATGAGGCGGCGGGAAAGCTCCATCTCTATTATGACGATAAGGGATTGCCAGCAGCCGATGAAGTTCGGAAACTCAAGGGCAGATCGGGTGTAATCCAGTATATGATGACGCCAGCCGAAGCCCGGGCGATTGAACCGGCTCTGGAATCGGTGAGTGGAATCGCTGGTGCCATATATACTCCGGATGATGAAGTGGGTGATCCCCACGCGTTTTGCATGAATTTGTTGCAGGTGTTGGTCGACGAATATGGTGTGCAAACCCATTTTGGCTTTGAAGCGGCGGCGTTGGAATCCCGCCACGGACTTGTTCGCATTCAGAACGGGCAAAACGACGAAATATCTGCTCGCCGTGTCGCCATTTGCTTGGGTATTGGTGCCCCGCGGTTTTTGGGACAGATCGGTATTCGGGTACCGATTTGGCCGATGAAGGGCTATTCGTTCACGGCGCCCCACGGCGTAGCCGCTCCGCGCATCAGTATTACCGACACCGCCCGCAAGATTGTACTCTGTAATCTTGGCGGACAAATGCGCGTTGCGGGGATCGCGCAGCTTGGCAATTGGAACAATGACGTCGATCCGGTACAGTTGCATCGGCTTATCCACAAAGCGCAAAGCGCGTTTCCGGACGCAGCGCGTTATGATAAGGCCTATATGACTTGGGCCGGGCTTCGGCCCATGTCGCCCCGGTCCCTTCCGATTATCAGCGAGCCTCGTCCCGATATATTTCTCAATGTCGGGCACGGGATGTTGGGTTGGACCTTTGCAATGGGAGCCGCGGAGCGTACCGCGAATCTGATCATGAATGAAAATCTGGAAAGCTTGAATGAAGAATAAAATTTCCTCTCCCCCGCTCAGCAAGTTTCGCCGTGCAGGCAATATGATTTTCACTGCTGGTCAGTTGCCGCGCGGTGCTGACGGAAAAATCGTCGATGGGGACATTGGCGTCCAGACCAGACAGGTGATCGAAAATCTGGAAGCTGTGCTGCGCGATGCGGGTGCAGATTTAACACATGTCGTAAAAATCACCGCCTGGTTGACCGATGCCCAATTCATGCCCCAATTTGACGCGGTTTATCGTGAATTTTTTCGACAATCCTTTCCCGCCCGGTCAACTGTTATTTCGGGATTGGTCGCAGGTGACGTAGAGATTGAAGCAGTGGCGTGGGTCGAATAGTCGCCAGGAAATTTTATTGAGCGCACTGTCACGAATTTTCAGGAGGCCGGTGCATGCGCGTTCGACAAATTGAAGTTTTTCACGCAATCTATGTTAGCGGCTCGATCAGTGCTGCAGCACGTCGGTTACAAGTGTCGCAACCCTCCGTTAGCAAGGTCCTTCATCGCACCGAAGACCAGCTCGGGTTCCGTCTGTTCGAACTTACCCGGGGGCGCCTAATTGCGACAGATGAGGCGCATATGCTATTCCGTGAGGTGGAAGAAACCTTTGAACAATTGATGTCCCTAGAGCAGGTTGTGAAGAATTTACGCGTTCATGGGGGAGGGCATCTGCGGCTAGGCGTGGTTCCGGCGCTCGGGCTTAGCATCGCACCTCAGGCTATAACCCTATTTCGCAAAATGTACCCCGATGTGACTTTTGATGTCCGCACACTGCATCATGATGATCTTTTCCGGTCTCTCTACGAGCGTGAATGCGATCTGGCGATTGCCTATAATCCGCCGGAACAATCGCGGATAAAGCGGCTTCATATCGCGCGGGCAGAGCTTGTATTGCTATATCGCGGTCAGGATCTGGACGTTACCGACGAGCGCTTCCCCTTAGAGCGACTGGAGGGGCGTGATGTCATCGGGCTCGCTAGCGCGGGCCCGCTGGGAGACCTTCTCGAGGCGGAACGCAAGCGCCAGGATATAACTATCCGAGAAGTTATTTCGGCACAGACTTTCTATATTGCGGCAGCTTTGATCCGTCACGGAGACGGTATAACGATCGTGGATGAATTTACAGCGCGGGCTGGTCTAGTACCAGGAATGCATTACAGGTCTCTGGATCCTGCAATCGAATTTGATGTCTCTTGCGTTTTTTTGGAAGACCGTCCGTTGTCCAAAATTGCCAAAGAGTTTGTCACAATCTTCAAACAAGCGATTGAAAAGGATCGGTCCCCAATTTCTTGAACTACCAAATGAAGAATATTGAAGGCAGCCTTCACTGGAAACGTCTGACTAAGAACATCTCGTCGAATGGCAATGATGCTTTAACAGAAGGGCGCGCGCTTTACAGTCGCGTTGGGCGCGACGATCAACATGAATGGCACAGCCATGTATTTAGGGCTTGTCACGATGTTCGGTGCTCAAATGTACCAGATAGACTTAAGCTTTACGACGTATCTGCTCATTGGCGTTACCGCCACATTAGGGTCGGTCGGGGCAGCGGGAATACCGGGTTCTGGTCTGGTAATGATGAGCTTGGTGCTAGGCACAGCAGGCGTTCCGCTAGAAACCATCGCCTTTGTCGCGGGTATCAATCATATCATGGACATGATGCGAACGATGACGAATGTCACTGGCGACGCAACCATTGCGGTGGCGGTGGGCCGCATGGCGGGCGAAATCGATGTTGAAGAATATATTTCTGCAGATGATGTCTAGCGGTTGAGGTAGAGATTTTGGGATTTGCTATATGCTGTCATCAGATAAGCGATGTGCGCGACGCAACCTTTAAAAATAGGACGGACGCTATTAATCTCACCGATTGTCAAGGTATGCATCTGCGAAATTAGAAAGGTTGGCGGTGAACCAACAGGTTCAATGTCTGCAAATTTGCGTAAGCGGACAGTCTGCTTAAGGCATAATTCTGTCGAATGTCGCCGCTCTCACTATTGATTCGAATACGATAGTAGGGGGTGTCAAATTCTGATCGACGAAAAAAAGCCAGCTCGGCAGAGACGTTCAGCGCTGCCCCGAATGCTCTGGAATTACGTTTGACCGGGATCGTCACGGGCGGGCGCTGTTCGAGCTGCTTCGCGTCCGAGCGATAGCCGAAGCTTTCGTCACCTCATAGAGCGGGTCAAATCCGAGTAATTGGGAATGATCTATAGCCGATTTCAATCTGCTCTTAAATCGACCGAGTGCATTATTGTTTGCTGGCTGCGTTCAAGCTTTTTACGCTATTCAGAGGCAAAAGCGGCCATTCTGCCAGTCTGATCATGAATCGCGATGCGGCGTCATGACGAATTATTTGAACAGTATCATTTCAACTTTTCATTTATCAAGATTAGAATAAATGATATCTATGCTTAATGCGTCTAGATAATTTTGATCTTAATCTGCTTGTGGCCTTTGATGTGCTGTTGCGGGAACGGAACGTCACCCGCGCTGCCACCCGGCTCAATGTAACGCAGGCCGCTATGAGCGCTGCATTGAAGCGATTGAGGGAATCGTTTCAGGATGACATTCTGACACAGCACGGCAAAAAAATGATCCCAACCGCCCGGGCTATTTATCTTGCCCCCAAGGTAGCCGATACGATCCTGCAGCTACGAAGCCTGATTTCGAGCGGGAAGGGCTTTGACCCAGCCACTTCGGATCGCTGCTTCAAGATAGCGGCTTCCGATTATATCACGACGGTTCTCATCGTGCCGCTTCTGGACGTGTTGCAACGGGAGGCTTCCCACGTCACACTGGATATCTCCCTTCCCGACCAAGATGTGGCAGAACAACTTACCAACGGGGAACTGGACCTCCTGCTGACCCCCGAAGAATTTGTTCATCCCGATCATCCGAGGGATTTGTTGTTCGAGGAACGATTTGTAGTTGTCGGCTGGTCCGGCAATCCTGTCATGCAGCAGCCTTTGACGATAGACGACTTTTTCGACAGCGGCCATGTCGCGGTCCAGATCGGACACCGGAATACGTTTATCGAACATGCCCTGGAAGCGCATGAAAAAAAGCGTCGTATCGAAATCACCGCTCCCTCCTTCATTCAGGCACCCTGGTTGATCCCCGGCACGATGCGGCTGGCACTGATGCATGAACGCCTGGCCAAAATTGTAGCCCCTTCCGCCTCCCTGATCATAGCCGAACCGCCAATCAAGCTGCCGGTGATGCAGGAAATGATGCAATTCCATGCGAGTCGAACCACAGACGAAGCTCTGATATGGTTGCGCGACAAGCTGCAGCAAGTCGGTGCCAATTCAGATATTTCCATACGGCACAACCAAATAATGGCAAATCCAAGCGGAATACAGGAATAGACTAGCATCGTAAGTCGTTGCGATTTTCCGATTATTCTTCACAATATTCAGCAAATTTTTATCATAAATAAAATTTATGATAAACTGTAAAAACAAATGATTTTTCCTATTTCTGAAAATGATTATCACTATTGGTGAAAGTGATTTTTGCAATTTGCGACTGTGGCTTATTCACGACCCATCAAAAGCTGCGGCAGACACGCGGCAAGGGTTTAAATCATTAGGGGAGGAAGTTTATGAAATTCCACATGCGAAATACGACTGCGTCCAAGGCAGCGCTCTCACTGGCACTGGTTTCAGCGATGGTTGCATCGCCGGTTTCCGCACAGGACACCGCAGATGCCGATTCAGATAATGCGCAGAGGTCCGGTGGACTGGGCGTCATTGTGGTTACCGCGCAGCGCAAGGCGGAGTCGCTTCAGGACGCTGCTATTCCGATCAATGCAGCAACCGGCGACGAGCTGGCCTTGGCCGGTGTCACCGATGCAACCGCGTTGAATAAGATTGCACCGGCGCTTTACACGACCGCTGGCGGTGGCGCCAATGCGGGCTATTTTATTCGTGGTGTCGGCAACTTCACAAACAACGGTTATACAAACCCTGCCGTGGCCTTCAACATCGATGGCGTTTATATCGGTCGTCCGTCTTCGACTATCGCTTCGTTCCTTGATGTTGCGGTTGTGGAAGTTCTCAAAGGACCACAGGGTACATTATACGGCCGCAATGCAACGGGCGGTGCCGTCAACGTCATCCCCACGAAGCCGCAGCTCGGTGAGTTTAGCGGAAATGTGTCTGCGGGTTATGGCAATTACGATGCCTTCAACATTGAAGGTGCTATAAATGTTCCGATCGCGGATTCAGGCGCGCTTCGCGTGGCTGCAACCGTCAACCAGCATGATGGATATAATAGTGATGGCACTTTTGATGCCAAGGATTTTGCAATTCGCGGGCAATTTTATGCAGAGCCGAGCGACTATTTCAACTTCCGCATGTCGATGGATTATTCGACTCAAAAGGGTGTCGGGGCAGGTACCAATATTCAGGGCGTGTATAATATCATTCCACCTGTTCCGGCGCTGAGGGCCAACCAGCCTGTCAACGGTTGGCGCTTTGATGCTGCTCCAGCTGCCGTGTCAGACCCGTATTCGGGTCTACATACGCCGGCGGCGGATGCGTACACTGCCACGATTGCCGGCGCACCGCTACATTCGCCTTATAATGGCGACTATGTCTATCCGTTCCGCAACGACAAATATTTCGGTGTGAACGTAGAGATGAACTTTGACCTCGGCGGTGTCGATCTGGCGATTATACCAGCCTATCGGCACTCAAAACTGGATAATCAGTTTAACGGTCCTCCGTTCAAAGCTGCAATCAACCAGGATACGGCTGAACAATTTAGCGTCGAGGCGCGACTGTCAGGTTCAACCGGTCCTCTCGACTGGATTTTGGGTGGCTACTATTTCGATGAGACGGTCGAGGGTATGAACTCCTTCAACCAGTTCGCCACCTTGGGTGCCAATAGTTATATTTCCAAATCAGAATCTGCCGCAGTCTTTGCAAGAGCTACATATAATGTGACAGACAGTCTGCGCATCGTTGGCGGTATACGCTATACCGACGAAAGCCGGGATTTTGAAGCCGATGCGGTTGCAGTTGCTGGCGTTTGCCTTGAAGAACCTGTCGGTCGCGCGCCTTTCTGTCCGCAAGTGCCGACAATTCCAGTCGGCTTGACGCTGCAGGATTCACTTAGCCAATTTGATCCTGCTCTCTTTCCTGCTCGGCCGATAAGCACATATAATCCAAACGGGCCCAACGGCGTGGGTCAGGTCTTTCCTTATGGTCCCTTCAACGTCGGCGGTGATTTTCCGCCAGGTCCCGGAGCGCTTCTCATAATCACTCCGAACAGAATCGAGAAGTCGGGTGGCGATGGTGAGTTTACTTTCCGGGCGGCGGTCGAATATGATATCACTCCCGATAATCTGCTTTATGCCAGCTTTGAAAACGGGTTCCGTGCCGGTGGATTTAACGCTTCTCGCGGTAATGAAGAATATGCGCCGGAATTCATTGACGCCTTCACGATCGGTTCGAAAAATCGCTTCTTCGACAATCGTCTGGAGCTGAACGTCGAGCTGTTCTACTGGAAATATGAAGGACAACAGCTGGCTGCTTTGGGCGTAGACATCGACGGGAATAATTCTTTTTATACCCGTAATGTAGGCGAATCTTCGATCAAGGGCGCTGATATTGACTTCCAGTTTCTTGCGACCGAAACGACGAAAATCCGCGGTGGGGTGCAATATCTGGATGCGACATATGATAGTTATATGTTCAATCAGACAGATTTGGCTGATCCGGGTGATCCACCCGAACTTTTGCGGCCGGTCACAACATGTGACGCGACTCAGGATCTGGCAACAGATTCCTATGATATAGATTGTTCCGGTAAGGCGGCTTTGAATTCGCCGAAATGGTCTGCCAATATCGGTATCGAGCAGACGGTCGAATTTGGTAATCTGAGACTGATCGGTTCGGTTGACGGGCGTTATCGCGGTGCCAGAGAAGTCGGCTTCAACTATATTCCCGAGAGCCGGATCGGCAGCGATTTTACCATGGATGCGGCTCTGACATTGGGTGACATTGACGACCGCTGGACATTGACCGGTTACGTTCGCAATTTGACCAACGAAGCAGTCTTGTCGGTTGTCCAGCTTGGTGCCGGTAACGTCGTCGGTGCCAATTACCAGCCACCACGGACCTATGGTGTACGGGCCAAATTCAACTTCTAAGGGGATATGGCTATGCGTTTGATGCAAATATTGTTGGCCAGTGCAGTTGCACTGGCCGCCATCCCGGCCCAAGCGCAGGGCCAGTCAGATGCGCCGGCGGAAGCGGCCAAGCAGGCCGATGCCGGGCTATGGGTCACACTGGGAACGCGGGGAGGGCCGGTTGCCAGCCCGACGCGATCCCAGCCATCCAATCTTCTGATCGCTGGCGGGAAAAATTATCTCGTCGACGTGGGGGACGGATCCGCCGGTCAGTTGGCAAAAAAAGGCCTGCAGACAGTTGCACTGGAAGGCGTGTTCATAAGCCATTTGCATTTCGATCATACAGGCGGCTTGCCAGCGATCTTGGGACTGCGTTTTCAAACCAATCCGAAGAACAAGCTAAAGGTCTTTGGCCCGCCGGGTACAAAGGAACTGGTCGATGGTCTTGTCATGTCGATGATTCCCGGCGCTACTGCCAATTACGGTGTTGAAGGCGCACCAGCCGCAAATCCGCGCGATCAGGTCGAAGTGGTCGAATTGCGTGATGGCGGAACAGTGACGCTTGATGGCATGGAAGTGTCCGTGCGGAAGAATAGCCACTATAGTTTCAAGCCAGGCGGAGACATGGCACGCCGTTTTGAATCGCTTTCCTATCGCTTCGATATGCCAGGACGTTCGATTGTATATACCGGTGACACCGGACCGAGCAAAGCGGTCGAAGAACTGGCCAAAGATGCCGATCTTCTCGTCGCTGAAATGATGGATGTCGAGATGATGGTGGGGCTGGTTCGTCTCGCCAATCCAGGCATGCCGGACAAAGCGGTGATGGGCGTGGAAACTCATTTGCGCAAACATCATCTGTTGCCGAAAGATGTCGGTGAAATGGCCGCACGGGCAGGGGTCAAAGGGGTGGTGGTCACGCATTTTGCGGGCACCGAGCCAAATGATCCTCATCACATGTCATATTTGAAATCCGTTTCGGAATATTATCAGGGGCCAGTGATCGTCGCGAATGACATGGATGAGTATTGAACGATGAATGATATCAATATTCTTGTCATCGGCGGCGGTATCGGCGGACTGACTGCAGCGATAGCGCTGCGCGGCAAGGGACACCGGGTGACGGTGATCGAGAAAGACCCGGAATGGTCTGTCTACGGTGTCGGGATCATCCAGCAGTCCAATGTCATCCGCGCAATGGCGGAACTGGATCTGCTCGATGATTATCTCGCTGCCGGTGTTCCTTTCGACACGGTCGCCATTCATGCGCCGGACGGGACCAAGGTCGCGGAAGTTCCTGCGCCGCGTCTGGTGGAAGGCTATCCTGCCAATGTCGGTATCGGCCGTCCGGCCTTGCACAAGGTTCTGGGCGACCGGACCAAGAGCGCAGGGGCGGAGATCCGTCTGGGCGTTACCGTTTCCGAAATTGTCCAGCACGATGATGGCGTCGACGTGACTTTCTCCGATGGACGTGACGAGAGCTTCGATGTCGTGATTGGAGCAGACGGAGTTTATTCCGATACAAGGCAGCGTATCTTGCCTGACGCCGAGAAGCCCGAATATACGGGGCAAGCGGTCTGGCGCTATAATTTCCCGCGCCCCGCCGACCTCAATTCCTTGCACGCCTATAATGGCCAGACCGGTGTTGGCCTTGTGCCGATCAGCGACGAGCTGATGTATATGTATGTGACGACGCCCGAGCCGGGGAAACCCAATTATCCGATCGACGGCATCGCCGCTTCGATGCGCGGAAAACTTGCTGGCACTGCTCCGCAGATCCAGGCGATGGCTGATCAGATTACCGATGACGAAGGGGTCGTCTATCGTCCGATGGAGCAGATGATGCTTTATGGCGACTGGCACAATGGCCGCGTCGTTTTGCTCGGTGATGCCGTGCATGCGACCACCCCGCATCTGGGGCAGGGCGCCGGGATGGCGATCGAGGACAGCCTGGTGTTGGCCGAAGAACTGACCAATCACGATACACCCGCAGCCGCTTTCAAGGCCTATCGCGATCGCCGCTTCGAGCGCTGCCGCTATATTGTCGAGAAGTCGCTCGCCATTTGTTACGGCCAGATCGGCAAGGGCCCGCTCGTCGATAACGGCAAAGCGACCGCCGAAATGTTCGGCATCGTTTCGCAACCAATTTAAGAATCTCACCCAAGGAATATCCATGAGCCAAGTAAACGAAATCCGCTATGTCGGATATGGCGTCCAAGACTTCGAAACCGAACGCAAATTTTATGCCGACGACTGGGGGCTGGTCGAGGTCGAAGCCAATCAGGATACCGCCTGGTTCAAGACCCACGGTCATGACGAACATCACGTCGTCCGCCTGCACAAGCGCGACAGCAATTGCGTTGAAGTGATCGCGCTCGCGGCAGACAGCCGCGCCGATGTCGATGCGCTGCGTTCCAAGATTGGCGATGCCGGGTGCACGATCATCCACGAGCCACGCGATCTCGATGCACCTGGCGGTGGCTATGGCTTCCGCTTCTTCTCCCCCGACGGGCTTCCGTTCGAAATCTCTTCCGATGTCGAGCGCGGCGAGCAGCGGGCGATGGAGCGCTGGGAAGGCATGCCGCTGAAGATCAGCCATATCGTCCTGCATTCGCCGGACCACAAGGCGGCAGTAAAATTCTTCACAGATGTGCTGGGCTTCAAGGTCAGCGACTGGCTGGGCGATTTCATGTGTTTTTTGCGCTGCAACAGCGCCCACCACCGGATTGCAATATTGCCCGGGCCGCCATGCCTGAACCATGTCGCATACGACATGTTGACGCTGGATGACATGATGCGCGGCGCCAGCCGGCTGCGCAAACGCGGAACCGATATTCGCTGGGGTCCTGGCCGTCATACTGCCGGAAACAATACATTCAGCTATTTTTGCACACCCGCCGGTTTTGCGGTGGAATATACGTCAGAGCTCGAAGAAGTCGATTTCGAGAACCATCAGGACAAAGTGCACGAACCGGGTCCACAGATCATGGACCAGTGGGAAACGGGGATAGGCGGTCCGCAGACTATGCCAAAACCGGAAGCCGATCCCTGCCTCTTCCAGCCTTCGGAGGTCTGACCCATGGCCCTATTTGAATATTTTCCCAATTATATCTGGAACCTGTCCGTAGCGATCGCGATGGAAAGCGGCGGGCAGATCGGTGAAATCATCGATATGTGCCAGCCGATCAAGGAAGCCGCCGCAGCGGGCGATGATGCCGGCGTGCCTCAGTTCATGAAACAATGGGCGGCGATGGGCGACAAGCTGCAGGAGCTGGCCGCCGAAGACGAAGCCAAGGGGCGCAATTTTTCCGCTTCCAACAAGCTGGAGCGCGCGTCGCTCTATCTGTTCACCGCAGAGCGGATGCAGGGCCACGGTCATCCAGGCCGCACCGAGACTTTCGCCAAAGCGCGCAATGCTTTTGACCGGTCGACCAAGCTCGGATCGCTCAACCGTGAGCGGGTAGAAATACAACTCGACACCGGCACCATGCCGGCGATCTGGACCAAGGCTCCCGGTGACGGCAAAAAGCCTGCCGTCGTGTTCTGCAACGGTCTCGATAGCAATAAAGAGCTACTCTACTGGACGCGCTTGCCCGAAGAGCTGGCTAGGCGCGGTATCTCTACACTCTGCGTCGATCAGCCGGGAACGGGCGAGGCGCTTCGCCTTCAGAACCTTCCGGTCGATCCGCATAGCGAAAGCTGGGCTTCCAAGGCAGTCGACTGGCTAGAAACGCAGGACAATGTCGATGCATCGAAACTGGGCATGACCGGCATTTCGCTGGGCGGACATTTTGCCCCGCGCGCGGTCGCCTACGAACCGCGCTTTGCCAGCGGAGCGGTCTGGGGTGCCAACCATAATTGGCGCGAAGTGCAGGACAAGCGGATGAAGCGCGAAGGCGAAAACCCGGTGCCGCATTACTGGGCGCATGTCATGTGGGCCTTTGGCGCGGACAATATGGAAGATTTTCTCGAGAAATCGACCGACATGAACCTCAATGGCCATATGGATCGGATCAAGGTGCCGTTTCTCGTCACCCACGGTTCCAATGATCGCCAGATCAGCGTGGATTATGCGTCCGACCTATATGATCAGCTGGTTAACTCACCCCGCCGCGAGAAGGTTATCTTCACGCCGCGCGAAGGCGGTGTCGAACATGTCGGCGCGGACAATATGAGCTACGGTCGTGACTTGCTGTCCGACTGGTTCGGCGAAACATTGGGCGGAAATACCGCATAATCTGGATCGACTGAAGAATTGACGGCGTTGCAGGGAAGAGGTTTCGAACATGAATCAAGCTACAACAGGCCAAGCCGGCAGCCATAGCGCAGGCACTCGGCACGGCGTCATTCTTCTCCTCGCTGCAATGATGCCGATCATGGCGATTACCTCGCTTATTCCGGTTCTGCCTCTGCTGTTCAAGGAATTCTCCAGTGTCAACGGCAGCGAATTTCTCGTCCCGATGGCGCTGACAATTCCGGCCCTATGCGTTGCATTATTCTCGCCTTTGGCTGGCTGGCTTTCGGACAAGCTGGGACGCAAACATCTGCTGGTCGGCGCCCTGGTGCTCTATGCCGGCTTCGGGATCATTCCCTGGTTCCTCGATGATCTGATGCAGATTATCGGCGCGCGCATCGCGCTTGGGATTACGGAAGCCGTTATCATGACGGTGGCCACCGTGATGATCGGGGATTATTTTGAAGGCGCACGCCGCGAAAAATGGATCGCGCTTCAGGTTGGTTTCGGCAGTATCGCTGCCATCATCCTCATCGCGGTTGGCGGTGGCCTCGGTGAACTATTAGGCTCCCGCGGGCCCTTCCTGCTCTATCTTCTGGCGATACCAATCGCTCTGGCGGCAGCGATCATATTGTTCGAGCCGACGGTCAAATCAGCCGTTTCGGATGGGGTGAAAGCGAACTTCCCGTTCAAGGCTGTGATGCCGTTGATCCTGACGACGATCGGTGTCGGTATCATATTCTACTCTATCGTTGTCCAGCTGGGGCCGGTCCTCGGGCTGTCGGGGGAAGTCTCCCCGGCGACCATCGGCATGATCGGCGCCTTGACCAATATCGCTGTGGCTGTCGGTTCGGTTCTCTTCAACAAGTTCAAACAGAATGTCGGCTCGCGGCTTCTCATAGTCGGCTTGGTTCTGGCGGCCATTGGCTATGCAGGGATCAGCATGTCGACGACCCTGGTTCTGCTCGCTACATTCGCCATCCTTGCCTGCATCGGCAGCGGGATGTTGCTGCCCAATATGCTCACCTGGACCATGAACAGCTTGCCGCCTGAAATGCGCGGACGGGGTATGGGCATGTGGACCGGTGCCTTCTTTCTCGGACAGTTTGCCGCACCGATCGTGACCGCCAGCATCGTACCGATTACCGGCGGTTTTGCTGAAACCTTCCTCGCTTATGCTGTCGTAATCGCGGGCGCCGCGATAGTCGTGGTGGTCATGAACCGGGGAAGCCTCGCGAAAGCCGCAGGATGATCGTAGGGAATATAGCTTCTCTGGATATAGATCCGTTTGACGAAGCCTTTCTCGCCGATCCCTACGCGCATCATGCTGCTCTTCGCGACGCAGGTCCGGTCGTGTGGCTAGAGCCGCTCGGCGTCTATGCCATGGCCCGTTTTGACGAAGTGCAAAGCGCGCTCAGGGATCACGAGACCTTCTGTTCCTCGCGCGGTGTCGGACTGGCCGACTTTTCCAAGGAAGAACCATTCCGTCCGCCATCCTTGCTGCTGGAGGCAGACCCGCCGCTGCATGATCGCACCCGGTCGATCATGAACAGGATCGTTTCCCTGCAAGCCCTGAAGCAACTTCGTCCCGCATGGCAGGCAAAGGCGGACGCATTGATTGCTAAGCTCGTCAGCAAAGGGCAATTTGACGCGGTTCCAGAACTCTCGGAAGCCTTCCCGATGATGATCTTCCCCGACATGATCGGTCTGGCCGATGAAGGCCGCGAGCATCTGATCGATTACGCGACGATCGTGTTCAACGCCTTCGGTCCGCGCAACCGCGTTTTTGAAGACGGCAATGCTGGCAAGCAGGCCGCGATCGAGTGGGTCGCCTGGGCCTGCGAGCGTCAGAACCTCAAGCCGGGCGGCTGGGGCATGGCTTTGTACGAAGCGGCTGATCGCGGTGAATGTACGCCAGAGGAAGCAGGCAAGATGGTGCGCTCGTTTCTATCCGCAGGAGTCGATACTACCGTCAACGGCATTGGCCATATGGTTTTGGCTTTGGCTAGCCATCCGGAGGAATTTCAAAAGCTTCGTGAGAATCAAAAACTCGCGTCTCGCGCGTTCGAGGAGAGCTTGCGCTGGGATTCCACCGTGCAGACGTTTTTCAGGACAACCACAAAAGATACGGAAGTTGCCGGGTCAAACATCCCTGAAGGATCAAAGGTCCTGCTGTTCCTGGCTTCGGCCAATCGCGATCCGCGCAAATGGGAGGACGCCGATCAATTCCGGATCGACCGCAATGTCAGCGGCCATGTCGGTTTTGGTTTCGGCATTCACCAATGTCTGGGACAGATGGTCGCAAGGCTGGAAGGCGAACTGATCGGTGAAGCAATGGCCAAGCAGGTGTCCGCCATTCGCATGACCGGAGAAGCGCGGCGACGGTTGAACAACACGCTCCATGCGCTAGGATCGTTGCCGGTTGCAATGGAGGCCGCATGACGAGAACCATAGCCAAATTATATTTTGCACCCTCCACCTGCGCGCGAGTTGCGCTGACGGCGCTGGAGGAGATCGGGCAACCTTTCGAGACCAGGTTGGTCGCATTCATGGCTGGCGAACACCGGTCGGAAGAATATCTGGCAATCAATCCTTCGGGCAAGGTCCCTGCGCTCAAAACAGAGACGGGCGTCCTGACGCAAAATGGCGCAATCTTGCACTATCTGGCACAGACATATCCCGACGCAGGCCTGTTGCCTCTATCCGGAGACCCTCATGCAGATGCGTCTGTTGTGTCGGCACTATTCCGTTTATCGAGCGATCTGCATCCGCTGGTTACCCGCTTCGTTATCCCCGGGGTGATATTGTCCGATCCGGCGGCATCTCCGCACGTGCGGATGAAAGCCGAGGAAGTGCTGAAGTTGCAACTGGCTCCGATTGCGGCCCAACTGGCCACGCAAGACTGGCTGATGGGCGATCGCTGGTCGATCCTCGATGCTTATCTCGCGTGGATATGGTTCCGTATCACCGGTGCGGGTTTCGACCTTGCAAATTTTCCGGCGATCGCCAGCCATTATGACCGGGCCAGCGAGCGACCTTCAGCAAAAGCAGCCCTCCAGCGGGAAGCGAGCGCGCAGGACCAACTTGCTGCCCGTGGTCTCGCATTCGTGCCGCCCGACATTAACAAGTGATCCATCGATATGCCAATGGTATGAAATGCCCCTAGGCCGAACACAGAAGGAAGTAAAACATGACCCAGAAACCAATCCGCCGCGTCGTCACCGGCCATAACGCCAAGGGGCAGGCCATTATTCAGGAAGACGGTATTGTCCCGCGGATCCAGAAGATCGGTGGAGACACAGGCCCGATGTTTTACGAAGTCTGGAATACCCGCGCCACACCGGCTCCCATCGACCCAAGTTCGGGAGAGCCACCGGAAGAAGGCATCATTCTGGCGCCGCCCGCAAATGGTACGAGAATCCGCGTTCTTGATATCCCACCCGACGATGACAGTTTTTCAGATATGACACCGGAACAGGCGAAGGCACATTTTGCCGAAATCGGTGCAGCGGACGCATCGTCCTTCGAAGGGGAGGGCTCGCGTCATGCCCATATGCACCGCACCGAAACAGTCGATTACGGGATCGTTCTGGAAGGCGAGCTTGTGCTGATCATGGATGAGGGCGAAACCACCGTCGGCGCAGGAGATATCATCGTGCAGCGCGGTACAAACCATGGCTGGTCCAACCGTACCGACAAAAATTGCCGGATAGCGTTCATCCTGATCGACGGAAAATTTTCCGAAGAACTGCAGGGCTGACATGAGGCTGGCGATCACCGGGGCAGGGGGCTTCGTCGGCCGCGCGGTCGCCAGGCATTTGAGCGATATGCAATTTGATGGAACGGTTCGATTGATTGACCGGGAAATTTCCGGGCACTCCGACTTCGAATCTGTCAAACTTGATCTGGCTGATCCCGGGGCACTGGACGGTGCCTTGGAAGGCGTTGACCGAGTGCTGCATCTTGCAGCCCTTCCGGGCGGAGCAGCACAAGCCGATCCGGCGCTGTCACAGAAGATCAACCTAGATCTGTCGCTAAATCTACTAGAGCGCATGGACGGGCGCCGGCTGGTATACGCCAGTTCCATCGCTGTGTTCGGTGACAGTTTTCCTACAGCGGTTGATGACGAAACAGTGGTGCATCCGGCATCGGTCTACGGCACCCATAAACGGATGGTTGAACTGGCCTTTGCGGATGCTGTCCGACGTCAGGCGGTAACCGGAGCCGCTCTGCGTCTTTCGGGGATTGTTGCCAGGCCAAGTTTGGCAGAAGGTTTCGGATCCGCCTTTTTGAGCGATGTTTTTCACGCGGTTCGTGGCGGCGAAGCTTGTACGCTGCCGGTTTCCCCGGACGCAACGAGTTGGCTGATGTCTGTCAAAACCTGCGCCAAGGCTCTGGTGCATGCGCTGCTTTCCGATTTTACCGAACCAGACCCGATAATGCTGCCTGCGGTTCGGGCTCCCATGCAGGTTCTGGTCAAGTCGGCGGCGCGATATGGCGATAGCAGCAAGATCAGCTTCCAACGGGATGACACGATCCAGCGGCTGTTCGCATCCCATCCGTCCCTGACCACGCATAAGGCCGCCAGTCTAGGTTTCACTGGCGATTTAACTCTCGACGGGTTGGTGGACAATGTGTTCGCCTACGCCTGATTTCGACAACTATTCAAATCCAACCGAAAGACGATGACATGATATTGGCAACCTTGAAAACAGCAAATCCCGACGGACAATTAATCGCTGTGTCCGGTGACCACAAACGGTATGTGAATATTGAGGGTCCCGTTTCCAGCCTGCTCGGCGCGACGGAAAACTGGGACAGCTCTAACGCAAAATTGCAGGATGCATCCGGCCAGCTTGAGCAAGGTGGCGGTGATCCTCTGGACGTTTCCCAACTGGCAGCTCCCATGCCGCGCAGCTGGCAGTGGCTCGACGGTTCGGCTTTCTCGACTCATGGCGAGCTTATGCAGATTGCCTTCGGTCTCGATCCCATCGATACCGACCGGCCACTGATGTATCAGGGCGTGTCGGACCGCTTCTTCGGCCCGACCGAAGATGTGCCGTTGCCCAGCATGGAACATGGCATCGATTTCGAGGGCGAGTTTGGCGTGATCGTCGATCATGTGCCGATGGGCACGTCTGCCGAAGATGCGATGCAGCACATCAAGCTGATCGTCCAGATCAATGACTGGTCATTGCGAGCGATTGCTCCGGTTGAAATGAAAACCGGATTTGGCTGGGTTCAGGCGAAACCGGCCTGTTCGATGGCGCCTTTTGCCGTCACTCCGGATGAGCTGGGCGAAGGATGGAAAGACGGGCGGGTCTGCCTTGACCTGGAAATCGATTTGAATGGCAAGAAATTCGGGTCGGCGAACGGCGCGGTTATGGACTTCGGCTTCCACGAGCTAGTTGCCCATGCTGCCTTGACCCGTGATCTGGTTCCCGGAACGATCATCGGGTCGGGCACGGTCTCCAACCCCAATTATGCCGAGGTCGGATCTAGCTGCATTTCGGAAGTACGGGCGATCGAGATGATCCGGGACAAGGCGCCGGCAACCACATCGTTCATGGCATTTGGCGATAGCGTGCGCATGGAAGGCCGCGGCGTTGACGGCTCGTCACCATTTGGCGTGATCGATCAGAAAGTCGTTCAGGCCTGAGCCCGCTTCAGACAGGCAGGCCGACATAATTTTCGGCGATCGATTTCTGCGCCGCTTCGCTTTCCGCGATATATTCCAGTTCAGCGACCTGCATCGCCCGTTCGAAGGGGCCATCATCAGGAAAACGGTGCATCAGCTTGGTCAGCGACCAGCTGAACCGTTCTGATTTCCAGACCCGGGACAGCGCCTTTTTCGCATAGCCGCCGATGCCGTCATTATCGTTCCGATTGAAATAGCCGGTGAAGGCCTCGGATAGATAATGTACATCCGATGCAGCTAGGTTCAGCCCCTTGGCGCCCGTGGGTGGAACGATATGGGCCGCGTCACCCGCCAGAAATAGCGAGCCGTGCCGCATGGGCTCGAACACGTAGGAGCGCAAGGGCGCGATGCTTTTTTCCAGCGCAGGCCCGCGGGTGATGTTGGCGGCGGCATCGGCACCGAGCCGAATGGCGAGCTCGTCCCACAGCCGGTCATCGGGCCAGTCCTCCAGCTTTTCGGTCAGCGGTACATCTATATAATATCGGCTGCGGGTCTTCGACCGCATCGAGGCAAGGGCAAATCCATTCGCATGATTGGCGTATATCAGCTCGTCGTGACAAGGCGGTACGTCGGCCAATATGCCCAGCCATCCGAAAGGATAGACCCGCTCGAACTCGCGCGACACGCTGGCCGGAATGGCTTGCCGCGAAGGCCCGTAATAACCGTCACAACCAGCAATGAACCGCGCATCGATCCGTTGTTCCACACCATCCTTGCTAAAAGTCAGATAAGGCGCATCGCTCTCGATGTCATGCAGCCCGACATCCGAGGCTTCATAGATGATCTGCAGCCCGCGATCCTCGGCCGCCTCCATCAGGTCGCGGGTGACCTCGGTCTGGCCGTAAACCGTGACATGCTTGCCGGTCAGTTCAAATGTGTTGATCCGGATCAGTCGTTCACCGTCCGCAAGGCAAAAGCCTTCCTCGAGCAGGCCTTCCTTGTTGAGCCGTTCATCGAGCCCGAGCCGGTGTAACAAGTCGGTAGTGATCTGCTCCAATACCCCGGCGCGGATCCGGCCGAGGATATATTCGGGCGACTGGCGCTCGACGATGACGCAATCTATCCCTTCCGCGCGCAGCAGATGCCCGAGCAGCAGGCCCGCCGGGCCTGCGCCAATGATCGCGACCTGGGCATTGATGGTCATGCCAGTTCTTCACCGGAAAATGTTTCCGTGTCGATTTGCGCCTGCATCGCAGCCGAATAGCGCGGTCCGGTGATCGCATCGCCGGAGAAAATCTCTTCGACCGCCGCGATCGTTTCTGCGCTCAGCGTGACCGAGGCAGCGCCGATATTCTCTTCCAGATGCGCAATCGAGCGCGTGCCCGGCAAGGCGCCAATGAATGGCCGCCGCGCCAATACCCAAGCAATCGCTAGCTGGGCCGGTGGCAGGCCCAGATCGGCAGCCAGCCTGTTAAACTGCGCAGCTGCTTTCAGATTGTGGCTGAGATCGGGCTCGATAAAGCGCGGCATGAACGAACGGATGTCGCCCTTCTCATAGCTGTCATCATGAACCGCATCGGCCAAAAAACCGCGAACCGTCGGCGAGAAAGCGAGAAAGCCGATATCAAGCTCTGCACATAGTTCCAGAACCGCGATCTCCGGATTGCGCACGCACAGGCTATATTCGCTCTGCACCATGGCAATCGGATGGACGGAATACGCCCGCCGGATGGTCGCAGCCGACATTTCGGAAAGCCCGATATGGCTGATCTTGCCCTCTTCTTTCGCCCGGACCAGCGCGCCGACCGACTCTTCAACCGGAACATTCTTGTCCAGCCGGTGCAGATAATAGAGATCGATATGATTGGTATCCAGCCGCTTCAAGGCGCGGTCCAGCGTTCCCGCGATTGCGTCGGGATGCCCGTTCAGACCGCGCTCGCCGTCATAAACATCGAGTACGCATTTGCTCGCCAAGGTAAATTCGTCGCGCCGGTGGCCGACATATTTTGCCAGCAAGGGTTCGTTCTTTCCGAAGCCGTAGAGCGCAGCAGTATCGAGCATATTGACGCCCAGATCGAGAGCGTGGTTGAGCAACCTTCCAGCCTCTTCTTCTGGCGGCGCAACGCCATAGGCGTGGTTGAGGTTCATGCATCCCAGCACGACCGCCGAGAGGTTGAATGGTCCGATCTGGCGCTGGCTAATGCTCACGCTATCTAACCCAGTTGGCCTTCAAGGTCGTGCAGGACCTTGTAGCAGGGAAGCACCTGCGCGACGCTGCTATTCGGTTCGCGGCCTTCGCGAATGGCGGCAATGAATTCGCGGTCCTGAAGCTCGATGCCATTCATCGAAACATCGACCTTGCTCACGTCGATCACTTCTTCCTTGCCGTTCACGAGATCATCATAGCGGGCGATATAGGTCTCGTTGTCGCCGATGTAGCGGAAGAATGTGCCCAGCGGGCCGTCGTTGTTGAACGAGAGCGAGAGGGTGCAAATCGCGCCGCTCTGCGCTTTCAACTGTATCGACATATCCATCGCGATGCCTAGTTCCGGGTGGATCGGCCCCTGAATCGCATTGGCCTGAATGATCGGTCCAGCCTGATAGGCAAAGAGATCGACGGTATGCGCGGCATGATGCCAGAGCAGATGGTCGGTCCAGCTTCGTGCCTGCCCCTTGGCGTTGATATTCTTGCGGCGGAAGAAATAGGTCTGCACGTCCATTTGCTGGATAGTATAGTCGCCAGCCTTGATCCGGTTGTGCACATATTGGTGCGACGGATTGAACCGGCGGGTGTGCCCGACCATGCAGACAAGCCCGGTTTCCTTTTGCTTGGCCATCACCGCTTCGCAATCGGCCCAGCTGTCAGCCAAAGGAATTTCCACTTCGACATGCTTGCCGGCGTCCATCGCGGCGATCGACTGGGCCGCGTGCATCTGCGTTGGCGTTGCCAAAATGACCGCATCGACATCGTCGCGCGCGAGCATCTCGTCATAGTCGGTGGTGGCAAAACCGACACCATATTTGTCAGCCATAGCCCGGGTTGGTTCCAGCGTCCGGCCAACCAGCGCGGTCACTTCGACGCCGTCGATATTCTTCAGGCCATCAAGATGTTTTTCACCAAAGGCGCCGCCGCCTGCGAGTGCGATTTTCATGGATATTCTCCTAATTTCTAATTGTCTGGTTCCAGCACAAGGTGCCCGATTGCGGTGTTGCTGCACGGGATATGATAATGGCGGTGCAGGCATTTTGTCTTTTTGCCGAGCGCGCCGCGCATGATCAGCCACATGATCATTTCAATGCCCTCGCTACCCGTTTCGCGCAGATATTCGATATGTGGAATATGACGGGCAGCATCGGTTTCCCCGATCATCATATCGAGAAATTTATTATCCCACTCGCGGTTCAGCAAACCGGCACGCGGCCCCTGTAACTGATGGCTCATCCCGCCGGTGCCCCAGATTTGCACATTCAGATCTTCGGGGAAGCTTTCCACCGCGCGTGCAATTGCCTCGCCCAATGCCCAGCAGCGATTGCCCGATGCGACCGGATAGGTCACGACGTTGACCGCCACTGGCACAACCTTGACCGGCCATTTGTCGGGCTGACCGAACATCATCGAAAGCGGTACCGTCAACCCGTGGTCGACGTCCATTTCGTTGATGATGGTCATGTCGAAATCGTCGAGGATAAGGCTCTGCGCGATATGCCAGCCAAGGTCCGCATGGCCCTCGACATCAGGCACCGGGCGGGGTCCCCAGCCTTCGTCGGCGGGTTTGTATGTTTCGCCGCAACCAATTGCAAAAGTGGGGATAATGTTCGCGTCAAAGGCAGAAGCATGGTCATTATAGACCAGCACGATTACATCGGGCTTTTGCTCTTCTTCCCATTTTTTCGTCCACTCATAACCTTTGAAAATCGGTCCGAAATAATCATCCTGTGTTTTGCCCTGATCGACAGCAACGCCAAGCAGCGGGACATGGCTTGATCCGACACCAGCGGTAATACGAGCCATTTCAATAGTCTCCCTTGATTGACCGGTTGCCTTCGGCAGACCGTCCGCCCCGCATCATCATGTCGCGATATTCCGGGAAGCTCATGTTGGTCATGGTCGAAACCGCCTCGGCAAAGCTTATTCCGTCGGTCGAGAATATCTTGCTGAGAAAATATATGTTGCCGCCGAGATCGAGCATCCGATTATAATCACGGTCAAGTACCGCCTGGCGCTGCTCTCCGGTAATCGGCCATTCCGACAGATAGGCCTCTTCGCCCGCCTTCCAGCGATCCCGGTTCTCCGCGTCCATCAGGCTCATCGCGAATTGGTTGAGATGATAACCGCGGCGGGCTCGCGAAGCCGTAAAGATGCGCGTGCCTGGAATGTCCTCGAGTTCGGCCAGATATTCGTGGATATCCTGTTCGATCATAGACTGCCTTCCGCTTTCTTGATCCTGTCGATCATCTGGCGGGAACGCACACCGCCCTGATCGATATTGTACGCCTGCAATTTTTGCTGCGGATTGGCTTGTATAGAGCGCTGTTGCGCCTCCAGTATCTCGACATCTTCGGCGAAAACGCCGCTCTGCTGCTGGCGGAAGCGCGCACCAAAGCCGGGATCGTTGGTCTGGAAGTCACGCGCCATGCCCCAGAAATAATGGCTGTGGGTTTCGTCTTGCGGCGTCATGACGTCAACCACGAAACCCCGGACACCCTGATCATGCTTGTCGATGCTGGCACCCGCTTCCACCGGTGCGACACCAACATCGATAATGACCGCGGACGGCGCTATAAATTCGCATATCTGCCAGCGGTCAACCCGGCCTTCCTTGCCCAGTGCGCCTTTCCAGAATGGCGGCGGATCGATGTCGGGAATCCACCGTTCGACAAATACGCGGTCATCGGTGGTGCGCGTGTCCAATGGTGCTTCCATGAGCTCCTGCTGGCCGATGGACCCTTGATGGACATATGTTTCGTGGGTCAGGTCCATCAGATTGTCGATCAGCAGGCGATAGTCGCAGGCGATGGAATAATATCCACCCTCGAAGGCCCATCCATCCGCGGAGCATGGCCACAGATCGGCGATTTTCTCCAGGTCGGCAGGCGTGTCACCCATCCATATCCAGACAAACCGGTGACATTCATGGACAACAAATGTTTCCGTACAAATCCTCTTGTTTACCGGATCGGACTTCAGCGGCATTTCTTCGGCGACACCGTCAGGGCCGATTTTCAGGCCATGATATTTGCAGCGGAGAGAATCGCCTTCCTTGATCCCCATCGAGAGGGGCAACATGCGGTGTGGGCAGGCATCGCGCATGGCGACGACTTCGCCATCCAGTTTGCGCCACAGAACAACAGGTACGCCCAATAACGTCCGGGCCAGAGGCTGGGGACCGACTTCATAGTCCCATCCCGCTACATACCAGGCATTTTTGATCCAGCTGCTCATTCTTCTCTCTCCGATAATTCCAGAGCCGACGGCTGGCGTTCAAAACATTTTTTTTGGGGAAGATTTTTGCATTTCGGCCCATTTGCCTGTGGATCATCGATGGCCTGCAATATCACTTCGTAACCGAACATCAGGCCCGAAAACCGGCTGAACTTTTCCCCGCCAGTTCTCATCGTCCTCGCTCCTTCAACTGTGCATCCAGCCGGGGGAAGACCCGACGGGCATTGCCTTCAAATATGGCATGGCGTTCCGCATCTGATATATCGAGCGCATCGACATAGCGTTTGGTGTCGTCGAAATAATGGCCGGTTTGCGGATCGATACCGCGCACAGCACCGACCATTTCGCTGCCGAACAGGATATTCTTGTTGTCGATCACATCGGCCAGAAGGTTGATGCCGGGCTGATGATAAACGCAGGTGTCGAAGAAGACATTGTTCATGAGATGCGTGGAAAGATCCGGCTGTTTCAGCATATCGGCCAGTCCGCGATACCGGCCCCAATGATAAGGAACCGCGCCGCCGCCATGCGGAATGATCAGGCGCAATGTCGGGAATTCCCTGAACAGATCGCCCTGGATCAGCTGCATGAAGGCAATGGTATCGGCCGCAATATAATAGGCGCCGGTTGCGTGCATCGCCGGATTGCAGCTGCCCGACACATGGATCATCGCCGGCATATCCAGCTCGACCATTTTTTCGTAAAACGGGTGCCAGAACTCGTCGGTTAGCGGCGGATGCTCAAACTTGCCGCCGCCCGGGTCAGGGTTCAGGTTACAACCGATAAAGCCCATATCCGCGCAGCGCTGTAATTCGGCGATGGAGGATGTCATATCCGCTTCCGGCGACTGCGGTAGCATGCAGACCGGTGCGAATGTCTCGGGATAAAGTCCGGCCACTCGTGCGATCAGATTGTTGCAAACTTCGGCCCATTTTACCGCAACACTCTGGTCACCGACATGCGGGGCCATGGCCGATGCGCGCGGGCTGAAAATTGTCATATCCGCACCGCGCTCTTTTAGCAGGCGCAACTGGTTGGCTTCGATTGTCTCACGGATTTCATCGTCGGAAATGTCGGGGTAGGGCGGTGCCTCCTGTCCATTGGCAAATGCCGCCTTCTGTAATTCCCGCCACTCGTCATGGGCTTTTGGCAAGACGGTGTAATGGCCGTGGCAATCGATGATCATGGCATTTTTCCCATAATTGCAGCTAATTTGGCTTTCAGACCTTTCGGCACGGGAGAGATCTCCAACTCTCCGATCGACTGTTGCCAGCCCACCGTCCCCTCGGTCAGCATTGGCGAAACTCCAAGCGCGAGTAATGTCTGCGAGGATTCGTACATCTCGGCAGAGCGCCGCAGGCCATGGGCCAGCATCCGGTCGAGACGATAGTCCGCCTGTTCCGACCAGTCATTGCCAAAGCTCGCCAGCACCTCGTCGGTAACACCGGCCGTTTCGCAAGCAATCAGGCATTCTGCGGTCAAAGCCTCGACGCCTTTGTACATCACCGAGCGCAGCATCTTGATGGTCGACGCCCGCCCGATATCATCACCGACGATACGGACATTGATGAAACCCAGAGCGACCAGCGCTGCTTTACCGTCTTCCGAATAAGGGCCGGACACGAGTAAAGGAACCGCTAGCCGCGCTGGGTGAACCGGTGACATGATTGCAACGTCGACATAACGGCCGCCCGCGCTCTCAATCACATCAGCCGCGTCGCGTTTTGTCTGGGGTGCGACAGAATTCATGTCGAAATATAAGCATCCGGCGGCCAGATAGGGGGCGGCATTTTGTGCCGCAATCAGAGCCTGATCCGCTGTGACGACACAGATGGCTTGCGCGCTCTCGTCCAAGGCAGCTTCGATCGAAGTGCAGGCTGTCACGCCATCTTTGGCGAGAAGCGTCTCGAGCGGCTTTACATCATATACCCGCGCCAGCGACTGCCAGCCTGCTGCCCGCGCAAAAGTCCGGCCAGCTTCACCATATCCAATCAAGGCCACAGGGTTGGTCATGGCCGCAAGTCTAGGCATTTCCAGAGGACAAGCTAATCGGAAGGTTGTTTTGGCTATAAGTTTTTGTTAACTCAGGTGGCTTTTGATATCGCTTTCAAGATCGTCAGAAACTTTTCCTGCATCGCGGTTGGTCGCCATTCTGTGCGCGTTGTAACGCCGATATTGCGGGTATATCCTTCCGGAATACTGGCAATCTTGACCAGCCACCCGGCTTCCAGTTCGACGGCGACCTGATCGGGCGATAATAATGTCAGAAAATCGCTTTCGATCAGGATCTGACGGATGGTGATCACCGATCCGCAGTCTATCGGAACGTGCGGCAGCGGTATCGATAATTTTTCGAACATGCGGGCCCACCCATCGCGCAGTGGCGTTCCGGCAGCGGGAATGATCCAGGAATATTGCGCCAGTTTTTCGAGCGACGGTTCATCGGACAGCGCCGGATGGCCTTTGCGGCCAATGACCGCCGGATGATCGTCGAACAATGGTTGTTGGGCAACGTCCGGCCCGGGCGAGGGGGCTCGCATCGCGCCGATCATCAAGTCGATGTCACCATCGCGCAACGGCTCGATCAATTCGTGAAATGCACCCTCGATGATGTTGATCGCGACATCGGGATGTTCGCGATGAAAGGCAGCGACCGCTGCCGGTAATATGCGCGCGCGCGACAGTGGCATCGCTCCGATGTTGATCCGGCCGGTCTCGCGACCCAGCAAGGCGGCGAGTTCGCTCAGGCCGGCTTCGAGTTCGGCGCGGGCGAGGCGAAAACGCCGCGCTGTCCGTCTGCCTTGATCGGTCAGCGCGACACCTTTGCCGCGCCGCTCGACCAGTTTTCGCTTCAGAACGACGGAAAGATCGCCGACCGCGCGGTGCAGCGATGGTTGAGCGAGGCCGGTCTCGTTCGAAGCCGCCGCATAGCCGCCTGCATCTGCGAGGGCGATCAACGCGCGGAGCTGGGTCATGGTCACCTGCGGGGAAATGATATGCGCGAGCGCGGTTTCGATCCTGGGGAAAAGCAGGTGACCGGCTTCGGTTGCAACCATGCCTTCGGTTCTCCGCTCGAACAACAACTGGCCGAGCATTGTTTCCAGTTTCGATAATCCCTGGGTGATGGCAGGCTGACTGATATGGATGGCTTGCATCGCCGCAGAGATGCTGCCCAAACGGCCAATGGCTATGGCGGCTCGCAGGTGGCGAAGGTTGAAATCTGAAAAATTCATTTCAATAAGGATTAGCATATTCTTATAGGTGTTGCATAGTTCCGACTTGCTTGTTTGCGCGCAACCTTTGTAACCTTCAGACAAATCAAGGAGTCCGGCATGGCCAATATCGTAGTTCAAAATATCGAGCGTGCTGACCCCGCTCTCGTCGACGGTCTGGCAAAATGTGGTGTCGCAACAGTCCATGAAGCACAGGGCCGGACCGGGTTGATGGCCAGCAATATGAGGCCCATCTACACCGGCGCCAGAGTAGCCGGAACAGCGGTGACCATATCGGCCGCACCAGGTGATAACTGGATGATACATGTCGCCATCGAACAGTTGCGGGAAGGCGATATATTGGTTCTCGAGCCAACCAGCCCGTGCGAGGATGGATATTTCGGGGATCTGCTGGCTACGTCGGCGCAGGCACGAGGCTGTCGCGGCTTGATCATCAATGCGGGCGTCCGCGACGTCCGCGACCTGACTAAAATGAATTTCCCGGTATGGTCCAAGGCGGTGTTCGCGCAAGGGACCGTGAAAAACACGCTTGGTTCGGTGAATGTCCCGATTGTTTGCGCGGGAGCAGTCGTAAATCCGGGTGATGTCATCGTCGCGGATGACGACGGGGTCTGTGTTGTGCCGCGCCAAAATGCTGCCGATGTGCTGAAAAAGGCGCAGGAACGGGAAGCCAATGAGGAAGCTAAACGTCAGCGGTTAGCCAGCGGAGAGCTGGGTCTCGACATGTACAAGATGCGCGAAAGGCTGGAGAAGGAAGGCCTCAGATATGTTTGATGCGGCTTCTGGCGTCCGGTGCATGTGGATGCGCGGAGGAACGTCCAAAGGCGGCTATTTTCTTGCAGATGACCTGTCCGCAGACATAGCAGAGCGGGCCGCGTTTCTGCTTCATATCATGGGTTCACCCGATCTTCGTCAAATAGACGGGATGGGCGGTGCTGATCCGTTGACGAGCAAGGTCGCTGTGGTGCGCAGATCGCAGCGCGAAGGAGTGGACGTCGACTATCTGTTTCTTCAGGTTTCTGTCGATCAGGCCCTGGTTTCGGACCAGCAAAATTGCGGCAACATCCTCGCGGGTATCGGGCCCTTTGCGCTCGAGCGCGGCTTGGTGATCCCGACCGGTGAGGAAACACGGGTGGTCATCTATATGGAAAATACCGGGCAAACCGCTGTGGCCACAGTACAGACTCCGGGCGGTCGCGTGCAATATACAGGTGACGCCAGCATTGACGGCGTGCCCGGCACACATGCCCCGATCCCACTCGAATTTCGCGACACTGCGGGTTCCACTTGTGGAGCGCTGCTCCCGACGGGCAATGCATCGGACGAGATTGAAGGCGTCTCATGCACGTTGATTGACAATGGTATGCCTTGCGTCGTGATGAAGGCCGTCGACGCGGGTATCACCGGTTATGAAGACCGGGCGAGCCTTGACGGCAACAGCGATTTGAAAACTAGAATTGAAGCGATCCGGCTGGCGGCGGGCCAGCGTATGAACCTGGGCGATGTTAGCGAGAAGACAGTGCCCAAAATGATGCTGGTTGCACCACCGAGAAACGGAGGAGCGGTGACCGTCCGCAGCTTCATTCCGCATCGCGCCCATGCTTCGGTTGGCGTTCTGGGCGCGGTGAGTGTAGCGACCGCCTGTCTGATCGAGGGATCTCCTGCTGCGAAGGTAGCTAATATAACGGATGGTCAGGTCAAAACCTTGTCTGTCGAGCATCCAACCGGAGAATTGACCTGTATGTTGGAAACCGATGCGGAAGGTAATGTTGTTTCCTCGGCGCTGCTCCGCACCGCGCGCAAATTAATGGACGGGAAAGTATTTTGATATGAGCGCCGAAAATGGAAATGATCGTATCACCAGTTGGCATCCAAGTCCGTCGAAGCCAAGGTTTCGACCGCCGGAGGGAGCGGTCGATGCCCATTGCCATGTATTTGGCCCGATGGCGCAATTCCCGTTCAGCCCCAAAGCCAAATATCTGCCGGAAGACGCGGGATCAGATCAGCTTTTCGCACTGCGCGATCATCTGGGTTTCTCGCGCAACGTGATCGTGCAGGCAAGTTGTCACGGCACGGACAACAGCGCGACTTTGGAGGCAATCCGGCGATCAAATGGCAAGGCACGTGGTGTTGCAGTTGTTGATCCGGCGATCGGGGGGCAGGATCTCGCAGAACTACACGAAGGCGGTATTCGCGCCGTTCGTTTCAATTTCCTCAAACGGCTTGTGGACAATGCGCCCAAGGACAAGTTTCTCGAGGTGGCTGCACGTCTTCCCAAGGGGTGGCATGTCGTAATCTATTTCGAAGCCGATATTCTGGAGGAATTGCGCAGCTTTATCGAGGCGATCCCCGTTCCGGTTGTGATCGATCACATGGGCCGCCCTGATGTAAGCCAAGGCCCTGACGGCAAGGACATGCGCGCTTTCCGAGGCCTGCTGGAATCCCGGCCGGATATCTGGTTCAAGGCCACATGCCCCGACCGGCTTGATGCTGGCGGATATCCTTGGGCGGATTTTGTCGCCTCGGTTGCGCCATTGTTGGCGGATTATCCGGATCGCTGCCTGTGGGGCACCGACTGGCCGCATCCAAATATGCAGGATGATATTCCTGACGATGGTCATCTGGTCGATATCATCCCCCAAATCGCGCCGTCACCTGCTTTGCAGAAAAAGCTGCTCGTCGAGAACCCGTTGCGACTTTACTGGAATGATGGTTTTGGATAATTTGAGATGACAAAAACGATTGTCGGCGGTGGTCCAAAAAAGGTTCTCTATACGCTCAATACTGTTCGGCGCATCGGACTGACAAAAACCGCGAAAGCATTGAACGCAAAAAACGCCTGCAAGGCCTGCGGTCTCGGTATGGGCGGACAGATGGGAGGCATGACCAACGAAATTGGCGAATTTCCCTCGGTATGCAACAAAAGCGTCCAGGCGCAGTCGACCGATATTCAACCGTCCATTCCCGAAGAGATATTTGCGCATGATATTGCCGAACTTGATGAACTGTCCGCCCGTGAATTGGAGCATCTCGGCAGGCTGGCAAATCCAATATTCAAGGCCGAAGATTCCGACAAATTTGAGACGGTAAGCTGGGATTTTGCAATGTCCCGTATGGCAAGGCGCTTCAAAGATACGGATCCGGATCGCAGCTTCTTTTACAGTTCGGGCCGGTCATCGAACGAAGCCGGGTTTCTGTTTCAGCTGCTCGCCCGCGCTTATGGGACCAACAATGTCACCAACTGTTCCTATTATTGTCATCAAGCCACCTCGGTTGCGATGGAAACGACGATCGGGACCGGAACGTCCACAGTGGAACTGGCCGATCTTAAGAAAAGTGACCTGGTCTTCGTCATCGGCGCCAACCCGTCGTCTAACCATCCTCGGTTCATCCACCTGCTAAAATCGGTTCGTGATCGCGGGGGGCAGGTAATCATCATCAACCCGGCCAAAGAACCCGGTCTCGTCAAATTTGCTGTGCCCAAAAGTCCGAAATCCATGCTGAAAGGCGGCGATGAGATAGCGTCGCTATATCTGCAGCCGCGGATCGGAACGGATGTGGCTCTGTTCAAGGGGATTGCCAAAGCCATTGTCGAGGACAATGCACATGACGCGGACTTCATTGAACAATATGCCGAGGATGCAGACGAATTCTTCGCTGATTTAGCAAGTCTGACGTGGCCAGAAATCGAAACCTGCTGCGGTATATCCAGAGAGAAGATTTCGCAGGCGGGGCGGCTCTACTCCGAAGCCCGGTCAGCGGTATTTGCCTGGGGCATGGGGATGACCCACCATGTAAACGGCGTCGAGAATATCGAATATATTTCGAACCTCGCGCTGCTGCGCGGGATGATCGGACGGCCCGGGGCAGGGCTGCTCCCGCTGCGCGGGCACAGTAACGTGCAAGGCATTGGAACGATCGGCGTAAAACCGGTTTTGGCTAAAGAAATCATTGCCGAAATTGAAAAACACTCCGGGATCACTTTTCCGACCAAAACAGGTCTCGATACGCTCGCAACGATGGAGCAGGCCGCAGCAAGGAATGTCGATGCGGCATTGATCATGGGCGGCAATCTTTTTGCGGCAACGCCGGACAGCAAGGTCGCCGCACGATCTTTGACGAATATCGGGTTCAAAGCGTTCCTGACGACGACGTTGAACAAAGGGCATCTTGCTGGAGCAGCAAACGGAGAGACACTCATTCTGCCGGTCACGGCCAGAGATGAAGAATGGGAGCCGACCACTCAAGAATCGATGTTCAATTTTGTACGGTTGAGCGATGGCGGCATAAGGCGTCACGATAACGTCCGGCCTGAGGTTACGATATTGGCGGAACTTGGCGAACGGCTGCTTCCTGACAGCCCCATAGATTTTGCTGCCTATAATGATCACAACACAATTCGGGAGGCCATTGCGGCCACCATCCCGGGCATGGAAGAGCTCAAGGATATCCACATCGCCAAGCGGGAATTTCATGTTCAGAACCGGATCATGCATCAACCAGTCTTCCACACTCCCACCGGTAAGGCTAAGTTTGTCGTCCGCCCGACGCCGAGAACAAGCACAGCAATGCAGCCCATTCCCTTCACCCTCGCTACAATTCGGAGCGAAGGCCAGTTCAACAGCATCATTTACGAAGAGAATGACAGCTACCGGCAAACAGAAACGCGCTGGTGCGTTCTTATGAACCAGTCGGATATCGATAGACTGCAATTGGATAAAGTCACCAAAGTGACGATGCGGTCGGAATCTGGCGAAATGCGTGGGCTGACGGTATATCCGTTCGACGTGCCCTCTGGCAACGTCTTAGCCTATTATCCGGAAGCCAATATATTGACCACGCGCGTAACAGATCCCCGCAGCAAGACGCCTTCGTTCAAATCGGTACCGGTTGAACTGTTCAAGGAACTCTGAACGTTCGCTTCACGCATCAGTCTCGGCGTCAGCGCGTTTTGCCTGCTTATGTTCATCCTCGACCAATCCGCGTTTCCAGTAGCTGGAAATGTAAAGACGGTCTGGTCCAAGATTCTGCTCGACGCGCAGAAATTGGCGCAACAGCTTCATAGCCTCGAATTCGCAGGCGACCCATGCATAAGTCAGTTTATCCACAGCGCGAATTTTGCGTGCCGCATCGAGCAAGAGAAGTGGATTGGCGCCAAGATCAGCATCCACGATCCAATCGATATTCATTCCGGCGGGTTTTGCAATCTCCTGCTTGTCGTTGACATCTCGAATGAGGAGGATAGCGTCTCCTGTTGCACTGTCCGGCAAAGATTCGAGATTGACCGAAATCGCGGGCAGTGCAGTCATATCCCCGACTAGCAAAAATGGACCAGAACCATCGGGCAACGGCTTTGCCGCGCCAGGTCCGCCGACTTTAATTTGGTCGCCCACCTTCGCACTGATCGCCCAGTTTGTGGCAGGACCCGACTCGTCGTCGGAGCCATGCAAGGCGAAGTCGACATCGATGCCAGTTTCTGTCTGGTTGCGTATTGTATAGGTCCGTACGATGCGCTTTTCGTCGTCCGGGCCTTCCGGCATGATTTTGACATAGCCGCCAGCCTGGTGCTTCGGAAAGCCCGTGAAACCTGCACCGCCCAACGTGACGCGGTGCATGTTAGGCGTGACGCGAAAGGTATCTATCACTGTTAAAATGCGTGGTTCTGGTCGTGCCATAAACTTCCTGTTCGTTAGATTTTCTTGCTTCTCTGCGATGGTTGTCAAAAAACAACCACGCTTCTGATGCTTTCACCGGCATGCATCAAGTCGAAACCCTTGTTGATCTCTTCCAACGTCAGCGTGTGGGTGATCATCGGGTCAATTTCAATTTTCTTGTTCATATACCAGTCGACAATTTTTGGCACGTCCGTTCGGCCTCGCGCGCCGCCAAAGGCTGTTCCTTTCCAGACACGCCCGGTAACCAGTTGAAATGGGCGGGTTGCGATTTCCTTGCCCGCTTCTGCTACACCGATGATGATGCTCTCACCCCAGCCGCGATGACAGGATTCCAGCGCCTGCCGCATAACATCGGTATTGCCGGTACAGTCGAAGGTATAATCGGCGCCACCATCCGTAAGTGCCACAAGATGTTCAACAATATCGCCGTCGATTTTTTTCGGATTGACGAAATGGGTCATGCCGAATTTCCTGCCCCATTCTTCGCGGCTATCATTGATATCCACGCCGATAATCTTGTCCGCGCCGACCATCCGCGCACCTTGAAGGACATTAAGGCCGATACCGCCAAGACCGAATACGATGACGTTGGAACCGGGCTCTACTTTGGCAGTGTTGGTAACGGCGCCGACACCGGTGGTCACGCCGCAACCGATATAGCAACTCGCGTCAAAGGGAGCATCGTCCCGGATTTTTGCTACCGCGATTTCAGGCAGCACGATGAAGTTGGAAAAAGTCGAGCATCCCATATAGTGGAATATCGTCTGCCCCTTGTATGACATGCGACTGGTACCATTGGGCATCAATCCCTGTCCTTGGGTCGCCCGAATAGCGGTGCACAGGTTGGTTTTGCCCGACAGACAACTTTTGCATTGGCGGCATTCCGGAGTGTAGAGCGGGATCACATGATCGTCGGGAGAAACCGAGGTTACCCCCGCGCCGACTGCCCGCACAATGCCTGCGCCTTCATGGCCAAGCACCGATGGGAACTTTCCTTCGCTGTCCAGACCGTCGAGCGTATATGCGTCTGTATGACATATCCCGGTCGCCATTATTTCGACCAGCACTTCACCGGCCTGAGGCCCTTCCAGGTCAAGTTCGACAATCTCCAGAGGTTTCTTTGCTTCGAAAGCGACAGCAGCACGTGTTTTCATTTCTTTTGATCCTGATTTCTTGAATAATTGATCTGAATTTTCTGCAATTCTTAAAGCGTTGCGCCGGGGGGTAGGCGTATTCCACCCGCTTCCACTGCGGCCTGCTCACGTGCAAGCGCGCACTGGAAACCGGTTCGGGCACGGACCCGTTTTGCATGATCTAAAATGACGGGATAGGGTGAGAGATCGAAACCGCCCGAGGCAGCAGTGTCATAATTCCAATATAGATAGGTATCGACAATCGACCATTTTTCGCCAAACCACCAATCACCCTGCGCTAAGCGGTTGTCGATGGCTTGAACTATCGGCAGCATCAATTCCATGCCCTTGGTAAATACGCCGGCCGGATCGCCATCGGTCATACGTATCGGCATTCTAACCGAGCGTACTACGGGGTGTACCGTGGCCGAGCACCAGATCAGATCGGAGATGCATTGCGCGCGGAATATCGGGTCATTGCTTTTCGGCAATAATCCGGCATCTGGATATTGATCGATCAAATAGAGCAATATTGCGCTATTCTCGGTGATCAACTGTCCGTCGACCAGAAGTGCGGGGATCTTGCCTCGCGGATTCACTGCCAGAAACGCGGGCGATCTCTGATCCCCCTTTGACAGATCCAGAGCCTGATCCTCATACTCCAGACCTATTTCTTCCAGCGCATTCAAGGTAACCCGCGAACAGGCGCCGGGCATATGGTATAATTTCATGTTGAGTTCCCGTTGGTTCAAGAGCTTCACGGGCTACGCAGAATAGGCAGTATTGCTGCACGCGCGATCCTCGGATTGATCGTCGGAGTATCATGGCTGACCGCATTGGCAGAATCGATAATCGCAATAATATGTATCGCCTTTGTAAATGCTTCGGTCTGGCAGCTGAGTGCTACATGCTATGAGCGCACCTTATATGAGTTATGACGTAAAACGCTTTTCACAGTCTGCCGCTCGTGAGTAGTGTTCGGAAAAAGCAATTGTGCATCCTGTGACCGCAAGGTGCATACCGACAGCATTGGAGAGTGACTTGGCTTACCCTTTTTCTTCCGACCAAACGATGGTCCGTAACCGCTGGTATATAGCGGCCTTCAGCGATGAGATTACCCGCGAGCCTATGGAGCGGACCATATTGGGCAAGCCAGTTGTCTTTTACCGCACCGAAGCCGGGAAGCCTGTAGCGATGTACGGGATTTGTCCCCATCGGTATTTTCCGCTCGCGCAAGGCCGACTGGAAGGGGATGCCATCGTATGCGGCTATCATGGGTTCAAATTCGACTTTGACGGCAAATGTATCGAAATCCCGTCGCAAGGAACCGGCGCCGGATTCTGCCAGCCATCCTACCGGATCGAAGAGCGTGGGTCTTTATGCTGGATTTGGATGGGGGACCCCGATATTTGCGACCCCGCTTCGATCCCGCCCTATGAGGATTTCGGCCTAGATCAGCCGGGATGGTATGATAGCTCGTATAATTATTGCCATATCAAAGGCCGGTCACAGTTGCTCGTCGACAATCTGCTCGATCTGACCCATTTGCCCTATGTTCATCATCATATCCCCGGTGCGGAAGGTATGAAAGATCCGAAGCTGCGCGAGGAAGAACGCAGCGGGTTTTTCAATCTCATTCGGGAGATGCCGCTTCGATGGAATCCGTTCCATGAACTGATTTACGGAAAAGAGGCCAAGTTCGAGGGCGAGGCCTGGGTTGAAAATGCATCGGCAGTATACGGGCCAGAGTTAATCAGAACCGGTCTCGGCACGATCCAGTCCATTGATGGCGATACCAATGTTCCGCCGGAACTCGGCACCATCCACATATTGCATGGCATAACGCCGGAAACCGAAAATTCGGTGCACTATTTTGGATTTTCCACTCGTGATTTCCGGGCGGGCGACAAAGGCTTGGACGAGTTCCAGCTAAATTCAGACGTTAAGATTCGCGGGCAAGACAAGGTTGCGATCGAGGCCGTTGAGTCGCGGTTAGACAAGTCCGCAGAATTGCAGCAGGAACTGCTGGTCAAGTCTGACATAGGCGCGGTCAAGGTCAGAAAAATGATTCAGGCCATGCTTGATGCTGAAGTCAGTCAGCCGGCATGAGGGAGGAAATCTCGACTTGCGGGCATGAACTGAAACCGGTTCCCGTGGAACAGCGGGGAAAACATTTGGTGGTGGATATCCATGCCCATCTGAATGTGCCGTCAGCCGATGCCATGATCCGCTCCGAATTCCCCAATCCGCCAAATCCCATGGCTTTCATGTCGCCGGCGTCGATGAAGGTGAACGGGGCGATGTTCGGAGAAATCGGCAAGAAACTGAACGGCGTTGATGACCGTATTGCCGACATGGACCGGCTGGGCGTGGACATGCAGGCGATCAGCCCCTCGCCGGGGCAATATTATTATTATGCGCCACCAGATCTTGGCCGGGATGCTGCGCGCGCGATCAATGATGGTATCGCAGACGCCGTTGGACGGCATCCGGACAGGTTGACGGGTCTAGGCACGGTCCCGCTTCAAAATACCGAAATGGCAGTCACCGAGTTGCGGCGTTGTGTGAATGATCTCGGTCTGCGCGGGGTAGAAATCGGGACCATTGTGAATGGTGACGAGTTGGCGAATGATCGCCTGCGACCGTTTTTCGCCGCTGCAGAGGAGCTCGGAGTGCTGTTATTCATGCATCCGCTGGGCTTCTCCCACGGAGAACGACTGGCGGAACATTATCTCGACAATATCATCGGCAATCCTTTAGAAACCTCAATCGCGCTCAGCCATCTGATCTTTGGTGGCGTGCTCGATTCCTATCCCGGGCTGAAACTGTGTGTGGCGCATGGCGGAGGTTATCTGCCAGGCTATTGGGGGCGGATGGATCACGCCTATCGGGCACGAGAAGATTGTCGCCAACATATCAGCCGCGAACCTTCCAGCTATCTGAGGCAAGTTTGGCTGGATACACTGGTGTTTGATCAAGACCAGTTGGATTTTCTTGTGAAAACCCATGGTGCAGACAAGTTGTGCTTGGGCTCAGACTATCCCTTTGACATGGCGGAGCCGGATCCCGTGGGGTTTCACCAGAATTTGGAAGATGCTGACAAGGCGTGTATATTGGGCCTGAATGCCGCGGACCTGTTGGGCCTCAAGCTCGGCTAGGCTCGAATTTTCAATCCATTCTTTCGGTAGAACATGAGTTAAATGTCATATGCAAGCTCGAGAGATTTGATTTGTTAGCTTTCCAGGTTTTTTGCTAGTTCCTTCAATCGCCGGACAACCCAGCGGACAGCTTCGTCATTTGTGTTTTTAGCAGACCACTGGGCCACTTCACGAACTGTTGGGAATTTAAATGGCAGCTCATATATTTTGATAGGAAGTGTACCGCTGATTTGATTAGCAAGATGTCGATGGATCGTAGCAATCCGATCGGTTTTGATTACAAATCGGGGCACTGATGCGAAACTAGGTGCGAAGGTTTCTACGTTTCTATTTATTCCAATTCGGCGCAAAGCGGTTTCGTCGAAGCCTCGGGCGTTGTGATTCAGCCGTACTGAGACGTGTCCCAATTGTTCGTACAACTCGCTTGTCAATTCCCCCTTGATGTGCGGATTCTCTTTCCAGCTAATGACGACGAAGTCTTCATCGTACAGAAACTCGCTGGGCAGATTGGCATCAATCAGATAATCAAGCGCGATGATTATGTCGGTTTGGCCGCGCTGAAGCATAGCCACAGGATCCTCCGTCAACGGAAGCACGGTAAAGCGCATATTGGGAGCTTGTTTGGAGAAGAGACCAACCGCTTCAGTCAATAGAACATGTGCGACAACATCGATCGATGCAATGGATATGGCCCGGTTGGACACAGCAGGGTCGAACTCTTCCGGCGTCAATATGGTTTCGCGGATAAGCGATAGCGCGTCCTTTACCGGTTTTATCAAAGTCTCGCCGCGAGGTGTGCACTCCATTGTGCGACCCGACGACACCAGCAGATCATCTTCAAAAAATTCGCGCAATCTGCTCAAAGCGGCACTGGCTCCAGACTGGCTCAGGTGGAGCCGTTCCGCAGCCTGCGACACGCTTTGCTCCTCGAGCAAAGCGTCAAGCACGACCAGTAGATTGAGGTCAAGTTTTTCAAATCGCATAGCCATGAAAGGTTAGCACCCAAGTTGGAATGCAGCAATCATGAAACGTCTGACAATAAGATCACAGATAAGATAGCTTTTTGCTGCTTTACCAATCAGTTATGAAAGGGCCAAAGGTCGGCTCTCTTCCGCCGGTTTCTTCGGCAACGACATTATTCACCTGCCTGCCAAGATAAGTGATTTCACTTTCGACAACGTCCCCTGGGCGCATCCATCTGTTACCATGCGAAGCACCGTTGCCGGGAGGCGAACCAGTGATCAACAGATCGCCGGGCGTGAGCCTGATGCGTTCGGAAGCATAAGATAAAATTTTCTCGGGCGGAAAAATCATGTCGCTGATCGGCCAGTCCTGCATGGTTTTTCCGCTCAGTGTTAGCTTGATCTGGACTTTGCTACGATCGACAAATTCCTTGGGCACGGCAAAGGGTCCCAATGTCTTGAAATTCGGTTGATGCTTGCTGACCCAGTCATAGCCAAATTTTATGTCGGCGCGCCGGAATTCATCTACAGTACCGATGTCGTTGCACATCACATATGCCGCGATAACATCGTCAGCCTCTTCCGGCTTCAGATATCGTCCTGTGTTTTTTGTGATAACTCCGAACTCGAGTTCCCAATCGGGATGTTCTCCGATTAGCGGCAGGATGATGTCGTCATTTGCTCCGCAAAGTGAAGAGTGCAGGCCGGTCCAGAAAAACGGCATGCCCTCGGTTGCGCGCCGGTCTACTTCGGCCAGGTTTCGTGCATAGAAAGATTCATCACTTTCTCCCGGTTCCCGCTTGTCCTGATTGAACTTGTTGTGCGTCATCATCTCTGCCACGTGGGCACGATAGTTTGATCCGGCACACAACATATTCGGATGCGCGACAACCGGCAGCGCCTTCAATTCCTCGAACCGCAGCACCGGCTTGCCCTTCTTGGTGGCCAGATCGTTCAGGCCGTCACCCGCCCGATCCCAGTCGGAAAATATGGCGTGGGTATCATAATATGTTTCGGAAAGGTCGAATACGGTTCCGTCCGGAAGGACCAGGCCGGGAAATTGCTTTCCGTTTGCGGTTTCATATGTTCCTATTCCGAAGCTTCCTTCGGCGAGGCCTGTAGTAGCATTGAAATTTGTCATCGAGTTATCCTTTTGGGTTGAGAGGTGCGACAGATAGTCGCGTTACCGGCGGGCCATCCTCGGAAGGATGTCGTCCCGATTGATAAATTGGTGTTTGAAAGCGGCTGCAATGTGCAGAATGACCAATGCAATCATGAGCCAAGCGCCGATTTCGTGAACTTCATGTGCCCCGCCCGCGGATGCGATGTTGACTGGAACCGGCAGAAACGGGATATCGAAAAGGCCTGCCTCTATCGGATGGCGTTTGGGAAAAGCCGAAGTCATCCACCACCCCGACAGCGGCATGGCCAACAGCAGTATGTAAAATAAAATGTGGACGGCCTTGGCAGCAGTGCGGAGGGTTCGCGTCATAGTTTCAGGTAAAGCAGGGGGCCGATGGGTGAGCCGCCACAAAATACGCGCCACTGTCAGTAGCAATATCGTGATGCCGACCAATTTATGGGCGTTGGTCGCTGTGTCGTGGAGTGCTGTTTTTCCGGAGCCCCCGAACAGAATGAGCGGAATGGTGATCAAAATCAAAGCCGCGATGAGCCAATGCAACCAGGCAGCAACGCGCGTATACCGCACGGGCGCTGATCCTGTTCCTGGCGCCTCGTCGGTCCTAGTCTGCAAAATAGGCCTCCGCTGGTTCCGAACTCCAAGCGTCCATCTCATGCGTCGAAATGTCGTGATGCCCGGTCTCATGCTTGTCGTTCAGCAGGTCGGTGTCAGTGAAAGTTTCGAAACGGTAGCGGTCAGGGTCGAACCAGACATCGAACACATGACAACCCAGTGGATGCCGGCCTATGCCCCAATTGGGCTCCCAGCCTCTCGACAAAAGCCACCGGTGAGCCCGCGCCTGAGCCTCAAAATCTTGCGCTTCAAAGGAAATATGATGGAGATCGGTCTTATCTGATTGCGCAAGAAAGACGGAATGGTGGTCGACCCATTCCTCCCCGCGATCGATCCTGAGGAATGCCACGACCGTATGGTCGGGTTTCCCGGGTATGTGCATGGAATCGCTGATCTTCAGACCGAGGGTTTTTTCAAACCATTCCGCGCTTGCCTTATAGTCCTTCACGTACAATCCGAGATGCCCCAAACGGTACAGCGCAGCCGGACCGAGCGGACGGGTGCTCTGTGGATCCGCGAAGCGTGTACGTAATGCAGGCGTATTTAAACGGAGCTCAGGTTGAACTTCCTGCGGAGTATCGCCTTCAATGCCATATACCAAGTCAACCTTTAGGCCCTCCGGGTTCGTAAGCGTCACTCCCAAACCTCCGCCCGGCGTTTCGAGCTTGCAGATTTCGCTGGCCCCGTGTTGGCTTACAGCATTCTCTAAATCGCTTTCATCATCAACCAGAAAGCCCAGAGCGCTAAATCCCCGCTCACCTCGTTCAGCTTTGTAGCACCATGCATCGCCACCGCCGGTTTGCATTATGAAATGATCGTCACTCTTCTCAACGGTCCGAAGTCCGAAATCTTCGGCGAATTGCCGCGTCTTCTTAATATCAGGGACTGTGAAGGAAACATGATGGAGTGATCGGATTGCCATATTTATCTCTCTTGCTGCTTTGCGGCGCACCCAAGCGCTACCTTTAACGTGATCGCAAATTCAACGTTCAGGCTTTGGATTGCAAACCGTTGTCAAAAATAGCAGCTATTTTGCGAAACGATTTCCTGGAGTGGTCGATTTTACTCATTATTATGGGGGCTCGTGAGAGATTAATTTGGATTATATTGTAGCCTTGATGCCGTGAAACGTTAGATCAACAATGGATTTTGTCATGAATTACAACGTTGTTATCGTGGGTGCGGGCCACGGCGGAGCACAGGCCGCGATTTCGCTTCGTCAGCGCAATTTTTTGGGCTCCATCGCCATTATCTGCGATGAGCCAGAATTGCCTTATGAGCGACCTCCTCTTTCCAAGGATTATTTCGCTAGCGAGAAACCATTTGAGAGGATCATGATTCGACCAGCGCAATTCTGGGACTAACGCAATATCAAGTTGATTCTTTCAACACGCGTGGTTGGGGGAGACCCAGCAAAGAATATTGTGGTCACGGATGATGGTGTTGCAGTAAGCTAGGAAAAACTCATTCGAGCTACCAGAGCAAGCCTGCGTAAGCTGGCGCTGTCCCGCCTTAATATGGGCGGCACCCATTATGTCCGGACCCGGGCGCATGTTGATGCGATGATAGATGATATCAACAATGTTAAACTGGCTGTCGTCATCGGCGGCGGGCATACAGGACTGGAAGGAGCTGCGGTTCTTCGGAAACTGGGTAAAGAGGGCATGCTGAATCTAGGGTCAGTGCCATGCACCTTGTTACGGATTCATCCCGAATTTTTCTTGTTATACAGAGCAATATAGATAATTTTGCTTGATATCCCGAACTGACACGTCGGCGCCACCAGTAGGTTTGGCCTCGCCGATAAATGCTCACGTGCGATCGACCGTTACTCGGGAGCAAGGCGTGTGCCTAGACAATTTGCACATCAAGGCAAACGACTTGGAAATCTGTTTTCTCAACCGCATGTTGGGACGTTCGCAAAGTCGAGGAAAACTGCGGTTTTTGGTTAGGAAAGATAATCAATTGGTCGGGACGAGAGGATTCGAACCTCCGACCCCCACACCCCCAGTGTGATGCGCTACCAGGCTGCGCTACGTCCCGACCGAGGCTGCGCATATATGGAGGTCGATGGGGCTTGGCAAGTCGTTTACGTCCGGATTCCAACCTTTCGTGAATACGGATTTCATTGCACGCTCGGCAAGCGCGTGATAGGCGCGCGCATCATTTGAATTGGCTGTTCGGGGGCTTGAAATATGAGCCGGGCCAGCACACATAAAAATTTGCAATTATCGGGACGGATTCATGACAAGTATTTCTATATTATCTGCAGCAGCTGGCGCTGGTGGTGCCGGAAGTTTTCTGATGTCGATCATGCCGCTGGTGCTGATCTTTGCGGTTTTCTATTTTCTGCTGATCCGTCCGCAGCAAAAGAAGATGAAAGAACATCAGGGCAAGATCGGTGCAGTTAAGAAGAATGACGAAGTCGTGACCGGTGGCGGACTTGTTGGCAAGGCTGTCAAGGTTGACGATGAATTTGTAGAAGTCGAGATCGCCAACGGTGTCCGCGTCAAAGCGGTCAAGGCTACCCTGACGGATGTCATGCCACGCGGTGGTGCCAAACCTGCGAACGATTGAACGCGGTGATATAGAAAGTTAGTTTCAATGCTCGATTTCCCGCGCTGGAAAGTCATTTCCATTTCCCTGCTGCTGGCCTTTGGCGTGATGATGTCGCTGCCCAGTCTGATTGGCGAGAGTGGTCAAAAATACTGGCCTAGCTTTTTACCGAATGAAACCATCAATCTGGGGCTCGATCTCCAGGGCGGCAGCCATATCCTGCTCGAGGCAGATCCGGCCGATGTCGCGACGACCCGTCTCGAGACGATGGAAGAATCTGTGCGGGCGGAAATGCGCCGCGCAAACCCGCGGATCGGCATTGGTGATATTTCCCGCAAAAACGGCGTTTTGAGCTTCATGGTCCGCGACAGCACCCAGGTCGATGCCGCCCGCGAAGCAATCCTTCCGCTTACCAGCGGCGCCGGCCTGACCGGTCAGCGCGACTGGGATATCGAAGTGCGCGATGATACGCGCTTTGTCCTGACCCCGACCGCAGCGGGTCTGGAAAATGCCGTGGAAAATGCGATGGAAACGGCAACCGACGTCATCCGCCGCCGGATCGATGAAATGGGTACACGCGAACCGACGATCCTCCGGCAGGGAGGCAACCGGATTGTCGTACAGGTACCGGGACTCGAAGATCCCGAGGCGCTGAAGGCATTGCTCGGACAGACTGCCAAGCTTGAATTCAAACTGGTTGATTTTGAAGCAGATCCCAATGCAGTGGCGGAAGGTCGCCCACCGGTAGGCAGCCAGATTTTTCCCTATCCCGACAATCCTACCGGCTTGCCGAATATCGCGGTCAAGCGTCTTGGCGGGATTAGCGGCGACAAGCTGACCGACGCCGGTCAGGGCTTTGACCAGCAAACCAACGCAGCGGTCGTCAATATTACCTTTGATAGCGAAGGCGGTTCGAAATTTGCCCGTCTGACCCAGAATAATGTCGGTCGGCCCTTCGCGATCATTCTTGATGGCAAGGTGCTTTCTGCGCCCAATATCAATGAACCGATCCTTGGCGGTTCGGCTCAGATTTCCGGTAATTTTACGGTCGAAGGCGCTAACCAACTGGCGATTGCACTGCGATCCGGTGCGCTGCCGGTCGAGCTGAAGATCGTCGAGGAGCGCACCGTCGGCCCCGATCTGGGCAAGGATTCGATCGACAAGGGCGTGATTGCCGCGACAATCGCCACCATCGCCGTACTGAGCTTCATGGTTGTGACCTATGGCCGCTTTGGCATGTATGCCAATATTGCGCTGGCGCTGAACCTTTTTATCATTGTCGGAGTCATGGCGATGTTCAACGCCACGCTGACATTGCCGGGTATCGCGGGGTTCGTTTTGACCGTCGGGTCTGCGGTTGATGCCAATGTGCTGATCAACGAGCGAATACGCGAAGAGCGCAGGCGAGGGCGACGAGTGATCCAGGCAATTGAGGTCGGTTACAAGGAAGCCTCCCGGGCCATTCTCGATGCCAATGTGACCAATGTCATTGCCGGTATATTGCTCTTCATGTTCGGCTCCGGTCCCGTCAAAGGTTTCGCGGTGGTTCTGATGATTGGTATCGTTTCTTCCGTATTTACCGCCGTCGTTGTCACCCGGATGTTTGTGGTGCTCTGGGTAAGACGAGCCCGTCCGCAGGAGTTGGTAATATGAGATTGCTCAAACTTGTCCCGGACGACACGAATATCGGTTTCCTGAAATGGCGCAATATCGCCATGGCCTTCAGCATCCTGACGATCATAGCATCGATCGGTCTGGTCGCTGCCAAAGGACTGAATTTCGGCGTCGATTTCATCGGCGGCCAGATGATCCAGGCAACATTTACCGAGACCGAGACAGCGCCGATTCCCGAATTGCGCGACCGTATCGGCGGGCTTGGCTATGGAGATGCAACGATCCAGCGCTTTGGCGATGACAATGAGGTGTCGATCCGGATGCGGCTGCCGGCTGATGCAGAATCGCGTCCGGAAGCAGCCAATGAAATGACAGAAAAGATCGTATCGACGATCAAGGCCGATTATCCCGATGTCCGGATTGATGGCGTGGAATCGGTCTCCGGTAAAGTGTCGTCGGAGCTTTTCGAAACCGGCGCCTATTCGTTGCTGTTCGCGATGATTGCGATTTCCATCTATATCTGGATACGTTTTGAGTGGCAGTTCGGTATCGCTTCGCTGTTCGCATTGGTCCATGATGTCGCCCTGACATTCGGCCTGTTCGCGCTCACGCAGATGGAGTTCAATCTCAACACCGTCGCGGCTTTGCTGACAATTATCGGCTATTCGCTCAACGATACCATCGTCGTGTTTGACCGGGTTCGTGAGAATCTGAAGAAATATCGCAAGATGGATATCATCGCCTTGCTCGACCTCTCGGTAAACGAGACGCTGGCGCGGACGGTGATGACCAGCCTGACCATGCTGATCGCGCTTGGCGGCTTGATCATATGGGGCCCCGATGTGATTTTCGGTTTCTCCGTGGCGATGTTCTTCGGCGTATTTGTCGGTACCTATAGTTCGGTCTACATGGCTGCTCCTATCCTGATCTGGTTTAAGGTTGGCACGGACACATTTGTGCCAGCGGAGTCAGGCAATGACAAAGCCGAGAAAATGGACGGACCGGAGCAGATTGGCTGACCGTTGGTAGAGCTGCGTAAAGACGTCGAGTTCACCGGGCCGGTCATCACCGGTTTTACGGCTGAGGGTTTCAAGATCGGTGACCAGCGGTTCGAGCAAGGTCTGCTGATTTCGCCGGAACAGGCCGTTGGCTGGGCTGGCTCGACTCTGGACAGGCTGAATCTCGAGGAGATATTGTCGACTTTGAACCTGTCTCCCAGACCGGAATTCCTGCTGCTTGGTAGCGGCCCGTCAATGCTGCAACCGCCCGCCGCCTTCCGGCGGGAAGTGGAAGCGGCAGGCATGGGGCTGGAAGTCATGGACAGCCGCGCTGCAGCGCGGACATGGGGCGTGTTGCGGGCCGAAGAGCGCTGGATAGTCGGCGCATTTCTGCCGCTCGCCTAGTTCTTACCGGTGACGCGGTGCAATATCGCCTGCAACTGGTCACCGTTATTTTTCCAGCTGAACTTGCTAACCGAGGACCGCACCAGCTCCTGCGCAGGCGGTTCGGCCAGGATCGCCTCGGCAGCATCCACAATCGCTTCTGCAGTCTGATCGACGACCCGTCCGGCAAACGCACTAGTGATGAGTTCCCGCGCTCCGCCTGCTTCGCTGATGATCACCGGCGTACCGCAGGCGAGGGCCTCGACCCACGCATTGGCTAGCCCTTCGGATTTGGAAACCAGAATAGCGATATCCGCCGTTGCGGTCAGATGCGGCAGTTGATCATGCGGCACGTTGCCCAAAAAGCGGACGCGGTCGGCAACACCCAATTGCTTGGCGAGGGTGCGGTAAGTATGCTCTTCCTCGCCCAGGCCGGCGAGCATCAGCGTGGCGTCTGCAAAGCGTGCCAGAGCCCGGATTACCAATTCCTGGTTCTTGCGCGCGATCAGCGCCCCGGTGGTGATGAACAAAGGTCCGCTGATGCCCAGTGCTCGCTTTGCAGCCACTCGATCGATGGGCTGGAACTTGTCCTGATCGAGTCCGGTATAATGGACCGATATTTTGTCCACATCCATACCGAGCGCGACCATATCCTGCTTCAGCGCTTCGGATACCGCTAGCAGCGCGCTGGCCTTCTGCGCCGCGTGCAATATCTGAAAGCGGCATTTCGGATCGACGCTCCAATGATGGATGTCAGCGCCGCGCGCCTTTATCGTGAAGGGAATCCCAAGCGCATCGGCCAGCCGCATCGCAGCGGGGCCATCGGGGTAGAAAAACTCTGCGTCGATCACATCAAATGGCGATTGCTCGTGCAGCTTTCTTACCAACGGCAGCAGTGTCTCGGCTATCCTTCGCGGATTACTGCTGCCACCAATCTTCGGGATCAACCTGAAACGGGGGCGGTAAACATTGAGTCCGCGCCATTGTTCATGCTCGGGCAAATCGGCCAGCGCTTGATATTTCCCAAGCCTGCTCAGCGGCCAGGGCGGTATCCCGACCGGATTGATGACGGTTACGTCGATTGCCGGGCGTCCCGCCAGTTCTGCGGTTTGCCGCTCGACAAATATCCCGAAATTGGGGGCCTCCGCATTCGGGAACAAGGTCGACAAGGTGAGGATGCGAAGCGCTTTGGTCATGGCATTCTTCCTAGCACAGAGGCCCTAAAGGTCCCTTACCAGCCGTACCGCGACCCCGATCCATTCCGGATCGCTGACAATCTGTTGCCGCGCACCGCTGCCGAGAGGCAGTATCTGCAGCCGATTGCCTTCGCGCCCGATCAGACGACCAAAAAGATAGCGTCCGGCGGGGCGAGGGACCAGCACATCTCGATTGAGCGCGCCGCTATATTGATCTGCGGTACGCCGTGATAGCCAGACATCGTCGCCGGCACGATAATCACCGACGCTGCTCTTGACCCGCAACGCGATCATTGCTGGCTCGATCGTGGGCTGATAGATATTCTCGGTCTTGCCTAGGGCGTGAGCCCCCTTGTGGTCGAGCATAGCTGCGACCGGTAGCTCTTCCTGATCCGGTAAGGACAGGAGCGTCGCACTGTCTACGCTCAGGGCATCGGCAATCCGGTTGAGCCAGCCGAGCGACAAGGTCCGCGTGCCGGTCTCCAGTCGCCCGATGGTTTGCGCGGTCGTCGGGGGAGTGCATCGTCCCGCTACGTCGTCCAGCGTCAATCCCTTGGCCTTGCGAACATCTCTGATACGGCTGATCATATCTATCTCCAAACCTATATGGTTTTATTCTTTCCTACAATATAGCGAGGATGGCAAGAGCATAAAATCACCAATTAGGAGATATCATGCCAATGAAAGCCGCCAAAATTCAGTCGGGCCCTCGTTTTCTTGCGGAGCGTGCGCTGCCGCAGGACGGGGAAGATCGGCATAGCCGCGAACCAAATCGGAAGCGTGCGCGGAGCGTTACGGTGAATCTGGCGGAATCGCCATTGGGCTGGCTTCATGCCAGAGGTCATTTGTCCGACCGGCAATTTGATGCCGGCGAAAAGCTGCGGGCCGACTGGGAAAGAGCCAATCTGGCACCGCGCGTCACGATGCGCTGGGATGCAGCGCCAGTCACAGGTGGAAAACGTGGTGCGTCCGCGATGTTGAACGAGTCCGAGGCGCAGCTGGCGGCAAAGCTCCGCTTTGAAAATGCCATCGAGTATTTGGGCAGTGACCTGTCAGATATCGCCTGGCGGATTATTTGCGGCGGGGAGGGGGCACCGGTTGCGGAAAAGAATCTCGGCTGGCCTGCGCGGTCCGGAAAACTGGTGCTGAAGATCGCACTGGACCGGCTGGCGAATTTCTACCGGTTGCCGGGCTGATCAGCTGTTGGCCAGCTGCTCTACTTCTTCCGCCAGCTCCAGCCAGCGCATCTCGGCAGTATCTTTCTCGTCAATCAGCGCGCTATTCTCTTTGGTCAATTGCTCGAACTTCGCGAAGTCGCGTACATAAAGTTTGGGATCGGCGAGCGCCTGTTCAATCTCGGTCATACGCTGGTCGATTGCCTCGATCCGGTCCGGCAACTGGTCATAATCGCGCTGGTCCTTGTAGCTCAGTTTCTTGCTCGGGCTGCTCGAACGAGAGGCTGGTTTGCTGGAAGACTGGGCCGGTTTCGATGCTGTTTTCTGGTCCGAATCGTCCTGTTTGCGCTTGGCTTCCCATTCGGCATAGCCGCCTGCGATAACATCCACCTTGCCGCTGCCATCCAGTCCCAAAGTGACGGTCACCGTACGATCTAGGAAATCACGATCATGGCTGACCAGTAGCACGGTGCCCTCGTAATCGGCGATCACTTCCTGCAAAAGATCGAGTGTTTCGAGATCGAGGTCGTTGGTCGGTTCGTCAAGCACCAGCAGATTTGACATGCGGGCAAATTCACGCGCTAATAGCAGCCGTGACTGTTCGCCGCCCGATAATGTTCCGACTCTCGCGTCGATCAGTGTGGGTGCGAAAAGAAAGTCCTTCAGATAGCCCTGAACATGCTTCTTGGTACCGCGCACATCGATCCAGTCGCTGCCATCGGCCAGGATATCGCGGACCCGTTTGTCCGGCGTCAGCAAGCTGCGCTGCTGATCGATGAAAACACCGTTCAATGTCTTGGCGAGCGCAACGCTGCCGGTGTCCGATTCCAGTTCCCCGGTCAGCATCTTCAGCAAGGTAGTCTTTCCCGCGCCATTCGCCCCGACAATGCCGATCCGGTCGCCGCGCTGGATACGCAAGGAGAAGTCGCGAATGATAACGCGTTTGGCATCCCCTTCACCGAAAGATTTGGATATATTGGTCGCAGTGATAACCGATTTGGTTCGGCTGTCGTCGCTTTCGGCCTGCAGCTTGGCCGCGCCCGCCGGACCGATCATCGCGGCACGCTGGGCGCGCATTTCCCAAAGCTTCTCGAGCCTTCCCTGATTGCGCTTGCGCCGTGCCGTAACACCGCGCTCGAGCCAATGGGCTTCGAGTTTCAGCTTCGCGTCGAGCTTCTCCGCCGAGCGGGTCTCGTCCGCATAGATTTTTTCCATCCAGGCATCATAGCCGCCAAAACCGACGTCCAGCCGCCGGATAGCACCGCGATCGAGCCATAATGTCTGCTTCGTCAACCGGGTTAGAAACGTCCGGTCATGCGAGATGGTTATAAACGCGCCCTTGTAACGACCGAGCCATTCTTCCAGCCAGTCGATTGCGCCGAGATCGAGATGGTTGGTCGGCTCATCGAGCAGCAGCAGATCCGGCTCCGACGCCAAAGCCCGGCAAATCGCCGCACGGCGTTTCTCGCCGCCGCTCGCCTTGTCGGCGCGTATCGAAAGGTCGGTCCCGAGCTGGTCAGCAATGGCTTCGACTTCATGCAGAGCCGGTCCCATATTCCCTGACAGGGCAAAGTCGCGCAATGTCTCAAACGAGGTAAGATCAGGTTCCTGCTCAAGCATCACTATATTGACGCCTGGCTGGATTACCCGTTTTCCCTTGTCCGATTCAATCTCGTCGGTGATCAATCGCAGCAAGGTTGTCTTGCCGGCGCCGTTACGCCCGATCAGTGCCAGCCGGTCACGCGGCCCGACGTGCAGGTCGAGGTCACGGAACAGCCATCCTTCGCCCTGATGGAGGGAGAGATTTTCGTACGAGAAAATGGGTGGTTGTGACATGGTTCCCGCGCGTTAGGGGCAAGCGGGCTTTTGCTCAAGCCTTCTCTTTTAGACAAAGGCCATTGACCTGCTGTGGGATATCGGATTGTTAGGGGCAAAATCGGCAATTTTGGTGATAGGTACGGGGTTTGCAAACAGTCTATCTGAACGGCGATTATGTTCCGAAGCTATCAGCCAAAATCTCTATATTTGATCGCGGGCTGCTGTTTTCCGACGCGGTTTATGAAGTGATCTCGGTCATTGGTGGCCACCTGATTGATATGGAGCGTCATATCGCCCGGCTGGAACGATCGCTCGGCGAACTGTCGATCAATGCCTTTGCCAATTGGGCCGCGATATCCCGGAATCTGGTAGCGGAAAATGGCTTGAAGGAAGGCTTGGTCTATCTGCAGGTCTCGCGCGGGGTGATGGACGAGCGGGAATATCGCTGGCCGACTCCGGATACCGCTCCGACGATATTCGCCTTTGCCCAGGAACGGGCGCTGGTGAAAAATCCTATGGCTGATCGCGGGATGCGGATCATTACCCGGCCCGATTTGCGCTGGCAGAGATGCGATATCAAGACGACGCAGCTGCTCTATGCATCGCTGATGAAAATGGAGGCCGTGGCCGCAGGGGTCGACGATGTCTGGATGACACAGGATGAGATGGTCAGTGAAGGGACTTCCCAGAATGCGCATATTATCAGCCGGGAAGGGGTGCTGATTTCGCATCAGCTTGACCGCCGTATTCTGCCTGGCGTCACCCGCATAGAAATGCTCGCACAGGCAAAATCCATGGAACTAACGGTCGAAGAACGCGCTTTCTCGGTTGACGAAGCAAAAAATGCAGCGGAAGCCTTTGTTACGTCATCTACGTTGCTTATTATGCCAGTCGTCGAGATTGACGGGCACAAGATCGGAGACGGCGAGCCGGGTGAACAAACAGGAAAAATCCGGCAAAACTATTTAGCTGCCGTTCAGAGAGCTTCGTCTAGACCGAACTGAATTAATGGAGATAAATATGAAACTATCGATCTTGCTGGCTGGAGCGGCCATGGTAATCGCCCCGATGAATGTCGCGCAGGCTGCAAATGTAGAGATTGTCGCTCAAAGCCCGGTGATCGAACTTAGCGTGTCGGAACAGGTCGACAGCGCACCCGACACTGCAACGTTCAGCACCGGTGTAGAAACGAAAGCGCCGACCGCGACGCAGGCCCTGCGCGACAATTCAGTGCAGGCGCGTGCAGTAATCGACCGGCTAAAATCGCTTGGCATTGCCGAAAAGGATATTCAGACTACGGGCATCAATCTGCGGGCGGATTATGATTATGACCAGGAAAGCCGGGAAAACCGCTTTGTCGGTTATGTTGTTTCCAATCAGGTTTCTGCGACCGTGAAAGATATTTCCAAACTCGGCAAGATCCTCGATGCGATTGTCAGCAGCGGCGCCACCAATTTAAACGGGCCGTCTTTCTCGATCAGTGATGACAGCAAATTAAAAGATGTCGCGCGGGAGCGTGCGCTTGCCAGCGCTAAGTCGCGGGCGATGAGCTATGCTCGCTCCGAAGGCTATTCCGGCGTGCGAGTGCTGTCTATCAGCGAGGGCATGTCAAACCAGTCGGAGGCACCAATGATGCGGATGGAGGCTTCCGCTTCGAAATCTGCTCCGCCTATTGCTCCCGGGCAGGTCGGAACGGTCGTTTCGCTCAACATAACATATGAAATGACTCGTTAATCGAGCCATCCATAGCCCGAACCTGCCATTCACCTGATGTTAAAACCGCCGAGCCTAGAAAGGGATTGATGTTGAAGAAAACCACTCTTTTATCCCTTCTTGTGCTCGGCGTAGCGGCGGTTGCACCGCAAATGGCGTCGTCCAAGGATCGCCGTGGCGAGCAGAACGAAGCGCGCGCGCAAATGATGGCGGGCAAGGTGAAGTCGATTCGCTCGATCGAGAACCAGATTTTGCCGAGAATGGCGGGTAGCGAATATATCGGGCCGGAGTTTGATCCGGGTGCGCAAGTCTATCGGCTGAAGTTCATTCGGGACGGGCGGGTTGTGTTTGTTGATGTCGATGGCCGGACCGGCTCAATCTTGCGCCAGACGCGCTGAGCAAGATTGGCTATTTCCAGATTTTCTGAGTCCCGTATTTTCTAATAACATTGTGCGTTTTCGGGATGGTGATATAGGCTATCCCACAGAAACAGGCATTATTTCGGAGGACAAGCATGCGCGTCTTGATCGTTGAAGACGAACCCACGCTGGGGCAACAGCTGAAATCGACACTGGAAGCCAATGGCTATGCCATTGATCTGTCGACAGACGGCGAAGACGGCCATTTCATGGGTTCGACCGAGGACTATGACGCAGTGATCCTCGATCTCGGCCTCCCCGAAATTGATGGCCTGACCGTGCTCGATCGCTGGCGCAAAGAAGAACGCAATTTTCCTGTGCTGGTGCTGACCGCTCGGGATAGCTGGTCGGACAAGGTCGCGGGACTGGATGCCGGTGCCGATGATTATCTGGCAAAACCGTTCCAGACCGAAGAATTGATCGCCCGGCTGCGCGCGCTCATTCGCCGTGCCTCGGGCAATGCCTCCTCGGAACTTACCGCAGGAGCCGTGCGGCTCGACACGCGATCGGGAAAAGTGACGCTCGACGGCAGTCCGGTCAAGCTGACTGCTCAGGAATATAAGCTCCTGTCCTATCTTATGCATCACAAGGGCAAGGTAGTGTCGCGTACCGAACTGATCGAGCATATTTATGATCAGGATTTCGACCGCGATTCAAACACGATCGAAGTCTTCGTCACCCGCATTCGCAAGAAACTGGGTGCGGACGTCATTTCGACAATTCGGGGGCTTGGCTATAGTCTAGAGGATCCCGAAGCCTGAATGAGCCAGCCCAGATAGATCTTCCGGTCGATGAAAAGGCACCGACAACCGATATTCGGCTGAGCACCCGGACCACCGGTTCTCTCGGTCGCCGGATGATCGGGATCGCTGCGGCATGGATTGTCATCCTGCTGTTCGGCGGCGGTTTCGCTCTGGACCGTGTGCTGAACGATGCGGTGACCCGCAATTTCGACAATCAACTGGAATATGTGCTGACGGCGATGATCGCTTCGGCCGAAATCGGTCCCGATGGCGAGGTTTTTCTGAACCGGCCGCTGGGGGACCAGCGTTTCCTCGAGCCCAATAGCGGCCTTTACTGGCAGATCAGCGGCGAGGGCCATGATGACTTTCCCTCCCGCTCCCTGTGGGATCGTACTCTCGAATTTAACAGCAGCCATGACGACCGCGAAACCCATATCTACGATAGCAAGCAATTCCCGGACGAACCGCTGCGGTTGCTTGAGCGTACAATCATCCTGCCGGACTCCGATACAAAATGGCTGTTTCAGGTGGCGCAAAGCCGCGATGGTCTTGATAGCCAGATTGCCAATATCCGTTCGATTCTGGTCAACAGTTTCCTGATTCTCGCGCTCGGATTGATCGGCATGGCGGCGCTGCAGACGCTCTACGGCCTGTGGCCGCTGCGCAAGATCCGCATTGCCATCGCAGCGATGCGGACCGGGCAACAGCGTCGGGTGGTCGAACCGATGCCGAATGAAGTGACGCCCATGGTCGATGAACTCAACGCTTTGCTCGACCATAATGAAAAGCAGGCAGAGGAGGCGCGGCGGCACGCCGGTAATCTGGCGCATGCGCTGAAAACCCCGCTCACCGTGATCATGAACAGTGCCACCGCCAAAGCCGACGATCTGGCTGATACAGTGATTCGCGAAGCGGGCGTGATGCGGCGGCAGGTCGACCACCATCTGGCGCGCGCGCGGGCTGTGGGCAGGCGGGGCCATGCTCACAGCCGGGCCAAGGTCTGGCAAAGCCTGCAAGCCGTAGAACGCGCGGTCGGACGTCTCTACCCGCATGTCCGAATCGATATTGATGGCGACAAGGATGCGGTTGCCTCGGTCGAACGTCAGGATCTTGACGAGATGATTGGCAATCTCGTCGAGAATGCCGCCAAATATGGCGGCGGGAGTGTATTTATCACCGTCGAAACCACCAAGAAATTTGTCGAGTTGCTGATCGAGGATGACGGGCATGGGATTCCCGAGAAAGATCGCCAGCGCATATTCGATCGCGGTGCCCGGCTCGACAGCGGCAAGCCCGGCACGGGGCTCGGCCTCGCCATTGTCCGGGATGTCGCAGAAATTTACGAGGGTTCGGTATCGCTGGAGGAGAGCGAGGATCTCGGCGGTTTGCTGGTACGCTTGCGACTGCCCAAGTGCGAGATCGTCGAGGGTTAGTCGGTTTCGCCGCGGATCCGTTCGTGGTGGCGAATTACTTCATCGATGATGAAACGCAGGAATTTTTCCGAAAATTCGGGATCAAGATTGGCGTCGCTGGCCAGCTGGCGCAGACGGGCAATTTGTTCCTGCTCTCGACCCGCGTCGGCCGGCGGCAGATCATTTTTGGCTTTATATTCGCCAACCGCCTGGGTCACCTTGAACCGTTCGGCGAGCATGAACACCAGCGCCGCGTCGATATTGTTGATGCTTTCGCGAAATTGTTGCAGCTTTTCGTCCATGTTTCGTCGCCCGATTATCACCACTTCGGATTTTGTCCCAGATGAGCGGGGCGCAACCGAACCGGTCCTGATTTCACTTGCCTTATCCCTAGTGACTTGCCACATCCGGTGCAACATGTCAGCAACGGTCCATCATCTCGGGCGGGATTCCGCACCATCGCTTGAACCCCTCATGTCACTGGTCGCCAGCGATATGAATCAGGTCAACAGCGTGATTCTCGATCGAATGCAGTCCGAAATTCCCCTTATTCCGAAACTTGCGGGTCATCTGATTGCCGGTGGTGGCAAGCGCATGCGCCCGATGCTGACCCTCGCGGCGGCAAAGCTGATCGGATATCCGGGCGACCGTCATTTTAAACTGGCCGCCGCGGTCGAGTTTATTCATACTGCTACTTTGTTGCATGATGATGTTGTCGATGGTTCCGACCTGCGGCGCGGAAAAGCAGCTGCAAATCTGATTTTTGGCAATCCGGCCACCGTATTGGTGGGCGATTTCCTGTTCAGCCGGGCTTTCGAACTGATGGTCGAAGACGGATCGCTGAAGGTTCTCAAGATTCTTTCCAACGCCTCGGCCGTGATCGCCGAAGGCGAGGTCAATCAGCTGACCGCCCAGCGCAAGATTGATACCAGCGAAGATCGTTACCTCGATATCATTGGGGCAAAAACAGCTGCATTATTTGCCGCTGCCAGCCGGATATCTGCGGTTGTGGCCGAATGTGACGAAGAAGCCGAACTGGCGCTCGACAGCTACGGCCGCAATCTCGGCATTGCATTCCAGCTGGTCGATGACGCGATCGATTATAGTTCTGATCGCGAAACCATGGGCAAGGACGCCGGTGATGATTTCCGCGAAGGCAAGGTGACCCTTCCGGTTATATTGGCTTATGCACGGGGCAGCGAGGAAGATCGCAAATTCTGGAAAGATGCCATCATCGGCCATAAATCCTCGGATGAGGATCTTGCGCGCGCAACCGACCTGCTGCGTTCGACCGGCGCGATTGATGACACGATGTCGCGAGCGCGCCATTATGGTCAGCGCGCGATCGATGCACTGGGTATATTCACTTCCGGAAAAGCCCGTGAAGCGATGACCGAAGCAGTTGAATTTGCTATTTCCCGCGCTTATTGAGCCGGTTCAGGACAGGAACAGAAAATGGCCGCAAGAATTTATCAAATCCCCAGAAATGCGATGCAGTCCGGCAGGGCTTTGACCGACAAGTGGGTGCTGCAATTTGAGCCGTCAGAAGCGCGCAAACCCGATCCCCTGACCGGTTGGGCAGGCTCTGGTGATACTCAGCGGCAGGTGGAACTGAGCTTTGATAGTTGCGATGCCGCTAAAGCCTATGCCGACAAACATGCGATTGATTATGCGGTAATTCCGACACCGCATAAGACCCTGAAAATTCAGGCTTACGCTGATAATTTCCGCTAAATCGCGCTTTATTTTGCACGGTTCTGTCTAAGAAAACGGGAAGAACAGCAAAAGTTTTACGTCGATCGCAAGGCCGGCCTGGCGTTTTGTTTCAATAAAATCATTGAGCGCGGTCAGCGCAACCCGGTGGACAATGATATCCTCTCCGTCCACTCCGCCACCGTCGCTGACTTTGGTCAGTCCGCTCGCCTTGAACAGCGAGAAACTCTCGGACACCATTCCCGGCGAGGAATAAAACTCGCCGCAATCCTCTATTGTCGCAGCACGATAGCCGGTCTCTTCTTCCAGTTCGCGGATCGCCGCTATCGACCCGTCTTCTTCGCTATTGTCATCATGATCGCCAACCAGCCCGGCAGGAAGCTCGATACAGGATTTCCCCAGCGGAACGCGATATTGCTCGACGAGGAGGACATGGCCGTCGTCAATCGCGAGAATTACGGCGGCGCGGATGCCGCGGCTGCGCGAGACATATTCCCATTTGCCTTCGCGCTTTGCCGTGATGAACCGGCCTTCCCACATGATCTCGGTTTTTGCGCCGTTGTCGGTGCTCAAAGTTCGATCAATCTGTCGGGCAGTTCATTCGGGTTCTGATCGGTCTTGGGGAAATGTTCGGACAAGACAACGCCCATCTGGCGGACGGCTTCGGCCATGCCTTCGCCCGGTGTGCCGGCGCGTACCAGATCGATCATCGCAACCATTGCGTCGCCCCAAATGGCGGGTTCTACCTTTGCGACAATGGCTTCGTCGGCCACGATTTCCGCGCGATGTTCGCGCATCGACAGATAGAGCAATATGCCGGTGCGCCCAACCGTCCGGTGATCGGTAGAAACCCGGAACAGTGATATCGCCCGTTTGCGCACACGCGCTTTTTTTATCGGTGCCGGGATCAGGATGAAAAGTAACGGCTTCCAGATCAGGATAAGGCGCGTCCCGAAGAACTTCAGCGCGGTGAAAACGAACAAAGCCCAATAGGGCAGGGCGGATATTCCGCTCCAGCCGCCGGTAAACCAGTCGATGATGTTCAAATAGATTTGCGGGAACAGGCTGACCACGAGCAACGCGGTAAGCGCGACCAGTCCTGATATAACCCAGGTTACATCACCATAATGGTCGGATTCGCCGGTCACGATGGTGACGATTTCGCCATCGGTCGATTTCTCGGCCAGCGAGACTGCGGACGTGACGGCCTTATGGTCGTCGGGTGTAAACTGGTTCACTTTGCTCATTACCAGCCCCCCGATGCGCCGCCGCCGCCAAAACCGCCGCCGCCTCCGCCAAAACCGCCGCCACCGAAGCCGCCGCCGCTACTGCCGCCACCACCCCAATGTGATCCACCCCCCCATATGACCACCGGACCGGCTCCATGACGATAACGTTTACCACCGCGATTGGAGAACATTGGAATGATCACAAAGAAGATAAGAATGAAGATCCAGAAAATCCCGAGGCCGATATTCTCGCCATCGCCCTTGCCAGCTTGCTGTTCGGCCTGTTGTGCGAAGGCGCGGGCTTCTTCCTCTGGAAGAGCCAGTTGGGTCGATATGCGATCGACCCCTGCGATTATGCCTGCGGCCATATCACCGCTGCGAAATTGCGGAAGAATATCATTCTGTATGATGATGCTCGACAACGCATCGGTCATGATGCCTTCCAGACCGTAGCCCACTTCGACGCGAACCTTGCGCTCATCGGGTGCGACCAGCAGGATCAGGCCATTATCCTTTTCGGTCTCGCCTTCGCCATCCTGACCGATGCCCCAGGTTCGCCCGAGCTGATAGCCATAGTCGGCGATATCATAACCTTCGAGACTGTTGACCGTCGCGACAACCAGTTGCCGATTGGACTCGGTTTCCAGCGCAGCCAGCTTTGCCGTGAGTGCAGCTTCTTGCGCAGGATCGAGCAAATTAGCCTGATCGACAACGCGACCAGTGAGTTCAGGGAAGCTTTGGGCAAAGGCGGGGCTGGCGATCGCCAAAAAGGCAATCACCAGACCGAAAAGGACCGTCTTCAATGGCAGAATGGACCGAAGTGCAATCACCCTTAAAAGCTAACTTTAGGCGCTTCGTCAGCGCCTTCTGTGGTTGCTGCAAAGGGTTCCATTGGCTTGGCGCCGTGGATAATTTTCGCGCCGATAATATCCGGGAAGGTCCGGATCGTGGTATTATACTCACGAACCGCTTCGTTATAATCGCGGCGAGCGACATTAATCCGGTTTTCCGTGCCTTCCAGCTGGCTTTGCAGCGCGAGGAAATTCTGGTTGGACTTGAGGTCGGGATAGGCTTCGACGGTCGCCATCAGGCGCCCTAGCCCTTGAGACAGTGCGCCTTGTGCTGCGGCAAATTCCTGAACCTTCGCGGCGTCGCCAAGATCATCGGCGCTGAGCTGAATGGAAGATGCCTTCGCCCGGGCTTCAACAACGGCTGTCAGGGTGTCCTGCTCTTGCGTCGCAAAGCCTTTCACGGTTTCCACCAGATTGGGAATCAGGTCGGCACGGCGCTGATAGGTGCTTTCGACATCGGCCCATTTGGCTTTTGCATTTTCTTCCGCCGTCGGCACGCTGTTGATTCCGCAGGCGCTTAGCGACAAGGCCACGGCAGGAACCACCAGAAATTTGATCAGTTTATTCAGCATGTTTGAAATCCCTCCATCCACACGGCGATACGCCGCACCACTTTGTAAAAATAGGTATCTACTGCCACTTTTGCAACGACTTCCCTCGACTATTTTGGGTTTTTCATGCATTTACACGCCTTTAGAAATTGGAAGGTAAGTCATATGTTAAACGAGTTTAAGGCCTTTATTATGAAGGGCAATGTGCTCGATCTGGCGGTAGCCGTCATTATCGGTGCGGCTTTTGCGACGATTACCACTTCATTGACCGAAGATGTAATCATGCCGATTGTCAGCGCCATATTCGGCGTACCCGATTTCTCCGGAATGTTCATTCTGCTCGGATCGCCACCCGCCGATTATGCCGGTGCTATGACCGATTATGCCGCGCTGAAGGAAGCGGGTGTTCCGATGCTCGGCTGGGGCCAGTTCCTGACCGTCGTGATTAATTTCGTCATTCTGGCGTTCATCATCTTCATGATCGTTCGCTATGCCAATAAGATGATGAAGAAGGCGGAAGAGGAAGCCGCTGACCCTGGACCAAGCGAAATTGATCTGCTGACCGAAATCCGGGACAGCCTGAAAAAATAGCAATTCAGAATCTCCAATATCGCCCCTTTTGCTGCGTGGTTTGTGTAACACAAAACATGCATCGCAAAAGGGGCGATATTTGTTTCTGAAGCCTGCAGATTTACGTGGCGCGTGCCATAAATGCACACCGAAATATGAATAATATTGTTTATCTTACAATGAGATAAATGATGATCGCATTTTTTGAGATACATTCGGATTTTTCGATCCTATAGGCTCGCTCGGCTGGATTGATTCTCAGCCAATTTGAACGACTATAGGGGACTAATTATTATGCGTAAATTCGCTGTTCTGGCTGCATCAGCAGCCGTATTCGCTTTGAGTGCCTGCAATGCTCCAGCTGAAGACGCTGTAGTAACTGACGAAGTTGCAACCGAAGAAGTTGCACCTGCTGAAGACGCTATGGTTACTGAAGAAGTTGCTCCGGTTACTGAAGAAGCAACTGCTGAAGCTGCTCCTACCGACGCTGAAGCTGCGCCTGCAGACGCAGCCGTTACCGAGTAAGCTACACTAGCCGAAATTCCCTTGGGGGAACTAGAGGAGGGTCAACCGGGCAACTGGTTGGCCCTTTTTTTGTTTTTTTATATGATCGGGAACCATTCTTTCCTCGACAGGTTGATATCGCCGAGGAGACATTTTTTGCTCCTTCTAATTGACGAGGGATTATTATGCGTAAATTGATGATTTTGACCGCTTCTACTGCTGCATTGGCGCTAAGCGCCTGTGCACAGGAAGATACCAGCGGTGCAGAAACCGAAACCGAAATGCAGGCTCAGGAAGCCGAAATGGAAGCAGATCGGTTGGACGAAGCTGCTGATGCGGCTCCGACTGAAGCCGGCGAAGAAATGATGGAAGATAAAGCCGCCGCAATGGAAGATAAGGCTGACGTCCTGGAAGACAAAGCCGATGCGGAAGAAGGCGCTCTCGCCCAGTAATTACGAATTCCCTTTGGGGAACTAGAGGAGGGTCAACCGGGAGACCGGTTGGCCCTTTTTCTTGTCTGTGCACTGTTCATTCAGATTTATATCCCTATATAGGGACTGTCCGTTTCGGCGGACTATGGTGATAAATGATGGCGTGTAATAGACACTACGGACCCGGGGGCAGTACCCGGCGGCTCCACCATTTCAGGTGATTTGCAGCAATGCAGGACGCCTTTGTTGATGGGGCCGAATTAGGATCGACGGGTGTTCAAAAACGTTATTTTTGCCCGGCCTGAGTATGCCGTGATTGCTCAAAACCTATAAGTGCAAATGATAATGAAGCACTCGCTATCGCTGCCTAACCCATTGACCTCACGGTCATAAGTTAGAAAGCTACGCGCGGTTGAACCCACCGGGCAACAGAAGGGAATTCAGCGGTTTGGAAGGCACCGGGCAACAGAAGCCTTCCACTTTATCCAATATGACAGCAGAATCGCAGGGATCGTTCGAGAAGTGGAGGGTCGGGAGATAGCCATGTCGTTATCGTGGGGCAGCGGGATGATTTAATATTCGGACCCGTAAGTTCTGTGCAACTCGATCGCTTCGATCATCTTGGCGCCGGCCATGAAAACCGCGCCGGTCGTTGCCAGAAACAGCATTTTTCCACCCCATCCGGGATATTGGGCCAGATAGATCTGGCCACGCGCTACCGCACCAGTGGCAAGGGCATAGGTGATCAGAAAAACCTCAAATTTCGTTTTGATAATGAACAAACGTCTGATTTTTCTCCACATGTAATTCTAGTAGCAAGCCCCGTGCCAATCCCAGAAATGCGACGTTTCCTGCCGTAAAATATAGTAAACTGTAAGTTAATCCGACATTAGGGCAGCGGTTAGCCAGCCAGTTCGGATAATCCGCAAACTTCGAGCAGTCGGCTTCTGGCCTTGCCAATGGCAGCGGCAAGGTCCGGGGCGGAGAGCTGATCCGGATGGATCGCTTCCGGCCAAGATTCAGCTATCACTTTTTCAATTTGGTCGAGTTTCTGCGGCGTGGCCATGAAGCGCTCGTCAACCGTCAAGGGGTCGGCAACGACACGCAAGCGCAAACAGGCGGGGCCACCGCCGTTTGCCATCGATTGCCGGACGTTGACCGGGCAGAGCGTGCGGATGGGGCCGTTGCCTGACACGAGCTCGGTCAGATAGTTCCAGACGGCATCATTCTCTCGTGCTTCGGTCGGCAGGATCAGGGCCATGCCAGCAGCCTCGGGAAGTGTCACCAATTGGGCGTTGAAAAGATAGGATTTAATTGCATCTTCCAGACTGACCTTGTCGGCGGGAACGATGACAATCTCAGCGTCCGGCATTTTGCTCCGGATTGCGTCATAGAGCGCCTCGGGCCGTTCGAAGGCCTGTTCATGGGTGAACAACACCCGCTCGTTGGCCACTGCCACGACATCATTGTGGAACGCACCCGCTGCGATGGCGGTTTCCGCTTGCTGCGCGAAGATTACGCGCTCCTGGCCCAAGCCATGTATCCGCGCCACCGCCTTGCTCGCCTCGATATGCTGGCGGGCAGGAAAAGGTCCGCCGCTTTTGCCATAGACATATATCTCGATACCGGCAGCATCATGGGTGGAGCATAAGCGCATATGGTTGGCGGCGCCTTCGTCTCCGAACGGGGATGGGACGGGAGCGTGAACCGAAAAATACTCGTCGTTGGCAAAAGCCAGTTTCAGCTGTGCCAGCGTTCCCGGCCATTCATGGCTGCGGTGCGGCATGGTTTGCAGATTAGCGACTGTGAGATGGCATTTGCCGTCTGGAGCATCAGGAGCGGGCGAAATGGTTGCGGCATTGGCCGCCCACATCGAGGACGCGGAGAAGGCTGCTGCCCGCAAATGCGGTTCTGCGTCCGCAACTGTCGTCCCGAGCGCCGCTAACCAGCTCTCGTTCGGCCGGTCGAGCGGCATGAAAAAGCCCTGTGCCAATCCCAGATCGAGATTGTGCCGCATCTTGGCGATACCCTGCAACGCCGCTTCCCGCGGATAGGCGGTGGCTCCGGCATTGGTCGAAGAGGCAATATTGCCGAGGCTCAGCCCGGCATAATTATGGCTTGGGCCGATGATACCGTCAAAATTGATTTCAACGAGAGCGGTCATCGCGGGATATACCGGATTTTATCACCGACCGAGAGACCAATATTGACGGCCGCCTGTTCGTTGATCGTCACACCATCATCATTTTCGTCCAGCATTGCATAAGTTGCCTGAAAGCTGGCCAGACTGCCGCGCGAAATAATCACTTTCGTTTTGCCTTCGGCAAAAGCGGTGATTTTTGCCGACTTTGCATTGCGTATGCTGGTCACGTCGTCGGTCTTGGCAATCATCGTCGGGCCACCGTCAAAAATATCGACATAGCCGTCATAGGAGAAATTCTCGTTCTCCAGCATCCGCATGGCGGCACGTCCGTTAGGGTGGGGGATGCCAATCGCGGCTCGCGCAGATTCGCTGAGCATGGCTGTATAGATCGGGTGTTTGGGCATCAGGTCGGCGATGAACTGGTTGCCGTGGATGGCGTTGAAATAATCGGCTTCCTGAAAACTCATGCCAAAGAACCGACCGGCGAGCCCGTCCCAGAAAGGTGATCCGCCCGCTTCGTCAATGATGCCGCGCAGTTCGGCAAAAATCTTGTCGCCGAAGCGGTCGCGATGTTCCTTAATGAAGAGATAACGGCTGCGGGCCAGCAACATGCCAAGGCCGCCGGCGCGCTCGCCGGGGTGCAGAAACAGGCCGCCGACTTCGCTCGCCCCTTCAAGGTCGGTGACAAGGCCCAGCATCTGGGCGCTGAACGTCCGGTCCAGTTCCTTGCTGGTTTGCGACAGGGTGCTCAGGCGATAGGAATAGAAGGGCCAGGTCTGGCCAACTTTGGTGAACAATTGTGAGGTCCCCCGCACCGCTCCGGTTTCGACATTCTCCAGCACCATGACAAACAGATCATCGCCATGCGCATTGCTGTCGCTCTGATAGGCGCGCTCGGATCGTTCCAGTTTCTGGGTCAGCGAGTCCCGGTCTGCCGGCAGGTTGGTAAACCCGCCGCCGGTCAGTTTCGCCATTTCGTAAAGATGCTGCAGATCATCGACCCGCGCTGCGCGTATCCGGAAACTCATAATCCTCCCTTTTCGGCGATCCGCATGATCGTCAGCGCCGATAATTGTGTCCGTTCGACCAGACTTTCCGTTATCAGAAATTCGTCGGAGCTGTGGATCGCCCCACCGCGCACGCCCATCGTATCCACAACCGGGATACCGCAGGCTGCGATATTATTGCCGTCGCATACACCGCCGGTCCCACGCCAGTTGATGTCGAGACCGAGTTCGGCGCCGCATTGCTTCACCAGGCCGAAAAGCCTCTCTGCCTGAGGATCAATCGGTTTGGGCGGGCGGCCAAAGCTGCCGTGGCAATGGACGCTGAGATCATGCAGTTTCGCGATCTCTTTCACGATCTGATCAAGAGCGCATTGCGCCAAGGCTTGATCTTCCAATGACTTGGGCCGGAAATTGACTCGCAATATCGCATGATCTGGAACAGCATTATTCGGGCCGCCGCCATCTATTTTGGCCGGATTTACGCTGAGACCATCGCGATGCAATGCTTTCAGCCGCAAGGCCATGTCCGCTGCCGCGATCAGCGCGTTGCGCCCTTCATCCGGGTTGCGCCCTGCATGAGCGCTTTTGCCGGTAAATATGATCGAGAAATTGCCGCTGCCGCCACGCTCTCCGGCCAATGTGCCGTCGGGCAGGGCGGGTTCATAGGTCAGGGCAGCGGTCTTGCCCTTGGCCAGTCGCTTGATCCGCGAGGCCGATGATCCCGAGCCGACTTCCTCGTCGCTGTTGATCATCACGTCATAGCCGATCCGGCTGGCATATTCGCTTTGCTCGAGCAATTGTAGCGCGCCGAGCATGACCGACAAGCCGCCCTTCATGTCGGCAAGGCCGGGGCCGTTCAAAATGCCGCTTTCCAGTTCGACGATTTGTTGGAACGGGTGATCTGCCGCAAAGACAGTGTCCATATGGCCGGTCAACAGCAGGCGCACCGGCGCTTCGGGGCGAACAGAGGTGACCAGGTGCTGGCCGCGCTGGACCTGATCTGCCGTGCCATCGGCGCGCACCGCCTCGACTGGTGCGGGATCGATCAGGCTGGTCTCTCCGGGCAAAACCGAAAATGCATCTGCCAACAATCCGGCAACGGTTGCCAGGCCATCGAGATTGGTGGTGCCGCTGTTGATTTTTGCCCATTCAACTGTGCGCGGCAGAAGTGGCAGGCTGACGGCGCTCTCCAGCATCTCTTGTTCGGGGAAGGAATCTGCTTTCATTTGAAACCGATAGCATTTCGAGCCATTAATCGTAACCCGTTTCTCTTCGACTTCCTGAATCCCGGCTCATCAGCTTTGCGCTTCCTCGACGAGCGTCTGGAAGCCGGTGCGTATTTCTGCCCAGACCGTTAGTTCCTCCGCGCTCGTTTCCGGTATAGTGTCCGAAATGATCGTGATGGCGGCGTCGATTAGTCCCGCGAACCATTCTGTTGAAACGTTCAAGGCATGTTTGTGATGAGGAACGGTGCTGCCGAACATGATCCGGATTTCCTCTGGTCTTTCATACCAGTTCAGCAGGCAATAAATCACGCTCTCAACCATTTCTGCTTCAAGTTTGACGCTATTGCCGAGGCCATGGTCCTGAAAAGATATTTTTGCCCCGGGATGGCTGGCATAATATTGCGTCATGACGGGCTCCGTTATATCACCCAAAATGGTTGCGGCCCGTTCAAGACTGGCTTCCAGAAGTTCGTTTTTTTGTTTCGTTTGCATACGCCCCGATTCCTGAACCTATAAGATTACGTCCGCAATGACTCAATTCTGCCATTTACAAAACGGATGCACAACGTCATATCCCGCCGTAATTCCTCCCCGGACTATCTGCAAATCGGCACTGATACTCGCTTTCAGCATCGAAAAGTGCCTTATCATTGAAGAGGAAATCCCATGTCCAATTATGTCAGCCAGAATGGTATCCAGATCGCGCAGGAGCTGTTTGATTTTGTGAACGACCGCGCTTTGCCGGGAACCGGCGTTGCTCGCGCGAAATTCTGGAACGAATTTGCTGACCTGCTTGGCCATTTCGCCCCCCGCAACGCGGAGCTTCTGGCAAAGCGGGAGGATATTCAGGCGCAGATTGATGCCTGGCATATCGAGCATAAGGATCAGCCGATTGATCAGACCGAATATCAGGCGTTTCTGAAGAGCATCGGTTATCTGGTTGAAGAACCAGCGGCCTTTTCCATCGCAACGGAAAATGTCGATCCGGAAATCGCGACCATGGCCGGACCGCAGCTGGTGGTACCTTCGCTCAATGACCGTTTTGTTCTGAACGCTGCCAACGCGCGTTGGGGAAGTCTTTACGATGCCTTCTACGGTACGGATGCGCTGGATGCGCCTCCAGCCAAACCGGGCGGCTATGATCCGCTGCGCGGGTCTGCCGTCATCAAAGCGGCAAAAGCCTTTCTCGACGAAGCCTTTCCGCTTTCGACTGGATCATGGAATGATTATGCGGGCGGTGAGCCAGCCTTGGCTGATCCAGCGCAACTGGTGGGCCGGAATGGCCAGTCGCTGCTGCTCAAACATAACGGACTGCACGCGGAAGTCGTGATCGACCCGGCGCACCCGATCGGCAAGGATGATCCCGCCCATATCGCAGATGTCCTGATGGAAGCGGCGCTGACCACGATCATCGATATGGAAGACTCGGTCGCAGCGGTAGACGCTGAAGACAAGGTGCTGGCCTATAGCAACTGGCTTGGCCTGATGCGCGGCGATCTCGATGCGTCCTTTGAAAAGGGCGGCAAGACGATCGAACGCAAGGCCAATCGGGATCGCGACTATGCTGATCTGGACGGCAAGGCTTTCACATTGCCGGGCCGCAGCCTGATGTTTGTCCGCAATGTCGGCCATCTGATGAGCAACCCCGCAGTCTTGCTGGCCGACGGGTCGGAAGCGCCGGAAGGATTGCTTGACGGTGTTTTCACCAGCCTGATCGCGATGCACGATGTTAAGGGACTGGGCGAACTGCGCAACAGCCGCGCCGGATCGATCTATATCGTGAAGCCGAAAATGCACGGGCCGGAGGAATGCGGCTTTACCAATGATTTGTTCGATGCGGTGGAGGACCTGCTTGTCCTCGACCGCCACACCATCAAGGTCGGTGTGATGGACGAAGAGCGCCGGACGTCGGCCAACCTCGCGGCCTGTATCCATGCGGTGAAGGACCGGGTCGTGTTCATAAACACCGGCTTCCTCGACCGCACCGGCGACGAAATCCACACATCGATGCAGGCGGGCGCGATGCTGGCCAAGGGCGATATCAAGAAGAGCGACTGGATCACCGCCTATGAGCAGCGCAATGTCGCCATCGGTCTGGCTTGCGGCATGTCCGGCAAGGCACAGATCGGCAAGGGCATGTGGGCCGCGCCCGATATGATGGCCGACATGATGGAGCAGAAAATCGGTCATCCGATGACCGGCGCCAATACCGCCTGGGTACCGAGCCCGACCGCGGCAACGCTGCACGCGATCCACTATCACCGGGTCAATGTTTTCGACCGGCAGAAAGAGGTCGCAGCTGATGGCATTGCGTCGCTCGACAAATTGCTGACCATTCCCTTGGCCGATGGCCATAATTGGTCTGATGCAGAGATAGAACGCGAACTGGACAATAATGCGCAGGGCATATTGGGCTATGTTGTCCGCTGGATTGATCAGGGGATCGGCTGTTCCAAGGTCCCGGACATCAATGATGTCGGCTTGATGGAAGACCGTGCGACACTGCGGATTTCATCGCAGCATATGGCAAACTGGATGTTGCACGGCGTCTGTTCGGCCGCGCAGGTCGATGCCGCCTTGTTGCGGATGGCAGCTAAGGTCGATGGCCAGAATGAAGGAGATCCGCTGTACTTGCCAATGGCGCCGAATCCCGATGACAGCCTGGCTTTTCAGGCGGCTCGCGATCTGGTGTTCAAGGGCGTCGAGCAGCCGAGCGGTTATACCGAACCGTTGCTCCATGCTTATCGGCGGAAACTGAAAGCGGCTGGCTAGGAAAGTAATCTCGCCAGTTCGACGAATTCGGAAACGGCCAGCGTTTCGGGCCGGCGTTGGCTGTCAATGCCGGCCTGCTCGAGGGCTTCGAGTCCGCCGGGCAGTTTCTTGAGGCTTTGACGGAGCATTTTTCGCCTCTGACTGAAAGCGGTCTGCGTCAAAATCTCGAGCTTCGCAAAATCAACGCCCTCGGGCTGGGCCTTGGGAACCAGATGGACGACCGCCGACATCACCTTTGGTGGGGGTGTGAAGGCCGAACGGTGGACCGTCATCGCCAGCTTGGCCTGACTGCGCCACTGCGCCAATATGGAGAGGCGGCCATAAGCGCCGGAACCGGGTTCTGCGACGATCCGGTCGGCGACCTCGCGCTGGAACATCAAGGTCAGCGATTGCCATTGCGGAGGCCATTGCGGTGCCGACAGCCATTGGATGAGCAGCGCCGAGCCGACATTATAGGGCAGGTTGGAAACGATATGAAACGGCCCGTCAAACAGGCTGCCATGATCAAGGGCAAGCGCATCGTCATTGATCAGTTTCAGCTGATCGGGAAAGAAATCGGACAATTCCGCCAAGGCTGGCAGGCAGCGCTCGTCGCGTTCAACAGCGATTACCGACGCACCTGCTTGCAGTAAGGCGCGTGTCAATCCGCCAGGGCCGGGCCCCACTTCGAAGACCGATTGCCCGTCGAGCTTACCGGGAACCGCGGCAATCTTGTCGAGAAGCTGCATGTCGAACAGAAAATTCTGGCCCAGCGCCTTGCTTGCGGTCAGGCCGTGTTTCTTGATCAACTCCCGCAGCGGGGGCAGGATAATATGCTGGCTCAATGGCCGTGGATCTGTCGGTTGGTGACGGCAGTAGCGGCCATCTGGATCGCAGCAATCATCGATCGCGGATCGGCAATATCTTGTCCGGCGATATTGAATGCGGTTCCATGATCGGGTGACGTCCGGACGATAGGCAATCCCAGGGTGATGTTGACTCCATCAAAGAAATGCAGGGTTTTCAAAGGGATTAAGGCCTGATCATGATAGGGACACAGAGCGACATCATATTTGACCCGCGCTTCCTCGTGGAACATCGTATCTGCAGGGAGTGGATCGGTAATGTCCATGCCTTCCTGACGGAGTTCATCGATAGCCGGTTGCATGATCCGCTGTTCTTCATCGCCAAGATTGCCATTCTCGCCGGCATGCGGGTTGAGCCCCGCTATTGCAATGCGGGGTTTTTCTATGCCAAAATTGCGGATCAACGCTTTCTCGGCGGCGCGGGCACGAGCGAGGATCAATCGTCTGGTGATATGCTCGGGGACGTCTTTCAGCGCGATATGAACAGTCATGGGGACAACCCGCAATGTTGGCCCGGCCAGCATCATCAGGGCATTTTCCCGTGCTATTCCACAGCGCTCCGAGACAAATTCTGTCTGGCCGGGATAGCGAAAGCCGATCTTGTAGAGCTGGGACTTCGATATCGGCGCGGTGATTACTGCTCCCGCATCTCCAGAGCGTGTCAGTCCGCAGGCGATCTCGAGTGCATGAAGCGAGCATTGTGCGCCATCCAGCGATGCCTCTCCCGGCACGGCCGCCGCTGCTTCATGAATGTGGAAGACAGGCAATGCTTTGTCAAACATCTCGCGAGCCTGCATCGGCTGTTCAATTTTCCGGGCAGGAACACCGGGGAGATTCTCGAAATCGGCAAAATTGCCGATGGCAAAAAATGGTTTCAGACCGGCTTCTGCTCGCTGTTTCCAACTCTTGCCTATGATCTCAGGCCCAATACCCGCCGGATCGCCGCAAGAAACTGCAAACGGTTTGGCATTCCAGTCTGTCATTAATTATATTCGATGATCGCGTCGCGTCTCAGATCCCGCAAATAAATCTGGGCCCGTTTGTTGACGCGGTCATTTTCCAAACGAGACATGATGTCATCAAAAGACGGGGCTGAAGCATTTTGCGGATCATCGCGCCCGCACAGGATAAGTACGCGAACGCCATCCTCAACCGAACCAAACGGCTGGCTTGCTTGACCGATTTGTAGTTCCCCGATCGTTCCTTGCAAGGCGGCGGGCAGGTCGCGAAGTTTCACCTGGTCGTTGTCGACGACGCTGGCACCCAGTTGCGCAGCAACTTCATTGGCCGCTCCGCAGCCCTTGATGCTCTGTGTCGCCTTAGCAAATTTTTCGGCCTGTGCAGCAGCTTGTGATTCGGTGATCCCAGCCGGAAAGCTAATTGCCAATTGCTTTAGACTAAGCAGAGCATTGCGGGGATCCGCGGTAAGCACCTGCCGGGAGTCAATCAGATAGAGGATCGAGAAGCCGCCTGGTACGTCGATCGGTCCGACAACCTGTCCGACCTGCATCTGTTCAGCGGCATCAGCAAGCGTCTGTGGCAATTGAGCGGGACGGACCCAGCCAAGGTCACCGCCGGTTGCTGCGGTCGAGGCTTCCGAAAACTGCCTGGCATATGCAACAAAGGAACCGCCTGCGCGGATCTGCTCCAGGATATTTTGCATATTTTTGACGACCTGTTCCGCCGTTTCCTGAGAGGCAGACATATAAATTTCGCCGATACGAAATTCGCTTGTACCCTTGGAGGCGTTCAAGCGTTCTATAATGGTGTTTACCTCTTCATCACCGACGTTGATGAATGGCTGGATATTACGGCGAAGCAGACGGCTCCAAGCCAGCTCGCCCTTGATTTGGCGCTTCAGGGTATCGGTGGAAGAGCCTTGGGTCCTCAGATATTGATCAAACGCGCCGACGTCCTGTTTGAAATTCTGTTGGGCTACTTGGCGGAAAGTTGCTTCAACCTCTGCTTCTCCAATGTTGATTTCATTGGCCTCCGCTTCTTGAATCTGCAGCGTTTCATCGATCAGGTTTCGCAACACCTGAAGTCGCAAGCGCTGTATCTCTTCATCAGAAACTTCGCCGCCATTGGCTGCGATAATCAGTGCCAGACGATGGCCGACATCGGTTCCGGTTATGATATCGCCGTTGACTATCGCTGTAGCGCGGCGAACATTCGGGTCATTTTTGCCGAATATTGTCAATTCGTCGGGAATATCCAACCCGGTTTGCGGCAACGAAGCATCTGCAACGGTTTGACTTGCGGATGGAGAAGCCCCTGCAATGGCAAGCGCAGCAATCAACGTTGCCTTGGTTTTAAAACCCTGAATTTTCATATTCAATAAATTCATTTCTTGTATCTTCTCAACTACTAAGAGTTATTTTCATGCGGCAAATACCAGTTGTCTGCTGAACCCAATATGAGCGGGTTACCGCGTTTGAAAGTCCTTTACACGCCCAGATTGCGCAAGGCCAGCCGGAACAGAAAAGTACTGCCGCGCTGGGCATCGCCGGTATCCTCATAGTCATAACGCCATGTGACGCCCATCGAGAGACAGCCGTCATCATAAGCGACACCAAGACGATGTCTCACTGGATCATAGCCGTCCGCTATCGAAAGAGGGTCCTCGCTACGATCCGTCAGATCGATGATGGCAGAGCCGAAAACGGACCAATATTTATCAATCTGATAGCGGCCGCCGATTCGAACCTCTTCGCGATCACTAAGATCTTCAAGTCCTGACCCGATATTGCGGTTTAGGCGCAGATATCCGATTTGAGCATAAGTGCTTTTCGAACCGACAGTCGCGTCGATCTCGTTGCGCCGTACAGCAAGATTGTCCTTGTCCAGCCGAAAGCGGTGTGTGAATTTCACGACGTCCTTGAACCGGACATTGGTCCGGCCAACGATATCGGAAAATCGATCGGACAGGCCTGTGCCGTCCGGGACGATATTATCGTTATTTTCCAGCCGATAGCTCTGGCCAACGATCATGTTCAGTTGCAGATTCGGACGATTGATTTCCCATTCTGCTCCATAGGTCGCCCGGACATTGTCCTCATAGCGATCATAGCCGGGAAAGCGGTTGAGAGCGAAAAGGTTGCTGTCTTCCAGATCAACGGCACGGGAATCTTCATTCGGAAGCGAGAGATTGGCCAAGCCCGGCGTCGCTACAATCTGAAAACGCGGTGTGATCGTCTGCGTGCCGCCAAAAGCCTCGCCGATGAGTGGCCATTTCACATCAATAGCAGCTGTCGCAATTGCCCTTGTCTGCCAACCGCCATTACCACGATAGATAGCAGTTTCGTTGAGCGCATTGTCGTCACTATGATATACATCGCCACGCACAAAACCGGTGAAGGTGATTTCTTGCCCCCAATCGGTGAGTTTTCTCAGATCCCAGCGGGCAGAGCCAAAGGCGCGTTGCGTATCCTGGCCCTCGCTGCGACCTATCGCCAGACTATTTGCCTGCAGCTGCAGGCGACCGCCCAGAATCGGATCGTCAAAACGCTTCCGATAATCAATGACAGGCAGAGCGACGGGAACCCGGTTTTGCGGATCGTCCACGCGTAGTGTCTGAAACGCCCAGCCAGCAAATGAAAAATAGCTGCTGTTGCTGATCCGTTCTAGGTTGATCGTTGAACGGAGGCTGTCGTCGTCACTGATATCGTAACGCCGCAGGAACGTGCGATCTGAGGCGATGCGAGCTGATTGGGAAACAGTCCATTTATCGTCGAGCCGGAACCGCCCGTTGGTCGCAAAATAGCCGCGAAAATCACTTTCGGCGTTGGGTATTGTCGCTGAGGCACCGGTCGCGATGCGCGAACTATATGTCGCATATCCGGTAATTTGAAATGCACCTTTTTCATCAAGGCTGCGAAACGTCCCGCTGACAAGGGGTGCAACATCGGTAAATACCTGCGCGGTGACGGTGGCATCCTGATTGGGAGCTATATTGAAATAATAAGGCACTGTTACGCCAACGCCGTTCACCGAGTCGAATTTAACACCCGGAACCAAAATGCCACTGCGGTTCTCGTCACTTATGGGGTGTGATAGGCCGGGCAAAGGTATGACGGGCAACCCAAAAATTTCGATGCGAGCGCCTTCATATTTTACTCGCTTTTTAACCGGATCGTAGATCACCTTAACAGCCTTGATCTGCCAGCTAGGGCTTTTCGGGCATCCTTCTTCGGTTGTCACTGCACACGCAGTATAGGCTGCATTATGGAGTGCAAGCGTACCATCTGCAAAACGTTCGCTTCGTTGCGCGGCCAATCTGCTGCCATCGTCAAGAACAAGCAGAAGATTGTCGATGGCCCCGTCTCGCAGGCTATCGGTCAATTCAATCCTGTCACCGTAAGCCACGTCACCATCGGGACTGATTGACCGGATGTTGCCCTCTGCGACGACCAATCCGGTTTTTCGGTTCCATACAACCTGATCAGCACGCAGCTTATAGCCGTCGCGATTGAGCATTACATTGCCCTGAGCGGTAACGACGTCGTTGGTGAAATCATAATCAAGCGTGTCAGCCTTGAATTCGATCTCGTCTTTTTGCTGATCAGAGGTCGTGATCGCGTCTACCGGTGTTTGGCCGATCGCCGGAACCGGCGCTACAGCAGCCAAGACTAGAGTGAAAAGGGCGGGTGAAGATTTCATCGACTGGCTCAACCTGCTTTTGGCCCCATTTCGGACAGTATTAAATATCGCGCTGTCCATCTTCCGAATGCCTATTGCACCAGTTTGCTTGGTCTGCAAATTTTCTTTGCCAGATTCTGATGAACAGATGCTTGACCCAAAAACCAAGACGGTGCAGCAACGCCCCACGATAGGATGAATGTCGACCGGATCAGGAATGAGTCGGTTCGACGAGTGGACCCATAAGGCTTTTCACTCTTCAAAACACAAAAATAAGGACAGTTTCCCGATGAATTTTAACTTTGCCAACGAGCGGCCTACGGATGCTGATGCGATCATCTTTGCGATCACCAAAAATGGTTTGAATGAGGTCGAGCTTAAACTGGAGCAAGCAAGCACCGTGAAAGCGGCTGCGCAAGCGGCCCGGTTTGAAGGGAAACTTGGCGAAGTTTTTGAAATTTTCGTACCCGAGGCAGGTACGGTTTTGCGGATAGTGTTGACAGGCTTGGGCAAAGGCAAGGCTAAGGATGCCGAATCTGCTGGTGGTTCAGCCATAGCCAAAATTCTTGCGTCCGGTGCCAAGCACGCCGTTATCGAACCATCAGGTCTGGACGAGGAACATCTGTCCCGACTGCTCTTCGGTGCAAAATTGCGCAGCTGGCGGCATGATAAATATCGTACAACCATGCCCGAGAAGCAGAAGGTCACGCTCGAGAAAATCACGGTACTTGATCAGGACATGGCAACCGCAAAAGCTTGGCAGGATCTTTCTGCTGTGGCGGACGGGGTTGCCCTGACTCGCGAACTGGTCGCGGAACCGGCGAACGCTATCTACCCTGAAAGCTTCGTCGCCCGTTGTGAAGAATTGAAAGAGCTTGGTGTCGAATTCACCGTTCTCGGCTGGGATGAAATGGAAAAACTCGGCATGGGCGCGCTGCTTGGCGTATCTCAGGGCTCGGAACGTCCACCACGTCTGCTCGCGATGCGCTGGGACGGCACCAATGGTGCGCAGAAGACACCGCTCGCTCTGGTCGGCAAGGGCGTCACGTTCGACACCGGCGGGATTTCATTGAAGCCGGGTGCCGGCATGGAAGAGATGAAATGGGACATGGGCGGCGCTGGAGCCGTTGCCGGAACCATGAAAGCGCTCGCTGGCCGTAAAGCCAAGGCGCATGTCGTCGGCGTTTGCGGGCTGGTCGAAAATATGCCGGACGGCAAAGCACAGCGCCCTGGCGATGTCGTGACCAGCATGAATGGCCAGACAATCGAAGTGATCAACACCGACGCCGAAGGGCGGCTGGTATTGTGCGACGCGATGCACTGGACACAGGAAACGTTCAAACCGGAAGTGCTAATCGATCTGGCGACCCTGACCGGTGCGATGATTATCGCGCTGGGTAATGAACATGCCGGTTGTTTCAGCAATGATGATGACCTCGCCGACGACCTCATCGATGCGGGTAAGGAATCCGGTGACCCGCTGTGGCGGCTGCCGGTTGGTCCAGCTTATGACAAGCTGATCAACTCGCCAATCGCCGATATGCAAAACGTCGGGCCGCGCGGGGCAGGGTCGATTACCGCAGCGCAATTCCTCAAGCGTTTTGTTAAAGATGGCGTGAAATGGGCGCATCTCGATATTGCGGGCATGGTGTGGGCAGATAAACCCAGCGCGGTTTGGGAAAAAGGCGCTACCGGTTTTGGTGTGCGTCTGCTCAACCAATATGTTGCTGACCATTTCGAAGATTGATCCGGTTATAATAATGCGGCGAATCTTGAGTCGGAAGTCATGCGGTGCGGGTTGATTTTTACCATCTGACTCGCGATCCAGCGGAGAAGCTGGTGCCGATGCTGGCGGGCAAGTCACTGGACGCTGGGAAACGGGTTTTGCTGTTGTCGCGGGACGAGGCTGGCTGTGTCGCGCTCAGTAATGCCCTGTGGCGCGATGACCCGACTAGCTTCCTTGCCCATGATTTCGGCGGATCAGAACGGCAGGCGGATCAGCCGATCCTGGTTTCCGATCAATGCGAGCCGGAGAACGGAGCTCCCTATATCATCCTTTCCGACGGCCTGTGGCGAGAAGCGGCGCTGGCGTTCGAGCGCGCATTCTTCCTGTTTACTGTTAACCAGATCGACCATGCGCGCACCGTCTGGCGGGAATTGACCGCTAATGATGTTGTCACCCCGCGCTACTGGAAGCAGGATGGCGGGCGCTGGGTAGAGGGCCCTTGACCCGGCTCGCTTAAATGCACCGCGATTTGCATGGTCGGGTTTGCGCTGGTCCGGATTGTCTCGTATATCGCGAACCGGTCGTGCCACCATTTCCGGAGCTTTCCCGATGCACAAATACATTGTCCTGCCGCTGAGCCTAGCAATTGCTGCCTGCGGGAGCAGCGACGAAGAAATGGCTGCAGGTTCGTTTGACAACGGCTATGGTGGAGCGGGCAGCTATGCCCCAACCGGGGAGGAAGCGAATAGCCAAACCGTCGTCAAGGCCAACCAGGGCATGGTGCGGATTGCAATGGGTGACAAGGCAGCCGAAGATCTGCCGATGGATATCAAACTCTATCCCGGCGCTGATATCCAGACCAGCATGGCGGGTGCTGGCGAGCGAAAATCCGGCGCGATGGTGGTCTTTACGACCAGCGATAGCGCAGAAGATGTTATAGACTTTTATCGCAAGGAATTGGAAAGCAAGGGAATCGGTTTCAAAAAAGAGATCAGGTCCGGCGACAAGCGGACGATTAGCGGTGAACGGACGAGCGGTGAGGGGGTTCATGTCTCCGTGACCAAATCGCCCGATGGTACCACGACCGCGACAATTATAGCCAGCGACGCCAGCTAGCTTTCAATCGAAAACTTGCCATGCTGCAGTGCAGCGGCTAAGGGCGGCCCGACTTTTGATTATCCCTACATTTATGGAGCATTATCATGGCCGTGACACGGACATTTTCGATCATTAAACCGGACGCTACTCGCCGCAATATTACTGGTGCTGTCACCAAGATGCTGGAAGAAGCCGGACTGCGCGTCGTAGCTTCCAAGCGTATCCACATGACCAAAGCACAGGCAGAAGGCTTTTACGCAGTTCACAAAGAACGTCCTTTCTTCGGCGAACTGGTCGACTTCATGATCAGTGGCCCATGCGTCGTTCAGGTTCTCGAAGGCGAAAATGCGATGCAGGCCAACCGCGATATCATGGGTGCGACCAATCCTGCTGATGCTGCTCCGGGCACGATCCGCAAGGAACTGGCCGAAAGCCTTGAAGCCAATACGGTTCACGGTTCCGATAGCGATGAAAATGCAGCGATCGAAATCGCCTATTTCTTCAACGAAGACGAAATCGTCGGCTAAGCCCCACGTATTTTGTGACGTTTAAAAACGCCCGGTTGCAAATATTGCGGCCGGGCATTTTTGTGGGTTATCGGGAAAAAGGGGGAGGCAAGCCGGTTCCACTCGCGACGACAAATTCTCGCCGCGAGATTTATCTGAAACTTCCTGACAACTGATAAAATTTGCGTGTAGCGTGCCCCCAAGAATCTACGCCCTATTTGAAGGAATTTTCCCCGTGCAAAACAATCTATTTTCCATGCATGACAAAGTCTGCGTTATCACTGGAGGTTCCAGGGGGTTGGGGAAAGCGATGGCACGCGCCTTCCTGGAGGCAGGAGCGAAAAGAGTATATATCACTGCTCGTAAACCCGAAGAATGTCAGCAGACCGCCGACGAACTGTCCGGTCTGAGCGAGAACGGCGAATGTGTGGCACTTCCCGGCGACATGAGCAGCGGGGAAGGTATTATTGGCTTCGCCAAGGCGCTGGCGGAACGGGAAGATCATATCGATGTGCTCGTTAACAATGCCGGCACCGGCTGGATGGCGCCGGTGGAAGAATTTCCCGAAATAGGCTGGGACAAGGTCATGGACCTTAACGTGAAGACGCCGTTCTTCCTCACCCAGCAGCTTTTGCCATTGTTGAAAGCAAGTGCGACGCCCGAGAAAAGCGCGTCCGTCATCAATATTGGATCGATAGCCGGAATTATGGGGAGTGCGGCAAGCGGCATTAGCTATGGTACGTCCAAGGCGGCCATTCACCAGCTAACCCGGAACCTTGCCAGCCTTCTCGCCGATGATAACATCCGGGTGAATGCCATTGCCCCAGGGCGTTTCCATTCAAAAATGACCATTTCAGTTGAGCAAGATAAAGAACAATATGAACGGGAAATCAAAATGATACCGCTGCACCGATGGGGGCATGATGAGGATATAATGGGACCGGCACTCTTGCTGGCGAGCAACGCCGGGGCCTTCATGACCGGCGAAATCATCACGGTCGATGGCGGGTATCTGCTAGTTTAGAAAAACCAACGGAGCAGACGATCCGGCTACATCCAGATCGTCTGCTCTGTGGACATGACAGCGCTCAAGGCGACAGAATAACTAGCTGTCTCCCGCGTGATTCCCCAGTGTTATCGCCGAACTGGTCGCTTCTTCTGAGCGTTCCCAGTCGTGGACTGCGTTGCGCCGAACGATGATCCAGCTGTCATCCCGTCTTTCCAAAGTGTCGCAATAGCGGCCGGCAACGATCCAGTCGATGGCCTTGCTGCTGCCGTTGCAAGCATGGAAATCCGGATTGCCAGCTTCGATATAGTGATAAGCGACAAAATTGGCTTCGGTGGTGGCGCTGTGGCCGTCCTCCGACAGCGCGATATGGATATTCGCGAGCGAGTGGTGGGTGCCGGGGATATTTTTCAGCGTTTCACTGGCAAAGCCGATAAATTCGTCCGGTGGACCTTCGTAATCGCCATGTTTGTGGACATGGTCATCGGCAAAGCAGGAGCGGACCAGCGGCCAGTCGCGGCGGTCGATGCCCTTGCAATAGCGATGCAGGACATCGCGGATTTCCTCGCGGGCCGACAGTTGCTCCAATGTGTACATTCTTGATATCTCCTAATTTTGTCAGTCGTTATTATTTGACTCCGGTTCTAGCCTGAAACCAATATCTGATGAGGAGATAAAGCATGGGCAGACTGCAAGGCAAAGTGGCAATAATAACAGGTGCGGCCAAAGGATTGGGTGAAGCCGATGCCCGGATGTTTGCGCGCGAAGGTGCGACAGTCATCCTGACAGATATGGATGCCGAGAATGGTAATCGCGTCGCGGGAGAAATTGGCGGCGCCGCCGAATTCCAGCTCCAGGATGTCGCTGATGAACAGGGATGGGAGGATTTGATTGCCGATGTCGTCTCCCGTCATGGGAAACTCGACATATTGGTCAACAACGCCGGTGTTGTTGAACCCGGAACGATCGAGACGCAGACCGCAGAGGAATATCGCTTTGTCATGTCGGTGAGCGCTGATGGCGCTTTTTTCGGCTGTAAATATGCAGTGCCTGCGATGAAAGCCTCGGGCGGCGGGGCGATTGTCAACATGTGTTCGATAGCGTCGATCGTCGGCGAGCCGATTGTGGTTGCTTATGCCATGGCAAAAGGGGCGATCGAAAGTCTGACCCGGAGCGTCGCCGTGCACTGCGCCAACAATAAATATAATATTCGCTGCAACAGCGTACACCCTGCCGGTATCCTGACTCCGATGGTCATGGACATCGGACCGAAAGTTATGGGGCGCGATGATCTACGCCCGGCAAGCGACGGACCGGCACCCAGCGCCCTTGGCGCTCCGGATGATATCGCCAATACCGTGTTGTTTCTGGCGTCGGACGAAAGCAAATTCATCAATGGGGCAGCCATTCGCGTCGACAATGCGAAGTCCGTGATGGAGGGCGTGGTTCCCTGATTCATTGATCGAGAGTGACGTCAGGATTGCCGCTCTCGATCTCATTTGAGTCTTTCTCTCGGCGCAGATTCAGGTCTGCGTCGCCGATAGTTTATGTCATTGCTCCGCGCGACAAGTGACCCTTAATCCGATCATTCGCTTTTCGACGATTGTCGGGCATAGTGAGCGTCATCCAGTGATACTGATCCTTCCTCGTCCTATTTGCTGAAATAGCTGACGCTGAACTCGTCTTGATGTGTAGTGATACGCCTGTTTACGTTGCGTAAAGGATGATACGCTAGCGTCCTTCCAGGGTCTAAAATCAAAGTTTCTGGAAATCGGCACGCTAATAATGATGAAATTGCGTTATCTGTTGTGGCTACTCCTGATCAGTCCGTTTTTTCTTGTGTCGCCCATGTCTCCGGCAATGGCAGAGCCGGCGGCCATAACGAATTTCAGCCACCGCATTTGTAGTCTGGCAGACCATGCTGAGGCCAGCCCTGAAGAGATATTGAAATTACGCTCGGCTTTTGATTGCGGTTCTGACAAGCTGGCCAAGAATACCGATATGTTATGGATGATCGCGGATATCGGCGATTTGCAAAAAGATATGGCGGAGCCGGTGATGCGCTTTCGCGCGGCGCGGCAAGGCGCGGTGACGCTGCATAGCATTTATCCCGATGGCAGCAGCCAGACAAAACTATATGATCAGGCCGAGATGACCGCACGCTGGCGCTCGCCTTATGCGGTCGCGCTGCCTCTGGTCAGCCGCGATGGCCAGCATCCAGAAACCGTGCTGATCGGTGCCGCCAATCCATGGGATCCATCCAACTGGAACGACATAGAATTGGTCGATGCCAAGGACGATCTGGCGCTGCATGAGCGCGGCGAACTGGTCAGCGTATTGGTTGCCGGGCTGCTATTCGCGCCATTGCTGCTGGATTTCGTGTTTTTCATCGTAATGCGCCAGCGGTTCATTCTCTACCATAGCTTGATGGTGGTCGCCATTGTGGTCAATCACATCTGCTGGTCGGGACAGATATTCGACCTCTTTCCTGCGGCGACGTTGGTTCAGCGATCATGGATTGCCTTTATCGCGTTGGCGACCCTGGCCTTTGGCGGATGCATGCTGATCCGCTCGCTTTGTAATCCGGACAAACTTGGTAAATGGGGTGCGTTTTCGCTAAAGTTTGTGGCCTGGAGCACTTTGGTCACGACTACTATCGTGATGATCTTTGCCGAGCAATTGTCGCTTACAGGCTCGCTGATATTCCACATTGCCTATGGTTTTATGGCCATTGTCGCGGTCGGCAATTTGCTGCGCTGCGCGATCAAAGGTGACAAAATGGCGATGCTGTTAATGATGGGCCTGTCTGGCGCAGGATTTATTGCAGTAAGCCGGATTATCCGCGCTTTTGGCTGGATCAACGATCTGCCGATTTTTGATTTCGGGTTTTACATCGCTATACTGGCGGAAGTAGTGGCGACCAGCATTGTCGTCGGATATCGAGTGACGGCTATGCGTCGCGAGCTGGATGACGCCCTGATGGTCAAGCAAGGGCTCGAAGATATTGCCTATACCGATGAGCTTACGGGCGTACCCAATCGCCGTGCCTTTTCCATGGCATTTTCCAAATTTGCCACGCTCAGGAAGAACCGCGATCAGATCTGGGCGTTGGGGATTATCGATATCGATAATTTCAAAAATGTGAATGACCGCCACGGCCATGACGTTGGTGACAAGGTATTGGTACAAGTGGCATCAATCATGAACAACCATTGCGGACATGGTGATTATCTCGCACGTTTCGGCGGAGAGGAATTTGCCATACTGATTTCCGGCAGAACCACAAATGATGTAGCGCGCTTCGCACAGGAGCTGGTCGACAGCTGCGCCGCACATGATTTCAGCGATGGCGAGGAGAATATCGGTCAAGTGACCATCAGTATCGGCCTGCACTTGTTGGATCGCGAGTCAGGTGGAGATTTGGAAACAAGCTTCCGGTTGGCCGACAAGGCGCTCTATGATGCGAAGAGAGCCGGCAGGAACCGGATCCGCTTTGCATCGCCCAACAAGCCCGAACTGATTGCTGCCTGAAATTAGGTTCGATCATGACAGTTTTTGTAATGTATGATTGTGTCTATAAATGACCGCAGGGCGTTAGTCGTTATTCTGATAAGGGCTCCAAAAAACGGATGATGATACGTCGTTTCATTCAAGATGCGCCGGTCCGTTAGCGGCCCGATAGCAGAAATCTCAACAGATCCATTAACGTTTGGCCCAACGGCTTGCCATGAACTGGGAAAATCGACTAGCTTAGCCAGATGGATCTAGAACAAAATACCGGCGGGGAAGGGCAGTTGGCGGTTTCCCAATCGGATATGCCAAAGGCTTCAGTCATGGCGTTAATCGAAAAAAGCCCGATTGCCTCGGTGGTCAGCAACCCCCGTCTTTCTGACAATCCGATTGTCGCAGTTAACGATGCGTTCCTGCAGCTGACCGGATATGATCGGGACTTCATTATTGGCCGAAATTGTAGGTTCTTGGCAGGGAAGGCGACTGAGCCTTGGCTGACAGAAGAAATTAGACGCGGTGTGCAGCAACGAAAATCTGTTCTCGTCGAGATATTGAATTACAAGAAGGACGGCACGTCATTTCAGAATGCAGTGCTGGTGGCGCCCTTGTTCGATGAGCAAGGCGAACTGGAATATTTTCTGGGATCTCAGGTCGAAATAGATGCCGAATCGCCAAGCTTGTCGAAGGCGCGCCGGATGCGGGCCGTCGCGATTGTTAAAGACCTGTCCAAGCGGCAACGGGAAGTGCTGCAATTTATCGCCAAGGGTTTGCTGAACAAGCAGATTGCCCATGAATTGGGGCTTAGCGAACGAACCATCAAGATGCATCGGTCGATTCTGATGCAGCGTCTCGACGTTCCCAGTGCTGCGGATATGGTGCGGCTGGCGGTAGAAGCGGGGATGTAGAATTGTCGGACATACGGCCTAAAGACCGTATCGATCTTGCGCTGGTGTGGAGCTAATGAGAAAATCGTATCGCGGGTTGGAGCTTCTTGCCCCATTTTGGTGCGTATTTAATTTTGGGCAGCAGATACTCCCTCCTCCTTGTTGTCCAAAGAGTTCTCGCCCGTGATACAAATTGCTCTAGAATTGATCCGCGATTGCGATCATTTTGGTTAACCTTTTGGGCGCGACGCGTTGCCAACTCTTGCGGAGCCAGTCGGCAATATGGTCCCAGTCTGTGCTGCCGGTATCCAGGCGGATCGCAATCCAGCCTGACTTTCCCAAAAATTTCGGCGAATAATAAAGGTCAGGATCAGCATCGATCAGCGCCATTTGTTCGTCCAGTCCGGATGTTTTAACCAGCAATCCGATGCTTTCCTCGCCATATAGTCTCTGGGTGAAATAGGCGAAATATTTGCCGTTCTTCTCGCCGCCGACGCGCCAGCCGGGTGATCCAAAGCTCAATCGTTCATAAGCCTCCTCGAGCACAAGCGCGCGGTCGCGTATCTGTTGCAATATCCAGTCGGGACTGGTCTCGCGGGTGACATAATGGGCGAGCGTTGCCGGATAAAGTTGATGCTCGGCAATCAGCGTCCGGCTGGCTAGACTGTCGGCGTCATCATCCGGCATGATGGCCACTTCTGTCTGGGCGAGGATCGGCCCGTCATCCAGTTCCGGGGTTACCAAATGCACGCTGCAGCCCGCGACCTTGTCACCGGCATCGATTGCGCGTTGATAGGTATCTAGTCCCTTATATTTGGGCAGCAGGCTCGGATGGATGTTGAGCATTTTATCTGCCCATTTGGTAACAAAGCCATCGCTCAAAATCCGCATATAGCCGGCCAGCACGACATATTCTGCACCGGAGCGAACGATCGCATCGTGCATGATGTCATCATGGTCTTCGCGCGCCATGCCCTTGTGGGGATGCGCGAAAGTAGTGATGCTCTCTGCTTCGGCCAGCCGCAAGCCGGGGGCCTCCGGATCATTGGACGCCACAAGCACGATGTCATAAGGACAGTCCGGGGATTTGGCGGCATAGACAAAGGCCGCCATATTGGATCCGCGGCCGGAAATTAATATCGCGATTTTGGCTTTTTCAGCCATTGTGGGTAGCGATCCAGTCGTCGGTCGCCGACCATGTTCCGCGATTGCCGGTTACCGAACAGCCTTTGGTACCATCACGGACATCTCCGACTCGGTGGACTTTTTCACCGGCAGCTTCGAGATCTGACGTAATCGCATCCACCTCGTCGGGCGAAACAGCCAATATCATCCCGATTCCGCAGTTGAATGTCCGTGCCATTTCCTCGGGCTCGATATTGCCCTGGGCTTGGAGGAAGGCCATCAGGCGGGGTTGTACCCAGCTTGCCGCATCGACATGGGCGTGTAGCCCCTCGGGCATGACCCGCGGGATATTTTCCAGCAAACCTCCACCGGTGATATGGGCGAGGGCCTTGATTCTGCCCGATTGCATCAACGGCAGCAGCGACTTTACATAGATTCGGGTCGGTGCGATCAATGCCTCGACCAATAATATGTCTGGGTTGAACAGGGCAGGGCGATCCATTTTCCAGCCCTTGTCCGCTGCGAGTCGGCGGACCAGTGAAAAACCGTTGGAATGAACGCCGGAAGATTCGAGGCCGAGCAGGATATCACCTGCAGCTACATTGGCTCCGGTCACGACCTTGTCACGCTCTACGGCACCGACGCAGAAACCGGCGAGATCATAATCGCCTTCGGCATACATACCGGGCATTTCCGCAGTTTCGCCGCCGATAAGGGCGCAGCCGGACATCTTGCAGCCTTCGGCGATGCCGGCCACAACCCGTTCAGTAATGCCGTTCTCCAGCTTGCCGGTGGCGAAATAGTCGAGGAAGAATAAAGGCTCTGCGCCTTGCACGATCAGATCATTGACGCACATCGCCACGAGATCGATTCCGACCGTGTCATGCCGGTTATAATCAATCGCGAGCTTGAGCTTGGTTCCTACGCCATCATTGGCGGCGACCAGAAGCGGGTCATCATAACCGGCAGCCTTCAGATCAAAAAATCCTCCGAACCCGCCTAGCTCGGCGTTAGCACCCGCGCGCGCGGTGGCTTTCGCCAGCGGCGCAATTGCTTTGATCAGGGCATTGCCCGCGTCGATGGAAACACCGGCTTTCGCGTAGGTGTAAGAATCTGGCTCATTTTGCTTTTCACTCATAACTTGAGCGATTAGACAACTCGCGGCTGGATTTCCACGCCATAATCGTCAAAAGGGCGCAAATGAGTATTTTGACTGACTTCAGGATCAAGATTGCCGCCATCATCGCGGCTGTAATGATGCTCGCCGTGGCGGTCGTCTATGCGCAGCTCGACGGCACAGAACGCGGAGTTGCACCGCTCGCCAGCACTGGCGACTTCGAGGTCATGGGCGTGAAAGTCGATGTCCATGGGGATAATGCCTTTGATGCCCGTAAAAAGGGGTGGGAAGAAGCGCAGCGCTTGGCTTGGAAGATGTTGTACAAAAGCACACAGGGCGGGGAAAGCGCCGGCCTGCCTGACGGGACGCTCAATACGATCGTCTCCGCGATCGTCGTTGAGCAGGAGCAGATCGGACCGAAGCGCTATATCGCAACACTGGGCGTGATGTTCGATCGGGCCAGAGCCGGCTCGATTCTGGGTGTTAGTGGCCGAAGATTGCGGTCTCCGCCGATGCTGGTCCTGCCGATCATGTGGAGCGGGGGATCAGCCCAAGTGTTCGAAAGCCGCACAGAATGGCAAAAAGCCTGGGCACGTTTCCGCTCCGGTGAAAGCGCGATTGATTATGTCCGCCCTTATGGATCAGATAGCGAATCGCTCGTATTAACCGCTGGGCAGGCTAACCGCCCGAGTCGGCGGTGGTGGCGGAATATATTGGATCAGTTTGGCGCAGCCGATGTCGTAATACCTATCGTCCGATTGACCTATATGTATCCCGGTGGGCCAGTTAAAGCGCGATTTACCGCACGTTATGGACCCGACAATAAATATATCGGCAGTTTTTCGCTGAAAGTGGACCGGAGCGAAGATATTCCCAAGATGTTGGATCAGGGTATCGTAAAACTGGATAATATTTATGCCAGCGCCCTGGCGCGCGGCATATTGAAAACAGACAAGTCGCTGATTGTAGAAGATCCCTTTAATCTTGACGATCTGGATCTTGCCGATTTCGATCTCGGTGATGATGTGGCGGACGAGGTTGGTGTTAGCGAAGCTGCTGCAAGCGTGGCAACCACCACTACATCAGAAACTGCCGGCGAAGCGCCTGGAGCAGGTCCAGCTGCCACGACCAGCGTTTCTTTGCAGTTTGATACGCCGGATGTTGGTGCGGTCGGGCGCGGAGAATCGTCGGTGCGGGCGATCCCCGGGGTCGCCTCTGCTTCGACATCCAGCCTCGCGCTTGGCGGTGTTTCGGTCATGAGCGTGACTTATAGGGGTGATATCGCGGCTCTTGCTCAGGCGCTGCGGTCCCAAGGCTGGCAAGTTCAACAGGGAGCAGGCACATTGCGTATCAGTCGTTCCGGACAGTAAGGAAACGAGACCGTGAGCCAGATAGCCTTACCGCTTGAACAAGGACCGCCGCCGGAACAGGACGGATATCTGGTGACCGCCGCCAACGCCGAAGTTCACCAGCAACTGCAAAATTGGCGGGATTGGACCCATCATACGATGATTTTGACCGGACCTGAAGCCTCCGGCAAAACGACGATGGCGGCGGCATTCAAGGCGGAAAGCGGCGGGCTTTGCCTTGAGGATGCGTCAGAATGCGAGGATACCGAGATATTCCATCTATGGAATCGAGCAAATAGCGAGAAAAGGCCGCTGCTATTATTGTCTGCTGAGCCAGTGGCGGAATGGGGTATTTTACTTCCCGATCTGAAATCCCGTCTCGCCGCATCGCTACATCTGGAAATTGGCGCGCCCGATCAAGCTATGATCGATGGTCTCTTTCAAAAATATTTTGCCGTCCGCGGATTAACGATATCCGAAGACGCTTTACGCTATCTGGAAAAGCGGATGACCCGGTCCTACGGAATGGTCCGGAAACTGGCACAAAAAATGGATGCGCTTGCGATTGAGACGAAAAAGCCGATAAACTTGGCTATTGTGAAATCCGCGCTGGGCTTTTTTGACACTGGTGATGAAAAGGTTGATGGATAAGCGATGGATGATCCAGTTGCAGAGACGCTCGACGAGGATATGTTACTCGGGGGTACTGGTAATCTCACGGAAGATGCCAGTCAGCGCTATTTTAATCGCGAAATAAGTTGGCTGGGCTTTAACGAGCGGGTTATCGAAGAGGCTGAAAATAGCGCCCATCCATTGCTGGAACGGCTGCGCTTCCTGTCGATTTCCGGTAATAATCTTGACGAATTTTTCATGGTTCGCTTTGCCGGATTGGTGGGCCAATATCGCCAGAAAATAGAGGAGCGGTCGGCCGATGGTCTGACCCCAACGCAACAGTTGGACGCCATAGCGATCCGCGCCGATACTTTGCTCGAACATCAGCAGCGTGTGTGGTCGGCTTTGTCTAAAACCTTGGCGGAAGAAGATATATTTGTTTCCACCGTCGACGCACTGATCGATGATTCCAAGGCTTGGCTCAGACAGCATTTTCTTGACCAGATCTTCCCGGTCTTGACCCCGCAGGCGCTCGATCCGGCCCACCCTTTTCCATTCATTCCCAACAAGGGGTTGAGTCTGGTTTTTGATCTGGTCAGGGAATCGGATAATCAGGGTATAAGAGAGTTGGTGATGATCCCTTCCGGTCTCCCCCGCTTCATTCGCTTGCCGGGAGAGTCGGCAATCTATGTGTCGGTCGAAACCGCTATTCAGGAATTTCCCGATATTCTATTCCCGGGCTATATCGTAAAAAGCAGCGGTTTGTTCCGGGTCATCCGTGACAGCGATATCGAAGTCGAGGAGGAGGCCGAGGATCTCGTGCGCTATTTCCGCAGCGCGATCAAACGCCGCCGTCGGGGCGACGTGATTCGTTTGGAAATGGGGCCTAAACTCGCCGAGCCAGTGGTCGCGATGTTACGCGAGCATTTGTTGCATGAAGGCGCGACCGAAAGCCGGATCAACGGTCTGGTCGGCATTGGCGATCTCGATATATTGGTCGATGAAGACCGTCCGGATCTTAAATTCACTCCTTATAGCCCGCGTTTCCCCGAGCGTATTCGCGATCATGGCGGTGATTGTTTTGCCGCTATTCGCGACAAAGACATATTGGTTCATCACCCCTATGAATCATTCGAGGTGGTAATCGAATTTTTGCGACAGGCCGCTGCCGATCCGGATGTCGTTGCGATCAAGCAGACGCTCTATCGTGCGGGTAAGCAATCTGCCATCATCCGGGCGCTGATCGATGCAGCGGAAGCCGGTAAATCGGTAACCGCGATCGTTGAACTCAAAGCACGTTTTGATGAAGAGCAGAACCTGCTCTGGGCGAGCGCGCTGGAGCGAGCCGGCGTACAGGTCGTTTACGGGTTTATCGAATGGAAAACCCACGCGAAAATATCGATGGTCGTGCGCAAGGAGCAGGAAGGCTATCGCACTTACTGTCATTTTGGTACCGGCAATTATCATCCGATTACCGCCAAAATCTACACCGATCTCAGCTTTTTTACGGCAGATCCCCGGGCGGCTCGGGATGCGGCACAATTGTTCAACTATATCACCGGCTATGTCGAACCCAAGGAACTGGAACTGATCTCGATGTCGCCGCGGAATATGCGCAAAGATTTGATGGGACTGATCGACAAGGAAATCGACAATGTCCGTTCTGGCAAGCCGGGTATGATCTGGGCGAAGATGAATTCCCTTGTCGATCCGGCGTTGATCGAGAAATTATATCAGGCGAGCAATGCCGGTGTCGAAATTGATCTGGTCGTTCGGGGCATTTGTTGCCTGCGTCCGGATGTGCCGGGCATGTCGGATCATATCCGGGTAAAATCGGTGGTTGGCCGTTTTCTGGAACACAGCCGTATATGGGCCTTCGGCAATGGCAGGGAATTACCGAATGACGGAGCAAAGCTCTATATTTCGTCGGCTGACTGGATGCCGCGTAACCTGGACAGGCGCGTGGAATATATGATGCCGATTACCAACAAGACCGTTCATGACCAGATATTGGATCAGGTCATGGTTGCCAATTTGATTGATGACGAACAGAGCTGGGAATTAAATGCCGACGGCAGCTACACAAGAGTGAAGCCTTCCGACAAGCCGTTCAACCTGCATCGCTATTTTATGACCAATCCGTCACTTTCCGGACGCGGCAAGGCGCTTAAGAAAAGCAATGCGGTTCCCCGGCTCAGCTTGCGCCGCCGCAAGGAAAAAGCGTGACCGAAGTCCCCGGAACAGGAGGATCAGTGTCAAATTTTCTTCAGAAGAAAAAAAGGCAATCCAACCGGCGTACTGCCATTGTCGATATAGGCTCCAACTCTATTCGTCTGGTTGTTTATCAAGGGCCGGCGAGGGTCCCTGCGACTTTGTTCAACGAAAAGGTCATGGCGGGACTGGGACGCGAATTGTCGACAACCGGTGCGATTGGCGAGGATTCGATGGCGCTCGCAGTGCGCGGCCTGAAACGTTTTCATCGCCTGTGCACAGATATGGAAGTCGATAGTATATTGGCCTTCGCCACCGCTGCTGTGCGCGATGCCAGCAACGGTGATGACCTGCTGAAGGCCGCCCGCGAGATCGGCTATGATGTGGCGGTGCTAAAGGGCGAGGAGGAAGCGGAACTGGCGGCGCTGGGCGTTATTTCCGGAATACCGGATGCAACCGGTATCGTGGGAGATCTCGGTGGCGGTAGCCTGGAGCTGGCGATGATTGAGAAGGGCAAAGTGCTCGACCGCTATTCATTCCCGCTCGGCGTGTTCAGGGTTGCGGATTCGCGAGCCCAGGATACGGATGGCCTGAAGACGCAGATACGGAAAATGCTCAAAAAAACCGGTTGGGAGAAGCAGGCGCAGCAGCTGCCTTTCTATCTCGTCGGCGGATCGTGGCGTTCACTGGCCCGGCTGGATATGTTTGACAGCAATTATCCGCTCCCGGTCATTCACAATTACGAAATGGAACCTCGACGCGCGCAGCGGCTGGTCAGGCGGCTGGCTCAATTGAACAGGGACAAACTGAAGAGTGTGCCAGGTCTTTCTGCATCTCGCATCCCGACGCTCAATGATGCCGCATGGCTTTTGTCCATGCTCGTGCGCTATCTGAACAGCAGCAAGATGGTTGTTTCTGCATATGGCGTGCGAGAAGGTATGTTGTTCCAGAACATCAGCAAACATGAAGCCGCGCATGACCCGTTGTTGCTCGCGACGGAAGACGCCGGAACCGCTCAAGCCCGTTTCCCCGCGAACAGCAAATTGCTGGGTGAGTGGATTAGCGAGATTTTTTCCGACGATCCGGCTGAATGGCACCGTATTCGTCAGGCCGCCTGCAATTTGGGCGATGTTGCCTGGCGCGCGAACCCCAATTTTCGGGCTGAGCGCGGGCTGGAGATCGGATTGCATGGCAACTGGGTCGGTATCACCGGCTCGGAACGTGAGATGCTGGGGCAGGCGCTGTTTACTAGTTTCGGGGGCGGCAATCATATCTTTCCCGGTGGCGGACAGCTAGCCGATGAACAGGCAACGAAGCGCGCCATTTGCTGGGGACTGGCCATGCGGTTGGGACAGCGGCTCAGCGGCGGCACCCGCAATCCGCTGGAACAGACACAGATCCGGAAATCGGGCAAGAAACTGGAGCTGACGGTTGCCAGTGACTTAATGGACCTTTACGGCGACGCGGTGGCCAAGCGGCACGCAAATCTGGCGAATATGATGGGACTGGAACCGGTCATTACGGGAGTCTAGTGCGACACCGTAGCTATTCGCTTATCGGTGCGTCGCCCTCTTGCTGGTGGGTCATTTTCAATTTGCCATCCTTGACCGTGAAGCTCACTCGGCCTTCGACCAGATCCAGTGCGTCGCGGCCAAATTCTTCATAGCGCCAGCCTTCCAAGAGCCCGACGCCTTCGCGTTCTCCGGCGACGATGCTTTCAAGATCATCGGCGCGCGCGAGCAAGCGGGAGGCGACGTTCATTTCTGCTGAACGGATTTTGAGCAATAGCTTCAGCAGATCTGTGACCAAAGCGTTGGATTTGCCATTTTTGGGGCGACGACCAATTTTCAACGGCAGATCATCCTTGGACAGCGGCTCGGCCTGTTCGATGATATCCATCAAGCGCGCACCGATATCATTGTTCTTCCAGCCAGCGGAAAGTCCACGGACTTGCCCCAGCTTGTTTTGATCCTTGGGAGGGTGCGCGGCAATATCCGCCAAAGTTTCATCGCGCATGATCCGTCCGCGCGGCAGGTCCTTCGACTGTGCTTCGCGTTCGCGCCATGCGGCGAGTGCTTTCAGCCTTCCTAGCATGTCGAGATTGCGGCCCTGCGACTTGACCCGCAGCCAGGATTTCTCTGGATCATTTACGTAATTGTCAGGATCGGCGAGCTTTTCCATCTCGGCATTGATCCACATGCCACGACCGGTCTCGCGCAATTTTTCCAGCATCATCGGGAAAATTTTGGCGAGATGGGTGACGTCGGCCACGGCATATTCCAGTTGGCGAGCATTGAGCGGGCGCCGCGACCAGTCGGTGAAGCGTGCACCTTTGTCGAGCGTGATCCCGAGCCAGCTGTCGACCAGATTGGCATAGCCGATCTGTTCGCTCTGGCCGATCGCCATCGCCGCAATCTGGGTGTCGAAAATCGGATGCGGGGTCTTGCCGGTAATATTGTGGATGATTTCGACATCCTGTCCACCGGCGTGGAAAATCTTGAGCACATTTTCATTATTGACCAGCAATTCCATCAGCGGCCCCAGATCGACGCCCTTGGCGAGGGGATCAATAGCGGCAGCTTCCTTGCCGTCCGAGATCTGGATGAGGCAGAGAATTGGCCAATAGGTATTCTCGCGCATGAACTCGGTATCAACTGTCACGAAATCCGCAGTCGCAAAGCGGGTACAGATATCGGCGATGTCCTGATTGTCGGTCAGCAAATTATGGATGTGCATTTTTATCCTATACAGCGGGCGGGTCATCGCGCAAACAATTCGTGGACGCAGGATAAAAATGAGGGGGGGAACCATGGCATTTTGGTCACTGATTCTAATAGCGATATTGGTATTGCTGGTGCTTGGACAGGCAATGTCGCTTTGTGGGGACGCCTGTCTGGCGGTCGCTGATCCACGGCCGGTCGGCGGAAAGACTATAGAAATCACCATATTGGCCTGGGGTTTTGCCTCGCGGCGCGGACGATCTTTGCAAGTCGATGATTGTTCGCAGCTTGGCATCAACGACATGCGCTTCTTCATGACCCGCAAGGCGATATTGGTCTGTCTGGTGACTTTCGGGTTCGTACGGCAGGTGAGTATCGCCTATCGCTGCTATGCTGGCGATTTTGACGTGGGAGAAGCCTGATGGCGCGAGTCATCCATCTCGGCCAGCAAGTCTGGACCAACTATCATCAAACCGCAGCGTGCAATCTCAGGGACCGGATTGAACTGGCGAACGGCGAAGAGGTAAACGGTCGGGCGCATCTGAAGGGCGTTGCAGAAACGGTATTGGCTCTGCTGAAGGAAGCAAAACGCTGTCAGATCCCGGTGCGGCCGATTGGAGCGGGCTGGTCACCATCGCCGATCAATGTGGTGGAAGACGGTTGGCTGGTCGAGACTTTGCGGCTCAACCGGACCTATAAATTGTCGGCCAAAGATTTGCATCCAGATTGCGATCTCGGTGCGGAATCGCTGTTGTTGGTGCAGGCCGGAGCTACTGTCGATGAAGTCTACGAAAGTGCCGAGGAACTGGGGCGATCGCTGCGAACCGGCGGGGCCAGCAACGGACAGAGCTTTGCCGGGGCGTGCGCCACCGGAACCCATGGCAGCGTCTGGCAGGAGGGTGGCATTCAGGATCATGTCCGTGCGGTACAATTGGTGACAGCGGAGCGGATATTGTGGATATCGCCGGAAAAAGCAGTGCTGTCGGATGTGTTCATCGCGCAGACCGGTTCGGAGATCATCCGCGATGACCGGATATTTGCCGCCGCCCAGATTCATGTCGGGGCGATGGGCTTTGTCACCGCGATGCTGATCGAAACCGATCCGATCTATATGGTGCAGAATATCCAGAAGGCAGCGAAGATAAAGCGCGAGCATATCGACTGGCTGTGCCGTGGCGAGTTCAAGGAATTTTCCTGCGAATTCGGACTGAATGAAGAGCCTTATTTCCAGCAGCTTATAATGAATCCTTTCGACCCTTTCGACAAAAAATGTCTGCTGCGTTTTCTGTACAAGCGGCCCTATGACGCCAGCATAAAGCCCCCACCACCGGGGGACATGGGAGCCGGCTATGACGCCTTGACCCTACTCGGCAAGGCGATGGCGGAAAGTGACTGGTTCAAGGGAGAGATATTGCAGCTGGCGATGGAGAAAGCCTATCCCGACAATCGCGACGTTGATGATCCGCCGGCTGTTGCCACCTGGGGGCATACGACCGAAGAGCACGCGCCGATTGCTAGCCTGTTCAACGGATCCGTAACAATGGATCGCAGTAAGCTTAGCGAAGCCTTTGATTTGATTATCGATAGTTTCCGGCGCGGGGGAGGGGGCACGGTCGTGACACTGCGCTTCGTCCGCAAAGCCCAAGGCCTGCTCGCACCCGCGCACTGGCCGGATAACGTCGTGATCGATTTCGACGGGCCGAACGTCGAATCCAGTCATCAAGGTTACAAGAAAGTCGTCGAAGCGCTCGATGATGCTGGGATTGCTTTCACCCGCCATTGGGGGAAAACCAACAATCTCGACGAACAGCGGGTGAAGCGCGATTATGAGCAGAATTTCGCAAACTGGAAATGGGCACAAGCGCAAGTGATGCCGGACCCGACCGACCGGCGGGTTTTTGCCAATGACGAATTGGTCAAGCTGGGGCTGATATAGGCTATAGCTTCCCGTCACCGTTCGGATTTTCAGCGATCGACGGCGGTCAATTGCGCGTTTGCGGCGGGGAAATATTCGGTGGTCTGTTCGTGGGTGGACAGCTCTTCCGAATGCCATTGTTCTTCCTTGAGGGAAAACCCGACATGGCTTGCGCGCTGGAATTCTTCGCCATTCCAGACGATCACCTGCAATTCCATCCGGTCGCCTTGCTCGACGTGGAGCCAGTTGAAGCTTTGCGGTTCCTGGTTGCGCAGACGGGTCGAGGTGGCGGTACCCGCCTGGATCACCAAAGTCGGGCCGGCTTCGGCGACCATTTTGGTGGCGGCTTCGGCATAGGTGCGGTGGAAATGGCCCGCTAGCGTCAAATGAATGCCGGCGTCGGCTATCGCCTGAAGGGCATCTTCGTGCCGACCCACGGCTTCGCTAAGCTCGTTGCCTTGGCCAATGGGCAGTTCAAACAACGGGTGGTGGGTAACCAGAATTCGCGTTTTACTGGGCGCAACGCCTGTGAATCGCTGGCGAATGAGCCCCATCTGGTCGCGGTTGATCCGGCCGTCCTTGATCGTGAGGGATCGGGCGGTATTGATTCCCAATATGGCGGCTTCGTCTGTTTCCACCCAAGGACACAGATCTTGGGCAATGTGGCGCTTGTACCGGCCTAGCGGCGAAACGAAGCGCCGGAAAACATCATATAGGGGAATGTCATGATTGCCGGGGATGACCAGCAATTTGTGCCCGTTTTGCCTCAGTGCCCGGAGGTAGTCGGCGGCATCCTGAAATTGACCCTCGCGCGCGCGTTGGGTCAGATCACCGCTGATGATGACGAGATCGGGCTGTTTTTCTTTCAGCCAGTCGATCGTTGCTGCAACGATGTTCGGGTCATTTGCGCCAAAGTGAATGTCAGATAAATGTGCGATCCGGGCCATGCAGGTCTAACGGTTGAAACTTAAAGAAGTTTCATCGTGCATCCAAACATTCGCCGCGGCGTATTCTCTCCATGAAAAACAATTCTCTCCCTCGGGACGCCATTCTCGTTATTAACGCCGGATCCCGAAAGGGAGAGGATCTCTTCGGAGAGGCGAAGGCAAAGCTCGCTGAAGCCGGCGTCAATCTGCTCGACGCACAGGCCGTAGAGAATCCTGACAATATTCAGGAAATTGTCCGGCAAGCGGTTCAGAACGCCCCGATGGTTATCGTCGGCGGGGGTGATGGTTCGCTTTCCGGTGTGGTGGACGAATTTGTCGGTACCGGTTGCGTCTTCGCCATATTGCCGCTGGGGACCGCCAATAGTTCGGCGCGAACGCTGGGCTTGCCGCTCGATCTGGAGGGGGCGATCGACGTCATCGCGCACGGGCATCGCAAGCCGATTGACCTTGGCATGATCGATGAGGATTATTTTGTAAACGCTGCATCCCTGGGCCTTTCCCCGATCATCGGGGAAACGGTGCCGCATGATTTGAAGCGCTATCTGGGCCGCTTTGGCTATCTGTTCTGGGCCCTGAAATGCCTCATCGGCTTCCGCCCCTTCAGGCTGATGATCGATGATGGCGAAGAAAAGCATGCACTATGGTCGACCGAAGTGCGGATTTTGAACGGACCCTATCATGGCGGTCTGGAATTGTCCGACGATGCGGAAATCGACAGCGGACAGATCGTGATCCAGGCCGTGGTCGGCAAGAGTAAAATCCAGCTTATGTGGGACTGGTTTGCAAAAGCGCTCAAGCTGAGAGACCGGAACGCCAACACGCGTGAATTTTCCGGAACATCCTTTCAGTTGGAGACCATACCGAAGCTGAAGATTTCAATCGATGGCGAAGTGCTGGCAACCACGCCAGTCCAGGTCCGCGTTGCGACGGATGCAATAGAGGTCGCTTGTCCATAAGGGGCGGAACTATCCTGCGATGGCCGCGTAATTCTATTATGACACAACATAATGGAGAGTCCCCCATGGCGAAGATTGACAAGAAAAAAGCCGGACATTCGCACGAATATGAACGGTTGAACCCCGGGGCAGCACCCGGCACTCCGCACCGGCCGGACAGTTCCTACGGCATGGATAAGGGCAAGGCCGGCGGGACGTATGGAGACGCCGACAATGTGCCGGAAAACAAGGACGACGATACGACCCCCGGCGGCAAAGCCTCGGAAAAGGTGAGCGACCGTCCCAATGTATCCACGGTTCGGCCCGACGACTATCCGCTGAAGGATCGCAAGGATAGCCAAGCTTGAGCGTTTAGCAGCGCTATCGTACGCCGCCGACTCCTTGCGCGTGGTGCGCGACAGCCTTATCCCGCCCAAAATGCCGCATCAGGCGCGGCGCACCGCCTGTTCCAACAATCTCAAGCCTTGACAAATGGCCCGCAGACCTGTGTTACGCGTGCAATCTTTCCATCCGGGAAAGCACCCAATTCCAAAGGTCCATCATGCACGCATATCGCACCCATAACTGTTCCGCGCTCCGCTCTTCGCACGTCGGCGAGGAAGTCCGTCTGTCCGGCTGGATTCATCGCAAGCGCGATCACGGCAATCTGCTGTTTGTCGATCTGCGCGACCATTTCGGTCTGACCCAGATTGTCAGCGAAACCGGTAGCGAGGCGTTCAAGACGCTCGACGGCGCACGGGTTGAGTCGGTGGTCACGGTAACCGGCAAGGTCGTCGCCCGCGATGATGAAACGATGAACAAGAATCTGCCGACCGGCGACGTTGAACTGGTCGCCGATACGGTCAGCATGCAGGGCCCGGCCGACGAATTGCCGATGCCGGTCTTTGGCGAGCAGGAATATCCCGAGGATATCCGCCTGCGCTACCGCTTCCTCGACCTGCGGCGCGAATCTGTTCACGCGAACATGATGCTGCGCTCCAAGGTGATCGCAAGTCTGCGCAACCGGATGACCGAACAGGGCTTCACCGAATTCCAGACGCCGATCCTGACCGCCTCTTCACCGGAAGGCGCGCGCGACTATCTCGTACCGAGCCGCGTCCATCCCGGCAAATTCTATGCGCTGCCGCAGGCGCCGCAGATGTTCAAGCAGATGCTGATGGTCGCCGGCTTCGACCGCTACTTTCAGATCGCGCCTTGTTTCCGCGACGAAGACGCCCGCGCCGACCGTTCGCCGGGCGAGTTTTACCAGCTCGATTTCGAAATGAGCTTTGTCACCCAGGAAGATGTGTTCCAGACGCTGGAGCCGGTTCTTGCTGGCGTGTTCGAAGAATTTGCCGATGGTCGCTCGGTTACTCCGGCTGGCGAATTTCCGCGCATTCCGTACAAGGAATCGATGCTGAAATATGGCAATGACAAGCCGGACTTGCGTAACCCGATCATCATCCAGGACGTCAGCGAGCATTTCAAAGGCTCCGGTTTCGGTCTGTTCGACAAGATCACCTCGACCGGTGGCACCGTGCGCGCCTTTGTCGCGCCGGAAGCGGGCAAGAACAGCCGCAAATTCTTTGACGCGATGAATGACTGGGCGCGTAGCGAAGGCTTCGCCGGTCTCGGCTATATCAACATGAAGGAAGGCGCCGCTGGCGGACCGATTGCCAAGAACCATGGTGAAGAAGGCACGACGAAACTGCTCGCTGATCTAGGCTGTGGCCCTGATGACGGTGTGTTCTTTGCTGCTGGCAAGGAAGCCGAAGCGGCCAAGCTAGCCGGTCTGGCACGGACGCGCGCAGCGGAACAGCTCGACCTGATCGACAAGAATGCATTCAAATTCTGCTGGATAGTCGACTATCCGATGTTCGAATATGATGACGAGCTGAAGAAAATGGACTTTTCGCACAATCCATTCTCGATGCCGCAGGGCGAGCTGGACGCGCTGGAAAATCAGGACCCGCTCGATATTCTCGCATGGCAATATGATATTGTCTGCAACGGTATCGAACTGTCCTCCGGCGCGATCCGGAACCACCGGCCCGACATCATGTACAAGGCGTTTGAAATTGCCGGTTATACCAAGGAGCAGGTCGACACCGAATTTTCCGGCATGATCAACGCGCTCAAATACGGCGCGCCGCCGCATGGTGGTTCGGCTCCCGGCGTCGACCGGATCGTGATGATGCTGGCAAATGAACCGAATATTCGTGAGGTCGTATTGTTCCCGATGAACCAGAAAGCCGAAGATTTGATGATGAGCGCGCCGAGTCCGGTGTCCTCCAAGCAGTTGCGCGAACTGCATATTCGTGTGGTTGAGCCGCCAAAGGAAGGCTAGTCTCGAGAATATAGCCAGCTCCGTTCGTGTCGAGCATAGTCGAGACACGTGGGGATGAGATGCATGTCTCTCGACTTCGCTCGAGACGAACGGAGTTATGAATTGACCAGTATCAATCCCGAAACACATCATTTCGCGTCTTCTCATGGCGATATCTGTTATTTCGAATGGGGCGATGCTGGTGACGGTCCGTCGATCTTGCTGCTCCACGCCACCGGCTTTCATGCCCGTTGCTGGGACCAGGTCGTTGCTGCCTTTCCGGACGGTACCCATGTCATTGCGGTCGATCAGCTCGGCCACGGACGAAGCGCCGCACCGATCATCACCGACTGGACCGATGTTGCGGGCGCGACTGCCGAACTGGTGCAATCGCTCGGGGTCCGCTTCGCCGTTGGCGCGGGGCACAGCATGGGCGGCAATTGTCTGGTGCAGGTCGCAGCGCGATTGCCGGACCTGTTCGAGCGACTGGTGCTGATCGACCCGGTGATCATGGATCGGGCCGCCTATCAAAATCCCGCAGATTTTAGTGCTACCTATGAGATGGTCGCCAAGCGCCGCAACAGCTGGGACGGACCGGATGCGATGATCGAACGATTTAAGGACCGGCATCCATACAAGCTATGGGACCCGGCAGTGCTCCGTGACTATTGCGAATATGGACTGCTCCCGGACGGTGAGGGCGAGTTCGAACTGGCCTGTCCACCTGCGACCGAAGCATCTATCTACGCGACCAGCACCACGGTCGATCCTTGGCCGATGATTGACGGCATCACCCAGCCGGTAACCATTTTGCGTGCGCGGCAGATAGACCAGGATGGCGCTTTTGATTTTGCCGGTTCGCCGACGCCGGCCGGACTAGCGGACGAATTTGCGGATGGCACCGATATCTATCTGCCCGATCTCACTCATTTCATGTCGATGCAGGCCCCCGAGCGGATTGCAAAATTGATCATCACAGGTTAGCAGGTAAACCATAGTAAATTCGATATTTGTTGACGATTGAACATCGGGGGGGATGGGCATGACCAAATTTTTAAACGGTATGATCGCCGTTTTGACCGCAATATTGTGTCTTTCCACCGCCGCGCAGGCCGAGGTTCTGACTATTGAGGGGATGACACCGGCCAGCTCGCCGGAATTCGCTGAAATTCAGTCCATTTCAATCGAGCGTTTTGGTGGCCCGGACGGCCGCGCGCTGGCATTTGAACTGGAAGACAGTCTTTCTGCAGCCACGGTTTTTGGCCAGCCCTATTTTGATATTATCGGCGGACGGTCTGCGGTGCAGTCAGATGCAAGCCTTTCGGGCAATGTTACCGCAGGCGTCGAGCAATATGATACGGTCGCGAAGCGGCGTCGCTGTGTAAAGCGCGGTGAAAAGGACAAATGCGTCACCTATAAGGACATCAAGGTTGATTGCCTGACCCGCACGATCGATTTTCGGGCGCAGGTCAGAGCTACACGATATAGTGATGGTCGCAGCATTTATACGGAGAGCTTCCCGGATAATAGGGAACAGACGGTATGTCTCGGCGATGACGAAGAGTTTGCGAGCAGCGAGTCGGTGATCCGGTCTATGATATCCGAGACTGCCGACGCTATCCGCAATGATCTGGCTCCGAGAGAATATCGTGTAGAAATCAGAATCCTGGAAAGCCGCAAGGGGATGACCAAGGTCGAAGGAAATTTCTTCAAGGCGGCAATCAAGATGACCAAGAGCGATGCCACAGAGGCTTGCCGGATGTGGGACGAAGCGGCGCGGAACGGGCAGGTTCATATCTCGCTGACATTTAATAGGGCTCTTTGCGCGGAACAGCGCGGTGATCTCGATGCTGCATTGGTCCTCTATGACGAGGCGGACAGAATATCGCCCGGCAAGCTTGAAGTGATCGAATCGATAGACCGCACGAGCGCCCATCGGCGAGCGCTGGATGAATGGGAATTACGGCAGTCGGGACGCCGTGAAAGTTAAAACGCGCCAACAGGGTTAACCGGTTGGTTCATTCCCATGTATTATAGTATAGCACGAAGCTTAGATGGCGGCGTTCCCCGAGCGTCGGGCGACGACGGATGCAGCCACCAACCCTGAACCCCGGGGGCAATTGCGGGACGATGGAGCACAAATGACCATAAAACTGTCCGATTATGAATCCGGCGACAAATTTGATGGTGATTATAGTGATGCACTGAAGGCGCTGCAGGATCGGCTCGCGCATATTCATTTCAAGCATATCATCCACGGCAGCCGGTCGATCCTTGTGTTCGAAGGCTGGGATGCGGCAGGCAAGGGCGGTGCTATCCGCCGGATGACCGGGGAATGGGATCCCCGCTATTATGATGTCTGGCCGATTGGAGCCCCGACCAAGGAAGAAAAAGATCGCCATTTCCTCTGGCGCTTCTGGCAGAAGTTGCCGGGTAGCCGCGAAATCGGTGTGTTTGATCGCAGCTGGTATGGGCGCGTGCTGGTCGAACGGGTCGAGAGTTTCTGTACGCCGACAGAATGGAAACGCGGCTATGACGAGATTAACGAGTTTGAAGCGCAGCAAATCGACGGCGGCACCAATCTGGTGAAGCTCTTTTTCCACACCACGCAAGAAGAGCAGGATAAACGCCTCACCAAACGGCTCGACACGCCGCACAAGCGCTGGAAAATCACCGCCGAGGATTTTCGCAACCGCGAAAAGCGCGATGACTATCTGGATGCGATGCATGACATGTTCGAAAATACCAACACGCGCTGGGCACCTTGGAAGGTGATCGACGGCAATGACAAAAAATCCGCGCGCATCGCGGCCATGACTCATGTCGCCGATACCCTGGAAGCGGCGTTGCCCAAGGAATTGCCGGAGGCCGATCCCAAACTGGTGAAACTGGCAGAGAATGCATTTGGCTATGAGGCCAAGGATTAGTCCATTAATCTGTCGAGCAATGGTTCGGGCAAGTTTCAATTCGACCGTCATCAAGCATGACGGCCGAATCTTTATATACCCGCGAAACTAAGCTAATCCTTCTGGCTTAACTGCTGCATGTCATTTCGCGGGGCGAGCAGAAAGCCAGATTGCGCAACCGGCAAATAATGTCGCAACAGAGCCGCTTGCTCCGGAAAAGGGCACTGACCCGAGCCCCAAACGGACGGCTGCGATGTTCAGGACAATGGCGATCACGCCGGCAAGCATGCTGACCAGGCCGACCACTTTGCCGAAAGTCTTATCATTGCGAAACAGCGACAGTCCGAAAATCAATGCAACCAACCCCAGGATGGCCTTGGCGAGATTATAGAACAGAAATGATCCCGCAAGCAGGGTGCCCATAAGGGGTGCAAACTCGGCACCTGCCTTGGTGGCCGGTAAGAACATCGACAATCCAATGCCCGACTGGAGGATGTTTATCAGTCCGGATACCAGCAGTGCAGCCCAACCCCATTGCATGTCCGAAGACCGGACCAGACCGACGAGCGACGCAATAGTAATGCCGGTAAACAACAGAATTTCCGTGGTCCAGATCGTTGATCGCAGAGGCCAGCCGTCGACAATGCCAACGCCGCTAAGGGTCGCCAGATATAGTGATTGGGTGGCTACGGTCAGCAGAAGCAGGATCGATACAAATATCGCTATATTGCGCGTCGTCTGTGGCATAAATTCTCCGGACATCTCAAAGGTTCGAAGGCTATTCAAGCGGGTAGGATGTTTCGTTACAGCCCAGATTAAAAAAAACGGATTGCCGACTGAAGCGGCATCCGGTTTCGCCGTTAATAGCAGGTAATGAGGAGCGGGATTGAAGGAATTGGCAGATGCTGCGTAAAATCCAGACGCGCCAACTCGAGTTGGGAATGTTCATCCATTCCATGGAAGGCTCGTGGTTTGACCACCCGTTTTGGCGATCAAGGTTCCTGCTCGATGACCAAGCGCAGATAGAGCAAATCGTGTCCAGTGACGTGGCCCGGGTTACAATCGATGAATCGCGTGGCAAGAAATTGTCACCATCTTCGAAACCGTTGGCAATCCTCGAAGGGGGCGAAGCGAAGGTCTATTCGCCAAAACTGGTAGAGGCGCTGGAACGTTCGGCTATTGACCGACCCCGATCATATTTGCGGGATGTTACCCAACCGGCCTTCAATCGACTGACGTCGCGCGAGCGGACAGCGGAACTCCGCAGAGCATCCGCCACAATCAAGCGGTCGCGAGCGGCGGTGATGGCTCTGTTTGAAGACGCGCGTCTCGGAAAACCGGTCAAGTCGCGTAAACTGACCCCTCTGATCAAACAGATATCCCGATCGGTGAATATCGATCCAACAATCATCCTCAATATCGCCCTTATCAAAACCAAGGAAGAATATAGCTATTTGCATTCGGTCTCGGTCTGCGCCCTGATGATTAATCTGGCCCGTAAAATGGGATTTCCAGAGCGGCAAATGCACGATATCGGGATGGCCGGTTTTTTGCATGATGTCGGCAAGACTGCGATTCCGGACAGTATATTGTCGAAGCCAGGCAAGCTCGACGAGAGCGAATGGAACGTGATCCGCAGTCATCCGCAGCAGGGACACGATATCTTGTCAGCATCGGAAGGCGTCAGCGGCATCGTGCTGGAGGTCTGTCTGAGGCATCACGAAAAAATGGACGGAACGGGATATCCGGGAGGAATATTTGCCGCGGATCTCAGCATCTTTACCCGTATGTCGAGCATCTGTGATGTCTATGATGCGATCACTTCGCAGCGGCCCTATAGCGCCCCGCTTTCAGCATCACAGGCACTCGCAGAAATGATGTCTTGGTCGGGTCACTTCGACCCACTCATCTTTTGTGACTTTGTCGATAGCCTGGGCATATTGCCTGTCGGAACGCTGGTGCGCCTCAATCATGATGAACTTGCCGTCGTGATTGGAGAGTCGCCCTCCCACTATTCCGAGCCAATTGTACGAAGTTTTCACTCCCTCGATACGAATCTCGCGATTGCCCCCCAGGATATCGACCTCGGTCTGGAAAGATCAAGAAAGTTGCTTGCAGTGGAAGATCCCGAAGACAGAGGCTTTCCGGACTGGTCGAGTTTCTCCGCGCTGCTGCTGAGCAAAGCGCCGGACTCCTGACCTCCTCGGAGGCAGGCAAAGCTACCTGACTGGCCTGAGAAGTGCAGCAGGCCGGTATCGGCAATCCCGCTACCTTCTTGCCAAGCTTTGCTGGACTAATCGCGGCGGATATTTGTTGACAGTATTGTATGCATAATACACCTTCGTGTATATGAAATTATTGCCGAATATCGAGATCGAAGCCAGTCAACCGCAACGCTGGATCATTCTGGCCGAGATATCGGGTTTTGTCGCCTTCGCTTTGCTCTCCAAATATTTGATGAGCTTGGTGTTCTGGCGCTACGCAGGTCCTGTCTCGCTGTTGCTGACGCTCGCTCTGGTTACGCTGTATATGCGCAGGATCGGCATCGACTGGCCCTCTTTGGGTTTGCGCCGACTGCCCGGTATCAAGGCCAAGTTGATGGTTATACCGCAAGCGATGCTGGTATTTGTCGCTTTCGGTATCGTGGTTGCGTTGACGACCAAAGGAGGGCCCGCGATCGGGCTGGATTTCATGTCCGATGTGCCGCAGGGTGTGGAGGATCGATGGAGCGGTGTCGCAGGAAACCTTCCTATGTTCTTGTTATGGCTGGTGATTGTCTGGACCGCAGCAGCTTTTGGTGAGGAGATGTTCTTCCGGGGCTATCTTATCAGCCGACTACAGACTGCTTTTTCCGGCTACAGATTTGCTCCTGTTCTCGCCGTCATCCTCCCTGCGATTTTTTTCGGATATGGTCATTTTTACTATCAAGGCTGGCGTGGCGCGATCGTAACCGGTGGTATAGCACTGGCTTTCGGCACTATGTTCCTGTTGCTGAAACGCAATCTCTGGCCAGTGATCCTGTTGCACGGTATCATCGATACGCTGACATTCACCGCGCTTTATATGCAGTGGGAATGATGTTGCGGGGCGCTATCGAAACCTGATCATGGCTCTAGCCAGAGAAGCGGTTTGCATCGTTGCGATCAACCCTTGTAATTTTTCCCGATATAACGAGTTAGCGGCGTATCGCTCCGGATCGTCGGGCCGCGCGGGTTTTTCGTGTCGTAGACGACCGCATTTTCCAGCACGCGCTTGACGTAATTGCGCGTTTCGGAAATCGGAATATCCTCGATCCACTGGACCCAGTCGATACCGCCCATGCGCGGATCGCCGTTGGCGCGGATCCATTTGTTCACATTGCCGGGACCAGCATTATAGGCCGCGACGGCGAGCGGGTAGCTGCCGCCATAATAATCCATCATCCGTTGAATATAGCCGCTGCCAAGCTTGATATTATATTGAGGATCATCGGTCAGCGATGAGAGATTGTATGACAGGTTTGCCTTTCCGGACTGTTCGCGAGCGGTGCCTGGCATCAACTGCATCAGGCCGCGGGCACCTGCATGACTGATCGCGCCTTCGGCAAATTGGCTTTCCTGACGGGTGATCGCATGGATCAGGGTCCAGGTACTTTCATGGCCGAAAGGTACGGGCATCGTCGGGAATGCGGTTTCATCAATCGCGCCAATCCCGGAGCCCAGCGCGCTGATCCCCTTGATCACGCCAAGATCGCGTGCACCGATGCGGGTAGAAAGGTCGCTGATCAGCATATAGTCTTTCGCGGTCTTTGCATTGGCCGCCAGCGCGCGGTGAAAGCGGATCTGTTCACGCCAGGGACCGGTGCGCACCGAAGCTTTTACGGCGACGACCAGCGGGTCAACGTCATAGGCGGCACGGTCGGCATCGGTGATTTCGACATTCGGTTTGCGGTTGAACACAGGCAGAGGACGGCCGAGCCGTTCCAGAGACAATTGACCGTAGAAATAGTCAGGGAATTTGGCTGCTTTCTCGAAATAGGCATTGGCTTGCTCGGTCTTGCCCGCTTCTGCTGCTGCGCGACCGGCCCAATAATAGCCTTTCGAGGTGATATTGGGTGAATCATAGGATTGCGCATAGAGATCGAACATCGGGATCGCTTTGGCAGGCTGGCGCATGCCGTTCAGCGCAGAAGTGCCGGCGATCCACGCGAGATCGGAATATTTGTCGCGCACGCGGCTATTCTGGTCGGCTATCCGTGTCGGCGTGTCATAGGCATCCTCGATTTTCGAGGCGATATCATAGGCCATCGTCCATTGCCGGTCATTGGCTGCTGTTTCGGCGTTAAGCAGCATCGCTTCGAACCAGGTGTCGGGCATGGCCGGTTTGACCCGCAGCGGCAACCGAGTGGCCAGCAACTGACGCGCTGCATAGCTTTGGCCGCTGTTGCGCAGATAGCGCGCGCGATCCGCCAGATAGCCGGCATCGTCACGGGCAATGGCACCGACCGCGCTGGCCTGTGCGTTCGCGTCGGACGATTCGGTGAGTTGCGCCAGACGGGCTGCGAACACCGCGCGTCGGGCAGGAGAGGTGAAGGACAGCTGGCCCGCGGCATCGCGGGTTGCTCGCGCCCACAGGAGCGCATCCATCCGGGCATCATGATCGTCGATGGTCAAAACCGAGCTGAACCGCGATATCAGGGCGGCTTCATCGTCCTCGGTCAAAGTTCCGCCACGCCAGGCCTGTCGCGCCATAGCAGTGGCTTTGTCACTCATTCCGCTCGCTTGCAGGGCGACCGCATATTTGGCGGCGCCGGCATTGGTGGTCGGTGGGAATCTGTCAAAATAGGCAAGCACGCGGCTCGGCGAGAAACTGTTTATATTGATCGCTTGCTCGGCGTTGCGTTGCATCCGCGTATCTTCCGGCCATCCCGGATAGGTGACCAGAAAACCGGCATAATCTTCAAAGGAATAATTGTCGGACTGGCTGAGCACCCGCCAGCGTTGAAGCCCGAGAACGGCATTGCCGGCGGTCGGATCGGAGAGTCCGCTTTCGCTCCCTTGCCAGCCTAGCTGTTCGGCAGCCATGCACGTTACGGGGGATAAAAGCAGCGCCGTGATGACAATTCTTGATACCATGCTGGACATTTTAGGGGTAGGCTCCTTATCAGGCGCTGAACGGCGAACTATATCACCGTTAATGTTTAAAGTAACTTGGCGGTGGCTTTGCCAATTTCCAAGCTAAATATAAAGGATTATTCCATGTTTTCCGGCTCCATCCCGGCTCTGGCGACCCCCTTTCGCGACGGATCGTTTGCCGAAGACCAGTTTCGCGCACTTGTTGACTGGCAGATTGACCAGGGCAGTAGCGCTCTCGTGCCCTGCGGGACCACAGGTGAAGCATCGACCTTGTCCAATGCAGAGCATCATCGGGTTATCGAAGTGTGCATAGAACAGGCGGCCGGCAGGGTGCCGATCATCGCAGGTTGTGGGTCCAATGATACCACCAATGCCCTGTTGCATCTTACTTTCTCGAAAAAATGCGGTGCAACTGCCGGTCTGGTGGTGGCGCCTTATTACAACCGTCCGAATCAGGAAGGGATTACGGCCCATTTTACGACCCTGACCGAGAGTATTGATCTGCCTCTGGTGCTATATAACGTACCGGCGCGCACCGTCACGGATATCCAGCCCGAGACCGTTGCGGCCCTGTCAAAATTGCCCGGTATCGTGGCAATCAAGGATGCCAGTGGCGTTCTCGACCGGGTCACCGAACATCGCCTAAATTGTGCTGATGATTTTATACTCCTGTCCGGGGTCGACGAACTGTCGCTGGCGTTCAATGCTGCCGGTGGTGTTGGCTGTATTTCGGTAACCGCCAATGTTGCCCCTAAATTATGCGCGGAGTTTCAGGCGGCCTGTGCTGCGGGCGACTATGCCAAAGCACGCGAGTTGAATGATGTGCTCTATCCGCTGCACAAATCTCTATTCTCCGACGCTTCTCCGGGCCCGATCAAATATGCATTGTCCCGGGTCCTGCCGGACTTCTCGCCAGACCTGCGCTTGCCGATGACACCTCCGTCCGAAGCCAGCCGCAAAGCTGTGGATGCCGCCCTGGAAGGGGCAGGTCTAATCTAATGGCAAAACCGCGGCCGGTGGAATTTGACAAGCAGAAGATCGTCGCCGAAAACCGGCGCGCGCGCTATGATTATTTTCTCGAGGAACATTTCGAGGCCGGTATCATGTTGACCGGAACAGAGGTCAAATCATTGCGTTTCGGATCGGGAGCCATCGCGGAAAGCTATGCCGAGGTTAAGGACGAGGAAGCCTGGCTGATCAACTCCAATATTCCCGAATGGAGCCATGGCAACCGTCATAATCATACGCCGACCCGTCCCCGCAAGCTGCTGCTGAAGCGTCGCGAGATCAACAAATTATATGCGGCCGTGATGCGCAAGGGAATGACCGTTGTGCCGCTGTCGATCTATTTCAACAGCAAGGGCAAGGCAAAGCTCGAATTGGCGCTGGCCAAGGGTAAAAAGGCTCCGGACAAGCGGCAGACCGAAAAAGATCGTGACTGGAAACGGCAACAGGGCCGACTGATGCGCGAGCATGGATAATTCCGATTTTGATCCTCCGCCGAAAGATTGGGGCGCGCGAACAATCAAACGCTTTGGGGTTTGGCTGGACAAAAAAATGCCGACCCGGGCGAGCATGGCCAAGAATAGATATTTGAAGCCAATCGCGCACCGGTTTTTACGATCAGATCTGTGGCATTTTAATCGTCGGTCCGTCCCGCGCGGGGTGGCGCTTGGAATGTTGGCAGGCTTTCTGATTCCCTTGGGCGGGCAGACTTTTGTAGCATTGTTCCTGGCTTTACCCATTCGCGCCAACGTGCCGATTGCTGCTGTAACCACATTTATCACCAATCCGTTCACTTATCCGTTCTGGATCGCCGTTGCCTATCAGATCGGTAAACAGCTATTGCAGATTGAACCGGGTGCATCCGGCCAAGCCGTTCACGAAGTTGTCGATACGCAATTTGTGAGCGAAGTTGCTCAATGGCTGGGTTGGCTTGGGCGCGAAGCGGCGGTAACGTTCTTTGGATTTGCGGTGTTGGGCGTTGTTTTCGCGGCGGTCGGATATGTGGTCAGTAGCTTTGGCTGGCGCTGGTGGATCGGTCGGAAAAGGCAGTCGGTACTGGAAAAACGGCGTTTGGAACGGTCGGGCGATGGCCAGTAAAGCTCAAAATGATAGCGGGTTGTTGAACCACAGTACCCGCAAGTCGTTGATTGGTGTACGGATAAGAGCGGCGGTGCTGGTTGTGGCGGTGGCGGCTTCGGCCGGGCTGCTATACTGGCAAGTGCAGAATATCGCTGTGATCAGCGCCTTTGTCGCTCTGGTAGTCAGCATGACAGCTATTGCCTATTTTTTGCGTCCACAAGCCGAAGAGAACGATCGGCATTATGCGGATCCCGGCGATTGGGCGGTTACGCGGATGGTTGCCGACCAGTCGGAAATCGGTCTGGCGATTACCGACCGGGCTGGTCGACTGGTCTGTGCCAACGAGCTTTTTACCAAATGGTTCAATGGTCCGGCCGTTCCACCCGAACTGCCATTGCAAGCCGGCGGTAACGAGCTTCTCGCGACCGCTGGCCGCACAGCGTGGAGGGATGGCCGCGGCTATGCGGAAGGTCTGAAACGCGGGGTCGCTGAATATAGCGCGAAGGTTGTCCGCACGGGGCAGGGCGATGAATATCTCCTGTGGCAGATGATACCGCAAATACAGGCGGATATCCTGGATGACATGATCCGCCTCGTCAGTGGCGGCGGTGGCCGGGCATTTTCAGAATCCGGTATTTTGGCCAGTGTCATTGGCGGCGAAGGACGTATCCGCGCGTCCAACCAGGCCTTTGCCTTGCGCGCAACCGGTCGGGTTGATGCCAATATAGCTGGCCGCAATTTCATCAATTTCCTGCGTTCCGACGATAAGGGCACGATATTCTTTGAACGCGAAGGACGGCACGGCACGCCGGTCCGTCTGTTCCACGTTCCGTTAGACCGGGAAAAGGAAAAGGCTCCTGCGTTGATTCTGATGATCGACGATGATGGTGGGATGGTCGAACGCGGCAAAGCGCTGGAACAGGTTGAATCGATGTTATCGCTGTTGCCGCTGGGCTTGGCGCTGATCGACCGTGACGGTCGTTTCCTCTTCTTCAACGAGGCCTTCGCCAAAACCGCAGGCATCGAGGAAAAGGAACAGCCGCTCTATCCTGGCGATCTGATGATCCGTGATGATAAGTCGGCGGTTGCCGATGCCGTGCGTCGCTACGCCAGCGGGCCGCCACTGGCAGGCGATCTGGCGGTGCGTTTGCGCAATGGCGGCGAAGAGTCGGTCGCGCTGGGTATTGCCGGCGTTCGAGGACTGGGTGAAGCGGCGGTGCTGCTGTCGATCCGGGACAATAGTGAAGAATCGAAATTAAAGAGTCAGGTCGCGCAGGCTACGAAAATGCAAGCCGTAGGGCAGTTGGCCGGGGGCGTTGCCCATGATTTCAACAATATCCTCACCGCTATCATCGGTCATTGTGATCTGATGCTGCTGCGCCATTCGCCGGGTGACAGCGACTATGATGATATCCAGCAGGTCAAGAATAACAGCAACCGGGCGGCGGGCCTGACCCGCCAATTGCTTGCTTTCTCGCGCCAGCAGACTCTGCGGCCGCAAGTGCTCCAGCTGCCAGATGTGGTGGCGGACGTGTCGAACCTGCTCAAGCGGCTGCTCGACGAGACGATCGAGCTGGAAGTCCGCCATGGCCGCAATCTTGGTCTGGTCCGCGCAGATCCGGGCCAGCTAGAGCAAGTGATCATCAACCTTGGTGTAAACGCGCGGGATGCCATGCCGCAGGGCGGCAAGATTTCGATTTCGACCCAGGCAGTGGTCGCGTCCGACGTTCGCGCGCTGAAAAGCGATATCCTGCCCGTCGGCGACTATACTGCGCTGATCTTCGCCGACTCCGGAAGCGGTATTCCACCGCATGTCATCGGCAAGATTTTTGAACCGTTTTTCACCACCAAGGCGGTGGGCAAGGGTACCGGTCTTGGATTGTCGACGGTTTACGGGATCATCAAACAGTCCGGCGGCTATATTTTTGCCGATTCGAAACCGGGTGAGGGCACCACTTTCTCGATCTATTTCCCGGTTCACCATCCGACTGCGGAAGACGTCGCGCGCGCTAGCCTGAGTTCGCCGCCGGTCAAGGCGACGGCTAGAAAAGAATTGTGGGGAAGTGCCCATATTCTGCTGGTCGAGGACGAGGATATGGTCCGCGCCGTCGCGGAGCGGGCTCTGATCCGTCAAGGCTATACGGTTGTGACCGCCAGCGAAGGCGAGGAAGCCTTGGGGCTGTTGGCCGCTCAGGTCGATGAAGAGCAGAAGTTCGACATTATCGTATCAGATGTGGTGATGCCGAATATGGATGGTCCGACCATGGCCAAGCATGTCCGCAAACAATATCCGGATCTGCCGATATTGTTCATGTCCGGTTATGCCGAGGAGCAGTTGCGCAAGTCGATCGATCTCGACAAGGTGAATTTTCTTCCGAAACCGTTTTCGGTGGCGCAAATAGCAGAAGCGGTAGGAGAGACTCTGGCCGAACATGCTAAGCCCGACTAGAAAATGGCGGTATTTCGATTTATTTTCAATAAACTAGCCTCTCAATAAAAAAATTATGTTCCCCTCTTGTTCTATGAGAACAAATGCGGTACATCATCACAATCATTGATTGATGATAGTTAAGCATTTAGCGAAGGGGACAGGCAAATGGCCGGCAATTTAAAAGTCGTAGAATCGGATAATCAGTTGAACTCATCAGACAGACAAAAAGCACTAGACGCCGCGTTGGCGCAGATCGATCGTGCCTTTGGTAAAGGCTCGGCCATGAAGCTGGGCCAGCGCAAGGCGCTAGAAATAGAAGCTATCTCCACCGGTAGCCTCGGACTGGATATCGCGTTGGGAATCGGGGGATTACCAAAAGGCCGCGTGATCGAAGTTTACGGACCGGAAAGCTCCGGCAAGACCACGCTTGCGTTGCACGTGATTGCCGAAGCGCAGAAAAACGGTGGCACTGCTGCCTTTGTCGATGCGGAACATGCGCTCGACCCGGTCTATGCCAAGGCATTGGGCGTCAATACCGACGAGTTGATCATTTCCCAGCCCGACACCGGTGAACAGGCGCTGGAGATTGTTGATACATTGGTGCGTTCCAATGCGATTGATATTTTGGTTGTCGATTCGGTCGCTGCTCTGGTTCCGCGCGCTGAAATCGAAGGCGAAATGGGTGATACCCATGTCGGCCTGCAGGCCCGTTTGATGAGCCAGGCGCTGCGCAAGCTGACCGGTTCGATAAGCCGGTCCAAATGTATGGTGATCTTCATCAACCAGATCCGCATGAAAATCGGCGTGATGTACGGCAATCCGGAAACCACCTCGGGCGGCAATGCGCTGAAATTCTATGCATCGGTCCGGCTCGACATCCGCCGCACCGGCCAGATCAAGGAACGCGACGATATTGTCGGCAACACCACCCGTGTCAAAGTGGTCAAAAACAAGGTCGCGCCGCCGTTCAAGCAGGTCGAGTTTGACATCATGTACGGTCAGGGCATTTCCAAGGTCGGCGAGATTATCGATCTTGGCGTGAAGGCCGGCGTTGTCGAGAAATCGGGTGCCTGGTTCTCCTATGACTCGGTTCGCATCGGGCAGGGACGCGAGAATTCCAAACGCTTCCTTCTGGAACATCCGGAAATGATGGAAAAGCTGGAAAATCAGATTCGCGGCAAACAGGAAGAAGTGGCCGAGGAAATGATGAACGGTCCCGTGTCCAAAGCCAAAGACAATGATGATGATGAAAAATAGGTGATCGGACCATCAGAGAGGTGACTGATGTCATCGCTCTGATGGTCGCGCCTCCCGGTCGAAGGCCGTCTCTCGTTTCCCGGCTGACGCTGGAACGGGAAAACCAGAATATTATAAGTTTTGCCGGATCACTCTCCCCCGAGGCGATCCCTGGCATAGGGTCGTCCTTCTGTCCCCCGACTGTAGGACGGCCCATTTTTATTGGCGTTTTCTATAGGTAGTGGACTGCTAAAATCCGGGAAAAGATTGACATTTGGCTCCTTACAACGCTTCGCTTGACCCAGCTTTGACAAACCGCGAGCTTTTCGGAAGGCCAATATAGCAATGACCATCATTCTGCATCATCTTGAAAACAGCCGCTCGCAGCGGATCATCTGGTTGCTCGAGGAACTCGGCCTGCCTTACGAGATTAAACGCTATGAGCGGAATCCCAAAACCCAGAAAGCCCCGGACAGTCTGAAGGCTATCCATCCGCTCGGCAAGTCGCCGATGATCGAGGATGACGGGGACGTGATTATTGAAACCGCGGCGATTGCCGAATATCTGGTTGCGAAAGCCGACGGCAAACTGGGTGCGCCGGGTGACGCCAAGAATGCGCGACTCTATACCCAATATCTCCACTTTGCCGAGGGATCCATGATGCCGCCATTATACGGGCTGCTGGTTGTGGGACGTCTAGGCCTGCTCGGCCTGCCAGCGCGCAAACCGGTTGGCCAGATGGTCACTGACTTGCTTGTCTGGCTGGAAACCGAGCTGGCGGACCGGGACTATTTTGCTGGAGACCAACTCACCGCCGCCGATATCATGATGAGCTTCCCGCTCGAAGCATGTCAGCTCCGTGCTGGACTGGACGATCGCTATCCCAACCTGCAGGCTTGGCTGGCGCGCATTCATGCTCGTCCGCAATATCGTACCGCACTCGAAAAGGGCGGTCCTTATGCCTATGCATGATTTTCGATCCATTCTCGGGATTGTCAACGGCAGATCGCTCCCCTAAGTCGAAATGATGCAAACCACCAATGATATAAGACGGTCTTTTCTGGACTATTTCGCCGCCCAGGGTCACGAGATCGTCCCCTCGTCGCCGCTCATTCCCTATAATGATCCGACGCTGATGTTCATCAATGCGGGTATGGTCCCGTTCAAGAATATCTTCACCGGTGCAGAAAAAAGCCCTTATTCTACGGCTACTTCCAGCCAGAAATGCGTTCGCGCCGGCGGCAAGCATAATGATCTGGATAATGTCGGCTATACCGCGCGCCATCACACGTTTTTCGAAATGCTCGGGAATTTCTCCTTCGGCGACTATTTCAAGGAGCAGGCGATCCACCATGCCTGGGACCTGATTACAAAAACCTGGGGTATTTCACCCGACCGGTTGACCGTGACCGTCTATCATACTGACGATGAAGCCTTTGACCTTTGGAAGAAGATTGCAGGCCTTCCGGATGAACGTATCATTCGCATCGCTACCGATGACAATTTCTGGTCGATGGGCGATACCGGACCCTGCGGCCCTTGCAGTGAAATATTCTATGATCACGGCGACCATATTCCCGGTGGTCCTCCGGGCAGCCCGGACGAAGACGGCGATCGCTTTGTCGAAATCTGGAACCTCGTGTTCATGCAATATGACCAGCGCGGCGAGGGCGATCGCGTCGATCTGCCCAAGCCGTCGATCGATACCGGTATGGGACTCGAACGTGTTGCTGCCGTCATGCAGGGCGTGCACGACAATTATGACATCGACCTGTTCAAGGCGCTGATCGCCGAGTCCGGGTCGCTGACCGGCACGGCCACGACAGGCGATAATCAGGCCAGCCACCGGGTGATTGCAGACCATTTGCGGGCTTCCTCTTTCCTTGTCGCGGACGGCGTCCTGCCATCGAACGAAGGCCGCGGCTATGTGCTGCGCCGGATCATGCGCCGGGCCATGCGCCATGCCCACTTGCTCGGCGCCAAGGATCCGTTGATGCACCGGATGGTCGGTTCGTTAACGGGCGAAATGGGCAATGCATTCCCCGAGCTGATCCGCGCGAAACCGCTGATCGAAGAGACATTGCTTCGCGAGGAAAATAATTTTCGCCGGACATTGGCCAATGGCCTGAAGCTGCTCGATGCCGAAATCGCCGATATGGGTGAAGGTGATATCCTGCCTGGCGAAACCGCGTTTAAACTCTATGATACATTCGGTTTTCCTTATGATCTGACCGAAGACGCTTTGCGCGCCCAATCGCTGGGTGTGGATCGCGACGGCTTTGACAAGGCGATGGCGGAGCAAAAAGCCGCTGCCCGTGCTGCCTGGAAAGGGTCCGGCGATCAGGCTTCCGACGCTGTGTGGTTCGATATTGCAGAGCGGGAAGGCAGTACCGAATTTACCGGCTATACGTCCGAAGAGGGCGAGGGCGTCGTTGTCGCACTGGTCAAGGATGGCGTAGAGATTGAAGTTGCCAATAAAGGCGATACGGTCACCCTGCTGACGAACCAGACGCCTTTTTACGGCGAAAGCGGCGGGCAGATGGGTGATGCCGGCAAGATCTCTGGCACCGACAGTTTCGCCGCTAGCGTGACCGACACCAGAAAACCGCTGGGACGGCTCCATGCCCATCAGATCGAAATCAGGTCGGGCTCCGTGTCCGTCGGAGACATGGTGCACCTCGAAGTGGATGGAAACCGGCGCACTGCGTTGCGTGCCAATCACAGCGCCACCCATTTGCTGCACAAGGCGTTGCGGCATCATCTCGGCGACCATGTGACGCAGAAGGGCAGTCTCGTCGCTGCTGACCGCCTGCGCTTCGATTTTTCGCATCTGTCGGCTTTGACCGAAGCAGAAATGAAAGCCGTCGAGGCTGATGTGAACGCGCAGATCCGCGGAAATAGTCTGGTCACCACGCGGTTGATGAGCCCCGATGAGGCCGTAGAAGCAGGCGCACTGGCTCTTTTTGGCGAAAAATATGGCGATGAAGTGCGCGTGCTGTCGATGGGCCGGGAAGCCGATCTCGATTATTCGGTAGAATTATGCGGCGGCACCCATGTCCAGGCTCTTGGCGATATTGGGTTGATGGTCATCATTTCAGAATCCGCGGTCGCCAGCGGCGTCCGGAGAATCGAAGCGCTGACCGGTGAAGCGGCACGCCTGTGGTTTGGCGACCGTGACGCCAAGCTTAAATCTATTGCTGCGACGCTCAAGGCTTCTCCCGAAGAAGCAGCGGATCGTGTCGCCATATTGGTTGAAGAACGCAAAAAGCTGGACCGGGAACTGACCGAAGCAAAAACTGCGCTGGCATTGGCCGGCGATGGCGGAAGCACGCAAGCGACCGAGACGGAATCCATCGGCGGCGTCGCGTTTAGCGGCAAGGTCATTCAGGGCCTGAATCCCAAGGAATTGCGCGGTCTGGTCGATCAGGCGAAAAAGGAACTGTCGAGCGGTGTCAGTGCGATGGTTGCGGTTAACGACGGTCGTGCAACGGTTGCGGTCGGAGTGACGGACGACTTGACCGAGCGCTTGAGCGCGGTCGATCTGGTTCAAGCCGGGGTTGCTGCAGTTGGCGGCAAGGGCGGTGGCGGTCGTCCGGACATGGCGCAAGGCGGAGGGCCTGATGGCGCAAAAGCCGATGAAGCGATTGCCGCTATCAGGTCTGTTCTTGCGGGCTGAGACCGTCCGGCACCAAATCGTCAGCTGTCGCCTGTCCGGTGGAAGTGGAATAGGATTTCAGTTTGGGTTCCTGCTCGAGATCGCCGTCTTCCTGAATCTGCTTGCGATAGATATCGCGCAGTTCATGGATCGAGGCGATGACCGGGCCCATGGCAACGCCATTTTCGACCAGCACGGCTTCAGATAATTGCAGGGAACCCTCTAGCGCTTCTGGAACCGCATTCGTCGCACCTGCTTGATAGAGCTCTGCAGCATGCTCGATATCACGGGCCCTGGCAATGATCGGCAGGTCCGGCACCCAGGCGCGGACCTTCTTGACGATCTGTACAGAGAGCACTGGCTCATCCATCGTCAGGACCAGAGCTTTTGCGTGGCCCAGCCGCAAACGGTCGAGCATTTCGTTGCGGGATACATTGCCGAACTTGATGGGATAGCCTTCGCGGCGGGCCTTTGCGACCGTATCAATGTTGGTCTCTACCGCCAGAAATTTTTGATTATGGGTGATCAGCAAGTCGGCGATCAGCTTGCCGACCCGGCCAAAGCCGATAATGATTGTTTGCTGGGGTTCAACCTGTTGCTCATCCGGAGCCAGGTTACTGCCGCTGCGCATTTCCATTCTTCGGGCAATGTCATGGCCGAACCGGGCCAGCAATGGTGTGATGGTCAGGCCGATTGCGGTCACGATCTGCCAGAATGCTGCAGTTTGTGGCTGGATCAGCTGCGCCTGCATCGCCGCAGCCAATACGATCAACGTGGTTTCCGAGGGACTGGACATCAAAACGCCGGCTTCGGTAGCCGTGCCTGCCCGAGCACCGGCAAAACGCAGCAGGCCGCCGGTAACGGCAGCCTTGACCACAACCACGCCGACGACCGCAGTGAGAAGGCTTGCCCAGTTTTCAAGGACAACGCGAATATCGACTTGCATGCCAACGGTGATCAGAAACACGCCAAGCGCTAGGCCCTTAAACGGCTGGGTGATCACCTCGACTTCACCGTGATATTCGGTTTCCGCGATGAGCAGGCCAGCGAGAAGGGCGCCGACGATCGGTGACAATCCGGTAGCGGCTGTCGCAAGGCTAGCGAGGATGATGACCAGCAAACTGACGGCGAGGAACAGCTCGGGGCTCTTGGTGCGAGCCGCTTGCGCAAAAATTCGTGGCAACAGCAGTCGCCCGAGGACGAGCATGCCCGCAATCACCGCGCCGCCCAGCAGAAGCGTCCGCCATAGATCACCCCATCCGCCATCGGCGGTTATCGCCGGAGAGATGGCGCCCAAAAGGAAAATGATCGGAACAATGGCGACGTCTTCGAACAGAAGCATGGCCAGAGCCGCGCGACCGACCGGGCTTTTGGTGCCAGACATCGGTAGTACCAGAGCGGTCGAGGACAGCGCCAAAGCCAGTCCCAGTCCCAGGGCACCAGCCGGATTTTGACCGAGCAGATATAGGACAGAACCGATGATCAGTCCCGACACCAGCAACTCTGCCGCACCGACCCCGAAGACAAGGCGGCGCAGGGACCAGAGCCGTTTGAACGACAATTCCAGCCCGATCGAGAAGAGCAATAATATGATACCCATTTCGGCGAACGGCTCGATCGCTTCGCTATCGCTGATCGTGACAAATTGTAACCATCCATATTGGCTCTGGAGAGAGCCGAGCCCGGACGGTCCGAGCAATATGCCGACTAGAATGAAGCCGATGATCGGCGTGATGCGGAAACGGGTGAAGGCAGGAATAACGATTCCTGCCGCACCGAGGATCACGATGGCATCTATGAAGGCTGGATTTTCGAGCGGACTGTGCATGGTGCGTCTCTATACGCGAACGATGCTATTTGTCAGCAGGTTACGTGATGGAGGACGCAATTGATAGGAGAGCCTGTGATTATCGTTGAGTTAGCTCACGATAGTTCGTTGCTGCGGCCTATCCCCAGGGGGATCATCGGATTGGAGCTTGGGCGACAGGATATCCCATCGCCCGAAGCTTCCATCATTCCGGAATTATTATTTCCAGTTTTCCATTTCCGTTTCCAGATTGGAGCGAACCGCTTCAAAAAACTGCTCGGTCGTCATCCACGACTGGTCTGGACCGATAAGGATCGCGAGATCCTTGGTCATGTCGCCATTTTCAACGGTCTGGATACAGACACGTTCCAAAGTTTCGGCGAAGCGCGTGACGTCTGGTGTGTTATCGAATTGGCCACGATAGATAAGGCCGCGTGTCCAGGCAAAGATCGACGCAATCGGATTGGTCGATGTTGCCTTGCCTTGCTGATGCTGGCGATAGTGGCGGGTTACCGTACCGTGCGCGGCTTCTGCTTCGACACAATCGCCGGTTGGTGTCATCAATACCGATGTCATTAAGCCGAGCGAACCGAAGCCCTGCGCGACTGTGTCCGACTGGACATCGCCATCATAGTTTTTGCAGGCCCAGACGAACTTGCCGCTCCATTTCATTGCCGAAGCAACCATGTCATCGATCAGACGATGTTCGTAGGTGATGCCAGCCTTGTCGAACTTGTCTTTGAACTCGGCTTCGAAAATTTCTTCGAACAGATCCTTGAAACGCCCGTCATAGGCTTTCATGATCGTGTTCTTGGTCGACAGATAGACCGGCCATTGACGGTTGAGGCCATAGTTCATCGATGCGCGGGCAAAATCGCGAATCGAGTCGTCCAGGTTATACATCGCCATGGCAACGCCCGGGGAGGGGAACTGGAAGACTTCCTCGTCGATTTTATCGCCATTGTCGCCTTCCCAGATCAGCCGCAGCTTGCCGGGGCCCGGAACCTTGAAGTCGGTCGCACGATATTGGTCGCCAAAGGCATGACGACCGACAACGATAGGATCTGTCCAGCCTGGTACGAGGCGCGGCACATTGTCGATGACGATGGGTTCGCGGAATACAACGCCGCCCAAGATGTTCCGGATCGTGCCGTTCGGGGATTTCCACATCCGCTTCAGGCCGAATTCTTCTACCCGCGCTTCGTCGGGTGTGATCGTCGCGCATTTCACGCCAACGCCATGTTTCTTGATCGCATTGGCTGCATCGACGGTAATTTTGTCGTTGGTTTCATCGCGTACTTCGATCGCGAGATCATAATAATGCAAATCAATGTCGAGATAAGGTTCAATCAATCGTTCACGAATCCATTGCCAGATGATGCGAGTCATTTCATCGCCGTCAAGTTCGACGACTGGATTTTTGACCTTGATTTTCGACATATCGTGTAGACTTTCCTGAAACGGGAGCAAAAGGGAGGACTGATTGTTGCGAGCCTCTTAGCAAAGATTGTCATTTGTTCAACCTTGAGTTGCTGAGGGCCGTGCAAAATCGGCATCGCGAATTGCCGATAAATCAACGGGAGTGTTGTCAGAACAATGGGCCGTCTCTAAGTAGCATCAATGGCAATCGAGAAATATTCAAACAAAGGACTGGGAGAAGCCAAATGGGCTTTTCCACCGATCCATCCTGAAGGTCGCAAATTTGCGGTCATCGCTGGCGTCATCACCGCATTTTTTGCGGTCATGGCCTGGGAAACCCTGGCTTGGCCGATGGCGGGCATTACCGTGTGGGTATTGGCGTTTTTCCGCGATCCCAAGCGGGTTACGCCACTCGACGAGAAATATATTGTTGCACCTGCCGATGGCCTGGTGAACCTGATTATGCCGGTGAAGCCACCCGTTGAATTACAGGGCGAGGGCGGCCTTGGCGATGAAGAGTTGATCCGGGTTTCGATTTTCATGAGTGTGTTTGATGTGCACGTTAACCGGACGCCGATCGAGGGAACGGTCAAGCGTCAGGCCTATATTTCCGGAAAATTTCTGAACGCGGACCTTGATAAAGCGAGCGAAGAAAATGAACGGCAACATTTCCTGGTCGAACGCAATGACGGGCTGAAGGTAGGTTTTACCCAGATTGCGGGTCTGGTAGCACGACGGATCATGGCCTTCGTCAAGGAAGGTGATTTTGTCGCCGTCGGACAGCGAATCGGACTGATTCGTTTTGGTAGCCGCGTCGATGTCTATCTGCCCAAGGGGACTGAACCCAATGTCGTGTTGGGGCAGCGGACGATCGCCGGTGAAACCGTGATCGCGATCATCGGGCAGATGAAAGAGATTGAAGGCGTCGGCCAATGACAGTCGTACCATTCGCCGTCAGATGGCAGCAATATTGATGGCTGACAAAGGTTCCATAAAAAGACCCGAGAGAGGCATATCTTTGCGCGCCTTTGTCCCGAATGCGGTCACAGCGCTGGCGCTGTGCGTGGGTTTGAGCAGCGTTCGCTTCGCTTATCTGGATAATTGGGTGCTGGCAGCGGGATCAATTGTTCTCGCGGGGATATTGGATGGTCTGGATGGCCGGATTGCGCGCCTGTTAAATGCACAGAGCCGCTTTGGTGCCGAACTCGACTCGTTGTCGGATGTTATCGCTTTCGGTGTTTCTCCGGCGCTAGTGATGTTCCTCTGGTCGACCCAATATATGCCGCAATTTGGTTGGGTGTTGGCACTCACTATGGCGGTCGGTTGTGCGCTCAGGCTAGCGCGTTTCAATGCTTTGATCGACGAAGATGATCAGCCTCATAAATCGGCTGGGTTTCTGACCGGTATTCCGGCGCCGGTCGGTGCCGGTCTGGCAATGTTGCCCCTTTATCTGTGGATGATCACCGATCAGGAAATTTTCCGCCATTATGCGCTGGTGTCGCCGTGGATTGTTCTGATCGCGTTTCTGATGATTTCCAATACTGCAACGTTCAGTTGGTCGTCATTACGCCTCCGCAAGAACATCAGGCTTGAAGGGATCGCCGTGGTTGCACTGGTTGGTGTTGCCCTGATCAACTCCCCGTGGATCATGCTTACAGCAATCAGCATCGTCTATCTGATAATGATTCCCTTCAGCGTCAGAAGCTACGCGAGAGTCAGGCGGCAACGCGCAGCGGAACGGGCTGTGCCGAGCGATACTGTTTCATAAGCTGGGGCGTTTTGACTGTCCGGTGACGATAGGTCGTCTGCGGTAAGATCGCCGCCGAATGATTGGTCGAAAATTCGCTCTCAATGACGCTGAGAATTTTCCCGCGATATTGAACAAACATAATGGTGATGACGAATAAGGCGCCGGCAAAAGCGAGTGCAAAAAAAGTAGCGATAGCGATACTAAGCATGATACGACCTCATTTGTTCTTTCAATGAGCGCCTAATGTTCCATTTATGTTCTCATTGTCAAGCGCTTTGTGAATCATGGTGACAATACGAGCCGGGAATCAAAAAGTTGCGAGATGCGGTGGCGGTATCGGCTACCCGTTCGCTATTCGCGGTGAATCTACCTTAATGGTCAGTCTCCTCCGAATCTTATCCGCACACCACCGTTAAGAGTAAATCCGTCGAGGGGTGCCCATGCATCGACTGTCCATTGACCGCTGGCAGCCCGTTGCGGAAGCAATAGTGGATCGTAACGGGTCTGGCGGATATTGAGCAAATTTTCTGCGTTGACGAACAGGCTGATGCCGCCAAGCACGATCTCGCCCAGAATGCCGAGATGGACGTAAGCCCGGCTGTTTTGCCGATAGGGATTGTCTTCAAGCTTCTGCTTGCCGGTATAATAAGCTTCCAGACCGATGCGGCCCTTGCCATGTTCTTCCCACATCCCGACAAGTCCGGCAGTGTGACGCGGTGTCAATGGTGTGGTGCGGTGACCGGGGCCTGTGGGGTCGGGCTCGCTACTGTCGACGAAGACATAGCTTCCGGTCAGGGTATATCCGTTCTGCTTGAACCGGAGCAACAGTTCCGATCCGCGAACGCGCGAGGTTCCGTTGATGTTGGCGAGACGCACGCGGTCTGGCGCGATCTCCACAAGTCGGGTCGCATTTTCGATATTGGCGCCGAACAGGGTGACATTGGCTTCGAAGGGGCCACGGGCGTAGCCGATATCCAGCGAAGCGGTCCGGGCTTTTTCAGCAGCAAGATCGCCAAGCGGTTCCAGCCGTGACAGCCCCGCTGCCTCGATTTCGTCGACGAACGGCGTAGGCGCAAAGAAGCCGCCACCAAGTGATCCGCGGATCGTCCAGAAGCCGGGCCGGTAAAGCGCCGAAAGCCGGGGGCTAAACTGCGTGCCAAACTCGTCGTGAAAATCGACGCGCGCGCTTGCCGCCAGAGTCAGGTCCCGCGTTGCCTCATGCTCCAGCTGCCCGAAAATTCCTGGCACATCGTAGTTATAGTCAAATGCGGAGAATGTCTTCGAACGAAAGCGGTCTGATTGAAAGGCGACGCCGCCGACCCAACTGGTTGAACCGATGCCGCCCGATACCGATGCTTCGGTAAACAGGTTTTCGTGACGGTCATCCTCAATGGTTGTTCCGAAACGGTGCAAATGGTCCTGCCGCATCGCAGAAGCGCGGAGATGCAAGGTTGTCGTGGACCCCAATGGCGTTTCCGCAACCAGACCTGCGTCAAGACGATCAGTGTCCTGTGTCTGCTGGAACGGTGATCCGCCGGGCACCAGACGGCCGGGCAGGGTGCCGCCAATTCGCTCCTCGGTCATCATGCCAAGGGTGAGGTAGACGGAACTGCCGTCTTCACCGTCCCATTGAAATCGCGGGCGGGCGGATAACCGGTCATAGGCCGGAATGTCGTACCAGCCATCGCCGTCAATGTCCTGGCCGCTTTGACGATGGGCACCGGCGGTTAGCGACACCCCGAGGCCTGAGGCGAGCGGCGTGGATAGATAGCCCGTGATGTCCTGCCCGTTGCGGGTAGTGGTATTCATCAGGATCTCTGCCGCGAACCTATCGTCCGGACGTCGGGAGATCAGGTTGATCACGCCGCCAAGTGCTGACGATCCGTAAAGCGCGAAAGCAGCGCCCTTGATGACTTCTACCTGGGAAAGGTCGGTAGGAGGAATCTGCAGCAGTCCGAGCGATGCGGATTGTCCGCCATAAAGCGGCAGGCCATCGGCCAGCAACTGGGTATAGCGTCCTTCGAGGCCCTGAATGCGCACATTGGCAGCGCCAAGGGCAGGAGAGGTGACCTGCACACGCACCCCGCCGGTTTCGCTGACCAGCATCGCGATATTGCCCGGACGCATAATCGCTTTTTCTTCAATCTCTTCACCCGCGATCACTTCGACGCGGATCGGCTCATCCTGTACGCGTCGACGGTTGCGGGTACCTTGAACAATAATGGCTTCTTCGGCTTCATCATCGTGATGGTCGTCGGAATGTGCCGCTTCATCATGATTATCTTGTGCGACGGCCTGTGCCGCAGCCGGGGCAGCAAAAAACAACGTGCTCGCAGAAGCAAGAAGGAGCGGGCGGTAGCAGGATGTCATGAGAAGTCTTTCGTGAAAATATGAAGGTTGGAACATTAGAGAATGGGCGATCGGATCGCCGGGAAGGAGGCGGGCGTAGGCAGATGCACTCGCAGCAAATCCATTCTCAACGTGAGATTCTTAATCTTGCTTGTGCCGTCGGGAATTGTTGCAGCAAATTTTTGGCATGCAGTTGGCCTCCTCTGGTCTCGATTCGCCGGGTCTTATGGACCCTGTAGCAACTAGAGGGTCAACCGATGCCTGTCTGGGAACTGGCAAATGCAGCAGAAGAACGTAGGTAAGGCAGGCGAAGCCCAGTTTGTGGTTGCATTTTGTTCCGCTTCGCCTTAACGGCACGCTCATTCCACATGGAAAGCACTCATACCGGTGCCGATAGCGGTCTTTAAGGTCGTTTGAGGTTCTCAGCTTTCCAGAGGCATAACCGGATAAGGAGAAATATTATGGCGGCCCCTGTCGTCACCCTACAGCAATTGATTGAAGCCGGAGCTCATTTCGGCCACCAGACCCACCGCTGGAACCCGAAGATGAAACCGTACATCTTTGGCGCCCGCAACAGTGTCCATATTCTTGACCTTTCGCAGAGCGTGCCCTTGTTCGCACGGGCGCTTGATTTTATCGCCAATGCGGCTTCCGCTGGCGGCAAGGTTCTCTTCGTGGGTACCAAGCGTCAGGCGCAAGAGCCTATCGCTGAAGCCGCCCGCGCAAGTGGCCAGCATTTCGTAAACCATCGCTGGCTCGGCGGCATGCTGACCAACTGGAAAACCATTTCAAACTCGATTCGCCGGATGAAAACCCTGGAAGAGCAGCTCGGTGGTGACACCGCTGGCTTTACCAAGAAAGAAGTCCTGCAGATGACGCGCGAGCACATCAAGCTGGAACTTTCGCTTGGCGGTATCCGTGACATGGGCGGCATTCCTGATGTCATGTTCGTGATCGATGCCAACAAGGAAGAACTCGCCATCAAGGAAGCCAATGTTCTGGGTATTCCGGTTGTCGCGATCCTCGACTCGAACGTTGATCCAAGCAACATCGCTTTCCCGGTACCGGGCAATGACGATGCGGCGCGCGCGATTCGCCTCTATTGCGAATCCGTTGCTGCAGCAGCCACCAAGGGCGGCCAGGACGCTATGGTTGCAGCTGGCGCAGATCTCGGGGCAGCTGTTGCTCCTCCGGTCGAGCAGATTGTTTCGAGCGAAGCCAATGCAAGTGCGATGGCTTCCGGTGAAGAAGCAGCGGTTGCCGATATTGCTGGAATAGCAGCAGAAATGGCACCGGCTGAAGCAGCTCCTGCTGAAGCGAAGGCTGAAGAAAAAGCGGCTCCTGAAAAGGCTGACGATAAAGCCTGAACTTGAAGCATCTTTCTGCAGCCATATATGGGCTGCTACGAAAATAAACGGGGCGACATTTATGTCGCCCCAATTTCACATTTCCCGATCAAGAAATTGAGGAACAAATTATGGCTATTACAGCAGCAGCAGTGAAAGAACTGCGCGAGCGCACCGGCGCTGGCATGATGGATTGCAAAAAAGCGCTGAACGAAACCAATGGCGACGTTGAAGCGGCGGTTGACCTGTTGCGGACCAAAGGTCTTGCCGCAGCCCAGAAAAAATCAAGCCGTACGGCTGCTGAAGGCCTTGTCGGCGTCTCGGTCGAAGGCACCAAGGGTGTTGCTGTCGAAGTGAACAGTGAAACCGATTTCGTTGCCAAGAATGACCAGTTCCAGGACTTTGTTACCAAGGTAACAGCTGTTGCACTGGGGCTGAATGAAGATGATGTCGAAGCGCTTGCTGCAGCGGATTATCCTACCGGCGGTAGCGTAAAAGACGTTCTGACCAACAATATTGCGACAATCGGTGAAAACCAGGCGATCCGCCGGATGAAAACGGTTGCGGTATCCAGCGGTCTGGTCGTTCCTTATATCCACAATGCGGTCACCCCGACGATGGGCAAGATCGGCGTATTGGTTGCGCTGGAAAGCACGGCCGGTGCCGATGTTCTCGAACCACTCGGCAAGCAGATTGCGATGCATATCGCTGCTGCATTCCCGCTGGCTCTGAACGCAGACGGCCTTGATCCCGAATTGCTGGCTCGTGAGCGCGCAATTGCTACCGAAAAAGCGGCTGAATCCGGCAAGCCTGAGAATATTGTCGAGAAAATGGTCGACGGCGCGATGGCAAAATTTGCCAAGGAAAATGCTCTGCTCAGCCAGACTTTCGTGATGGATAACAAAACTCCTGTCGCGCAAGTCGTCGAGCAAGCCGGTAAAGATGCTGGCGTTGAAATCAAGCTTACCGAATATGTCCGGTTCCAGCTTGGTGAAGGCATCGAGAAGAAAGAAGAAGATTTCGCAGCCGAAGTCGCTGCTGCGGTTGCTGGTTAATCGAGCAACAGTTTGAATATTTCAGGCGGTAACGCTTGGCAGCATGGCGCGGACTATCTATGGTCTGCGCCATATTTGTTTTTGGGGCCGGGCTTTGATTCCGGCAGGATTGGATTTGCATGAAACGACCCGCGTTTAAGCGTATTTTGCTGAAGCTCTCTGGTGAAGTCCTGATGGGTTCGAGTGAATTCGGGATCGACCCTGAGACGGTTAACCGCATCGCGACCGAAGTGAAGTCTGCCAAAGAGGCCGGTTTCGAGCTTTGTCTGGTCGTTGGCGGAGGCAATATTTTCAGGGGACTGGCTGCCGCAGCAAAGGGCTTTGAACGGACAAGCGCCGACTATATGGGCATGCTCGCAACCGTGATGAATGCTCTGGCGGTCCAGAATGCGCTCGAACAAATGGGCTGTGACACGCGGGTCTTGTCTGCCATTCCGATGGCGAGTGTGTGCGAGCCGTATATTCGCCGCAAGGCGGTGCGCCACCTTGAAAAGGGCCGGATCGTTATTTTTGCAGCAGGAACAGGCAACCCCTATTTCACAACCGATACCGCAGCAGCATTGCGTGCCGCCGAAATGGGCTGCGAGGCGCTTTTCAAGGGCACTAGCGTTGACGGTGTCTATAATGCCGATCCGAAAAAAGACCCTGCCGCAACACGCTATGAGGAATTGAGCTTCGATCAGGTTTTGAGCGACAATCTGAAGGTGATGGATGCCAGTGCCGTCGCGCTTTGCCGCGAGAACAAGATACCGATAGTCGTATTCTCGATCCGTGAGCAGGGTAATCTTGCAACCGTCTTGAGTGGCGGTGGAACTGCGACCATGGTCGGAACAACCGAATAATATTTAGGGGAAACAGCAATGGCACAATATGACAAAGCCGACCTGCAAAAGAGGATGAATAGCACGCTGGAGGCGCTCAAGCATGATTTGAGTGGCTTGCGTACGGGGCGCGCGAATATCGCGCTGCTGGATACAATCACGGTCGAGGTTTACGGCTCGAAAATGCCGCTCAACCAGGTTGCCACTGTATCGGTGCCCGAGTCACGGATGCTCTCGGTTCAGGTTTGGGACAAGGGCAATATCCAGCCGGTAGAAAAAGCAATCCGTTCCGCAGGTCTGGGGCTGAATCCAATGACGGATGGTCCCAATATCAGGCTTCCTATCCCCGATCTGACCGAAGAACGTCGCAAAGATCTTGCTAAACTGACCGGACAATTTGCTGAAAAGGCCCGCATAGCGATCCGCAATGTGCGGCGCGATGGCATGGATGACCTGAAGGCCGATGAGAGCAAGAAGCAAATCAGCGAAGATGACCGGAAGCGGCTTGAGACCGAAGTCCAGAAGCTGACTGATGAGATGATTGCTGAAGCCGACAAGCTGGCTGACGCAAAAGAGCAGGAAATCCTGACTCAGTGAAGCTCACGCGTTCCAAGGGCGGTTCTGGAGATCTGGTGCAAAGCGTCGCCGGCATAGCAGACCCGACATATGGCGTCCGTCACATCGCGATCATCATGGATGGGAATGGGCGCTGGGCGAAGCGCAAGCATCTTCCGCGTGCGCTTGGTCACAAGAAGGGTGTCGAGGCGGTTCGCAACATCGTTCGCGTGGCCGGGAAAATGGGCGTCGAAGCAATGACGCTCTATGCATTCTCGTCCGAAAACTGGAATCGGCCGGAAGATGAAATCAGCGATCTCATGGGACTGCTGCGCCAGTATATACAGTCTGATATCAATGAATTCGTCGAAAATGGTGTGCGGTTGAAGGTCATCGGCAATTATAAGGTGCTGGATGCCGACATCGTTACGATGATCGACAATGCCATTGAGAAAACGGCCGGGAATGACAAGATGACGCTGGCCGTCGCGCTCAACTACGGCGCGCAGGATGAAATGCTCCGGGCGGTCCAGCATATTGCGACCGCTGTAAAGCAAGGCGACCTGCAACCTGACGAAATTGGTCTCGAACATATATCCAGCGGTTTGGATACTGCCGATCTGCCGCCGCTCGACTTGCTGGTCAGGACATCGGGCGAATTGCGCCTGTCCAATTTTCTCTTGTGGCAAGCGGCCTATGCCGAACTCTATTTTACCGACACGCTGTGGCCCGATTTTGACAAGAAGGAGCTTGAGCAAGCTCTGAAATCATTCGGGGACCGTGAGCGACGGTTTGGTGGACGCTGAACATGGATGAACCAGTCGCTCCCAAACCCGGCAAGTCGAATGAACTGCAAACACGTATCGTCGTAGGCGTGCTGCTGATCGCGGCAGCTTTGCTGGCGGGATATTTTGGCGGGATGCTTCTGTGGCTGCTCGTTGTATTGATGGCCCTAGGCATCATGAGCGAATGGGCAGGGCTGGCAGGGCGTCACGAAAATCGCAAGCTGGCGATGTATGCGCTGTCGGTGCCTTTGGCGATCATGTCGCCATGGGCTGCCGGGGCATCATTTCTGGGGCTCGGTCTGATCTTTGGTGCGGCGATGTTCGTTGCGATATTTGACCGCTCGTTCAAACTCGGGGCCGGCGTGATCTATGCCGGTTTACCTGCACTTGCGATCCTCTATTTGCGCGATATCGACAAGGGCATATTGATCATGCTCTGGACGCTGGCTCTGGTCTGGGCCACCGATATCGGTGCCTATTTTTCAGGCCGTGCGATTGGCGGGCCAAAATTGGCCCCGCAATATAGTCCCAATAAGACCTGGGCGGGTCTGATTGGCGGCGTCATTTTGACAGCGGCGGTAAGCTTTGTTCTGCACATCTATTGGGGGCTCCCTTTCTATCTGGTGCTGCTCAGCATTCCTCTGGCGGTTTTGGCGCAGATGGGTGACTTGTTCGAAAGCGCGCTCAAGCGGAAAGCGGGCGCGAAGGACAGCGGTACAATCTTTCCCGGCCACGGCGGTGTGATGGATCGTCTCGACGGCTTGATCCCGGTCGCGCCGGTTGTCGCGTTGGTCATGCTGGTCGAACACTGGCCAACCCTGTCATGACCAAATCAATCTCGATATTTGGTGCGACAGGATCAGTAGGTCTTTCGACTCTCGACCTTGTTCGTCAGCATCCGGACCAATATAATATCATTGCCATGACCGCCAACAGCAATGCTTCCCATCTGGCTGCTCTGGCCAGGGAGTTTTCGGCAGAGATCGCGGTTGTTGCAGAAGATTCTGCCTATGAAGAACTCAAACAAGAACTGGCAGGGACGTCTATCGAAGCGGCAAGCGGAGCGGAGGCCCTGGTCGCCGCGGCTGCCTTGGGTGCAGACTGGACGATGGCGGCGATCGTCGGTTGCGCCGGGCTGCCGCCAACGCTCGAAGCCTTGCGCTGTGGCAAGACGGTCGCGCTCGCCAACAAGGAAGCGCTGGTTTCCGCTGGCGCACTGATGATCACCGAGGCGCAAAAATCCGGGGCGACCCTGTTGCCGGTGGATTCAGAACATAATGCTATATTCCAGGCGCTTCAGGGCGGCCGGATTGATCAGGTCCGCAAGATCACTCTGACCGCCAGCGGCGGCCCGTTTCGGACTTGGACACGGGAGCAAATGGCCAGCGTCACGCCGGAGCAGGCGGTAGCCCACCCCAATTGGGATATGGGTGCCAAAATCTCGGTCGACAGCGCGACGATGATGAACAAGGGGCTGGAACTGATCGAGGCGCATTATCTGTTCCCGATCGGTCTCGAGAAGATCGACATATTGGTCCACCCCCAGTCGGTCATTCATTCGATGGTGGAATATCACGACCGCTCGACGCTGGCGCAGCTTGGCTCTCCGGATATGCGGATACCCATCGCCAGCGCTCTGGCCTGGCCGGACCGGATGACCACCAATTGCGAGCCGCTCAACTTGGCGGACATCGGCAGGCTTGATTTTGAGCTACCCGACGAAGACCGTTTCCCGGCAACCAAAATTGCCAGAGCCGCAATCACGGCAGGCGGCGCGAAACCGGCGATGCTCAACGCGGCTAATGAGGTTGCCGTCGCTGCGTTTCTCAAGCGCGCGGTTCAGTTTCTGGACATCACAGAGATTGTAACGCGGCTGTTAGATAGTTATAGCCCGCCGGAACCGAGCGAGTTGGCGGATATTTTTGCGATAGACAAAGAGGCGCGTGTTCGGACCGAGCAACTGGTCGAGGAATTTAAGGTTTGACGGATAACCCCGGTATTTTGCTGACGCTTCTGGCGTTTCTTATTGTCATTGGTGTGCTCGTATTCGTGCACGAGATGGGCCATTATCTGGTCGGTCGCTGGTGCGGTGTGAAGGCCGAGACCTTTTCCATCGGTTTTGGCAAAGAGATAACCGGGTGGACCGATAAACGGGGGACCCGCTGGAAAGTCTGTATTTTGCCATTGGGCGGGTATGTCCAATTTGCCGGAGACATGGATCCTTCAGGGATGAAGAGCAAAGAATGGCTCAACCTGCCAGCCGCGGAGCGCAATCAAACATTCCAGTCCAAATCTCTCTGGCGCCGCGCCGCGATTGTCGTTGCAGGCCCGGCAATCAATTTTATCTTTGCGATATTGATCATCATGGGTTTTGTTATCGCCTACGGGACGAGTGCAACCCTGCCTGTTGCACAGGATATTTCCGAAAATTCGACTGCAGCCAGCATTGGTATGAAGTCTGGAGACAGGATCATTTCCGTCGACGGTGAAAAAATTGACCTGTTTCAGGACCTGCAGCAGAAAATCATGCTGATACCCGATCAAAATGTGGAAATCGTCTACGAACGGGACGGCCAGCTAATCGCCAAGCAGGGCAAGATTGGCGTCAATATTTTGAAGGACAGGTTCGGGAATGAATTTCGGCTTGGTTTGCTGGGAATGTCTTCCAGCCAAGTGGAATGGCGGGAAGTCAGTCCGATAGAGGCTCCTGTCATAGCAGTCGAGAAAACGATCGGCATTGTCGGCCAAATTACGACAACCCTGGGTCAGGTCATAACCGGCAAGCGTTCGGTCAAGGAACTGGGCGGTCCGCTTAAAATTGCACAAGTTTCCGGCGAGCAGTTCAAACTGGGGCTTGAAGCTTTCATTCTCTTTGTGGCGCTGATCTCAATTAACTTGGGGTTCATCAACCTGCTGCCAATCCCGATGCTCGATGGAGGGCATTTGATGTTCTACGCAATTGAAGCGGTTCGGCGAAAACCGGCTAGTGCAAAGGTGCAGGAATGGGCGTTCCGGTCCGGATTTGCATTGGTCATGGTGTTCATGCTGGTGGTGACGTTTAACGATTTGTCTTCTTTTGGTCTGTTCCGGGCGGTCTCCGGCTGATTGACCATTGATTGACTCGCTGCATTGGGGCAGGGGGTTCGCGAAGTTGGTGCATTGATGCCAATTTCATTTTATTTTTTGGTTTATGGTGTGAAAGCGAGTTTGTCTGTGGATCATAAAAAGCGGCTTCTACCCTTGTTGATGTGTGGTACCATTTTGGGTGGCACTGCTGTTCCCCTACAGGCGCAAGCGCAGGAAACGACATCAGTCGTGCCTGCCACAGCCGCTGACGGCGCGATACGGTCCATCGTGGTTAACGGTGCCCAGCGGTTGGAACCGACCACGGTCTTGTCATATATGAAATTGCGCGTCGGTCAGACCTATACGCAGGAATCTGCCGATCAGGCCCTGAAGGACCTGTTCGAGACCGAATTGTTCAAAGACGTCAGCATTCGCAACAACGATGGTGCCGTCATTATCGAGGTGGTCGAGAATCCGGTGATCAACCGGATTTTGCTCGAGGGCAATAAACGGATCAAGGAAGATAAAATCTATCCCGAGATTCGTCTGGCTCCGCGTCAGATATTCACCCGTTCGAAGGTCCGGGCCGATGTGGCTAGAATCGTCGAGCTGTACAAACGCAAAGGCCGTTTTGCGGCCAATGTCGAACCCAAGATGGTTCAACTGGACCAAAATCGTGTCGATATCGTCTTCGAAATCAACGAAGGCCCGAAGTCCAAAGTCCAGCAGATCAATATCATCGGCAATGATGAGTTTTCAGACGGCCAGCTGCGTGGTGAAATGGTCACCAAGCAATCGCGCTTCTATCGTTTCTTCAGTTCGAGCGACACTTATGATCCGGACCGTCTGGCATTTGACCAACAGAAACTCCGTCAGTTTTATTTGACCGAAGGCTATGCGGATTTCCGCGTTATTTCAGCCGTGGCGGAACTTACACCGGACAAGAAAGACTTCATCATCACTTATGTGGTGGAAGAAGGCGAGCGCTATAAGTTTGGTGAAGTGACGGTGGAAAGCGACATCCGCGATTTTACGCCCGAATTTCTAACGCCTCAGTTGCCGATGAAGGCCGGAGATTTTTACGACGCCAAACAGGTTGAAGACACGGTCGAGCGCCTGTCAGAAACCGCCGGGCTTTTTGGATATGCTTTCGCTGATGTCCGTCCGCAATTTACGCGGAACAAAGAAACGCTAACTATGGATATCCTGTTCCAGGTTGCGGAAAGTGATCGCGTTTATGTCGAACGGATCGATATCAACGGGAACACATTGACCCAGGACAAGGTCGTACGCCGCGAGTTCCGCCTGAACGAAGGTGATGCGTTTAACAGCTTCCAAGTCAAACGCTCTGCCAACCGGATCAAATCGCTGGGATTTTTCCAGGAAGATCTGGAAATCGAACAGAAGCAGGGCAGCGCTCCCGACCGCATTATATTGGAAGCCAATGTTGAAGAAAAGGCGACTGGTGAACTCCAGCTTTCTGCCGGTTTTTCCAGCGTCGAGAATTTCATTCTCCAGGCCTCCGTCCGGCAGCGGAATTTCCGCGGCAAGGGTCAGGAACTGCGCGCTAGTGTCAGTTATTCCAGCTATTCACAGTCGATCGAACTGGGCTTTACGGAGCCTTATCTGTTCGACCGGAATATTGCCGTGGGTGTGGATGTCTTCCGGCGTGATTTGAACAGCTTCAATTATGTCAACAGTGACCGCCAAACCACCTTCGAGCAGCTTACTACGGGTTTCCAGATCCGGGGTGGTGTCCCAATCACCGAATATCTTTCCGCGTCGGTCCGTTATGGCCTCAGCCAGGACGACGTGACGCTGGAGCCATCGCTGTTTTTCACGGATAGCAATGGCGATTTAATCCGCGGTAACAGCGCTGGTGATGCATGTGATCCTTTGGTCGCAGGGCGCTACTTATGCGACGCTCTGGGCAATCGTACGACATCATCGATCGGCGCTTCGTTGATCTATGATGACCGGGACAATCGCGTCCGGCCAACGCGGGGGCAGTCGATCGTTGGCAGTGTCGATTTCGCCGGCTTGGGTGGGAGCGTCAAATATATCCGCGGCCGACTGAATGCTTCCAAGCACTGGCGTGTTCTGGGTGACTTCATCTTTACGGCAAGTGCTGAAGGCGGGTATATCCATCCACTGGAAAACCGCTCGAACACTGCGGGAGATGGCATTGATGATGTGCGTCTGACAGACCGCTTTTTCCTCGGGGAACCGCAAATCCGCGGTTTCGATATTCGCGGCGTTGGTCCACGTGTCGTGCGCTCCTCCACCATCCCGGGGCTGGATACCAATGGTAATCCGATCAACGTGATCTCTGAATCCAGTAATCTAAGTGACGATGCCATTGGTGGTCGTGCTTATTATCTTGGACGGGCAGAGCTTGAAATTCCACTCGGATCCGGTGCCCGCGAACTGGGTTTGCGGCCTTCGATTTTCCTTGATGTCGGCGCAGTTTTCAATGTCGTCCAGCCGCTTCTTTTGACCGATCTTCAAACCCAAGCATCCAGTACTGTTGACAGTCAGGGAAATGCATCGCCCACCGGACTTTCTGCTCCGCTCTACTTGACCACCGATGCAACAGGAGCGGCGGCGACTACCTTCGACGCGACCACCAACGGGGTCGCCAATTCGATAGCTACCAGCTACACAGAGCAATTCTTTGGTGATACAATGAGCCCGCGCCTCTCTGTAGGCTTTGGTGTGAACTGGAACTCTCCATTCGGTCCATTCAGGATCGACATTGCCAAGGCTCTACTGAAAGAGCCGGGTGATGATACAAAGTTATTCACATTTAACGTAGGAACACAATTCTGATGACACGTTTTTTCAAAACTGCACTCACCGTTCTCGCCGTAACTGCTGCGCCCTTGGCGTTTGGCTCGGTCGCTAGCGCTCAGGTTTCCGGCATTGCCACGGTGAACCCGACAATCGCCATCGCGAAAACAAAAGCTTTCTCTGCCGCCTATTCGCAGATCGGAACGCAGTATAAATCCTACTTTGACCAGATCGATGCGCGCAACAAGACGCTGAACGGATTGCGGGCGCAGCTGGATACAAACAACGACAAACAACTGACACAGGAAGAGCTGGACGCGGCTGTAAGGGCGAAAAACCCCGTTCTGCAGAGCATTGATACGGAAGAGGCCGAGATCCAGAAGCTACAAACGCCCGCAATCAAAGCGCAAATGTTCGCTGTTGAGAGCATCTTCAAAGAATATGGCAATGCACAGCAGCAAGTCGTCTCGAACAAGAAAATCGGCGTAATCCTGAGCCCCGATGCATTTATTTACGCTCCGCCACAGGCCGATGTAACTGATGACGTTACGGCTGCTCTGGACGCGAGAGTTCCAAGTGTGGGCACAACACCGCCAGCAGATTGGCAACCGCAGCGCAACACGGTATCGCTGCATCAGCAGCTGCAGCAATTGCTGGTAGCAAGTGCGCGTAGCCAGGCTGCCCAGCAGCAGCAACAGCCACCTGCGGCTCAACCAGCCAGTCGCTAGTTGATCGTCTATGACAGAAACGCCCAATTATGATGTAACCAAAGTGATGGCGGTGTTGCCACACCGTTATCCCATGCTTCTGGTTGACCGGGTGGAAGAGCTCGTAAAAGACGAATCCATCCGTGCGATCAAAGCCGTCACGATGAACGAGGGTTTTTTTCAAGGTCATTTTCCGGGTCGGCCGATCATGCCCGGCGTCTTGATTGTCGAAGCGCTGGCGCAAGCCGCCGGCGTTTTGGCAATGGAGAGCTTTGACATGGTCGGGTCGGGCAAGCTGGTCTATTTTATGGCGATAGACGGGGCAAAGTTCCGTCAACCGGTCGAACCGGGCTGCTTGTTGACGTTGAATGTGAAATTCGAACAAAAGCGCGCGCGTGTTTGCAAATTCTCAGGGCGCGCGATGATCGGGGACAAGCTGGCCGCCGAGGCGAACTTTACCGCGATGATCGCTGACCCTCCTGAAGGCTAAGCTTTTTCAAAAGAATCTTGCCCTTTTGCCATTCGCCGGTTAATGCGCCGCTTCCGTTAAATTTATTCGCTTTGGGCCTGGTCGGAAACCAGCCCGCTTAGGAGCCGAAAATGAAATCCGATACGCATCCAGACTATCACATGATCACCGTTCAGATGACCGACGGCACGACTTTTGAAACCCGTTCAACATGGGGTAAAGAAGGCGATACGTTGCAACTGGATATCGATCCTTCCTCGCACCCAGCATGGACTGGCGGCAACCAGCGCCTGCTCGATCAAGGTGGCCAGGTGGCTCGTTTCAACAAACGTTTTGGTGGTTTGTCGCTCAAAAAGAGCTGATCTTTATCGAGGCTATTGGATAGCTTCGATAAATTACCACAATTTGATCTGGCCCAGCCATGACTTCAGGAGGGAAAGCTTTTCCCGATAGATTTCTGTGGCTCGGTCGGTCGTGGTTTCTACAAACTGAATCCGTGCACCCGCACCCAGCTGTCCGATCAAATGACGGTCGGCCCTGATAACCTGCGCAATTCGGGGATAGCCCCCGGTTGTCTGCGCGTCGGGACCGAGCAGATAGGGCTGGCCGCTTGGCGGCAACTGGATTGTTCCGGAAAAAACTGCTGCGCTAGGCATATTGGACGAGTCGCTAGGGCTTAGAGGCGCGCCTTCAAGTGCCAAGCCCATCCGATTGGCGCGTGCTCCGACAGTATAGGGGTTCAGGCATAGATCATCCAGCAGCTCTGCATGAGCATCAACAGCCTCGGGGCCCCGTATAACCCGCAGCACATGGTCATCGCTATAATGTAGCCTGAGACCTTCCGGCGTGGTTCGTTCCACATCCGTGATGGGCGAATCGGGCGTGAAGGCTATGATATCGTCTTTCCCAAGCGCTCGTCCATGAAATCCGCCGAGACCCGCAGCGAGATAGGTTGACTGTCCATCGAGCAATTGGTCTGCATGAATATTCGCCGATACGGACAAATAGGTCCGGCATCCCGGGCGGCTCGGACCGATGTCGAGCTGGTCTCCTGCCATGACTTTCAGAGTCTGGTGCTGGGGGCGGTCCCGGCCATTGATTCGGACATATTCTGCCGCACCGACGACAGAGATAGAGCAGGGCTCGTCCATTTGGAAAAGCGCGTCGGTCAGTGTGATCTCGATCGCGAGTTCATTAAAGGACTTGCCGACGAGAAAATTTGCCAGTGCCAGGGAAAGACAATCGGCTGCGCCGGCGGCGGGCATGCCAAGATGCCGATGCCCGGTAAAAGGCGCGCCCTGTAAAGTCGTTTGCAGCCCGGCTTTCAAAACAGTGATGCTCATTCTTCCGCTTCCAGTGGCCAATTGTCGAACGCGTTTTTCGAAATCGACTCGAAGCGCACAGTATCTCCGGCTGAGAGCAGGGCTGGCTGGATTTTCGAAGGATCAAACAGGCGGAGCGGTGTGCGACCGATAATCGGCCAGCCGCCTGGGCTATCAAAGGAGTAAATGCAACTCTGCCGGCCTATGATACCGATGGAACCCGCAGCGACCAATTGTCTGGGATTCGCCAGTCGGCCAACGGCTGGGCATGATTCCGTGCTTTCGAGATAAGCAAAACCGGGCATGAAGCCCAGCATGGCCACCCGTTGCATTTTTGATGCGTGCCAGGACGGCAACGCCTCCACTGCTATCCCCAACTTTCTCGCCACATGGTCGCGATCGGGAGCTAATTGTTCGCCATAACATACTGGAATAATTAATGAATTACTTGATTTCCCAGAGGCCGGTGCCGCGCGATCCAGTTGATATCGAACCATATTGACAGCGTCATCGGGCGAAGCAAGAGCTGGGTCGAACTGGACTGCTATGCTGTCGAGGCCCGAGACAATTTCGATCCAATGATCGCCCGTAGAAAAGGCTATTTGTGCGGCCAGAACAGCTTCCCAATCGGGCAATGTTATATTGATCCAGTCATCGCAGGTGTGGATCGTGGGTTTGTGGGCCGCCACTATCTGACAGGCCTGATCACTAGTCCGACCTTCTCCAGCGCCAGACGCATTTTTTTGGCGGTTTCCAAAGCACCATCGCTATCTGAATGGAGGCACAGGCTGTGTGCCTCGATCTTCAGGAGGTTTCCACCCTTCGCAATCAGCTCGGCTCCTTGTGCCAGTGCCATTCCCTGACGGAGACGTTCGTCTTCGTCTGCAAGCACAGCTCCCGCCTCGCTGCGGGGTGTCAATCGACCGTTTTCCGTATATCGGCGATCAATAAAGGCCTCGGCAATGAAAGATATTTTTCTCCCCATCGCCTTTTTCTGGATGAGGGATCGTGGCATGCCAACCAGCGCAAGATTGCTTCTTGTTGCCAACTCGATGAGCAGCTCGGCGAGCTCCGGATCATCCTGGGCGTCGTTATACAAGGCACCATGCGGCTTGAGATGGGTTAGCGGCACGCCGACTTGTTCTGCTATGGTTGTGATATCGTGCAACTGGCTGGTCAAACATGCTTCCAAATCTTCCAATGAGATATTCACTGATTGGCGACCGAAGCCGCTACGATCGGGGTAAGAGGGATGGGCCCCGGCCGCGATATGCCTGGACTTGGCGGCCGCCAGCATGGTCCTCATGCTTGTCGGCGAACCGGCATGGCCGCCGCAGGCGATGTTGCAGCTGGAGACGATATCCATAATCGCGATATCGCGCGCGATACCAGCAGGGCTCTCGTCCTCGCCAAGGTCGGCATTCAGATCGATCGTCGACGTCATGGCCAGAACCCCAGAGCGCGTGCTATTAATCGGAAACCCAAAGCGGTGGTTATCAGTAAAATGACCGCCCCCAAGACATTGGCCTTGAGGCCATTGGCATGTTGTCCGAGCAGTTTCTTGTTGTTGGCCAGTTTGAGCAGAAAAACCGCGACGATGGGCAGCAGAAGTCCGTTGGCAATCTGGGCAACGAATATCAGTTCAACCGGACGATAGCCTAGCAGAGCTGCGAACGTTCCGGAGAGGATGACAATCAGCGCGCCGATCTGGAACGGCCTGCGCGAACTGGAAGACTTGAAAATTTCCTGCACGATATAGCCGGTAGCCAATGGAGCGGTGATGGCGGAAGTCAAGCCGGCTGCAAACAGGCCTGCGCCGAGCGTGACGGTCGCCATGCTGCCGAACAAAGGCGTGAGCTGCTCGGCCATATCAACCGCATTTTCGATCGTCTTGCCGCTGCCAAAAAGGCTGGCCGCTGCCGTTGCCAATATTGTCATAGACACCAGTCCGCCGATACCGATCGAAACCATGGTATCTAGCTGTGCCTCGGGCAATTGCTCTTTATCCCAGCGCTCACGCACGCTCGCCGCATGGAGAAACAGATTATAGGGAACGATGGTCGTGCCAATGAGCGCAATCGCGGTCATCAGCCCACCTTCCGGAATGGATGGAACAAAACCTTGCAACAATGATCCGAGATCCGGCCTGATCAGCAGAAAAGTCAGGAGAAAGGCGGCGCTCATTAACAATACCAGAAGGATCAGGATATTCTCTATCCATTTCGGTTTCGAGAATATCAGCATGGCTGATGCGAACAGGGCAATGGTGATGATGACTGGCGTAATACCAAAGGATAGAGGCCCGCCGTTAATCGCTTCGAGACCAAGCGCGGCGCCTGACATATTGCCTGCCTCATAGGCTGCATTGCCCAGTACGAGCGCGGAAATCAGAAGCAGGGCGGCCAGTCCACGAATGATCGGCGACGCGACGGATTTGAGCATCGCTTCTGCCAGCCCCAGTTGCGTGACCAACGCGATGCGTACCGCAAAGGACTGGAGGATGATTGTGGTGATGGTAGCGAATAGCAAGGCCCAGAGCAGTGCAAAACCGAAATTCGCTCCCGCCAATGTGCATGCGGTGACGGTTCCCGGACCAATGAAGGCTGCGGATACCATCATGCCTGGGCCGGGCCGGTAGCGGCTGAGTTTCATGGTTTTGAGTGCAATTTATTTAACCGTCCATGGCCAGGGTTTCTCACGATACCATTTGGTGATCACATATTTTGTGCCGCTACGGACTTTCATCCCGTGATGCAGGGTCCAGTTGTTGACGCTACCATCGAAATTCCGGTTATTCCAGCACAGCATTGTACCGGTCTCAGGGGTAAAACTCTTCTTGAAATGGGTGAAGCGTGTGGCACCCCCCGCGTCTGGTGCATTGAGATAGAGCATGAACGTCCAGGTGCGCTGACCGGAGATTGAGCAATATTTCTGAAAATCCTGGCCATTAGGGTCGAAGAAGTCGGTATGCGCCTTGAACTCCTGACCAACGGCATAGCGTTGGCCCTGTAAAGGTTCGCCGAATTGCTTGTCGATATTGGCAAAGCTGCAGATCTTCGCGTCAATCTCCGCCACGAAACTGTCATCATGGTCGAGGTCGCAGGTTTCGCTCGTACGAAAATAGTCGTCACCGTTCGGATCAGCAATGGTCGAAGGGCGCCGCCGGTCGTCGATCAGCGGCACAAGTTTGCTACATTCGACGGGGCTAAGGAAATTTTTGACAATACATAATTCGATTTCCTTGCGTGGAAACCGCTGCACTTTTCCCAGTGCGACGAGATAGTCAGCCGTTGTATCATTGGCCCCTGTCATATGAACGTCCAAAATTGTTCCTAACTACCTCATGTTACGATAAATGAATCCCTGTCGATCGCAACCGCTGTTTGCGGCTTGGGCCAATCTGAATATAAGCGAGGCTGATGGAAAAAACTCCTGCCGAATCCCGCAATAGCAACGGCTTCACTCTAGTCGAGATGATGGTCGCGCTGTTCATTTTTTCCATGTTGTCGGTGGCAGGGGTGATCATGCTCCGGTCCGCGGTTGATAGCGATGAGGTAACCGCCGGGAAGCTTGGCCAGATGGCAGAAATGCAGCGCTTCGTTTCCTTGATGGAAGCCGATATGAGCCAGACCTTGCCGCGGACCTATCGCGATGATCGCGGTGATCGGATGCCGGCCTTCGCCAGCGAGACCGGAGGGGCGGAGAAAACACTCCTTAAATTTACCCGGGGTGGTCAGAGCAATATCAATGGTCAGGCCCGATCTAATCTGGAACGGGTCGAATATCGGCTCGCCGATGGCAATCTCGAACGCTGGCGTTTCAGGATGACCGATGGCGGGTCTATCGATCAGCCTGCGGTTCTGATCTCGAACATCGGTTCTTTCGAGCTGCGCTTTCGCGACAAGCGAGGGCAGTGGTCGAATGGCTGGGAAACCGAGAGGCTGGCCGACTTGCCGCGTGCGATCGAAATGCAGTTTGAGCAAGATGGGCGGCGTTATCGTCACTTGTTTCTGGTCGGGACGGGCTATTTGTGAGAAAATTGCAGGAAATCGGGACGAAAAAGGAACGCGGTGCGGCGTTGTTGACGGTTTTGTTGCTGGTTGCGGTGATAGCTATACTGGCGGCGCACGGGATTGACCGCTTGGCCGGCGCCACCAAGCTGGCCTCCAACGCGCGGGAACTGTCACAGGCCAAGGCCTATCTGATTGCAGCCGAGTCCATCGGGATACAGTCTGCCGAAGAGATTGTATCCGCCTCTCCCGGCCGGACGATCAATGTTGGTGGCTGGAACGGTCGGGAGCAGAAATTCCCGGTACCGGGAGGGTTGGTAGCAGCGTCGCTCGCTGACGGTGGCAATTGTTTCAACATCAACAGTCTTGTGACGCAGCAGCAGGATATTCTGTCGGCGAGGCCGGAAGGCATGGCGCAATTTTCACGGCTCATGGTGATGCTTGGTATATTGGATGGTGATGCGGCGGATATTGCGGAATCGGTGGCGGACTGGATCGACAGCGATACGGTGGCGGCGCCCCGAGGGGCAGAGGATCAATATTATCTGCAGCAGGAAAAGCCCTATCGCACGGCCAATGCGCTGATCGTCGATGTCAGCGAATTGCGAACGATCAAAGGCGTGTCCGATGATGTTTTTGTTCGCTTGGCGCCATGGATATGCGCCTTGCCGACCACCGATCTGTCGCCAATCAATATCAACACGCTGCGGCCCGAGCAGGCGATATTGCTGGCTATGCTGGGCGCAGTTCCATCTGATCTTACGCCCGCACGGCAGTTTCTCGGGCGGCGGCCGGAACTGGGATACGGCAGTCTGAATGATTTCTGGGCGCAATCCTATCCTGCCAGTCTGGGAGCAACGTCCGAAGTCCAAAGCCAGGTCAAGCTGACCACACGCTGGTTCCGGGCCGACCTGACCGTCGAGATGCAAAGTGCGCTGGTCGAGGAGCGGGCGTTGATCGATGCAGCGCGGCGACCGGGCCGCCTTGTCCATCGTCAGCGCGGCGACGCGCTTTAATTCAATATTGCCCCGCTAAATGCTTGACGATTGCTATCTGCTATCCCTATGCACCGCTCCGCAATGCGGCTATATAGTGCGCGGCTTGTGGCGATCGTAGCTCAGTTGGTTAGAGCGCCGGTTTGTGGTACCGGAGGTCGGGGGTTCAAGACCCCTCGATCGCCCCATTCTTCCCTAGAGAAGCAGACGAAGCACGAAGGTCATCACCACTTGGCCGTGCTGCAAAGTCTCTCTTTATTTGTAATTAAATTACAGCTATGGGAAATTTAATTACTCCAATTTGCCAGGGAAGACTGCCATGAGCGTGATGTGGGATTTGCCGGATTTTGACGACCATGAAGCGGTCCATTTTTTCCATGATGCAGACACCGGCCTCAGCGCGATTATCGCCCTGCACAGTACGCATCTCGGGCCCGGCGCTGGCGGTACGCGCTTCTGGCACTATGAGAATCGCGAAACCGCGGTCACCGACGCGCTGCGTCTGTCGCGCGGCATGAGCTTCAAGAATGCGATGGCCGGCCTTCCGCTCGGCGGCGGCAAAGCCGTTATCCTGGCCGACCGCAATCGCACCAAGACACCGGAAATGCTCGCAGCTTTTGGCCGGATGATCGAGTCGCTTGGCGGACAATATGTGACCGCTGAAGACGTCGGAATCACGGCTGCGGATATGGTCGCTTTGACCAAGGAGACCAAATATGTCTCCGGACTGCCGGTCAGCAACAGCGGCGAAGCCGGCGGCGATCCCGGGCCCTTTACCGCCATGGGCGTCTATCTCGGCGTCAAGGCTGCGGTGGCGCATAAGCTTGGCCGTGACAATATGGACGGCGTCCATGTCGCGATCCAGGGCGTTGGCAGCGTCGGCGGCGGTCTTGCCCGGTTGCTCGCGAAGGATGGCGCAAAGCTGAGTATCGCTGATATCAACAAAGAACATGCTTCCGCCGTGGCAGAGGAAATTGGCGCAACGGTCGTCGGTCTCGACGAGGTCATGCGGATCGAGGCAGATGTGTTCAGTCCCAATGCCTTGGGTGCGATACTGGACAAGGTTTCGATCGCTCATCTCAATGTTCCGATCGTCGCGGGCGGAGCCAATAACCAGTTGGCGACTCCTGAAGACGGACAGCGAATCTTTGACCGTAACATATTGTTTGCGCCGGATTATGTGATCAACTCCGGCGGCATCATCAGCGTTGGCCTTGAGTATCTCGGTGACGGCGACGTCAAGGAAGTCAATCGCCGTGTTGCGATGATTCCGCAGCGGCTGACCGAAATCTGGGAACAGAGCGCGGCGCAAAAACTGCCGGATTCGGATGTCGCCGACAATATGGCGATGGCCCTGATCGGGCGGGGTTAGGCACAGGCCGAACTTTACACGGATCAATTGGTTTATTTTCTGTAATCTTTGTCTGAAAGTCCCATATTTCTGCCATTCTCTACCCGCCGGACCGGCGCCTAGTGTAACCTTTGGATTCTGCGCCTGGTCGGGCGGTTTTTTAAGTTCGTGCGGGCATCCTCCTTCCGTTCAAATGTCAAAAAGCCTGTCCCGCGCATGGCGAAGGACAGGCCGGAAGATAAGGGATCAGGCCGACTGTAGGAAAGAAGTTTAGCTGGATTGACGGAAGGGAGCGCCGCCAAAGCGCTCCCTTCCGTCCAAGTTACCGAATATTATGGCGCAACCGCAGCCTTGATCTTTGACCAGCTGACCAGTTTGAAATTTTGCGTGCCGCCTTCGTTGGCACCATCCTGCATGACCATTAGCCCTTCGGGATAAGCGGGGCCAAAGTCGCCCAAGATGACTTCGATACCGTCTGTTTCAGAAGTACCATCGATGGCGCCATCTACCAGACGGAAGCGGTTCACATAGGTTCCTGTTACAAGGTCATAGAGCACATAGGCATTATCGCCCTGACTGGAGGCGACCAGATAGCCGCCATTTTCGCCTTCGGCTGCCAGTGCCAGGCCTTCGACATCCGCGACCAGTTCACGACCGTTGATATTGGCAAAGCGCTGTGGCGCGAAATTGTCTGCGTCCAGATCGAACAGCCAGATGCCGGCATTTTCCTCGCCCACATAGAGGCGTCCGGTGCGATCATCGACAACGCAGCCTTCCGGCTGAGTGGCCAGCTTATATTCCCGTGTGATCTTTGAAGTCGCTTTGCCATCGGCAAAGGATAGGGTCAGCTCACGGACGAAACCGCTTTTCTCGATCATATAAGCGAAGGTCTCGCCGCCATGATCCTGACCAAAACAAAAACCATAAGCTTCGCCGGCACCCGCCGGATATTTGCCCAAAAGCGACAATTTAGCGGTTTCCGTGTCGAGCTTGTAGAGACCGACATGGGCATTGGCTGGATCATTGCGGATACTCGCGCCAACCAGCACGGTCTTTTTGCCACCGATCATGACTTCGCGCAGATCGACGTTGTTGAGCTCGCCTTCAGGAAGGAAGGATCTTTTTGATCCGTCCAGCCCGTAGACATATAGCCCGGCGCGCTTGTCGGTGCCGATGATCAGGCTTTTCACCGGATCCTTGGCATTGCGCCAGATCGCCGGATCATCCGCAGCGTCGCGGTTGACCGTACCGACCGGAACCGTTTCCGCGTCTGCGGTCAGTTCCAGCGTCGGTACCGAAGAGGCGGCGGATGAAGCCATCCCGGTTTTGGCCGTACATCCGGCGAGGGCGGCGCTGCCCAAAAGCAGCAAAAGTGCAGTATTTTTCATCACATTGTTATCTTTGCGCCAAATTTGAAGGTCGAGCCATATTCTTCATATTGCAGCAGTCTCTGGGTCGATTCGAAATTCTGATAGGCGAAATATTTGGCATTGTTGATGTTGATCCATTCCGCAAACAGTCGCAAATTCTTGTTCAGCTTGAATTTAACACTGGCGTCCAGCTGGAAATGATTGTCGACATAGCGGTCCTCGCTGGCTTCCGCGCCGAGCTCGTCGAGATAGCGATCCCGATAGGTGCCCGCCAAGCGGAAATCGAATGGACCCTTCTCGTAACCCAGCACCGCGTTGAACGTATGCTTGGAGCTGCTCGGCAGAGCGATGCTGCGCAGATCATTGATGTCACCATCTGTCGGCACTGTGCCAGTGGCGTCGGTATAGGTATAGTTGAAATTGACGAGAAAGCCGTCGAGCGGATCGGGCAGAAAGTTGAGCGCTTGCGCGAAGCCCAGTTCGATGCCGAAGACTTCGGCGCTGCTACCGTTGATCGGTATGGTTGCCTCGTCAAAGTCAATGCCGAAGCGGGTGCCGTTTTCCTCGAGCGAATCCACGATGAAATTCTTGATGTCCTTGTAAAAGACATTGGCTGTAAGCGCGCCGTTCGAGCTGAAATAATATTCAGCCGAAGCGTCGAAGTTCCAGGCTTCATAAGGCTGCAGATCCGGATTACCAAATTCACCTTCGCGCTCGTCGTCGTCATTTTGCTCGACGGCGAAGCGGGGGGCGAGATCGGACAGGTTGGGGCGAACGATGCTGCGATAGCCAGCAGCGCGCAATACCAGATTGCGCTGCGGTTCGAAGCGGATATTCAGGCTTGGCAGCCAGTCATCATAGCTGCGCGAGAAGCTGTTCGGAGCAACAATGACCGTATCCTCGGTAAACAGCACGCCGCCAAAGGTCGCATCTTCCTCTACCAGTGTCACCGTGTTCGCGGAAATGACGTTTTCGGTCCGTTCGAAACGGAGACCACCGATGACGCGCAGCTTGTTGCTGTCCCAGCGGCCGAGCAGATAGCCGGCGTAAATATCTTCCTGATTCACATAGTCGGAGACAGCGGAATCAAACTGGCTGTCGATTTCCTGCAGCTCGAAATCGCCGAAATTGGCGCGAAAATATTCCGTCGGGCCACTGTGGCTGGCGACCGGGCCGAGATCGGCGATGCGATAGGTTTGCGTGCCGAGTACATCGGCCAATGTATAATTGCCGGTGCCATCCTCGTAGAATTCTACATTATTGTCGTGGCTTTTCTCGCGCCAGCGGCCCTTGAAGCCACCTTGAACGGTGAAGTCACCGCCATCCATTGCAAAAATATGGGAGACGTCGAGGCGGGCCGAATATTCTTCATCCTGCGCGTCCGACAAGGTGGTCAGTTCGACATCGTCCAGTTCGTAGACGCTGGCGTCATTGGCAAGAGCCGCACCGGAAACTATGCTGTAAAGTGGCATCCGGGCGTCACTATAGTCGAACAATACGCCGACGCCGTCGCCTTCGAATTTGTTGGAGAATGTGCTGGGATCGAGCGAACCGTTTTCATATTCGCTGGATTTTGACCAGCTGCCCGAATATTCGATTTTCCAGGGACCGGTCTCGGTCTTGCCGCCGAGCACGACGGACCGGATCTTCTGGGTCTCGAACCGGTCTTTGACATCGCGTTCGATTTCGATTTCGCCATCGGCGTCATCGAACAGGGCGCTATTGGCATCGCCGCTGCTGGCTTCCTCGTCGAGCTTGAAGGTGGTGCGGGTACGAAATTCCTGATCGTCAAACTGGCTGTAGATACCGCGGGCATATAATTCCGTGCTGTCGCTGGCGCGGAAATCGAAAGAGAGCGAGGCGCTGATCCGTTCCCGTTCCACATCATAATCGCGATACTGGACTTCGTCGGCATAAACGACGCCGTCGTCATTGGTGTCCCAGCCCTCGGCTTCGATATTGTCGGTTTCAAACTTGCGCTTATAGTAAGATATACCGCCTGCCACGCCGATATCGTCGGTAAGGCGGGTCGAGAAGTCGATGCTTCCCTTTGGCGAAACATGACCGGCATAGTCGTTGTAACTGCCCTCGATCTTGCCCGTCAGAAGGTCCTTCTTGCGGTCAAAGGCGCTGACCGTCTTGATTTCGATCGAAGCGCCGATCGTGTCCGCATCCATATCGGGGGTCAGCGACTTCTTGATTTCGATCGATTCAATAAGATCGCTCGAAATCACGTCGAGCGCGACCGATCGGACATCGCTTTCGGGGGAGGGGATGCGGACGCCGTTCAGGGAGGAAGCGTTCAAATTCGGATCAAGGCCGCGTACCGAGACAAACCGGCCTTCACCCTGATCGTTCAATATGTTGACACCGGCTACCCGGCGGAGGGATTCCGCAACATTCTGGTCGGGAAACTGGCCGATGGAATCGCGGGTGATGACCGAGCTTACACCGTCCGCCTCGCGCTTGCGGGAGAGCGAGCTGGCCTGATTGGCGCTTTGGCCGATGACCAGAATTTCGGTGCCGGATCCTGTCTGTAACAGGATGTTGGCGACGGTGGAGCCGGTCTCGGTGACGGTTACGCTGCTTTGACCGGTGTCTGCACCGACATAGCGCGTTTCCAGCGTATAGGTACCGGCTGGGACTTCGGGAAATCTGTAGCTGCCATCGCGCTCGGTGGTGACTACACGGTCCAGTTCAAGGATGCGAACCTGTGCCGATTGCAAGCCTCTGGTTTCGCTGGGATCGCTGACCACGCCGCTGACCGTACCTGCTGATGCCATGCCCGGAAGGGTCAGCAAAATGCTCGCTGATCCGATTAGTAACTCTTTGCGAAATTTAGATATTCTGGCCATGGTGCCCTCCGGTAAATCTGATGTACCGGGCCTCTAGGCGCTAATTGTGAAGGGAAATGACCGTTTTGAAGACTCCGGGATGAATCATTGATGACGGTCCGGTTACAGGCCGAAAATTGGCAAAATCAGCGTGGGGAACGAGCGTCCGTTCCGGGAATTCCGGCTATCGTTGATCCTGACGATTATCGGGTATTCCGGCAGCGGCTGGCCGGGGAGGCTTTTCAAAGTCGTGCAATCCCATCCACCACTGAATGGCAATGATCGCGCCTTTTGCCGGCTGCAGCAACGAACCCAGCAGAATGAGCGCCAGCGTTATTATGATCGCCAGATTGGTCCACATGGAGAAATCGGTTTCGTTGATCATGAAAATGATGACTGGTGCCAGGATATGCCCGGTCACAATGATCGCGACATAGGCCGGGAAATCATCCGCCTGCTGAGCGGTCCAGTCCTGACCGCAGATCGGGCAATGTTCGATCGGCTTGAGCAGCCGGGGAAACATCTGGCCTTCACCGCAGCTGGGGCAGCGGCCATGCAGGCCACGGATGGCAGCCTGAAAAGCGGTTTTAGGCAAATCAGGCGCGCTATATTCGTCCGCTATATTCAGGTCGACAACATCCTCGCCCGGCATATCGTCAACGATTCTATCCAGCAAAGTCTCAAATCCGGCCATCAATTTTATCCCGTCCAATTGTCATTGGAAATATGGGCTGGCTTCGTGCCAGCCGCTTGCATTTGACAGTCGCAGGATGCTCTTCCCGCGACCGTGATGGCGATGAGCGGGTCAGTCAAAGTGCAGACCGCATCGCCAAGGTGAACGTCATCATGTTTGTTTTCTTGTCCGGATCGCCGATCCCGAGTCACCATAAATGATGAAAGGTCACTATACAGGATTAGAATAAATTGTTAATACTGATATTTGATGTTTAATATATGATAATGGATAGATAAATGATCACGTCGCAACAAATGCGGGCATCGCGAGCCATGCTGGGTATCGATCAGAGGCAATTGGCGGAACTGGCCGGGCTTTCTCTGCCGACGATCCAGCGCATGGAGGCGTCCGACGGACAGGTGCGCGGGGTCGTTGACACACTGGTCAAGGTTATCGGCGCGCTGGAAAATAGCGGGATCGAATTGATAGGCGAGAATGCGTCGAGCATCGGCATCGGCCGCGGGGTGCGTTTGCGCGAAACGATGGATGGCAGGACGGCGAATGCAGTCGGTTCGATCCTGTTCGACAAGGCCACGCCTGATGCAGAAGCAGAATAGAGGTTCATCCGGTGCATAGCTTCACTCCCAAAATCCTCACGACCATGCGCGAAGGCTATAACCCCGGCCTGTTTAAAGCGGATGCCATTGCCGGGCTAACGGTTGCCATCGTTGCGCTGCCCCTATCGATGGCGCTGGCTATTGCCAGCGGCGCATCGCCCGACAAGGGTTTGATCACCGCCGTTATTGCCGGTTTTCTGATCTCGTTTTTCGGCGGCTCCCGGGTTCAGGTTGGCGGACCAACGGGCGCTTTTGTTGTGGTCGTGTTCAATGTCATCGCCCAGCACGGCTATGATGGTCTGCTCGTCGCGACATTGATGGCGGGGCTGATCCTGATCGCGGCAGGGGCGTTCAAGATCGGGCGCCTGATCAAGTTCATCCCGCATCCGGTGGTGACCGGTTTTACCGCCGGGATCGCCGTGATCATCGCTTCCAGTCAGGTGAAGGATTTTCTGGGCCTTTCGCTCGAAAATGTACCTTCCGAATTTCTGCCCAAATGGCAGGCTTATTTCGGGGCGATATCAACGGTGCATGTTGCGACCTTGCTGGTCGGTCTCGGTGCTTTTTCGCTGATTATCGCGCTGAGAAGATTCGCCCCCAGATTGCCGGGCTTCCTCATCGCCCTGATATTGGCGGCGGCGGTGGTCGCGTTGCTCAAGCTTCCGGTCGATACCATCGGTACCCGTTTCCCTGATATGCCGACGACGATGCCGATGCCTTCGCTGCCGGCCCTGTCCTGGGCAAGGATAGTGGAATTGCTGCCCTCGGCATTCACCATCGCCTTTCTTGCCGGGATCGAGGCGCTGCTGTCGGCGGTCGTCGCGGACGGCATGACCGGTACCCGCCACCGCTCCAATCAGGAACTGATCGGGCAGGGGATCGCCAATCTCGGCTCGGTGGCGTTCGGCGGTCTGCCTGCAACCGGCGCGATTGCGCGGACAGCGACGAATATCAAAGCCGGCGCGAAAACTCCGGTGGCCGGGATGATGCACGCGCTGTTCATATTGGCGTTCATTTTATTCGGTAGCGATCTGATGGCCTATGTGCCGATGGCGGCGCTGGCCGCGATCCTGTTCGTCGTCGCATGGGGCATGTGCGAGATCGACCGGTTCATCGCCTTGCTGCGCATGCCGAATAGTGACCGGGCCGTATTGTTGCTGACCTTCGGACTGACCGTATTGGTCGATTTGACCGTGGCGATCGGCGTCGGGGTCACTCTGGCGTCGCTCCTGTTCATGGCGCGGATGAGCGAGACCGTCCTTTTCGATAACGGCAATGCACCGGACCATGATGACGAATTGGATGGCGATGATCTGGGGCAGCGCGATGATCTTCCGAAGGGCGTCGAAGTGTTCCGGATCAGCGGGCCGGTATTTTTTGGCGTGGCAGGCGAATTGCTCGATGCCATGCGCAAGATCGGGCGCACGCCCAAAGTGATCATATTGCGCATGCGGCTTGTGCCGATGCTCGACGCCAGCGGGGTGACGATGATCGAGGAATTTATCGAACAGGCCAGCGTCTCTGGCGCCAAGATCATTTTGTCCGGCGTACAGTCTCAGCCGAAGAAAATGCTCGCGCGTATCGGCTTGTCCGATGACAAAGCCGGTATATTTTTCGAAGCCGATTATGCCGCCGCGCTGAAACATGCCAAAGAATTGACAAAGATAACGGTCCACTAGTCGGAGCGGGGATAAAGGTCGTGGATGGTGGTCGGGAAACGGCCGGTCTGTGGATTTTCCGCGTTGCCGCTGATCACAATTTGCAAAAGCACTTGTCGCCTTGCCCCGCTTCTGCCATCGAAACCCGCGATTGATGTTGATCATCCGCAACCGAGGCAATATCGCTTTACCCATGCACGCATATGCCAATCCCGCCCGTTTCCTGTCACTCGCCAGGCCGCTGACGCCGTTTCTGCTGTTCGGCGGCATCGCCATGGTATTGGCTGCCTGCGTCTGGGGTCTTTGGGCGACGCCGGCCGAGCGGTTGCAGGGTGATACGGTAAAGATCATTTTCGTTCACGTGCCGATGGCGTGGCTCGGCATGGCCGGATGGTCCGGCATTGCTATTGCCAGTGTGTCTGAACTGATCTGGCGGCATCCGCTGGCGTCGCACGCGGCGCGCGCGATTGCGGTTCCGGGTGCTTTGTTTTCCCTTTTATGTCTGATCACCGGATCGATCTGGGGGCGTCCGGCATGGGGCACCTGGTGGGTCTGGGATGGTCGTCTGACCTCGATGCTGGTGCTGTTCTTTCTCTATCTTGCCTATATCGTGCTGGCCAACGAGACGAGCAAGGCCAATGGCCAGAGCCGGATTGCCGCAATTTTCGGTGTCGTCGGTATCGTCAATCTACCGATCATCCGCTTTTCGGTCGAATGGTGGGAGACCCAGCATCAGGGCACGAGCATCAGCATCATGGGAAAATCGACCATCGATGCTCTCTATTTATGGCCTCTATTGGTTTCGGCGATAGGTTTCTCTCTGCTATTCGGCGCGATTGTGCTTATGCGGATGCGCGCCAGTCTGGCGCAAACCAAAGTCGATGCCCGGCTGAAAAGGATGGCAGCCGAATGAACCACTGGCCTTTTGTCTTTGCATCTTATGCCATAGTGCTGATTGGCACGGCAGCGGTTATCGTGAACAGTTTTGTTGCGATGCGCCGGGCGGAACGGAAGGCAGAGCAGTTGAGTAAGCGGAAATGAAAGCAAAACATCAAAGATTGACTCTGGTTCTACTGGCGGTGGTTGCACTGATCGGGGCCGGTTCGCTGGCCGCCTATGCGCTGCAGGACCAGGCGAGCTATTTCTACACCCCGTCGGATATTGCGGAAAAGAAACCGGAAGCAGGTTCGGCTATTCGCCTTGGCGGCATGGTCGAAGAGGGTTCGATCCAGCGCTCGGCTGACGGTGTGACGGTAGAATTTATTGTGCAGGACGGTACCGCGCGGCAAAAGGTCACTTATACCGGCATTACGCCCGATCTGTTTGTCGAGGGTTCGGGTGTCGTCGCCGACGGCCGGCTGGACGCCAACGGCATGTTTGTCGCCGAGACTTTGCTCGCCAAACATGATGAAAATTACATCCCACGAGAGCTGGAAGGCATTGATATGACATCCGGCAAGGATAAAACGGAGACGCTGGTCCAATGATCGCCGAAGCTGGTCTGATCGCGCTATGGCTTGCCGCTGCGCTCGCGCTCCTTCAATTTGCTCTGGGCGCGATTGGTTTGCGCACTGGACGACAGGAATATTTTGCAGCAATCCGGTCTGTAACGGTCGCGCAGGGCGTGTTTGTTGCCTTGTCATTCCTGCTCCTGATCTGGCTGTTCTTGCGTTCCGACATGTCGGTCCGGCTGGTCGTGATGAACAGCGTTTCGGTGAAGCCTTTCATTTACAAATTCTCCGGAACCTGGGGCAATCACGAAGGATCGATGCTGCTCTGGGTGACGGTGATGGGTGTGGCCGGCGCCTTTATCGCATTATTCGAACGCTCGCTGAAAACCAGAACGCTGGTCGCAACTCTGGCGGCACAGGCTTTTATCAGTCTGGGATTTTATGCTTTTCTGTTGATATCATCCAATCCGTTCGAGCGGATGTTTCCGGTACCGGCGGACGGCCAGGGTCTCAATCCACTGCTGCAGGACCCCGGTCTCGCTTTTCATCCGCCGACGCTTTATTTCGGCTATGTCGGACTTTCGGTAGCCTTTTCCTTCGCAGTCGGGGCGATGATCACCCGCGATGTCGACGCGGCCTTTGCCAAGGCGATGCGGCCATGGGTGCTGGGCGCCTGGATATTCCTGACGCTTGGTATTACGGCGGGCAGCTATTGGGCCTATTACGAACTGGGCTGGGGCGGCTGGTGGTTCTGGGACCCGGTCGAGAATGCCGCGCTCATGCCTTGGCTGGCAGCGACAGCGCTGCTCCACTCGGTAACCGTTCTGGCGACACGCGACGGATTGCGCGCGTGGACGCTGATGCTGGCTGTGGTCGCTTTCTCGATGTCGATGATCGGTACATTCCTCGTACGCTCCGGCATTTTGACCAGCGTTCACGCCTTTGCCGTCGATCCGGAAAGAGGCAGCTTCATTCTGGCTCTGCTCGCCATTTATATCGGTGGCGCCATGGCTTTGTTTGCGTTGCGCGTCAGCACCGTGAAAGAAGGATCGCGGTTCGAACTGGTCAGCCGGGAAGGGGCGCTGGTCGCCAACAACCTACTACTATCGGTTATTTTGGCGCTGGTGTTCATTGGTACGCTCTATCCGTTGCTGGTCGAAGCATTGACCGGGGACAAGCTGTCCGTCGGCCCTCCCTATTTCAATCTGGCGACCGGACCGCTAGCGCTGATGCTGGTCGCGGTGATGGCGGCCGGCCCGCTGTTGCGCTGGCGACGGGATAATCCGAAGACATTGTTAAACCGTATTTCGATTCCGATATTGATCACTGCTGCTGCCCTGTTTTCACTGGCTTTGTTCACCACCGGCATGTCGGTCCTCGCGTTGCTCGGACTGGCACTGGCAGCCGGTGTCGCGGTGGCCAGTTTCGCGCCCTTGTGGAAGCGTAACCTGCGGCGCACACCGCTCCACACCTATGGCATGGTCCTTGCCCATTTCGGCATCGCGGTCGCTCTGGTCGGCATGGCTTGCGATAGCAGCTTTACCGAAGAAAATCTGGTAGCGGCAAAGCCGGGTGACGAAATTTCCATCAACAAATGGAAATTGAAATTTGAAGCAATCGAACCGATGGCAGGTCCCAACTGGACCGCGCTAGAAAGCCGGATTACTGCGCAATATGGCGACGGAACGGTGCATGAAATCAAGCCGCAGAACCGCATGTTTCCTGCAGCCCAGACCCAAACCAGCGAAGCCGCTTTGCTAACGCGCTGGAACGGGCAGCTTTATGTGGTGCTGGGTGATGGGGACAGCGAGGGGCGCTGGCAGATTCGGGTCTGGTGGAAGCCATTTGTGACATGGATCTGGTACGGTGGAATATTGATCGCGCTGGGTGGATTTATGGCCATGGCCGGCCGGTTGCGGCGCGGCTATAAACAGCGCAAGCAGCGGGAATATGCCGAGGCTATGGTATGAACCGCTGGTTGCTCTGGTTGCCGCTCGTGCTTTTCGGCATTTTCTTCGCCGCAGTCGCGACCGGTCTGATCATGCCCAAGGATAATATCATCGAGAGCAAGATGGTGGGTAAGCCGATGCCCGCATTTGCCTTGCCAGCTGCGGTTGAGCAGCGGCCTGGCGTTAGCAGCGCCGATCTCACGAAGGGCAAGCCGACATTGCTCAATATCTTCGCTAGCTGGTGCGTGCCTTGTATTGCGGAAGCTCCACAATTGTTGGCGCTGCAGAAGGCCGGGGTCGAGATCAACGCGATCGCCAGCCGCGATACGCCCGAAGATATCGCCAATTTCCTTAACCGCTGGGGCAATCCTTATGCCCGGATCGGTACCGATACGACCAGCAAGGTGCAGCTTGAACTCGGTTCATCCGGCGTTCCGGAGACTTTCGTGATCGATGGCAATGGCATCATCGTCCACCAGCATATCGGAGATATCCGCGAAGAAGATGTTCCCAAGCTTCTGAAATTGCTGGAGGACGCGAAATGAAGCGTTTCCTCGCTCTGCTGATCATCATGGGTCTTGCGGTCCCGGTCGCCGCACAAACCGGCTTGCCGCCTGCGCCTTATGCCAACCGGCAACTGGATGACCCGCAACAGGAAGCCGCCGCGCGTGACCTGATGGATGAACTGCGCTGTCTCAAATGCCAGAGCCAGTCGATTGCCGACAGCAACGCGCCGATGGCCGGTGATATGCGCAGCCAGGTGCGGGAGAAAATTGCAGCCGGGGAAAGCCCGGAAGCCGTCAGAAGCTGGCTGGTAGAACGCTATGGCAACTGGGTGTCCTACAATCCGCCGATAGCTTCGGCGGTCACATGGCCGCTATGGATGGCGCCGATCATCCTTCTGCTCGCCGCCTTGTGGCTGGCGCGCGGGCGTTTCCGCAAACCCAAGGATGATGAATGATGGGCTGGATCATAATTTTTGTATTTGTACTGGTTTGTGCTGCTGCGCTGATCTTCTTGGGCAAAATGCCTCGCGCCACATATGAAATTACCGCTGCCGCGCTGTTGCTTGGTATTGCGGGCTACGCCTGGCAGGGCCATCCCGGCATGGCCGGGGTCTCGGTCGAGCCGACCGAAAAGCCCAATAGCTTTGACGATGATACAATCGATGCACGCAACGATATGGGCGAACGTTTCGGAACCGCGCGGGAATGGCTGGTCTTTTCCGACTCCCTCAATCGTCAAGGCAAGCATGGCGCGGCCGCGAATTATTTGCGCAACGGGGTGCGGGAACATCCCGATGATCCCGACCTGTGGGTCGGACTGGGCAATGCGCTGGTCGTACACGCCGATGGCGTGATCACGCCGGCCGCGCAATTCGCCTTTCAGAAAGCCGCCGATCTGTCACCCGAACATCCCGGACCACCGTTTTTTCTGGGGCTTGCTTATGCGCAGTCTGGCAAGATTGATCAGGCGCGGGCTATCTGGACCGAATTGTTGGCCCGGAGCAGCGAAGATGCCCCGTGGCGAGCGGATCTCGAGTCGCGACTGGCGACGATGGAAAAGATCCAACCATCGCTCCCCGTCGAGCCCGGATTGCCAACTGAGCAGTAAAAAACCTTGTGATATGAACGAGTTGATATTAGCTGCCCGTCGCTTTGTTGCACCCGCTAATGGCCCGTGCTAATCGCGCGCGCTTGCTGACACGAATGCCAGTAAATAGCTTGTTGTGTCCAAATTGATCGGGGTATCGCCTTAACGGCTAACCAATGTCTGCAGAACAAACCGAAAGTGCAGAATCGTCAGGCAGCACGGTGCAAACGCACGGGTCGCCACAGCGAAACACTGCCATAGCCAAGCTTGCCGCAGGCGCGATCGGGATCGTGTTCGGTGACATTGGTACAAGCCCGCTATACGCGTTTCGCGAAACGTTTATCGGTGCCCACCCGCTGGAACTGGACCGTATCCATGTTCTCGGTGTGGTCAGCCTGATTTTCTGGTCGATGACGCTGGTTGTGACGATCCAATATGTCAGCATCACCATGCGCGCGGACAACAAGGGGCAGGGCGGCAGCCTGGCACTAGTGGCGCTGATATCCGGCGTGATGCGACGATCAAAATATGGCTGGCTGGCGATATTGCTCGGCGTATTCGCGACGGCGCTGTTTTACGGCGACAGCATGATCACGCCGGCTATTTCGGTTCTGTCGGCGGTCGAAGGTCTCGCCGTCGTGCAGCCCGGATTGGGCCATCTCGTCATTCCGATCGCGCTCACCCTGTTGGTAATGCTGTTCCTGATCCAGTCCCGCGGTACCGCCAAAATCGGCGCGCTGTTCGCGCCGGTGATGTTCGTTTATTTTGCCGTCATCGGCACGCTGGGCATCATCCAGATTATCCAGCATCCTTCGATTCTGTTCGCTTTCAATCCCTGGTATGCCGTCCAGTTTTTCATCACCGACGGGGTGAAGGCGTTTCTGGCCCTCGGCTCTGTTGTTCTCGCGGTTACCGGATCCGAAGCCCTGTTTGCCGACATGGGCCATTTCGGCAAAAAGCCGATGCGGGTTGCCTGGTATGGTTTCGTGATGCCGGCTTTGCTGTGCAATTATTTCGGCCAGGGCGCGATGATCCTGTCTCTGGATGCCGTGGGCGCGACCGAAGCGATCAAAAGCCCGTTCTTCATCATGGCGCCGGAAGTGCTTCGTCTGCCGCTCGTGATACTGGCGACCATGGCGACATTCATTGCCAGCCAGGCTGTTATTTCGGGCTCTTTCTCGGTGACGCACCAGGCTATCCAGCTCGGCTTTATTCCGCGTCTGACGATCAAGCACACCAGCGCGTCGGAAGCGGGCCAGATCTATATCCCCTTCGTCAACTGGGCGATCATGATTGCGGTGATCCTGCTGGTGCTGACCTTCCAGAGTTCGAGCAATCTGGCCTCGGCTTACGGGATAGCGGTTACCGGCGCGATGTTCATCGACACCTGCTTGCTGGCTATCGTGATGGTGGTTCTCTGGAAATGGAAATTGTGGATTACCATTCCGCTGCTGGCCGTTTTCTTCATTGTCGATGGCGCCTATTTCGCGGCGAACCTGACCAAGGTTCCCGATGGCGGCTGGTTCCCGCTGGCCGTTGGCGGTGTCGCTTTCATCATCCTGACGACATGGGCCAAAGGGCGCCAGATCATGCGTAAAAACATGGCGGAAGCGGCCATGCCGATCGAGATATTCACGAAATCAGCCGCCAACAGCGCTACCCGGGTCCCCGGAACGGCCATTTTCATGGCGTCCTCATCCGCTGGCGTACCATCGGCGCTGCTTCATAATATCAAGCATAACAAGGTCATCCATGAACGGGTGGTCATTCTCACCGTCAACATCAACGATGTTCCGACGGTCGACGCCAACAAACGCTGCGAAGTGAAGGATCTTGGCAACGGTTTCTATCGTCTCATTCTCCATTTTGGCTTCATGCAGGAAACCGATGTGCCCGAGGCTCTGAAAGCGGTGAAGGGCTGCGGCATGGAATTCGACATGATGACGACAAGCTTTTTCCTGTCGCGCCAGACCTTGCTGCCGTCGAAAAAACCCGAGATGATGGTCTGGCGAGAGAAGCTCTTTGCCTGGATGTTGCGCAACGCTGCGACCGCAATGGAGTTTTTCAAGCTGCCCACCAACCGGGTGGTAGAGCTCGGGAGCCAGATGGAAATCTGACGGCGTCGCCAGCCGGCCTTTGACGGCTTTGCGCCGCGTCAAATATTCGGTGGCCTATCGGGGCGCTGTCTACTAAATAGCGGCCATCCGATTCTCGCTACAGGAAATGCCCATGCGCATCGCTATTGCCTCTGATCATGCCGCTCTGGATATGAAGGCCGCTCTGGTCGACTGGCTGAATGACGCAGGCCATGATGTTACGGACCTCGGGCCGATGACCGGCGACAGCGTCGACTATCCCGATTTTGGCTATAAACTGGCCGCCGAAGTGGCATCGGGCCGCGCCGAACGGGGCGTAGCGCTCTGCGGTTCGGGTATCGGCATCTCGATCGCCGTCAACCGCAATCCCGCCTGTCGCTGCGCGCTGGTTTCCGAAAGTCTGTCAGCCAGACTATCGCGGGAACATAATGACGCAAATGTGATCGCCATGGGCGCAAGGCTGGTCGGCATCGAAATCGCAAAAGACTGTCTCGACATCTTTTTGAAAACCCCATTTGGCGGCGACCGGCATCAGCGCCGGGTCGATAAATTGTCCGCCCCCCAAGTTGAAGGATTAAGCGCATGAGCAACGTTGCCGATATACAGGATGTCAGACAGACCGGTTTCTTTGACTTTTCGGTGGATGAAAGTGATCCGGCGGTTGCCGGAGCGATCAATTCCGAATTGGCACGTCAGCAGAACCAGATCGAACTGATCGCTTCTGAAAATATCGTTTCCAAGGCGGTGCTGCAGGCGCAGGGCTCTGTCTTCACTAACAAATATGCCGAAGGCTATCCCGGACGCCGCTATTATCAGGGCTGCGCGCCGTCGGATGCGGTCGAGACACTGGCGATCGAACGCGCCAAGCAGTTGTTTGATTGCGGCTTTGCCAATGTGCAGCCGCATTCCGGAGCGCAGGCCAATGGCGCGGTGATGCTCGCGCTGGTCAAGCCGGGCGACACCATTCTGGGCATGTCGCTGGATGCCGGAGGCCATCTGACCCATGGCGCCAAGCCGGCCCAGTCGGGCAAATGGTTCAACGCAATCCAATATGGCGTGAATGATGACGATCATCTGATCAACTATGAAGAAGTCGAAGCGCTCGCCCGAGAACATCAGCCGAAATTGATCATCGCCGGTGGTTCCGCCTATCCGCGCCACATTGATTTTGCCAAATTCCGCGCGATTGCCGACGCCGTCGGAGCCTTGTTCATGGTCGACATGGCGCATTTCGCCGGACTGGTTGCCACCGGCCTGCACCCCAGTCCGCTGGGCTATGCCGATGTCGTCACCACCACGACCCACAAAACCCTGCGCGGACCGCGCGGCGGCATGATATTGACCAACGACGAAGCCATTGCCAAGAAAATCAATTCTGCGGTTTTCCCTGGTCTCCAGGGCGGCCCGTTGATGCATGTGATCGCTGCCAAAGCGGTTGCCTTTGGCGAAGCACTCCGTCCCGAATTCACCAGCTATTGCGCTGCGGTGATTGAAAATGCGAAAATTCTGGCTGCAACGCTGAAAGAACGCGGCGCCGACGTGGTGGCTGGCGGTACGGACACCCACCTCGCGCTGATCGACCTATCACCTCTGGGAATCACCGGTCGTGATGCCGATGAAGCGCTCGAACGGGCAGGGATCACCTGCAACAAGAACAGCATCCCCAATGATCCACAGCCACCGATGAAAACCAGCGGTATCCGGGTCGGATCGCCCGCCGGTACGACCCGCGGCTTTGGTCCGGCAGAGTTTAAACTCATTGGCGATATGGTCGCGGATGTGCTGGACGGGCTGCGCGAAAAAGGCGAGGGCGGTGATCCTGGGATCGAAGCAGATGTGCGTGAGCGGGTACAGGCGCTTTGCGACCGTTTCCCGATTTACCAGGATTGATCGGAACAGCATAACATGCGTTGCCCTTTTTGTGCCCATGACGACAGCCAGGTCAAAGACAGCCGTCCGACCGAGGACAATACAACGATCAGACGCCGGCGTCAGTGCGAAGGCTGTGGCGCGCGGTTCACGACCTTTGAACGCGTGCAGTTGCGTGAAATAACGGTGGTCAAAAGCGAGGACCGCAAGGAACCGTTTGACCGGTCGAAGATCGATCTGTCGGTATCCCTCGCTTGCCGCAAACGCGGTCTGGCGCAGGAGCAGATGGATCAGCTCGTTTCGGGCATCCAGCGCCAGCTGGAAACTAGCGGCGAAACCGAAATTCCTTCCAAGCGAATTGGTGAAATGGTGATGGACGGCCTGAAGGCGCTCGACAGCGTCGCCTATATCCGCTTTGCTTCGGTCTACAAGGATTTCACCGAGGCCAAGGATTTCAAAGAATTTGCCCGGAGCGTGAAAGACGTCGACGGAGCGTGAGCAACCAGCCCGCAATCATATTGGTGAACCCGCAGCTCGGTCAAAATATCGGCAAGGCCGCAAGGGCGATGCTGAATTTTGGCCTGACCGAGATGCGCATTGTCAAGCCGCGGGACGGCTGGCCCAATCCGGATGCCGGCCCATCGGCTTCCGGCGCGGATCTGGTTCTGGAACAGGCGCAGGTCTTTGAAACTACCGCCGAGGCGGTGGCTGACTGCGCTCATGTCTATGCAACAACCGTCCGCAAGCGGGGGATGACCAAGACGGTGCTTACACCTTGGGAAGCGGCCGAAGACATGGCGCAAGCGAGCGGCAAATGCGCGATATTGTTCGGACCGGAACGGGCGGGTCTGGAAGTTGTCGACGTCGAATTGGCCCGCAAGATCATTACGGTACCGATCAATCCGGAATTCGGATCGCTCAATCTGGCCCAGGCGGTCATCCTTGTGGCTTATGAAATATCCAAAATGGACAGCGTCGCCAATGTCCAGCCGACGCTGGAAAAGAAACTGGCTGAACCGGCTCCGCAGAAAGAGCTGGATATGTTTTATGAACATCTCGAGCGGGCGCTGGACAAGAACGGCTATTTCTATCCGGCGGAACGGGCTGGAGCGACGAAAGTGACGCTTCGCAATATGCTGACCAAACCGGCATGGACGAATGAAGAGGTCAAGACCTGGCGTGGGGTTATATCTTCGCTGGAACGGCCACCACGCAAGGATAAAGCTGAAAAGCCCTGATGACAGGCGCTATTTGCGCAGCTGGTCCCATTTCTGCAATTCGTAGCTGATCGATGTTTCCACCAGCATTTCCCAGATCGCGGCCATCGTCGGGACCGGAATCCCGGCTTCTTCTGCCAGATGTTTGACATTCTGAAGAACAGCCGCCTTGCGCGCTTCATCACGCACGACGTTGCGATCCTGTTTGATCCGGGCGGCTGCATCCATGCAGGCAAAACGCTGGGCCATCAGAGCGATGATTTCCGAGTCGATACGGTCCACTTGTTCGCGGACATCGGTCATGGTTTCCATGGGCGGCAAGGGCTTGGGATCATTCATGCCAGCCCATTAATCATCACGAGACAGAGAGTCGAGACCTGCCAGTCATATTGGCAAGATTTTCGCGGCCTAACGATGTTGACAATCGCAGCTTTGCTCGCCATAGGCCCGCTCTTGCAATTGGCTCCGCACCCCGGTGAAGCGGTGGCCGCATCAAAATCAAGGTTTTGATGGTGCGTTCCGGGAAGACTTAGAAACAGCAAATGAGGAGTCATTCATATGACCAAACGTACCAGTTCCAAATATAAGCTCGATCGCCGTATGGGCGAGAATATTTGGGGTCGTCCCAAATCTCCTGTCAATCGTCGCGACTATGGCCCAGGCCAGCACGGTCAGCGTCGCAAGGGCAAGCTTTCCGACTTCGGTATCCAGTTGCGCGCCAAGCAGAAGCTCAAGGGCTATTATGGCGATGTGACGGAAAAGCAGTTCCGTCGCGCTTATAAAGAAGCCGCAGCGATGAAAGGCGATACCAGCCAGAATCTGATCGGCCTGCTCGAGCAGCGTCTCGATATGGTTGTCTATCGCGCCAAATTCACGCCGACCATCTTTTCTGCCCGTCAGCTCGTGAGCCACGGACATATCCGGGTAAACGGCGTCAAATGTAATGTTGCATCGCGCAAGGTTGTACCGGGCGACGTGATCTCTCTGAGTGCCAAGGCACAGGAAATGCTGCTCGTTATCGAAGCGCAGAGCCTGCCAGAGCGTGATATTCCTGAATATGTTACGCCAGATGGCACGGACAAGGTAACCTATGTCCGCATCCCGACACTGGATGAAGTACCTTATCCGGTGACAATGGAACCCAATCTGGTCGTCGAATTCTATTCGCGCTGATTGTTTTCAACGATATTTACGAAAAAGGGCGGCTCCAACGAGCGGCCCTTTTTTTTCGCGTTCCATATCTTTCCCGTGCTGCGATGGATGGTAACGCGATGGGTGAACCGTTCGCTTCTTGCCTTGCTGAAACGCGTCTGGCATTGAGCAGCTAATGTTTTTTGAAACAGAGAATTTTAGAAGGATAGCTATATGTTGAAACGATCGCTTTGGGCGTTGCTGGCGCCATCGCTGGTACTGGCCGGTTGCACGAAAATTGATGAAGGCGATGCCGCTGTCGCGCTGCCCGAAATCGCGGCACCCGAATTGTCGGTCGAGACAATGAAGTCGATCACTGAAGAGCTTTCTTCTGACGCCTATGAAGGCCGGGCACCCGGCACGCCGGGCGAGGAGAAAACCCTTGCGCTGCTGACCAAGAAATTTGCCGAAGCCGGACTGGAGCCGGGCAATGGCGATAGCTGGTTCCAGGATGTACCGCTGGTCGGGATTACCTCGAAAAACATGTCTCCCCTGAAAATCAGCGGCGGAAAGAGCGATTTGTCTTTTGCTTTTGGCAGTGACTATGTCGTCTCGAGTTATCAGGAGCAGCCGAAGATCGACGTTGCCGGTAGTGACATGGTGTTTGTCGGCTATGGCATCAACGCTCCCGAGCGCGGCTGGAACGATTATGCCGGGGTCGATGTCAAAGGCAAGACCGTCGTTATCTTGGTGAATGATCCCGATTTCGGCACCGAAAGCCTTGAAGGCGAATTTGGTGGCCGGGCGATGACCTATTACGGGCGCTGGACCTATAAATATGAAGAAGCGGCACGGCAGGGCGCTGCGGCGGCTTTGATCATCCATGATACCGATCCGGCAGCTTACGGCTGGAATGTTGTCGAGTCGAGTTGGACCGGAGAACAATTTTACGCCCAGTCGGCCAATGGCGGCGCGGACCAGACCAAATTGAACGGCTGGATCCAGAAGGATGCTGCGGCCAAGATTTTTGCGGCAGCCGGGCATGACCTGACCGCGCAAATGGCGGCGGCGAAGAAAAAGGGTTTCAAGGCGATTGACCTGAAACTGAAAGCATCCGCTTCGCTCGAGAATGACATTAAGAAAACCGACAGCAAGAATGTTGTCGGTATTTTGAAGGGCAAGACCCGTCCCGACGAATATGTGATCTATACCGCGCATTGGGACCATCTCGGTCGCTGCAAGCCGGCACCCGATGGCGATGATATCTGCAATGGTGCGGTCGACAATGCTACCGGTACGGCGGCGTTGGTCGCTCTGGCGGAAGCCCATGTCAAAGCCGGCGCGCCGGATCGCAGCATTATCTTCCTTGCCGTAACCGCCGAGGAGTCTGGTCTACTGGGTTCGGCTTATTATGCGCAAAATCCGATCTATCCGCTTAGCAAGACCGTTGGCGGCGTGAACATGGATGCGTTCGGCATGGCCGGACCCGCCAAGAATGTGATTGTGGTCGGTAAAGGGAAATCCGGGCTGGATCGCTATCTTGAAGCGGCACTGACCGGGGATGGCCGCGTGGCCGAAGCCGAACCGACACCGGAGAAGGGATTCTATTATCGTTCCGATCATTTCAGCTTCGCTAAGCTTGGCGTGCCGATGATCTATTTCGAAGGCGGCGAGGATCTCGTCGACGGTGGCCGGGAAGCCGGTGAAGCGATTTCGAAAGACTATACCGAAAACCGCTATCATGGCCCGAAGGACGAATATGATCCGAACTGGAACTGGGACGGCGTGATGGGCGATCTGAAGATCTATTATACCGTCGCGCGGATGTTGGCAATGACCGAAGACTGGCCGAACTGGAACGATGGCGACGAATTCCGTGCAACGCGGGACAAAAGCCGCGCCGGCAACTGATTCCGGACGACACGCATGACGAGATGGCCCGCAGAGTGGGAACCGCATCAGGCGGTATGGATCGGCTTTCCCGGCGATCCGGCGGAATGGCCGGTGGGCCGGGAGGCGGCGCAACGCGAAGTGGCGGCCTTTGCCAATGCGGTAGCGGATGACGGCGCTGGCGAGAAAGTTGTTCTCGTTTGCCGTGATACTGCGGACGCAGATGTCGCGCGCGGACTGGTCCAGTCGTGCGTGGACGTGGTTGTCGAACCCTTTGGCGATGTCTGGCTGCGCGATAGCGCGCCGGTTTTTGTAGCGGGCCAGAAGGGCCTTGATGGCCGGAACTTTCGCTTCAACGGCTGGGGCGGCAAATATGAAATGGCCGGTGATCAGGATATCGGCGAGCGGCTGGCGAGGCGGTTCGACCTGCCGGTCAGCGACCAAGGCTGGATATTGGAAGGAGGCGCTATCGATGGCGATGGCGCTGGCCGACTGATCACGACTGCGCAATGCGTGCTCAACTCCAATCGCAATGACCGGTTTGGTAAAGAGCAGGTTGCCGAACGGTTGCGCGATGCTCTGGCGGTGCAGGATATCTGCTGGCTCGGAGACGGGCTGGCTGCCGACCATACCGATGGCCATGTCGACAATCTCGCCCGTTTCGTTGCACCTGGCACGGTCGCAATCCCGCAAGCAGACCAATCGGATGATCCCAACGAAGCGATCTTTGACGATGCAGCAGCGCGAGCCGCTTCATCGGGCTTGCAGGTCGTGCGCTTGCCATCGGCGGGGCGATATGAAGTCGACGGTGACATCGCGCCGGCCAGCTATATGAATTTCTATATCGGTAATACGGTTGTGGCGGTTCCCCAATATGGGGCTGCAAACGACAGCAAGGCGGTCGACAAGATCGCCGCGCTGTTTCCTGATCACAAGGTGATTGGCCTGTCCAGCAAAGCGCTGCTCCGCGGCGGCGGCAGTTTCCACTGCATTTCTCAACAGATTCCGCAGCAAGCGTAACCCGATTGCTGATTTGAGCGAACCTCTGTCTGGACGGCGCAAGCTTCTACCAGTTGAGAGGACGATTGATGACGGACGGAATTCTGAGCGTATTGAGCGCACTGACCTATATTTTTATCCTGCTGCTCGGGCTGGGAATGGCCGCTGTCGTTATCCTGTTCATTATCGATATCACGCAGAAGCAGGATGCAGTGCGGCGGAACTATCCGGTTATTGGCCGCTTTCGTCATATTTTCTCCACTCTTGGTGAATTTTTCCGGCAATATTTCTTCGCCATGGATCGGGAAGAAATGCCGTTCAATCGGGCCGAACGGGAATGGGTGACACGGGCCGGTAAAGGCATGGACAATACGATTGCATTCGGATCGACCAAGAATCTGGATCCCGCCGGCACGGCGATTTTTGTCAATTGTCCATTTCCGACGCTTGAGACCGATGCAGCGGAAACCACGACATGTGTCATCGGGGAATATTCCAGACATCCTTACGAAGCCACATCCTTCTTCAATATCTCCGCGATGAGCTTCGGCGCCTTGTCCGTTCCTGCGGTTCAGGCGCTTTCACACGGTGCAAAAATGGCGGGTTGCTGGATGAATACAGGGGAGGGCGGTCTGTCGCCTTTTCATCTGGAAGGGGGCTGCGATATTGTTTTCCAGATCGGCACCGCGAAATATGGCGTGCGCGATGCGGATGGCAGTCTGAGCGATGACAAGCTGCGAGCGGTCGCTGCGCACGAACAGGTCAGGATGTTCGAGATAAAGCTGTCGCAAGGCGCCAAACCAGGCAAGGGCGGGATATTACCTGGCGAGAAGGTGAACCGGATGATCGCGGAAATCCGCGGCATAACCGAGGGGCAGCCGAGTATATCGCCCAACCGCCATCCCGAGATCAACAGCGTCGATCAATTGCTCGATTTCATCCACCACGTACGGGAAGTGACCGGCAAGCCGACTGGTATCAAGGCTGTGGTCGGTGCTTATGGCTGGCTCGAGCAATTGTGCGAAGCCATCCACGAGCGCGGGATCGAGAGTGCTCCGGACTTTTTCACGCTGGATGGAGGGGATGGCGGCACAGGTGCAGCGCCAATGCCGCTGATGGACAATGTCGGATTGCAGTTGAAGGAAAGCCTGCCGATGCTATCCGATATCTTCCACCGCTATGGCTTGCGCGACCGGATCAAGATTATCGCCTCGGGCAAACGGATCACACCGTCCAGCGCCGCCTGGGCAATTTGTGCGGGCGCCGATTTCGTAAACACAGCGCGCGGGTTCATGTTTTCGCTCGGCTGTATCCAGTCGCTGAAATGCAACAAGAATAGCTGCCCGACCGGGATTACCACCCACAATCCGCGCCTGCAGCGCGGTCTCGATCCGCAGGACAAGAAAGTGAAAGTCGCTAATTACTGCAGGAATATTGTCCACGAAGTGGAGGTGATCGCGCATAGTTGCGGCGTTGACGAGCCGCGGAAACTTGGCCGGAAACATGTCCGGATTGTGCAGGATACTGGAAATTCCGTGCCTTTTGACGAATTATACCCGAGGCCAGACGTCCTGATGCAATATAGACCGTCTATGGATAGGGCTCTATAAAACATATTGAGTCCGGGCTATCTTCGCATAGACTAGCAGGCAGGAAGAACAGATCCCGACTATTTTAGAGGAACAAGATGATGAAAAAATTACTGATGGCGAGCGCCGCGCTGGCAATGCTGGGAACGGCCGTTCCGGCGGCTGCCGACCAACAGGCAAAAAATGGTGCTGCGATGACCGATGCCGGCCTGCAGACGGTATTGTCGCATAATCGACGCGCCGACGACAAGGCCCGCGATGTTTATCGCCATCCTGCACAGACGCTTGCTTTCTTTGGCGTCAAACCCGGGCAGACCGTCGTCGAATATGGACCCGGCGGTGGCTGGTATACGCGCGTGTTGGCGCCCTATCTGGCCGCTAGCGGGCAATATGTTGCGATCAACGCCGACAGTTCCGACAGCAGCTTTCCGGATCGTGCCCGCGAAGCACGGACCAAGGGCTGGCCTGAGAGTTTCCCGGCGACAGCAGCCAAGTGGACAGGCGTTGATGCCGGCAAGATACTCGCCTTCGAAAGCGACGAAATGCCGGACGAGATGAAGGGCAAGGTCGACCGGATACTGATCTTCCGCTCCTTGCACGGCATGCTCAACGGCAGCCGGGCCGACTCCGAACTCCGCGCCTTGCGCGACATGCTAGCCGATGACGGCATGGTCGGGATTGTCCAGCACCGCGCCAAGAAGGATGCCTCCTACGCCATGTCCAACGGCTCGAAAGGCTATCTGAAACAGGGGTCGGTCGTAGCCCTGTTCGAACTGAACGGTTTTGAACTGGTCAGCCAATCCGAAATCAACGCCAATCCGGCTGATATGTCCGATTATCCAGGCGGCGTGTGGACTTTGCCGCCGGTGCTGTCGTCAGGCGATACCGACAAAGCCAAATATGAAGCTATCGGTGAATCCGACCGGATGACATTATTGTTTAAGAAGCGCCCTTAAGCCGCTAATGGGGCTGCTATGACCAATATATCCGTAGCAGCCCTGCAGCTGCCCCTGGGCGGCGATGAACAGACAAATATCTATGCCGTCAGCGGCCTGATCGCCGAAGCGGCGGAGCAGGGCGCGCAGATCATCCTGCCCCCCGAGCTGTTTGCCGGTCCCTATTTCTGCAAGACCGAGGACGAGGCGCTATTCGCTCTGGCCCAGCCAGTGGGCGAGAGCACCCCGGTGCTCGCCATGCAGAAGCTCGCCAGGCAATATGGCGTTGCCATCCCCGCCAGTTTCTTCGAACGCGACGGACCGCATCATTATAACAGCCTTGCGATGATCAATCCCGATGGCGAGATCATGGGCGTCTATCGCAAAAGCCATATTCCCGACGGTCCCGGTTATGAGGAAAAATTCTACTTTCGCCCCGGCAATTCAGGTTTCAAGATCTGGGACGTGTTCGGCACCCGGATCGGCGTCGGCATCTGCTGGGATCAATGGTATCCGGAGACCGCACGGGCAATGGCACTGATGGGCGCGGAAGTCCTCTTCTATCCCACTGCGATCGGTTCGGAACCTTATGACGCAGACCTAGACACCAGCCGGATGTGGCGGCGGGCGATGCAGGGCCATGCCGTGAGCAATTGCATGCCGGTGGTCGCGAGCAACCGCATCGGTGTCGAAGAGGAGCAGGCCTTTTACGGACACAGTTTCATCACCAATGAATGGGGTGATCTGGTGACGGAATATGGCTCGCAGGAAACCGGCGTTCTGACAGCATCATTCGATCTCGATCAGGCGCGCAAGCACCGCGCTGGCATGGGATTTTTCAGGGACCGGCGTCCGGAGCTTTATGGGCGGTTGGCCGAGGATAAATAGGCCGCCTGCTCGAACACTTCCTCAAACATCTCCACTGTCAACCGCCGTGTATTCACATTATACCGGCTGCAGTGATAGCTGTCGATCAGGGTGCGGCCATCGGGTAGCTCGTGCTTTGCGCCATGGGCGAACTTATGGTCTGCGAGCTTTGCGCCGGACAGGCGAATGATGCTCTCGTGAGCGACCCTGCCTAGTGCCAGGATGATTTTCAGATCTGGCAATCCGTCCAACGTCTTCGCGAGATAAGGTCGGCAATTGCTGATCTCGGCGCCAGTCGGCTTGTTCTCCGGCGGCAGGCATTTGACGGCGTTGAGAATGATTGCGCCGTTCAGGGTGATCCCGTCGGTAGGGGCATTGGCAAACACACCATCGACAAATCCGAATTTGGTCAAAGTGGCGAATAGCATCTCGCCCGAGGCGTCGCCGGTAAACGGTCTGCCGGTCCGGTTGGCGCCTTCTGTGCCGGGCGCGAGGCCTACCACGGCGAGCCATGCCTTCGGGTCACCAAAGGCGGGGACGGGTGCGTTCCACCAGTCCGGATGGTCCTTGCGCAAAGATTTCCGCAGGCCAACCAGTCTCGGGCAGCGGCGACAGCCTTTCGGGGCTTCTGCAAAAAGAAGGGGGCTATGATCGCTCACAGCCCCCGCCTAATTTCAAACGGACTTGTCGTCCAGATGATTAGTCTTTCAGTTCAGCCGGAACGATGCCGCCGGCTGCAGCGATCTTGTTCATGACCTGCTTGTGCAGCAGGATATTGTCTTCCGCAGACCCGCTATAGTCGCTGTTGCCGAGTTCCTGCGCCAGTTCCTTGCGGTTGCCATAGCTGGCATCGATCTGGACGAGTTTCATCAGGTCGACAATCGAAGTGCGCCAGTTGAGCTTGTCCGAGCCCGGGATGCTGTCGAGCCGTGAGGCAACGTCTACTTCGCTGATCGCCGCTCGTTCAGTCGGGGCTGCTGCAACCGGTGCAGCTTTGACTTCGGGTTCTGCTGCTTTGGCTTCGCCGCCAAAAATCGCGTTCTTGATTTTTCCGAAAATGCTCATGTCTTGTTCCTTTATATATTAGGGGCCTTGCGTTCCGCTTTCACGTGACCGCGCCCTTGAATAGATATCTCGGTGCTAGCCGGTGCGGAGTCAATTGCCGCTCTCCGGCAACGACGCTTATCCGCCATCCCCAATGTGTAAACACTCGTAAATCCGCGGATTGGCCGGTTTCTGTCGCGAAAATATGCTAAGGTCCTGACAAGTAAAGAATCGAACCATGCCGTCATGGCAATGAAGGAGAGCGACGATGAATATTATGGATATGTTGCAGCAGTCGGGTGGCATCGGCACGATGGCCAAGGAACTGGGTGTCAACGAAAGCGTCGCACAAGCGGGCGCCGCAGCATTGCTGCCTGCCATATTGGGCGGCTTCAAGAAGACGACCCAGGCGCAACCAAGCGGCCTCGACGGGCTAGGCGGATTGCTCGGTCAGCTCGGTGGTGGCGGACTGCTCGACAGCGTGCTGGGTACGCAGCCCACGCCGGTGGACAAGGGCAATGAAGTGCTCGGCCAGATATTCGGTTCCAAGGAAGTCAGCCGGACCGTCGCAGCCGGCGCAGAACAGCAGACGGGGATCAGCAGTGATTTGCTCAAGAAAATGCTGCCGGTCGTTGCGATGATGGTGGCCGGATATATGGCCAAGGAAAGCTCGGACAGCGCCGGTAGCGGCAGCGGACTGGGCGGCCTGATCGGCGGTTTGCTCGGCGGCGGCAGCAAGGCGTCTTCGGGAGGTCTTGGCGGTATCGCCTCGATGCTCGACCTGAACGGCGATGGCAATCCTCTGGATGACATCATCGGCATGGCCGGCAAACTGGTCCGCTAAACCGACTTTTATTGAAGGATATAAATTATGAGCATGCTCGAAAAAATCATGGATATGCTGCCTGAGAATTTCAGTATCGACGACATTGCGGAAAAAGCCGGAATGACGGCGGAGGAAGCCAAAAAGGGCGGTGAGGCGCTGTTCGCAAAATTGCGCGACGGCAGCACCGACAAGATGACCGCAGTCAAGGAAGCCGCCGCCGAAGCTGGTGTTGATGCCGAAAAGCTCAAAGGCCTGTTGCCGGCACTGGCAGAAAAAGCCGGACTTGATGGCGAGGGAAGTCTGATGGACAAGCTGACCGGCGATGACGGTATACTGGGCAAGGTCACCGGATTTCTGGATCGCGATGGCGATGGCAATCCGCTCAACGACATTACCAATATGGCCAAGGGTTTCTTCAAGAAATAGGTTTGGATTCCAATATTGCGGTGTCTTCCAGCGCTTCCAGCCGGAGGACACCGCCTTCTACCGCTGCAACCTTTGCAACGGTCCCTTTTTTCATGTTCGGCCCTTTGGCTTTCCATTCGCCATCGGCGACCTTCACCCGTCCGCTGGTGGCAGAAACCGCCTCCACAACGGTTACAGTCCGTCCGACCAGTTGCGCCGAACGGTTGTTGAGCAGCGGGCTTTCGCTTTCGACATTGTGCGTCAGATACCAGCGCCGCCCGCCGAGCACCGCGGCTATCGTCGACAGGCCAAATACGGTCAGCTGACCGGCAAAGGTCATGTCGATGAACAGCGACAGGATTCCGGTCACAGCCGCTGCTGCCGCCACCCAGATCAGGAAGACGCCGGGCACGAACAGCTCCGCCAGCGCAAGCAGCGCGGCTAGGCCCAGCCAGACATATTCCGGGTTGCTGATCGTGAAGTCATCCATTGCTTATGCTCTGCTTTCTCTTCGCCTCACTTGTCCTTGTTGTCGAAAGGACCTTTGCGCGCGGGTGGTGAAAACATCTGGGTATTTTCGCCGAGTGCTTCTTTGGCCAAAGCGCCAATGCCGCCCAATGTTCCGATCAGCTGCGTGGCTTCTATCGGGAATAATATGGTTTTGGCGTTCGGCGACGTAGCGAATTTTTCGACTGCCTTCACATAATCCTGAGCGACAAAATAGTTGATCGCCTGTGCGTTGCCGCCGGCAATCGCCTCGGACACCATCTGGGTTGCTTTTGCTTCGGCCTGAGCCTCACGTTCGCGGGCTTCTGCGTCGAGGAAGGCTGCTTCCTTGCGGCCTTCAGCCTGCAAGATCTGGCCCTGCTTCTCGCCTTCGGAGCGCAGGATTTCGGAAGCGCGTGCGCCTTCGGCATCGAGGATGTTGGCGCGTTTTTCACGTTCTGCCTTCATCTGTCGGGCCATCGCGTTGATGATATCCTGCGGCGGACGGATGTCCTTGATCTCGACCCGGGTGATCTTGATCCCCCAGGGCGTCGTCGCATCGTCAATCACGGTCAGCAGCCGGCCGTTGATCTCGTCGCGCTTGGAGAGTGTTTCATCAAGGTCCATCGAACCCATCACGGTGCGCAGGTTGGTGGTGACGAGGTTGAGGATCGCGTTGTAGAGATCATTGACCTCATAGGCGGCCTTGGCTGCGTCGAGCACCTGGAAGAACACCACGCCGTCGGTGGAGATCATCGCATTGTCCTTGGTGATGATTTCCTGGCCCGGAATATCAAGCACCTGTTCCATCATGTTGACCTTGCGGCCGACGCGGTAGAGAAACGCCGGATAGAAATTGAATCCCGGCTGGGCGGTCGTCGTGAAACGGCCAAAATATTCGATTGTATAATGATAGCCCTGGCGGACGATCTTGATGCTCGCAAAAAGATAGATGATGGTGACCAATAGCACCAATAATAATAGTGAAACGCCCATTTCCATTCTCCCTTGCGAACCGTCTCATTGTCATTGATTATTTGCGGGATAATGCCAAGGAAAAAGCGAATTATTCGGGTTGGAAAAAGGGTTGCTGTTACAATGCGTTTCATTGCCGCTTTCATTTTATCGGGTCTGCTTTTCTCCGGCGCGGCACGCGCGGAGGCGATTGGCGAGGCTGACCTGCTCAAGCATATCGAGATATTGGCGAGTGACGCGTTTGAAGGGCGACAGCCCGGAACCGTCGGCGAGAACAAGACCGTCAACTATATCGCCACGCAATGGGCGGAGGCAGGGCTGAGGCCCGCAGGGGAAAAAGACAGCTGGTACAAACCGGTGACATTGGTGGAGCGTGTGCCGGAGAGCTCCCGGATAGATTTCTCCGCTGCAGCTTCGGGCAGGGCGGTGCGATTGCAACAGGATGAGCTTATCTTGCGCGGCCGGGAGGCCTCCTTCCGGCAAGCCGATATGGCCGTTGTCTTTGCCGGCTATGCGGAGGCGGCAGAGGATAGCCCGTCGGTCGCGGGAAAGCTGGTCGTGCTGCCGAGCACGCCACCGGAAGACAGGGACGAGTTGCCGGATTTTCGAACTCGAAAAATGCAGTTGATCCAGGCCGGCGCGGTCGGGGTGATTTCGATCCTTGAAGATCAGGACCGCTGGTCGCGACTTCAGCGCTTCTATCAGCGAGGATCGACGACATTGGCTGATCCGGAAAATCATGCGGCGCTCGAAGGGGTGATCAGCCTCGACCAGTTCAGGAAGTTGATCAAGCAATCCGGACTTGATGCCGACAGGCTGCTGGAGGAGACCGCTTCCATCTCGGTGCTTGACCTTGATCTGAGCGCGGACGCGACGGCCAGGACCCGGGTTCGATCCTATGTGTCGCACAATGTGATCGGAAAAATCCCCGGCACCAGTCCTGCGAACGGGGCGGTGCTGTTCGTGGGGCATTGGGACCATTTCGGAATATGCCGGGTGGAAGATCCGCTGGCGCCCGAGCAAGACCGGATCTGCAATGGCGCAGTGGATAATGCCAGCGGCATTTCTTTGCTGATCGAAACGGCCAAGCGCCTGTCCGGCGGAGATCATGACCGGGACATATATTTTCTGGCGACCACCGCCGAGGAGAAGGGCCTGCTTGGTGCGCGGGCATTTGTCAGCGACCCGCCAATCGCACTCGAAAATTTCGTTGCGGTTTTCAACGCCGATACCATCGCGCTTTCGGACGACGGGCAGAAAATTGCAGCTGTCGGTCTGGGCCAGTCCGCGCTCGACAAGGATATCGAGATGCTCGCCGCACAAGAGGGGCGGGAGATTGACCGTAGCGGCAAATCGGATGCCTATCTCAAGCGTCAGGACGGCTATGTTTTTCTGGAGCGCGGCCTTCCGGCCTATATGATTACCAGCGCTTTCGCCGACGAGGACAGGCTCAAGGCCTATATTGAGGGGCCCTATCATGATGTTAGCGATGAGGTGAATGAGGGATTGATGCTGGCAGGAGCGGCTGCCGACGCCAATTTTCACGTCGCGCTGGGCCGTTATTTCTCCTCCACCGCAACATATCCCGGATTAGCCACTAGCGGCGGAGCCGATAACTGATTACATGGGCCGCCACAGAATCAAATTCAGACATCGGAAAGTGGCGACAATGAGCAGGTCAGGCAAACATAAAGAAATTCGATTGGGACTGACTTTTGACGACGTTCTGCTGCGGCCAGCCGCTTCCGAGATCGTACCGAGCCAGGCCAATACAAAAACCCGCCTGACCAAGCTGATCGGGCTCAATATCCCGGTTCTTTCATCCGCCATGGATACGGTGACCGAGTCGGACATGGCGATCGTCATGGCGCAGATGGGCGGCATTGGTGTTTTGCATCGCAACCTCACCGTCGAACAACAGACCGCTGCCGTGCGGCAGGTAAAGCGTTTTGAATCCGGCATGGTAGTCAATCCGATCACCATCGCACCCGATGCAACCCTTGCAGAAGCGCAGGCGACCATGGAGCAGAACCGGATTTCCGGAATTCCCGTGGTCGAGAAATCGGGCAAACTGGTCGGCATATTGACCAATCGCGATGTCCGTTTTGCCGAAAATCCCAAACAGCTGATTTCCGAGCTGATGACCAAGGACAATCTGGCGACCGTTCCGGCCGGGGTAAGTCAGGAAGAAGCGCGGCGTACGTTGCACCAGCGGCGCATCGAGAAATTGCTGGTGGTCGACAATGACTATCGCTGCGTTGGCCTGATCACGGTCAAGGATATCGAGAAAGCGGTCACCTATCCCAATGCCACCAAGGACGAAACCGGACGTTTGCGCGTTGCGGCGGCGTCGACCGTTGGTGAAAGCGGACTCGAGCGGACCCAGGCGCTGATCGATGCAGAATGTGATCTGATCGTGGTTGATACCGCCCATGGTCACAGCGCGATGGTTGCTCGGGCCGTGGAAGATATCAAGAAACGATCGAACAATACCCAGATCATTGCCGGTAATGTGGCCACCGCTGCGGCGACCCGCGCGCTGATCGACGCAGGGGCAGACGGTATCAAGGTCGGCATCGGACCCGGTTCTATCTGTACCACTCGAGTCGTCGCCGGCGTGGGCGTTCCCCAGCTGACCGCGATCATGGAATGTGCGGAAGAAGCCGAGAAGTCCGGTATCCCGGTCATCGCCGATGGCGGATTGCGGACATCGGGCGATGTTGCCAAGGCGCTGGCCGCCGGTGCATCTGCCGTGATGATCGGATCGCTGCTCGCCGGAACCGAAGAAGCGCCGGGCGAGACATTTCTCTATCAGGGCCGTGCTTACAAAAGCTATCGCGGCATGGGGTCGGTCGGCGCAATGGCGCGCGGATCGGCGGACCGCTATTTCCAGCAGGATATCAAGGACCAGATGAAACTGGTGCCGGAAGGTATCGAAGGGCAGGTGCCGTTCAAGGGCCCTGCGCGCGATGTCATTCATCAGCTGGTCGGCGGTGTGAAAGCGGCCATGGGCTATACCGGTTCGGCGACGCTCGAAGATCTTCGCGATCGGGCCGAGTTCATCCGGATTACCAACGCCGGATTGCAGGAAAGCCACGTCCATGACGTAGCGATCACCAGAGAAGCGCCAAATTATCCCACGCGTTAGGAGCTTTGCATGGATCTCATAATCGAGGCGAAAATATTGCTGCTGATGTTTGTCTGGCCTGCGGGGCAGACGGATGCCAGACCGCTTTGGACGAATGACGTTTATTCGACGTTCGAAAGTTGTGAGGAATCCGCTTCCGAGCGCAAGACGATGGTCGAGAGGGAATATGGATCGGATGCACGGATAGTATATTATTGTTTCGACGCCGACGATCGCATGGACAAGTGACCCCTTCGGCAAGGCTGCAAGCCGCGATAGAGATGCTCGACTGGATCATCGCCGCGGCGCGCGACAATGGGGCGTCTGCCGATAATATCGCGAAGAAATTCTTCAAAGAGCGCCGCTATGCCGGATCGGGTGATCGTCGCGCTATTCGCGAACTGGTCTATTCCGCCATCCGGCGCTGGGGAGACCGGCCGGAAAGCGGCAGGCAGGCCTTGCTTGGTCTGGTGGCGGAACAGCCCGAGTTGCGTGAGCTTTTTAGCGGTTCAAATTATGGCCCTGCGGCGATTGCAGAAGGTGAACCGGTCGCTAGCGGTGCGCAGATTCCAGACTGGCTGGCGGACAGGTTCGCCAGTTTGATCGACGAAACCGAACGAACTCCCTTGTTCGATCGTGCGCCGCTGCACGTCCGGGTCAACGGGCATCGCTCAACGGATATGGAAGTCAAATCGGCCTGGCCGGAAGCAGTCGCTTTGGCCTTGCCGCATGGTTATGAGCTTCCGGCGGGAAGCCAGCTGGAAGACAAGGCGCTCTTTCGCGAAGGCGCCATCGAGATTCAGGATCTCGGCAGTCAGGCCATCGCGATGGCAGGCGCTGCTGCCAAGCCGGCTCTGGTTCTCGATCTATGTGCAGGAGCCGGCGGCAAAACCCTCGCATTGGCGGCCATGCTGCCTCCGGAGAGCAAGATTATCGCAGCGGACACGGATCGCGGCCGGTTGAGCCGGATAGAGCCCCGCAAGCGCAGAGCCAGTGCCCGCAATATCGAGACAATTTTGCTCGCACCGGGCAATGAAATAGAATCGCTTGGCCATCTGAAAGCCAGTTGCGATCTGGTGTTGATCGATGCGCCATGCAGCGGGACTGGAACCTGGCGGCGCAATCCCGAATTGCGCTGGCGGATGTCGCCAAAGCGGCTCGATCACACGACAGAATTGCAGCAGCGGCTGATGGAGTTGGGTAGCGAGATGGTGAAGCCCGGCGGCAGGCTTGTTTACGCCGTTTGCTCGCTTCTTGATGCAGAAGGCGGTGACCAGACGGACAAGTTTCTCGAGAACCATCCGCAATGGCAGGAAATATCGATTGATTTGCCGGTTGGCCGCCCATATCGTAAAGGCACACTTCTCTCACCGCATCATGACGGAACGGATGGCTTTTATTTTACGTGCCTCGAAAAATTGTGAAAGCAAATCATGTTAAGCCAGCATGCAGGTGAATCTGGCTATGGTCGCGAGAGTTTATTGGAGCTGATTATGCGTTTTTCACCGGCTGTTATTGCCTTGTCTCTTGTTTTTGTTACTGTTTCCAGCGCCAGTTTCGGCCAGGCTGCCGATATAGAAATCAAGCAGCGCTCGGTCGAATATATGCAATTGGGTGAAGCCGCGCAGAAACGTGGCGAGCTCGATCTTGCAGCGGACCTTTATGAAACATCGCTGGTCGTCGATCCGCGCAATGGTTCGGCCTTCATCGCTTTGGCACAAATTGCCCGCGTTCAGCAGCTGCCTGGCAAGGCGATCCGCCTGTATCGCGAGGCTCTCATATTGGATCCGAACAATCTTGATGCACTGGCGGGGCAGGGTGAGGCTCTCATCCAGCGGGGCGCGCTGGAAAAGGCCCGCGTGAACCTGTCGCGGATTGAAACCTTGTGCCGGTCGAGCTGCTCACAGAATGACCAGCTGGCGTCTGCTATCAAACTGGCAGACAAGAAACCGGTCCTATCGGCCGAAGCGGTTACGCCAAAGCCAAAAGTTGGTGATGAAGAACCGGATACCGAAACACCCTAACGGGCGTCGTTTTCCAGACGTTTAGAAGTCATAGACCAATGTTGCGCGACTGAGAGTATCGGTTTTGATACTGCCAGCTGCAGGGTTGGTTTCATGTTCTATCGTATAGGAAAAGCGTGCTGAAAGTGAACCGAGAAGCTTTGCGTCAAGCGCTGAGGTGGCATTGAATGTTGTGTTGTCACTATCGATGACGGCAACGGCCGAAGTGAAGCCTTTTGCATCGCTGGCATAAGTACCACCGGCATCATGGGAAAATTTCAGATGGTCGGAAATCTTCCAGTCCAGGTCCAGCCCAACCAATGCGGCCAGGCTGCTTTTGCTCTCTCCGTCAGCAAAGTCGGTTATCCGGATTGCAGGGCCTGCCTTGATAGCGAGCCGCAAGTCTTTGGTTTTGACCAGCTCATAGCCCAGTCCGCCTGAAACGGTGTAGCGGGCAGAATATCCCTGAAAGCGGTCCCGCTCAAATTGCGCGAGGCCATAAGCGTAAAGGCTTTCGTCGAACTTGTAATTGGGCTCGATGGTTGCGCTCAACTGATCGCGGGTCGTTACGCCGGCACTGCGTTGATAGTCGGCGCGCGCCAGAAAATTCAAACGCCATTTTATGGCGTCCTTGGCCAGTTTGATGCCGCCGGAAAGACCCAGATTGCTGGTATTCCCGGTTGAACGAAAACCTCCAAGTTCCCCCTGGCCTTTCCAATGTTCAAAGAAACCGGCCTCTTGTTTCTCGCGCAGCTCGGCTTCGGCTTTTGCTGCAAGTTGCTTATTAAAGCTCGACATGATGGCATCGATTTCGGCGTGATCATCCGGATTAGTGGCTTTCGCCAGTTTTGCGACAGCCTGAACATCCTGTTTGTTGCCGGATGCAATGGCCGCGTCGATCATTGCTTTAACCGGTGCCGGTAGTACGGCATTGGCAGGCGTGGAAATGCTGGCCGCAATGATGATTGCGACTGCGGAGGCTGTTCTGGACATAGAAAATCTCGCTTACTCGAACTAAATCAGCGGTAGAAATTCTTTCAACACCGCACGATACAGGTCCCTTTTGAAGGGAACAATCAAATCTGGCAAGCCTTGCGGATCGGTCCATTTCCAGTTTTTGAATTCGGGCTGATCGGTCTGGATATCGATATGATCGTCCTCGCCGGTGAAGCGCATCAGGAACCAGCTTTGCCGCTGGCCGCGATATTTGCCTTTCCAGATCTTGCCGAGCAACTCGTCCGGAAGGTCGTAAAGATATTCTTCGGTGCTCCGGCCAATGATCTGGACAAGGTCAGTGACGACACCGGTTTCCTCACGCAGTTCGCGCAAGGCTGCAGCTTCGGCTTTTTCGCCTTGGTCGATCCCGCCTTGCGGCATTTGCCATGCGTCGGGATATTGGCTGTCGGCCGCGTCCAGTCGCTGGCCGACGAATACCTGGCCCTCCCGGTTGGCGAGCATGATACCGGCGCAAGGGCGGTATGGGAGATTGCTATAATCGATTTTACTAAGCCTTTCAAAAATGTCCTGCTGCGCGGGTTTCCCTGAAGAAGTCAGACGAATCCCTGTAGCGCGACAGGACAAGAAGTTTGGCGGCGTTTATAGCGCATTTATCGCTGCCTAACCAAGCTACACTTGATGCAGGCTTCAACCATTTGCATCCGCTGCAAATAATAGGGAAAAGCTACCGATATTCTGACAAATTCCGGCAAGCGTTCCGCTCTATGATTCCAGCGATGCGAGCAATGTATTCCAGGCTGCAATCATTGTGTCGACATCCTGCTGCGCTGACGGCACGGCCTTGCGGAGATTGATGAAGCCATGAACATTGCCGGCCATTTCGATGAAATGCGTGTTCACGCCGTGGCGGATCAAATCGGCAGCATAATCGCGTCCCTGATCGCGCAACGGATCCAGACCGGCGGTGATCAGCACCGTTGGCGGCGATTTGGCAAGGTCTCCGAGATAGGGTGATACGTGAATGTCATCGTCCTTCGGCGCATAATGGCTGTCGAAATATTCCATGCTCGCCTTGGTGAGCAGAAAGCCTTCGGCGAATTCGTCCATCGATCCACCCTCTGCATCCATGCGGGTCGCTGGGTAGATGGGGAATTGGGCGACGACAGGAACCGACGCTGGTTCGGTTGCGAATATTTGTCCGACCACTAACGCAAGATTACCGCCGGCGCTATCGCCGCAGGGGATCAATCCGCTGATCTTGAGTTTGAGCTGTTGCTGATTGTCGGCAACCCAGCGAGTCGCGGCGAGACTGTCCTGCGGTGCGGCGGGGAAGGGGGCTTCCGGAGCCATGCGATAATCAACCGCTATGACCGGGATGCCTGTTTCGCGCGCGATATAGGTGCAGAAACTATGGTGGGATTCCAGGTCGCCGATGACAAAGCCGCCGCCATGGTAAAACATGATGACGGGTGTCTCCGCGCTTCTTTCGGCCTGGCTATCATATAGACGGAGCGCTATATCACCCGCCGGGCCGGGGCAGGCGATATCTTCTATCCGCGCCAGATCGACCGCGTCTGCCTCCAGCATAGTGCCCATCATATTGTACATTTCACGGGCTGTGGCGGGTTCGACCTCTGACATGAGCGGCTGGTCCGACTGGGCCATCATTGTCAAAATCATCTGCACATCGGGGCGTACATAAGCGTCAGTCATCGATCATCTCCTAGCGTTTAACTGATCGATTAGATCAGGCTATGATCACTAGGCAAGCGCTAATCGGGACGCGCGTCCCAAACAAATGCTTTATCCCTATTAGTTTTTGTGGTTTGAAGCAGCGTGCATAGCTGCTCTAGAGCGGCTTATGTAATATAAATAAAAGGCACGGAAAATCCATTATGGCCACCGCATTGAAGCAGGAAGAATCGAATAGTCCCTCTCAAGACAACGCTGAAAATGTTGTTGTCCGTTTCGCCGGCGATAGCGGCGACGGGATGCAGTTGACCGGAGGGCAGTTCACCCTGTCGACGGCGCTGGCGGGGAGCGACCTTGCGACTTTCCCCGATTTTCCTGCTGAAATCCGGGCGCCACAAGGCACATTGTTCGGTGTTTCCGCGTTCCAGATCAACTTCGGCAGTCGCGCGATTGAAACCGCTGGTGATCAGCCCGATGTGTTGATCGCGATGAACCCGGCGGCGCTGAAGACCAATGTCGATGCCTTGCGGGCGGGCGGTCTGATCATCGCTGATGCCGGCGAGTTCGGAAAACGGAACCTCGACAAGGCGAAATATGAGAATAATCCGCTGGAAGACGGATCCCTGGCGAAATGGCAATTGCTCAAGCTGGATATTTCCGCGCTGACGCTCGAAGCGGTGAAGCCGTTCGGGCTGGGTAACAAGGAAGCCCTGCGCTGCAAGAATATGTGGACGCTGGGTCTCGCACTGTGGATGTTCGAGCGCGACCGGCAACCGATTGTCGAATGGCTGAAAGGCAAATTTGCGAAATTGCCGGATGTTGCGGAAGCCAATATTGCGGCGCTCAACGCGGGCCATGCTTATGGCGAAACGGCGGAGCTGTCTGGTGACGGTCTTGGCAGTGGCCATTTGACTTCGCGCACGGTCGGCGCCGCTCCCTCGGCACCGGGTAAATATCGCACGGTGACGGGCGCAGAGGCGCTGTCGCTCGGTCTGGTCGCTGGCGCGCAACTGGCTGGCTTGCCGATGTTCTTTGGCGGTTATCCGATCACGCCAGCTTCGGCGATCCTGCATCACCTGTCGCGGCTGAAAGAATTCGGCGTGACCACATTCCAGGCAGAAGACGAAATTGCAGCCATCGCGGCGGCGATCGGCGCGAGCTATGCCGGTAAACTCGGTATTACGTCATCCTCCGGTCCCGGCATTGCGCTGAAAGGCGAGGCGATGGGACTGGCGATCATGACCGAACTTCCTTTGGTCATTGTCAATTCGCAGCGCGGCGGACCTTCGACCGGACTGCCGACCAAGACCGAGCAATCGGATCTCTATCAGGCTGTCTATGGCCGCAACGGCGATGCGCCGATGCCGGTCATTGCAGCGCGCTCGCCCAGCGATGCCTTTGAATGCGCAATCGAGGCGGTGCGGATTGCGGTACAATATATGACCCCGGTCATGCTGCTCACCGACGGCTATATTGCCAATGCGGCAGAGCCGTGGAAAATACCGGATGTTAGTGGTCTCGAGCCATTCCCGACGACCTTCCTGGAAACGATGCCGGAAGGCGGATTGAAACCTTATTCGCGCGACGAGAAGCTGGCGCGGCCATGGATCAAGCCAGGTACGCCGGGCTTGATGCACCGTATCGGCGGCATCGAAAAGGGCATTGATACCGGGCATATTGATTATGGCGCGGCCAATCATCAGAAGATGACTGAAATCCGCCGCGACAAGGTGCTGGGCGTAGCGGACAGTATCCCGGATCAGGATGTTGCGCTGGGCAAGGCTGGCGGCAAGCTGGCGGTTGTCGGCTGGGGTTCGACCTTCGGGCCGATCCATCAGGCGGTCCGCCGGGCTGTTGAAGCGGGCAAGGATGTCGCCCATATCCACATCAGGAATATCTGGCCGATGCCGAAAAATCTCGGTGACTTGCTGAAAAGCTACGACCGTGTGATCGTACCGGAAATGAATATGGGACAGCTAAAAACCTTGTTGCGCGACCAATTTCTGGTTGATGCGAAACCGGTGACCAAGGTTTCCGGCCAGCCGTTTACCATCGCCGAGATCGAGACGGCGATTGAGGAGAATCTGTCATGAACGAGATGACCAAAATCACGACCACGCTGAAAGACTGGGAAACCGATCAGGAAGTACGCTGGTGCCCCGGTTGCGGCGATTACGCGATCCTGAAGGCCGTGCAGCGCACCATGCCCGATCTGGGTGCTGATCCGTCCAAGACGGTTTTTGTCAGCGGTATCGGCTGCTCCTCGCGCTTTCCTTATTATATGGAGACCTATGGTTTCCATACGATCCACGGTCGCGCGCCCGCGGTTGCAACCGGCGTGAAGCTGGCCAATCCGGAACTGGACGTCTGGATCATCACCGGCGACGGCGACGCGCTGTCGATCGGCGGCAACCACACGATGCACTTGCTGCGCCGCAATCTCGATTGCCAGGTGATGCTGTTCAACAATGAAATTTACGGACTGACCAAGGGTCAATATTCGCCGACCAGCCGTCAGGGCACGCAAAGCCCCTCGACGCCTTATGGTTCGGTCGACCGGCCCGCATCGCCCTGTGCCTTTGCGCTGGGTGCCGGTGCACGCTTCGTTGCGCGCGGTATCGATATCCACAAGGGCCTGCCCGACGTTCTCAAGGCGGCCCATGCCCACAAAGGCACGTCCTTCATCGAGATTTTCCAGAATTGCATCGTCTATAACAAGGATGTGTTCGAGGAATTTGCGGCGAAGAAAACCGCGGCCGACACGCAGCTGCATCTGATGAACGGCGAGCCGATGCTGTTTTCAAAGGGCACCAAGGGTATCACGCTGAATCGCAAGACGTTGCAGCTGGAAGTCGTCGATGTCGTCGATGGCGACTGGCAGGCAGCCGATGTGATCGTTCATGATGTCACCAACCGTTCGGTGGCGCATATGCTGATCGAAATGCAGTTCGGTGAATTCCCGATGGCATTGGGCGTGCTTTATGACGATCCGCGGCCGACGTTCGAAGCGGCTGTTGTCGCTCAGAATGAAGCTGCTGCGGCTGGCAAAACACCGGATTTGCAGGCTTTGTTGAGCAAGGGTCAGACCTGGACCGTGACCGAGGGTGGGCCGGAACTGTAAAGATTTTTGACTCGCACGAAGACACGAAGGCACTGAGACGCAGCCACTTTCACAGATGGTGTGAAGCGACTAGCCAATCAATATTATGATGGTTAGATCGGAACTTCCTTCGTGCCTTCGTGTCTTCGTGTGAGCAAAAAATTTGGATAACCTGACCCACAGCCTAGCCGGTGCCGTTCTCGGCCAGATGGGCCTCAAGACAAAAACCGGCCTCGGCATGGCGACGCTGATCATCGCCGCCAATATTCCCGATATCGATGCGGTGGCGACCTTGCTCGACGGGGTACAGCATTTGGCTATCCGGCGCGGGATTACCCACGGGCCGATCGCAATGCTGGTGCTGCCCTTGTTGCTGACCGGGATCATGATATGGTTTGACCGCTGGCAGACGAAGCGCGGGAAGCGGCCCGTGGACCGGTTACCGATCCATAAGGGCTGGTTGCTGGCTCTCGCCTATATCGGTTGTCTCAGCCATCCGGCGCTGGACTGGCTCAACAGCTATGGCATCCGCCTGCTGGAGCCGTTCTCGTCGCAATGGTTTTACGGTGACAGCATCTTCATCATCGATATCTGGATCTGGGTTGCGTTGATTGCCGGTGTCTGGCTTTCGCGACGACGGGAGAAAAAGGGCGGCGGCGCTTGGCAGCGTCCGGCATGGATCAGCTTTGCTACAGTCTGCGCCTACATCTTTGCCAATGGCCTGATCACCGGCAAGGCGGAGGCAGAGACCAAATCGCTGCTCGATAGTGATGTTGCTGAAACACAAGCCTCCGGTCCAATATCGGGCGCGCCGGAAATGGTTGTAGCCAATCCGCTTCCGCTCCAGTTCTGGAAGCGGGAAATATTATGGCGCAATGAATCCGCTTACGGGTCTGGATCCTATAGTCTTTTTGATGGGCTGGTATTGGGCGAGAAGCGTGGAATTCCCGGAAACAGCGCGTCTCTCGCACGGGAAATGGCAAGGTCCAGCACCGATGCGGCCGCATTTCTATTCTGGTCAAGGATGCCGGTCATCAAGGCGGTCGGTGCCCGTGTGACCATCAGAGACCAGCGCTTCATGGACCCGCTGGTCGGCGACCGGTTCACCGTCCGGGCCAATGTCCACAAGGACAGGTTGGAACAAGCGCTTCCCTGAGACATGGGAAGGATATGACAAAACCATCCATCATCTGGTTCCGCCGCGACCTGCGTCTGGCCGATCAAGCTGCCGTCATCGCGGCGGCTTCAAACGGTCCGGTCATTCCGGTCTATATTCTCGACGACGAAACGCCCAGACACCGCATCATGGGCGGGGCTTCGCGCTGGTGGCTGCACCGGTCATTGGAAGATTTGGAAGCATGTTTTCAGGCTTTGGGATCGCGTCTGATCCTGCGCCGAGGAGCCGCTGCAGAGCATTTGGCCGAAATTGTCAAATCGACCGGCGCGGATGAAATTCATGCCCTGCATCATTATGAGCCATGGTGGCGCAATGCCGAACGAATGTTGGAAAAGTCACTCGGCGATGAGGCGCGCTTGATCCTGCATGACGGCAATTATCTGCTGCCGCCCGGGACGGTTACCACAGGGGCCGGCACACCCTATAAAATCTACACGCCTTTCTGGAAGGCGCTGCGCCAGCATATGCCGCCGGGGGAGCCCGTTCCGGCACCCGATAGTCTCGATACACCGGACAGCTGGCCGGATAGCGATGCTCTGGGCGACTGGGGGCTATTGCCGACCAAGCCGGACTGGGCGGCAGCCTTCGGCGACCACTGGCAACCCGGCGCAGCGGGCGCGGCAGATAATCTCGAGGATTTTGCCGACAAGGCGGCGGGCTATGACGAAGGCCGTAACCTGCCGTCGGAGGAACTGGTGTCCCGCCTGTCACCGCATCTGCATTTTGGCGAGATCAGCCCGGCGACCGTCTGGAACCGGTTGGCGGGGCAGGGGAGCGCGGTGGAAACCTATCTCAAGGAGCTGGTCTGGCGCGACTATGCGCAAAATGTGATCGATCAATATCCGCAATATGGCGGCGAGAGCTATCGCGAGAAAATGCGCGCCTTGCCGTGGCGCGATATGGACGATGATGCGGTGAAAACTGACTTCAACGCCTGGTGCGAGGGCAAAACCGGCTATCCGATTGTCGATGCCGGGATGCGGGAATTGTGGGTGACCGGCTGGATGCACAATCGGGTGCGGATGATCGCGGCCAGTTTTCTGATCAAACATCTGCTGATCGACTGGCGCGAGGGCGAGAAATGGTTCTGGGACACTTTGGTCGATGCAGATTACGCGTCCAACAGCGTCAACTGGCAATGGGTGTCGGGCACCGGTGTCGACAGCAACATGTTCGTCCGGATCATGGCGCCGCTCAGCCAGTCGGAAAAGTTCGATGCCGGAGACTATATCCGGCGATGGGTTCCGGAATTGACCGAAATTGACAATCCCTATATTCATGATCCGGAAGAATCCGGATGCAAACCGGCAAATTATCCGGCTAAGATCATCGGCCATCGGGCAGGGCGTGAAAGGGCGCTCTCGGCTTATCAGGAGGTGAAATAATGACTGATCGGATGAGTGGAAAATTCTGTGTAGTGACCGGCGCCGCGCGCGGCATCGGCAAGGCGATCGCCAAGGCTTTCGTCGATGAAGGCGCGACGGTGCTGCTAACCGATTGCGATGAAGAGACATTGGGGGCGACCGGTGAGGAACTGGATTGCGAGACACTGGTTCTGAACGTGCAGGAGGAGGCCGAGTGGGCACGGCTTGCCTCTCTATATCCGGTTGCAGATGTTGTCGTAAACAATGCCGGTGTGACCGGTTTCGAAAATGGTATCGGTCCGCACGACCCGGAGAATGCATCGCTCGAAGACTGGCGCGCGGTGCACCGTGTCAATCTCGACGGGACCTTTCTCGGTTGCCGCTATGCGATCCGGGCAATGAAGGCCAAGGGCAATGGCTCGATCATCAATATCTCGTCGCGATCGGGGCTGGTCGGTATTCCCGGCGCTGCCGCCTATGCCTCCTCCAAGGCGGCCATTCGTAATCACAGCAAATCGGTCGCGCTCTATTGTGCGCAACAGGGCTGGCAAATTCGTTGCAATTCGATCCACCCGGCCGCGATCATGACGCCAATGTGGGAACCGATGCTGGGCGAAGGCGCCGCGCGGGCGGAGTCGGAAGCCGCCCTGGTCCGCGACACGCCGTTACGGCGCTTCGGCAAGGGTAGTGAAGTGGCGGCTATCGCTGTTCTGCTGGCATCCGACGAAGCGGGTTATATCACTGGATCGGAACTGAATATCGACGGCGGCATTCTCGCCGGGTCCGCAGCCGCACCGGGAAGCTGAACTAAGGGATAGTTCTACGTTGCCAAGCGCTTAGCGCTGGTCCATATTTGCGCCCATGAACGTCGAAACTCCCAAACGCGGGCAACATCTGCTCGATGCGCGCAAACGCTTCGCCACCGGCGGAGGATTTTTCGCGCGCCTGTTCGCGCCCGGCTTTCATCATATTCTCGACCGGATCGATGCCGGCATGGACCATGGCACGTTCGAGGGAAAACTGCCCGACGGGACCACCAGGATATTGGGCGGCCGTGGTGAAGGACCGATGGCGGAAATAAACCTGCACAGCTGGAACGCACTGCTGCGGCTAATCAACGGCGGGTCGGTCGGCTGGTACCGGGCCTGGGAACTTGGCGAATGGGACAGTCCCGATCTGGTGTCGGTGTTCGACCTGTTCACCCGCAATCGAAAGGGGCTGAAAAGCACAGGACGTGCATCGGGTTTCTTCAACTGGGTCGTCAAGCGGCGGCACCAGAAGCGCGACAATGACAAAAGGCGCGCGCGGCAGAATATTCAATATCATTATGATCTCGGCAATGATTTCTACCAGCTCTGGCTGGACGAAAGCATGAGCTATTCCAGCGCCATTTTTGCCGATCCGGCAGATAGTCTGGAGCATGCACAGCGCAATAAAATTGATGCAATAGCGCAGCGATTGGCGACCAAGACCGGTAACAGCGTGCTGGAAATCGGCTGCGGCTGGGGCTCGCTGTCGGGCAGTCTGGCGCGCGACCATGGTCTGGAAGTGACCGGCATTTCGCTATCCGATGAACAGACGGCATGGGCGCGGGATCATCATCCGGAGGCGCAATTTCTGATCCAGGACTATCGCGATGTCGAAGGGCAGTTTGATGCCATCGCCAGCGTCGAGATGGTTGAAGCGGTCGGCCAGCAATATTGGCCCGATTTCCTCGACTGTATCGCTCGCAATCTGAAGCCCGGCGGCCGGGCGGCCCTGCAATATATCTGTATCGCGGACGATATTTTCGAACAATATGCAGCCAGTGCCGACTTCATCCAGACTTATATTTTTCCCGGTGGCATGTTGCTGTCGGAGAGTCGCTTTCGCGCGCTGGCCGAAGCCCGGGGCCTGCAATGGACCGATCAGAAAAACTTCGGCCTCGACTATGCGGAGACGCTCAAAATCTGGGGCGAGCGCTTTGACGAGGCGGTCGATCGCGGGGACTTGCCGACCGGTTTTGACGAGCATTTCGTCCGGCTGTGGCGCTATTATCTCGCATATTGCGAGGGCGGGTTTCGTGGTGGCGGCATCGATGTCGCTCAGGTAACGTTGATAAAATAATGAAAAAACGGGGGAGTGAATGATGAAATTATTGGGGACACTGGCGCTGCTGAGCGCAACCTGCCTGAGCCTGACGGCGTGCGAGCAGGTGCAAAAAGTGGCGGCGGATGCTGTTGGCCTGCCGACCGACAAGAATATCCTGTTCTGGACCGATGCGCAGCGGGACAAGGCGTTCCGGATGATGGACACATTGGTGCCGTCCAACACCATCGAGGCAGGCGAGAATCCTAAGGTCTTGGAAACGGGCACGGCTCTGCCGGACAGTTTCGAGGTTGCGGGCAAGCCTCTGTCGATAGACGAATATATGGAACAGCAGAGACTGGCCGGGATGGTCATTTTGCAGGACGGCAAAATCCGCAAGGAAGAATATCGCCGCGATTTCGACAAGGATGACCGATGGACCTCCTTTTCGGTCGCGAAGTCGCTGGTCTCGACTCTGGTCGGCGCGGCTATCAAGGACGGACATATCAAATCGCTCGACGATCCTTTGACCACCTATATCCCCGAGTTGAAGGGCAGCGGCTATGACGGGGTGACGGTGTTGCAGCTGTTGACCATGACGTCGGGTGTGAAGTGGAACGAGGATTATGCCGATCCGGAATCGGATGTGGCCTTGTTCAACAATACCAAGCCGGTCGACGGGATGGATCCTATCATCGTCTATATGAAGACGCTGAAGAACGAAGCGACGCCGGGGACACGTTGGCAATATAATACCGGAGAGACCAATTTGATCGGTGTCCTGGTGGCCAAGGCAACGGGCAAGACCTTGTCTGAATATTTGTCCGAAAAGGTCTGGCAACCCTATGGAATGGGGCAGGATGCCGAATGGTTGCTCAACGAGGGCGGCAAGGAAATCGGCGGCTGCTGCATCTCGGCGACGGTGCGTGACTATGCGCTGTTCGGGCAGTTCGCGATGAATGGCGGCAAGATCGGAGAGACCTCTGTTGTCCCGGATGGCTGGTTTGACAAGGCCGGTACAAAACAGGCGGACATTGGCGCCCCGGGTCGCGGCTATGGTTATCAATGGTGGACCTTTGACGACGGCAGTTTTGCCGGACAGGGTATTTTCGGCCAGGGAATCTTCATCGATCCGGCGCACAAGCTGGTCATTGCGACCAACGGCAACTGGCCGAGCGCATCACCCGACGAGCAAAAGAACCAGCGGATCGCGTTTTTTGAAGCGGTGAAAAAATATGTGAGTGCAGAACCGCCGGTTAGCTGATCCGGAAATGCTCGCCGGTGGCAAAGTCGCTGGCGAGTATTTCAACCAGCCGTGCGGCGACGACCGATGGCAGTTTGACACTGGCCGGATCTTCGCCCGGATAGGCATTGGCCCGCATTTCGGTGCGGGTCTTGCCGGGGTCGATAATTGCGGTGCGAATTTTTCCCAGATTGCGCATTTCTTCACCATAGCTGAGCACAAGTGTCTCAAGCGCGGCCTTTGATGCACCATAAGCACCCCAAAATGCCCGGGGCTTGCGCCCGACACTGCTGGTGATAGCCAGCAGGCGGGCATTTTCGCTCTTCCGCAACATCGGATCGAATCCGGCGATCAGCGCTTGCTGCGCGATCAGATTGAGCGTCAGAATCTTGTTGAATTCCTTGCCATCAATCGTCGGAACCGGTCCGAGCGATCCGAGCATCGCCGCGTTGAGCACGAGAATGTCGAGACCGTCCCAGCGACCGGAAATCGCGGTGGCAAGACGGCCGATACTGTCGCCATCGGTCAGGTCGAGCGGCGCGATGGTCGCGTTGCCGCCAGCGAGATGGATCTGTTCCTCGAGCTTCTCGAGTCCTTCGGCGTTGCGCGCCGTGATCACGACATGGGCGCCTTCCTTGGCCAGTGCCAAGGCGGTTGCCGCACCGATACCGCGGCTTGCACCCGTAACGAGCGCCAGTTGGCCTTCAAATTTCATAGTCAGTTCGCTGATTGTTTGAGGCGAGGCAGGTCGCCGGATGGTTCATGGTCGCGAGCCGTGCCCGATGAGTCGGAACGCTCGTTGAGCATCGACAACTGGTCAGTTTCTTCCTCGCCATCGCGGTCGGTGAGAACGGTCGGATAGGCGCCGGTGAAACAGGCATCGCAATATTGCGGCTGGATGTCGTGGCGGGTTTCTTCACCAGCGGCGCGGTAGAGGCCGTCGATCGATACGAACGCCAGGCTGTCGGCCTGGATGAATTCGCGCATTTCCTCGATCGATTTCCGGGCAGCGAGCAGTTTTTCCCGCTTCGGCGTGTTCACGCCATAGAAGCAGCTGTGCATCGTCGGCGGGCTGGCGATCCGCATATGGACTTCGGCTGCACCGGCTTCGCGCATCATCTGGACGATTTTCAGGCTAGTGGTGCCGCGCACGATCGAGTCGTCGACCAGCACGATTTTCTTGCCGTTGACCAGCGGACGGTTGGCATTGTGCTTGAGCTTGACGCCGAGATGGCGGACGCCGTCGGTCGGCTGGATGAATGTGCGGCCAACATAATGCGAGCGGATGATGCCGAGTTCGAACGGAATGCCCGATTCTTCGGAAAAACCGAGGGCGGCTGGGGTGCCGCTGTCCGGAACCGGAATGACATAATCCGCGACCACCGGGCTTTCGATCGCCAGCTGCGCGCCAATGCCCTTGCGGACGCTGTAGACCGAGCTGCCATCGACAATCGAATCGGGCCGCGAGAAATAGACATGTTCGAAAATGCAGGGTCTGGCCTGATTCTTGGGAAAGGGACGATGCGAGCGCAGTTCACCGTTGGTGACCACGATCAGTTCGCCGGGTTCGACGCTGCGGACATATTCTGCGCCGACCAGATCGAGCGCGACGGTTTCGGACGCGAAGACATAGGCTTCGCCGATCCGGCCCATGACGAGCGGACGGATGCCGAGCGGATCGCGGCAGGCAATCATGCCTTCGGCGGTCATGCAGATCAGCGAATAGGCACCTTCGACCTGTCTCAGGGCATCGATGAACTTGTCGAGCAACGTGCGATATTTGGATGTCGCGACGAGATGGATGATGACTTCGGTATCGCTGGTCGACTGGAAAATAGAGCCATGGCGAACCAGCTCGTCCCGCAATGCCAAGGCATTGGAAATATTGCCATTATGGGCGATGGCAAAACCGCCGGAAGCAAGGTCTGCTTCGAGCGGCTGGACATTGCGCAAGGTGCCTGCACCGGTGGTCGAATAGCGGACGTGGCCACAGGCGGAATCGCCGCGCAGACGGTTGATAATCTCTTCGCTGTCGAAATTGCCTGCTACCGGACCAAGCGCACGGTGGCTGTAGAATTCCTTGCCGTTGCGGCAGGTGATGCCGGCGGCTTCCTGTCCGCGATGCTGGAGAGCGTGGAGGCCGAGCGCAACCATGGCGGCTGCGTCGTCGATGCCGGCGATCCCGAACACGCCACACTCTTCCCGTAGCTTATCGTCATCAAACGGGTGGGTTGTCAGCATATCTCACCTGGCATGTTATTGGACGGGCGCGGGATGCCTGCCATATAGGTACGAAAGGCTGCTTTGTCTGCCCCCAATGTCATAAAATCATAATATTGCTCGATTGGGCAGAAAGGGGCTCCGCCTATCGCGCCATTAGCCGTTGCACGGGAACGGATCGCGCCTTAATCCACTGCCATGACAAAAAGTGAACATGATCGAGAGACCGGAAATGCGCTCCAGCCGAAATATGATTCGAACGGCTTGATCACGGCTGTTGTCAGTGATGATTCATCCGGAGAACTGCTGATGCTGGCCCATATGAACGCCGAGGCGCTGCAGCTGACCCAGGAAAGTGGCATCGCGCATTTCTTTTCCCGCAGCCGCCAGCGCCTTTGGAAGAAGGGCGAAACATCGGGCAATATATTATCGGTGACCGAGATGCGGATAGATTGTGATCAGGATGCGCTCTGGATCAAGGCTGTGCCGGCGGGTCCCGCCTGCCATACGGGTCAGAGAAGCTGCTTTTACCGGAAAATCGTCGACGGCAAGCTGGAGCCGGTCGTTTGAGTCGCTGTCTTCCCCTGATATTGGTTCTGGTTCTGGCGGGCTGTGGCCAGGGGCAATCGAGTCCTGAAAAGCCGGACGCCGAACTGCCTGCGCTGGAACAGGCCGCGATCGATGCGGGCGTCATACCCGATGTCCGCAACGTCACACTTTCCGGTGCCTTTGAACGGCGAAGCGATCTGGGGACCGACCGTTTTTGCGCGGTTGGCAATGATGAGAACGGCTATCAGGTCGGGATGATCGCGATGTTCGGGCCGGCCACCAAGTGCGAAGGCATGGGCGAGGCGGAACGCGATGGAGAAAATATCCGCATAACCCTCAATAGTGGAGAAAAGTGCAGCTTTACCGCTCGTTTCGATGGCGTTGAACTGAAATTGCCCGGTGCGATGCCAAAGGCTTGTGCGAGCTATTGCAGCCCGCGCGCCGGCTTTAACGGAGTCAGTTTTTATCTGGTCGGCGAGGGCGATGCGGTTGCCCGTTCCACTCGTGGCAGTGATTTTGAAAATCTCTGTCCGGGTGCCGAGGATTGACGTTTACGTTAGCGTAACCTATAAGGCCTGCATGTCACAATCGCCAAACCACGCCGAAATTGATACGCCCGATCTGCAAAACCGGGAAGCCTATACGATATCCGACCTGTCGACAGAATTTGGCGTCACCGCACGTGCGTTACGATTCTACGAGGACGAAGGGCTGATCGCCCCGAATCGCAAGGGCCTGTCGCGCGTATATAATAAACGCGACCGGGCGCGCCTTGCCTGGATCATGCGGGCGAAGAATGTCGGATTCAGCCTGACCGAAATCCGCGATATGATCGACCTCTATGATCTTGGCGACGGCCGGAAGACACAAAAGCAGGTTACCATCGAGAAATGTCAGGAAAAGGTGGATACGCTGAAGAAACAGCGCGCCGACATCGACAGCTCGATCAAGGAACTGACCAGCTTTATCAAGACTGTGCAGGGCGCCATGACAGACGTAAAAGCGCAGCATCAATAGAGGATAGACGCCGGTAATGTCCGGCACACCCATTTGAGCAGAAAGAATATATCATGCCCAGTTATACCGCACCGATCGGCGAAGTCCGGTTCATCCTCAACGAAGTTCTTCATCTCGAGAATTATTTGAATCTCCCCGGTTTTGAAAATGCGACGCCGGAAATGGTCGACGCGATCCTGACCGAGGCCGGGAAATTTTCCACCGAGGTTCTGCATCCGCTCAACCAGTCCGGCGATGAAGAAGGCTGCACACGTCACGAAGATGGTTCGGTCACGACGCCAAAGGGTTTCAAGGAAGCCTATCAGCAACTGACCGACGGCGGCTGGACAACCTTGTCGTCGCCCGAAGAATTTGGCGGGCAGGGACTGCCGCGCGTGGTCGGCAATGCGGTCATGGAGTTCATGGTCTCGGCCAATCAGGCGCTGGAAATGTATACCGGCCTGACCCAGGGCGCGATTGCTTCGATCCTCACCGAAGGCAGCGAAGAGCAAAAGCAGACCTACGCCACCCAGATGATCTCCGGCAAATGGACCGGAACCATGAACCTGACCGAAGCGCATTGCGGTACCGATCTGGGTCTTATCCGCACCAAGGCGGAACCGATGCCGGGCGGAAGCTATGCAATTACCGGACAGAAGATTTTCATCTCTGCCGGCGAGCACGACATGGCTGAAAATATCATCCACCTCGTATTGGCCAAGACACCGGGCGCTCCCGACAGTTCCAAAGGCATTTCGCTTTTCATCGTTCCGAAATTTCTGGTCAACGAAGATGGCACGCTGGGCGAGCGCAATGGCGTGAGCTGTGGTTCGATCGAGGAAAAAATGGGCATCCACGGCAATGCGACCTGTGTGATGAACTATGACGGCGCCACCGGCTATATGGTTGGCGAAGAGAATAAAGGCCTGCGCGCGATGTTCATCATGATGAACGCGGCGCGTCTCGGCGTTGGTCTGCAGGGGCTGGCGCAGGGCGAAATCGCTTATCAAAATGCGGTTGTCTACGCCGGTGACCGGCGTCAGGGCAGGGCATTGACGGGAGCACAGGATCCCGAAGAAAAAGCGGACACGTTATTCGTGCATCCCGACGTGCGGCGGATGTTGATGGACGGCAAGGCGTTCACTGAGTCGATGCGCGCACTGGTGCTCTGGGGCGCATTGCAGGTTGATCTGGCTGACAAGGCCGAGACCGAAGAAGAGCGGCAGCTGGCCAATGATCTGGTCAGCCTGCTTACACCGGTCGTCAAAGGCTATGGCACCTATATGGGCTATCAGATCGCCACAGAATCGCAGCAGGTTTACGGCGGCCACGGCTATATTCGCGAATGGGGCATGGAACAGTTCGTGCGCGATGCGCGGATTGCAATGATCTATGAAGGCACCAACGGTATCCAGGCGATGGATCTGGTCGGTCGCAAGCTCGGCCAGAATGGTGGCCGTGCGGTTCAGGCCTTTTTCAAGGTTGTTGCCGACGAGATTGCCGAAGCAAAGGGCCACGAAAAACTGTCCAAATTTGCCGAAGCTCTGGAAAAAGCCAATGGCGAACTGCAGAAAGCGACGATGTGGTTCATGCAGAACGGGATGACCAACCCGAACAACGCCGGTGCCGGTGCTTATCATTATATGCATATCATGGGCATAGTGTCGCTCGGACTGATGTGGTTGCGGATGAGCAAGGCGGCCCAGGCCACGCTCGAGGCGGGTACGGATAATCCGAAATATTACGAAGCCAAGCTGGTCACCGCGCAATATTTTGCCGAGCGTTTCCTGCCGGACACCGGATCGCTTCGCCGCAAGATCGAGGGCGGCGCTGATTCGATCATGGCGCTCGACCCCGAAATGTTCGCGGTCGCCTAGGCGATCCGATCAGTCAGGCGGCTTCATTCTGCTCCGTCTGCCGACGGGTTGTTCTCCAAATACCAGAGCTTCGCCGGGCATCCTTTACGAAGGGTGACCGGCGAATGTCCTGGATCCGTTCGCCGGAACATATCGCGGAATGTGATCGTTATGCGACAGGCTGTGGTCGACGTCCCGTTGCAATTCCAGTGGCTATCGAGTGCGACAGATCGTGCTTATTTGAAGATAGATAGCTAAAATCAACGACTTAGCTGCAATTCGGCCCATATGGTCGATGCTGGCTGGACCCGGGTGCGGGGCTGCCTCACAACAGCTGTGACAGGGGAATGATCTGCATAAGGAGTATATGCAATGCATTCCAAAATAGCCCTCAATGGCCTCCGCCGTATGACACCCTATCTGATGACCGTCGGATTGGGTCTATCTGTTGCCGCCAATGCAGCACAGCCTGAAGTTTCGGACGAAGTGCCGTCTGAAATTCCGGCCCCGACCATCGATGCCGATGGTGATGGAGTCATGGACGCCTGGGACCGCAGCGGCGACGGTCAGCCGGATGCCTGGGATACCGATGGTGACGGCCAACCCGACGCGCTCGACAATGACGGTGATGGCAAGCCGGACTAGGTCAGCTATTCGATAAACTGAGAAACACCGGGCCTATTGCTGGTCCGGTGTTTTCTTATTTTCAAATACCTCGTCAAACATGCTGAGCATCGCGGCCTTGCTTTGCCGGTCGGCTGATGCATTATATTGGACCGCCTCCATAGCCCCCGATGCGCTGTTGATATCGGTGAATCCGTGGAGAACGCCGGAATAGATGTGCACATGACAATCGGCGCCGGCGATATCCATCTCTTCGAGAAAGGCGCGCATTTGCTTGGGAGGAACCAGTGGATCGGCCCGGCCATGGAAGACCAGTATCCGCGATTTTATGGTCCCGCGCTTGGCCGGTAGCGGTGTCGCCAGCAGGCCATGGAAGCTGACGGCCAGAGCGATATCTTCACCGGAGCGCGCCATTTCGAGTACGATTTCACCGCCCATACAATAGCCGATCGCGCCGATCCGGCTATTGCTCAGCCTCGATCGTGTCCGCAATTCTTCAAGCGCGCAGCGGAACCGTTCCCGATAATATTCTGCGTCTGCGCGCAATTCGTCCGCCAGCACCCGCGCTTCGCGCATATTCTCGACATGGCCTTTTCCATAAAGGTCACAGACCATCGCGCTATAGCCCAAAGAGGCAAGCCACCGGGCGTGGCCTAGCATCTGTTTGCTCGGTCCGGCGATGGTTGGCACGATCAGAATACCCGCGCGCGGATAGCGGCTGGGTTGCGCCATATAGCCGACCAAATCTACATCACCATGCCGGTAGGTGAACTGCTGGACCTCTATCGAACTCATTCTTCGGGCAAAAACTCTGGGACGGATAGATAGCGTTCGCCGGTATCATAATTGAAACCGAGGACTTTCGCACCTTTGCCCAGCTCGGGCAGCTTCTGGGCAATTGCGGCGAGAGTCGCGCCGGATGATATGCCGACGAGCATGCCTTCTTCCTTGGCGGCTCGCAGTGCCATTGCCTTGGCATCACCGGGATCGACCTGGATCGCGCCGTCGATGCTTTTCGTGTGCAGATTGCCGGGGATGAAGCCGGCGCCAATGCCCTGAATCGGGTGAGGGCCGGGCTGACCGCCGCTGATCACCGGCGAGTTTGTCGGTTCGACGGCATAGACTTTCAAATGGCTCCAATGTTCTTTCAGAACTTCCGCGACGCCGGTGATATGGCCGCCGGTGCCGACTCCTGTGATGATCGCGTCGAGCGGATCATCTTTGAAATCATTGAGGATTTCGATTGCCGTGGTGCGCTTGTGCACTTCAAAATTGGCAGGATTTTCAAATTGCTGCGGCATCCATGATCCGGGTGTCTGGTCGACGAGCTCTTGCGCCCGCTCGATCGCGCCCTTCATACCTTTTTCTTTGGGGCTCAGGTCAAAGCTGGCGCCATAAGCGAGCATCAGGCGGCGCCGTTCGAGCGACATCGACTCGGGCATGACGAGAATGAGCGTATAGCCCTTGACCGCGGCGACCATCGCCAGTCCGACGCCGGTATTGCCGGATGTCGGTTCTATAATGGTGCCGCCGGGCTTTAGCGCACCGGATTTTTCGGCGTCTTCGATCATCGCAAGGCCAATCCGGTCCTTGATCGATCCGCCCGGGTTCGAGCGTTCCGATTTGATCCAGACATTGGCGTCACCGAACAGGCGCTGCATCTTGATATGCGGCGTATTTCCGATGGTTTCGAGAATATTGTTAGCAATCATTACCCTGCACTCCTGGTTATTTTGTCATTCTTGCAACCGGTTCCGTTTGCAGTTCATCCGGCGGGTCAAATGTTTTGGCAGCACCCAATTGCGGGAACAGGCGCGACCAGAGTCCGGTCACCACTATAGCACCGGCTCCGCCGGCGACAATGGCGGCAATTGGTCCGACCAGAACCGCAAGGCCACCGGACAGGGCATCGCCGAGTTCGTTGGATGCGCTGATCGTCATCTGGCTGACCGCACCGACCCGTCCGCGCTTGGCGTCCGGCGTGTGCAACTGGATCAGCGAGCTGCGGACATAGACGCCGAACATGTCGGCAGCGCCACAAATTCCGAGACAGGCCATCGAGAGATATAGATTGGTGCTGAGACCAAAGCCGATCGTGCCCAGTCCGAACACGGCCATCGCGCCGAGCATGCTATTGCCGACATTCTTGCTGAGCGGAGCAAAGGAGAAAATAAGCGCGACAATCACCGCGCCGACGGCCGGGGAAGCGGCGAGCAGTGACAGGCCGATTTCACCGGCGTGCAATATGTCCTTGGCAAAGACCGGGATCATCGCGGTTGCACCGGCGAGGAACATGACCAGCAGATCGAGTGTGATCGCGCCGAGCACCAGCTTGTTGGTCCAGACATAGGCCAAGCCGTCGCCGACCTGTTGCAGCGGGCTTTTGGTTTTGTCTGCTGCGGCGCGCGGTACCGGTCCGATCAGGAACATCGCCAGTGTCGCCAGCGCATAAAGTCCGGCGCAGACAAAATAGGGCAGGGCTGCGTCGACCTTGTAAAGTGGCCCCGCCATACCCGGACCGGCAATGACACCAACCTGCCAGGCGATGGTCGAGAGCGCGATAGCGCGCGGAATCGAGGCTTTCGGGACGAGATTGGGCGCCAGCGAGGTGATCGCCGGCCCGAGAAATGCCCGGCAGACACCCAGCAGTACGGCTATAATATAAATGGTCCAGAGCGTGATACTGCCGGTCGCGGTCAGCAGGCCCAAGGCGAGCGCAATCAACGCCTGTGCCGCCAGCACGATGCGTGCGATCCAGCGGCGATCCATATGGTCGGCAACCCATCCGACCAGCGGTGTCAGGATGAACAAAGGCACGAACTGGAGCAATCCGAGCAGGCCCAATATGCCGGCCGAGGCGCTGACCCCCATGTCTTCGCGGGCCAGATTATAAGCTTGCCAGCCAAGGATCAGCATCATCGCATAAAGCGCAAACATTGCCGCCAGTCTCGAGAACCAAAGGTAGCGATAATTGGCTATGGTAAAGGGATGGGGTGCGGTGCTGATCACAGTGTGACTGCTAGCGTTTCCCGTAACTTGCTGCAATCAATTCGTGCCCCGAACAGAAAGATTTGGGAGCACCGCAGTTCGTCGAATAAGGCTGGCCAAGCGACCGGCGACTATGCCAATCAACGGTCACGGAAATGATCGAATGAAATATTCCCCGGGGAGATGAAAATGAAGATGCGCAATCTGTTGCTGGCGGTATCGCTGGCCGCCTTGACTGTAACCGGATGCAAGAAAATCGAGGACGAGCCGGTCGCGGCCATGGAGATTGATCAGGACACGGCCTGGGGTAGCTATCTTTCAGGCTTTCTCGAGGGCTATTTCCCCGTCAACCCGACCTTTGCCGTCTATCAGGGCAAACATGAGTTTGACGGCCAGCTTCCCGACTGGAGCGCCGAAGGCCTCAAAAAGGCCGTCGACATCCGCAAAAAGGCGATTGTCGACGCGCAAGCGATTGATGCCAAGGATCTGAGCGACGCGGAAAAATTCGAACGGGACTATCTGGTCAGCGTGATGGAGGGTGAACTTTTCTGGCTGGAGACAGCCGACTGGCCGCATAAAAACCCTGCTTATTATGTCGGAGCGCTGGATCCCAATGTCTATATCGCCCGGCCCTATGCCGACGCTGCAACGCGGATGAAGGCATTTATCAAATATGCCAATGCCGTTCCGGCTGCTGCTGCTCAGATCAAGGACAATCTGAAACTGCCGCTGCCTGAAACCTATCTCAAATTCGGTCAGGCCGGCTTTGGTGGTTTCGCCGACTATTTTACCGGTGACGCGAAGGCGGCTTTTGCCGAAGTTAAGGACCCCGAACTGCAGCGCGAATTTGACGTTGCTGCGGCTGCGGCTGCGGCGGCGATGAAGGATCTGGCCGGTCATATCGGTTCGGTTCCCGCGACCAAAGACGGCTTTGCGCTGGGAGCAGAGAAATTCGCAGCGATGGTGAGCAAGACCGAGGGCGTCAACATCTCGCTCGACGAGCTCGAAGCCATCGGCCAGGCCGATCTCAAGCGCAATCAGGCGGCTCTGGCCAAGGCTTGCGCTGCCTTTGCGCCGGGCGCGAGCATCGTCGACTGTTTCGCGAAAATGGCCGCGAACAAGCCGGAAAACGGTCCGGTGCAGGAAGCCCGCGACCAATTGCCGCCCTTGCGCGAATTTCTGATCGAGAAAGATCTTGTGAGCATTCCCGGCACCGAAGTCGCGCAGGTCGAGGAATCGCCGCCCTATAACCGTCAGAATAGCGCCTATATCGACATTCCTGGGCCTTATGAAAAAGGCCTGCCGAGCGTCTATTATATCTCGCCGCCGGACCCGTCCTGGGACGAGGCCACTCGCGCTGCCTATATTCCCGGTAAGATGGACCTGCTCGGCACCTCGATCCACGAAGTATGGCCGGGCCATTTCCTGAATTTCCTCCACGCCAATCGCGCTAAATCGATCTTCGGAAAATTGTTCGTCGGCTATGCCTTTGCCGAGGGCTGGGCGCATTATACCGAAGAGATGATGGTCGAAGCGGGGCTGCACGATGGCGATCCGGAAACCAAAATCGGGCAATTGTCCAACGCGCTGCTGCGCAACTGCCGCTATCTGTCGGCCATCGGCCTGCACGCGCGGGGGATGACGGTGGAACAGAGCCTCAAGATGTTCCAGACCCAATGCTATCAGGATCTCGGCAACGCGACCCAGCAGGCGGCGCGCGGCACTTATGATCCGGCCTATCTCAATTACACGATGGGCAAGCTGATGATCCGCAAGCTGCGCGAAGACTGGACTGGCGGCGATCGCAGCAAATGGAAGGCTTTCCACGACGAGTTCCTCAGCTATGGCGGTCCGCCGATTCCGATGGTGCGCAAGGCGATGATGAAGGAAGCCGAGGCAAAAGCGGTTTTCTAGCGACAATGGCAACGAAGGGCACCTGCCAGCGCGGTCGCCACTCGTTGCCCGTTAACGCTGGTCTTTAACATTCCCGCGGCCGCCGTGCCGCAGCGGGACGGCCCGAAAATCAGGGATTTTTCCTCGCGAATCCATGGTAAATGCTTCCTTAACAAATGGAGCATTGGCGATGGTCGAGAAAATTGCATATCGGGTGAGCGCATCAATTCTGCTGCTGGCAGCACTAGCGATTGTCGCCATGCTGGTGATGGGCCTGACCCGCGCCGATGCCGGTTCCTCTTCCGTGCCATCGACGCCAGTTGTCGAAGATGCAGCTTCCGGACCGGTCGAGCCGAATATATCCGCGACCGAGCCGATTGCGGCGGATCGGATCGAAATTGCCGACAAACTACCCCTGAACGACAAGTTCGTGGTCAAACGCATCCTCCAGATCGACGAACCTTTCGTCCATGGCTATTATAAATGGGATGACGAAGGCGTGCCGGAAGGCGAACTGGTCGTGACCGTCGATCTCAAGGCCGAGAGCATTTCCGTCTTCCGCGCCGGCTATGAAATAGGCGCGGCGGTGATTACCTTTGGCGATTCCGAAAAGCCGACCCCGACCGGTGTCTTTCCGATCACCCAGAAGAGCAAGGATCATGTCTCGAACATCTACGGTTCGCCAATGCCTTATATGCTGAGGCTGACCAAAGACGGCGTCGCGATCCATGCCTCCGACGTCAAATGGGGCTGGGGCACGCGCGGCTGTGTCGGCGTACCGCACGAATTTGCGCGGCTGTTGTTCGAACAAGCCAAGCTTGGCGACCGTGTGATCGTGACCAACGGCAAGATGATGGGTGTCGGCGACGCCATTTTGTGAGACCGGTGCATGTCTCGCAATGATCGCGTTTAACATCGCATTGGCCTTACAATAGCCGTCATCCCTTCCTATATAAAGAACAAGCCTTCGTGATTGCAGGATTGCAGTCTTGACGGGCATTGTCTCTTCACGCTCAGAAATGATTCTGATCGGCTTTCCTGAGGCAGGCCATCATTCGCATTATTATCGTTTGAGTTTGTTCGCCGACAGTCGATCCGGTTGGTCGCCTCCTTGAGATGACCGGCCAGCTGCCGACCGAACATCACCCCGGAAGGAAATATCATGGCCAAATCACAGAAGAAATCCAATCGCGAAGTCCGCAAACCCAAAGCCGAGAAGAAAAAGACCAATGCGTCCAACCCTTCGGCCAAGGCAGGCGTTGTAGCGGGCCTTGAAAATATGAAAAACAATCGCGGGTCCTAGAATGAACATCGGGGCGCGAAAAAGAGGAATCCAGTCATGCGCGTAAAAGCATCAACATGCCGCGAACAAGAAGCGCGGCAGCTTGATCTCGCCGCCAATGATCCGTTGGAAAGCCGCCGCATAGTCGCGGCGGCCGCGGCAAAGGCGTGGGGTCTCGAAGCGATCCAGGCCGAAAAACGCGAAGCCGGTCACCTGAGCCCGCGCGACAAGGTAGACGCGGAAATCGCCCGCGAATTCGCCGAGGAAACAGAAGCCGACGCGCTGGAGGACGAGGCCTGATATGGAGCTTCGACTGATAATAGCTTATGCTTTGATCGCGCTGCTGGTTGGCGGCATCGGGACGGTTGTTTTCGTTGTGCGGAAGAAAAACAAGAAAAAGCGCGGGGGGTATTGAGGCCGGATTCAGGCTGCCAGCTGCCGTTTTTCTACCTTCGCAAAATTCGGAAATTGGCATCGAACCAATTTCCTCATAAACCACCCCTGACCCCTCCTTTGAAAAGGAGGGGGTGAGAGCAGAACCGTTCTTGTTGCGCCTGTCGAACCGCGGTTTATTGCCAGCAATGGTCGTTAGCTGCGCTGGCCTTCGGCTCGACAAGCTCAGGACGAACGGATTAGTCGAGCGATCAGCGCGAACGCTAGCCCTCAAGCCACCTCCACAAACGAATCCAGCACCCTTTTGTCACCGCTCTTCTCGAACGCGATCTCCAGCTTGTTGCCTTCCTTCACCTTCACTTCGCCATAGCCGAATTTGGTGTGGAAGACGCGCATGCCGACCTTGACGTCGTCGCGACCCTTGTTGCCTAGCGATACGGCGCTGCGGCGGGCTTCTTTTATGATGCGGGGGTTTTTGTCGAAATTGGAGGATGCCGCGCGTTGCCAGCCGGGACCGCGTTTGCCGGCTCTGGTGGCGTTGGCCGCCGCGAGATGGGAGAAGGGGTCGCTATTCTCGCTCCAGTTGGCGCGCCACAGGCTTTCGCCGCCGCTCATGCTGCTTTCCTGTTCGATATGCTCTTCGGGCAGTTCGCCGATGAACCGCGACGGGATCGCGCTGTTCCACTGGCCGTAGATCCGCCGGTTGGCAGCGTGGAAGATCGTGCATTTCTTGCGGGCGCGGGTGATCGCGACATAGGCGAGACGACGTTCTTCCTCGAGGCTGGCATTGCCGCCTTCGTCGAGGCTGCGCTGCGACGGGAACACGCCTTCTTCCCAGCCGGCGCAAAAGACATATTCATATTCCAGGCCCTTGGCGCCGTGCATGGTCAATATGGTGACCTTGGCCTCGTCGTCGCGCGCGTCATTGTCCATGACCAGCGAAACATGTTCGAGAAATTCGCCGAGCGTTTCATATTCTTCCATCGCGCGGGCGAGTTCGGTCAGGTTTTCCAGCCGGCCGGCGGCTTCGGTCGAGCGGTCGGCCTGCAACATCGCGGTATAGCCGCATTCGTCTAGAACGATCCGGGTCAGCTCGGCGTGATCGGTGACGCCGGCCAGTTCGCGCCAGCGCCCGAAATTGCGCATCAGCTCGAGTAAAGTGCTGCGCGCACGGGGCGGCAGTTCGTCGGTATCGCAAATGCTGAGCGCAGCGGCGGGCATCGATATGCCCTGGGCGCGGGCGAGGCGGTGTACCTTTTCCACAGTTTTATCCCCAAGGCCGCGCTTGGGCATATTCACGATCCGCTCGAAAGCGAGATCGTCGGCGGGCTGGGCGATCACTCGCAGATAGGCGAGGGCGTCGCGGATTTCCTGGCGCTCGTAAAAGCGGAAGCCGCCGACAATCTTGTAGGGCATGCCGATCGAGATGAAACGGTCCTCGAACTCGCGGGTCTGGAACTGGGCACGGACAAGGATTGCGACATCATTCAGCGACGCCTGCTTGATCTGCTGCAGCGCTTCGATCTCATCACCTGTGCGCCGGGCTTCCTCGGGGCCATCCCAGACGCCGATGACCTGCACCTTGTCGCCTTCGGTTTCCTCGGTCCACAGGGTCTTGCCGAGGCGGCCCGAGTTGTGGTTGATCAGCCCGGACGCGGCCGCCAGAATATGGGGGGTGGAACGGTAATTCTGCTCCAGCTTGACCACCTTGGCTTCTGGGAAATCCTTCTCGAAACGCAGGATGTTGGCCACTTCCGCGCCGCGCCAGCTATAGATCGACTGGTCATCATCGCCGACGCAACAGATATTCTGGTGGCTCTGGGCGAGCAGCCGCAGCCAGAGATATTGCGAGCTGTTGGTGTCCTGATATTCGTCGACGAGAATATATTTGAACCGTTCCTGATAAAGCTTCAAAATCTCGCGGTTGGTCTTCAGCAGATTGAGAATATGGAGCAGAAGATCGCCAAAATCGCAGGCGTTGAGGATCTTGAGCCGGGCCTGATAGGCGGCATAAAATTCCTGCCCGCGACCATTGGCGTAACGTTCATTTTCACTGGCATCGAGATCCTGCGGGTTCAGCCCCCGGTTTTTCCACTGGTCGATCAGACCGGCGAGCATCCGCGGCGGCCAGCGTTTCTCGTCAATCTCTGCCGCGCGGATCAGCTGCTTGAGCAGTCGTAGCTGGTCATCGGTATCGAGAATGGTGAAATTGCTCTGCAGGCCGACCAGTTCGGCATGACGGCGCAGCATTTTTGCGCCGATGCTGTGGAAGGTGCCAAGCCACGGCATGCCCTCGAAACTCTCGCCGACGATCGCGCCGATCCGTTCCTTCATCTCGCGGGCGGCCTTGTTGGTGAAGGTCACCGCTAGAATCTCGCTCGGCCAGGCTTTGCGCGAGAAGACGATATGGGCCAGCCGGCGGGTGAGGGCAGCGGTCTTGCCGGTACCTGCGCCAGCGAGCACCAGGACGGGGCCTTCGGTCGTGAGAACGGCTTCGCGCTGCGGCGCGTTCAATCCTTTCACATAAGGCGGATCGGATTCTTGCGGATGTTTGACAGGTTCGGACACGCGTGAACAGTTAGGGAACATCGGCGACGGCGGCAAGTGGATTAGGGCCTGTTCGGGAACTTTTCCCGATCCGGATCATTGTAACATAACCGGATCCACCGAGAATGAAGGAGATTGAAATGAGCAAGCGATTGATATGGACCGCTATTGCGGCAACCGGATTGATGATCGGCAACGCGGCCAATGCAAATCAGCCTGAAGACGCCGCACCGGCCACGAAACCCGTGGCCGCAAAGGACGGCAAAACCGTGACGGTTGACGGAAAAGAGGTCGCTGTCTGCACAAATGATGTGCTGGACAGTTGCATCAACCCGCGCGAGGCCGGCCTGAACTGGGGCAATCGGGCGCTGGATTACTGGCCCGGAAAGCCCGCCAGTGACAAGAGTCCTGCAACCGACGAACTGCCAGCCACTGATGGTGATTCTCCCATCGACCAATAAAATATTGCATCCGGCGGGGGCGCTGATGAAGCGGCCCCGCCTCTATTCATACCCCTGAACCAAAGGACAGGTTGATAAATATGTTGCAACGCACCATTTGTTAACTAATGGACGTCAAAGCATCCCCCACGGAGTATGAAATGAGCAAGAGACTGACCGCAAGCGCAATTGTCGCTACCCTGTTGATGGCCGCTACGAGCTTTTACAGCGTCGCGCAGCAAGGCCATGTCGAAACAGCATCCATGACCGCGTTGATGGGCGGCTAAATGCCTTCCGGGCGCAGGAGATGAATCCGCGCCTTGCTACTGTTACGCACAGTATCCAGACTATATCCCTTTACGACAACATCCTCGTTCCGGCTGGTTTCAATCGCGATCCAGCTTGACGGCGCGAACCAGCCGTGGCGGCCGAGCTTGTCCAGTGCCACCGCGCCAGCGCCTGATTCATAAGGCGGATCCATCAATATCAGATCATAAGGCTTTCTGGCCTGGCCGAGATGCAAAACCGACCCGATCCGGACATCGGCGTCGGCGCTGAGTGTATCAATATTCTTTTCCAGTGCCCTGATCGCATCGCGGTCCTGTTCGACGAAGGTGCAATGCGCAGCTCCGCGCGAAAGGGCTTCGAGGCCGAGCGCGCCGGATCCGGAAAACAGGTCGAGAATTTGCAGATCTTCGAAATCGCCGAGGCGGCTGGTCAGCATGGAAAACAGCCGTTCGCGCGTGCGATCGGCGGTCGGGCGGGTTATCTCGCCCTTCGGCGCAACGATATTTCTGCCCCGCCATTTTCCAGCAATTATACGCATTTTATTCCATTCGTCCCGAGATTGTCGAAGGAGCGGACTGGTCGCTCAGCAGTGATTCGGCAGGCTCGACACGGACGGACAAGAGCGCGTCAGCAACCGACGAGCGTTCGCTACCAAGGGTTAAGAGCAAGTCTATCCTCATTTCAGCGATTTGCGGAACTGGACCAGATCATGCTGCCGCACGACCTCGATCTCGCCCTTGTCCAGATCGCCGAGCACGAAAGGGCCGTAGCGGGTCCGGATCAGGCGCGACACTTCCAGGCCGAAATGTTCCAGGACCCGGCGTACTTCGCGGTTCTTGCCTTCGGTCAGAGTCATTTCGATCCACTGGTTGCGTCCGGTGCGCCGCTCAAGATTGGCGGTAATCGGGCCGTAATGCATGCCTTCGATGGTGATCCCGCGATAGAGTTCCTCAAGCTGGTTCTGGCTGATATCGCCGAACGTCCGGGCGCGGTAAGAGCGTTCGATACCGTTTTTCGGCAATTCCATCTCGCGCTTGAACTCGCCGTCGGTGGTCATCAGCAGCAGGCCTTCGGTGTTCATGTCGAGGCGGCCGATTGGCATCACCCGTTCCATGTCCGCAGGCAAGACCTCATAGATAGTCTTCTTGCCGGAAAAATCGCGCTCTGCGGTCAGATAGCCATTGGGCTTGTGGAAGCGGTAGAGTTTTGCGGGCGACGGTTCCGCCACTGTATTGCCATCGACGGTAATGCCGGTCAGATTCTTGAGCAGCAGAGAGGGATGCTCGACTATATTGCCGTTCAGGGCAATCCGCCCATCATCAATCATACGCTCGATTTCGCGCCGCGATGCGACGCCGGCGCGGGCGAGAAGCTTGGCAATGCGCTGCCCTTCGCGAACTTCGGTCGACGGCGCTGCTGGCGTCCCTGCGGGCTTTGCTCCGGGGGTCGGTTTTGCGCGATATATCTTGGCTGGTTTTTCTTCGGTCATGGTCGAGACGCATGGCGGAAAAATGCCTCGGCTGCAATCTGTAACCTATGGTGTCGTGACTGCGAATGCCTATTGTCACCCGTTCGGAGTTGGAAATGAGAAAGATTGTTATATGTGCGTTGATTGGCGGATCGGCTTTTGCCGGTTTTATCGCCGCGCAACTGGCACCGACCTCTGCCGCCAGCACGGTTCCGGTGACAAAAGTCGCAAGTCGCGCCGATGCTGCCGGAAGCTCCAATCCGGTGGTCATCGAGCTTTTCACCAGTCAGGGATGCTCGTCCTGTCCCCCCGCAGATTTGCTGGCCAGACGGCTGGCAAAAGACGACTCCCTGCTGGTGATCACCCGACCGGTGACCTACTGGGACCGGCTTGGCTGGAAAGATACGCTGGCGAAAGAGAGTAATACCGCGCTGCAGCGCGCTTATGCCGCCAAGCGCAATGAAGGATCAGGGGTCTATACCCCGCAAATGGTGGTCAACGGCGGCGGTGGCGCAGTGGGTTCCCGCGAAAATGATATACGCTCGCTGGTCCGGCGGGCCGACCGGTCCGGTCCCTCTATTACGGTTGCGGCCGGTGCCAGCGGAGAGATGATCGTCAGGATCAGCGGCAAGTCCGACTATCTCGCCGGCGTTTCACTGATCGCGCTCAGCTCCTCGGAGACCGTGCGCGTCGGGCGCGGCGAAAATGGCGGACGGACCATGCATTATGTCAATGTCGTCAAGGCCGAACGCAATCTCGGCAGCTGGCGCGGCAAGACAATGAGCCTTGCCGTGTCACCGGAGAAATTCCGGACAAACGGTGCGGACAAATATGCGATTGTCGTTCAGCGTCCGGGAGCGGGGCCGATTGTCGCGGCAAAGCTGCTCGATATCTGAGACACGATAAAATCAAGCTGGCATTCAGGTGAATAGGCGCTAAAGATTCCTCCTGTTCGAGGGAGAATTTGGCGTGAGTGAGCAAGCAGCAGTATCGGGTTGGCGCGGACGGCTTCCCGCCGGAGTTCGACCCTATAGCGAAGCGGCCCCTTTGGCAGCGCTTTTTCTGGGTGTTTCCTCCGCCCTGCCGCTCACTATGATCGCGGCGACTTTGACCACCCGTTTGGCGCAGGCGGGGATTGAAAAATCGACCGTCACCGCCTTTGCGCTGACCTTTCTCGCCTATAATTTCAAATGGCTCTGGGCGCCGATCATCGACGTTGTCAAATTGCCGATCATCGGCCGGGTCGGGCAAAGGCTGTCCTGGCTGATCGTCACTGCGGCGCTGGCCATGGCAGCGATTATCTATCTCGGCTCGCTCGATCCCTCCAAGGATATAGCCGCTGTCGCGGTCGCCGCGATCATGGTTGGTGTAGCGGGCGCTACATTCGACGTCGTGATCGACGCTTACCGCATCGAATTGCTCGAACCCGAGCAGCTGGGTGTCGGTTCCGGCATGTCGCAATATGGCTGGCGCATCGGTGCCGCAACAGCCGGCGCGGTAGCGCTGGTGGTAGCGGCGCGGACCAACTGGTCGATCGCTTATTATGTCTGTTCGCTGTTCGCTTTATTCGCCGTCATCGTCGGCCTGATCATGCGCGAACCGAGCCGCCGCCAGGAACCGATGGCGCTGAAGGGACCACTGGAAGCGGCGAAAGCCTATGTCAGCCCGCTGGTCGAATTTTTCAATCGCTCCGGTGCCCTGCTCGTCCTGCTGTTCATTCTGGTTCACAAGATCGGCGACACTCTGGCCAATCTGACCTTCCGGCTGTTGTTCGAAGATCTTGGCTTCACCAATGACGAGATTGCTTTTTACGACGTCAGTCTGGGCTTCTTTGCCTTTCTGATAGGCATTTTCGTCGGCGGCATGGTCTATTCGCGCCTCGGCATGAAAAAGGCGGTCATGCTGAGTCTGATCCTGATGGCGGTCAGCAATCTGTCCTTTGCCGCGCTTGCCGCTGCAGGCCACAGTAACTGGGGTATGGCGGGAGCAATCGGTTTCGAAAATTTCGCCAGCGGTGTCGGCGGTGTCGCGGTTGTCGCTTATCTGTCGGCGCTATGCAATCTGCAGTTTACCGGAACCCAGTTCGCGCTGCTATCAGCGGCGGCCAGCATATTGGGTCGCTTCCTGACGGGAACGACCGCCGGTTCACTGATCGAGGGCATGGGCTATGTGAACTTCTATCTGCTGACCACCGTGGCGGCCTTGCCGGGGGTTATCATGTTCTGGCTGATGATCCGCTATGGTCTGGTCGACCGGTCGCTGGGTACGGCTGGCTCGGTGCATGCGGATGAAACGCCGGATTAATCCGGTACTTGTTCGTTCGCTTTCAGAACGTCGCCCACCAGATAGAGCGATCCTGCGATCAATACGGTCTTGCCCGCGCCAAGCGATAGAGACTCTAGCGCGCTCTTGATGCCGCTTGCCTCCGTCATCGGGGCGTCGGCGTCCGGATAATCGCCGAGAGCGTGCGATTCATGGCCGGGTACGGGGATCACCGTTACGCTGGCCAGCTTCTCGTGCAGCGGCGTGATGATCGCGGCGGCATCCTTGTTTGACAGCATTCCGATTACCAGATCGATTGATCCTGCTTCATAATCGGCAAAATATTTGGCCAGCGCCAGTCCGGCGCTGACATTATGGCCGCCGTCGAGCCAGACTTCTGCGTCGGAGGGCAGCAAATGGGTCACTGGTCCGGCGATCAGAAAATGCATCCGGCCCGGCCATTGCGCCCAGCCCATGGCGGCCTTGAGCGCGGCGTCGGAAATGGCGATCTTGTCCTGATGGCGCAGCATCGCGATGGCGAGCGCGGCATTGTCGGCCTGATGCGCGCCGACGAGAGCGGGCAGGGGCAGGTTGAGCTTCCCCTTGTGGTCCTTGTAGTGGAGCTGGCCTTCGTAAATGGCTGCACCCCATTCATCGCCGCGCGGGAAATGCTGCGCACCGATATTTGCAGCATGGTCTGCGATCACGTGCAGCATGTCGTCAGCATATTTTTGCGTGAGCAACGGCGCGTTTTTCTTGGCGATGCCGGCTTTCTCCCAGGCGATACGAACCATCGGATCATCCGGCGTGCCCTCTTCGGGAGAAAGCAGAAAACCTTCGTGATCGATGCCGAGCGCCGCTATTCCGGTGGCGACCGGGCTGGAGATCACATTGGTCGCGTCGAGCCGTCCGCCAAGGCCGACTTCCAATATACAGGCATCGGCCGGTGTTTCGGCGAAGGCGAGGAAGGCGGCTGCCGTCGTTGCTTCAAAGAAGCTAGGGTTGATATCCTCGCTGATATCGAGAACCCGGGCGAGCAGGGTGGCGAGATATTCATCCTCGATCAGCTTGCCCGCCAGCCGGATCCGTTCGTTGAACCGGACCAGATGCGGGCTGGTATAGACATGGGCTTTCAGCCCCTCCGCTTCGATCGCAGCGCGCAGGAAAGCGCAGGTCGAGCCTTTGCCATTGGTGCCGGCGACGTGAAAGATGGGGGGCAGCCCATCCTGCGGGTTGCCGAGCCGGACAAGGACCTCGTGGATTCTCTCCAGTCCCAGCACATCGCGCCCGGGCGAGAGCATTTCGAGCCGGTCGAGCTGTATCTGGACTGCCGGATGATCCGACTTTGCGCCGTCTGCCATTATCTCCCGTCCCCTTTCAGGGGTGGGGCTTTCTCAAGCCGCCTCTTTCCATGCCATCAGATAGCCTAGGATCTGGGCCAGTTGTTCACGCAATTCCTTGCGATGCACAACCATGTCGATCATGCCGTGCTCGAGCAGATATTCCGCGGTCTGGAAACCCTCGGGCAGTTTTTCGCGGATGGTATTCTCGATCACCCGCTGGCCGGCAAAGCCGATCATGGCGCCGGGCTCTGAAATATGCACGTCGCCGAGCATCGCATAGCTGGCGGTGACGCCACCGGTCGTTGGATCGGTCAGGACAACAATATAGGGAATGCCTGCTTCCCGCAGCATCGAAATCGCGACCGTGGTCTTGGGCATTTGCATTAGCGACAATATACCCTCCTGCATCCGCGCGCCACCGGCGGCGGTGAAGATGATATAGGGGCATTGGTCCTTCAGTGCGCGCATGGCACCGTCGACAAAGGCCTGACCCACGGCCAGCCCCATCGAGCCGCCCATGAAGGCAAAATCCTGGACACCGACGACGCAGGGAATGCTCTTGATCGTGCCCTTGACGTTGATCAGCGCGTCCTGCTCGCCGGTCTTGGTTCGCGCGTCTTTCAGCCGGTCGACATATTTCTTCTGGTCTTTGAATTTGAGCGGGTCTTCCTGAACCGGCGCCCAGGGAATCATTTTCCAGCTATTCTCGTCCATGATCTGGGCGAAGCGGGTCATCGGTCCGATGCGGCCGTGATGCTCGCATTTCGGGCAGATATGCATGTTATCCTCATATTCCTTGAGGAACACCATCGCTTCGCATTTCTTGCATTTGTGCCAGAGATTTTCGGGCGTTTCACGCTTGGTGATCGACGCGATCTTGTTGCGGACATTGCTTAGCCAGGACATGATTTACCCTTATCGTTTATTTCGTTCGTCTCGAACATGGCCGAGAGATTTTCTGCACACAGGCATCTCGACTTCGCTCGATGCGACCGGTTTTTCAAATTCAAGTCTTTCGAGCCACCCTGATAGCATCGGAAAGCGACTTAACATAGTCCCTGACATGAGGGGCTGCGCCTTTGCCATGTTCGGCGACAATCTCGACGATCGCGGAGCCGACTACCACGCCATCGGCGACGCGGGCGATCTCGGCAGCCTGTTCGGGTGTGCGCACACCAAAGCCGACCGCAACCGGCAGATCGGTACCGGCTTTCAACCGGGCGACCGCTTCTTCGATGCTGGCCTGTGCCGCCTGCTGCTGGCCGGTGATGCCGGCGACCGAAACATAATAGAGAAAGCCGCTGGCGTTGTTCAATATGGTGGGCAGGCGCACGGCATCGGTGGTCGGCGTGGCAAGACGGATAACCGCGACATCCTTGGCGCGCAGCGCGTCGCCGAGACTTTCGTCTTCCTCGACCGGAATATCGACGCAGATCACGGCATCGACACCGGCGTCAACACAAGCATCGGCGAACCACTCGGAGCCCCTGATCGTCATCGGATTGGCATAGCCCATCAGCACCAGTGGCGTATCCGGATGACGCTGGCGAAATTCCTTCGCCATTTTGAAGATATCGGCGGTCCTGGTGCCGGCGGCCAGACTGCGGATATCCGCCGCCTGGATCGAGGGGCCGTCGGCCATCGGATCGGTGAACGGCATGCCGAGTTCAATAACATCGGCCCCGCCTTCGACGAGGGCGTCAAGGATGGCGCCGGTATCGGCAGGGGTCGGGTCGCCAGCGGTGACGAAGGTGACTAGCGCTGCGCGGTCGGACGGGAAGGATCGGGAAAGGCGGGTCATATCTCCGTGCCCAAAGCCTCGGCGACGGTGAAAATATCCTTGTCGCCGCGCCCGCACAGGTTCGCGAGGATGATCTTGTCGCGATCCATTTTCACCGCTTCGCGCACCACCGCCGCAATCGCGTGGCTGGGTTCGAGCGCCGGAATAATGCCTTCGGTGCGGCATAGAAGCTGGAAGGCGTCGAGGGCTTCTACATCGGTGGCGCTGTCATAGTCGACGCGGCCGGATTCCTTGAGCCAGCTGTGCTCCGGACCGATGCCGGGATAGTCGAGGCCGGCGCTGATCGAATGGGCTTCGGTGATCTGGCCATCCTCGTCCTGCAGCAAATAGGTCTTGTTGCCATGGAGGATGCCGGGGCCGCCGCCGGCGAGGCTTGCGGCATGTTGCTTGTCGAGACCATGGCCCGCCGCTTCGATGCCGAGCATCTTGACGTCCGGATCGTCGAGAAACGGGTGGAACAGGCCGATCGCATTGGAGCCGCCGCCAATCGCCGCTACCAGCATATCCGGCAAGCGTCCGACGCGATCGAGCATCTGGGCGCGGGCTTCCTTGCCGATCACGCTCTGGAAATCGCGGACGAGCTCGGGATAGGGATGGGGACCGGCGGCGGTGCCGATGATGTAGAATGTGTCGTGGACATTGGCGACCCAGTCGCGCAGCGCTTCGTTCATCGCATCTTTCAGCGTAGCCGCGCCGCTGGTCACTGGAACCACTTCCGCGCCGAGCAATTTCATCCGGAACAGATTGGGTTTCTGTCGCGCGACATCGGTCGCGCCCATGAAAATCGTGCAGGGCAGGCCAAAGCGGGCGCAAACCGTTGCCGTCGCCACGCCATGCTGACCGGCGCCGGTTTCGGCGATGATCCGCGTCTTGCCCATGCGCATGGCGAGCAATATCTGGCCGACGCAATTGTTGATCTTGTGCGCGCCGGTATGGTTGAGTTCGTCGCGCTTGAACCAGATTTGCGCGCCTTTGCCTTCCGGAGCATCCTTGCGGACTTCCTCGGTCAGGCTTTCGGCATAATAGAGTGGCGAAGGGCGGCCGACATAATTTTGCAGCAAGTCGTTAAACTGCTCCTCGAACGCCGGATCGGCCTGCGCCTCGCGATAATGTTTTTCGAGATCAAGGATCAGCGGCATCAGCGTTTCGGCAACATAGCGTCCGCCAAATTCGCCAAAATGGCCGCGGTCATCCGGCATGTTGCGGAAGCTGTTGGGAGGTGTGTCGTTCATGGGTTCGAAATTTCCGTTCGCATCGAGCGAAGTCGAGATGCATCAGTGATCGGCCTGTGTCTCGACTACGCTCGACACGAACGGATGCTATTCGGCTTCATCATATTCCCGAACCGCTTGGCAAAAGGCGGCGATTCTGTCCACTTGTTTGACGCCGGGCGCGGATTCGACGCCCGAGGACACGTCGACCAAGGGGGCGTGGGTGGCATTGAGCGCGGTGATGACATTGTCGGGATCAAGCCCGCCGGCGAGACCCCAGTCGATCTGGTGATCATGACCGGCGAGCAGGGACCAGTCAAAGGAGGTGCCGGTGCCGCCGGGCAAAGCCTTGGCCGGAGCGTCGAACAGCAACCGGTCGGCAGCGCCAATATAGCGGCTGGATTTCGCCAACGTCGGCTTGTCCTTCACGCCGAGGGCTTTCCAGATTTCCAGGCCGCTATTGTCCGCGACCAGTTTCAGCCAGTCCGGCGTTTCGCTGCCGTGGAACTGGATGACGTCGGGTTTGACCACGCTGATTGCCTGGCCGGTGGCTTTCGGGTCGGCGTTGACCAGCAACAGCACCGTCTTGATCCGGTTGCCCGCATATTGGCGGAGCTCGGCTGCGCGTTCGAGCGACACATGGCGCGGGCTTTTTGCGAAATGGACCAGACCTATATAGTCGGCGCCATTACTGATTGCCGCATCGATGGCGGCTTCGGTGGAGAGGCCACAGATTTTGATTTGGGTTTTCATGGAGAGGCTATTAGCGAGGCAATCCATGTTCGTCATCCTGAACTTGTTTCAGGACCCCTTCAGATTGCGCATTGGCGTGGGAGGTCCTGAAACGAGTTCAGGATGACAATTCTGCCGATCTAGGGAAGCGTTGCCTTAAAGCGTCGCTTCAATCGCCCGCGCCGCCTCTCCGGGATTGTCCGCTCCGGTAATCGGCCGTCCAATCACCAATATGCTGGCACCATTGTCTCTGGCTTGGCTCGGCGTCACCGCGCGTTTCTGGTCGCCCATCGCGCCGCCTTTCGGACGCAGGCCGGGGACGACGAAAAATCCGTCTTTCCAGATTTTGTGCGCCGCAGCCACTTCATTGCCGGAACAGACGATGCCATCCAGTCCCGCTTCGCGAGCAAGGCCAGCCAGTCTTTCGACCTGATCATGTGGTGTACCCGTATAGCCGATCCTGCCCATATCATTCTCGTCGAGAGAGGTCAGCAATGTGACCCCAACAACCTTGGTATGTTCGTTTGCCGCGGCCTTGGCATCTTCCATCATCGCCCGTCCGCCGGAAGCGTGGATCGTCACGATGGCAGGCTCCAGCATGTTGATCGCCTGCATCGCCTTGGCGACCGTATTGGGAATGTCGTGCAATTTCAGATCGAGAAAAATCGGCAGATCGAACTTCTGGATTTCGTGCACGCCATGATGGCCATGGGCACAGAAAAACTCCAGCCCGAGTTTCAGCCCTCCGACATGTCCTTTTACCGATTGTGCAATCGCTATCGCCTGGTCGAGATCGGGCGTGTCGAGGGCAACAAAAATGGGGTTGGTCATAGGCCTGTCGCTTTGTCGGTGCTGACCGACGACACAGCCGGGGCGGGTTCCGCTTTAGCTGCCGCTGCCGGAGCGGGTGTCCGGCTGGCAGGCGGTGTTGGCACGACCGCCGGTCTTGCGGCGTCTTCCAGCGTCTTGATCCGGCGGGAGAGTCTCCATTTGGAGCCCCTCAGCAGCAGCCATGTGGGGACGAAGCCAATCAGGAAGGCGCCGACCACAAAGGTCGAGACCCGCGCTTCGACAACCGCAGCGCCGAGATCCAGCGAAGACCGTGCCTCGTTGGTCCACCAGAAAATGAAGGTCGCCACCAGCAGAAGAACCCAGAACAGGATTTTGATAAATTGCATGATTCAACCTTTTCTCTGTGCTGAGGCTATCCTAGCCCCAAAAAAGGCAGGTGGCCAGACGATATAGGCCGGATGCTAAGCTGTCGCTCCGAATACCCGGTCAAAAATAGTATCGACATGCTTGAAGTGATAATCGAGGTTGAACCGTTCCTCCAGCTCTTCGTCCGACAATTTGGCAGAGACATCGGGATCGGCCTTGAGCAGGTCAAGCAAGGCGACTTGCCCGTCCGATTCCCAAACCTTCATCGCATTGCGCTGGACGATACGGTAGCTGTCCTCGCGGCTGATGCCTGCTTGCGTCAGCGCCAGCAAGACTCGCTGCGAGTGGACAAGACCGCCCATGCGGTCGAGATTTTTCTGCATCCGTTCAGGATAGATCAGCAGCTTGTCGATCACGCCAGTCAGCCGCACCAGCGAAAAATCGAGGGTGATTGTCGCATCCGGTCCGATCATCCGTTCGACGGAACTGTGCGAAATATCGCGCTCGTGCCACAGCGCGACATTTTCCATCGCGGGCAGGGCGTAGCTGCGGACCATGCGGGCGAGGCCGGTGAGGTTCTCGGTCAGGATCGGGTTGCGCTTGTGCGGCATCGCGCTCGAACCCTTTTGGCCCGGCGAGAAATATTCTTCGGCCTCGAGCACTTCGGTGCGCTGCAGATGGCGGATTTCAACCGCGAGCCGTTCGACCGACGAGGCAATAACGCCGAGCGTGGCGAAAAACTGCGCATGACGGTCGCGCGGGATGACCTGTGTGGAGATTGGTTCCACCGTCAGGCCGAGCTTCTCGGCGACATGCTCTTCGACCTTGGGATCGATATTGGCGAAGGTGCCCACCGCGCCGGAAATGGCGCAGGTAGCGATTTCCTTGCGCGCGGCGACCAGCCGTTCGCGGTTCCGTTCAAATTCGGCATAGGCTTGAGCGAGTTTCAGACCAAAGGTCACCGGCTCGCCGTGGATGCCGTGGCTACGGCCGATGGTCGGGGTGAATTTATGTTCGAACGCGCGCTTCTTGATCGCTGCGAGCAACGCGTCGATATCTGCCAGCAATATGTCGGAAGCGCGCGCGAGTTGCACCGCGAGGCAGGTGTCGAGGACATCGCTCGAGGTCATGCCCTGATGCATGAAGCGCGATTCTTCACCGACATTTTCCGCAACATTGGTCAGAAAGGCGATGACGTCATGTTTCACTTCGCGCTCAATCTCGTCGATCCGCGCGACGTCAAACTTGCCCTTGGCCCAGATTGCGGCAGCCGCTTCCTTTGGTACGACACCGAGTTCCGCGAGGGCATCGGTGGCATGGGCTTCGATTTCGAACCAGATCTGGAATTTCGATTCGGGTTCCCAGAGGGCAACCATTTCGGGGCGGGAATAGCGCGGGATCATTTTTTGTTCCTTGGACAAAGGGCAGCTTTGCGGCAATGAGGTGCCACGATTTGCGGCCCCGCTAGCACCTCCGAAATGAGTCGGCAATGGAGCGGCGGAAACAGGGAGAATAAAATGCGACTGGCAGTGCTCACCGGCGGCGGCGATGTTCCGGGCCTCAATCCGTGCATCCAGTCGATTGCAACTTCGGCGTGGCAGCGCGGCTGGGATGTGGTCGGTTTGCGCCGGGGCTGGGAAGGGGTGCTGGAGATTGACCCTGCCGATCCATGGGCGAACGAGAATAGCGTGATGATGCTGGACAGGGACCGGGTTCGCGGGATTGACCGGCAGGGCGGCACGATATTGCACAGCTCCCGCTGCGATCCACGGGTTACGGACCAGGGCGACCAGACGCAGAAGGTTCTCGACGTGCTTGACGCGCTGAAGATCGATGTCCTGATCACCATGGGGGGTGATGGTACGCTTCGCTTCTCGGCCTATCTGTCCGGTCTGGGCCGCAACGTCATTTCGATTCCCAAGACGATGGACAATGATGTCCATGGCACCGACTATTGTATCGGCTTTTCCACCGCCGTGACCCGCTCGGTGCAGGCGATCAACTCGCTGCGGACCACGGCCGCCAGCCATGAGCGGATTGCGGTAATCGAACTCTTCGGCCGGCGATCCGGCGAAACGGCCTTGCTCTCCGGCTTTCTTTCGCAGGCTGACCGGACGGTGATCGCCGAAGTGCCTGCCGATATGGATGTGCTGCTGCCGTTGCTGCTCGCTGACAAGGAAGCCAATCCTGAATCCTATGCCATCTGTCTGGTGTCCGAAGGGGCCAAGCTCTCGGGCTCGACGGATTTTGCCGACGAAATCAACAAATCGAACACCAGCCGTACCGGCCTTAACATCGGCACCCAGCTGGCGCGCGAGATCGAAGCGCGCAGCGACGAGCGGACAATCGTGCAGGAGCTTGCCTATCTGATGCGCGCAGGCGAACCGGACGCAATGGACCGGATGGTCGGCTTTGCCTTTGGCGCTTTGGCAGTGCAGCTGATCGAGCAGGACCGGATGGACAATATGGTCTGCCTCACCGACGGCAATTACGGGACGGTACCGATCGGCACATTGCTGGAGGACAGCAAGGGGGTCAATGTTTCCGGCCTTTATGACGCCAATCTGTATCGCGCCAATCTGATCCAGGTCGAGGGCATGCCGATGTTCCTTTATTGAACGGGACCTATTTCACTAGATTAATCCCTTCGACCGAAAGGATGTATGGCCGTCTTTGCCAATGATGATATGGTCATGGACCGCGATGCCAAGCGTAAGAGCCGCGTCGCATATATCCCGGGTAATCGCGATATCCTGCCGGCTCGGGGTGCTGTCGCCGCTGGGGTGGTTGTGGACGAGGATGATCGCTGCTGATCCCAGAGCAAGCGCGCGCTTTATGACTTCACGGGTATAGATGGCCGCCTGATCGATCGATCCTTCGCTGACCAGCTCATCGCGGATCAGCCGGTTCTTGCTGTCGAGATGCAATATCCGCACCCGTTCGTGATCGAGATGCGCCATGTCGGCCCGCAGATAATCGAGCAAAGCCTGCCAGCTCGCCAATATCGGTTGTTCCCGCACCGGCGCGGAAATCAGGCGTAATGCGGCGAGCTGGACAATTTTTAGCGCCGCGACGCTGGTCTCGCCCATGCCGGGGAAATTTCCTAATGCATCGGCGTCAGCGACGAGAAGGCCTGGAAACCCTCCAAATTCCTCGATCAATTGTTTTGCGAGTGGCTTGGTGTCGCGACGCGGAATGGCGAGCGCGAGCAGATATTCAACCAGTTCGTGATCGTGTAATGAATTGCCCTGACCAGTTAGAATCCGCTGGCGCAGCCGCGCGCGATGGCCGCTGCGGTGCTGCGACGAGCTTGACTGGATTTCATGTTCCGGGGCCATGTGTTGTTTATAATCAGAACAAACGGAGAACTTATTCGATAAGCAGAAAACAGGCCGAATATGTCCAATATTGGAATAAAGGTGTGAAAACTCGTCTCTTCAGACACTTGTACATTGCAACTTAAGGAAGACTTATGCATTTCAGCCGCGATGGATGAAGAAATCGCAAATGACCCTGTCGGTCGCCGCTCCCGGTTTCGACTGTTCGGCGGGATATTGCTTGTTCTGATTCTGCTCGCGCTGGTCGTCCTGTGGATCAGCCGGACCACGCTCGCCGACAATGTCATCCAGTCCGAACTGAACCAGATGGATGTCGCGGCCAGCTACGAGATTGAAGATATCGGTCTACGCAAACAGGTCATTCGCAATCTGGTGATCGGTGATCCGGAAAATCCGGACATGACCGCCGAATTGGTCGAAGTCGGCAATAGTCTGTCTATGGGTGGTGTGGGTATCAACTGGGTTCGGGCAAGCGGGGTAAAGCTGTTCGGACGGCTGGAAAACGGCAAGCTCAGTTTTGGCGAACTCGACAAATTTACCGATCCCGAGGATGACAGTCCGCTGGCGCTGCCGGATATGTGGCTGGGGCTGAGCGATGCAAAGCTGCGGATCGACAGCGAATATGGCGTCATCGGGCTGGCGCTGAACGGTCAGGGCGAGTTGCACGATGGCTTCAGCGGAGAAATCGCGGCGATCAGCGAGAATCTGGCCGCGGGCGGCTGCGCGATAGAGAAGCCGACCTTTTTCGGCGAGATCGCGATTCGCGGCAAGAAACCTCATTTGCAGGGGCCGTTGCGGCTGCCCGGCGTGAATTGCAGCGATCTCGACCTGACAGCAGAAGATTTCGCCGCTCAGATCTCGGTTGATCTAGGTGAGGATTTGGCCAGCTGGTCGGGTAAAGTCGGTTTGCTCGGCGGGCCGCTTCGCTATGCCGATTATAGCGGTCAGGAAATCAGGGCTTCAGTGACTTTGGCCGGTGATTTCAAACAGAGCAAAGGCGACGTCGATCTGACCGCAAGCGGGTTGAAATCACCATATGGCCGCGCCGATAGCTCGAGGATCAAAGGGCCGTTCGCGCTCGGCTATGGCGCCGGGCCATTGACCGCGAGCTATGCCGGGCAGCCGGAAATTCGCGGTGTTCAGGTGGCGCAAAATCTGTTGCGGCAGGCGGGCAGCCTGTCGGCATCGACAACAGGTACGCCGGTTGGCCCAATTGTAGACCGGCTCGCAAAAGCCGTTCAGCAGGCTGGAAATCAGCTGGATATATCCAGCGACATCAAATTTTCGAAAGCGGCCGGGCAGACGACGCTTTCGCTCAATGCGCTTACCGCTCGCTCGCGTTCCGGCGCTACGCTGGACCTGAGTGATCCGTTGCTATTGGCCTTTACCGACAAGAATATCCGGATGTTGGCTGATGGAAATATAAGGCTGGAAGGCGGCGGTTTTCCCAACGCCAAATTTGTCCTAGACGACGGCAGCCTGTCACGCGGATTTTCCGGACGGCTCGAAATGGCGAATTTTCAGGCCGGTTCGGCACAGTTGAAAATTCCTGCCATGGCCTTTTCGCCAACGCGGCAGGGCGGGACCAATGTCGACGGACGGATAATTTTGACCGGGCCGCTGGGTGATGGACAGATAACCGGGCTGCAAGTGCCGGTTAGCGGTTATGTATCGCGGAACGGCAATTTTGCTCTGTTCCGCCAATGTATCAACCTGCAATTTGCCAGCCTCCGCACTGCATCCCTGAACGCAGGGCCGACCAGCGCGCGCCTATGTCCGCAAGGCGATGCCATCGTTTCCGGTAACGGATCGGGCGTGAATATCGCGGCCAATGCGCCTTCGCTCAAGCTGAACGGCGATGTTGGCGGTACGCCACTGGCCATTTCGAGCGGCGCGCTCGGATTTTCACTGGCCAACGGCTTGAAGGCACAAAATGTCGGTGTCCGGCTGGGAACGGCGGGCAGTATGACGAGCCTCGACATGGCCGTGCTGACCGCGGCTTTCGGGCGCAATCTTTCAGGCCGGATCGAGGGAGCCTCCGGAAAGGTCGCCAATGTCCCGCTGCTGATGGAAAATGTCGAAGGGGACTGGCGCTATGAAAATGGCAAATTCCTGGCCGACGCCAGCCTGCTGGTCCGCGACGAGCAACCGGTGGAACGGTTCCGGCCATTGGTCAGCAACGACGCCAAGCTGGGTTTTGACGGCAGTGACCTGACGGCAACCGGCTGGCTTCGGGAACCGGAAACGCTGACCGCTGTTGCGGCCATCGATATCGTTCATGCTCTGAAGAACAGTGAGGGCAGGGCACTGATCGACGTGCAGTCGCTGATGTTCAACGACAAGCTGCAGCCGGAACAGCTGACGTCGCTGACTCTGGGGGTGATCGCCAATGTCCAGGGTGAAATATCCGGCGTCGGGCGGATTTACTGGGATGCTTCTGAAAACGGCATTAAAAGTACCGGGACCTTCCGGACCAATGGCCTGAACCTCGCGGCGGCCTTTGGGCCGGTCACCGGCCTGTCAGGCGAAATCAATTTCTCCGATCTGCTCGCGCTGGAAACTGCACCAGGCCAGATTGTGACCCTGTCGGAGGTAAATCCCGGCGTTGCGGTCTTTAACGGACAAATCCGCTATCGTTTACTGCCGGACTTTAAAATGCAGGTCGAGGGCGGCCAATGGCCTTTTGCGGGTGGCCAGCTGTATCTCGAGCCAACCATATTGGATCTCAGCGAAGAGGCGGAAAGACGGCTGCAATTCACCGTCGAAGGCGTTGATGCCGCCCAGTTCCTGACCCAGTTTGATTTCGAGAATATGACCGCAACCGGCGTATTTGACGGCAAGCTGCCGATGGTCTTCGATCAGGACGGCGGCCGGGTCGTCGGCGGTTATCTGGTGGCGCGGGAAGGCGGCGGAACGCTCGCCTATGTCGGAGAGCTGACCTATGAAGATATGGGCACCATGGCCAATTTTGCCTTCAACGCGCTTAAATCGATCAAATATAGCAATCTCACGATTGGTATGGATGGCGACATCGCTGGCGAAATCATCACCGAGGTGAAATTTGACGGGTTGCAACAGGGCGATGATGCGAGCCGCAATTTCATCACCAAGCAACTTGCCCGTATTCCGATCCAGTTTAACGTCCGGATCCAGGCGCCCTTCATGCAGTTGATGAGCAGCGCCAAATCCTATTATGAACCGGAAATACTGGTCGGGCAAAATCTGCCGGCACTGCTGCGAGCGCAGGAGAACCGGGCCAAAGCCGCGGTGAAGGTTCTAGAAGAAGATGAATAGTCCATTCAGCCAGGGGAAAGCGATGATGCTTTATCAGACAAGTCAATTGACGGATCGTCCATATGGTGCGATTCGGCGCAATATGAGGAGTTTAACCACTGCCGGCCTGATACTGGGGGCATCAATAGGGCTTTCGGCCTGCGTGCAGGTCACTGCGCCGGACAAGCCGATTGTCATCAACCTCAATATCAACATCAAGCAGGAAGTGGTCTATCGTCTTGACGGCGATGCAAAAAGTTTAATCAACGAGGAAGCGGATATTTTCTGATGTTTGACTATGTAAAGAAAAACAAGGCTTTGGCTGTAATCGGCGGACTAGTTTTAACGGCGGTTGTCGCCGCACCCGTGATGGCGCAACGCGATCCTGCCTATGAAGCGGCGCGGTCAGCCGGTAAGATTGGCGAAAAGCCGGACGGCTATCTTGGCTATGTGTCTTCCCCTTCTCCTGCAATCAAGGCGCTGGTCGAGGATATCAATATCAAACGCAAGGCGGCCTATACCCGCAAGGCACAGGAAACCAATTCGACGGTCGAGCAATTTGCTTTCACCTCGGGTTGCAACCTGATCATGCGCACATCGGCCGGCGAAAAATATCAAACGCCGAGCGGCACCTGGAATACGCGGGACAGTTCTGATCCGGTGCGCGATTCGCGTTGCCCTTGAGCTAGGCCACAGAAAATTACCAGAGAAGGGCGTGTCAGCTATGCTGGCGCGCCTTTTTTTGTCATGGGCCGGTCGGTTGGCCGAATTACAATCGCGGACGTAAGTCCAATGCTATCCGCGCGCGATCGATATTTCTTATATCAACTCTTTTCCGGCCATCGGGAGAAGGCTCCGGTGCGCGAAAATCCCCTTATAAACTAGCTAATTTCCGCATTGCAGCATTGCTGTTGACTTGGGAACGCTGCTTTCCTAAACGGACCGCGCCTTGGCGGGTCGGCCTGCTGTTATCTATGGCTCTTTTTGGCGCCCTTCGGGGTTTTTATAGGAGTTGTAATGGCAGCAAGCGAATCTGATCGGGATCCCCTCGAAGAGGATGTGCGGGTTTCATCGCTGGATGAGCGACTGGAAACAGCACAGAATAGAGAGCGGATCAAAGCGGGGCACCGGAACAAAGGGCCAGACGAAAGTCAACGGCTCGGCGCAAGGGTGCTAAGCTATTTGATCGGAGGCGTGGCTGCTGGTTTCCTACTCGGGTGGCTGTTTGACACCTGGCTGGGAACGACGCCATTGTTCCTGTTGCTATTCTTCTTCCTAGGGATCGGAGTAGCGTTCAGGAAAATTTATATGATTTCGAGCCAGCCGGTGGATGACATCGGTACGGCGTTACCAGATGATGATGATTGACGATCAGGGGTTAGATTAGTGGCTACCGAAGGCAAAATTGATCCTATGCACCAGTTTGAAGTGCAGCCCATCTTTGATGGCTTCACTCTTTTTGGTCAGCAGATTAGCTTCACCAACAGCGCGCTATGGATGTTCGTCGTTCTGGCGCTTCTCTATGTGTTCATGATCGGTGGAATGAAGCGCGAGCTGGTTCCCGGTCGTTGGCAGGTGATGGTTGAGGGCGTGGTCGGTTTTATCGACAATATCATTGCCAACAGCATCGGCCCCAACGGCAAGAAATATACGCCTTGGGTCTTCACCTTGTTCATGTTCATTCTATTTTCAAATCTGCTCGGCATGATGCCCTTCGGAATCATTCCCGGTATTCACCCGTTCACGGTGACCAGCCAGTTCACCGTCACCGGCCTGTTGGCGGCGATCAGCTTCTCGATCGTATTGATCGTCGGTTTCTGGAAACACGGCTTCAAGTTTTTCGGCCTTTTTATCCCGCACGGCACGCCGTTGTGGATGATGCCGCTGATTTTTTCGGTAGAGCTTCTGTCGTTCCTCGTCCGTCCGTTCAGCCTCGCGTTGCGGCTGTTCGTTGCGATGATTGCTGGCCACATTCTGATCAAGGTGTTCGCAAGCTTCGTGGTCCAGGCCATCGACGCGGGCGGTGCCTCGTGGGGTATCGCGTTGCTGAGCATCCTCTTCATCGCATTTGTCAGCGCGCTGGAACTTCTGGTATGCGCAATCCAGGCCTATGTTTTCGCTCTTCTGACATCTCTGTATATCAGCGATGCGGAAAATCTTCACTAAGTCACTTTCAATCCTAATTTTTCAATACGGAGTTTAAAAAATGGATCTCGCTTCTGCACAAGTAATCGGCGCTGGTATCGCTGCAATCGGTATCGGTGTTGCTGCATCCGGTGTTGGTAATGTTTTCGCATCCTTCCTCGAAGGCGCTCTGCGCAACCCATCTGCGGCTGACGGCCAGCAGGGACGTCTGTTCATCGGCTTTGCTGCTGCTGAATTGCTCGGACTGATCGCTTTCGCTGTTGCGATGATGATTCTCTACGCTCCACCAGAGGCAACTCCGGTTGAAGCTGTAGTTGTCGAAGCAGCGGCTGTTGACGCACCGGTAGCTGAAGAAGCTGCGGTCGTAGCGCCAGCAGAATAATCGTTCGGGCGGGCTGGTTTTGCCAGCCCGCTTGACCTTGTCTATTTAGCGTTTCGAACTGTCAGGTGAATAATGCCTCAAATTAGTCAGCTTATGGAAGTCTACGGCAGCCAGTTTTTCTGGTTGTTGATCGTCATCGGCATCATCTATTTCGGCATCGCCAAGAATATGGTGCCGAAAATCAGCAAGACTGTTGATGATCGTCAAAAACGGATTTCCGACGATCTTGCTGCGGCGCAAGCCGGCCAGGACAAAGCCGAGCAGATCGAAGCGGATTATCGCACCAGCATCAATGATGCTCGGACCGATGCTGTCTCGATCGTTAATGACGCCAAAGCCAAGGTCGCGAAGAAGAATGAGGCCGCTATCAAGCGTGCGGATACCGCTCTTGCGAAAAAAGCGGATGAAGCCGATGCTGCGCTAAAGACTGCGCAGAGCAGCGCTTTGAAGGAAATTGAAGCCGTGGCGGCAGAAGCCGCTCAGGCTATTGTGAAAACGGTTTCCGGTGCCAAGGTTACCGCGACCGATGCAAAAAAGGCGGTCAAGGCCGCTTTCTAAGCGCCTGCTGAAGGAGATAGAATATGCTATTGACTATTTTGGCTGAAGGCGCTGGAGCTGTCGGACCGTTGCAGGATCCAACATTCTGGGTGGCGGTTGGCGTTCTGATCGTATTTGCAATCATGTTGTGGACGAAAGTCCCGAAAATCGTTGGCGGGATACTGGATAACCAGATCGCCGAGATCAAGAAAACGCTCGATGAAGCTGCCAACCTCCGCAAGGAAGCAGAAGCGCTGAAAGCAGAATATGAAGCGAAGACCGCTGGTGCTCAGGCTGAAGTCGAAGCGATGATGGATAGCGCCGAGAAAGAAGCTGCTCTTTTGGTAGAACAGGCAACGACTGACACGAAAGCGTTGCTGGCCCGCCGCAAGAAAATGGCAGAAGATAAGATCGGTGCGGCAGAACGTTCTGCTATCGCAGCGGTTCGCGCCAAGGCTGCTACTGCTGCAACCCAGGCGGCGCAGGCACTGATTGCTGCGCGCCATGACGCAGCTGCGGACAAGGCTTTGATCGACAAGGCCATTGGCGATATCGGCAAAACGCTGAACTGAGCCGCTGGGCCTCCGCTCAGGCGGAGACCCGGTTTTCAAATCTGATTTCACATCACCGTTCCGGATTTCTGCTTTTGCGGGAATGCCGGAACGATTGATTCTGGCATTGCGTCCCATGCCGCCCTAGATATGCTCCATGTCCAAAGCCGACCGTCCCGATCATCCCAATGCTGCTTCCCGTTTCAACGAGGATAAAGCGACCTATGCGGTGCGTGGGGAGGGCGATACGCCCGATCTCGAAGCCGGGATGGCGGCGATCCGCGAGGTCCTGAATACACTTCCCACACGGCCCGGCGTCTACCGGATGCAGGACAAGCGTGGCGACGTGCTCTATGTCGGCAAGGCGCGCTCGCTAAAGTCCCGGGTTGGTGCCTATGTCCAGATGAACCGGCTGCCGCAGCGATTGATGCGGATGGTTGCACAAACCCGCTCGATGACAATCGTCACAACCGGCAGTGAAGCCGAGGCTTTGTTGCTCGAAGCGCAACTGATCAAGAAATTCCGGCCCGCTTACAATGTGTTGCTGCGCGATGATAAGAGCTTCCCTTTCATCCTGCTCCGCGACGACCATGATTTTCCGCGGATTACGAAACATCGCGGCGCGCAGCGGATCAAGGGGCAATATTTTGGTCCGTTCGCCAGCGCCGGCTCGGTCAACCAGACGATCAACGCGTTGCAGAAGCTATTTCTTTTGCGATCCTGCACCGATAGTTTTTTCAACAACCGCTCGCGGCCTTGTTTGCTCTATCAAATCAAGCGCTGCTCCGCGCCCTGCGTCGACCGGATCGGCAAGGAAGATTATGCCGAACTGGTCGAGGATGCGCGCGATTTTCTCTCCGGCAAATCGACCGATGTGCAGCACAAGCTGGGTGGCGCGATGGAGAAAGCCTCCGAGAGTCTCGATTTCGAAATGGCGGCGGTTTACCGCGACCGGCTGAGAGCGCTGACCTTCATTCAGGGCAGTCAGGCGATTAATGCGCAGGGATTGCCGGATTCCGATATTTTCGCGCTGGCGGCCAAGGGATCGACCGTCTGTATCCAGGCCTTTTTCATTCGCGGGGGCCAGAACTGGGGCCATCGCAGCTTCTTCCCCGCCCACACCACCAGCGTCGAGATTGAAGAAGTCTTCTCCAGCTTCCTGATGCAATTTTATGAACAGATGCCGCCGCCGAAACTGGTCTTGCTCGACCGGGAATTGCCGGATGCGGAGCTGCTGGCGGAAGCGCTGAGTACGAAGGCCGACTATAAGGTCAGCGTATCGATGCCCCAGCGCGGGGATCGACGGAAATTGCTGACGCAGGCCAGCCGCAATGCCGAGGATGCGCTTGATCGGCGTCTGGCGGAAACCTCCACCCAGGCGAAGATCATGCGCGAGATGGTCGAACTGCTGGAACTGGACGCGGTGCCGGATCGTATCGAAATATACGACAACAGCCATATCCAGGGTACGAATATGGTCGGGGGCATGGTCGTTGCGGGACCCGAGGGTTTCCGCAAGAACGCCTATCGCAAATTCAATATCAAAAACCCCGATATCGTGCCGGGCGACGATTTCGCGATGATGCGCGAAGTGCTCGAACGGCGCTTCTCGCGCGCGCAAAAGGAAGACCCGGACCGTGCCAAGGGCGAATGGCCCGATCTGGTGCTGATCGACGGCGGCAAAGGCCAGATGAGCGCGGCACGCGGCGCGCTCGCCGAAATCGGTGTCGAGGATGTCGTGATGATCGGCGTATCAAAAGGACCGGACCGCAACGCGGGGCGTGAGACGTTCCATCTTCCCGACGGCCGTCAGATCAACCTGCCGATGAACAGTCCGGTGCTCTTCTATCTCCAGCGGCTGCGCGACGAAGCCCACCGTTTCGCCATTGGCGCGCACCGGACCAGACGGGCCCAATCCGTCGGCCATAGCTCTCTCGACGATGTGCCGGGCATAGGACCGTCGCGGAAAAAGGCACTGCTGCTGCATTTCGGGACGGCTCGTGCTGTGAAGAATGCCTCGCTCGATGATCTGCAGGGCGCACCCGGCGTGTCGGCAACGGTGGCGCAGAAGATTTACGACTATTTCCATGGCTAGTCTCCGCACCTCCGCGATCATCTGCTCGGTCCGTTCCCACGGCGAACATGGCGCGGTCGTGCGCTCGCTAACACCCGAAAACGGTCTGGTGTCCGGCTATGTGCGCGGCGCGCACTCGCGCAATATGCGTCCGATACTGATCCCGTCCAATATTGTGCAGGCCGATTATCGCGCTCGGACCGAGGAGCAGCTGGCGTCGATGACGGCGGAACTGGAGCAGAGCAGGGGGCCGTTTCTGGGCGAACCGCTGGCCAGCGCAGCCCTGGACTGGGTGACGGCCCTGACCGCTGCGATCTTGCCGGAAGAACATAGCTATCCGCAAATCCATTCCGCTTTGTCCGCTTTGCTAGACGCGATTTGCGGTGCTCCATCTGCCAAGGGCTGGGCGGTGGCTCTGGTGCGCTACGAGCTGCTTTTGCTCTCGGAACTGGGCTTCGGGCTCGCGCTGGACAAATGCGCGGTAAACGGTTCGGTAGAGGATCTCGTCTATATCAGTCCCAAGAGCGCGATGGCGGTCAGCGCAGGAGCGGGAGCGCTTTACAAGGACCGCCTTTTGCCGCTCCCGGCCTTTCTGAAAGAGACGGTAACCCCTGAATGGGAGGATATATTTGACGGATTGCGCGTCACCGGCTTTTTCCTGAAACGCCATTTCTTTGACGACCGCCGCAAGGATGTGATGGCTGCGCGCTCGGTTCTTGTCGATCGGCTGAAAAGGGTGGTTGCCTAATCGCGCGATTCTCGGCAGGAAGCGGCGCATTCACAAGAAGGAAATTTCATGCATATTGCGGTGCTTGCCGGAGACGGTATTGGTCAGGAAATCATGGTCGAGGCGCTGCGCGTTCTGGAAGCTATGGGCTTGCCGAACCTGCGACTGGAGCACGCCGATGTTGGCGGTATCGCCTATCGTAACCATGGCCATCCTCTGCCGCCGGAAACCGTCGCGCTGGCGAAGTCGGCCGATGCGGTCCTGTTCGGTGCGGTCGGTGATCCGTCCTGCGACAATCTGGAACGCCACCTGCGCCCCGAGCAAGCGGTACTCGGTCTGCGCAAGGAAATGCAGACTTTCGCCAATTTGCGACCCGCCAAAATGTTTCCGGGCATGGAAGATGCCTCCGGCCTCAAACCCGAAATCGCACGCACCATCGATGTTGTGATCGTCCGTGAACTGAACGGCGATGTCTATTTTGGCGAGAAAGGCATGCGCAAGACGGCGGATGGCCTGCGCGAAGGCTATGACATCATGTCCTATGACGAGAGCGAAGTCCGGCGCATCGCGCATGTCGCTTTTCGGACGGCCATGGTGCGCGGTAAGAAACTCTGTTCGGTCGACAAGGCCAATGTGCTGGAAACATCGCAATTGTGGCGCGACGTGATGATCGAGACCTCGGCCGAATATCCCGAAGTCGAGCTCAGCCACATGTATGTCGATAATGCGGCGATGCAGCTGGTGCGCAACCCGGGCCAGTTCGATGTGGTCGTGACCGGCAACCTGTTCGGTGATATTCTTTCCGATCAAGCGAGCATGTGCGTCGGCTCGATTGGCCTGCTGGCGTCGGCATCGCTCGGCGAAGGCACCAAGGGCCTCTATGAACCCATCCACGGCAGCGCGCCCGATATCGCAGGGCAGGGCATTGCCAATCCTTCGGCTATGATATTGTCCGCAGCGATGATGTTGCGGCACAGCTTCGCTATGGACGCCGAGGCGGACCGGATCGAAGCAGCGGTTGCCGCCGTGCTCGCTCAAGGGGTTCTCGGCCATGATCTGGGCGGCAAGGCTTCAACCACGGAAATCGGCGATGCTATTGTCGCGCAGCTGACGGAAGGCTAGGAAAGAAATATGAAAAGAAACACTGGCCAAGACCGTAATATCACCAAGAACTGGCGCCCGGCGACCAAGGCGATCCGTAGCGGAACGATGCGTAGCGAATTCGGCGAGACATCCGAAGCCCTCTTCCTGACCTCCGGTTATACTTATGATTGTGCAGAGGATGCTGCTGCCCGCTTTAGCGGCGACCAGGACGGCATGACCTACAGCCGTCTGCAAAATCCGACGGTGCAGATGCTGGAAGAGCGGATCGCGATGATGGAAGGCGCGGAAGCTTGCCGCACCATGGCATCGGGCATGGCTGCAATGACGGCAGCCTTGCTCTGCCAGCTGGAAGCGGGCGACCATGTCGTTGCCAGTCGCGCTTTGTTCGGCTCCTGCCGCTGGCTGACCGACAGTTTGCTGCCGAAATTCGGGATAGAAACGACCGTGATAGACGGCCGCGATATTGAAAATTGGGAGCAGGCGATCAGGCCGAATACCAAGGTTTTCTTTTTCGAAACGCCGGCCAACCCGACCATGGAAGTGATCGATCTCCGCAGCGTCTGCGCTCTGGCGCGGGACAAAGGCATCACCAGCGTGGTCGACAATGCTTTTGCCACCAACGTCCTGCAGCGGCCGATGGAATTCGGCGCCGACGTGGTCGCCTATAGCGCGACCAAGATGATGGACGGGCAAGGGCGCGTATTGGCCGGTGCCGTCTGTGGTACCGAAGAATTTATCGAAGGCCCGCTGCTCGCTTTTACCCGCAACACCGGACCTACTTTAAGCGCGTTTAATGCATGGGTCGTGCTCAAGGGACTGGAGACTCTGGACCTGCGCATCCGCCGACAGAGCGATAATGCTCTCGAAGTAGGCAGGTTTCTGGAGCAACGGGTCGAGAAAGTCTTGCACCCCGGTCTGCCCAGTCACCCGCAGCATAATGTGGCGATGAGCCAGATGGAGGCCGCCGGGCCGATCTTCTCGCTCTATGTCGGTGGCGGACGCGCGCGCGCGCATGGCTTTCTCAACGCATTGAATTTGATCGATATTTCAAATAATATCGGGGATAGTCGTTCGCTGATGTGCCACCCTTCAACGACCACCCACCACGGGCTGGGAGAAGAGGGCAGACTCGAGATCGGGATTACCGAAGACATGATCCGGATCAACGTCGGGCTGGAAGATCCGGTCGATTTGCTCGAAGACCTGGATCAGGCCCTTTCGTCTGTCGGGCTTTAACTCTATATCATGTCCATGGAATCATTCTTCCCGTTTGCTGAAACCACCGACGGCGTCACCGTGCGCGTGTCGGTGACTTTCCTGCCGGAGCAATCCGACATCGACGGCAGGCGCTGGTTCTGGGCCTATCATGTGCGGATCGAGAACCATCGTGACACCGCGGTGCAGCTGTTGACGCGGCATTGGCGGATAAACGACCAGCGCGGTGGCCTGCAAATGGTCGATGGCGACGGAGTAATCGGCGAACAGCCGATCATCCAGCCGGGCAGATCCCATGATTATGTTTCGGGTTGCCCGCTCAACACCCCCAGGGGCTCGATGGAAGGTCATTTTGTCATGGTAGGCGACACGCCACCGGCTTTTGAAGTTCGTATTCCCCGTTTTATTCTATCCGAACCGACGGTCGAGCAATGAAGCGCACCCATTTGCCATTGAACGGGCTGCGTGTGCTCGATGCCGCCGCTCGGCACCTCAGCTTTACCAAGGCAGCCGATGAACTGGCGGTAACGCCTGCTGCGGTCGGACAGCAAATCCGCGCGCTTGAGGATATGCTGGGCGTTGTCATGTTCCGGCGGACACCCAAAGGACTGGAACTGACCGATGAGGCCTCTGCCGGGCTGGACGCGCTGCGTTCCGGCTTTTTGCAATTCGAGGAAGCAGTTCGGGCGATGCAGTCGGGCCAGTCTTCGCACAAGCTGACAATCGCCGCGCCGCGCGACTTCACCCAGAAATGGCTGAACGAGAGACTGGCCGGTTTCTCCGCCGACCATCCGGATACCAGTTTCGCGCTGGTTGCTGCAGACGATGAAATTGATTTCACCGAAGCCAATCTCGACGTCGCAATCTGGCTGGGTGACGGCCCGGGCCAGCATGAAGGCAGGATGCTGGGTGATACCGTGTTCGTGAAAGTTTCTGCTCCGGGGCAGAAGGGCGGCAACAAGATTGACTGGCCGGGCTGCCCCATTTCCGAGGGCGAGGAAACATTGATGCGGGTTGCCGATGGCGGTCTTGCCATAGAGGCGGCGGTCAATGGCTTCGGCTATGCTTGGGTTCCGAAAATGCTGGTCCAGCGCGATCTTGCTGCTGGCCGGGTAGAAATTATCGGCGAAGACAGCGTCTCGTCGCGCGGTTACTGGCTGATGGCTCCGCTTCCGCAATGGCGGCAGCAGAAGGTGAAGGCGCTGGTCGAGGCCTTGGCCGCCGCATAGACCTCCCGGGTTTTTAGCTATTCTTCCCCCAGCAGATTTATCAACCGTGTCGTCAGCGCCAGCAGCTCGCTTTCCTGAAGTGATTGTTCTTCATTGTTCCAGTTGACCGTGACGGCATAGGTTTTTCCGGTTTTGGAGCGCAGCAGGAAATTATAGGCCAAGACCCCGGGTTCTGATCCGCCCTTATAGCCGAAATAAGCCCATTTCCGGGCCGCGTCCTGTCCGATCCCGGGGTTGATCGCCAGGATTGCCCGGGTGTCCGCGCTTGCGCTCTTGTGGAGATAGGCGAGCAGCCTGACGATATCCGCCGGCGTTGCAAACCATTCCAGTTGATTGATGAAATTGGGTTTGTTGGTCAAAATGCGCGGATCGATACTGTCGAGCGTCAATGCGCGGTCATATTTGGTCAGCAGGCGTTCGCGTTCAGTCGGATCAGCAGCGAGATATTTGTCTCTCCGATTTTCATGCACGGGCATTTTCAGAGCCGAGGCCTGCCTCGTCATCAAAATCGGGCGCAACTCGTCCGGATCGTGGTGGCCAGCGGCTTTCACAATCCCGGCCAATTTTTTCTGTCCGATGATCCGGATCAACGTGTCGGTAGCGCTATTGTCGCTGATCGAAATCATCAGCGTCGCCAGCGTATGAAGCGTGACCGGCGACCGATCGGGCCAGTTCTGGCTGACACCGGACGGATGGGATTTGGGACCCAGTTGTACGACATCGGACCATTGCCGTTCGCCGGCTCGCACGGCCCGGTCGAGTTCGGCCAGGATATAGAGTTTGAATGTGGAAGCAATCGCATAGCGGCCGTCGGGATCAATCGCGGCGACAGGCGGGAGGTCGGCCGTGCCCAATGGCTGGATCAATAGTCCCTGACGACCGGGCAGGGCATCAATCGCAGCAATGACGTCATCGAGCGAGCCGGCATCGGCTTCGAACCCCGTCAGGAGAAGGCCGGAAATACGATGCGGGGGAGTGTTTTCGAGATCAATGTTGACCGTACCGATCGCCTTTTCATAACGTATCTTGAGGATCGCGGAATTGGCGTTGCGGGGGGTGATTGAGGCAATTTCGACAGCTTGCCCATGCTGCGTCCGGACTTGCGCAGTCAGCGCGCGGAACTGGGCAGGCGGCACCGCGTTGCGAAAATTCTCGTCGAAAACCCCGGCTTCAATTTCTTCGCCTTGCAACAGTCGAAGCACATCATTGGCGCGCGCCGAAAGCTGATTGGAAATATCGGATTGTGTCTGCGCTTTGGCAGGGCTTGCGATAAGGGCGAAGGAAAAAGGCAGAAGGCAAAGCGCGAAAACATATAGGAACCGCACGATAATCTCCTGTAACCGCCCTCAGTCAGGCTCCAACCACTAGGCGTCGATCACATCTTCATCAAGGCTGGCAGCATTTTGCTGGATGAAGTTGAACCGGTGCTCGGGGTTCTTGCCCATCAGCCGGTCGACCAGATCCTTGACGCTCGCGCGTTGCTCATATTCCTGTGGCAATGTCACCTTGAACATCGAGCGGGTTTTCGGGTCCATCGTCGTTTCGCGAAGCTGGGAGGGGTTCATTTCGCCGAGACCCTTGAACCGGCTGACGTCGACCTTCTTGCCCTTGAACGGACCATTTTCAATTTTTGTCCGCGCTGCGTCGTCCTGAGCATAGAGGCTCTTGCTCCCTGCGCTGATCCGGTAGAGTGGCGGCCGCGCGAGATAGAGATGGCCGCGCCGGACCATTTCCGGCATTTCCTGGAAGAAAAAGGTCATCAGCAAAGTCGCGATATGGGCGCCGTCGACATCGGCGTCGGTCATGATGATCACGCGTTCGTAGCGCAGATTGTCGGGCTCGCAATCCTTGCGCGTGCCGCAACCGAGCGCGAGGATCAAATCGGCAATCTCGCTATTGGCCATGATCTTGGCGTTATTCGCGGATGCCACGTTGAGAATTTTACCGCGGATCGGCAGGATCGCCTGGGTTTTGCGTTCCCGAGCCTGTTTCGCGGAACCGCCAGCGCTGTCGCCTTCGACGATGAACAATTCGGTGCCCTCGGGATCGCCGATCGAGCAATCGGTCAACTTGCCGGGCAGGCGTACCTTGCGGCCCGATGTCGCGGTCTTGCGCTTGACCTCGCGCTCGGCCTTGCGCTTCAGCCGTTCGTCCATCCGCTCCATGACAAAACCGAGCAGCGCCTTACCGCGATCCATATTGTCGGTGAGGAAATGGTCGAAATGGTCACGTATCGCATTTTCGACAAATTTGGCTGCTTCCGGAGAGGTCAGCCGGTCCTTGGTCTGGCTTTGAAATTGCGGATCGCGAATGAACACGGACAGCATCATTTCACCGCCGGAGATGATGTCGTCTGCGGTCAGCTGTGACGCCTTCTTGATCTGGACCAGTTCGCCAAAGGCACGCAGTCCGCGAACCAGCGCGTTGCGCAGGCCGGTTTCGTGGGTTCCGCCATTGGGCGTCGGAATGGTGTTGCAATACCAGCTGTAGCTGCCGTCGGTCCAAATCGGCCAGGTGATCGCCCATTCGACGCGGCCCTGCTTGTCCGGAAAATCCTGACTGCCGGAAAAGAAATCCGTGGTGACGCATTCGCGCCCGGACAGTTGTTCGCGCAGATGATCGGACAGACCACCGGGGAACTGGAATGTTGCTTCCGCCGGAACATCATCGCTGGCCTGACTCTCGTCGCATTTCCAGCGGATTTCTACACCGGCGTAGAGATAGGCCTTGGAACGCGCCAGTTTGAACAGTCGCGCTGCCTTGAACAGATTACCCTCGCCGAAAATTTCGATATCGGGGACGAAGGATATGCTGGTACCGCGGCGGTTGGGCGCTGTGCCAACTTCCTCGAGTTTGGAAGTCGCTAGCCCTTGGGAGAAAGTCTGGCGATAGATGGTCTTGTTCCGCGCCACTTCTACGACCGTGTCGGAGGACAGGGCGTTGACGACGGAAACGCCGACGCCGTGCAGTCCGCCCGATGTCGCATAGGCCTTGTCGGAAAATTTGCCGCCCGAGTGGAGCGTGGTCATGATCACTTCGAGCGCCGATTTGCCCGGGAATTTCGGATGGGGATCAACCGGAATACCGCGACCATTGTCGGTGACGGTGAGACGGTTTTCTGAATCCAGCGTTATTTCTATCCGGCTGGCATGGCCGGCGACCGCTTCGTCCATACTATTGTCGATAACTTCGGCAGCGAGATGGTGGAGCGCGCGTTCGTCGACGCCGCCAATATACATCCCCGGTCGCTTGCGAACAGGCTCGAGACCTTCGAGAACCTCGATTGCCGAGGCATCATAGTCACCGGTTTTGGATTGGGTTGGCGGGTTGGAACCGAACAGATCATCAGACATGTTCGATCCTATAAGAGCGCGGGAGTCACACTGGCAAGAGACTTATTGGGTCTCTTGCCAGTACATTGAAAATTCTTGCGATTTGATGGTTTGTTTAACGAACCCGCGGGCCGCCAAACGGCAGCGGTGGGGGTGCACGACGGGCACCGCGAGGCAGTTGGGCCTGGAACGCGCGACCGCAATGTTCGACGCAATAGGGAAAGCCCGGGTTCACTTCTTCGCCGCAGAAATGGAAGTCGGGTTCACCGGGATGATTGATCGGCCAGCGACAGATTTTGTCGTTGAGGTCGAGCAGACTCGTCTTGTCCGCAATTTCTTCGCTCGGCTTGGCCGGAACCAGACGGCGCGGTGGTGCTGGCGGAATCGGTGCCTGCTGGTCGCCTGGACCCTGACGCAAGAAGCCGCCAGGTCCGACAGAAACGATCTTCGGACCATCATGTTTGGGCTGACGCGCCTGCTGTGCGGCATGGGTACGGGCTGCCGGCGTTGGTGGTGGCATGGCGCGACGCGCGACATGTTCTTCCTTTGGCTTGGCAACGGCACCAGCCTTTGCCGGTGGCTTTTTCGGCTTGGCCGCCGGTTTTGCATCTTTTTTGGCTTTGGGCTTGGCCTTTACCGGAGACGGGCGCGATTTCAGGCCAAGGCGATGAGCCTTGCCGATCACAGCGTTACGACTGACGCCGCCCAGTTCTTCTGCGATCTGGCTGGCTGTCAGGCCTTTTTCCCACATATTCTTCAGCGAATCGATCCGCTCATCCGTCCAAGCCATGCAAAGTCCTAATCATCTCGAGTTCGGGGGCGATATAGGGTTGCCGGGGTTAATATACAACCACGTTAATGGTCGGGTAGCCGTGCGATATAGGGTTGTGATTGGCGGTGGGAGCCGATAGGCGGAAAGAATATGCTCGACCAACCCGAAAAAGATCACCCGTCAGACCTTCCGTTCAATGCCATGCGCTTTGCCGAGCCGGGCGTACCCGTCATTCGCGGAGTCAATTGGGCTGGATTTTCAGCGCTTTACGGGAAAGAAGTGCGGCGGTTCTTCAAGGTTCAGCTGCAGACGGTCTGGGCGCCTTCGATCACCACATTATTGTTTCTGGTCATATTCACCGTTGCCATGGGTCGCGGTGACCGTAGCGTAATGGGTGTTCCGTTTGCGGACTTTATCGCGCCGGGCCTGATTTGTATGGGCATGTTGCAAAATGCATTCGCCAACAGCAGCTTTTCGATGCTGGTCGGCAAGATCCAGGGCACGATCATCGACTATCTGACCCCGCCGTTATCGGTCGGGGAATTGCTGGGCGCGCTGGTCGGCGCCTCGATGACACGGGCAGCGCTGGTTGGCTTCGCGGTCTGGCTGGCGATGTTTCTCTGGCCCGGCGTTAACGTCGGAATCGCGCACTGGTGGGCCGTGCTCTGGTTTGGCCTCATGGGGGCCGCAATGTTGTCGCTTCTGGGCGTACTGACATCGATCTGGGCAGAAAAATTCGATCATGCCGCTGCGGTGACCAATTTCGTGGTGGCGCCATTGGCTCTGCTGTCCGGGACATTTTATTCGATCGATCGGTTGTCGCCGGCGTTTCAGGCCGTCAGCCACGCCAATCCGTTTTTCTACGCGATCTCCGGGTTCCGCTATGGCTTTCTCGGGGTGGCGGATTCGCCGATCGTGGCGGGCGCGCTGATATTATTGGCGATCAATATCGGCCTGACGGTTTTATGCTATTTTCTGCTGAAATCGGGCTGGAAGATCAAGTCCTGACCCATCGCAAGCCGGCCTTAATGCCGGTGGATGCCATGTAGCTGATATTGGCCGCTCTCTGTTGCATGAAACAGTCGAGCGACATCGGGATGCCCGATCGGCTCGCCACTGTCATCAGACAACAAATTCTGCTGGCTGACATAAGCGACATAGCTGCTGTCATTACTTTCCGCGAAAAGATGATAAAAGGGCTGGTCTTTGGGGGGCTGCAGATCTTTCGGAATGGCTTCATACCATTCTTCGCTATTCGCGAACACCGGATCGATATCATAGATCACACCGCGAAAATCAAAAATGCGATGGCGCACGACGTCGCCAATGGCGAAACGGGCAGCGAGGATGTCCGGTGTGTTGGCTGGCAAGGGATTGCCGGACTTATATGGATCTAATGAGTTCATGATGCCAATTTAGGCGCTTCGGGGTCAGATGCAAGCACCACATCTGCAATGATGCGTGGCGAAGGCGAGGGTTTGCGGCCAGTGCGGGCTTGTTCGGTGGTGCGGGATCATTGCAAGGTTCGGCGCTTTGCGTGCGTCCGGTCTCAAGTTTTTTCCCAATACTCAAACATATACGCTTCCCCGGCTTCATCAGTATTCCGACTAGCGTCAAGCGACCGGAATATTGTCACGGTCGAATGAAACGACATTGTAAATCAGCAGCTTATCGATTCACGGAATCTTATGTTTTTGCGGTCTAAGGCGGTTAATTGCTTCTTTATTTATATTTTGGATGCGATTCCCCCAGGAGTTTGAATGCGCGTACTGACTTGCCTTTATCACGAACATAATCTCTGGATCGTGGCTTTGGCTGCTGCGATGTGCCTCGTAGGATCGCTGACATCGGTGAAGCTGTTCCAACGCACCTTCACAGATACAGGCGCATCGCGCTACCAGTGGTGCTTTCTATCCGCTTTTACCGCGGGTTCAGCGATCTGGGCGACGCATTTCATTGCCATGCTTGGTTACCGGCCTGGCGTTCCGGTAACACTTGACGGAACTTTAACCGTGCTCTCCGCGCTGATCGCAATTGTCGGCACCGCGGTGGGCTTGCTGGTGGGCTCTTCACGCAATCGTTTTATAGCGGTTTTCACGGGCGGCGGGATCATCGGTCTGTCGATCGCTTCGATGCATTATCTCGGAATGTTCGCCTATCGGGCTGATGGCATTGTCAGATGGTTGCCCGAATATGTGATTGCTTCTCTGGTCCTGTCTGTCACTCTTTCTGCGCTGGTCATTGACCGGGTAAGAAAAATTGGCATGTCGAAAAATATCGGACAGCCCGCCGGATTGTTCGCCGCGGCAATCGTTACCTTGCATTTTACCGGCATGGCCGCCTTTTCCGTGATCTCGGTTCCCGGCGTGCAGGGCGGCGCGGACAGCGAAGCCTTTGCAGCCTTGGCAGCAGCAGTCGCAATCGTTGCATTGATTATCATCGGTGCCGGCATTTCAACCCATATGCTTGAACGGCGGACCCAGTCGAAGTCCCAGAAGCAGCTTCAATATATAGCGCTGCACGATGCCTTGACCGAAGTACCCAATCGCCGTGCCTTCGCCGAAGCCTTGAAAGTCGAATGCGAGAAGCTTGATAATCATGGGCGCCCGTTTGCCTTGCTGATGGTCGATCTGGATAGATTCAAGCCGATCAACGATACGCTTGGTCATCCTGTCGGTGATATTGTTCTGCAGAAAGTTGCCTGGCGTTTGCGTTATGCTGTCCGTCACGGAGATATGGTTGCGAGGATCGGCGGAGACGAGTTTGCTGTCATTGCTTACGGGATTACCTCGGAAGATGCTGCAAGTGCTTTGGCAGGCCGGGTCGTGGAAATTCTGGGGCGACCGTTTATTGTCCAGGGGCAAGTCGCAGAAATTGGCGCAAGTGTTGGTATCGGCCTCGCGCCCCATCACGGGACCGACCCTGAAACACTGGTACAATATACCGACATTGCATTATATACCGCAAAGCGGGCGGATGAGCGGGGATTTCGCTTGTTTGAACCATCCATGCAGGAGGTTATACAACGGCGACGTTTTCTGGAAACCGATCTTCGCCGCGCTTTCATGCGGGAAGATTTCAAAATCGCCTATCAACCGATTATAGACTCTGCGACTGGCGCCTATACCGGCGCGGAAGCTTTACTGCGTTGGACTTGCCCGGAACGGGGTGAGGTCGAACCATCAGAATTTATTCCGGTTGCAGAAGAGCTGGGGCTGATTTCACGGATTGGCGCCGGGGTTCTCAAACAGGCGTGTATTGACGCCGCTTCGTGGCCCAAACATCTCGATCTGGCGGTCAATATTTCGCCCGTTCAGCTGCTCGATCCGCGGCTTCCCCAGACTGTCATGCAGGCGTTGGAGGATTCGGGATTGCCAGCGACACGACTGGAACTGGAAATCACCGAAACCGCGTTGCTCGGCAATGACGAAATCGTCATGCGGACACTGACGCAATTGTGGGAATATGGGATACGTATTTCGCTGGATGATTTCGGGACAGGATATTCATCGCTAAGCTATTTGCACCGCTTTCCGATTACCCGGATCAAAATCGACAAGTCTTTTGTGCAGAGACTGCCTACCGATGCTGGCAGCGCGTCGATTGTTCGGGCGATCGCCCAGCTTGGCGAAAGCCTCCAGATGAAAATAACGGCCGAAGGCATCGAGACTGACGAACAAATGGCGTTTATTACCGAGCACGGATGTAACGATCTGCAGGGTTTTCTGATCAGCAGACCTGTTAACGCTGCCAGTATCGGCGACCTGTTCCACGGCGAGAAAAACAAGGCTGCAGCATGAACGCGTTCACATCCCACAAGCAATTCTCCCGATTGCTGTACACCAGCGCTCTAGATATCAATCAATCCGGCGAACAACCGGAGCAAACCGCTCGCCGGATAGCCGAAAGCTCTGCGGCGCAAAACCGGTTGTCTGAAGTGACCGGTAGTCTGCTCTTTGTCGACGGGGCTTTCATCCAGATTTTGGAAGGTCCTCCTGAGCAGGTAGAAAAGACTTTCGAGCGCATTTGCTGCGATTTTCGGCATGTCGATGTGCGGCTGATTGATCTGGTCAATGTTTCGGAACGATTGTTTGAAGGCTGGGATATGGCTTGCCTGTGTGCGGATGAAGACACTTCAGTGGCGCTCCGTGACGGACTGCAGGAAATCCGTTTCCTCGTTGGAATAAACGCAAGGCAGGCGACGCTGCAAATGCGCAGTCTGCTCGATAATCAACCTGTTGCGGGCGAAGCCTGAGAACCAACAATCGCTTGTCTAAAGCAGATACTGATAAACTTGCAGGCCCTTGCGAATCGATCGTCGCGCAATGATCGACGATCAGCCACAGATTCCAATATAGCCGGTGTCAGGGAATGGCGGTGAACTGGTGGTGGCGAGATACCCGTTAAGGCCGGAGTCTGGCGGGACATCAAGCCCGATTTGTCTGTGGAGGTGCGTTAGGGATTCGAACCCTAGATACCATTGCTGGCATACCGCATTTCGAGTGCGGCGCTTTCGACCACTCAGCCAACGCACCTCATAGACGAGGCAGCATGTAGCGATCATCCCGCGGCCCCGCAACCCATAACGGGAGGTCGGGAATATTCGTTCCGTCATTCGCTCGCTTGGGAAAGCAAAGCGGGTCGTTTCCGCCATCCAAAATTCGAACTGGAGGGGAGGTTTCTGCACTCTTTTTGCGATATTCATCTGTCAGATACTGCTGAATCTGACTTGAAATCCCGTCGGATCAGGTCCAATCTATCACCGTTCCAGTGGTATTATGAGTGAGAGTTCCCAGTTTTGGCGAAGGTGGTCACAGACATTGATCTTCAAGGCGATCGCCATTGGATGACAAGACTGTTCCTCAGCGGACTGCTTGTCATTGCAAGCCTGTCGTTTGCAATACAATCGCCCGCTTCGGAAGGCGTTGGCGCTGATCAAAAACACGGCCAGTTTTTTACGGCGACCGCCGCTGGTGCCGGAGCTTATATTCTGGGCAAGACGTCCCAGACGATACAGCTTGCCCGCAAACAGATTGCGAAAGACAGCGGACCGGACAACGCGCCCAAAATATTGGTCGCGAGCCATCTTCCGGTGTCCGGGATGGTTGCCGGATTTGCTTCCCATAACGCGCATTCCGGATATTTTGCCGACCATATCTTATTTCGAAGTCGTTCTCGCGCGATATCGACAAGAGCGCCGCCGACGCATTTTTCAGGCTAGAAAATAACCAGACTCTTCGGGAGTCTTTCGGCAATATCATGGCACAGCCTGCCTTTGCAGAATGCTGTTCGTGACTGAAATTGAAATGCATAAAATGATTGAAATAGACAATGGCCCTGCCGTGCCAACGGCAGAGAGCGGGCGCGTATATATTGAAAAGCTGCTCACAAAATATCCATCCACCACTGACAACGAAAATCTGGCGATACTGGAGTTTCTGGGAAGCGCGTCAGCACTTGATGCTGCCTTGCTGACTTGCAACGAGACGATTGCGGAGAAACTAAAGGCGTTCAGATATGATAACCGCAAGCAGCTTGGCTTCACATCGCGAAACTGGGCTGGCTTGGCAATCTTGCTGGGGTTGGTCGCACTTGCGGTCTACTTGATGTGGGATCTTGGAATCTAGGAGATTAATGCTCTGAAGCGGCCATAGGGCAGGCTTGTCCTGTCCTGTGGCCATTCGCCAGGCAAGCGTCCTGATCGAGGGGCAAAAATAATTTTTCGGAATGGATGAAAATCCGGGGCTGCGTCGTTCTCCTGCCAGCAACTCAAAAAAGGAGACGTGACAATGTGTATTTCATCGATGTTTTTAAGCTTGGCCCTTGCAGGTGCGACAACTGTTCCGGCCATTGCCCATGATGGCGAGGAAAGCCACGCCGTGGTCCGGACGGAGCCGATTGCCGGCGTTTACAATAAATTCTGGTATAATTATCTCGTCGACGTTCTCGAGGCCGACAAGGAACTGAAAAGCGACCTTAACCGCGCAACCGACGAAGAAGACAAGCGCGATGCCTGGGAAGAATATGAGCATGAACTGGTCGACGCCGACAAGGACTATGTCGAGGAAATGCGCGATCGCAACTATCGGGTCGCCCGGGTCACCGTTGGCAACCAGGCGGACGTCCGGTAACCAGGCTGACCTCAATATAGGGCAAAAGGCGGGATTTGATCCCGCCTTTTTTATGTCCGCTATGTCAGTACATCAAGGCGGGGAGGTTTATTTCCAGCTTGAATCCAGCAATTGGCGTTCTGTCTCGGCATCTGCCGGCGCGTCCGCCATCATATCGGCGGCGATTGCATTGACCGCGCTGCTTGACGCTTGGCGATAGTCGCTCTCGTTGCCGCCCGGTAATGTGCTGACCATCTTCCATTGCTGTCCCTGGCGGCAGCCAATTCCGGAGACTGCCTCGCCGGTGAAACTGCGGCAGATGTTGCCGGTCTTGGCGCGGAAGGTCAGGCCGATGCGATAGTCACTGTCGTCAGGCTGCGCCGACGCAAGCTGGCTTTCGAGTGCGTCTGCAAGAGGACCACTGGCGACCAGCGCGTCGCCTTGCTGGGCGAAGGGAGCGTCAGAGTCTCCCGCCAGCCCGAATTGGCCGATCACGACCCCCAGAGCCAAAGTCGCCGCTATTGCGCCCCATTGGGCAATACCCATGCTGCGGCGCCGTTGCTTGCTTTCGTCCTGTTCGATTTTGCGTGCGGTGAAACTGCTGTTGACATTGGATGCCGCAGAAGCGGTCAGCATCGCGGCCAGACGATCGGGAACCGCTTCTTCCGTCACCGGATCATAATGGGCGGAAAGCTTGTCGCGCAGCGCTTGCGCCTGTTCAATCTGCCTGGCCAGCGCTGGATCGGTTTCCATCGCCTTCTCGATACGATTGACGGTCACCGCATCGCATTCACCATCGACATAAGCCATGATCGTTGCTTCATCAAAACTCATGCCGCTTCTCCCAAGTCGCGCTGCAGGGCTTCGCGGCCGCGCACCAGACGAGAGGTTAATGTCCCGATTGGAATATCGAGCAAGGCGGCTGCTTCCTTATAGGCAAATCCCTCGACCAGAACGAGCGATACAGCCTCGCGCTGTTCGATCGGCAGACGATCCATCGCGCGGTCGACGTCATTGAGCTCCATCCGGCTTTCCATCCGCTGATGATCGTCACCGGCGATATTTTCCATTGCGCTATCATCATTGGCGACATGTTTGTGGCGGCCCGCCGAGCGCACCGTGTCGATCCAAATATTACGGGTAATTCTGTACATCCAGCTATCCAGTCTTGTTCCTGCCTGCCACTGGTCGCGCTTGTTCAGGGCACGCTCAAGGGCCATCTGACACAGGTCATCTGCGTCATTGATATCGCGCGTCAGGCTACGGGCAAAGCGCCGCAGTCGCGGGAGTAACTCCAGCAGATCCTGTTCAAAGGCCATTCAGCGCGGATATCCTTTATTCATTGTCTATGGATGAAACGACGGACTGCGTTCGTTTAATCCACGAATGCGAAAAAAAAGCAATCGACTTGGATTGCCAAACCGGAACCGGCGCATAAGGAAGCAGACATGAAAACCATAGCCAAATGGATTGCCGCGACATTGCTGCTGCTTACCCCCGCCGCTGCCTTGCCGCAGCTTGCGTTGCCGGGTGTCGGGCCAGCTTTGCCGCTTCCGGACCGTTCTCTCAGCAATATAACCGACCCACTGGTAAATCCGGTAAGCGGGATGGTCGATACCAGCGTGCTGGACCGTTTGAGCAAATCGGAACTCCGGACATTGTTGAACCGGTTGCGGATCGATCGGCTGAACCAGTTCCTGCGCCAGAATCGTGACTATGTAGAGCGCGACCGGAATGGCGACCCCGCCGTTCGTGGGGTGCTGATTGTTACGGGGATATCTGCGGCCTCCCTTGAACGGGCGCAGAAAGAGGGTTTTGAAATATTGGAGCGGAATGAAATCGAAGGCCTCGACCTCAGCTATGTGAAATTCGCAACCCGCCTGGGCAAGCAGTTGAAATCGGAACAGAAGCAATTGCAAAAGCTTGCTCGCGAAGCCGAGGTCAGCGCCGACAATATCTATTTCACCAGCGGTGCGGCTGCAATGCCGGTCAATGCATCGGCGCTGTCCAGCAGTATGTTGGCCGGTGGCGCGGCCCGGTCCGGGGCGATGGGATTGATAGACGGCGGCGTGGCGCGTCATAGCGCAATTAGCATGCCGGTCGAGCAACGCGGCTTCGCCAAAGGCGCGCCGATTGCAAGCAGTCACGGCACCGCGATTGCATCGCTTGTCTCAAGTAGCCTCAAAGCCAATGCGCGCGGTTTGCTGGCCGCCGATATATATGGCAACGATCCTGCCGGAGGCAATGCGACTGCCATTGCCCGGGCCTTGGGCTGGATGGCGCAACGGAACGTCCCGGTCGTCGCCGTCAGTCTGGTCGGACCCGACAACGCTCTGCTTGGTCGCGCCGTCAGGGCAGCACAGCAAAAAGGAATGTTGGTCGTGGCCGCGGTCGGCAATGACGGCCCCGCAGCGCCGCCGCGTTATCCGGCTGCCTATAAAGGCGTGATCGGAGTCACTGGCGTGGATCATCGCGAGCGCGCTTTGCCTGAAGCAGGAATAGCAACGCCAGTGGACTTCGCCGCTCCCGGTGCCGGGATCAAAGGTGCTTCCCCCGATGGCAGCCTCGTGCCGTTACGCGGCACGTCTTTCGCGGCACCACTCGTGGCGGCGCGGCTGCTTTCCCATTATCCAGCCCCGAATATCAGCAAAATCGAGGCAGCGGTAACCGGATTGATCGGTGAGGCCAAAGACCTTGGCAAAAAGGGGGCGGACAAGATCTATGGCAACGGTCTGGTCTGCGGAAATTGCGGTCTCCGCTAGTTTTTCATTTTTTTTGCGATCGATGGATTAAAACGCAAACCGGCATCGTTCTCCATACAGACGGCGAAAATATCATCGTCCTGTAAGGAGAAAGAACATGAAGAAACTTATTATCAGCACATTGACGATCGCATTGATGACCGCAGCACCAGCCTCGGCGCAGTTGCTCGGCGGAAGTGGCGGACTGGGTGGCGGCCTCGGCGGTTCGCTTGGGAGTACTCTGGGTTCGGACACGATTGGCCGTACGACCGGCACCATCGCCGGTAGCGGTGATGTGACAAATTCCACCCGAATTGATCGCACGATTGATACGCAGTCGGGCCAAGTCGCTACCGATGCGCAGAGCAATTCCAGCGCAAATGGTTCGCTGATCGGAGCTGCCGATTTGCCGAGCAATGCCGTCACCGGTTCCGCTAGCGGCTCTGCTTCAAGCTCTGCTAACGGCAGTGCCAACGCCAGCCTGATTGGAACCGACGCCATTCGTTCGACCACCGGGCAAGTGGTTGGCACCGCCCGCAACGCAGCGGGAAGCGCACAATCTGCTGTGGGTGGTGTTGCGTCAAACGCTGCCAATAACGCCTCGGGCGTCGGTTCGCTGACCGGCAGCGCGGCTGGTAGCGGCATGGCAATGGGTAACCTCGGTCAGCTGGCCGCTTCGGGGAGCTCCGCTGCAAATGCCGGCGGTATGTTCGCGGTTGCACCCGGCATGCCCATCGAAGATGCCAAGGGCCGGGTTGTCGGCTATGTTCAGTCGGTCAAACAATCGGGCGCGGGTGTCGTGCAATCGGTGATCGTCGAAACCGGCAACCGTACCGCGGAATTGCCAGCCGCCAACTTCGCCGGATCCGGTGATGTTCTGGTCACCGGGATGAGCAAGGGTGAAGTCAAAAAGGCGTCGAAAGCACAGGATGCCGCTTCGGCTAGCGAATCCAGTCAATAAGCAGGTCGTGGAAATGGTGCCGATGATCTAGTCGCGTACCCCTGATCATCAAGCCATTTCGCGCAGGGAGCGTGCCGGATATTTGTCCGGCACGCTTTTTTGCGCCGTGCCAGCACCGTCGCATTGCGATTTACTTGTTGGCGAACACATCATGAATCGATGTTTTCTCTAATATTCACTGGGAAAAGCTTCTGTTTTTTGCCACGATAGACTTCGGGCAAAGGACATCTGGATGACCAAGAAGAAAATCGCTGACTATCAATCCCACTTGCAAGACGTTCTAGACGCTCCGGAAGGCGCGCATATCGCGGCGCTGTTCGATTTCGACGGCACGATCATTGCCGGTTATTCGGCAACCGCGATGCTGTGGGAGAAAATCAAGCGACGGGAAATGACCGCTGAAGAAGTCGTCGAAACGATAAACGTGATGGCGCAATATAGTACCGGAAACATGGGCTTTTCCGGGCTGATGACCGGCGCCGCGAAATTCATGAAGGGCGTCACCGAAGAAAGCTATTTCGAATTTGGCGAAGAGCTTTACGAAAAATATATCGCGCGCAAAGTCTATCCCGAGGCGCGGGCGCTGATCGAAGCCCATCGCGCCAAGGGCCATACGATTGCCATCGTCTCGTCCGCCACGATCTACCAGATTGAACCCACAGCCCGCGATCTCGACATCGAACATGTGCTTTGTTCGCAATATGAAGTCGAGAATGGCGAGTTTACCGGCAATATTATCCGGCCTTTGTGCTTTGGCGAAGGCAAGGTGATCGCAGCCGAAGGCCTTGCTGCGGAATATGGCCTGGATCTCGACAACAGCTATTTTTATTCCGACAGCTATGACGATATCGAATTGCTGGAACGGGTCGGCAAGCCGCGACCGCTGAACCCCAATGCCAAATTGCGCGAAGTGGCACGCGAGAATGACTGGCCGCTGGAGAAATATGAAAGCCGGGGGCAGGGCAAGCCGGTGGATTATGTCCGGACTATCTATGCCACCGGATCGCTGATCGGCTCGGCGATCGCGTCGCTGCCCATCTGGGCGCTTACGGGATCTCAGCGTGAGGCGATGAATTTTTCCACCGGTCTGTTCGGTGATATCGCCACCGCATTGACGGGTTGCGAACTGGAAGTGACCGGCGAAGAAAATCTGTGGACGTCACGACCCTGCATCTTTGTCTTCAACCATCAGAGCAAGGCTGATGTGATGATACTCGCCAAGCTGATCCGGAAGGATATGGGCGGGGTGGCCAAGAAGGAGGTCCGCGATACGCCGGTGATTGGCAAGCTGATGGAACTGGCCGGAACAGTGTTCATTGACCGCGCCAATGCAAGGAGTGCGATCAAGGCAATGGCGCCCTTGATTGATGCGATTAAAATCGACGGTAAATCGATCGTTATCGCTCCGGAAGGTACGCGAACGCTCTCGCCGAAACTGGGTCCCTTCAAAAAGGGTGCTTTTCATATGGCGATCCAGGCGGGCGTACCGATGGTACCGATCGTTATTCACAATGCCGGCGATGTCGCTCCGAAAAACGAATTTCTTATGCGTCCTGCCAAGGTCCGGGTGGATGTTCTGCCAGTGGTAGACACGAGCAAATGGTCTGTGCGGACGATGAACGAACATGTTGCCGAAGTGCGCGGTATGTTCCTCGAGGCGCTCGGGCAGGCAGAAGAAGAGGAGGCACTTGAAGCGCTGGTCAATGACGAACGGACACCGGAAAAAAAGACAGCGGGTGCCAAGCGATCCGCGACGCCAGATGCTGTAGCAAAAAAGCCGGTAGCCAAGAATACAGTTGCGGGTAAGAAGCCAGCGGATGGCAAAAAGCCACTGGCGAATAAATCCGTTGCCAAAAAGCCCGTGAGTCGATCTACCTCGGCAAAGAAGCCAGCCGCAGCCAAGCCGGCAAAAGTTCAAGCGGCGGAATAAGCTGAAGTCAGGGAGCCGGGATGAAAGAAACAATGCAAATAGCAGAATCCGGGCCCTTGTTGGCGAAAGGTCCCAAGCTATTTGTTATCGACGCGCGCAATGGTGTCGAACGGCGCTATCTGCTCGATTGGCTCCGTAAAACCGTCGCCGAGGATGCGGCTGGCGAGAAACTCAACTGGGTCTCGCTCCCCCTGTCCGATGAACGGGCCAATTTGCGTCTCGGGCCCTTGGGTGAAAAGCTGAAGGAAAATCCGGAGACTCTGGTCATCCCGGTGCGCATTGCCTGGCGTATTCCCAATTTCGAAAAAAGCCGTGCGGTCAAAATGCGTCATGTCATTTTCGGCGATCCGCGAAACCCCGGCAGTTTTCGTGCCCGGTCCATTCTCTTGCGCAACAAGCGGCGCGCCCATTGCCTGACCGGACAGCCTGCGACAATTGGTGAACTCAAACAGCGGTTTGCCGAGCTCAGCAAGGATTATGACCAGACCGACAATGCGGAATTGTCAGCCTTTGTCGTGCGACAGGCTGGCCTGGTGCTGGATATTTCCGAACGCGAATTGCGGGGACGGCGCTATAAGGTTCCGCGGCATGTGGCAGACGGTTTGCGCAGCGATGCCCGTTTCCGGGCCGCGATGACGAAGCTTTCCACTGATCTGGGTCAGAGCGAAGTGGCGCTCTATGAACAAGCCGCAAAATATATGAAGGAGCTGATCGCCCGGCCCAGTCCCATGTTCATCGACATGAAGGCAAAGCTTGACCGGTTCATGTTGTCGCAGGGCTATGAGGACAATGTGGTTTTCGATCGCAAGGAGCTGACCCGGTTGCGCCAGACGATGCGAGACCATCCGACCTTGCTGCTGTTCACCCACAAAACCTATATCGATGGTGTCACCGCCACCGATCTTGCCTATCAAAACGACTTGCCGCTCATCCATTTGTTCGGCGGCATCAATCTGGATTTTTTCGGTCTGGGTTTCATGCTGCGCCGCGCCGGTACGATCTTCATCCGGCGGAGCTTCGAGAATAATCCCGTCTACAAGCTCGTCTTGCGCTATTATGTCAGCTATCTGCTCGAGAAACGCTTCCCGATGACCTGGGCCTTTGAAGGCACACGTTCCCGGCTCGGCAAGCTGATGCCGCCTCGCTACGGCCTGCTCAAATATGTCATGGACAGCGCGCACAGCAACGATATCGAAAATGTGCATATCATTCCCGTCGTCACCAGTTTCGATTTGATCCGCGATGTCGAGGAATATGCGAGCGAGCAGACGGGGCGGATCAAGAAGCCGGAATCGCTGAGCTGGTTCATCGGCTATCTTCGAAGCCTGCGGGAACCGATGGGCAAGGTCTATGTCGACTTCGGCGAACCGGTGGTTATCAAAAAGGCACCCAATCCGAATGACCGGCTGGCCTTGTCGAAAATGGCATTTGAGGTCGCGGTGCAGGCCAACCGGGCGACGCCGCTGACGTTGACTTCGCTGATGTGTCTGTGCCTGCTCGGCACCGCGCCGCGTGCGATGACAGAAATCGAGCTGCGCGCAGTGATAAACTATCTGGTCGGCTGGGCCCGGGAGCGAGACATCCGGTTGAGCGACGATCTGACGGACAAGAATCTTGAAGGTGTCCAGCGTGTTATAGAGACATTGGTCAATAACGGGTTGCTTGTCCGTTATGACAAGGGCCCGACGCTGGTTTACGCGATCGAACCCGACCAACATCCGATTGCCAGCTATTATCGCAACACCATCATCCATCATTTTCTCGACAAGGCGATCATCGAACTGTCGCTTTTGAAGGCGCGGGAAGTCGATGACCGGAAGGCCGCGGATGTGTTCTGGGAAGAGACCGACCGTCTTCGGGATCTGTTCAAGTTCGAGTTTTTCTATCCGGAAAAGCAGCAATATCGGGAAAATCTGAAAGCAGAATTGCAACGGGCAGATCCGGATTGGCAGACGAAGCTCGAGGACGGGGGCGTGAAGCTCGCCAGTCTCACCAACCGCTTCCAGCCGCTGATCGGCCATGCGGTATTCTTGCCGTTCGTGGAGTCCTATACGATCGTATTGGATATCCTGTCGCGGCTGGAGCCAGGCCATGTGATCGACAAGAAGAGTTGTGTCGCAATGGCGTTGAAAGAGGGGCGTCAGGCCTATCTGCTTCGCCGGATCACCAGCGAGGCCTCGATTGGTAAAATCCTGTTTGAAAATGGCTTTAAAATGGCAGCGGGTCTCGGTCTGACCGGCGAAACTACTCCGGAAATCGTCGCCGAACGGAAAGCATTGTTGCGGAAGTTCAGGGCGCTATCCCGCCGGATGGAAAAATCGCGGCTCGAATTGCTGACACTCGCCGACAGGATATTTGAATAATGACGCGGGCCGCCGAAAGGACATTATAATGACCGAGCAGAGCAACATAAGCCAGCTGAGTGCGCAGGACGCCCAGTTTTTATATATCCAGTCCGCCACCAATCTTACCCATGTGATGGCGGTCTATATCTATGATCCGTCCACTGCTCCCGGCGGGAAGGTAAGGTTCAAGGACATTATCGAACATATGCGCAAGCGTATGGATGTCTCGCCAATGTTCAAACGGAAATTATACCGTCTGCCGATGGATATTGATCACCCTTATTGGGTGAAAGACGAGAATTTTGATCTGGAAGCGCATATTTCGCACGGACGGTTGCCCGAGCCTGCTGACTGGCGGCAATTCTGTATTCACGTTGCTCGCCATCACAGCAAGCCGCTGGATATGACCAGGCCACTGTGGGACATGTATGTGCTGGAAGGTCTCGACAATATTCCCGGCTATGCCAAGGGCAGCTACGCCATAATGACGCGAATTCATCATTCCACCATCGATGGTGTGTCCGGTGCGCATTTCTTCGCGGCGGTCTCGGACAAAGACCCGCAAGGAACGCCTGCGATCCCGTTGCCGGAAGGCGAGCCGGCAGCCAATGATCTCCCGACAACGTCGGAGATATTGAGCCGTGCGATCAACAGTACGGTGACTTCACCGGTGAAATTGGCTCAGGCATTGCTGAAATTTGCGCCGGCACTGTTGTCATCGGCTCAAAAGTCTCTGGCCGGCGGTGATGAGGAAACGGCCACGGGGGTTCCGCAAACCCGGTTCAACGGGCCGGTTACCCCCCACAAGATGTTTGATGCGATCACCTTCGATCTCGACGAACTGAAGAAGATGCGTCTCAAAGTGGGCGATGCGACTATAAATGACGTAGTGCTGACGATCTGCAGCGGTGCCTTGCGCCATTATCTGGCCAAGCATAAGGAGCTTCCGAAAGATTCTCTTGTCGCTGTCGCGCCGGTCAACGCCCGCAGCCGTTCGGGCGATGAAGCCAACCCCGGCAACAATATATCGGCGATGACGATCAAGATATGGTCAAATATCGCCGATCCTGTCAAACGCCTCGAAGCGATCAGGGATACCACGCGGGAAACCAAGGCGGCAAAATCCGGGCTGAGCGCGCGGATCATGACCGATCTGACCAAACATATCCCCGGGGTCACCATGGCGGGTGTTGCTCGCATTCTGACCGACGAACGTTTCGCTCCGAAAATGAGCAATTTGATGGTTTCGAACGTCCCTGGCCCCCAGATTCAGCTATATATGAACGGAGCGAAGCTGACGCATCAATATGGTTTGGCACCGCTGGCGCATGGAATGGGCCTGTTTATCGCTGCACTAAGCTACAATGGCAGCATTTCCTTCAGCATTATCTCCGATCGAAAAATGATGCCCGACGTTGAGTTTTTTCGAGAATGCCTGCAAAGAGCGTTCAACGAACTGCGAGACGCCAAGCCTAATGCCGACGTACGTCCGACCAAAAAGACGGCGGTAGCACCAAAAGAACCGGTAACGCCCAGAGATGGTTCGGTAATGTATCGACGGGTTGCCAGGAAACCCAGAACGGTTGCTGCAAAAGCAAGCGGCGGAGGCAAACCGAAAGTAAAATAGGGAGCGGATAGATTGCGCGACGCCCGATTCCCGGGGGACGGCAAATACCATGCGTAATTTTGGTGGAAGAGTGAACCGAAGATGATCCTGAACACGACTTTGAAAATGGAAAAAGCCATGGCCCAGGCCAAGAGCTATTCCGAATGGTCGAAAGCCGCGAAGGCGCACGACAAATCCACTGGAGTCGATGTTTGGAAGACATCTGACGAGAGTAAGCATTTTGATCACAAGTCGATCCGCCGCCGTCTGAAACGTCTCTCGCGGCTCTGGAAAGCGCAGGACAATGCAGGTCTGCTTTATGCCCTGAACGAAGGTATCCACGGCAATATGGACGGAATGGGCCATGCCCGCCTGCACCAGAAAGCGAAATTCGGGACCAAGCAGCTCATTCAGGATTATGTCGACGCGATTGTAAACTCACTGGAATATCTGGCCAGTGACAAGGTGACCGACATACCGTTCGAAGAAAAGCTCGATTTTTTTCGCCGGGCGCAGCATTGCTACGGACGATCAGCTTTTCTGATGAGTGGCTCGGGCGCTTATCTTTATTTTCACGTCGGCGTTGCAAAAGCGCTTTGGGAAGAAGGACTGCTTCCCGACATCATGTCCGGTTCCAGTGGTGGCTCGGTCGTCAGTGCATTGATCAGTACGCATACCGACAAGGAAATACCGCCATTTTTTGAACCGGAGAACCTGACTCTCGGTACGGATCACGAAGACGAAGGGCAGCGCGGCTTTCTGGGCGGCCCCAGTCGTATGCGAGCGGATGAGATACGCCAGCGTCTGACAGACTTGCTTCCCGATCTGACATTTCAGGAGGCCTATGAGCTTACCGGCCGCCATCTCAACGTTTCGATCGCTCCGGCGGAAAAACACCAGACGTCGCGCCTGCTGAACGCCATTGCTTCTCCCAATGTCTATATCCGCGAAGCGGTTCTAGCCTCTTGCGCGGTTCCGGGCATCTATCCGCCGGTAACATTGGCCGCAAAAAACCATCGTGGCGAGCGGGTTCCCTATCTGCCCAATCGCAAATGGGTTGACGGCTCGGTGACCAATGATCTGCCGGTGAAAAGGCTCGCGAGGCTCTACGGTGTTAATCACCATATCGTCAGTCAGGCCAATCCATTGGTGACGCCGTTTGCTACCGATTTCAGCCAGAAACGGAATCCGCTCTCCTCGATCCGCAATGCGTCGACAGCAACCATGAAAGCATGGTTCAACGCCAATGTGGAAATGATGCAGAAACCGCTATCCTATTTTCCGCGCCTGAACAGCATGGCCAATATGGCGCTGTCGGTGATCAACCAGGACTATACCGGCGATATCAATATCATCCGCCCGACCATGTTCTGGGGACCATCGAAGATTTTGAGCAACCTGCCGGTTGAGGATATTGCCGAACTGATCCAGCTTGGCGAACGCACGACCTGGCCGAAAATCGAGATGGTGCGGACCCAGACCAAGATTAGCCAGACACTGGACCGGATCTTGTTCAAATATGAAAATGAACTGGCACATGATCACGAATTGGTGGTGAAGAGGAAAATTGCTTGAAACAGGAAGACGGGAAGTTCCTGCTTCCGCCGGAATCGAAGGCGGCGGGTGCGAATTTATATTGGCAGATATGGCTGCCTGACGACAAACCCAAGGCATTGATCCTGCTTGTTCATGGCTATGCAGAACATTCGGGGCGATACCAATATTTTGCGAAACATTGTCTCGACAGAGGTTATGCCGTCTTTGCCATGGACCATTGGGGCCATGGCAAATCTGACGGAACTCCCGGTTTTGTGCCCGACTTTTCAGTATTCCATGACGGCGTTGACGAGCTGCTGGCGCGCGCAGAGCAGGATTTTCCAGATTTACCGGTGATGCTCGTGGGGCACAGCATGGGCGGATTGATCAGCGCCACCTATCTGTTGTCGAACCAGTCCAAATTTGCCGCCTGCGTCTTGTCCGGACCCGCCGTAAAAGCGGCGGAAGAGCCTTCCGCATTCCTGAAGGCCATCAGTGGCTTTTTGTCCCGATTCTTTCCCAAACTCGGGGTGCTCGAGCTTGATCCGAACGGCGTCAGTCGCGATCCCAAGGTTGTCGCCGACTATCTTGCTGACCCGCTCGTCTATAATGGCAAAATGGGTGCCCGGCTGGCTGCCGAAATGCTGAGCAATATGACCCGAATTCAGGAGAATTCCTGGCAGGTTTCACTGCCCATTCTGCTGCTTCACGGTGGCAAGGACAGTCTGGCTGCCGCTGAAGGATCGAAATATCTGGATAGCCATATTGCCTCGATTGACAAGACGCTCAAAATCTATCCGGAATTGTTCCATGAGATTTTCAACGAGCCGGAAAAAGACGAAGTCTTGAATGATATGACCGACTGGCTGGATACACGCTTGTCGGCAAACAAGGGGTAACAGCGAGCCATGAATATATTTATCACAATCGTGGGAATTATCATGGTGGCGTTTATTGCCCTCTATGTTCTGTTCCCGCGTAGCTTGTTCAGCTTCTTCCGCAACGCCTTGCGCAGACGGGGTAAGCTGACATTGAAGTCGATCAAAGCGGGCGATATGGTCTGGCCCTATCTGGAAGGCGGTTCTCCTGATGCCGAACCGCTGGTGCTGCTGCACGGCTTTGGCGGCGACAAGGATAATTGGGCGGCCTATGCGCCAGAGATCGTTGGAAAATACCGGCTGATTGCTCCTGACCTGCCTGGGTTCGGAGAAAATACCAGGGATATTGACCGGGACTATGACATGGCCACGCAAGCGTCACGCGTTCGGGATTTTCTGGATGCGATGGGTATCGAGAAATGTCATATTGGCGGAAACAGCATGGGCGGTTTCGTGTCTCTGCGCTTTGCGCTGGATTATCCGGAGCGCCTGATCTCGATGACGCTGTTCAACAATGCGGGGGTCGTCGGAGTTAATGAGAGCAAGCTTCAGAAAGAGGCTCAAGACGGCAAAAACCCGCTCGAGATCCACAGTCCCGACGATGTGAAGCGGATGCTCGCTTTCGTAGCGCACAAGCCGATGAAGGTGCCCGGGCAGATTCGGAAAATTTTCTATGAAGATTTTGCCGTGCATCGCGCGTTGCTCGACAAGATTTTCTGGACTTTGGTCGAAGATGGCACGGCCAAGCCGCTGAACGACCAGCTTGATCAGGTTAAGGCACCGACCCTTATCATATGGGGCCGTCATGACCAGTTGATCGATGTCAGTTGTGTCGATGTGCTCGAAAAGGGCATCCCCAACGCAGAATCGATCATTTTTGAAGATGTCGGCCACATTCCGATGATTGAAAACCCCAAGGGCACCGCGAAGCGTCATCTGGAGTTCCTTGCAAAACACTGAAAATCCCTTCAGTCTGGTGCCGATGGTTTTCCTTTAGAGTAGTCGTCAACGAAGGGGTGTTTATGGAGTTGAAGGTCGGACTATTGGGCGGCGGGTCGTGGGGAACGACGGTTGCCTCTCTGGTTTCACGCAACGCGCCGATAAAGCTTTGGGCGCGAAATCCGGAAACCGTCAGCGATATCAACGATAATCACTGCAACAGCAAATATTTGCCGGGCGTCAAATTGCCACTTGCTGTGACCGCGACGTCGGAAATTGGCGAGGCTGTGTCCGGGGCCGATGTGCTCGTCATGGGAATACCTTCCAGCAGCTTTCGCAGCGTGCTGGAGGAGGCAAAGCAATATCTCCGGCCATGGGTGCCCGTTATCAGCCTGACCAAGGGACTGGAACTGGCAACGAGCAAGCGAATGACCGAGGTCATTGAAGAGGTCCTTCCGGGCCATCCGGTTGGCGTTCTGACCGGTCCCAATCTGGCCCGTGAAATCATGGCCGGGCAGGCCGCAGCCAGTGTGATTTCGATGGAAGACGAGATTATTGTGAAACAATTGCAGCAGCTTTTCCACTCGGGCCTGTTCCGCGTTTATACCAATACCGATCTGCTCGGGTGCGAACTTGGTGGTGTGCTCAAGAATATCATCGCCATCGCTGTCGGCATGGGTGATGGTCTGGGTGCCGGCGACAATACCCGGTCAGCCTTGATCACCAGAGGGCTTGCCGAAATCACCCGCTTGGGGGTGGCGATGGGTGGCAGACCCGAAACATTCTCCGGGCTTACCGGTATGGGCGATATGATAGCAACCTGTACCAGTCCATTGAGCCGCAATCGCCATGTTGGCGTCGAGCTGGGCAAAGGGCGCCATATTGATGAAATCATCGGTGAAATGCTCATGGTGGCAGAGGGCGTGAAAAGCGCGCCCACCGTGATTGCTCTGGCCAAGAAATATGGTGTCGCCATGCCCATCGCCGAGGATGTTTTTGAAGTTACCAAGGGCAATCGTTCCGCTGTGCGTGCGTTTCGCGGATTGGTGAATCAATCGGCCGGCGCAGAGTCAGATGCGGGTTGAGACATTTGATTTTCTTCAAGATTTTAAGGTCCGAAATGGCTCATGACGACAGTTATAATATGGAAAGACTGTGTCATTTTTGATGATATTAACTATTTTTTGCAGGCCTATTTCTGCTCAAATAACTCAAAAACAAGAAAATTTCCGAGTCAATTAAGCATGTTAGGAAATCTTCTGGGTTTTTCTTGCTTTGAAATGGGGCACATCATAAAATTCGATAGCATAGGCAGGGGATTTTGTTAGGCTGAGTATCGTCGGGCACCTTTGTCACCCAGGGAGTATAGTATGGAATTTCGCAGCCACGCGGCCAACGATGCGAAAGAGAATCTGCTGGTTGAGGCGAGGGATTTGCTAATCCACTCGGCATCTCCTTCTGATCCAGATATTTTCAGCAAACAGTTCAACGAAATTGAACTGCGCTTTGATCGTTCCGACGAAATATTCTGGTGTTACATGAATCAGACATCCCGGCCGAGCTATACCTACGAACTGGGAGAGGAAATCCAGCAGGTCCAGGACTGGATTCACGCCAACTATGCGATGGATGGATCACAGAGATCAGATCCGTTGCGCTATTTTGTCTGTGGATCCCGTACGCCGGGTATCTACAACCTCGGTGGCGATTTGAAACATTTTGCCGATTGTATCCGTCGTCGCGATCTGGGCGCATTGAAAAAATACGCACGCACATGCGTCCATATGCAATATGAGAATAGCACCGGTTTTGGCGCGCCGATCATCACCATGGCTCTGGTGCAGGGGGACGCGCTGGGGGGCGGTTTCGAACATGCGCTGGCTTTTGACATATTGGTTGCCGAAAAAAGCGCACGGCTGGGCCTTCCGGAAATATTGTTCAATCTCTTCCCGGGCATGGGTGCCTACAGTTTTCTGCGACAGCGTCTTGGTCGCAAGGATACCGAACGGTTCATCCTCGAGGGCAAGCTGTTCACTGCCACCGAGCTATATGACATGGGTGTCGTCGACATATTGGCAGAAGACGGCATGGGCGAGGCCGCAATCGTCGAATATACCAAGGAAAACCGCAGACGCTATCATGCCGAGCGTGCCGTCTATCGTGCGCGAAAAATCGCAAGTCCGGTGAGCCTAGAAGAGCTGCTGGAGATTACCGATGCATGGGCCGAAACCGCGCTTTATCTCGAAGAAGGGGATGTGCGGAAGATGGAGCGGCTCGCAACAGCGCAAGACCGAAGGATTCAACGGTCGCTGAAAGCGGTCTGACGATCTATCGGATTGGCCGCTGTGATCTCGGCTGTGCCGTCTTTGTGACTGTTTGTCGAAACGCGTTTCAGACAATCACCAATATCGGCGACTTGCCGTTCGATTTTTGCCAGATATTCAAAACGGCGATTTTTGAAATCTCTTTCGCCGACCACTTCAAGTCTTGAACAGGACTCAACGAGATAGGTCGCTCCCACATTCGCGGCCCCACTTTTGAATGCATGGGCGTGGAAACGAAAGTCATCGACCGATTGTTCGTCGACTGACTTCCTGAACGCAATCAAGATATCGGCCGCATCTTCCAGATAGGCTTCGATAATAGACTGGACGAAAGCCTCGTCGCCAATCGAGAGAAGATAGTCCAGCTGAGCCGGGTCGATGGCGGGCGGAGCCGGTCTGCTTTCCTGCCCACTAATATTGGCGACCACTTCCAACGGGTCGGAGTGGTTATTGTCTGGCTCCTGATTGACGATATTGACCGTTTGTGAAGCTATGATTTCAATTAATTCCTTTGCCTCGATCGGTTTCGTCATTCGGAGGTCCATGCCCGCATCAAGACATTTCTTTTCCGTTTCCTCGGTGGAATCTGCTGTTAGCCCGATAATCGGAATATGCTTGCGCGGTCCTTCGATCTGACGCCAGAGCTTGCAGCATTCAATGCCGCCCATAACGGGCATGTTCACATCCAGGAACACAATCTCGAACGACCCTTTTTCGAGTTGTTCGAGCGCTTTCTCGCCGTCGGCAACCATGGTAACCTGATGACCCGCATTGGCCAGAATTGTTTCGAGTACCATCTGGTTTGTACGATTGTCGTCCGCGATCAACACCCGAACGGACGAACCGTGGCTTGCCTGGCTGTCATTGCCTGTTTCAGGTTGTTGCTGCTGGGGTTGTAGCTGCTCTGTTTGCTGCGCCCCTGAACCGGCGAATGAACAGCCAATCTGCACTGCGCTGCGAATAGCGCTGAAATCCGACCCCGCAGGGAGAAGCGTCGCGAAAGCCGCCCGCAGTTGAATGTCTGTCAGATTTTTCTTTTTGCCTTTGGTGAACAAGACCGGAGGAAGCTTGGCTTTCCGGAACGCAGACCACATTGGCGATTCGTCATCATGTTCGCTCGCGATGGCATCATCCAGCAGAGCAATGTCATAAAATCCAGTATCACGTTCTTCGAGAATTTTCGTGATGTCGTCTGCCTTGTGGCACTGGACATGGTCTATCATTATCGGTTGCCGGTCGGTATTGCAGATGACCGGTGCATGTTCATCACGGGTCAGCGACAGTATTCTGACGCTATCCTCGTCGGTGCCGTGATTGTCGGCGTTCAGCGTTTCGGCTGGAAACACCAGGGTGAATGTGCTGCCTTCACCGAGTTCGCTATCGACAGAAATATGGCCGCCCATTTGAGTGGCCAGTTTATGACAAATGGCTAATCCCAGCCCGGTTCCGCCGAACTCGCTTGCTATCGTATCATTTGCTTGATGGAAAACATCGAAAATTTTCTGATGGGCTTCCTTTGCAATGCCGGGGCCGGTGTCGGTGACTGACAGCCACATCTGCCCAGGTTCATTCTCCGGTCCGAAACCACATTTCAGGGTGATGGATCCCGATCCCGTAAATTTCACCGCGTTACTGGTCAGGTTGATCAGAATATTGCGAACATAATCGAGCTGACCCGTAATGATTTTATTGCTGTGGGGCTCCGCTTGCAGAACGATCTTGATGCCTTTTTCGTCAGCGGCAATCTGCATGATCTCGCGAACCTCGGAAAGCACGTCCACAAGAGAGAATGGCTTCGGCTCAGGGAGCTCATCGCGAGAATCGGATTGAGCGAAGTTCAGCAGTTGATTGATCAGGTGCAGCAAATGCCGTCCTGCAGATACACTGGTCGCAACCATCTGATGCTGTTTTTCCGGCAGCTTCATGTCGAGAAGATGGGTGCCGTAACCGATGATGGCATTCAGCGGGGTCCGTAGTTCATGGCTGATGCTGGCAAGGAACAGGCTTTTGGCCTTGCTCGCCTCCTCGGCTTCTTCCTTGGCTTGGGAGATTTTGGTGATCAATGTCGAGCAATATGCCGGTATTACCAACAAGCCGACCAAGAGACCGATCGACAATGATGGGCTGTTGCGCCAGAATTCGACGGTATAGATGGTCACTCCGAATGCAATTGCCGCCATCGCTGACGCGAGGAACAGCCAGAATACTCCAAAACGGAAGCCGTTTCCGAGAATGACCCAGAGCATTAGCGGGTAAACGGCCGCAACACTCTCTCCGCCAATCTGGAACAGGAAAGCTGCTGCACCGAAATCCGTACAGAGTCCCATGAACCGCCGCACACTCGAAGTTTTCCGGTGAACGTGATAGGCGATAGCGATTGCTATACTGACGACGAAATAGATGCCGAAACCAATGATCAATCCGGTAGGTGCGCTCAAGATAGCGCAAGCTGACCATGCGAGAACAATCAAAATGATCCGGTTTTTGATCATTTCATGTTCCCGATCACGCGGCTGGCCATCCATGCCGAAGTGCGGATCTATGGGCTGATGATGCGGTTTTGGCGAAGCGCGCGATGTTCGGGATAACACGTTGGTTAGCCTTCTGCCGATCGACTCGGTAGATTTGTTTTCCGCCCATCAAATAATTTGCGGAGATCTCCGGCCCGTTGCGGGCGTGCAATCTGGAATCCCTGGATTTCGTCACAGCCTGAAACCCGCAACAATTCCAGTTGGGCCTCATTCTCGACGCCCTCTGCGACCACTCGCATGCCTAATGCGTGGGCCAGATGCGCGATGGTTCCGATAATTGCCCGGTCAGCCGCACTATGTTCGATGCGCGATATAAAAGTGCGATCGATTTTGAGGCAGTTGGCGGGCAGGTCTCGCAGATATTGCAGAGAGGAATAGCCGGTCCCGAAATCGTCAATCGCGATTCCAACGCCATGGCTGCGAATACGTTGAAGCGTTGCTCTGACTTCCTCATTATTGTCGATCAGCAGCTCTTCGGTGATTTCGATGGTGATTTTGGAAGGCGCAATGCCGTTGGCTTTGATACTGGCCAGCAATTCATCGCAGAGATTGTTATTTTGAAATTGTCTCGGTGAAACATTGATTGCGACGCGTGGCAGATCAATGCCTTGGTCAGCGTGAGCCTTTATTTCGCGGCATACTTCGCCAATCACCCAATTGCCCAGCAGATCCATGAGCCCGCTGTCATCGGCCACCCGGATGAACTGGATTGGAAGTAATCTTCCCCGAACGGGATGCTCCCATCTGATCAGAGCTTCCAGGCCGACATATTCGAGCGTTTGGGCATCCACAATGGGTTGATAATCGAGTGAAAACTCATTCTTGACGAGAGCGTCACGCAATTCATTCTCTAGCGCAGCATCGGCCTGCGCAATTTCGTTCATATCTTCCGAGAAGAAACGATGACAGTTCCGGCCATTGGCCTTGGCATCATACATGGCGAGGTCGGCCATGCGCAGAACTTCTTCATATTCATCCCCGTCGCTGGGGATGAGGCTTACGCCGATTGATGCGCTGATAACCTGACCGACGCCGCTGATGGCATATGGTTCGTTGATAGAGTTGAGGATTTTTGCGCAGCGCGAATTGATCGAATCAATGCTTTCGAATTTGCTGAAGATAATGGCGAATTCATCGCCACCGATCCGTGCCGCAAAATCGTCGGGACCAATGACCTTGGAAATCCGTTCTGCGATTTCCCGCAAAAGGGCGTCACCGCTGTGATGGCCGCGAGTATCATTGATGACCTTGAAACGGTCCAGATCAAGCAGCAACAATGCTGCTTCGCTGTTCGTTTTCTTACAGTGATCAATCGTGGATTTAACGTTTTCGGCCAGCAACACCCGGTTAGGAAGGCCGGTCAGCATGTCATGCAATGCCAAGTGGGTTCTATGTTCTTCGGCAAATTTCCGGGCTGTTATGTCAACCGCGGTTGTCAGAACGCCAATCGCTTCCCCCTTGTGGTTGAGCAGAGGAGATTTGTTGCAATGAAAAATGAGATCGACGCCATCGCTGGTGATTTTTTCTTCATAGTGGGGAATGGCAAGGCCGGATTTCAGAACCAGATCATTCCTGCGGCGGGAGTTGGCCGCTAAGGTCGGTTCGAAAAACGCCGCAAAATCCTCGCCCACCATTTCATCCGGATCTTTGTCGAACAAGGCGGATTGATAGGCATTCGTGAACAGGCAGTTGCCAGATCGATCTGTCGCGTTGATCATGATCGGGATTGTATCAATAATCTGCTCGAGCATGCTTTTGCCCATGGGGCCATCATTTGATGCCATTCCGCCGATAGCGGCATGTTTGCGTTCAATTTCCGATGCGCGCCGGCGCAGAGTAACGCTTTTCTTGCTTTTCGTCAGCAGCGACAAGGCACGACTGCAGAATTCGACATGGGAAACGGGGCTTTGCAAAAAGTCCGTCGCACCCGCATCGAGCGCGGCAAGCCGGCATTCGCGATCCTGATGAGCTGTGATGACAATCGCCGGGATTTCGCTGACGCCCGGCATCATCCGGACTTTCCGGATAAATTCAGCACCATTCATTTGCGGCATACGGTAGTCAACCACCATCAGATCCGCTTGGTTGTCACGCAGCCAATGCAGCGCCTCCACAGGGTCAGCATAAGTGACGGCGGAATATTTTTCCCCCATCAACGTCACAAACTGAGCATAAATCCTCAGGTTCGTTGGCCGGTCATCGACTATCAAAACGCGCGTGTTCATAGCGTTATGGACTACAGGCCTATGTTCAAGATAAGGTTAACACCCGATTATGAGTTTATAAGCTTATTATTCAATGGATTACCGGATATTCGCCATTGTTGGGAATAATGAAGGCCGTTCAACAGGGTTATTTTTTGCCTCGCAACTACGATAATGCGGGTGATGGTCTATTCTTAGCCGAATCAGGCATGCAATGCACCTCAGTCCGGCAAAGGATCGAGAGCGGTTATAGGAATGCCCGCGAACCGGAGCACTGGCATTGCTTTTTTTTGCGATTTTGGGTTAAAGTGTCAGGGCATTTTGTGGAGACGGGGCGCAGTCTTCACAATAACTTTTCTTCGTATTACGATCGGCGAATATCCGCTTGAACGTTGCGGTAAGGCCAGGGGGAACGATCAATGATCCGAATAGGGTTCTTGATGATTACATTGATGGCGGCAATTTGGCCCGCGATGGCCGACGCCAAACGTGTTGCGCTTGTCATTGGCAATTCCGCTTATGTTAACACTGGTTCGTTGTCCAATCCTGTAAATGACGCCAATATTGTCGCCGATTCAGCCCGCAAAGCAGGCTTTGACGAGATTACCGTAGCGCTGGATTTGACGGTAAGCAGCTTTCAGCGCGAACTCCTGACGTTTCAGGAAAAAGCGAATGGTGCCGACGTCGCCATGATCTATTATGCCGGTCATGGCATTGAGGGGCAGGGCAAGAACTGGCTCGTACCCATTGATGCGAAACTCAAAACAACAGCGGACCTTACCGATGAAACAATCGACCTTGATCGAATGGCAGAATCGGTCTCGGGTGCGGGGATCCGGATGGTGGTGCTGGATGCGTGCCGCGAAAATCCATTCGGCAAAGGATGGGCTTCGGGAACCCGGGTTGTCACACAAGGGCTAACGGAATCTGATGCCGATGGCGTGTTGATCATTTATGCGGCGGCGCCGGGACAGATCGCAACCGAAGGTCGCGCTTTCAATTCTCCCTTCGCGGAATCGCTGGCAAAACGATTGCCGCAGCCAGATTTGCCAATACAGATGTTGGCCGGTCTTGTTCGTGATGACGTATTGGCGGCAACCGGTGGCACCCAGCGTCCATTCATGAGCTCAAATATTACGGGCACGCCAGTATATCTGGTGCAAAAGACAGCGGCCGGTCAACCCAATTCTGAAACCGGTAATGTTAGCCAATCCCCGCTCGCGAAATCCGGTTCTTCGCCGACAATTGCAAATTCCGGTGCGGGATCGCCAAATAATCCTTCTAGCTCGGCGTCTGTGGTACCAGCCATCCCGGAAGACAGGGCTGCAGAACGGAGCGTGCCCGAACTTGCCCTAACATCGAACAATGCCAGCCCGCAGTCCGAAGCCGATCTGGCTTACGTACCGCCAGCCACTGTCGAACCGGAATTGCCGGTCTTGCCGCCGACTCCCGTACTCCCCGGCGAAGGCTATCCAGATTGCCGGGAAAATCACCAGGTTTTCGCGATGCCGTTCGACAAGGCGGACGATATAAACGAGTGCACGGTCAAACTGGACAAATATTACAGCGAAGTCCTGACTCCGTTTCGCGAACGGATGATCGAACATCAGGAAGCGATCTCCCAACTCTATGTCGATCAGGTCGGCGGAAACATGCAATATTCACCCAAGAGCCAGGATGGCTTCTACCAGTTGATGATGAAGGAACATGTGGATTCCGATCCTGCAGGAATCAATCTCGCAGATTATCGGAAGGCAGAAGCGCGGTATCAAAAAGATCGTGCCTATCTGCAGGACCGTTTTTGCTTCAACACTGGTTGCGGCGGATATCCTGTGCCGGAATTTGATGTGAAACTCGCCCTCGCGCAGCCGAAGCTTAGAATGGACCGGTCAGCCGGGGTGTCGGAAGGTTCGGGGCAAATCGCTAGCGCCGAGGAAGCCGTTGATGGCGGGAAGAAAAAGAAGAAGCAGAAAACAAAGTCCGGCTCCAAAAAATGCAAGGGTGCAAGGACCGGGGGCGGGCTGATCGGCGGTTTGCTGGGCGGTGTGATTGGCGATGCGGCAGGACTTGGTAATGTGGGAACATTGATCGCCGGCGGAGTGGGCGCCGTGCTGGGTGCCGAAATTGCCTGTCAGCTCGACGAGAAGGAACAGGAAAAAGCCGCCGAAGCCACAATGGCCATTGTCGAGAAAGAAGAGGTCGGTGCCGTTGCAACATGGCAGAGCCCGACTCGTGCAGATGTGTCTGGTTCATCGACCGTCACTGCACTGACGGCTGAACCAGATGGGCGGAAATGCCTGAGCATCACCGATGTTGCGATTATCGATGGCGAGGAAACAAAAATAGCCAAGCAGATGTGCCGTGGCCCAGGAGAGAAAAATTACTCCCTGATGGCGTGACCTGGCCGGAATGCTGGAAGATGCCGTATGTCACCCTCAAAAATTTATGGTCGGGAAGAGAGGATTCGAACCTCCGGCCCCTGCGTCCCGAACGCAGTACTCTACCAGACTGAGCTACTTCCCGATCCGCGCACATTTTCTGTGCAAGGGATGCGCGTATTATATGCTGGACCGATTTGCGGTTCAAGCCATAGCCGAATGACCTTGCAAACACGCCCTATCGATCTCGCGACAACCGGATTTGGTTGAGGATATTGCTATAGCGGTCTAGCGTTTGTCCTACACATGGTTGGAGAATGACGGTTTGATTCCCGGACAACATTACGAGCAGCAATATCTCGACCTGATGCGGCAAATCTGGACGCAGGGTGATGAACGTATTGATCGCACCGGCGTCGGCACGCGCGCGATTTTCGGTGTGACGATGCGCTTTGATCTTGCCGATGATGCCATTCCGTTGCTCACCACCAAGCGCGTGTTCTGGAAAACGGCGGCGCGGGAGATGCTCTGGTTCCTTACCGGTGATACCAATATCCGGGAGCTGGTGAAGCAGAAAGTACATATCTGGACCGACTGGCCGCTCGACAAATATCGCAAGGAAACCGGCGAGCAGCTTGACCGGGATGCGTTTGAACAGCGGATCATCGACGACGATGTTTTTGCCGCCAAATGGGGCGATCTCGGTCCGGTCTATGGCAAACAATGGGTAGACTGGCCGCGTTACACGCCGGCAGGCGAGGGGCTCTATCGCCGCGAGAAAACGGGCATCAACCAGATCGAATTGTTGATCGACGGGATCAAGAACAATCCCGGTTCGCGGCGGCACATTTTTACCGGCTGGAATGTCGCCGAACTGGACCAGATGGCATTGCCGCCCTGTCACAAAACCTATCAGTTTTACGTCTCCGGCGGGAAATTGTCGGGATTGCTTTATCAACGCAGTTGCGATCTTGGTCTCGGTTTTGCGTTTAACGTGTTCTCGGCGGCGCTGTTGATCCGGATGATTGCTCAGCAGTGTGACCTTGAACCGGGGGAACTCGTCTGGAACGGAGGCGATGTGCATCTCTACCTCAACCATGCCGATCTTGTAGAAGAACAGATCACTCGGATGCCTTCGGGCGCTCCCAAGTTGAAAATTCTGCGCAAGCCTGATTCGATTTTCGATTATCAAATCGGCGATTTCGCAGTGGAGGATTATGCTCCGCAATCCCATATCGCTGCGCCGGTTGCTGTTTAGCCTACAACGCGCTGAATTGCTTTCCTGTTGCGTGCTTGTGTGCCGGTGAATGCTGGCTCCCCGACTTTATTTCGCGCCAACAATGTAAACTTCTAGTAAAATATGATACTAGTGCGTCTCAATCGAGTCGTGCGTTTTATATTTTGAGTAGTGAACCAGTAGTGAGGGAGTAGTCCAACCAACTCTTTGGGGAGAGCTTAGAATGTCATTCCGTTCCATCAATCGTTCGCTATTTGTCACCGTGTCTTCTGTTGCCTGTTTGACGGGCCTTGCGACGGCGGCTCAGGCCCAATCCGGCCCAACCATGGTAGAAGATGCTCCGTCTATCGTTATTCGGGATGACCTGACTTTGAACGATCCGCCTCCGGTTGGTATCCTTGACAATGTTGTGGATGTCACGGGTGTGGGACAGATGACCGTAAGGGCCAATCAGGCCACGACTTCTCTGGGCCTTTGCACGGGCACCCTGATCAATCCGCGCACCGTTATTTTTGCGGCCCACTGCGTGAATAGCCAAGCTGCCGACACATATGGTTTTGCTACAGGCGGAACGGCGATTGCTTTCGGATTCAGCGCGGACAATCTTCCGGCAGTCCGCCGCTGGGTTGGACTTGACGGCGGTGTGGCAAACCAGACCGATGTCGATTTCAACATCTATAATGTCGAGCAAGTCTGGTATGATGAACGCTCTCTTCCGACCGGTTTTCTTGAGGCGGATGTCGCGATGGCAACGCTTGATACCCATGCCGGCGGTGTTCCGACCTGGACTATGTTGTTCTCGCCATTAACGGCCGAAACACATGGCATCATAAACGGCTATGGAGCGAGAGGGCTGGGGTCCAATGGGTCCAATCTCGGCATTGATTTCCGGCGGCGTATTGCAGAGAATATGATCTCGTCCGCGAGTTCGCTGAATGACAGGAATAATTTCCTTTTCGGCCCGGATGATTACGGATTACCGCAGACGCTGTATAACACAGATTTTGACAGTCCGGCCGGTCAGGATGCCTTTGATGACACAAACGGCATGTTCGATTTCGACCTTTATGACGGTGCCGCATTGCCGAGAGAAGGCACCACTGCAGGCGGTGATTCCGGTAGCGCATTGGTCGCGGATGAGCTTTTCGACACACCGGTTGTCACAGCGGTATTGTCTGGCGGTTCCAGATTTTTTGGCAACGATCCGAATGATCCGCTGACCTTCCAGCCATTTTCATCCTATGGAACGCAAAGCTTCTATCAGCCGCTCTATCTTTTCTGGGACCAGATCGTGGCAAATAATAGCTATGTTTATGCATCGAGCCGCGCTGGGAATCGGGACTGGTTAAATCCCAACCATTGGGTGCAGGATATGGACCCCAATTACGGCATTGATGTTGATGGTGAACTCGTCAACGCGCTCCCGGGATTTGAGGCACCGGGCGTTACCGGGGATACTCCGAAATTTGGCAATATCTGTTTCCTGGATGACTGTCTCGACCTGTCGACCATAAGCGCGGAATTTGATGAAGGAACGCCGAATAGCGTCTTTATCGAAGGTGGCCCGGGCAGCCTGAACTTCGTCCCGGATAACGTTGTTGCTGATCCATCGGCTGATATACGCGCGCGCTATTATGAAGTAACGCTCGCTGCGCACGGGACCACCCGATTGAGTGATGATGTCACCATTGACCGGCTTAATCTCCAGGGAGCAGCACGGCTTGATATCCGCAGCGGCGGAAATCTGAAAGTCTGGGGTGATTATACCCAGACTGGCGGGTGGCTGGACCTTGACGGTAGCCTGACAACCGGCGAGGCATTCTTTGGTTCAGGGCTGCTGACCGGCAATGGCTTTTTTGATCCGACATTCCTGACTTCGGTCAACGGTTCTATCGCTCCCGGTAGTGGTTTCGGGGATACCGGGACCCTGACGATCGCAGGTGACGTCATCCTGGCTTCCGGAACATTGTCCCTGTTTGATGTTAACCGTTATGGCAATGACCAGTTGGCGGTGGTTGGTGATGCCGACAATCCCGGGATCATTTCTTTGGGCGGTACCGCAGCGGTGATTAATGCATTCGGTCGCAGCAGTGCCCGCTATGGTCAGACTTTCGAGATCATCACGGCTGAAGGTGGCGTCGAGAATAGTTTTGACAATGTTGTGGGCAGGATCGGTGTTCTCTATCCAGAGCTGAGCTACGGTTCTAATAATGTTATCGCGAGGATGCGGGTTATCCGTTTCTCGGATTTCTTCCGAAGCGGCGGTATCACCAACCCGTTCGCACTGGCGTTCGGCAATGCTTTGGATAGTGCGCGCGGTCACTCCTATACCGATCTCGCCAATGTCTATGGTTTGATTGATGTCATGGAAGCGCCTGAATTGAACGCGACTTTCCAGAACCTGTCGGCCTCGCAAGCTGGCCGGACCACCACGTTGGATGAAAGGCAAAGCTCGACGATGCGGACTTTGGTTTCGGATCGCCTGTCATTGCTCGGTTCCCGGCAGGGTGTCGCTGGTAAAATCCAGATTGTGGGCGCGCCCGAGGTCTTCGACGGTCGCCGTCAGATGGTCGGTAGCGCCGCGTCGCAGATCAGTTTCGCCAAAAACTATCAGTCTTCCAGTTGGGATGCCGTGGCACTGCCGGAGAATATGAGCGGTTTCATGTCTGCCGGATTTCAGCAGTCATCGCTGGCATTCTCCGACAATAATAGCGGAGTACAGCAAGGTAGTTGGCATATCGCGATGGGTCTGGAATTTGGTCTGAGCGATCGGACCACATTCGGTACGGCATTCGGCTATGCTAATGGCGTACAGGAGGTCGGCGGCAGTGTTGCCAATGTAGAAACAAACCAGGCGTCGGTTTACGGCAATTATCGTCTTGGTGGAAATTTCTACGTCGGTGGTCAGGCTTCGATGTCTTATTCACAGATCGACTCGAATAGTCGGCTTGCGGCTGGACTTTCGTCCAGTAACCTGAATACCAATTCTCTGGCTTTTGCGAGCGAGATCGAGGCTGGTTATAACATCGATGTCGATGGCTTGATGCTGACGCCGCGGGCCAGCATTGGTTATTCATCCTATAATGTCGAAGGTTTCCGCGATAGCACCGGTAGTCTGGCGCTGGCCGTGGACGAGATCGGCCGTTCCGGTCTGGAAGCCAAAGTCGGATTGAAAATATCGGGCAGCACCAAATTGGGCTTTGCATCGGGGTGGTCGTTCCAGCCCGCCATGAAGCTTGATTATGTGAACCGCGTTTCCGGGAACGATACGAACTTCCGGGTCCGTTTCCTCGATGCGGAAAACGTATCGCTGCTATTGCCCATCGGTTTGCAGGATGCGTCTTATGGTGAGATCAAAGGCGGTTTCAGTTTTACCAACGGCGATTTGAGCTTTGGTGCCGCGGTTGAAAGCCGGTTGGGGCAACAAATCTATCGTGATGACCGCGCTATGATGAACATGGCGCTGCGCTTCTAGATATCGACATCTTCCGAGATAATAGAATAGGGGGGGGCATTGATTTTCTCCCTCTTTTTTATATCTCAGCATAGGACAGATACATTGACCTTTATGAGAAGATGAAATAATATAACAACCGATTGAAACAAATATTGCGCTGCAGCGTTGCGGTGCAGCAGGAGAGTTTGGATGGTTGATGACAGCCGCAAAAGCAATTTGCCGCCCCTGACGTTGCACATCCCGGAACCCAAATTCCGGCCGGGGGATGTTGTTGACTATAGCGATCTGGATATCCCCGCAGCTGGAGCACAGGCACGGCCGGATATCCATACCGCGCCCAAAGATATGCGCGATATGGTCTATGACATGGTCCGCGTTCTGGATGATGACCACCAGGCTGTCGGTCCCTGGGATCCCAAGCTTGATGACGAAACGCTGCTGACGATGCTCCGCACGATGGTGCAGGTGCGGACTTTTGATGACCGGCTGCATCGCCAGCAGCGTCAGGGTAAAACCAGCTTTTACATGAAATGCACCGGCGAGGAGGCGACATCGGTTGCCGCCGCCATGGCATTGCACGGCGATGACATGTGCTTCCCCAGCTATCGCCAGCAGGGAATATTGTTCGTCCGTGGCTATCCGATGATCGAGATGGTCAACCAGATTTTCTCGAACAAGGCCGACAAGCTCAAAGGGCGTCAGCTGCCGATCATGTATAGTTCGAGCGAGCTGAATTTCTTCACCGTATCGGGCAATCTGACCACGCAATATCCGCAAGCAGTGGGTTGGGCGATGGCCAGCGCCAGCAAGGGTGACAGCCGGATTGCCGCCGTTTGGTGCGGCGAGGGATCGACCGCGGAGGGTGATTTTCACGCTGCGATGACATTTGCAGCGGTTTATAATGCGCCAGTGATCATGAATATCGTCAACAACCAGTGGGCAATTTCGTCCTTTTCCGGTTTTGCCGGGGCAGAGCGTACCACCTTTGCTGCGCGCGGTGCCGGCTATGGCATTGCCGCCCTGCGTGTTGATGGCAATGATCCGCTGGCGGTCTATGCGGCCACAAGCTGGGCGGCAGAGCGGGCGCGGACCAATCAGGGGCCGACGTTGATCGAGCATTTCACCTATCGGGCCGAAGCGCACAGCACGTCCGATGATCCGACCGCCTATCGCAGTGCGCAAGAGCGGGAAGAATGGCCGCTCGGTGATCCGATCAACCGGCTTAACAAGCATCTGATCCAGCGCGGCGTGTGGAGCGATGAGCAGCAGGAGCAATTGGACGCAGAATGTCTCGCAGCGGTCAAGGAAGCGGTGACCGAAGCAGCCAAGAACGGCATATTGGGCCACGGTCTGCACCAGCCGTTTGAGACGATGTTTCAGGATGTGTTTGAAGAAATGCCCTGGCATCTCAAGGAACAGGCGGCGCAAGCCAATAAGGAACGGGAAATCAAATGGCCGTCATGAACATGATAGAGGCCATCAACAGCGGCCTCGAAACGATGATGCAGCGCGACGAGAATGTCGTGATCATGGGTGAAGACGTCGGCTATTTCGGCGGGGTTTTCCGCGCGACCGCCGGTCTTCAGGAGAAATTCGGCAAGACGCGCTGTTTCGATACGCCGATTTCCGAATGCGGCATCATCGGTGCGGCGGTCGGCATGTGCGCTTATGGTTTGCGGCCAGTACCGGAAATCCAGTTTGCCGATTATATCTATCCGGGAATGGACCAGCTGATTTCCGAAGCAGCGCGGTTGCGCTATCGCTCGGCGGGCGAATTTACCGCGCCGATGACCGTCCGCTCGCCGGTCGGTGGCGGTATTTTCGGTGGGCAGACGCATAGCCAGTCGCCCGAAGCCATGTTCACCCATGTTTCCGGTTTGAAAACCGTCATTCCGTCAACGCCTTATGACGCCAAGGGGCTATTGATCGCGTCGATCGAGGATAATGATCCGGTGCTCTTTCTCGAGCCCAAGCGGATCTACAATGGTCCGTTCACCGGCTATTATGACAATCCGGTCTCGCCATGGTCGAAATTCGCCGAGTCTGAAGTGCCGGAAGGCCATTATACCGTGCCGCTGGGCAAGGCGAAGATTGTTCGCGAAGGCGATGCGGTGACGGTTCTGGCTTATGGCACGATGGTGCATGTTGCGAAGGCGGTGGTCGAGGAACATGGCATAAATGCCGAGGTTATCGACCTGCGCACTCTGGTGCCGGTCGATATCGAGACGATCGAAAAGTCGGTCAAGAAAACCGGTCGCTGCCTGATCGTGCACGAAGCAACTCGGACCAGCGGCTTTGGTGCGGAGCTGTCGGCGCTGGTGCAGGAACGCTGTTTCTATCATCTCGAGGCACCGATCGAGCGGGTGACCGGATTTGACACGCCCTATCCGCACAGTCTGGAATGGGCCTATTTTCCGGGTCCGGTCCGGATCGGCGAAGCGTTGGAAAAGATTGTCAGGGATTTGAAATCATGAGCAAATATATATTCAACCTGCCGGATATTGGCGAGGGTATTGCCGAAGCGGAAATCGTCAAATGGCATATCAAGATCGGCGATGTCGTAGCCGAAGACGACCAGATTGCCGACGTCATGACCGACAAGGCGACCGTCGAGATGGAAGCGCCGGTTTCGGGCAAGATCATCGGCCTGGCCGGTGAAGAAGGCGACATTATCGCGATCGGTTCGATGCTGGTCGAGATCGAGGTTGAGGGTGACGTCGATGTCGATAAATTGGAAGATTTGGAAGCATCTCTCGCCGTCCCGGACGAGACGGATCAAGCGCAAGATGACGTCGTGCCGTCAGGACAAGTTATTGATAAAAAAGAAAATAATTCGGACATTCCAACAAGTGCATCTCCTCAGAAGGAGTCTGAAGACCCTTCCAGTGCTCCAACAAATCTTGACGCCATTTCCGCTCCAGCCAGCCAGCCGAAACCGCTCGCTACGCCTGCCGTTCGCAAGCGGGCCGCCGATCTCGGTGTCGATCTAAGCGAGGTCAAGGCGCAGGGTGAGCATATCCGGCACAGCGATCTCGATGCCTATCTCAACTATGGTGCGGGGCAGGGCTATCGTCCGTCGGGTGCCGTGCAGAAACGTGACGACGAAAAGATCAAAGTCATCGGAATGCGGCGCAAAATCGCGCAAAATATGGCGGATTCTAAACGGAATATTCCGCATTTCTCCTATGTTGACGAAATCGACATGACCGAGATCGAGGATATGCGCGGCGACCTCAACGCCAATCGCGGCGAGCGGGCGAAGCTGACGATCCTGCCGCTCATGATCGCGGCGATCTGCAAAGCATTGCGCGATTTTCCGATGCTGAATGCGACCTATGATGACGAGGCCGGCTTTGTCACACGCCATGGCGCCGTCCATCTTGGCATGGCGACCCAGACCTCGCAAGGGCTGATGGTGCCGGTTCTGCGCAACGCCCAGGATCTCAATATCTGGCAACTGGCTTCGGAAATTAGCCGTCTTGCCGCCGCCGCACGCGATGGCAGCGCGACGGCGAAAGAACTGACCGGATCAACGCTGACCCTGACATCGCTCGGCCCGTTGGGCGGGATCGCGACCACGCCGGTGATCAACCGTCCCGAAGTGGCGATCATCGGACCGAACAAGATTGTCGAACGTCCGATGATCATCGACGGCGAAATCCATGCGCGGAAGCTGATGAACCTGTCGATCTCGTGCGATCACCGTGTGGTGGATGGCTATGATGCCGCAAGCTATGTGCAGGCGCTCAAGCATTTCCTCGAGACGCCGGTGCTGCTGTTCGCGGATTGAATAGGCTTAATTCTGCCTTCTCCCGTGAGGGAGAAGGATGCGAAGACTTGGCAGCTTGGCTGCCTAGTCGCAGCTGGATGAGGGTGTTCTGCACTTCAGAGAGCAGAACACCCTCATCCAACGCCGCCTAATTCGCGTTGCTCATAAGGCTCTGTATCCTTCTCCCTCACGGGAGAAGGGGCCGGAGAGTTGCCGTTCGTCCTGAGCTTGTCGAAGGACAGCGCGCGCCGATAGGTGCACTTCGACAGGCTCAGTGCGAACGGAACGAGGAAAGTCTGGCTTGGCTCTTTCTTCTCCCTCACGGGCGAAGGGCGCTGAACCCTCAAAGCCCCAGACTTCCCAAACTCTCCTGATCGAATTTCAGGCGGAAGGTGATGAACGGGCCGTCTCTGGTGTAGCGGCTTTCTTCAAAGTCACGGTCTGCGAAGCCGACGACATTATAGCCGACCGAAATATAGCCGTTCTTGAACGGAGTGATGCCGACGCTTGGTCCACCGGAATAAGCGATGCTGTCAAAACCATTGCCGATGCGCGCGGTGGCCTGACCGCCGACATCGATCGTGTCGGACAGGTCGAATTTGATATCCGCACCGATGACATTGCTCCAGCCTTCGACATCATCCTGCCCGAACCGGTCAAACACATAGCGGCTGCCCCAGAAGAAGCCATATTCGCCAGCTTCGGTGAACAGGCCGTTAGCGGCATCAACCGGTGTGTAGTTCACGCTCAGGCTGTTGATGATCCGCCGCGAAGTCACATTCCCGTCGACGAGAAGGAGAGCGCCGCCGATCGGACCGGATGTGCCGGAAACGGCATTGCGCACGCGATCTTCGCGGAATTCGAGCTTCTCGAGCCACGACCATTCGCTGTCGGCCGGGCGATGGGCCCAGCTAGCTTCCGCTTCGATCACTCTAGTGCTGACGCCGGTTTCGTCCTCCGCGACAAATATGCTGGCGAGCGCGCCCAAAGCGCTGCCTTCGCTGATCTGTTTGAGGAGCGCGGTGGTAAAGCCATAGCGCTCGCTAATATCACCATCGCGATATTCGGCCCGACCGTTCCAGCTCCAGTCGTCATGACGGAAGGTGAAGCCGGCGGTGACCGCCAGGAAGTCTTCGGTCAGCGTCGTATCATTGCCCAGAAAACCACCGGAAGCGACCGGTTGTTCTTCATTGATTACGTCGTTGCGATCGAATCCGCCGATGGTTTCATTGCCGTCCAGCGAGAAATCGATCGTCCATTTGTCGTCCAGCGGAATGCTCTGGGTCAGGCCATAGGCGGCAAAAGTGCGCGGGCCATATTCGGTGATTTCCTGCTGGTTCATGCTGCTGACGATGCGTCCGCCGTCCCACGGCGTAACGTCGACACCGATCCGGGCTGTCCGGGCATCGATATTCTCGCCATCGGCAATCTCATAGGTGCCGATGATCTTGATATTCTTGGTGACGGCATAGCGGGCCGAGAAGCTGTGCCGCGCGGGGAAATCAATGCTTTCGTCCTGACCGCCCAGAGCAAATTCGGTTTGCGCATCCAGTTCCAGCTTGCCGTCGAACAACTGCTGGGTCGCGCCCAGCCGGACGAGCCTGGACTCGTTCTCGGTGCCATCGGACAGCCGGTCATTGGCATAGACGAGACCTGCGCGGAACGACCTGTCCTTCGTGCGATATTCCAGTTCGGCGGTACCGGAGCGGCGGCGGGCGCCCGACGTCAGAAAATCTTCCTGATAGCTGGTGACCGCCAGAGACAGATTCTCGCGGACCCTTACGCTGGCGTCGATACCGAATTTACGGGTGCCGGTTTCGGCGGCATTGAGTTGGCCCAGGCCATAGCCGGTCGCCTGACGCCGGACATAGGCGAGCAGATCGAATTTCGAACCATGATGCTCGGCTTCGACCAGCCAGGCGGTGGCGGCTTGCCCGCTGTTTGTCGCGGTGACCGCTTTTGCTTCATTGTCGGTGACGGCCAGTTCCGCGCGGAATTCGGTTCTGACGTCCGGGCGATAGCGGACATCAACGCCGAGCAGATCGGTTTTGACGCTCTCGTCCTCGTCATGCACCGCGGTCGCGCCGATTTTTAGCTTCTGGTCGGCGGTCTGGTAAGTCGCGCGGCCACCGACGTTGAGATTGCGCCCGCCAACGCCGAGAACTTCATATTCGGCGATGATGAACTGCGGATCGAGCCCGCTGCTACGGCTGAGGATCGGTTCGCGAAAGCGCAAGGTGCCGGCGAGATAGTCGATGTCATAATCGATATGCCGGGTCAGCTCGGTCTGTTCGATGATCTGGTCCGAACGCAAGCGGTCGCGCGTTTCCAGCGTGATCCGCTCGCTATTCGCCAGGATATCCCGTGCGGCGAGCGCATAAGGACCGGACAGGCCGTTGCCCTGGATTTCCTCGCGGCGATATTGATTTGGCGAGTCCGCGCCAAAGGCGTTGAGATGGACCTGATCGCTTTTATATTCCGCCTTGATGCCGTTGAATGCGCGCTGATATCGCGCCAGTTCGGGTTCGCTGATGCCGGTTTCATAATCGCCGAACAGGGCGTAAAATTGCGGCCGTTCCAGCTTGAGATAGAGGCGGCGCACCGAAGCGGCATCATAGCGTTGCTCGCTGCGGTCGGCATAGACGGTATAATAGCTGCGGGGATCGATGACGCCCTGAAACAGCGTTTCGTCTTCCTGCTTGTCGCTGTCATAGGCCAAGGTCATGAGCCATTTGCCGGTCACACGGCCCTTGGCATAAAGCGCGACGCGGCCATCGACGTTGATATTGTCCTCGTCGTCGGCAAGGTCCTCGAGCCGTTCGTCCAGCGTGTTGAAGCCAAGCGTACCGGCGGCAAAGCCGACGACGGTCCAAGGACGGTCGCCCGGATCAAGCCATGTCTCGATACGCTGGGTCCGTTCCACTTCGCCATCCCGGAAGGGGAAGGAAATGCTGAGCGAGCCGGAGGCCGTCGTCGGGGCGAGTTCGATATAGGCGATGCCGTCCTCGCCTTCGACCCGCCATACCGGCTCAGCCCGTTCGAGACCGGCTAACTGATTGGCCTGCTGGGCATCGATTTCAATCGCCGGAGCATATGGCGCAGGGACGCTAAAATCGCCTACCATGCCGTTGCGGGCGGGCTTGCCGGTGCGATCCGTTAGCCGCACGGCAATCACCGGACGGGTAACGCCATCGGCGACCAGGACCGACCGGTCCTTGAGCAGTTCGGCATTCAGCGGACTGCCGGCATAATGAACCTTGCGTTCCAATTGCTGGACGAGCGCGCCATTCTGATCGACGACCCGTGCCACGAAGATATTGGTCCGCTCTTCGATTTCGATGCCGCGCCAGGTGCTGACCCGGATTGTGCCGTCCGCGCTCTTCTTCGTTCCGTCAAAAGCAAGGGGATTGACCGGCTTACCGTTGACCGACAGTTCAACCTTCTGGCCGTCCTGATGCTTGATCGCGACGCGCAATGCCTTGACGCGCGGATTATGATCCACTTCGGGGAACAGCCATGCGATGCCGGGCTCCTGACCGGATAGCCAGTCCTGACCGGCTCCGGCAGCTTCCGGATCAGACAGAACGGCGGGCTTGTGATAGTTATATTTTTCGCTGATCTCTCTCGGCGCAACGGTTTTTGCCCGGAAGTCCGCGCGCTTCAGTGCGCCGCCACGGCCTTCGACAAAGCGGGAAATATCGCTGCCAGCGGTCCGTGTGTTTCGCGCGCAGTCGACCGGCGCGAGATCGGCGGGGAAGGTTGACGGATCGACCTGAACCACGTGCAGGCCGGGTTTCAGCCCTTCAAAATGATAGCGACCTTCACTGTCGGTGACCGTATAGGTCCCGTCTTGCAAGATCACCCGAACACCGCCAATTCCCGAAGCTTTTTCGGGATCGGTCGAGCAGCCGCCGTCGGTAATCCGGCCGATCAGCGTGAACCGTTCGAATATACCGTCGCGTTCCACGCGAACCAGCGCGTCGACGGTCGGGCTGGTCGCGCCGCGATCATCGCTCGCCGAGGCGAGATTGAGGGCGTCTCCCGGCTGCGCGTCCTGACGCACTTCCGCGATATAGGTCAGCAGACCGCTGCCGGAAGGGGGCAGGGGTGGTGCCTCGACGGTAAAATCCTGTCCGTTGGGCTGAACAACCGGTGTGATCAGTTCGCCATTATAGCGGATCGTACCGGTTTTGAGCCGCATTGCGCGCGGTAGCTGATCGGAAATCGTAATCTGGCCTGTGGTTCGCACAGCATCGCTATTTTCTACCGTGACCCGGTATTGCACGGCGTCTCCCGGCGCCGCCAGCGTCGCCGAAGCTGTTTTGGTGATGATCAGGTCCGTCCCCGGCTTGTCCAGCGGCACATCGACGCGCACCGGAGCAGGGTCATTCAATATGATGATCCCGCCATAGGAACCGTCGACAATGGTGAATGGCATCCCGTCTGTCCGCCGCAAGGGGGCCAGTTGCTGGGGCGTGGCTGCCGATGCGAAACTGTAGGGCTGCGGGGGCTCGACCAGCAAGCGGTAGCGCCCCGCTCGTGCGAACGGAAAGCGATAGAAGCCTTCGGTGAAATTATAGACGGTGCCGCTACTATCCGTCACCGTGTCGCCGGTGATCACTGTGCTGGGAAAGGCCGACACACCGTCATCACCGAAAACTTCGGCCGGCTGTCCGGTTGCAACATCTATCAGGGTGACCCGCGTTCCCGATACCGGCGCGCCGTCACCGCTATCGAACGTTTCGCCAAAGGGATCGATCAATATGCCCAGCGCCACTTTGCCCAGCGGATTTCCCGCCATTTCGGCAATCGCAACATCGAGTGTATCACCGGGATGGACCGACAGCCTGCAGTCGCCCTGCACCGGATTGGGCGGTATTGCGGCGGTGTTGATCATCCCGATAAAACGGGATGTATCGGGGCCGGTTTCCGAAATCAGGATCACTTCGCGGTCGCCTGCAGGCGTCGAAAGGACGATCTCGAAACTGTCGACCGTCAGCGGGTCCAAATTCTTGCTTGGCGCTAGGATGGACACGATCAGCGGCGCACCGGCCCGGATTTTGTCGGTCGGCGTGATCGATGCCGGGTTCGTGGACGTAGCGGCAAAGGCGCCGTGCAGTTCGATCGGTATACTTCCTGCGGAACCACGGCACATCGTGCCCGGGATGCGCACTTGTTCGGCTCCCGGAGGATCACTGAACTGATAGGTTGTGATCTCGGGCGGCGCGCTAGGCGCTGGAACGACCTGAATGTCGACGCGATTGGAGGGCTTCTGCAGCCTCTGGCCACCTATATCCCATTCCACTTGCGCAATATTGCTGATCAGCGGCAGATTCTGGGCATGCGACTGCTCCCCGGCAAACGCGGGTTGCACGAGTGCCGTAGCAGCAGGCACGGCTAAAGCGCCTGCGACAAAGGCTAGGCCGACTGGCCTAAAAAAGGTGGTGAATATACCCACAGCTATGCCTGAAAAACGGCGGCAAACCAGACAAACGCCGGTTTGCCGCCAGATTCCAGAGTGCCTAGTCTACCGTTACACGGAAGATCATGGCGCGGTTCGTGCCCGCAGCGATGTCAGACAAGGCGCCACTGACCGTCAGTCCCGAAATACTGCCACCGGCAGCACCACCAGTACATGTCTGGGTCTTCGGCGGACCGACCGTAATCGTCGCAGTTGCGTTCAAAAAGATCGAACCGGGGACAAAGGTAATGCCGTTGCCTCCCACATCCGCCGGCAGCGTATCGGTGATAGCTATACCGGTAGCCGTCGCCGAACCCGCACCATTGGCTACCGAAATACAATATTCGATAACCGCGCCGGGTATGGCTTTCGGATTGGTTGATCCCAGCGGATCACTGACCACACGGCTGGATTTGAACACCGAAATGTTCGCTGCAGCAATCTGATATGTGTCGGTGGCGCTGTGATAGCCATTGCCGGCGACATCACCGGTACTCGTACCAGCCCCGTCTGCGAAGACGTTCTGGACCAGCGTTGGATCATCAACAGCTGTGGAATTGTTGGCGAAGGCCGTACCCTTCACGCCGGCGCCGGTAGCAGGAAGTCCCGATCCACCATGGGCCGCCGCCTGGCCAATCAGAGCAACATTCGCCAGATTGCCGGTTACGACACCCGTCGGAATGTTCGCCACAGCGTGAATGGTCACGCTGGTATCTTCGGCGAGGTTGTCGATATAGGTGATCAGCGTATCGGCCGCGTTGAATATACCATCCCCGTTATCGCGATAGTAAGTTGTGGTACCGGTCGTGTTGAAATTGTCGCCGCCTAGCTGTTCGGACGTCAACAACACGTCGATCGTATCGTTGGTCTGGTTGCTGACGGTATAGGTCACGGCCTGTTGGGTCTGTCCGGGAGCGACGATGGTGTTCACCGCATCGCTTTTGGCCACAACAAGATTGACCTTTCTGTCGACAACGAACGTGTCGCTGGTGGTAACCGCGGTTTGCGCGGTCCCGCCGACGTTGAAAGCAACGCTCACATTGTTGGTAATACTCGTTCCGGCATCAGTGCCCAAGTCTGCAGCGAACGCGGGGTTTGCACCCAGCGCCGCTACAGAAATGGTACTAGTGGCAACGAGAAGTTTCAGTATACTGGTCATAACTGTCTCCTGTTTCACTTAATTGGATTGCCTAACCCCGCGGCAATCCATAGCGGTTGCGATCACTTTACAGTGCCGCGGAAAATCAATTTCCCCTCCGATCCTGCGGAAAGGGCGCGATTAAATTTCCATTTTACGTGAGTCACGTCGGTCATGAGGGCAGGGCGAATGTCGCCATTGTCCCTCGCGTAGGTGAGAGCCGAAAGTGGCCCCCAGGTTTTGCCTCCGTCAACGGAGACAATTTCGGTGCCATCAGACGTTCCATTGAACGCCACCGCCTTTGGCAGCGGGTTGGTGACAGAGAAATCGGATGCCGGCGCGCTGCCGACATTTTTATATTTGACGACGAACACGAGATTGTCGCCGGGAATGACTGTTTTTGGCTGCTCGAGAACCAAAGCGGTGGTGCCGTTCGGTTTCGCAACCTTGCGCTCGATAAACACGTCGCTCGACAGGCTGACGTTATTGGCCGCCATGGCGGTGCCAGGAACTATCAGTGCTATCGCAATGAAAAATCTTTTAAACATGTAGCTGTCCCCCTGAAACTTATCAGTCGATGGTTACTTGAAATGTGATGGTGCGTGTCTGTCCGCCCGGCACCGTGCCCAGAGCCACGGCGATCGCACTGCCGTCGAAAGCGCCCGCGTCGGCATCACCGGGAGCGTCGGTCAGTGCCGCGCCCTCCAGGGTGATGCTTCCGCTATTATAAGTGGTGTCAGCCGGGATATCGTCGGTGATCGCCAGATTGGTCAGGTTTCCGGTGCCGGTTGTCGTTGCAACCAGCTGATATCGGATGACTGCACCTGGCACGGCCTCTGTTCCACCAAAGGGATCGACGATGGTCGCGCTTTTGACCAAAGTGATTTCGGTAGCCTGGATTACCAAGAAGCCGCTGTCCTTGTCGCTCGCGCCGGTTGAACCAACCACCGCATCGCCCCCGCCATCGCCTTGTCCGGCGAATATGTCGCCCGGCGTACCGCTGCCGGTCTTGGCCACGGCAGAAAGTTCGATTTCTGAGCGATCAGCATCACCGGCGGAGGCAGGAATGGTGGAAAGGATGAAAACGGTGACGCTTTCATCAGGCGCAAGCACCGGGTCGTTGGTGCCGGGCGTATAGATGGAATCGACTCCGGGATCGTAAACGCCGTTGCCATTGCTATCGAGAATGATCTGTTCGAACGTCGTGTCAAATTCGTCGCCGGGCTTTGCCGTATCCGCTGATAACGTGAAGGCTTCGTCGCCGTTGCCCGTGTTGGTAACCTGATAGGTGGTGGCCTGTCCGGTCAATCCGGGCGAGGTGGCCACATCGCCGGGGTCGCTGGACACTACCGTGACATCCAGCAGCTCGTCGACTTTGATAGTGACTATATTAGAATCAATGGTGACGGGTGAACCGCCCGATGGTGCGTCAAACGTTGCCTGTGCCACATTGACGATGTCGGTTCCCGCGACCGTGCCTGCTGCCTGCGCAGATGCCGGTGTCAAAAAAAGAGCTGCGGCACTCACCGCAAGCGTCAATCGCCGTCGGACGGAAATTGTGGCAAGGGGATGCGAAACCCATTCGCAAGCCTGTTTTTCTTCTCTGGTCATGCAATCTATATGGCAAAGAAAGAAAAATATTTGGTAAACAGATGCTGGATGACGTCATGGGTTTTTCGCCGCCGAAACCGTCGGAAAACAGCCAATAATTTTAGTTAATTAACGAGCCGTTTCGCTCTGCTTTACGCCCTGTTAACCGTAACGGGATGTAACTTACGGTATTTGTTGCCGTCAATATAAGGTTTTGCGATTTTCTCGGAACCATGTCTGGCGCGCTTATCTGGCAGGGTGATAAATCGTGGCTAGATCGGCCATTTCGAGAAATATCTGTGATAATCGAAAGAGTGTAGTTGACAGGGATGCACCGCTCTTATACTTGCGCTGCTTCACCGCCTATAGAGGCACATAAGCGGGTGTAGCTCAGTTGGTTAGAGCGCCGGCCTGTCACGCCGGAGGTCGCGAGTTCAAGTCTCGTCACTCGCGCCATTTCCCTTGTTTTCCGGGAGATGGCGCAAAGCCCCCTTGTTCATCCAGGTCAGCAACGGACGGATCGGAAAGATCCAGCCAATCCCCAGAATGACATAGGCTGGCAATTGCAGCCAGAAATTAAGCCCGCTGAGATAATCGATCAGCGTCACGGCTATGCCGCACCACAGCAGGATCAGAAACAATATCAATATCATGCCGACTGGCTTGCGCCAGCTTGGTTGTTCTTGTCGGATTCTATCGGTTTCTGATGTCATGACGTCATCCTAAATTATTCTATTATTTCACATTCCGTCACGATCATGTGCAGCGGTAGATCATGGGGCTCGCTCGGGATCTCTGCCGCTTCCTGCACTGACCAGGCAAGGCCAATGCGGGGGACCTCCGGATATTGCGCAAAGCTCCGGTCATAATAGCCGCCACCCTGACCCAGTCGCCGCAGCGATCGGTCAAAGGCCACAAGCGGGGCAATGATCATGTCAGGATCGGCGAGGGGGCATGTGTCGCCAGGTTCGGGAATGTCCCGGAATCCTGATTCGAGCAATTCAGGGCCGGTCACCAGCCGGAATTCCAGCACGCCGTTATCCGTTACGCGAGGAAAAGCAATATTGACGCCGGTCTCCGTCAGATATTCGATCAGCCGCTCAGTGGGGGCTTCGCTGCCGACGCTCCGGTAGAATGCGACCGTCTGGCCCGGTTCGAACAGGCGGGTCAGTGGTGAGGGAGGGCGGCGGAAAGACAGGTTACGGCTTGCCACGTCGAGCTGGCCAACAAAGGCATCCCGCCGCCTTCTATATTCTTTACGCAGTTTCTTCTTATTCTCTTTCAAGATACTCAAAAAACATGCTTTCTTTGAAAATGTGACGGGACCATCTTGGTCGTTTGCCGGAAAATCCTCTGACGCCTATTACGTCAGGTGGGTGCCATATGCATCGGACCCGACTGCAAAACAGTCCGCAATCCGTACAGGGACAGCTCCCTAGGAAGTTATATCGCCTCAGGGATGTTCGTATCAAGCTCGTGCCAGACAGTACCCGTCAGATCTTATCTAGGCGTGATATAGGAGTTACTCAAGGCTATTTGCCAGTTGTTCCGTGCGATCGGCCAGTTTTTCCAGCGCTGCTACAACCTGATCGCTGATTGGGCTGGTTGGTGGCGGGGCAGGTGCGGCCGCAGGCGGGGTGGACGCAGCTTGGGCGTTGTGCAGATCGTCGGCCAGCAGCAATGATGTAAACAGCAGCATCCGGCTTTCGGTCAGGCTTGAAGGGTCACCGGATTCGCGGGTTTTCTCGTCAACCATTGTGGCAAGCTTGGTGAGATGCGATTCTTCGCCGTCCTGACAGGTGACCATGAAGGTTCGTCCGCCGATTTCCAGTTTCATTTGCGCCATATCAATGTTCCTGTCGTTCGATCAGGCTGTCTATCGTCTCGATGGCCTGCTGCATTTCCGACTTCAACGCTTCGTGGCGCGCCGCCAGTGCCGGGTCGATCTCTGTCTTGATACTGGCTTTTGCCGATTCTATGCGACTTAAGGCGCGTTCAATCCGGCCTATGGCAAGGATGACTGGTTCATTGTCCATGAGCATTTTCCATAGCTTGCTTCCAACAGGTAAGGTCTTGTCTGGCGTTGCTATCAATCTATTCCGGCGCCGTAAACACTAGATCCTTAAAAGCGGTCCTTGACGCCGCCTTGCTGGATCATCAAAGGAAGAGGCAAAATAGCGAATCGCAGCATTTCGCTGTGCGCTTTCACTCGCCAATCCGGGAGATTAGACCAGTCATGACTGTTACCGAAAAGAACATGGCAAACGCCATCAGGGCGCTAGCCATGGATGCGGTGCAAGCAGCGAACAGTGGCCACCCGGGCATGCCGATGGGTATGGCGGATGTTGCCACTGTCCTGTTCAGCGACTTTCTGAAATATGATCCGAAAGCGCCGAAATGGGCGGACCGTGACCGGTTCGTATTATCGGCGGGCCACGGATCGATGCTGATCTATTCGTTACTCCATTTGACCGGCTATGCGCGGCCAACGCTGGATGATATCAAGAATTTCCGCCAGCTTAGCTCGCCTTGTGCGGGCCATCCGGAAAATTTCAAGCTGGAAGGGGTCGAGACGACCACCGGACCGCTGGGGCAGGGCTTCGCCACTGCCGTCGGTATGGCGATTGCCGAACGGCATCTGAACGCGACCTTCGGCGACGATCTGGTCGACCACAAGACCTGGGTCATCGCCGGTGACGGTTGCCTGATGGAAGGGATCAACCACGAAGCGGTTGGTCTCGGCGGGCATCTGGGGCTTGGAAGACTTAATGTTCTTTGGGATGATAACGGCATAACTATCGACGGTGGAACGGAATTATCGACTAGCGAAGATATTCCGGCACGCTATCGGGCATCGGGTTGGCATGTGGTTTCCTGCGACGGTCACGATTTTGACGATATCCGCAAAGCGCTGAGCGAAGCGGAAGCCGATCCACGGCCTTCGCTGATCGCCTGCAAGACGGTCATCGGTTATGGCGCTCCGACAAAACAGGGCACATCGGCAACCCATGGCGCTCCCCTCGGCGACGAGGAGATTGCCGGAGCCCGCGCTGCTCTCGGGTGGGATTCCGAACCTTTTGTCATTCCGGATGATGTTTTGGCGTCCTGGCGGAAACTTGGTGAAAAGGGCGCTGCTGCCCGGGCCGAATGGGAAAAACGGCTGAGCGGCGACGCGCAATCGGCAGGATTCCAGCGGCGTATGGCTGGTGAACTGCCGGATGACAGCGCGATGCAGGCCTATCTCGCGGGTCTGGCTAAAGACCCGCCGAAATGGGCAACGCGCAAATCTTCCGAAATGGCGCTGGGCGCAATTACCGAAGCGCTGCCCGAGATGATTGGCGGCAGCGCCGATCTTACGGGTTCGAACAATACCAAAACTCCTTCGACCAAGCCTCTGACAAAAGACGATTATTCCGGACGCTATATCTATTATGGTATCCGCGAATTCGGCATGGCAGCGGCGATGAACGGAATGGCGCTGCACGGCGGCATCATTCCTTATGGCGGGACTTTCCTGGTGTTCACCGACTATTGCCGCGGCGCGATGCGGCTTTCCGCGATCCAGAATGCCCGGGTCGTCTATGTCATGACGCATGACAGCATCGGCCTGGGAGAAGATGGTCCGACCCACCAGCCGATCGAACATATCCAGAGTCTGCGCCTGATGCCGAATATGCACGTCTATCGGCCCGCCGATGCGATTGAAACGGCAGAATGCTGGGCGCTCTCGATCAAGCGTGCAGACGGTCCGTCGACTCTCGCACTGACTCGTCAGGGCCTGCCGCCGCTGCGTGATGACGTTAGCGTAAATCTCTGTGAAAAAGGCGGATATCGCCTGAAAGCGGCGGAAGGCGACAAGCGGGTCGTATTGATCGCTACCGGTTCCGAAGTGTCGCTGGCGATGGATGTCGCGGCCAAACTGGAAGCGGCCGGCGTTGGCGCTGATGTGGTCTCGATGCCTTGTACTGAATTGTTCGACGGGCAGTCCGATGACTATCGGAATGAACTGCTTGGCGGTGATGCTGTGCTGCGGGTCTCGATCGAAGCGGGTACGACTTTCGGCTGGGAACGCTATACCGGTCTGAACGGGCTGCGTTTCGGCATCGACAGTTTCGGGGCTTCGGCGCCGATTGACGATCTATATGCGCATTTCGGCCTGACCGTGGATGCCATCACCCCGCAGATAATGAAGAAAATTGGCTGAAATTTAGCGGTAATTTTGAATTCAAAGGAGCAATAGCAATGACGAAAGTAGCAATTAACGGATTTGGCCGGATCGGCCGTCTTGTGGCGCGCGCGATATTGGAACGCGATGATGACGGCCTCGAGCTGGTCGCTATCAACGATCTCGCTGACGCCGAATCCAACGCGCTGCTTTTTGCCTATGACAGCGTTCATGGCCGCTTCCCCGGCGAAGTCACCGCTCACGGCGATCACATCATGGTCAATGGCAAGAAAATTGCAGTCACCTCCGAACGCAATCCCGGCGATCTGCCGCATGCTGCCATGGGTATCGATATCGTGCTCGAATGCACCGGCTTCTTCCAGTCCAAGGATGCGGCGCAACCGCATATCGATGCCGGAGCGAAGCGCGTCCTGATCTCGGCTCCGGCCAAGGGAGATCTGAAAACGGTTGTCTTCGGTGTCAATCACGACGTCCTGACGTCATCGGATCTCATTGTTTCCAATGCGTCTTGCACGACTAACTGCCTCGCACCGGTCGCCAAGGTGCTGAATGACACCGTCGGCATCGAGCGCGGTTTCATGACCACGATCCACAGCTACACCAACGACCAGCGGATCCTCGACCAGATGCACAGCGACATGCGCCGTGCCCGGGCCGGTGCGGTCAACATGATCCCGACAACAACGGGCGCGGCCCGCGCTGTCGGTCTGGTATTGCCGGAATTGAACGGCAAGCTCGACGGTTCGTCCGTCCGCGTACCGACACCGAATGTCAGCCTGGTCGATCTGGTGATCACGCCCAGCCGCGACACCACGGTCGAGGAAATCAACGGTGCGCTGAAAGCGGCAGCGGAAGGCCCGATGAAGGGCGTATTGGTGTTTGAAGACAAACCGCTGGTTTCCAGCGATTACAACCATCAGCCGGCAAGCAGCACCGTCGACAGCCTCGAAACGACGGTTATGGACGGCAAGCTCGTCCGCGTCGTCAGCTGGTATGACAATGAATGGGGCTTCTCCAACCGCATGATCGATACTGCCAAGGTAATGGCAGGCTTGCTCTAAACCATAAAGGTTCTGATTAATGTCGGCTAACAGTTTTAAAACGCTTGATGACATCGGTGAAGTTCGGGGAAAATGCGGCCTGATCCGCGTCGACCTGAACGTCCCGATGGCGGATGGCAAAGTGACTGATGATATGCGGTTGAAGGCTTCGTTGCCGACGGTCGTCGAATTGGCCGACAAGGGTGCGAAACTGCTGTTGATCGCCCATTTCGGTCGCCCGAAAGGCGAGCATAAGCCGGAATTTTCCCTCGAGCCCGTGGTTGCGCCTCTGGCAGCGGTTCTCGGCCGGGATGTCGGGTTCATGCAAGAGCCCGATCAGGCCGCGATCGACGCTTTGCCGGACGGCAGCATCACCGTGCTGGAAAACAGCCGTTTTGCGCCGGGTGAAGAAAAGAATGATCCCGCTATGGCCAAGGCGATTGCTTCCTTCGGTGATTTTTACGTCAACGATGCTTTCTCTGCGGCGCATCGCGCCCATGTGACGACCGAGGGGCTGGCGCATTATCTGCCGTCTTATGCCGGTCGTTCGATGGAACGCGAATTGACCGCGCTCGACAAGGCACTGGGCAATCCGGAACATCCGGTTGCCGCGGTCGTCGGCGGGGCCAAGGTTTCCAGCAAGCTCGACGTGTTGCGGCAGATGGTCGAGAAAGTCGATCATCTGATCATCGGCGGCGGCATGGCCAATACATTTCTGGCTGCACGCGGCGTCAATGTCGGCAAATCCCTGTGCGAACATGATCTCGCCGATACCGCCAATGCAATATTGGAAGCGGCCGACAAGGCCAATTGCACGGTGCACCTGCCTTATGATGTCGTGGTGGCGAAAGAATTCCGGCCCAATCCGCCAACCCGCACCGTCAATGTGCACGAGGTCGCGGCCGACGAAATGATCCTCGATATCGGTCCGGCCGCTGTCGAGGCCCTGTCAGACGTGCTCAAGACCTGCAAGACGCTGGTCTGGAACGGTCCGCTGGGCGCGTTTGAAACGCCGCCTTTCGACGTTGCAACGGTCGCACTGGCGAGAACAGCGGCGGCCTTGACCAAGGAAGGGCAATTGCTCTCGGTTGCAGGCGGCGGCGACACGGTGGCTGCGCTCAACCAGGCGGGCGTTGCCGATGATTTTAGCTTTGTATCGACTGCGGGCGGAGCGTTTCTCGAGTGGATGGAGGGCAAGGTCTTGCCCGGCGTCGAAGCACTCAAACGATCCGATTGAAAATTAATGGGAATGCAAGAATGGCGAATAGTGAAATGTTGAACAAGATTGAAAATGGTCAGGGCTTTATTGCCGCGCTGGACCAGAGCGGTGGCTCGACGCCCAAGGCACTGGCCGGTTACGGCATTGGCGAAGATTCGTTTTCGAACGATGACGAGATGTTTGGACTGATCCACAAGATGCGCAGCCGCATCATTACCGCGCCAAGCTTTGGCAGCGGCAAGATCATCGGGGCAATCCTGTTCGAGAAGACCATGAATGGCGAAGCCGGCGGCAAGCCTGTTCCGGAAGCGTTGTGGGATCGCGGCGTCGTACCTTTTCTGAAAGTCGACAAGGGACTGGCTGACGAAGAAAATGGCGTGCAGTTGATGAAACCTATTCCGGACCTTGACGAGCAATGCAAAAATGCTGTCGCCAAAGGCATGTTCGGCACCAAGATGCGTTCGGTCATCAACAAGGCCAATGCCAAGGGCATTGCCGCCAATGTCGCGCAGCAATTCGAATTCGGCAAACAGATATTGAGTCACGGACTGGTGCCGATCATCGAACCGGAAGTGAATATCAAAAGCGACGAACGCGCCGAATGTGACAAGATATTGCTCGGTGAATTGAACAAGCAGCTCGATGCTCTGGCGGATGACCAGCGGGTGATGTTGAAATTGTCGATTCCCGTCGAGCCCAATCTCTACAAATCGCTGATCGATCATCCCAAGGTGGTTCGTCTGGTAGCGCTGTCCGGCGGTTATTCGACCGAAGATGCTTGTGCGGAACTGACCAAGAATGAAGGCATGATCGCCAGCTTCAGCCGTGGATTGCTTCAGGATCTGCGGGTTTCCCAGAATGATGAGGAATTTGACGCAGTATTGGGTGGCGCAATCGACCAGATCTATCGCGCGTCGATCGCCTAGATAGACGGGATTGTTGATCACGTGAGCGATAATCAGGGTTGCCAACTCTATCTTATCTCGCCGCTGGAAACCGGCGGCGATTTTCCGCAGCGGCTGAGAAGCGCGCTGGAAGCGGGGCCGGTTGCCGCCTTCCAGTTTCGCGTGAAAGATATCGGTCACGAGGAAGCGGCGCGGCTTGGCGGGCCGTTGAAAGCCATTTGTGACGAATTTGACGTGGCCTTCATCGTCAACGACGATATCGCGCTGGCCAGGCAATTGGCCGCCGATGGCGTGCATCTCGGGCAAAGTGACGAGAAACTGAAAAATGCCCGAGCGGAGCTTGGCGATGATATCCAGATCGGTATCACTTGCCATGACAGTCGTCATCTTGCGATGGAAGCGGGCGAGGGCGGTGCAAATTATGTGGCGTTTGGTGCTTTTTTTCCGACCCAGACGAAGGAAACATTTCATACGCCGGAGCTGGACATATTGCAATGGTGGTCGGCGATGATGGAAATTCCCTGCGTGGCGATTGGCGGGATCACACCGGACAATTGCCAGCCATTGATTGACGCAGGCGCAGATTTCCTTGCGGTGAGCGGTGCCGTCTGGAATGATTCCGAAGGCCCGGCTCACGCCGTTCAACGTTTCACTGAAATTTTGGAAAACAGCTAGCTGCTTTTACGAAGAGCTTCTGGTCCTGCCGACATTGGAGGACAGATATTGGATGACAAAGTTGTTCACCGATGGCGGCGCAAAACTGGGCATTTGTTCGATATCGCGCAAATAGCCTTCGGTTGGTTTGAACGAGCCCATCTGACCACGAGAAATTGAATAGCCGAACAGGCCAGCGGCCAGCGCGCATCGCTCGACTGGAGCCGCATCGCCGTCGTCGCGCCGGGCCCGGATAATTTCTGTCTCTACCATGATCCGGTTATAGCTGCCGGGCGATTCTCCGTATTGTATGAAAAAGACCTTTGGGCAATCCTATAGCCTTTCGGTGTCAGCGGGCTTGCCTATTATCGGCCAGCAGATTACAGCGCCGCTCAATCAAACAAACGATCGAGCGAGACAAGCGATGAAAATCAGCGGTGTAGATATCCGTCCGGGCAATATATTGGAATATGAAGGTGGCTTGTGGAAGGTCGCCAAGATCCAGCATACACAGCCGGGCAAAGGCGGCGCCTATATGCAGGTCGAGATGAAAAATCTCATTGATGGCCGCAAGACCAATGTTCGTTTCCGCAGCGCGGACACGCTCGAGAAGGTCCGGCTTGATACCAAGACCTTTCAATATCTGTTCGCCGATGGCGACATGCTGACCTTCATGGACAAGGAAAATTACGAGCAGCTTACGTTGCCCGCCGATTTGCTTGGCGACGCCGTGGCATTCTTGCAGGATGGCATGGACGTGCAACTGGAGCTTTATGACGAAAAGCCGATCTCCGTGGCACTGCCCGACCAGATCGAGGCCGAGGTGGTCGAGGCCGATGGCGTGGTCAAAGGCCAGACGGCTTCATCCAGCTATAAGCCGGCTGTTCTCGACAATGGCGTTCGCGTCATGGTGCCACCGTTCATTTCGGCGGGAACCCGGATCATCGTCGACGTCTATGCCCGCGAATATGTCGGTAAAGTTTCCTGACAATATAGATTCCCTTCCCGCTTGCGGGAGGGGGCAGGGGCGGGCATGACCATGTTGCTCACCCGCTCTTTGAAAAATAGATAGACCCACCCACAGCCCCTCCGGTAAACAGGAGGGGGGAGATAATTAAATGCCAGCACATTCCGCCCTTATCACCGTCATGGAGCGCGCTGCGCGCAAGGCGGGATCGCGCCTGCGCCGGGATTTTGGTGAAGTCGAACATCTCCAGGTTTCCAAAAAGGGCCCGGCCGACTTCGTATCCAAGGCGGATATGCGCGCCGAACGGATTCTGTATGACGAACTGCTGAAGGTTCGTCCCGGCTGGGGCTTCGTTCTCGAAGAGGGCGGCATGATCGAAGGCGAGGAAGGCAAGCCGCGCTGGATCATCGATCCGCTCGACGGCACGACCAATTTTCTCCACGGCATCCCGCATTTCGCGATTTCAATTGCGGTTCAGGAGCCATCGCTCGACGGCCGCGGCTGGGGCAAAATTACCAGTGGTTTGATCTACGAACCGCTCAACGACCAGACATGGTGGGCGGAAATGGACAAGGGCGCATGGCTTGGCGAGCGCCGTTTGCGCGTGTCGGCCCGTCGCGATATGTCAGAAGCACTGATTGCCACCGGCATTCCTTTCAAGGGTCATGGCGATCTCGGTGAATGGGCGCGTATTTTCGGTGCCGTGGCGCCGCAGGTGGCGGGTATCCGTCGCAACGGTTCGGCTGCGCTCGACCTCGCCTGGCTGGCGGCCGGTCGTTATGACGGCTTTTTTGAAGCGGGTCTGAAGGTGTGGGACGTTGCTGCAGGCATACTGATGGTCCGCGAAGCCGGTGGTTTTGTCACCGACTATACCGGCGGCGATCAGCCAATCGGTCAGGGCGAAATATTGGCCTCGAACGAAGCGCTGCACAGCAAGTTGCACCGGATATTGGCAAAGTCGCTGCTGTAAGTGCGAATGGCTCGCAAAAGGCCGTAAATTTAAGCCATTTCGACCTTGCGGCATGGGGAGCCACTGCCTAAAAGCAGCCCAAATATTAGCGAAACGAGTCTGTTTGTGGTCGATCTTTCCGAATATGCACCAATTTTGTTGTTCCTGTTCGTAGCCGTTGGCTTGTCGACAGCGTTCGTGTTTCTGCCTATGGGCGTCTCGCGATTGACCGGAACCCATAATCCCAGCGCTGAAAAGCTCTCGGAATATGAATGCGGCTTTCCCGCCTTCGAAGATTCGCGCAGCCAGTTTGACGTGCGCTTCTATCTCGTCGCGATCCTGTTCATCATTTTCGATCTCGAAGCGGCGTTTCTTTTTCCGTGGGCGGTATCGCTTGATCTGACCGGCTGGGTTGGCTGGTCGACGATGATGGTGTTCCTCGCGGAACTGATCATCGGTTATATTTATGCTTGGAAAATGGGAGCGCTGGAGTGGGATTAGAGGCTAACACCACGGGTTCGGCGATACTCAACGCCGATGGTACCCCGATGCGTCCGAATACCGATCCCGACGAGGGGTTTTTCAAGGACCTGAATTCGGAAGTGAATGACAAGGGCTTCCTTGTCACGTCGACCGAAGAGCTGTTTCAATGGGCGCGCACCGGCTCCTTGTGGTGGATGACTTTCGGTCTCGCTTGCTGCGCGGTCGAGATGATCCACGTCAACATGCCGCGTTACGACATGGAGCGCTTCGGCGCTGCGCCGCGCGCCAGTCCGCGCCAGTCGGACGTGATGATCGTTGCCGGAACGCTCTGCAACAAAATGGCACCGGCTCTGCGCAAGGTCTACGACCAGATGTCCGACCCGAAATATGTGATCTCAATGGGCAGTTGCGCCAATGGCGGCGGCTATTACCACTACAGCTATTCGGTTGTCCGTGGCTGTGACCGGATCGTTCCGGTTGATATTTACGTGCCGGGCTGCCCGCCGACCGCAGAGGCTTTGCTCTACGGCGTAATGCAATTGCAGCGGAAGATCCGCCGCATCGGGACATTCGAGCGCTAATATGGCAAATTCCGCACCTGTAATCTCCAGCAACACCGGCGTTGCTGCAAAGCTTGGCAAAGCCATCGGCGCTGCCTTGATCGATACGGTCGAGGCTTATGGCGAAATCAGCTTTACCGTGGAGCGCAGCAAGCTGGCTTTGGTGCTGGACAAGCTGCGCGACAAGCATGAATATCAGCAGTTGATGGAAATAGCCGGCGTTGACTATCCGGATCGTCCGGAACGGTTCGAGGTCTGCTATCATTTGCTCAGCCTGACCAAGAATCACCGCATCCGCGTCAAGGTTTCGACGGACGAGGATACGCCGGTGCCCAGCGTCACCCATATCTGGGAAGTCGCTGGCTGGCTCGAGCGCGAAGTGTTCGACATGTACGGCGTGCTGTTTGACGGTAACACCGATTTGCGCCGCATCCTGACCGACTATGGTTTTCAGGGTCACCCGTTCCGCAAGGATTTCCCGCTGACCGGCTATGTCGAGATGCGCTATTCCGAAGAAGCCAAGCGCGTGGTTTACGAACCGGTCAAGCTGGCGCAGGATTTCCGCAGTTTCGATTTCATGTCGCCATGGGAAGGCGCGGATTATATTCTGCCCGGTGACGAAAAAGTGGGCGGCGAAGCGCCACCACCGACACCGAAAACGACAGACAAGAAAAATGACACCGGCGCGGGCGACAAGGCCAATAAAGAAGCGGCCAAGCCATCGAAGCGCAAGAAGGCGGCTGTCAAGAAGCCTGCTCCGAAACGGACCAAGTCGGGTACGCAAAAGAAGGGGGAGGGCAAGTGAGTTTCCGGCCCGCAAACTCTTTCGTCCTGAGCTTGTCGAAGGACATGGTCTGTCACAAGCCGGGCTTCGACAAGCTCAGCCCGAACGGCATTGAATCGGAGATATCAAATGTCTGACTATCTCGACGAAATGGATCATATCGCAGATGACGCCGACCCGACGGTTGGCGATCTTGAAATCCAGAATTTCACGATCAACTTCGGTCCCCAGCATCCGGCCGCCCATGGCGTGCTGCGGATGGTGATGGAACTGGACGGCGAAGTGGTCGAGCGCGTCGATCCGCATATCGGTCTGCTGCATCGCGGCACCGAAAAGCTGATCGAGCACAAGACCTATTTGCAGGCCTTGCCCTATTTTGACCGGCTCGATTATTGCTCGCCGCTCGCGATGGAGCACAGCTATGTGCTGGCGATCGAGAAATTGCTCGATCTCGAAGTACCTCTTCGCGGCCAATATCTGCGGGTATTGTTCGCAGAGCTGACCCGCATCTGCAATCACATGCTCAATATCGGCGCCCATGTCATGGACGTCGGCGCGATGACCCCGAACATCTGGGTGTTTGAAATCCGCGAGCAATGTCTTGAATTTTTCGAACGGGCCAGTGGCGCGCGGATGCATAGTGCCTGGTTCCGGCCCGGCGGCGTCCATCAGGACGTGCCGCTGAAGCTGCTCACCGATATGGCCGACTGGCTGGATGAATTTCCGACGCTGTTCAACGATGCGATGAGCCTCGTTGTCGGCAACCGTATCTTCAAGCAGCGCAATGTCGATATCGCGGTCGTATCGAAAGACGATGCTGTGCGCTGGGGCTTTTCCGGTCCGGTATTGCGCGGCAGCGGTGTTGCCTGGGACCTGCGCAAGTCGCAGCCTTATGATGTTTATGACCGGATGGAATTTGACGTTCCGGTCGGCACAAGAGGCGATTGCTATGACCGCTTCATGGTCCGGGTTGAAGAAGTGAAGCAAAGCGCGCGGATCATGCGCCAGTGCCTGAATGAAATGCCTGACGGACCGGTTGCCTCCACCGACCGCAAGATCGTCCCGCCCAAGCGCGCCGAGATGAAGCAGTCGATGGAAGCCTTGATCCATCACTTCAAACTCTACACCGAGGGCTTCCACGTTCCGGCCGGCGAAGTCTATGTCGCGACCGAAAGCCCGAAGGGCGAATTCGGCGTCTATCTGGTCAGCGACGGCACCAACAAACCCTATCGCTGCAAGATCCGGCCCACCGCGTTCAGCCATCTGCAGGCAATGGACTTTATGACCAAGGGCCACATGCTGCCCGACGCCACCGCGATCTTGGGCGCGATTGATATCGTATTTGGAGAGTGTGACCGATAATGGCTGATGCACCAACCATCCCCGACGAGATCGAAACCCGTGCCAAATGGGGCGATTTTGCTTTCACGCCTGCGAACGAGAAGCTCGCGAAATGGCAGATTGCGAAATATCCGGCTGGCCGCCAGAAATCGGCGGTTATGGCGCTGCTCGACCTTGCCCAGCGGCAGGTTGGTGCAGACACGAAAACCCAGGGCTGGCTGCCGGTTCCGGTGATCGAATATGTCGCTGCCTATCTCGATATGCCCTATATGCGGGCCTATGAGGTCGCGACCTTCTACACCATGTATAATCTAGCGCCGGTCGGCCGCTATCATGTGCAGGTTTGCGGCACCACGCCCTGCATGTTGCGCGGCAGCGATGATGTGATGGCAGCCTGCAAGAACAAGGGTCTCAACAAGGGCAAGACCACGCCCGACGGGCTGTTCACGCTGACCGAAGTCGAGTGTATGGGCAATTGCTCCAACGCACCGATGGTGCAGATCAACGACGATAATTACGAAGATCTTGATTATGACATCATGACCCGGATCCTCGAAGATCTGGCGGCGGACAAAGACATCAAGGTCGGTTCCCAAATCGGTCGCAAGACCAGCGAAGCCGAAGGTGGTCCGACCAATCTGAAAGCCATGGTCGACGCCAATCACGATTACCGGAAAGAGTGGTGATGCCATGCACGTTGACGGATATGCAGGCTGGATCGGGCTCGGCGTGGTCATCATTGGCATTATCGGCGGCCTTTGGGGCCGTTGGAGGAAAAAATAATGGCGTTTGATTTCCTTCAGGACAAAGACCGTATCTTCACCAATGTCTATGGGTTTCAATCCTATGACTTGAAGGCTGCGCAGAAGCGCGGTGACTGGGACAATACCGCCGATATTATCAAGCGCGGCAATGACAAGATCATCGAGGAAATGAAGGCCAGCGGCCTGCGCGGTCGTGGCGGAGCGGGTTTTCCGACCGGCCTGAAATGGTCGTTCATGCCCAAGGAAGCGCCCAAGGACAGCCAGGGCAATCCGCGGCCGAGCTTTCTCGTCATCAACGCCGATGAATCCGAGCCGGGCAGCTGCAAGGACCGCGAAATCCTGCGCAACGATCCGCACAAGCTGATTGAAGGCGCCTTGATCGCCGGTTTCGCGATGCGGGCCCGCGCGGCTTATATTTACATTCGCGGCGAATATATTTTCGAAGCCAAGGTCATGGAGGCGGCCGTCAAGGAAGCCTATGACGCGGGTCTGATCGGCAAGAATGCCGCCAAATCCGGCTATGATTTCGACGTCCTCGTCCACCGCGGCGCCGGCGCATACATCTGCGGCGAAGAAACCGCGATGATCGAAAGCCTCGAAGGCAAGAAGGGCCAGCCACGGCTGAAGCCGCCATTTCCTGCCGGTGCAGGTCTCTACGGCTGCCCGACCACGGTCAACAATGTCGAGTCTATCGCGGTCGTTCCGACGATCCTGCGGCGTGGCGCTGCCTGGTTTGCCAGCTTTGGCCGCGAAGGCAATCACGGTACGAAACTGTTCCAGGTTTCCGGCCATGTCGACAAACCGGCAGTGTTCGAAGAAGCGATGTCGATCCCGTTCAAGGATATGATCGAGAAACATTGCGGCGGTATCACCGGCGGCTGGGACAATCTGCTTGCGGTTATTCCGGGTGGGTCTTCGGTTCCGTTGGTTCCGGCGGCGCAGATCATGGACGCACCAATGGACTTTGATGGTCTCAAGGAGCTTGGTTCCGGTCTCGGTACCGCTGCGGTCATCGTGATGGACAAGTCGACCGACATCGTTCGCGCGATTTCGCGGCTCAGCTATTTCTACAAGCATGAAAGCTGCGGCCAGTGTACGCCATGCCGCGAAGGCACAGGCTGGATGTGGCGCGTGATGGAAAAAATGCGCGATGGCGACGCGGAAATCGGCGATATCGACACGCTGTATGAAGTCACCAAGCAGGTCGAAGGCCACACTATCTGCGCGCTCGGCGATGCAGCGGCCTGGCCGATCCAGGGCCTGATCAGGCATTTTCGGCCGGAGATGGAACGCCGTATTCGCGAGCATAAGGGCGAAGAGATCATGGAGGCGGCGGAGTAGCTATGCCTAAAGTAACCGTAGATGGCATCGAAATCGAAGTGCCGCAGGGCGCTACCGTGCTGCAAGCCGCAGAGCTTGCCGGCAAGGAAATCCCGCGTTTTTGCTATCATGAACGCCTGAGCATTGCGGGCAACTGCCGCATGTGTCTGGTTGAAGTGAAGCCGGGACCACCGAAGCCGCAGGCGAGCTGCGCGTTGCCGGCTGCCGAAGGCCAGGAAATCCGCACCGACAGCGAAATGGTCAAGAAGGCGCGCGAAGGGGTGATGGAGTTTCTCCTGATCAACCATCCGCTCGATTGTCCGATTTGCGATCAGGGCGGCGAATGCGATCTTCAGGATCAGGCGATGGCCTATGGCAAGGGCGGATCGCGCTACGAAGAGAATAAGCGCGCGGTTACCGAGAAATATATGGGACCGATCGTCAAGACGGTGATGACCCGCTGCATCCACTGCACCCGTTGCGTGCGCTTTGCCGAGGAAATCGCCGGCGTCGAGGAAATTGGCGCTATTGGTCGCGGCGAGGGGATGGAGATTACGTCCTATCTCGAAGGCGCGGTGCACAGCGAATTGTCCGGCAATGTTGTCGACCTTTGCCCGGTCGGCGCTTTGACCAGTAAGCCTTATGCGTTTGAAGCGCGTCCCTGGGAATTGACCAAGACGCTCGGCATAGACGTGATGGACGGTGTTGGCACCAATATCCGGATCGACAGCCGTGGCCGCGAAGTGCTGCGTGCTCTGCCTCGGGTCAATGATGACGTGAATGAGGAATGGGCGACCGACAAGACCCGCCACGCGATCGACGGCCTGATGAAGCGCCGTCTCGACAAGCCTTATGTGCGCAAGAACGGCAAGCTGGAACAAGCAAGCTGGAACGAAGCATTCCAGGCGATTGCCGATGTGAACGCGGGCAGCTCGGTTGCTGCTATTGCCGGCGATCTGGTTGACTGCGAAACCATGTACGCGGCGAAAAAACTGCTCAAGTCGATGAAGTCGGACATGCTGGAAGGCCGCCAGACCGGACTTTCCTATGACGTGTCCAATCTCGCCGCGGTGAACTTCAACTCTACCATTGCCGGTATCGAGGAAGCGGACGTGATCCTGCTGGTCTCGACCAACCCGCGCTGGGAAGCGTCTCTGGTCAACACCCGCATCCGCAAGGCTGTCCGCAAGGGCGGAGCGAAGGTTTATGGCATCGGCCCCGAAGCAGACCAGACCTATCCGGTCGAATGGCTGGGTGACGATATGGGCTTGCTGACGAAGCTGCCCAAGGCGATTGCCGATGCGCTGAAGGGCGCAGAACGGCCAGCGATCATCCTTGGTGGTGGTGCGCTCAGCGTTGAAGGCGCGCATGGCGCAGCGCTCAAGCTGGCTGGGAAATATAAACTGGTTCGTGATGGCTGGAACGGCTTTAACGTCCTCCACATCGGTGCTTCGCGCACCGGCGGGCTGGCGCTCGGCTATGCTACCGATGGCGGGATCAAGGCGATTGCGGCGAAGAAGCCGAAATTGCTGTTCGCGCTTGGTGCGGACGAAATGAATTACGAGCCGTTCAAGGATAGCTTCAAGGTCTTTATCGGCCATCATGGCGATGCCGGTGCCCATGCGGCGGACGTTATCCTGCCGGGCGCTGCCTATACCGAGAAAAACGGCACTTATGTCAATCTCGAAGGGCGCGTTCAGCGTTCGAACAAGGCGATTTTTGCGCCGGGCGACGCGCGCGAGGACTGGAGCATTTTGCGGGCCCTGTCGGATGTGATGGGCAAGACTTTGCCATTCGACAGTTTCGAGCAATTGCGCGCCCATATGGCGAAAGATCATCCCGAACTGGCTGCAGAAGGTCTGCTGACGTTCGAATGGTCGCCGCCAACCGGCTTGCCCGACAAGCCGAAGGGGCAGGGTGTCCATCCGGTCAAGGATTTCTACCTGACCAACAGCATCGCCCGCGCCAGCGCGACGATGCAGCGCTGTTCTGCGGAATTGCTGCATGCCGATGACGAATTGATGGAGGCGGCAGAGTGATTGTTTCTGGTAATACCGTCATCCCGGCGCAGGCCGGGATCCAAACCAATCTCGGCTCTCTCTCGATAGTCGGGCTGGACCCCAGCCTTCGCTGGGGCGACAATATGGAGGTGTCAGCATGACCGCATATCTCCAATCCCTGATGGGCTTTGAAGCCGGCTGGTTCGTCGGCACGCTCGCGTTGATCCTGCTGATCGCGCTGCCGCTGATGCTCGCCGTGGCGATGATCATCTATGTCGACCGGAAAATCTGGGCCGCCATGGCATTGCGCCGCGGACCAAATGTGGTCGGGCCCTTCGGTTTGCTGCAGTCTTTCGCCGATGGTTTGAAAGTGTTCCTGCAGGAAACGATCATTCCTTCGGGCGCCAACAAGGGCCTGTTCCTGCTCGCACCGATCATCACCTTCACCGTGGCTTTGCTCGCCTGGGCGGTTATCCCGTTCGGCGAGAACATGGTGCTGGCCAATATCAATATCGGCTTGCTCTACATTCTCGCGGTCAGCTCGCTGGGCGTCTACGGCGTGGTTATTGCCGGTTGGGCGAGTAACTCGAAATATCCGTTCTTTTCCGCGATGCGTGCTGCCGCTCAGATGATTTCATACGAAGTCTCGATCGGCTTCGTGATCATTGCGGTGGTGCTGATGGCCGGCAGTTTCAACATGCAGGATATCATCATCGCGCAGAAATCCCATCTGCTCGGGATCAATGCTTATGGCATCAATCCTTTGCTTTTTCCGATGGCGGTGGTGTTCCTGATCTCCTCGCTCGCCGAAACCGCTCGGACACCGTTCGATCTGACCGAAGCGGAAAGCGAGCTGGTCGCCGGTTACCAGACCGAATATTCGTCCATGTCCTTCGCGCTCTTCTGGCTCGGGGAATATGCCAATGTGCTGCTGATGTGCACGCTCAACGCGATCCTGTTCTGGGGTGGCTGGCTGCCACCGATTGACTGGGCACCGCTTTACATGGTGCCGGGCATCATCTGGCTATTCGCAAAGATTTTCTTCTTCTTCTTCATCTTCAGCTGGGTCAAGGCGACGGTTCCGCGTTACCGCTATGACCAGCTGATGCGTCTGGGCTGGAAGATATTCCTGCCGCTGAGCCTGTTCTGGGTATTCCTGGTCAGTGGGTATCAGATGATCGATAAATTTGGATTGCCGCTATGAATATCGCACAAACCATCAAGGCCTTCACCCTGTTCGAATTTATCGGCGCGCATATGCTGACGCTGAAATATTTTTTCAAGGCGAAGAAGACGATCAACTATCCCTATGAGAAGAACCCGATTTCGCCGCGGTTCCGGGGTGAGCACGCTTTGCGTCGCTATCCCAATGGCGAGGAACGCTGCATTGCCTGCAAGCTGTGCGAAGCGGTCTGTCCGGCGCAGGCGATCACGATCGAGGCCGAACCACGTGAAGACGGCTCACGCCGCACCACGCGCTATGACATTGACATGACCAAGTGCATTTACTGCGGTTTCTGTCAGGAAGCCTGTCCGGTCGACGCCATCGTCGAAGGGCCGAATTTCGAATATGCGACGGAAACGCGCGAAGAGCTGATTTACGACAAATCGAAACTGCTGGAAAACGGCGACAAATGGGAGCGGGCAATCGCGGCAAACCTTGCCGCCGATGCGCCCTACCGGTAATGGGCGAGGGAACACGGGGATTATGATAATTTCACACGATTCTGACATACTCGTCATCCCAGCGAAGGCTGGGATCCAATCCAATATATGCTCTTCCACCATAGGCGGGTTAGGCCCCAGCCTTCGCTGGGGTGACGGAGTGGGAATATAATGCAAATATTTGCTTTCTATCTATTCGCATCCATCGTGCTTGCCAGCGGTGCTTTCTGCATCTTTGCGCGCAATCCGGTGCATAGTGTCTTGTGGCTGATCCTGGCGTTTTTCAACGCAGCGGGTCTGATGTTGCTGGTCGGCGCGGAGTTTATCGCGGCGCTGCTGGTGATCGTCTATGTCGGCGCGGTTGCAGTGCTATTCCTGTTCGTCGTGATGATGCTCGACATTGATTTCGCTGAGTTGCGAGCGGGTTTCATGAAGAACCTGCCGCTTGGCCTGCTGCTGGCTCTGGTGCTGGTAGTAGAAATTATTTTTGGCGTCGGTGCATGGCAATCGTCGGGCATGGGAGAGGCCACTGCTGCTGTCGGCCTTCCGGAAGGCGCGCCTTCCAATATCGAGCAGCTGGGCGCTTTGCTCTACACCAAATATGTCTTCCTGTTCGAGGCCGCGGGCATGATCCTGCTGGTCGCTATGGTCGGCGCAATCGTTCTGACCCACCGCAACCGCGGCGGCGTCCGGAAACAGAATATCGCCGATCAGGTCGCTCGCCGGCCCGAGGATGCAACCCGCAACACACAGCCTGAAGTCGGTAAAGGGGTCGAGCTATGATCGGCATCGAACATTATCTCGTCGTCAGCTCCATCCTGTTCGTGATGGGCATGCTCGGCATATTTCTCAATCGCAAGAATATCATCATCATCCTGATGGCGATCGAATTGATCCTCCTTGCGGTGAACCTCAATTTTGTCGCGTTCAGCGCCTTTCTCGGCGACATGACGGGACAAGTGTTCGCCATGTTCATCCTGACCGTGGCCGCAGGCGAGGCCGCCATCGGGCTGGCCATTCTCGTGATTTATTTCCGTCAGCGCGGCACCATTGCCGTCGATGATGTCAACCGGATGAAGGGGTAACGCCGGTGAATTTCAATTCCGTCATCCCAGCGAAGGCTGGGATCCAACCCAAATCATGTGCTCCCACCATAGGCGGGTTAGGCCCCAGCCTTCGCTGGGGCGACGAGGTTAATTCGTGAACAGCATCACCCTCATAGTATTCCTGCCCCTGCTGGCAGCGATCGTCGCCGGTTTCGGTAACCGTGTCCTCGGCAATGTGCCGGCGAAAATCATCACCACGGGCGCGCTGTTCACTGCTTGTGGGCTGAGCTGGCCGATATTCATCGGTTTTCTGAGCGGAGCCAGCAGCGCGGAAGTCGTGCCGGTTATGACCTGGATTGTCTCCGGCGACCTGACATTTGACTGGGCCTTGCGGGTTGATGCGCTGACCGCCGTGATGCTGGTCGTCGTGACCACCGTTTCCGCGCTCGTCCATCTCTATTCATGGGGCTATATGGATGAAGATCCGGATCAGCCGCGCTTCTTTGCCTATCTGTCGCTGTTTACCTTTGCCATGCTGATGCTGGTGACCGCCAATAATCTGGTCCAGATGTTCTTTGGCTGGGAAGGCGTTGGTCTTGCATCCTATCTGCTGATCGGTTTCTGGTTCAAGAAACCCAGCGCCAATGCCGCCGCGATCAAGGCTTTTGTCGTCAACCGCGTCGGTGACCTCGGCTTCATGCTCGGCATATTTGGTACCTTCCTGGTATTCGGCACGGTGTCGATTCCGGAAATCCTCGAAGCCGCTCCGGCAATGGCCGGTTCGTCGATCACCTTTGCCGGGATGCGTCTCGATACGATGACGATAATCTGTCTGCTGCTGTTCGTCGGCGCGATGGGCAAGTCCGCGCAACTCGGCCTGCACACATGGCTGCCGGACGCGATGGAAGGGCCGACACCGGTTTCCGCCCTGATCCACGCTGCCACCATGGTTACCGCAGGCGTGTTCATGGTCTGCCGTCTTTCCCCGATGTTCGAAACCAGCCCTGTCGCTTTGATGGTTGTGACCATTGTCGGCGCGTCCACCGCGATTTTTGCGGCTACGGTCGGTCTGGTCCAGCACGATATCAAGCGTGTGATCGCTTATTCGACCTGTTCGCAGCTTGGCTATATGTTCTTTGCTGCTGGCGTTGGCGCTTATAGCGCGGCGATGTTCCACCTGTTCACCCACGCGTTTTTCAAGGCGCTTTTGTTCCTTGGCGCCGGTTCGGTGATCCATGCGATGCATCACGAGCAGGACATGCGCTATTATGGCGGCTTGCGGAAAGAAATTCCGTTGACCTTCTGGGCAATGATGGCCGGAACGCTGGCGATTACCGGCGTCGGTATTGTCGGACTAGGCGGCTTTGCCGGTTTCTATTCCAAGGATGCGATTATCGAGGTCGCTTTTGCCAGCGGTACCGAAGTCGGCCAGTTTGCTTTCTTCATCGGCGTTCTCGCGGCCCTGCTGACCAGCTTCTACAGCTGGCGGCTGATGTTCCTGACCTTCTGGGGCACACCGCGCTGGATCCAGTCGGAACATATCCAGCATAGCGTTCACAAAACACCAGAGGAAGCCGGAGCCGACCAGACCGGCGGCTATCATCCTCATGAAAGTCCCGTTTCCATGCTTATCCCTCTTGGCGTATTGGCCACCGGTGCGGTTTTCGCCGGCTTCCTGTTCCACAATCAATTTGTCGAAGCAGCCGAGGGTGCAGCTTTCTGGGCCGGAAGCCTCGCTTTTGACGAGCATCTGATGCACGAAATTCACAATGTTCCGATGTGGGTGAAGCTGTCCTCGACCGTCGCGATGCTGACCGGTCTCGGCACCGCCATCTTCATGTATTTCTATGGCAAAGACCGTCCGGCGCGTCTGGCCGCAACCTTCAGCCCGCTCTACAAATTCTTCTTCAACAAATGGTATTTCGACGAGCTCTATCATCTGATCTTCATCCGCCCCGCTTTCTGGCTGGGACGGCTATTCTGGAAGACTGGCGACGAGGGTATGATTGACCGGTTCGGGCCAAATGGCATCGCTTCGGTGATCGCCAGCGGAACCGGCGTCATGAAACGCTTCCAGAGCGGTTACCTATACACTTACGCCCTCGTCATGCTGCTTGGCCTTGCTGCCGCAGCGACCTGGATTATCGTGCAGGGAGCCAGCTAATGAACCAGCTTGATTTCCCGATCCTGTCCCTGATGATGGGGCTGCCCATGCTGGCAGCGATTATCTGCCTGTTCCTCAACGCGCAGGCCGCGCGCTGGCTGGCGCTTGTTACAACGCTGGTGCTGTTCGGTCTCGGCGTGGTTCTATGGGCCAATTACGACATTGGCGGTCCGCAGTGGCAATATGTCGAACGGGCCGACCTGTTCGGTAGTTTTGCATGGGCGCTGGGTATCGACGGCATCTCGATGCTGCTGATCATGCTCACCGTCTTCCTGATGCCGATCTGTATCGGTGCAAGCTGGGAATCGATTCAGACACGGGTTGGCGAATATATGGCGGCCTTCCTGTTCATGGAAGTGCTGATGATCGGCGTGTTCGCGGCGCAGGATATTTTCCTCTTCTACATACTGTTCGAGGCTGGCCTGATCCCGATGTATCTGATCATCGGTATCTGGGGCGGCGCCAACAGGATTTACGCCAGCTATAAATTCTTCCTCTACACCTTGCTCGGTTCGGTGGTGATGCTGGTAGCTATGCTGTGGATGGTACAGGATGCCGGAACCAGCGATATTCCAACCCTGCTCAACTATGATTTCGCACCCGAGGCACAGACATGGCTGTGGCTGGCATTCTTCGCCAGCTTCGCGGTCAAGATGCCGATGTGGCCGTTTCATACATGGTTGCCCGACGCGCACGTTCAGGCGCCAACCGCCGGTTCGGTGATTCTGGCTGGCGTGCTGCTGAAAATGGGTGGTTACGGCTTCCTGCGTTTCTCGCTGCCGATGTTCCCGGAAGCATCCGAACAATTCATCTGGCTGATCTTCGGACTGTCGATGGTTGCAGTGATCTACACTTCGCTGGTGGCGCTGGTGCAGCAGGATATGAAGAAGCTGATCGCTTATTCATCCGTTGCCCATATGGCGATCGTCACGCTCGGCCTGTTCGCGTTTAACCGTCAGGGTATCGAGGGTTCGATCATCGTGATGCTGAGCCACGGCCTTGTATCCGCTGCGCTCTTCCTTTGTGTCGGCGTGATCTACGACCGGCTGCACACACGCGAAATCGACCGTTACGGCGGGCTGGCAATCAACATGCCGAAATATGCCATATTGTTTCTGCTGTTCACCATGGCCTCGATCGGCCTGCCGGGTACCAGCGGTTTCGTTGGCGAATTTCTCTCGCTGATCGGCCTTTACGAGGTTAGCAGCTGGGTCACGCTTGTCGCGACGACCGGGATCATTCTCGGCGCCGGCTATATGCTCTATCTCTATCGCCGGGTTGCATTTGGTGAACTTGTTCACGAGGATGTCAAAGCGATGCCGGATCTTTCTGCACGGGAAATGGCGCTGCTCGCGCCGATCGCCGCTGCTGTCATGTGGATGGGTGTCTATCCCGAAAGCTTCATGGCCCCGATCCGGGGTGACGTCGGCGCGCTGGTTGCGCGCATCGACCGCGCCGCTCCGGAAGGCGACGCGAATCTTAAAATGGGCGAGGCCAAGGCCGTCGCCAAAGACCACGCCCAAGGGGAGGCACACTGATGGATATCGGAAATTCCCTTTGGCTGGTTTCGCCTGAAGTCTTTCTTTCGGCTTCGAGCCTGATCCTGCTGATGATTGCCGCATGGGGCGGCGAAAAATCCGCACGTCTGGTTACTATATTGTCGGCAGCGGCGCTTTTCGGCGCATCGATCCTGCTGATGGTGCTCGCGCATATGCCCGAATTCAAAGGCGGAGCCTATGCGTTTGACGGCCAGTATCGCATGGATGCTTTCGGCAGTGCGGCGAAATTCCTCGTCTATCTTGCCGCGATAATCTCCCTGATGGTGGCGCCGCGCTTCTTCAAGGGGAGCGGCAGATATCGGCCCGAATATCCGATCCTGATCCTGTTTGCCTCCGTCGGCATGGGGATGATGGTCTCGGCAACCGACATGATGACCCTCTATATCGGTCTCGAGTTGAACAGCCTGTCCGCTTATGTACTCGCCAGCTTTATCCGGACCGACATAAGGTCCTCGGAAGCCGGTCTGAAATATTTCGTCCTTGGCGCACTGGCCAGCGGTATGCTGCTGTTCGGTATTTCTCTGGTTTACGGGTTTGCCGGTTCGACCAGCTTCGCCGTGATCGGTGATACGCTGAGCGGTGATCTTTCAACCGGCCCGTTGATTGGACTGGTTCTTGTCCTCTCCGGTCTGGCGTTCAAGATCAGCGCCGTGCCGTTCCACATGTGGACGCCCGATGTTTATGAAGGCGCGCCGACACCGGTCAGCGCATTCTTCGCCAGCGCCCCGAAAGTGGCCGCTGTTGCTTTGACCACGCGGGTGATCATAGATGCCTTTGGCGGCCAGACTTCGGCCTGGCAGCAGATCATCGTCTTTGTCGCACTGGCTTCGATCATTCTCGGGGCGGTTGCCGCCATTGGTCAGCAAAACATCAAGCGACTGATGGCCTATAGTTCGATCAATAATGTCGGCTTCATACTCATCGGTCTCGCTACCGGCACGGCACAGGGTATTTCGGCGATGATGTTCTATCTCGCCATCTATGTTGCGATGACCCTGGGCAGCTTTATCTGCATTATGGAAATGCGGGACAAAGACGGGAAGCCTCTGGAGACCCTGTCGAGCCTCGCTGGCCTGTCACAGACACGCCCGGGTCTTGCTGCAGCTTTTGCCGTCTTCATGTTCTCGCTCGCCGGTATCCCGCCTCTGTTCGGTTTCTGGGGCAAGTTTCTGGTGTTTGATGCCGCCGTTGCAGCAGGCATGTTGCCGCTCGCGGTCATCGGTATCGCCGCTTCGGTAATTGGTGCCTTTTACTATATCAAGGTCGTCAAGATCATCTATTTTGATGATCCCGCTGGCGAGATTGTTGTCACCGGCCACAAGACCGAAAATGCACTGATTGCGGTTCTGGCATTGTTCGTATCGCCGCTCGGCTATCTTGCGATACCGTTCATGGCGCCTGTGACGATTGCAGCCGGGGCGTCTCTTTTCTGACTATTCGCATAGAGACGGTCGGGCAAACCGCATCGACCAATGCGGATTTGAAGGCGCTGGCCGAGCAGGGCGGCGCCGTTGAAGGCTTTTGGCTGCGCGCCGAAAAGCAGATTGGCGGAGTCGGGCGTCTCGGACGCAAATGGGAGAGCCCGGCGGGCAATCTCTATTGTAGCACGATAGTCGATATCCGGTCCGGTGACCCGGCACCTTCCAATCTTTCCTTTGTCGCCGGACTAGCCGTCTATACTTCTATCCGTTCGTTCCTTCCCGACGCCGAAATGATCCTGAAATGGCCGAATGATGTTCTGGTATCGCAGGGCAAAATCTGCGGAATCCTGCTGGAGCGGGTGAAAAATCAGGTTGTGGTCGGGATCGGCGTGAATATCTCGGTCAAACCCGAGGTCGAGGGCAGGGTAGTGACCAGTCTGGCGACCGAGGGCGCAACCATAGACGCTGCCGGTTTTCTGGACCATTTGTCCGAAACATTCGCCGCTTTTGTAAATATCTGGCGCGATCAGGGATTTGCGCATATTCTGACGGAATGGCAGAAGCTGGCCCATCCGGTTGGCAGCGCAATCACGACCAGTGATGATCGCGGCGAAAGAATAACCGGCGAATTTGCCGGCCTGACCCGTGATGGCGCACTCTGCTTGAGAAAAGCCGATGGAACGCTTATCGAAATACACGCCGGTGACATTTCCATCGGATAGAGAGAAGAGTCGCTGATGCTATTGGCAATCGACGCCGGAAATACCAATGTTGTGTTCGCTCTTTTTGACGGCGATGACATTCGCGCGCGCTGGCGCATCGCAACCGATGCCCGCCGCACTGCCGATGAATATGTTGTCTGGCTCCGGCAGTTGCTGGAGCTGGAAGGGCTGGAGCTGAGCGCAGTTGATTCAGTAATCATCGGCACGGTGGTTCCGCGGGCGCTCCACAATCTGACGGTTCTCTCGGAAAAATATTTTGGCGTGACCCCGCTTGTCGCCGGCCGTGGCGCGGCGGAATGGGGCGTCGCCCTTGATGTAGAGCAACCCGATAGCGTCGGCGCCGACCGCGTGCTCAATGTTATCGCGGCGCATCAGAAATATAAGCAGGATATCGTGATCATCGATTTCGGAACGGCAACCACGTTCGATGTCGCAGACTATGAAGGCGCCTATAAAGGTGGTATCATCGCCCCTGGGATTAATCTTTCGCTGGATGCTCTTGTCGGAAAGACCGCACAGCTTCCGCGTATCGCGCTGGAATCGCCCGAAAGTGACAATGTAATCGGCACCACGACGGAAAGTCAGATGCTGATTGGTATTTTCTGGGGTTATGTTGCGATGATCGAAGGGCTAGTAGCGCGGACAAAGGCGCAAATCGGCCGACCGACCAAGATCATTGCTACCGGCGGATTAGCCGTATTATTTGACGAACATACAGATGTATTTGACCATCTGGAATCGGACCTGACTCTTCAGGGCCTGCATTTCCTCTATCAGCGAGCAACACACGCTACATGACAAAAGCAAAAAAAGAACTTCTCTTCCTGGCCCTTGGCGGTTCGGGCGAAATCGGCATGAATGTCAACCTGTACGGCTGTGACGGCAAATGGGTGATGGTCGATCTCGGCATGACCTTTGCCGACCCCAGCTATCCGGGAATCGACCTGATCCTCCCCGATCTTGAATTTATCGAGAAGAACCGCAAGGATCTGCTCGGCATCGTGCTGACCCATGGTCATGAAGATCATATCGGCGCGGTCCCTTATTTCGCCGCCGACCTTGATGTTCCGCTGTTCGCGACTCCGTTCACGGCAGGTCTGATCCGGCGCAAGCTGGAAGAAGTCGGGCTGGAACGTCAAGTCAAGCTGAACATCATTCCCAACGAGGGCAGCTTTGATCTCGGACCATTCGGCTTCCGCTATTTGCCGATCGCGCACTCTATTGCCGAGGGCAATGCGATGCTGATCGACACGCCTTATGGCAGGATTTTCCACACCGGTGACTGGAAGCTGGATGACGAGCCTGTGCTCGGTGTCCCGTCTTCACCGGAAACGCTCAAGCAGATTGGCGATGACGGCATTCTCGCCATGGTCTGCGATTCGACCAACGTCTTCAACGAAAAGGCATCCGGATCGGAAGGCGAAGTGCGCCGCAACCTGATGCGGGTTGTCGAGGATATCGACACGCGCATCGTGGTGACGACCTTCGCATCCAACGCTGCCCGATTGCAGACTCTTGGCGAAGTCGCCATCCATGCAGGGCGCAAGCTTTGTGTGGCTGGCCGTTCGCTTGACCGGATCATCGAGAATTGCCGCGAGAACGGCTATCTCAAGGATTTCCCGCCGACCGTGGACTTCCAGGAGGCGATGAGCCTGCCGCGTGACAAGGTCATGATCATCGCAACCGGTGGTCAGGGAGAGGCTAGGGCCGCTCTCGGACGGATCGCCGGCGACAGCCACCAGATCAAGCTTTCCGAAGGCGATCATGTGCTGTTCTCGTCGAAACAGATTCCCGGCAATGAAATCGCGATTGGCCGGATCCAGAACCAGCTGGCGTCGAAAGGCGTGGTAATGATTACCGAGCGTCAGGAGCATATCCATGTTTCCGGTCACCCGGGACAGCCCGAGCTCGCCCAGATGTACGACTGGATAAGACCGGAAATCCTAGTCCCGGTTCACGGCGAGATTCGCCATATGAAAACCCAGGAGCGCTTCGCTCTCGATCATGGCGTCCCGAAGGCTATATTCCAGCAAAATGGCGATGTTGTGCGTCTGGCGCCCAACGGACCGAAGATATTGGGTCAGGAACGCACCGGACGACTTGTCGTTGATGGCGATGTAATTATCCCGGCCGACGGCAGAACCTTGAACGACCGGCGCAAGACAGCGCATAACGGCATGATCTCGGTAGCCATCGGTCTGGATCACAAAGGCAAGATTTTCGGTCAACCGGTCCTGAAAATGCACGGCGTCCCGCTCGAGGAAGACGAAGAAGATTTTCTCGACGAAGTGGTCGACAAGATCGTCGGCAAATATTCCAAGCCGGTTGGCGACATCGACAAGTTCAACGAAGCGATTCGTTTGCTCGTCCGTCGCAGTGCGACCGAATGGACCGGTAAAAAACCCATCGTTTCGGTGCTCACTGTGGAGGCCTAGCAGGTCATGCAACTCTACTCCGTCTTCGCGATCTATGTATTATTCTGGGTGACAGCCGCGTTCATCATCCTGCCAATCGGTATCCGCAACCACCATGAAACCGGCAAGGAAATGGTGAGAGGGCAGTCGGACGGCGCTCCGGCCAATTTCCGGCCCTTGCGGGTATTGTTGCTGACCACGCTGCTTGCGACAACCATGTTCGGGCTATTCTATCTCAACTATGTCTATGGCTGGATCAGCATCGACACTATTGATTTCTTCAACAGCCGCGAACGGATGAAAGACGTCTGATCCTAGCTGCGCAGACGCTCGATCGCCTGGGCCAGGGCGACATATAGTTTGCCGACATCTGACGAAAGCAGGGTCACGCTGATCGCGCTGCCGTCACGGGTGGCAAGCACGCCGCGCAGCATCGCTTCGAAATCATGAATGTAGCGGTTCACATGCTCGCGGAATTCGTCATTCGCGGAATATTGCGCCAGCACTTCGCGCACTTCCCGATTGTCGAGCAAGCGAACGGCGCGCCGCGTAAAGATACCGCGATCGCCCTTCAGATAGGCGGCCCATTCGGTGTCGGTGACGTCGTTCGACAGAATCTTGCCGACATCAATCGATATGGAGTTCAGTGACTCGGTCAGTTGCGCCACCCGCCGGGTGAAGTTCTCGTCGCTGCTTTGCTCGGACTTTTCCTTGGCAAACAGGATGCGTTGCTCGAGATTGGTCGTCATGTCTTCGATGGCGGCCAATTGATCGGTAAGATGGGCAGCGGTCGACTGGGTTGTCGCAACCGCACTCGACACAGCCTTCTCCAGCTTCGGAGCTATTGACCCGATCTTGTCGTCGATGATCCGGTTCAGCGCTTCTTCGCTTACTCTTTCGAAGGTTTCGGTTGAGCCGGCAATCGACTTTTCGAGCACTTCGCGCGAATGTTCGGAAGCCTGTTTCGCTGTGTCCTTGACCCGCAACAGGGCACTGATCAGCTTCTCGCCGGCGCTTTCTGCCAGAGATTCATTCTGCTCGCGGATTTCTTCGAGCGATTTGGAAATTGCCGCAATCTGGTCGACAATCGATCGGCCCGCAACGTCTCCCTCTTCCCGCAATTTCTGAATCTGTTCCTGCTGCTGGCTGATCGACAGGTCGGTTTGCGCAATGCGCTCCGCTATTTTTTCAGCGTCTTCCTGCGCCTTGTTCGCTTCGCTGGCGATCTGGCCATATAGAGCCAGGCTTTCCTTGGATTTCTCCGAGACCCGCTCGAATGCATAGGGCAGGGTTTCGTCCATCTCCCGCGCGCTGCTATCAAGCGCCACCAGTAGGCGTTCCATACGTTCGATCATGCCATCGGCGACACCATGGCCACTTTCGAGCGAAAGCTGCAGGGCGGCGCTATTCTGTTCCATCGCGGCCATTGCAAAGGCCAGATTCGCCGTCTTGTCGCCGCTTTCGTTGTCGAGCTTTTTGAGGTTGTCAGAGATTTCGGAGACGGTTTGGTCAAGCGTCGCCGCCAGCGCTTTCAAGCGCAGCTCTTCTCCGTCAGCGACTTTGCCGGCGCTTGCCAGAGCCGCTTCGAGAGCGTCGAGGTCTGCACGCATCACCAGCGCTGATTCCGATGTTTCGGAAGCGAGATCGGATCGTGCTTTGCGCAGCGCTTCGATGGTTTCTGCTGTCGTTTTTTCCAACAGGTTCGCCAGTTCGGCCGAGCCGGCACCGGCGTCATCGAGCTGTTTCATCAAACTCGCTTTGATTCGTTCCGCTTCGGCCGCGAGACTTTCAACCGAGAGGACCGATTTGTCCGTCAGTTCATCGAGGCTCTTCTTGGCTCCGGCGCCGACTTCCCCGATTTTTCTGAGGATCGAAACCATGGCAGCCATTTCGGTTTGGGCCGTCCGCCCGGCATTACCGATCTGATTGGTTACGTCCTTGGCGGTGTTGATGACCACCGGCAGATGGTCGCGCAGCTGCTCGAGATTTTTATAAGCGGCTTCACCGACTTGATCGAGCTTCACCATTTTGCCGAGACCGTCTTCCAGCGAGCTTCTCATCAATTCGGCGGCATTGACCAGTTTGACAGAAGATTTGTCCCCGAGGAATTCGAGTTCGCGGCTTTCGTGACTCAGGAACTCGCGCGCAACGCTGAGTTCGTTATTGACCGTTTTCAGTCGGGCTTCGAGCAACTCGGACTCGGCGCGCAGCGAGGAGGCTACATCGTTGAAGCGATTCGCCTCTTTGCTGCTGTTGCGCATGTAGAGCAGATAGCCGACGCCCAGCGTGGCAATCGGCAAACACCATTGGGTGATCAGGTCTATCCCGGCCTTGGCAGATGGTATCGCGGTGAAAATATCGCGGTTGGCCCAGAAGAAAAATCCGGTCCAGCCGAGGGCGGAAATAGCCAGCAATAACACTGGTATATATTGCGATCGGGCCGGGGCAGTTGTCACTTCATCAGTATAATGGCTCCAGCTGTCGTCCGACAGGCTCTCGCTATCTTGCTGGATTTCTTCAGCTGAATCTTGCTGTTCCGCTTCCGGACCGTGCGCATCACTCGCCATGTTTGCGGTTGCTTCTGCCTGTTCGCTGTCAGGATTTTCATCCCGATCGCGCCACATCCCGATTATCTTATTTTCACCTGTCATGAATGCTATTTAACACAATATCGAATCATATAAACTATAAGTTAACCATATCGGGTGTATTCGACAAAAATGTCATTTGATTATGGAGCTTTGGATGCCGCTCTGACGGCTGCAGTAGGCGACGACCAGTTGCTCATTGCAGAGCTCCGCGCGGCGTTTCTCGAGAGCGCAAGACGGCAAGTCGATCTTCTGAGCCGAGCGCGTTGCGATGCCAATTGGGAATATGCTGCGTGGCGTCTGAAGGGGCTTGCTGCCAGTTTCTCTGCGACCAAGATTCTGCATCTAGCCGATGAAGCCGCTCATTCGGCGCCAGGCGATCCGGTGATATTGCGGAAATTGCAACGTGCAGTTTCCGAAGTCGAGGTCCATCGGGACTGAGTTCCTTTCTGGCGTAATAACTGCCCAACTGCACCCACTTCTCCGGATTATCGATTGGCATGTTCGGGCGCCACCATCTATGGACAGGAACAACCTTCCTATTCATCGACCGGGACCCAAATATTCGTGAAACTGGCACTGATTTCCTTAGCAAAAGACGATCTCGAGGGGACTGGCCCGATTGCTTTGCTGCCGTTATTCGACGGCACTCTGCTCGACTTGCAGATCCGCGCCGCGCAGCGCTTCGGTTGCGAAAAATTTATTTTCCTCTGCCCCGTGACGCATGGCGCTTTGTTGCAGAAGATCGATGCGATGAAACAGCAGGGACTGGATGCGGAATATGTCCGCACCCCCAGTGATCTGGTACAATATGCGACCGATCAGGATCACATAATCTATATCGCCGACGGCATATTGCCCAATGCAGAGATTGTTGAACAATTGAGCGGGGAACCGCAGGAATTGCTGTTTACCGTGTTGCACGGGGACGAATATCAGGAGTTCGAGCGGATTGACCTCAACCAGCGCTGGCTGGGTATTGTCTCGCTCAACACCTCGCGCCTGAGCGCCTTGATCGATATCCCGGATGACTGGGAGGTCGGCTCTGCCTTGCTGAGAACGGCGGTGCAGGCGGATTGTCCGCGTGCGATTATTTCAGATCGCAGAATGGGCGCCGGGGCAATTGCGCATGTGCAAAGCGAAATCAGTGCGGAGCAATTTACCCGGCGCAAGTTGAGAGACATGCCCGCCAAAGGCAGTAATTTCCTCAACCGCTTTCTTCTACATCCTTTGGTGAAACGCAGTCTTCCACGGCTTTGGAAGAAAAAGGCTGCGCCACAATATCTTGGCATATTTACGCTGACAGCAGGGGCTGGCGCAATTCTGACGGCTGCTTTCGGTTATGCCGTTGCATCGCTGATCCTGCTTTTTGCCGGCAGCGTGGCGCAATATATGCGCGCAGCAATGGTGCAATTTGGCAGTGTGGTGACTGTAAGGGACTGGACCCGTTTGGCGCTGGAATTTCTCGCGGCAACTGCTGTGGTGATCCTTCTGGTGAAAGCCTCTGTTACACCGACTTTGGCGCCAAATCTAGTGATCGCATTCTTGTTGCCCGCCCACCTGCTTCTCTCGAGGGCCGGAACCCTCAATCGCCGTCTGGCTCTGATGAAGCCGGATATGCGATTGATCTTGCTCGTTTTGCTGTTGGCCACTATTTTTGGCGCGTTTCCATACGGCCTTTATGGCGCAGCACTTTATACCGGTCTGTTTCTCGTTCTTGATCGATATCTGACCAAAGATTCGCCGGAGAAACCTGCCTTGCGGGGCCAATAGCCGAATCCCGCTTAGCGGCTTGTTAACCACATTGGGGTACGGACAGGCTATGGCACAGCGAGTTTTTCGATGAACGAGACGATGAATAACGATATCATCCGGCATGCTTCTGCAATGGCTGATAAAGCTACGTTCATTGCAGAGGACTTTGCTCAGGCGCTGTTTCCCAGAACCAATGTGGTTTTTAATGACCGGATGCGGTCCAATGCGCGGCAATATCTGCGCAGTGTGATCGGCCAGATCGAAGCGCGTATCTGCGTGATAGTGACCCAGGAGCTTGGCGTTACGCAGGAAACACTCGTGAAGATTGCGGCAGGCGGGGCAGGTCAGAGCTTTCGTTTGCTCGAGAATTCCGGTTTGCTCAAGACGGTGGAAATCGTCCAGCATCTATTTGTCAAAGCACAGCAAAGCGAACTGGCTGCGCGATTGTTGCAGAAGATTTCGCAAGCGGATCTTGAGGCGACGTTGACCCGTCACCTCGATCATGACGATCCGGTGATTGCCGAAGCCGCCATGGGCCTGCTGGTAGCGCAATCGAAAACCACCAGCGCGGTCGGCGAGATATCCGCCAGTCTGGCCGATTTGCCCGCTGAAATCGCATATGCTTTTGCCTGGCCCGTAACGGCCTCGCTCGCCCGGCTTTCCGGCTTGCCCGGTCTGCAATTGCAGACGGCAACCGAGCGGCTACTGGCCTCTCATGACGAAAGCGCCAGCGTGGCGCGCAAGGCCGACCGTCTCGCCCAGTTGATCGAGCAATCGAAAACGGCGGAGGACCATATTCCGCATCCGATGAGAGATGGTCTGTCCCTGTTCATTGCGCGACTGGCCAGACAGACAGGTTTGACCAGCGATCAGATTGTGACCTTCACGGCCGAACCGGATATGGCACGGCTTGTCGTCGCCATGCGTGCGGCAGATTTCCCTGTGCAGGAGGCCCTGTCGGTATTTTTTGCTCTTGATGACGGCGACCATATTCTCACCGCAGCCACCTATGGAGAGACCGACCGGGACCGGTCGCTAGCTCTGGCATCGCGCTGGGCCGCACCCGATAGTTTCCAGAACGCGCAACGGGTTCTCGCCGACGACAGTCTGGGTGATCGGGGCAAATGACGGGATCAGGCAAACTGGCCGAACCGGTGCGCGGGCAAGTGGATTTCGACGGCATGCTTTTGTCCGCCGATCCGCTGTTGATGCGGCTGCACCTGCGCAGCGGTGGCGCTGAAGGCGGAGCATTGGCGGTACCAGAATTGGCGGAATTGTGCCGGATCAGTCGCAGACTGGGGATGAATCTGTCGCGAGCGGCACAGGCATCGGATGATGACTGCCGGATTGATATGTGGGTCGAAACCCGGTTGGTTTCGTCAGAAAAAGACCAGCAGCTCAGCCTGGCCATTATCGACTGGAAAGAGCGCCCTCATGATGACACGGGCAAAATAGATTCCGCTCGCGAACGTGATTTTGACCGGTTGGAAGGGCGGGGAGCGATCAGAACCGATGCGGCTCTGCGGATCATCGCCCAGCAAATGCCCGTCGAAGCTGGGCAGGCTTCCGATGCTATTGGTCAGTCCTTGCTCGATATATATGATGTCATTCCCCCTTCGGCCCACGCGAGATTGCTCGAATCAGTGGCCGAGCGGCAACCGATCCGTAATCAGCGGGTGCGCGAGAAAGGCGGGAGCCAGCGTCTGTTCGTGCTGCAAGGGCAACCATTGATAGACAAGGGCGGCATTTTCGCTGGCTACCGCTTTACGGCAACGCCGGATGATCCGGAGACAAGCGGCAAAGACGCCAAGGCCGTGGCCGGAAAACTGATCAGCGACAGTCTGTTCGGGTCCCAGCTTGGTCCGGCCTTGCGCCAGCCGCTTGGCAAGATCATCGCGAACGCAGAAACGATCAGCAGCAAGCTCGAAGGTCCTTTGCGGGGTGACTATGCCAGCTATGCCAAGGATATCGCATCGGCCGGCCGGCATTTGCTGGATCTGGTCAATGATCTGTCCGATCTCGAGGCTATTGAACGGCCCGAATTTACGGTTGCTCCTGATGATATCGATCTCGTCGATCTGGCGCACCGCGCGGCGGGTTTGCTGGCGGTAAAGGCTTCTGATCATCAAATCAGGATCGACCTGCCCAAGGAAAGCGACAAGCTTCCTGCCCGTGGCGAATTTCGCCGGTCGCTGCAAATACTCGTCAATCTCATCGGTAACGCCATCCGCTATTCGCCCGACGGTTCGGTGATCAAGGTGCGCGTTTCTGCCGGCGAAGAACTCGCGCGGATTTCGGTAACCGATCAGGGCGACGGCATTGCTGCGGAAGACCAGGGCCGGATTTTCGAGAAATTCGAACGGCTTGGCCGGTCTGGCGATGGCGGCAGCGGACTGGGTCTGTTTATCTCGCGTCGACTGGCTCATGCCATGGGCGGAAGTCTGACCGTAGCGAGCGCGGCTGGTAAAGGTTCAACCTTCACCCTGGCGCTTCCCGACCGAAAAGAGCCATAAAAAAGGGGAGCACAGAGGCTCCCCTTCTTCTATAAATGTTTATTATCTCTACCGCTTGTCGATAGGGACAAAGTCGCGCTTGGCCGGACCTGTGTACAGCTGACGCGGACGACCGATGCGCTGGCCTGGATCGGAAATCATTTCGTTCCATTGAGCGACCCAGCCGACGGTGCGGGCAAGGGCGAACAATACGGTGAACATCGATGTCGGGAAACCGATCGCGGACAGGATGATACCCGAGTAGAAGTCGACGTTCGGGAACAGCTTCTTGTCGATGAAATAGGGATCGTTGAGCGCCATTTCTTCCAGTTTCAGGGCAACATCAAAGACCGGATCCTTGACCTTCAGCGTTTCAAATACTTCACGCACGGTTTCCTGCATCACCGATGCACGTGGATCGTAATTTTTGTAAACGCGGTGGCCAAAGCCCATCAGACGGAACGGATCGTCCTTGTCCTTGGCGCGCGCGATATATTCCGGAATGCGATCGGGATGGCCGATTTCCTTCAGCATGTTGAGCGCTGCTTCATTGGCGCCGCCATGGGCAGGGCCCCAGAGGCAGGCAATGCCGGCCGCGATGCAGGCAAACGGATTGGCACCCGAAGAACCGGCAAGCCGGACGGTCGAGGTCGAGGCGTTCTGCTCGTGATCGGCATGGAGGATGAAAATCCGGTCCATGGCTTTTTCAATCGCCGGATGCACTTCATATTCCTCGGCGGGAACGCCGAATGTCATGCGCAGGAAATTGCCGGTGTAGGACAATTCATTGTCGGGATAGACGAACGGCTGACCGATCGAATATTTATAGGCCATGGCGGCGATTGTCGGCATTTTCGCGACCAGACGGTGGCTGGCGATCATCCGCTGGGCGGGATCGTTGATGTCGGTGCTGTCATGATAGAAAGCTGACAATGCGCCAACCACACCGCACATGATCGCCATCGGGTGAGCGTCGCGGCGGAAGCCCTGATAGAAACCGCGCAGTTGCTCATGCACCATGGTGTGACGCGTGATCGTGTTGTTGAAATCGGCAAATTCTTCCGATGTCGGCAATTCGCCACGCAGCAAGAGATGCGCAACTTCCATGAAGCTGCTCTGCTCGGCTAGCTGTTCGATCGGATAGCCGCGGTGCAGCAATACGCCTTCGCCGCCATCGATGAAGGTCAGCTCGGACTCGCAGCTAGCGGTCGAAGTGAAGCCGGGGTCATAGGTGAAGGCACCGGTCTGGCCGTATAATTTACGAATATCTACAACATCGGGGCCCACTGTGCCCGTCAGAATCGGATATTCATGAGTGTCGCCGTTGATGCTGAATTTTGCGTTATCGCCCACGATATTGTCCTTTCTGCTCCTGAAAAATCAGGTTTTTTCTATTTGATCTGCAAGACGGCCTAATGATTCTTCTTTACCAAGAAGTATCAGGACGTCAAAAATTCCGGGTGAACTGGTACTTCCTGTCAGTGCGGCGCGCATAGGTTGTGCGAGCTTTCCCAATCCCAGTTCGGCAGACTCCGCGATCGCTTTTATGACTTCTTCCGTTGCCTCGAGTGTCCAGTCTTCCAGATCAGTCAAGCCAAGGTGAATCGATTTAAGCAGCGTCCGTGCGTCAGCGTCTAGCAGATTTTCTGCCCGTTCGTCGAGGCCAAGTGGGCGTTTTTTAAAGAGAAAAAGACTGGATCCGGCCAATTCGATCAGATTTTTCGCCCGGCTCTTCAAAACCGGCATCGCCTGGCCCAGCAAATCGCTGTCTGAAGTCGATAAGGACGTGCCCAATTCCTGTTCGATCCATGGCGTCGCGAGCCGCACGAGGTCCGCATCACCGGCCTCGCGCATATATTGACCGTTGAGATTTTGCAGCTTTTTCGCGTCGAAGCGCGAAGGCGATTTACCGACGCCTTCCAGCGCAAACCACTCGATAGCCTGCGCCCGGGAGATGATCTCGTCATCGCCATGGCCCCAGCCGAGGCGCAGCAGATAGTTGAACATCGCGTCTGGCAATATGCCCATGTCGCGATAGGCCTCGACGCCCAGCGCGCCGTGGCGCTTCGACAATTTTGCGCCGTCATTGCCATGGATCAGAGGGATATGCGCATAAACGGGCTCGGCCCAGCCCATTGCCCGGACCAGCGCCAATTGGCGGAAAGCATTGTTGAGATGATCATCACCGCGAATCAAATGGGTGACGCCCATGTCATGATCATCGACGACGACCGCGAGCATATAGGTTGGCGAACCGTCGGAGCGCAGCAGGATGAAATCGTCAATCTCGCCATTCTGGACCGAGACATCGCCTTGTACCATGTCGGCGATGGTCACTTTGCCGGCGGTTTCGGTTTTCAGGCGAATCACAAACGGCGCACCTTCCGGAGCTTCCGATGGGTCGCGCTCGCGCCAGCGGCCGTCATAGCGCATCGGCTTTTTCTCGGCCCGCTGCTTTTCGCGCATTTCGGTCAGTTCTTCGGGGGTCGCAAAACATTTATAGGCATTGCCCGACGCCAGCAGTTCATGGGCAACCTCGGCATGGCGTTCGGCGCGTTCCGACTGGAACACCGTTTCGCCATCCCAGTCGAGACCCAGCCATTCCAGCCCTTCGGAAATCGCATCAATCGCTTCCTGGGTCGAGCGCGCCTTGTCGGTATCTTCGATGCGCAGCAGCGCTTTTCCGCCATGGTGCCGGGCAAACAGCCAGTTGAACATCGCGGTACGGGCACCGCCAATGTGCAGGAATCCGGTCGGGGAGGGAGCAAAGCGGGTTACGACCATATTTGTCTCTTTCGGCTGTTCAGCATCATTTGAATTCACGCTTGATGGTCCCTGTGATAGATTTTTGAAATGCGGGATGGATCGAGCCCGAATAGCACCACTGGCACCGGTACCGGTTTGATCGGCACCGCCCTTAGCACGCTGTTCGATCCGCGACAATTGCCTGATTCATGGCGTGGCGCGCAACTCTCCAAATTGATTGAAATACAAATGGAAAAGGAGCGGGATCAGCTTCCCTTATGGGTGCCGGTGGCGCTCGGTTGCGGCATCGCGTCCTGGTATGTTCTCGCTAATCCCGCCTGGTCGATGGCGTTTATCAGCCTGTGCTGCGGGATTGCCCTGTTTGCCGTCATGACGGGACGAGATACGAGAGCCGGGAAGGCACTTTTCTGGTTCGCGCTGCTGGCGGCCATTGGCTGCGCCTTGATCGGGTTCCGGTCGTGGAGCGTCGCCGCGCCGGTATTGGACCGGCCCATTGTCACCACATTCAATGCCAGGATTGAGCGGGTCGAGCCGGTGTTGGCGCGCAATATGGTCCGGCTGATGCTGGATACCGGTGAAAATTCCGGTTTGCCGCCAAAGGTCCGGGTCAATGTGCCGCTTGATCAGGCCTATCCGGATTTGCAGGACGGTGCCCTGATCCAGCTGCGCGCACGCTTGATGCCACCGGCGATGCCGGCGCTGCCCGGAGCCTATGATTTCTCCGAACGCGCCTGGTTTCAGGAGCTCGGCGCGACCGGGCAGGCGTTGGGAGAAATCAGGATATTGCAGCGCGCCGATCCGCTCTTTGCGCTGTCGCGCTATCGCCAGCAGCTGTCCGCGCATGTTCAGTCGCAAATGTCCGGTGCTGCCGGGGCGATTGGCGCAACCTTGGCCACCGGGGATCGCGGTGCCATCGATGAAGCGGATGCCGAGGCGATGCGGCGTAGCGGTCTGGCGCATCTGCTCTCGATCAGCGGGCTGCATGTCACGGCGGTTGTGGGCGCAATCTATTTGCTGGTGCTCAAGTCGCTCGCCTTGTCGCCGTTATTGGCGCTGCGGTTCCGCTTGCCGATAGTGGCAGCGGGATGCGCGGCGCTGGCGGCGGTCGCCTATACGCTGATGACTGGTGCGCAAGTGCCGACGATCCGGGCCTGCGTCGCTGCCCTGCTGGCGCTGGTCGCATTGATGATGGGGCGCAGCGCGATCACCCTGCGGATGGTCGCGGCGGGCGCGTTGTTCGTCTTGGTCTTCTGGCCCGAGTCGCTGGTCGGGCCGAGCTTCCAGCTTAGTTTTGCGGCGGTCACCGCGATTATCGCGCTGCACGAGCATCCGCGGATCAAGGCGCTGGTGATGCTGCGCGACGAACCTTTGATCCGCCGACTCGGTCGTTTCATATTTTCGCTGTTTCTGACAGGCCTGGTGGTGGAAGTCGTCCTGATGCCGATTGCCTTATATCATTTTCACAAGGCAGGGCTTTATGGCGCATTGGCCAATATCGTCGCTATCCCTCTGACAACATTCGTGATCATGCCGCTGGAGGCGCTTGCTTTGCTGCTGGACAGTATCGGTCTAGGCGCGCCCGTCTGGTGGCTCTGCGAACAGGCCTTGAGCAGTCTGATCGCGCTCGCCCATTTTGTTTCCTCCCGCCCAGGCGCGGTGACGATGCTGCCGTCGATGCCGGTATTGGCGTTCGGACTGGTGATATTGGCTGGCCTGTGGATTTGCCTGTGGCGAGAGCGATGGCGCTATCTCGGATTGATCCCCGCTATAGTCGGAGCCTTGCTGATCATCACCAACCGCGCACCGGATATCTATATCACCGGCGACGGCCGCCATGTCGGCATCCGAAACGATCAGGGGGAGCTGGCGATGCTCCGCACCAGTGGCGGAGATTTCATTCGCGACATGATCCGTGAAAATGCCGGAGTGGAGGGGAAATCGCAGGCGCTCGAAGACTGGCCCAATGCCGAATGCAATAGCGACGCTTGTCTTGTCACCATCGATAATGAGGGGCGGAAATGGTTGGTTATGGCCACTCGCAGCTCGCATTATATTTCCGCTCTGGCTCTGTCTGCAGCCTGTCGCCGTGCCGATATCGTGGTGAGCGACCGATGGTTACCGGAAAGCTGTGAGCCGCGCTGGATCAGGGCAGATCGGGACCTGCTGTCTCGCGTGGGAGGCATGACGATTGATCTGGAGCAGCAGAAAATCTCTACTTCACTAGAAAGGACAGGCAGGCATGACTGGACCCGCTACCGATCCGGAGAGGCTGATGCGAGGACGGGCGGCGCGAGAAAGGTTGACGCGCGGAAGGCTACCGTCAAGAAAACCGTTCAGTAACGGCGCAGCAATCCGGCCATCTTGCCCTGAATGCGGACTTCGCCTTCGCCGTAAATCTGCGGCTCATAGGCGGCGTTGGCGGGGTCGAGGCGGATGCTTCTGCCCTCTTTGCGGAGATATTTCAGCGTCGCTTCTTCCTCATGGATCAAGGCGACGACAATCTCGCCGTCGCGCGCGACTTCGGTTTTCTGGATCAGCGCATAATCGCCATCGAGAATGCCTGCGTCGATCATCGAATCGCCGGACACTTCCAGGGCATAATGTTCGCCGGGGCCGAGCAGGGCAGCAGGGACGCTGAGCGCCGACTGGCCTTCCATTGCCTCGATCGGAGCGCCAGCGGCGATCCGTCCGTGCAACGGGATTTCCAGCACGTCATTATTGGCAGCCGGAGCAGGATTGGAAATGACCTCGCGGACCGGTGTGTCCGGGTGCAGCGATACAACATTGGAGGGCTCCGCTTCGTGCAAACCGCCCTCGGGCAGTTTCAACACTTCCAGAGCGCGCGCCCGGTTGGGCAGGCGGCGGATGAAGTGCCGCTCCTCGAGCGCGCTGATCAGCCGGTGAATACCGGATTTGGACTTGAGCCCGAGGGCTTCCTTCATTTCCTCGAACGAGGGGGAAACGCCGCTATCCTTGAGCCTGTCATCAATGAAACAGAGCAATTCATGTTGCTTTTGCGTGAGCATGTCCAGTGTCCTGTTCTGGGAACGAATACAGAACAATTAAGAAACAAAACGGGGGAAGTCAAGCGGGAAGTGATTGTCTCTCTGCATAGGTAATTAGCTCAACCGCTCCTAAACTAAGCTAAGATTGACTATTTAGTATCAGTGTAAGATATCGATCCCTCAGTTGGGGGAAGATTCGAATGTCCGATATAATTGTTGAACTAGATGCGTTTATAATTGCGGACGACCACAGAGTGTTCAAGTGCTCACCCGGCAAAACCTATCGTTTTTACAATCAAGTTCGAAACGCAAAGGCAGTTTTTTTAGACATTCGAGGCCTTGAAGACATTCCGTACAAAGAAGAGGACTGGAACGAAGATAAAATTCTGGAGATTATTGCTGATGATCGTTGGAGCAGGGAATTAGAAAGTCGTGCGCGGGGCAACCAGCATGTAGGAACAGAAGGTGTAGGTCGTGGCGACAAAACGCGACTTGGTTTCCTAAAGGCGTTGCTGTTTGAGGCTAAGCGGGGAGATCTCATTGTCGTTCCTGCTGAAGGGTATGACAAAGACGTTTTGATCGGCGAACTTATTGATGACGCGGGTGATTTTCAGCAAATTTCGGCGACCGATGACGAAACCGAGTATGTTTATCTTGGCCGGAGAGTTAAATGGAGAAGCGCTTCTCCTAAACGGTTATTGAGCGAAGAGATGATTAGAGCTCTCCACACTCAAACGGCATTTTTCCAGTTAAAACGGAGCTTTCACGAGGAAATTTACAAGCTCGCGTATCGAAATTTTATTTTCCGTGGTGACTATGTAAGTGAATTTCGAACTTCTAAGCTGCGATTCACAGCAGAAGATCATGCTGTTGTTTCCACATGGCTTAATGGCTTTGACGTTCTTCGCAATTCGGTTGAAATGACAAATCCAACCAATGACGTGAAGCCTAGTTTTTTTGAGTTGGGTTTGCAGGAACTTGATGATTCCTTGGCGGCAGAAGTTCAGATTGATATTCAATCTCCAGGGGAAGTGTTTGTTAAATCATTCGGCCCCTTCGCTCTCGCATTGATGGCATTTTTCCCACTCGCAGGGTGCGATTCTCAGGCGGTCGTCGATCAAGGTGTGACGGTCAAATTAAAAACAGTCGGAGGTGGCATAAGCAGTCACACTGAGGTTCAAGAGTGCGTTAACTCGATGGCAATTGCATTGGGCCATGAGAGACTCGATCAATCGAGTCAATTGTGCGACCGGGCGATAAGGGATGCGAAAATGACAACTCAAGCGGTCTTGAAATCTGGCCATAAAGAGAGCAAATAGGTAACATGGCCTCCGCACCCATACCTAACTCACGACTTACGCGCGATCAAATCGTGCATAACGTCAAACTCGCAGTGGGCGCGCTTGTGACCGCCGCTTTGGGTGGGCTATTTGCTGCAGTATTTACTTATTACGCGACCGTGCAAGTTAATACCGAAGCATCGTTGCAACAGCAATATCTATCAGCAATCCAAGACTTCTCCGCCACTGGCGCGAAAGTTGATGCTAGTATCACAGAATTGGCAGATACTGTTCTTGATGGTCAGGGATTGACAGATGCAAGGCGGGAAGCTCGTCAAGCAATCGCTGCACACGCTGCTGCCAGCCAAAGCCTCTCGCAGGTGGTTGGTCAGGGAAATGTTGACGAATATGTCCAGGGATTGGCAACTCTTCGCCTTCTCGTTGACGATACCAATGGCAAAATAAACGCACTCAAAACTTCTAATGCACGCTTTGATTTGATGGATAATCGTGTGGTGATGATTAATGAAGCTAGACGAAGGGTCTACGACCGCACTTAAAGAAGCCCGAGAAACGGGCGAACTCAAAGAGTTCATCAAGGAACACGAAGCCGCCATTGCGGCAACGCTCAAATCGGTGGTCGGTAAGTCGAAGCCAGTTCAGAAAACATCGTCTCGGGATGCCATTAACTAAATCCCGATAAACGGCACCCTCTCACCCGCCTGCGCCGCATCCGCATTAGCAGGCCGGCAAAGCAGCGCATTGGCCGCAGCCAGCACCGATAGCTTGGCGCTGTCCTGGCTGCCAAAAGGCGTAATCCCGGTCTGGTCGACCTTCGCCCGCAGAAACTGCGCGCGGGGGCCATTGGCGGGGAGGGCTTCGCTGGTCGGGGCGCTCTGATATTCGGGCAGATAGCGGGCGGCTCCGGCCATGTAGCGGATCAGCGGCAGCAGGAACAGGGTCGCCGCTACAAAGGCGGAGGCCGGGTTGCCGGGGAGCGCCAAGATCACTGTGTCGCCAAGCTTTCCGGCCATCACCGGCTTGCCCGGTTTCATCGCGATCTTGTAGAAGTCGATCTCCGCGCCGAGCCGCTCGAAGGCGGGCCCGACCAGATCATGATCGCCGACCGATGCGCCGCCGATGGTGACGATGATATCGCAGTCTTTCGCGCTTTCCAGCGTCTGGCACAATATCTCCATATCGTCGGGAATGCGGCTCAGGCTGCGGGTTTCGGCGGTCAGGCCGGAGAGCATGGCGGACAGCATGACGTCATTGCTGGCGGGTATCTGGTGGGGCAGGGTCTCGCAGCCGGGCGCGACCAGTTCGTCGCCGGTCGAAACCACCGCCACGCGGGGCTGCTGCCCGACCGAAAGTTCGCCATAGCCGGCGATAACCGCTTCGCCGAGCGCGGCCGCATTGAGCAGGCTGCCTGCGGGCAAGCCGATGCTGCCCTGCTTGAAATCGCCGCCCTGATGGCGGACATGGCGGCCTATTTCGGGCGAGGGCTCTGCGGTCAGGCGGATGGTGGCGCCATCGGCTGCGACATTTTCCTGCATGACCACTGTATCGGCGCCCTCGGGTAGCAAAGCGCCGGTGAATATCCGCGCGGTTTCTCCCGACTGCAGCGCGCGGCAGGGCGGGCTGCCAGCCGGACATTCACCGATCAATGTCCACGGGCCGTCCCGATCTTCAAAGCGGATCGCATAGCCGTCCATCGCCGACATATCGGCGGCCGGTTGCTCGCGTCTGGCGATCAGGTCGGCGGCGAGATAGCGGCCGAGCGAGTCATGGACGGACAGGGTCTCGGCGGGCAGGCGGGACGCCAGCGCGATCAGTCGCTGCTGGGCTTCGTCCAGAGGCAGCAAGCTGCTCATTCCGCTGTCCAGTCTCCCGACTTGCCGCCGCTTTTCGAGAGCAGGCGGATATCGCTGATCTCCATGTCCTTCTGCATCGCCTTTGACATATCATAGATTGTGAGGAGTGCGACGGAACAGGCTGTCAAAGCTTCCATTTCCACGCCGGTCTTGCCGGTCAGTCGGGCCATGGACGAGACCTTGATGCCGTCATCGAGAAAGGTGAAATCCACCGCCACTTTGGTCAGCGCCAGCGGGTGGCACAGGGGGATGAGATCGCTGGTCTTTTTTGCCGCCATGATCCCGGCAATGCGCGCCGTCGCCAGCACGTCGCCCTTCTTCATGGCGTTCGCTTTTATAGCTTCCAAAACTTCCATTTTCATCGTGATCCGGCCCTCGGCATGGGCCTCGCGGACCGTGTCGGCCTTGCCGCCCACATCGACCATATGGGCCGCGCCGTCGCCGTCGATATGGGTCAATTTGCTCATTTGGTTCCTGTCAAAAGCTCGCGGGTTGCGGCCTCCACTTTATCCTGTCGCATCAGAGATTCACCTACCAAAAAGGCTCGGGCGCCGGACCCGGACAATCGCTGGCAATCTTCATGGGTGAAGATACCGCTTTCCGACACCATGATCCGGTCGTCGGGCACCAGCTTCGCCAGCCGTTCGGTCTGGTCGAGGCTGGTGTCAAAGGTCTTGAGATTGCGGTTGTTGATGCCGAGCAGGGGCGATTGCAGCTTCAGCGCCCGTTCCAGTTCCGTCTCGTCATGCACCTCGATCAGCGCGTCCATGCCAAGCGACAGCGCTTCCGCCTCGATCTCCGCCGCCAGAGCATCGTCCAGCACCGCCATGATGATCAGGATAGCGTCCGCACCCAGCGCCCGCGATTCAGCGACCTGCCAAGGATCGACCATGAAATCTTTGCGCAGGCAGGGCAGTTCGACCGCCGCGCGCGCGGCGACCAGATATTCATCCGCGCCCTGAAAATAGGGCTGGTCGGTCAGAACTGACAGGCAGGCTGCACCGCCAGCCTGATAGGCTTTGGCATGGGCCGGGGGATCGAAATCCGCGCGGATAAGGCCCTTGGACGGGCTGGCTTTCTTGATCTCGGCGATCAGGGCGAAGCCGTCCGCAGATTTTGCGCTGATCGCTGCGGCAAAACCGCGCGGTGCGCTCTGACGGGCAATGTCCTCGCTCAGCTTTGACGCTGAAACTTCCGCCTTCCGTTGCCGCACATAGTCCCGCGTCGTCGCGCAAATTTCTTCAAGCTTGTTCATTGATTGGCGATCCAGCAATTGAGCATGGCGTTGGCAAGCCCCTTGTCGAGCGCTTCTGCGGCTTCCTCGACGCCTTCCTCCCAGCTGTCGACTTCGCCTGCCACCATCAGCGCGGCGGCGCTGTTGAGCAATACGGCATCGCGATAGGCGGACTTCTCGCCCTGCAGAAGCGCCTTGAGCGCAGCGGCATTATATTGCGCATCGCCGCCTTTTATCGCTTCTGCCGGATGGCGGGTCAGGCCCGCATCCTCCGGGGTGATCCGGCTGATCGTGACCGTGCAATCGCTGATCATGGCAATGCGGCTGGGACCGGAAATGCTGAGCTCGTCGAGCCCTTCCTCGCCAGAGACGATCATCGCCTTGTCATAACCCAGCTGCAGCGCCGCTTCGGCATAAGTCTCGACCAGATCGGGCGAGGCGACGCCGATCAGCTGCCGTTTGACCTTTGCCGGATTGCACAAAGGACCGAGTAGATTGAAGATCGTCCTGCGACCGATGGCTTTGCGGATCGGTCCCAGCGGGCCGAGCGCCGGATGATGGTTGGGCGCGAAGAAAAAGGCGATGCCGATCTCGCGCAGATTTTGCTCGGCCTTGCTTGCCGCTTTCGCCAGATCCAGACCGAGCGCTTCCAGTGTATCCGCAGCCCCCGATTTGCTAGAGGCGGCGCGGTTGCCATGCTTTGCCATGGGAATTTCGCAGGCGGCTACAACCAGAGCGGTGGCGGTGCTGATATTCAGACTGTGGCTGCCATCCCCTCCAGTGCCGCAGACGTCAATCGCGTTGGCGGGCGAATCCACGCCGATCATCCGGGCGCGCATTTCTGTTGCTGCTGCAGCGATTTCCGTCGCGGTCTCGCCCCGGTCGGCTAGCGCGACCAGAAAAGCGGTGATTTCGTCGGCCGAGCAGGAACCATCAAATATCGCGGAAAAAGCTTCGCGAGCAGACGCTTCGGACAGGGCGCTCGCCGGATCGGGCAAGGTCATGCCCGTTCCTTCGCTTCAATCCCGGCAATCGCCATGAAATTGGCCAGCAGCGCATGGCCATGTTCGGTGGCGATGCTTTCCGGATGGAATTGCACGCCGTGGATCGGCAGGCTTTCATGGCGAAAGCCCATCACCGAACCATCGTCGGCGGTGGCGTTGACCGGCAGGCTATCGGGAATATCCTCGACAATCAGCGAGTGATAGCGGGTCGCGGTATAAGGCGAGGGCAGTCCGGCAAAGACGCCGCTGCCGTCATGGGTGACTGGTGAAGTCTTGCCGTGCATTAGGCCGCCGCGTACGACCTTGCCGCCAAAATGCTGTCCAATGCTCTGGTGACCGAGACACACCCCGAGCAACGGCTTGCCCGCATCGGCACAGGCCGCGACCAGATCGAGCGATATGCCCGCTTCATTTGGGGTGCAGGGGCCCGGAGAAATCAGGAAGGCCTGCGCTCCGGTGGCCAGCGCTTCGCTGGCGGTCAGCGCATCATTGCGCTCCACGCGAACCTCCGCGCCGAGTTCCATCAGATAATGGACCAGGTTGAAGGTGAAGCTGTCATAATTGTCGATAACCAGAATCATGAACCGCGTCTAACGGGCCGCGTTTGACCGGCCAAGCAATTTCGTTCTTTCCGCTATTTGATGCTGCTCGAAGGCCGACCGGACAGCGCGATTTTTTCGACGAACAGCAATTGTGTTTTGTGCGCCGAGCGTCCACAATATTATCAATTGAAACCAAAGGATCTTCCAATGAGAACCAGTCATGTTTTCCTGTCCGCAGCTGCATCGCTGCTCGCCCTCTCGGTTAGTGCACCAAGCCTGGCAAAAGACGCTGCCGCCGAAGTGACGGCAGATGAAAATGTTGCGAATACAGAAAAAGCGGAAATTGGTGCCTGGGGAATTGATCTCTCCGCGCGGGATATGTCGGTGACACCCGGTGCGGATTTCTTCCGCCATGTTAACGGACATTGGCTGGACACCGTAGAGATTCCCGAGGACCGGTCGCGCTATGGTTCGTTCGACATCTTGCGGGAGCGATCCGACGATCAGGTCCACGCGATCCTTGACGATCTCGCCGCACGCGGTGACGGAGCCGATGCGCTAGATCAGAAAGTCGGTGCATTTTACGCTGCATGGATGAACGAGGCTGCAATCGAAAAGCTGGGGACCAAGCCCCTTGAACCCTATCTCGCGAAGATAAAGGCCGTCAGCGACCGTGCGGGATTGCTGAAACTGTTCGGGACTGTCGGCTATGCCTCGCCGGTCGGGGTCGGCACTTTGCCTGATCCGGCCAATCCCACCCGCTATATTGTGGCCGCGGGTCAGGACGGTCTGGGCATGCCCAGCCGCGACTATTATCTCAAGGAAGGTGCGGAATATGACAAGTTTCGTGCGGCCTATCGGGATTATTTGATAAAGATACAGAAACTGGCGGGGATCAGCGATGCTGCCGCCAAAACCGACCGGATCATTGCTCTGGAAACCGCCCTCGCGAAATCGCAATGGGAACCCGAGCGGCAGCGCGACATCAAGCAGATTTACAATCCGATGAACCGCGAGCAGTTGATGGAACTGGCGCCGGAGTTCGACTGGACCAGCTGGCTGGAAGCTAGCGGCTTTGGCAAGGTCGATACGATCATCGCCGCCGAAACCACCGCAATCACCGCGAGTGGCAAACTGCTTGAAACTGTCCCGGTCAGCACCTGGAAAGACTATCTGACGGCGCATTTCATCAGCGACAATGCGGCCTATTTGCCGAAGGCGTTTGACGAGGCAAAATTCGATTTCTTCAGCAAGACCCTGCGCGACATTCCGGTCCAGAAAGACCGCTGGAAGCGGGGTGTCGATCTGGTCAACAGCAATATGGGCGAGGCGATCGGCCAGAAATATGTGGATCGCCACTATCCCGCCGAAAGCCAGCGGCAGATGACCGAACTGGTCAACAATCTGACTGCCGCCCTGGGCGAAAGAATCAGGAAGAGCGACTGGATGGATGCAGCGACGCGCGGCGAAGCGCAAAAGAAGCTCGACGCTTTCGAACCCCGGATCGGTTACCCGTCGAAATGGATCGATTATTCACCGCTGGTCGTGAAGCCGGATGACGTGCTCGGCAATGTTCAGCGCGCCGCGAAATTTGCTTTTGACGTTGATCTGGCACGGCTGCCTCATCCGGTCGATCGCGAGTTGTGGGAAATGAATCCGCAGACCGTGAATGCTTATTATAATCCGCTGCTCAACCAGATCACCTTTCCAGCGGCCATATTGCAGCCGCCATTTTTTGACCCCAACGCCGACCCGGCGGTCAATTACGGTGCGATCGGTGGGGTCATCGGGCATGAAATCGGCCACGGCTTTGACGATCAGGGGCGTCAGTTTGACGGTAGCGGCAAACTACGGGACTGGTGGACAAAGGAATCTGCGGAGAAGTTCGAAGCGCGGACAAAATTGCTGAAGGAGGCCTATGACAAGTTCGAGCCGGTTCCCGGCGTTCACGTCAACGGCCAGCTCACGATGGGTGAGAATATCGGTGATCTGGGGGGGCTTGAAATGGCCTATTCCGCCTATCGCCGATACGTCGCCAGCCATGGCGAGCAGCCTGTAATCGACGGCCTGACCGGCGACCAGCGCTTCTTCCTGTCCTGGGCGCAGGTCTGGCGCGGTAAATCGCGCGAAAACGCGCTGCGCGAGCAATTGCTCACCGATCCGCACAGTCCGACCCAATATCGTGTGGGTGGCGTAGTTCCGAACATCGATGCCTGGTACAAGGCGTTTGACATCACGCCAGACAGCGCGATGTATATCCCGCCCGAAAAACGCGTGAAAATCTGGTAGGCAATGTCATGAGCGAACCTGTAACCGTGAACATACCCCATAAACTGGGACTGACCGAAGCCAAAAGCCGCGTCGGCAGCGGCATCCATACGTTGGGCGATATCATCCCGGGCGCCAGCCTGACCGACCATCATTGGGAAGGCGATCACCTCCATTTCACCCTGGAGGCCGTCGGCCAGCGCATCGGCAGCGAAATGCAGATTCGCGAGGACGAGGTCTACGCGATTTTCGACCTGCCGCCGATGCTGGCGATGTTTGCCAACAAGATTAAGGAAAAGCTGCAGAAGGAAGCGCCGAAGATGCTGGAGTAGGTTGATTGGTCCAAAATGGCTTAAAGCGGTAAGCGGGCGAAAATGTTGATCATTCTGACGCCAGCCATTGGGCGGGAAGAAGGCAGAGCGCCTCGATTAGCTAAACGCTTTTCTGCGCAGCCCTTCTATATAATCGACAGCGAATGCCTCAAGCTGTTCGGGATCGGAAGGTAATCCGCCCTGTTCGTCCGATGCGCCGCCAAGCTCGTCGCGACTGTTGACCCGCGGAAATGGTTCAGGCGGAACTGGCACATCAAGGAAATTGCACAAGGGCTCCCACCCGTCCTTCGGATGGAACACGAGTAACCGTTCTGACGGGATCGTGCTTATGACCTCCTCGTTATAGGCGCGATACCAGTTGGCCATCCATTCGGGATCGTTGATATGTTCGCCAAACTGGCGAAGATAAGTGCCTTGCAGCATCTGCAACAGGTCGCTGCCTTCGAGAGAAGCGAGCATGCGCTGCGAATTGATCGTCTCGTTGCACGATTCGACCCAGGCGTCAGCGTCGCGTACTGTCAGCAGGATTTTCGCGTCCGGATAAAACTCGGCCAGTTCGCGCCAATAGACACAGGCCGGATTATCCGTGACGGAGCGATAGCCGTCGAAAATGGCGTCCCAGTCCGGCTTGCCGTCGACAACATTCTGCCAAAGCGGGATATTGCGGCGGGCACTGCGGAACACTTCCACCATATGGTAGCATGGCCCGACTCCGATATGTTCAAGCGCGAATTTCATCGAAAAGGTGGCAGTTCGCCCTGGTCCTACACCAATTACGTCCAATGCCATCAGTTATGTCCCTGTGCTGCTGTCCTTTTTCAAACTATGGCGTACACATCCTCTGTTGGCAAGCCGCGCCACCAGAAACGCGTCCGCCTTGGCCGACATTCGGACTGTTCCCGACAAGCTGCTGGCCGGTATGCGGAACTTGCCGGTTCCATAGATTCTCAGCCTCAAAATCACATGTCTTGTGCGGAGGCGATTGATCCGGTTCTCCGCTATGCAGTTCAACCAATAAACGCCCGCATTTGCGCCTCTATAGGGTTGCGCAATTCACGGCCCGAACCCGATATCCTGCGCCAGCTTTACCGACCATCATTGGGAAGGCGATCATCTCCAGTTCACCCTCAAGGCCGTCGGCCAACGCATCGGCAGCGAAATGCAGATTCGCGAGGACGAGGTCTACGCGATTTTCGACCTGCCGCCGATGCTGGCGATGTTTGCCAACAAGATTAAGGAAAAGCTGCAGAAGGAAGCGCCGAAGATGCTGGAGTAGGCTGGTTGGTCCAGAACGGCGTTAAGCCGTTAGCGAGCGAAAACGTCGATCATTTTGACGTCAGCCATTGGGAGGAAAGGGGCAGGGCCGGTTTCGATGGAAAATGGATCGGTGCAGGTTATCGTTCAATCTAGTCCACTGTTTAAAGAAGTTTCACTCGTCCGGCGCACCTACAAGCTTGATCGTAAATCCGTCGCGCGCATTCTCGATTTCATATTCCGTCAGTGTCGGCCTGACGCCATAGGTGCCGGTCCAGTCCATACGCCATCGCCGGTAGGTCCATTCTCCCCCTGCACTGCCAGTCATGGCTTTGCTGACCACATCTCTTCCTACAAATCCCACACCCTGAAACTGTGCGCCGGTCGTGACGGCTAGATTCCCGACCGCGAATTTACCGCTATTTTCCTCTTTGATCATTTCTTGTCGTACCCGCAGATCGGGAAAAGTGATCCGTTCAGGGTTTTTGCCTCGCTGCATGAAATAAACTTCATAATAGGGAAAGGGCTTGCCCCAGCTCACCGGCACAGCAATCAGATAAGTGTTCCCTTCATCAGACCGCACGGCTAGCGGAACGCCCCCTGTCGATGGATCGGCGGACGCCCAGATCTCCAGCACATCGGCGAGCCCCGTCAGGCCTTCCATGTCGGCGAAACCGGAATCGGAATAGGCGCGAAGCGACATATACCGGCTGGCATAAATCTTCCGAATACAAAGCGCATCGGAATTGCACCGATCAGCGGCCTTTATCCAGGCCAGCTGCTCGCGGCGCAGGTTTCTGTCCTTGTCGCCTTCCCGGGGGTTTGTTTCCAGGGCTCGCGCTCCGTCATAAGCCTTGTTCAGCATTGCATCGAGCGCAAGCAGGTCATCCGACTGACAAACGGCTTTCTCCCGCTGTGTCGCCGCCGCTGTGCAGTCGATGGCGTGAGCCGTGCCCGAATGTCCGGCGAGAACGCCCATAAAAAGCAGGAGTAAAATATATCGACCAATTGTCACGGACATTCCCCTTGAACCCGGCGCTTGTAGAAACCCGATAATCCTGCGCGGCGTTGGCTATGCCCCATAGCGAAGTTTCTGCTTTCGGGCGAGAAATACAGCGTCGATCTGTCTGCCATTGGGGCGACAGTTGCCCAGCCGCTTTCGATTTTCATCCAATCAGTTCGAATGACCGAAACTGGGTGGGGAGCGGACATTAACAATCCGCTAGCGCTACGGTAGCGAGGCTCCTATCGTGCTGATATGTATGAGACTGCTTTGGCCGAACTGCGGGCACGTTGGCGCGACGGGAACCACTACTTGGGTAAAGATGACTCCGCCGGTGGTCAGAACTAAGCGGACTGAGTGCAACTAAAGTCTTCGACAGGTTGGCTGTCGAACTTTCGTGTGACTTCTTCGTCGGGTTCCTTGGCTGGGATTTTGCTGATGGAATAGCGAACGCACTTAATGGCGCGCTTTTAGAATTGGCGGGCAGCGATAACGAGCTTGTCTGGCCTGATGCATTCTTTGAATTTTATTGCGCATTCGACCACAGCGAAATGGAGGGGCCGAGGGGTCGCGAGATAATTCGCGATTTCCTACAGAAGCACACAACGTTGACGGGCTGAAGGTCCGCCTTTCGGGCGGAAGCTGCGACCCCCGCCCAAAAGTCCGCTTGTTGTTATAGATAATTTCCTACAAGCGGACGGACTGCAATCGGTCCAGTTCCGGCCAAGCGAGTGAGCCAGCGTGCCTCGCGTCTTGTTTGAGCAATTTGGCAACAACCTGATAGGTCCGCTCATTATCCACATCGATCGCATTGCGCCCCTCTGTCAGGACAACGGGCCTTACGCGAAGACCTATACGTTTCGAAATCCGCCGCATTGCACCATCTAAACTGATCATACCGGAGCGGAGCAAGAGAAGGTTGAGCACCCCAAAGCTTTCTATAATTCGTCCTATTTTTTTGGCAAATTGCCCACCGCCTCGAAAAATTTCAGCCGCCGCCAGAGCATGTGCGCCGGACAGACCGTAAAGATTGCAATTGGAATAATGATTATCCGAAAAAGTGTAGAAACGGTTTTGCCCTTGAGGGTGCGTTGATAACACAGCCGGTTTGGTGGTTAGGCCAACGGCGACATCGGCACCCGATGATAGCACGTTGGCCATTTCCTGAATGGCGACAGCGGTCAACAGCGCATTATCCGCCGTCGTAATCATAGTCGGCCTATCACCCATTTCAGTGATGGCGGCGATGACGCTATCGGCAATGCTCAGCTGCGAAGGGATGCAACGTATCTGCGTCCCGGCGTCGCCCAGCGCCGCAATAACCGGGGCAAGAGCAGCAAATCCGTCGCGTTCGATCGAAATGCCGATGTCCCCCACGGCAGGATGATGCGCCAATGTCTCCAGCACATGCATAATCAGCGGTTTACCACCGATAGGAATGATGCATTTATGTGAGACATTGTGCGCAATCGCCAACGGGTCGGTAATTCCGGGGCGCTGTGCAGCGAGCAGGATAACATTTGTGGGCATTAAAATCACCATCAAGTTGTGTTTCTGAATAGCGGGTTGCCACCTTATGCTTTCACCCATCGACAATGGAATAATTGGCGGTCTGTCGATCTCAATTTATCAGCGAACTAGGTTATTTGACTTCGACAAAACGGTACATAAAGTTACAAACTAAATTTGTTCGATAGAAATTAATCGCCTGTTTCTATGTTCGAGCCAGATCAAATTTCTGCTATCATACGCCAGCGAGTGGCATTGAAAGGCCCGGCATGTGGACAAGCCTTGTCGCTATTTTCGTGCCGCCAGAGGCTCGGCATCACTGAAACCGCTGCGTCTTGTCCTATGGGATGAGGGCCAGCGAAGGCTGATTGTGCGAAATGACCTAATATTGGGAGAACTCAACTGTATGCCACTCAGCTGTTTGCCAAATGTCCGCTAACGGGGCGCTAGCGGACGGACAGAAACCGCACGCACCATGCCCCTTTTACGGCCATGGCGAACTTTCAAGCTACTGCCCGAAGCCGATATCCTGCGCCCGCTTCACTGCCTCTTTGGCTGCTGCCAGCAACGCGCCCGCTTTGGCCCGGCATTCGGCCAGCTCATAGTCAGGATTGCTGTCCGCGACGATCCCTGCGCCCGCTTGCACGTGCAGCATCCCGTCTTTCACAATCCCGGTGCGCAACACGATACAGCTGTCCATGCTGCCATCGGGAGAGAAATAGCCGACGCCGCCTGCGTAAGCGCCGCGCGTCTCGGGCTCGAGTTCGGCGATGATCTGGCAGGCGCGGACTTTCGGCGCGCCGCTGACCGTGCCGGCGGGGAAGCCGGCGAAGAGGGCGTCGAGCGCATCCTTGTCCGGGGCCAGTTCGCCGACTACGTTGGAGACGATGTGCATGACATGGCTGTAAAATTCGACGGTATAGCTGTCGGTGACCTCGACACTGCTCGCAGTCGCCACGCGGCCAACATCGTTGCGGCCCAGATCGAGCAGCATCAGATGTTCGGCCCGTTCCTTGGGATCGGCGAGCAGGCTTTCCTTATTCGCTTTGTCCTCTGTCGCATTCTTGCCGCGGGGGCGGGTGCCGGCAATCGGCCGGATGGTGACCTCGCCATCTCGCGCGCGGACCAGTATTTCGGGGCTCGAGCCGGTCAGGGCAAAACCGGGAAGGTCGAGGAAGAACAGGAAAGGTGAAGGATTGATCCGCCGCAATGCGCGGTAAAGTTCGATCGGGGGCAGAGCGAAGGGCGTGGTGAAGCGCTGCGCCAGTACCACTTGGAAGACATCTCCGGCCTCGATATAATCCTTGGCGCGCAGCACCATCTCGCCATATTTCTCTGCCGAGATATGTGGCGTGAATTCTACCTCGTTCGGGCTGAGTATGCCCAAGCCAGCCTGTACGCCGCCTGACAATCGTCCTTCAACAAGCTCGGGACGAACAGGGGCGGACAGACCCCGCTGGGCCTCGTCCAGCCGTTCCTTTGCCGCAGCGATCTTGGCTTCGCTATCGCCATCGGTTTCCGGCCATACGGGTGCGACCAGAAACAGCTCATCCGCGAGCCGGTCAAAGATCAGGATCACGGTGGGCCTGACAAACAGCATGTCTGGCAGATCCAGATCGGATTGCGGGGCGCGGGGAAGCTTCTCGACCAGTCCGATTGTCTCATAACCAAAATAGCCGACGAGACAGGCGAGGGCGCGGGGCAGTTCTTCCGGCACGTCCATCTGGCAGGCCTTTACCAGATTGCGCAGCGCGGAGAGGCTGTCGCCTTGTTCCGCTGCAAAAGCCTCGCGATCCTTCAGCCATGTGCGATTGATTGCCGCCTTCTCGCCATCGGCCCGGAATACCAGGTCAGGCGCAAGGCCGATCATGCTGTGACGTCCCCTAGTCTCGCCACCTTCGACCGATTCGAGCAGATAGTCGCCGCGGCCATCTTCCATCAGCTTCAGCGCAGCGGACACCGGCGTTTCGGTGTCGGCAATCTGCCGTCGCCAGACCAGCGCCGGCTTGCCGCTGTCCAGTGCCGCGCGTGCCGCTTCTATTCCGAAACTGCCCGCCATATTGGGATCAATTACCGCCGAGCAGCTGTTTTTTCAGCGCCGTCAGCGTAGTCTCGTTGCGCTCCACACCGATGTCAGCCTTCATCGCGTTGATGAACTGCGCGGTATATTCATTGCCCAATACTTGCTTGAACTGTGCTCGTGTTGATTGCAGCAGATCGTCACGCTTGGACGCATCGCCGCGATTGAGCTTGTCGAGTACGACCACGAACCACCCCTGATCGCGCGGCGCTGCGAGGGCTTTCGCTGTGCCCTGTGCCATGCTGAACATTAGGCTGAGAGGCGCAGGTACCTGGCCCTGCTGGCTCTGTCGGGCAAGTTCGGCTCTCGTCGAACTGATCCGTTCCGGATTGGGCAGCTTCACACCGGCATCGGCGACGGCTTTGGACAATGATGTGCCGCTGCTGACCGCTTTTGCAATCTTGTCGGCGACTGTCTTGGCTTTCTTCGACCCCTGATCGAGCATATAGTCGCGGGTCACCAATTGCTCGATCTGCGCCAATGGTGGCGGAGCAGCCTCGGTAATTTCGGAAACATCGACTACGGCATATTGCTGGCCCGGAATGATTTCGACGACCTGAGGGTCGGATTCTGCATCCACGGCAAATGCTATCGGCAATAACCGCTGCATCTCCGGTATCGGCTTGTAATTCTGATCATTCGGGTTCTGGCCATTGGCGAGCAGGGGAGGGGTCGCTTCCACTTTCAGCTGTTCGGCTTTGGCGATGTCGCCGAGCGTTGCGCCGTCAGCAAATTCATCCTCAAGACGGACCGTCAATTCGGCCATTGCCTCTTCAATTTTTGTGCGGGTCAGTTCGCTGACAATCTCGGTGCGAACCTGCTCCAGCGTACGACCGGGGATTGGTTTGATATCCTTGACCATCACGATGTGCCAGCCCAGCGCGCTTTGGGCGGGGCCAGCGACAGCGCCCGACCGGGCGGAAAACGCGGCATTGGCAACCGACTGGGAGGCCATATTGATAAAGTCGGTTTTATTGGTCGATCCCACTTCAGCAGCGGACAAGCCAACCGATTGCGCGGCCTGTTCGATCGAAGTACCGCCAGTTATTTTGGCCGCCAACGCCTGGGCGGCGGCTTCGGTTGGCACGATGACCTGTTTTAGATTGCGGGTCTCGCTGGCGGAATAGCGGGACTTGTTGAGACTATAATAGCCCGCGATTTCCTTTTCGCTAGGCTTGATCTTGTCGTTGAACCGGGATTTTTCGAACAATGCGTAACGGATCGTCCGGCGTTCGGGAATCGTGTAGCGGGACGCGTTCTTGGCATAAAAGGCCTCGACCGCTGCCTTGGCTGGCTTGACGTTCTCGATGAAGGCCACCGACGGAATTGTTGCAATCTGTCCTTCGCGTGATTCGAGCAGCAGGGAGGCATAAGGAACAACAAGCTTCTGCGGTACCGCTGCGCCGAATCCGGCTGCCGTCAACAGCTGGTCAGCCATTAGATTACGGGTAAAATCATTGCGCAATTGGGCTTCGCTTATCCCTTGTTGCTGCATGGCGCGGCGGAAATTCTCTTCGCTAAACTGCCCGTCAGCACCTTGAAAGGTCGGAATGCTTGCGATCTCGCTATCAACCAGACGTTTGCCCGCTGCCATGCCATATTTCGTACCGAAATCGGCAATGGCGAAGCTGTTGATCAGTCGTTCCAATACATCGTCGAAGCCGCCGCCGTTGACATAGGTTTTTAGATCCAGTCCGGTATTCTCACGCTGCTCGCCGCGGAACGCATTGGTTACGGATTGGCTGAGTTCCGCGCTGGTCAGTTTGCTGTCGCCGACTTTAGCTGCTGTTCCAGAACCGGTAACCCCGCCGAATGTACCGCTGCTCGACACATCGGCCGTGGCGAAGGCAATGGCGATCAGGCCGACGAAACAAAGGGTCAGGAAAAGACCGAGTTTCGAAGAAAAAATGCGGCGGAAAAAACTGATCATAAAAGAGATGTTCCATTGCGGGAGTTGGATTTGCGCTTGCTTTAGGCGGCTTGGCTTTGTGGTTCAAGCAAAAGACTGCGGAAGAAAATTGGCAAGGTGATGGATATTTGATAGCGGATGCCCAACAGAAAAACAGAAAAGGCAGAACGCATCATGGCAAACCGCAAATATATTGTCGGCAACTGGAAAATGAACGGGTTGCGGGCACAGCTTGCGGATATCTCCGCCATTGCGGCCATTGCATCCAATCATGATGGCGCAGATGTCGGAATCTGTCCGCCAGCAACGTTGATCGCCGCTGCCGTACAGGCCAATCCGGGCTTTGCCATTGGCGCGCAGGATTGCCATTTTGCCGAAAATGGCGCGCATACCGGATGCCTGTCTGCTGCCATGCTCAAGGAAGCAGGAGCCACTTATTCGATTCTCGGGCACAGCGAACGCCGCGCCGATCAGCAGGAAGGTGATGCCGAAGTGAAGGCCAAGGCCGAGGCGGTTCACGCAGCCGGCATGGGCGCCATAATCTGCGTCGGAGAAACCGAAGAAGAACGCGATGCCGGGCAGGCCATTGAAATTGTCACGGTGCAGATCGCCCGCTCCTTCCCTGCAGGTGCCAACGCAGAATGGCTGACCATCGCTTATGAACCGGTCTGGGCGATCGGTACCGGCCGGGTTCCGGAGACCGGCGATGTCGCCGAAATGCACGCCGCAATTCGCAAGAAGCTGGGAGAATTGATGGGGCAGGGCAGTGATGCCGTGCGGATTCTCTATGGCGGGTCGATGAATGGTGGCAACGCAGCGGAATTGCTGGCGGTGCCCAATGTCGATGGCGGGCTAGTTGGCGGCGCAAGCCTGACGGCAGCGAAATTCGGACCGATTATCGAGGCTGCTGCAGCCGGTTGAACCGACCCGCTTCGCAGCAAGGCGCGGCAAAATGATTTTCGCCTTTTGCGTCCGTCCAGCCAATGCTGACGCAATTCCGCAGTGCTTTGGCGCATTGCTATCGGAGGTCGGCGATTTTCATCGCTTGAACTCGGACGGCTCAATCGCTATGTGCGCTGCACGTTGGAGCGCATGCTCCCCTTATTAGTTCGGAAAACTCATGTTTCTTTTTCTTACCGTCCTTCAAGCCATTGTCGCCGCCATGTTGGTCGGCGTTATATTGATGCAGAAATCCGAAGGCGGTGGACTGGGTGTCGGCGGCTCGCCATCCGGTATGATGTCGGCGCGCGGCGCAGCGGATCTGCTGACCCGGTCTACTTCGGTCCTGGCGGTCTTGTTTGTGTCCTTGTCAATCTCGCTGGCGGTTCTTGCTGCTGCTGAAGGCAAAACCGATACTATTGACCAGAGTCTGCAACGCGACACCAGCGCACCGGTTTCAGCACCTGCTGATGATGTGCCTCTGGTTGGTGACGATCCATTGGCCGCAGCGGCTGCAGCGGCTGCAGCAACTGCGGATGACCAGGCTCCTGCTACCAATTCGGATGCTACCGTTCCGCTGGACCAATAGGTTCTTCCAAAGCCCTATACTGACATTGATAGCCGGATCATCGTGCAGATCGCGCGTTCGTATCGATTCGCGTTCAGAAAAGACCGGCGACTGACCAAAGTAAAATAATATTTATTTCACTTTTCCGGATTCGCGGGATTGCCATATGCGGTGATAACGCCTTAAGCCTCTCCTCCCATGGCGCGATATATTTTCATTACCGGCGGTGTGGTTTCCTCTCTTGGCAAAGGTCTGATGGCAGCGAGCCTCGGCGCTCTGTTACAGGCTCGCGGATATTCCGTGCGAATCCGGAAACTTGACCCCTATCTCAACGTTGATCCAGGCACGATGTCGCCTTATCAGCATGGCGAAGTCTATGTCACCGACGACGGGGCGGAAACCGACCTCGATCTGGGCCATTATGAACGCTTCACCGGCGTTCCGTCGCTGCAGTCCGACAATGTCACATCTGGCAGAATCTATCAGTCGATCATCACCAAAGAACGTCGCGGAGACTATCTCGGCGCCACCGTGCAGGTCATCCCGCACGTTACCGACGCGATTCAGGAATTTGCCGAGGACAAGCTCGACGGCATTGATTTCGTGTTGTGTGAAATTGGCGGAACGGTCGGCGATATCGAAAGCCTGCCGTTTATCGAAGCGATTCGGCAGCTGCGCAACAAGGTCGGCCGGGACAATGCGATTTCCGTGCACGTCACGCTGGTGCCCTATATCGCGGCTGCCGGCGAACTGAAAACCAAACCGACCCAGCATAGCGTCCGGGAATTGACCTCGTTGGGAATTCAGCCGGATATCCTGCTTTGCCGCTGTGAACATCCGCTGCCCGATAGCGAACGGAGCAAAATCGCCCAATTCTGCAATGTCCGCAAGGAATCGGTGATCCCGGCGCTGGACGCGAGCAATATCTACAACGTGCCTCTGCAATATCATAACGAGGGTCTGGACAGAGAAGTGCTGCGTGCCTTCGGCATTGACGATGCGCTCGAGCCCGACTTGTCGCGCTGGTATGATGTCATGGAACGGATCGAGAATCCTGAAGGGGAAGTCATCGTCGGCGTGGTCGGCAAATATGTCGGTCTGCAGGATGCCTATAAATCGCTTCAGGAAGCCCTGTTCCACGGTGGTCTGGCGAATCGGGTGAAGGTGCAGGTCCGCTGGCTCGATGCGGAATTGTTTGAAAATGACGAGGATCTCGCTGCCAAGCTGGAGCCGCTTCACGCAATATTGGTGCCCGGTGGCTTTGGCGAACGCGGTAGCGACGGCAAGATCGGATCGGTTAAATTTGCCCGCGAAAATGACATTCCGTTTTTTGGCATCTGTCTGGGCATGCAAATGGCCTGCATCGAAGCGGCCCGCAATCTGGCCGGTATCGACACCGCGTCGACCACCGAGTTCGGGGCAACCGAAGAGCCGGTTGTTGGCCTGATCACCGAATGGATGACCGAAGAAGGTTTGCAAAAACGGGAAGCTGGCGGCGACATGGGCGGCACGATGCGACTCGGAGCCTATGATGCTGTTTTGCAGCAAGGCTCGAAAATCAGCGAAATTTACGGCAGTCGCGAAATCAGTGAACGCCACCGTCACCGTTACGAGGTGAACAAGGGCTATGTCGAACGATTGGAAAAAACCGGTCTGATATTCTCGGGCATGTCACCCGACGGCGAGCTTCCGGAAACCGTGGAACGCCCGGATCACAGCTGGTTCGTCGGGGTGCAATATCATCCCGAGCTCAAGAGCAAGCCGTTTGATCCACATCCGCTCTTCGCGTCTTTCATCGCCGCCGCTTTGCAGCAAAGCCGCCTCGTTTAATTGCTAAAGCATGGAGAATTCAGCATTTTCGAACGGATGTCGAATTTGTCCAATCCATTTTACCAAATATTACTATTGTCACATGCACGTCGCGACGAAGTGCTAGAACAAACTTCCGAGCAACGCTGAGGGATTAGAAACAGTGAAAGCTGAACAACTGGCGGGTATATTGGCAGAGCATAGTCTGTTTGCCGATTGTGATGAAGCTGAACTGGCGGACTTGATATTGCGTGGGCATTTCATGCAATATAAGAAAGGGGATGAATTGATCATGCAAGGCGATCCTGGCAACTCGCTCCTGATATTATTGTCGGGCAATGCGCGTACCAGTATGATCGCCAGCAATGGTTATGAAGTTGTGCTTGATTATGCGGAAGCGGGCCAGGTTCTGGGTGAAATCGCTTTGTTGGACGGCGGCGAGCGCACCGCCAGCGTCACCGCTATTGAACCGACGTCGGCCCTTTCGATCACGCGCGAAGCGTTTGAAGAAATTCTGGCGAAGCACAAGAATATGGCGCTGCGGCTGCTGAAAGTCATGGCTAGCCGCATCCGGATGGCGAACAGCATGATCGAAGGTGATCGCGCTTATACGTCCGGGCCACGTCTGGCGCGCTATTTGTTGCGGCTTTCTGTCGTCGGTGCTGAAGAAGGACGACTGAAACTGGATTTGAGCCAGAGCGAACTCGGAAACTTTGCCGGGATGTCGCGTGAACATATTAACCGGCAACTGTCAGCCTGGTCTGAAAGCGAGATCGTGGCAGTGGAGAGCGGGAAGGTCATTATATTGGACCATGCGATGCTCTCCCATATTGCCGAAGCAGATTCTTGACGGAAATTGGCCATTTGCGACCCGGGCTAATTATCGTCAAGAGTGACACCAAGCGGGTGTCAGGGGCAGTCGGATCCTCATCCGGCTGCCCCATTTCATTCTATCATTGATAAAAAAGGCAGCCAGATCGCTCTGGCTGCCCGATTGTTAAGGGAAGAGAACCGGTTTACGCGGCTTTCTCCTCTGCTTTCTTCTGCTTGTGAGCAATTTTTGTGACATTGTCCGCCTTGTTGATGGCGATTGTCTGCGGCCGCATCGCTTCCGGGATTTCGCGGACCAGGTCAATCTCTAGCAGGCCGTCGGCCAGAGCTGCATTTTCGACTCGGACAAAATCGGCGAGTTCGAAGCGTCGTTCAAAGTTGCGGTTGGCTATGCCCATGTGGAGGAACTGCTTGCCTTCCTGATCTTCGGCTTTCTTGTTGCCGGCGACGAGCAGCAAATTCTGCTGGGCGGTAATTTCGATTTCCTCATCCTTGAAACCGGCGACGGCAAGCGTGATCCGATATTGATCTTCGCCGCTGCGTTCGATGTTGAACGGCGGGTAATTCTCGGACTGCTGCGCGCGGGCGTTATTTTCAAGAAGGTCGAAAAGCCGGTCGAATCCGACGGTGGACCGGCGATAGGGGGTAAAGTCAAAACGATTCATATCTATATCCTCTTCAATTGAGCAATGTAAATCTGGACCCGCA
>NZ_CAXBHH010000003.1:0-378825 GCF_963975555.1 uncultured Parasphingorhabdus sp. | reverse complement strand
GTTGGTGTCGTTGGTGTCGTTGGTGTCGTTGGTGTCGTTGGTGTCGTTGGTGTCGCAGGAGCGCAGCCGCCGGTATCTGGGACAGCTGGTTCGTATCTCTTGGCTCGCGCCCGATATCATTGCAGCCATCATAGATGGAACTCAGCCCGTTGATCTAACCGGCCGCAAACTCACTCGCGCCAATGCGATCCCGCTTGACTGGCCGACTCAGAGGAAAATGTTCGGGTTCGCCTGAACGCTCAGCCCAAAATCTCAATGTGCATCTGACAGCCACCAAATGGCTCTCTGAGACGATGGGCCATATTGGCAACGTTCGGCCACCGATAAAGGGTCTCTGGTCGCAGAGGCGATGGGCGACCCTCACATAAGCTACGGAAAAATAGGCATTAATTATGCCATATCGAGGCAGGTATAGAGATCGTCGGAAGTGGGAAACTGAGTGGTGCCGCTTAGAGGATTCGAACCTCTGACCCCCGCATTACGAAATCTACTCAATCAAGTGCAGCTTATAAGGGTTACGATACATTACTCCAATAAGCTGGCTGGAGTATTCGCTTTTGCCCACGAATTTCCCATAGTGCGTAGACGCGCAGGGTGGGTGTTTTCCTATTGAAAGCGCTTTGGTCCAATAGATTTCCGAAATTAACCCACGGTGGGCCGACGCAAGAGCAGTTGTTGAGTGGGGTTGGACAGGCCAATATTTCAAATTGGCACTATCGTTAATTCAATGTGCAAGTTAACGTCGAAGTAACGGCAATCTCTTTGGGGAGGGATTTTAGTGGGAAAATTGCAGCGACGCATTTTAATTTTGGTTGTTTTCGTCAGTATTGGCTTTGCCATATTTATGACGAAACAATTTAGCAATCACATGCAACCTGACCAATCCATTATAATTGCAACTGGCTCCGATGCCGGTATGTACAGTGAATTTGGAGGAGTCTTGGCCTCAAATAGCAGCTTGCCCATAAAGCTGCAGGGAACAACAGGCAGCATCGAGAATTTGGATTTACTTCGCAGCGGTAAAGTTGATTATGCTTTGGTGCAAAATGATTTAGGACAATATTCGTATTTGGGAATTCGCGGGCAAGAAAAATTTGAAAATCTCAGTTATATAATTCCAGTTTTTCCAGAGTACGTGCAAGTAATTTTGCCAAAAAACAGCGACATTACGGTCCTTAGCCAATTGAGCGGCAGGCGAGTTTGTATCGGAGACAACGGCTCTGGCACATATTTCAACAGCATAGACATACTACAAGATGCCGGGCTTCGTGAAACTGTCGATTTTTTCCCAGTTAATAGCTCACCATTTGAGTGCATAAAAGCGGTCGAAGCAGGTGAAAAAATAGACGCAATATTCTTGACCTCCAACAGAAAGATTGCAGCTGAAAATAGCGCCTTTAAGCAGCTACTTTTTTCTAGCTCAATCGCAGAGGCTCTTTCTCAAAAGTTTCCCTATTTTAGGGTCGATGAAATTACAAATGCGCAAGGGGTTATTGAGATCCAACTTGTTGTTGATGCCTTTTTGGCCACTAATTCAGATCAACTCAATGATAGCGTTCAACAGGTTTCGAGGGAAATTGTAAAAAATTGGAGTAGGTATCAAAAGTCAATTTTAACACTTCCCGATATTTCTACCAAAGTTGAAACCGGGACCGTTCCATACCATCAAGAAGCCGATGCAACATTAGTTAATGCCGGGCTCAAGCAAGTGAATTATTGGACTTGGATACTGGGTTTGCCATGGATGTTTCTATTGTTCCTATGCCTGATCGCAGAGAGAGCTAAGACATCATATAATCGAATGGGCGAAAGCCCGATCGCGCAAGCACGTTACTATTTCATGGTCAAATTTGTTGGCCGATTTTCCCAATTCTTCATAGGTATAACTGTCCTCGTTGTGGGAATCGCTGCGGCAATATTCGCGCTGCGCCTGACGGAAGATTATTACGCGCAGCAGTCCGGTACGGTAAGCCCATTTGCCCTAATGACTTTCGAAGATAGCCTAGTTTGGCTTTTCACATATATCTCGAGTGGCTTCACATCTGACAATGTCTACCCGATCAGTTTTTTAGGTAAGTTGATCGCTGCGGTATTGGCTTTGGCCGGGGTGATTGCGCCCGTCGCTGGAGTTATATACCTAATCAACAAAACCCATGAAAAGGCGCAACTGCGCCATCAAGGCCTGATTAGTTCAGAGCTGAGGTTCACCGGTCATACTATTATATGTGGCTGGAACGAAAAAGCGCCTGGCATAATTTATTCACTGACGGGGGAGGATGTAGATGAACGCAAGAACGTCGTCATTATTGCTAATATCGAAGAACAATACCCTTTAGAAAAGTACAATCTAAACTCCAGCTATGTGACATATTGCAAAGGCCGTCCTTCGGACATCGCGATGCTAAAAAAAGCCAACGTCCAAGATGCTGATGCAGTTATTATCCTAGCTGATTTTGACGGCGACGAAACTCATAATAAAGGAAGCATTCTATGTGCAATGAATGTTCGAAAGGAAAATCCTCTCGTTCACATTTGCGCCGAAATTGAGTACCTTGATAACATTGATTATTTCACAGCGAGCGGATGTAGCGCATTGCTCTACCCTGCGCTTCTAGCAACAAGAATGGCCGCAGCTACAATCTTAAGTCCTCAGATATTAGACTATGTTTTCGACATGGTTACATACCACAAAAGGGATTCCCTATATTCCAAACGAGCGAGTGACCTATTTGCGGGGAAAGTTCCTAGTGGACATTTAATAAGACAATTAGAAATTGATATGCTTCGGCGCGGCGTAAACGTCGTTGGGGTAATCGATGGCAACCAAAAAACCAGCCTTTACGATGCTGCATTCGAAACCAATAATCAGTCACATTCTCTCTTGAACGAAGCTGACAGCTCAAAAGTCCTCCAAGAGGATTCAGTCATCATCTATTCTGCCCGCAGGGCGAAGCATATATTGAGAGATCAGAAGAATTCTGGTGAATTTGAACCGCTAACAAAATCAAAATTTCAAATCGAATATCCAGACAATTTGAGTGTTCTCGTCGTTGGAGACGCGGAGGCATTGACTTCAATCAAAATAAATCTCGGATCAATAGTCAAAGATTTGAATTTTTTGGGTATTGATCTCGAGAATGACAACATCAGATATATTGATGAGTTACGCGAATATGCCTGTAAGAAATTTGACAAGATTGTCATCTTAACCGGACAGAAAAAACGAGCAAGTTTGGTTTCAATTGACGATCTAGATGGAATAGATACGGATTTAATGCTGACAACGAGCCTGTTTCGCAAAGCATTTGATAAATGCGAAAATCCTCCCGAAATAATCTGCGAAATCGCAAACATGAACAACCGAGAATTGATCCTAAATGCAGGAGCCAATCATGTACTGCCGACTGTGCAAATGGCCAGCAGGTTTCTCACAAAAGAGGCTTATGACAAGAACCACATCACTGATTTTCTAATGGCAGCGATGAACCTCGAAGATGGGGTTCATCTTCATTGTCATATCGTCAGCATTGACGACGGTTTTGAAGGGGAGCGTTATGACCAGATACTCGCGACACAGATAAACGGCATAAGGATACTAGCGTGGAGACCGGTATCTCAAACTGAAAACTTACGGAATAAACAGGGTGATTTTGGTTTCCACTACCGCACGGTGATAGATCATCGCATTGTTAGCTCGATTGCCAGAGAGGGCGATGTACTGATTTTGTTGATCAAACGACAGCCGGAGTATTGGTCTTCAAATACCATTCCCGAACGGCCTTCAGTTCAGAAAGTTATGAGCGAATTCCAGTAGAAGGTGTGCAGGATGGCAATTTCGAATTCCTTCCCATGCGGTGCTGAGTTGTTCGAGGCGCTCGGTCAGCAGGGATCGCAGTTAGTTGTCGGAATGCCGCGCAGCCATTTATAATTGCTGGACGGACTTTAGTGAGAACGATATTTCATATTCGACAAGCTTGACGTCTCGAATGCGCTTCGTTGCCAGAATCAGATCGTGGGATATTTTATTGGCGATTATTATACCGCGTACTGGTTTGTCTGTGTCCATGTTTTCCTCGATCCACCCGGTGTAACGCAAGAGTTGACCGATCACTCGATCATGGCCCTTTGATACCTTCAATTCGATGACCACAAAGGCACCATCTTTGTCGACCGCGAGAATATCGATCCGACGACCACCCGCATCAAATTCGATGCCCGTCAAACCTTCGTCTTCATAAAGTCGGAGTCCGGGTTCGATCGCATTAAGATTGCAGACAAGATACTGTTGCAAATCCTGTTCTCTTGCGAAGGTGTCGGAAATTATCTCGTCCTCCTCCGTTTCATCAACGTCCAATTCTTGAGACTGAATTATCGTATCGATGTCTTGCTTATATATCGGCGCGGGATCTGATGCAGGATCCCAAAGGCGGAACATCGTCGGGCTTTCCTGCCAGAATAAATCGTAGCCAGCGCCTTCCTTGATTGAAGGGTGGTGGGCTCGTGTCCGACTATTGACCGCCATTCCCGCAATATGTGCCGTTATCGTGCCTTTAGCGAGTTTGGGATAATTTGCCGCAAACCATCTTACCACCTCAGCGCGTCCAAATAACTGTTCCGGTTTCAAATTTCCATTGGCCCACTCTGTCATAAGGGTCTTTGTCGGCTTATCGTAAATCGCCATTTGCTTTTCCTTGGTGGATGCCCGTGGAGCTAATTCCTGGCGGAATCGAGGGGAACGTCAAGAGCAATTCTCGCTGTTTGCACTGGCGTTACAATAGTTTGCGTTTGTCGCTTGCGCGGCTAGCTCGGACAGTTTGCTCCTAATCTGCACCGAAGAGAACTGATTCTTTTGGTTTGAGGTTGGCTCGATTCTGAAAAGACCCCGCATTTAACGGTCGAACCTACTAAAAATAATCAATTAAAGCGGCGCAATTTAGCCAAAAAGTATAATGCCATATATGATTATAAATAATTGTCTTGAGTTGCCATTAGTGTTGTACTAATTATGTATCGTGCACAGCGAAAGACTCTACCATGAAACGCACATATTACAGCCAGGCGATCACGGCACTAAGCAAGCATGCAAAGAAGCGTAGCCAACAACGTGCAATCCCCTGTGATGCGATCAATTTGATTTTAGATTTTGGCAGAGCGATCCCGGCCGGAGGCGGAGCCTGTAAATATCGTTTCGACAATCAGACTTGGGCTGACGCGAAAGCAGTGCTCGGAAGGGGTGCTTCTCAGTTTGAAAAGTTTCGCAAAGCGTATGTGATTGAGGCTTCCAACGGCAACGTCATGACCGCCGCTTGGTCATATTAAGATCAACAAGAAAGAAAATTTCATTATGCATTATACCCAAATTATTCGCCACAACCCCACGACAGGCGCCACCGAACGTCCCTGGCGGGACCGGGATCATTTTTTCACACTCGGTGACCCCGCTAAAGGGGCCGAACGCCATCACAAGGAAAATGCAATCCGGGTTGATTGCTATTCCGAAGCCGCCGAATTGGTCCACAACGGACACTCCATTAGAATGTCTGATGGAAAATCGTCTGCATCTCTTGTTGTGCCAGGATCGCTCGAATTTGTCGACGCTCCAGTCAAACGCCTCGATGATCTCTGGACCTACACCATGCCGGAGCCACCTTTCAGCTTAGAGGATGTGATGTCTGATTTGCGTCAGTTCCTGGCTTGTCAGGCAGCGACCACTTATTGGATAGCTGGAGAGGAAGCTGCCAATGCATTCATTGGGTTTGAATTCGATGCCGGAGAGGTTGAATGGAGCAAAACACAGGATCGCATTGATCTCTCGCGTTTCAATCTCACGCGTCTCGCCGAAAACGCCTACCATTCTGCCTTTCGGGATGTCCCCAGCTATTCTTTGAGTGAGGAGGATGCGGACGAACTGGAACTTATCCTTGAGACCAGCCTCACTCAAGTTCCGCATCGGCATCCTAACCCACTGGATGATTACTCTAGCCCGTTGTGCCGAACGTTACTTGCAGCATATTTCAGATGGCAGATTGCAGACGGCTGTTTCTTAGCAAGCGATAAGTTGGATCAAGGCGCTATCGTCGCAATAAGCGCGCTCACTGGGCTATCCGCCAATGCTGTTCGCAATTCGCTAAGTCGCGATAACCTGAGCCTCAAGAAAAAAGACGGGCAAACGATTCCTGACTATTCGGCAATCCTCCAATGGATACAAAATCGTCGCGACTTTGTTCCACTACGTCAGGAAGAGCGGAATGAAGAGCGCATTACCTTCGACGCGATACACGAACTAAAAAGCAGTCCATTGCCCGAAGCCTTCCATGCAATCCATCGGCGAACGGGCAGGGAGCTACCGCCGGAATCAGAGAATTTGGAGGCAAAAATTATGGACCATCGAGATCGCGAACAAGTTCCACCTCAGAAACTTTTGAGAGACTTTGCCCGCTGCTTGGGATTGTTACCGGATAACTTCATCATTGAGATGACTGATTACTGGGAGACGCCTTGAATTCCAGCCTAAACGATAACATCAAACATTTGGAAAACTAATCATGGACAATAATCTCCTACCCAAATTCGCGAAACAAATTGAACAACTCAGCGCTGCCGATCTGGCAGCCATCGAAGCCGATGAACGCTTCAATATGGAAGAATTCACAGAGGGCACAAAATCCGTTCGGATGGTTTACGCTCCCTTCGATCACGTGAACAAACAAGCAAAAATCGTTATCGTTGGCATGACGCCGGGAGCATTTCAGGCCAAGCAGGCCCATGCTGCTGCCTGTGAGGCGTTGAAATCTGGTGTGTCCATCAGTGAAGCATCCAAAAAGGCGAAAGTATTTGCTTCTTTTTCGGGTGAACCGATGCGCGGCAACCTGATCAAGATGCTCGACTATATTGGCGTCAATCAACTGTTGGGGATCGACAGCACATCTTCTCTCTGGACCGACAAGAGTGCGATGGTTCATTTTACCTCAGCGTTACGATACCCGGTCTTTGTCGACGGAAAAAACTGGTCCGGTCAACCTGATATGGTTCGGACCCCTAGACTCAAAAATTGGCTGGAAACATATACCGGTGCTGAGCTAAAATTGCTTCCGGACGCACTGATCGTACCGCTCGGACCTAAAGTAGCGTCAGCTATGCTCCATCTCGCGGATCAAGGAATGATTGACGGCAGTCGCATTCTTGATGGGCTTCCGCATCCCAGCGGAGCAAATGCCGAACGGATTGCCTATTTCGTCGACGAAAAACCAGCCGATCTTTGTTCAATCAAGGTGAATACCAGCAAGCTCGATACCGCACGTGATGCGCTCTGCGCCCGCGTGAGCTTGCTCTAGCATTCATCTTGATGGGTCCGACTTGGGCCCGCGCGCAGTCGGCGGTCGCGGAAAACACCGACAGATCAAGCAGGATTTTCAAATCTTTCGTCCTGTGATCGATCCCTCAACGCCAGGACACGTGTGACAGCTCGGAGAGACGGCACTATTTCAGAATGAGGACAGAAAAATGAAAAATGATAATTTGAATGAACGAACGATCAAGATCACTAACGGCAATCTGAAAAGCCACCATATCTACATCACTGCTGTTCGAGACATGCTGCCCGCTGACGTTCTCGGTGGGTCGACGAAGGAGCAGGAATCTACAACGAAAATCCTAGTTAAGTTCAATCCAGGCCCAATGGTCGAAACCGACATACCTAAGGGTAGAAATTTTTTCCGTAACAGAGCTGGGATAAAAGAATTTTTCGAGAGAGCAAATATCAAAGAAAACGATCTAATCGTCATTAAAAAATTGGGGACACACCGGTTTAGTATATTTCCCGCAGATCCAATCGGATGATCAAAAATTTCGCTTTCGCGGCTTATTGATACGAGTACCCCGTCATACGGTCATCTGCCGATAGATTTCAACCATCGCCCATGTATCGCGGCCGCAATATTGCCTCAGAGCACTGCCGATTTCGGTGCGGCGTTCAGTTGTGCAATCCGGGACTACGGCTTCCAAATAAGCCAATTGTGCGTTGCCACCATCCTTCACTTCAAGCTCCCCATAATCAAGATGCGGCGCGAGCGTTGGCAGCACCGATTTGATCGAGAAACTGCCGCGTTGATCAGGATGATAATAATTAGCCTTGGTGACAGGCAGCAGGTCGACAGTCCGCTCAGCTAGGTCAAGCAACTGCTTCTCATACTTTGGCACTGCCGCAGCCAAATCGCGGAGACACTTGCGTTCGAATCCAGCGTTCCAGGTGATGACGGCTCCTTCATTTGGTAATTCAGCAAGCTTTGCAGCGATGGCTGCGCGTGGGTCATCACCGCTTAGGTCAAGGGCTTCGACGTGGGTGATACCACCGTCCTGCGTTTCTATATGTGCGGAGAACTGGAATGGTATTTGGCCATAGGGTTTTGTGCCAATCCATTTTGGAATCGCAAAGGCGATAGTTTCAAAATCAAGCCATATCCATGGGTATGCCCATTTCGCTGTCGCTGCCCTCACGCCATCCGAGTTAAGATACGTCGTTTCACTGACAAGCGATTGCCGAATGCGCTTATGTAAATCATTCAACCCAGCATCTTCTGGTAAATCGCGAATATCATTGATGCCCTCTGCACCCCATTTTGCGGCGAGCTTTCCGCCGCTGTTTGGAAGCTCGGATATTGGCCATTCAGGTCCGGCCGGATCACCAGCGCTGCAATGATTGATGAATTCGCAGGAAAATGGAAAGGAGCAATGTACACCCGTGGCGCAAACCGGTTCATCTCCTGCCAACATAGTACGTGCGGCTTTTATCACTTCTTCTCGGTTACCGGCGACGGCGCCAATTTCATCCAGCAAAGATGTATCAGCAAATATGCCTTCGTAATTGCCGATTTCCTCAAGAACGAAGCTAGTGTCGATATGACGGATAGCAGCGCTGGCAACTTCGAGACCGTTCTGACGGATTACCCAATATTGGGTCGCTAAATCGCCGATATGATAGTGTTTGGCACTGGCTGAGCTTTTGACCTCGGCGATATGCCAAACTGCCCCGTTCTTCGTTCTCTGTGGTATCAAAATATCAACGCGCACCAGAACGCCATCATGTTCAAACGTTGCCTCAAATATTGGCCGATCCGCCGCCTCGACCAATTGAGCCGTTCGCGTAAGAGCCGCCTTCATGTCAGGATCAACCTCAACCATTGTGCCATCAGCCACCAAAGCACAGGCCAAATCACCAACCTCATGGCCAGCAGCAAAGTTCATCTTGGAGGCGTCATCAACTTCGGCGCGATGGTGTGCATGAGTTTGCTGCCAAAGCCTTCTGGAACATTGTTCAAATGCTGATATTTTAGATTTGGATAAGCCGAAATGCCGTCCGGTCATGTTGGAGACACCAACTTGTGATCTTCATGCTCTTCCTGCAAATACGATAGTCCTTTGAACAAGGCGCTGACCTGATCATCGGTAATAGCATCCATAATATTCCAGTTTGCAACTGTACAAGACTTGAACTTGCCGTTGCTCATGCTTTGGTTATCCAAACCACCCAAGGTTTCTGGGATCACCGGGAAGCCTTCTCGCAGGTTTTCCAAACGTTGATCGCGAACCGTGTCGTTTTCGCTCTCGCCAATCGCGAATAGTTTCAACGATCCACTTTGCCACTGAAGGCCTGTGCGCCCGGGTTTCTGCTTGGGGAGTAGCTCATAGAAAAACTCAATTCCAGGATTACCATGGGAATTGAACTGGTCGACTCCAACGTCAGGAAAAGCGCCTTTTAATCCTTTTGCGTCAACCATTTCTCTAAACTTTGCATGGCGGTAATGCTGAAAAACCCCTTGCAGCTTAATGGCTTTAAGGCCGCCGACCCATGTCGATTTATTTTGTATCGTTTCTGCACCGCGGGCGGCAAACTCTCTGGTCAGTTGCGAGATATAACCTAGATATTGGTGCCACAGCCGGACCAGCGCAATTTCATCGCGACCTCTGGTTTTCCAAATGTGATCCTCAAGGGGATTTTTGTCGAAAAACGAAACAATTATTTCAGGAAAAGCTTTCTCCGTGATTCCGTCAGGTAATTTTTCAACGCCAGTGAAGAGTGCAAAGAGCACGCCCACGGCCTTTGGGTAATTCTTTTGATATTTGGAAAGCTGATCTTTGCTTAGCGTCGTTTTAAATTTCATTTCGGCCCAGAGTTTCACGTCGGTGCCTTGCTTAACCACCAAGTCCAACGAGTTCTGCTCTACCAAGCTTTTAATTGAGTTGGGTGCCTTGCTTTCGTGGAAGCTGCAATGATTGACAGTATCCGAGCCCCATAGTTCGGTGAGCAGTGCCCGTTTTTTGTCATCTATTAGTCCATTGATGACGAAGGACAGCATGCCCGTGTGAAATTTTTCACGATCAGCCAGCCCGATCGTGGTGAACGGGTGCTCCGTCAGCTTCATGAAAACATCGTCTATTGTCATTTTAAGGACCCCTCGGTGCTGTACCCTCCGCTTTGTTGCGAAAGTAGCTTAGCTCTTTTCGATAATGACTGCGTTCGCGTTTGCAGTGACACCGAACACATAAGGTAAGCCCCTTGTGTAATTGAGTTCGCAGCCCTTTGTCAGGTTCACTCTGCATTCTAACGCAAGAGCTTTCGCTCCCAAATTTTGTTTTACGCGCATTATTGATTTTATTTTCTACTTATAGACGGCATCTACAAAGGCACGACATGCTGTGCGAGCGCTGATGATGTTGCGCCCTACCGAAACCCGCAAGTTTTGTTCGTTGATTGGCTGAATCTCCTTGCCGCGCAATTTGGCCTCTTCATAGGCACGATTAGTGGCTATTGACTTGCATGCTACAAGCAAAGCGTCAGCTTCCGGGACGAACTGGTATCGAGAATAACGAAGATCTACCGTAAAGCCTTGAGCTGTATCTTTTATAGAGAACTTAGCATTTTTATCGCCCCCAGCCCCTAAAGGTACGGAAACATCTGCTGGGGTGGTGCAAGCGGCCAACACAGATATGCACAGTAAAACAAAAAATTTCTGCATAGTATATTCCTATAAAAAAAGATCATCGAAAAAAATAGAGACTAATAAAATAGATTTCAGTTTTTTGACTTAACGATACATATATAAAAGGCCAGTAAAAATGCGAAGTTTAAATTACATTTGTTTTATGAAACTAAATACTCCCAATACCAATTTCTAAAGTACGAGATCTGATATGATGATTATTGACGTGCCCACAAGTCTGCCCAAACGTGTTTAAGCGCGGCCTCATCCATGAACATTTCCTCGCCTAGCCGCCCGCCGAAGACATGAAGTTGATGATTCTGTTGTGAAACTCGGGACCCGAAAAGTCGTTTCGCTTCATCTGCCCAAACGCTATCTGGAGTTCCATCCAGCCGGATGCTTGAACACGAGAAAGGTTTTGCACATCGGCGATGTTGAACTTGAAGAAACGACGCGGTGGCGTCGAGTAGCTATTTCCCATCGCTAGCTGACCTAGGAGCGATTGGCCGAAATTCATTGGAGCTTCGCAAACCACCTCCCGATCATTAGAAGAAATTACCTTCCAGGCTGAATCGATACATTTGCTTGAAAGCTTACCGACAACTTCGCCGGGTGTTTCGGAGAACACCATTTCCGCAGCGCCCGAAGGCGTGACCGCAAAATATTCATCTGCCAATAACGGTGAAGAAAACGACAGCGCAGCCGCCATTATGATAATTTTCATTCCCACAAGCCCCCCCAATGAGAACACTGTCCCCAAGCGTCACATTCAGGAAAGTACTTGATATGTCAAAATAAAAGGAGATGCCCGAAGGCATCCCCAAATATTCATCCAGTCATTTGTTTCGCCCCTGCCTCCACAGCCGCGAGCAGCGTATCGTTGGCCAAATGTGCGTATTTCATTGTCGATTGATGATCCGCATGGCCAAGCACCTTGCCGACAGCAAACAGGTCAATGCCAGCATTGATCATGAAGCTCGCGGCGGAATGCCGTAAGTCATGGATCCTGACATCGCTAAGCCCAGCCGCCGTTCTTGCAGTGTCCCAAGCCCTCTTCATTTCTGTGAAGGGTAGTAGCGTTTTTGGATTTGGCACCAGATATGGACAGTCATCGAACCGGGGCAGTTCTTCGATAATGTCCAGTGCCGCCTGCGACAGCGGCACGTGGCGATGCTTTCCGGTTTTTGACATGGGGATCAGCCATGCCTTGCGCGCAACGTCCACATGCCGCCATTCCGCATTGAGCAGTTCAGAAACCCTTGCTCCAGTCAGCAGCAATAAACTGATGATGGAGCGAAGCTGGGTGTTCTTCGATGCCCCGCAAGCGAGCAACAACCCTTTCACTTCTTCCGGCGACAGGAAGCGATTTCGAGAATTGTTGAATTTGGCCCGCTTGATTCCGCGCACTGGATTGACGGTGACGCCTGCCAGTTGCCATTGCAGGGCAAGCTCGAACGACCGGCTGAAGATCGCCTTGATTTTTTCAACCGTCGCGGGTGCAAGCCCCTCACGGTCCTTTTCTGACAACCATTTGGCGATGTCCCGTTGCCCTATGTCAGACAGCCGCATCTTCCCCCAGCGAGGGACGAGGTGCCGCTGAACATACATGCGGGTTGTGTCATAGGCCTTCTGATAGGTCTTGGCTTGAGCAAGGTGCTGTATAGCCAGCTCGCCATAGGTGATGACCGCTTTGGCTTCAGCCTTCGCCTGAGACGGATCGCCGACACCGAGGACAATGGCGGCTTTCAAATCCCGTGCCTTTTTTCGGGCCTGGTCGAAGCTGATATCGCCGTAGCGACCTATCCGATACTGCTTCTGCCTTCCGCTCTGATCGGTGTAGCGGAGATAGAATGTCTTGTTCCCAGACGGCCGTACCTCGACGGTGAAGCCTTTGATTTCGGTGTCGAAGAATTCTTCTTTTGACTTACGGGGATCGCAGTAAATCAGGTTGACGAATTGACTGGTTAGCTTTTCTTTGGGCATGTGTTTTTCCTTTATGTGATTGTGATAAATCCGAACCGCAGAGGGCGGCCGGACACGCGTAGGGTTGAGGCGCAGGCCTGGCCGCAACGGGCCTGGAAGATCAGCGCAGAGGATGTGGCCGCGCGTGGTTACAATCTCGACATGAAAAACCCGCATCAGGGGAAAGAAATTAGCCATAATCCTGATGAACTGCTGGTCAATTATATAGCGCAGCAGGACGCAATTCAGTCGCTGCGTGACCAGCTGAAGGACATTTTGTCAGATGCCTTAGGGAAGGGGACATGAGCGACGTAGCTGCGCTGGTCGCTGATAATCTGGACATCTGGACCGGCGCGATGGAGCGTAAGAGCAGTGCCGGGCGCGGTTCTTCCAAAAAGATCAGTCTCTATGGTATCGATCGTTTGCGCACGCTGATTCTGGATTTGGCTGTGCGTGGGAGGCTTGTTCCGCAAAATTCGAGTGATGAGCCTGCATCAGAACTGCTGGCAAGAATTAGACTTCGCAAAGAGCAGCTGATTGGCGAGGGCATCATCAAAAAGTCCAAGTCTCTAAATTGGGCTGTGATTGAGAATGAACCGTTCAAAGCTCCGCAAGGGTGGAAGTTTTCGTCGCTTGGCGCGGTTGCGGAAAAGTTGACTGATGGATCCCATAATCCGCCATCGGATGCGGGTTATGGCTATCCCATGCTTAGCAGTCAGAACATTTTTGGCGGGGGTATAGCCATCGATGCTCCTTCACGCTGGGTTTCTGAGGAGGGTTTTGAGAAGGAAAACGCCAGAACTAATATTCAGCCGAATGATGTGTTGTTGACAATCGTGGCTTCAATCGGACGATCCGCAGTAGTGCCTCAAAACATTGGTCCATTCGTTTTGCAGCGAAGTGTCGCGGTAATCTCGACACAGCTTTATCCGGACTTTTTAAGTCTCTCATTTCAGTCGCCGTTTTGCTCGGACTATATGTGGCTACATGCTAAGGGGACGGCTCAGAAAGGGATTTATCTCGGCAAGTTGTCAGCGATGCCACTGCCAGTCCCCCCTTTAGCCGAGCAGAAGCGGATTGTGGCCAAGGTGGATGAGCTGTTGGCGCTGTGCGATGAGCTGGAGCGGGAGAGCGAGGGGGCGCTTGCCGCGCATCAGACGCTGGTCGAAACCCTGCTCGCCACGCTGACAAACAGCACCGATGCTGCTGATCTCGCCACCAACTGGGCGCGGATCGAGGCTCATTTTGACACCCTCTTTACCACCGACTCCAGCGTAGAAGCTCTAAAACACGCCATTCTCGACCTCGCCGTGCGGGGGAAGTTAGTGGTGCAAGATTCGGGGGATGACCCTGTGAAGCTGCCCAGCTTTCGGCAGGTGTCAGTTTCCAGTGACTGGGATGAAAAAGTATTCGAGCATGGCAAAAGTTTGTTCAGCCCGCCAAAAAGTTGGGAGATCGCGCCCCTCGCACAAGTCAGTTCGCACATTGTCGACTGCCCTCACACCACACCGAAGTGGACTGAGGCTGGAGAGCTTTGCGTTCGGACCAATCAAATTAAGCCAAGGCACCTTGATTTGTCGCAACCCAATTATGTCAGCCATGCGACTTACCTTGGAAGGATAGCGCGACTTGAGCCAGCTGAGGGCGATATTCTCTACATCAGAGAAGGCGGTATTTTGGGCGTAGGCTGCCGCATACCCGATGGTGCTAAACTCTGCCTCGGCCAGCGGTCTATGTTGATTCGATGTCATAGCGTAATCTCGTCGTATTACCTTGAGGTTGCGATCAATTCACCATTTATCACAAAACAGGCGGCCCATTGGACAACCGGAGGGGCTGCACCTCGGATCAATATGTCAACAGTTCGTGGCTATCCAATTCCAATCCCCCCCCTAGCTGAACAGAAGCGCATCGTTGCCAAGGTTGATGGGCTGATGGCGCTGTGCGAGCAGCTAAAATCCCGCCTCGCCGACGCCGCTGAAACCCAGCGCCATCTCGCCGACGCCATCACCCAAAAAACCGCTGTCTGATGGCTTGGCCAGATTTTACAGAACTGTCGTTCGGCTATTGCTTCCTGCGCGAGCTGGAATCTCGCTACACTCATGGCGGCCGGTTCCCAAAGGCTCCCGATTTTATCAGCCAGCATGAGGAAGCGACCGAAGGCTATGACGTCGAGGTGGCAATGGACGGCGCTGTGCCATTGTTCATTCAGCTCAAACGATCCGAAATCATGACGGGCGACACTGCGAGTGAGTTTGGTAGTACTTTGTTTAGTGCACGCCCAGTCTACCGCATGAACCTACATCGCAGCCGGCACCACGTAACCCCTGGCGGACATTATGCACAGCATCAAGCTTTGCAAGATCTTGAATCCACAGGGGAAAATGTAATCTACGCAACAAGCCAAATTCCTGGCCCGTCGGAACTATCCATCCATTGCGTCAATGGAACGGTCATATCAGCAGCATCGGCAATCTTCAGCCCGCTAGAAATCCAACTGCCGGACTTCACGGCCTCTCATCATGTGAGCTTTTATGACAATCTGCCTTGGGCTGTTGTATTCTCAAATGAAGGCAATCGCTTCGAGCGACGCTTTCCTAACGCAGACAAATGGATTTCGCAGCTATCTGAGAGCCCCCAAAGCCTCGAAGCAAATCGAAATGCTATGCGCGATGTTGTGAAGCTTATCCGGTCGCATTTCGAGTTGCAAAGCGTAGACGCCGACATTGCAAAGATTATCGATGGAAAGCCGGAGGTTGAAGCGGCTATATTGGCGTATTTCTTGCTCGATGCACAGCTCACTTTCGTGAAGTTCTAAAAGGGTAAGGCTAACGATGACTCATTTTTGCCCTGACTGTTTCCACGACAAATCGTTAGCATCGCAGCTAGTGAAGGCACGGCCAGATTTTCCTTCCGAGGAGAAATGTGATTTTCACCCCACGAAAAAGGGTATCCCGGATGCATATGTTGCAGAGATCGTTGATGGCGCATTCCGTGCGAATTATGGATGGGCAGAAACCAATTCTCACTTCGAAGTCGGCGACCCTCTAGATGTCATTCTCAATGACTTAGTTGGCCCAGACGATGAGCCAATTCTGGAAGCGCTAAAGTCGGCACTCGAGGATACCGAAGGATATGATTTTCACCGAGGTGGTGAGGCCTTCTATGATGATGGTCAGAACTTTGTCCGATATAAAAGTTCCTACAATCCGTTAGCCGAAATGTGGGACCGCTTCAAATATGACATCGCGTACCGCCAACGCTTCTTTAATGAAAGAGCACGTAACTGGTTAGAGCAAATATTCTCTGATTTGCATCATCAAAAAGATCAATCGGGTCGTTCACCCATTTATACGATTTCACCTGGAAAGAGCGGCTGGACTCTTTATCGCGCGAGGCGAATCGATGATGAAGTGAAACGCAAGGCTGCCTGCAACCAACCTGAATTACATCTCGCACCACCACCAGAACGCCTGCGTAAAGCTGGTAGGCTGAATGCATCTGGAGTTTCTTGCTTTTACGGCGCTTTCGATATTGAGACTTGCCTATCGGAATTGCGCCCGCCGGTTGGCAGTTGTGTTGTGAGCGCAGCGTTCGAACTTATTAGGCCCATTACCGTACTCGACATGACACGCTTCACTGAAGAGGTGCAAAACCGATCTGTCTTCTCACCGGTTAGGCAGGCGAGGTTAGATCAGTGGCGGTTTATGCAACTCTTTCGTAGTGAAATTACAAAACCAGTTCTACCGGACGATGAAATCTTTGACTATGTGCCAACCCAAGCGGTTGCAGAATTCGTCCACATCAATCTTGCTGGAAAGCTCGGTGATGGAATAAAACGGATAGACGGTATCATTTATGAATCTGCCCAAAGGCCAGGAGGACGGAATATCGCGTTGTTTGGAGAAGCTGCACTGGTCAAAGGAAGTGAAGAAGAGCCACAGGACGAACATGCAATCCCAAAAGCTGAACAATCAAGATTGTGGGATGATAGGGCTGGTTCCACAATGCCATCACTCGAAGGTATGATAGGCCCATTTCCCGCATTGCGTTGCTCAAAAGTCCAAACCGAAGTGCATGATATTATTGGTGCAAAGATTTCCCATGAGCAAGGTTGGAACCCGGCGGATGATAATCCCGACTTCTGAATAAGTGCCGGAACGACTAGCTCACGATGGATAGTAGTGCATACTCTCCCGTCCAAAGCACCACCCACGCCATACCCACGAGCGTACCCACGTTTGGGCACGTTCAGCAGTAAGCGCGGTTTTACTAAGGTGAGAGTGATGGTGCCGCTTAGAGGATTCGAACCTCTGACCCCCGCATTACGAATGCGATGCTCTACCAACTGAGCTAAAGCGGCATCGCCGAAACGGATGGCCGTCGGGCTCATGCGTTTTCATTGATCGCGCGCCATTACCAGCACAGCTTTGCCGTGACAAGTCCGCACAGTCGATAATTCGGGTGATGGCTCGTGTTTGTCTACATATCATAACCAATCATGCGCGAAGGTCATTATCGGGAAATTTACCATATATTTACCCTGGGCGATGCATATCAGGGTGGAACCAATGGAATTGCGGTGGGGAAGCATGGAAAACCTACGAAATCACGGCGAACTTAACGATCAGGATCTGGCTTCGGCACCTGACTATAACGTCTATGAAGATGATGACGGCGCCGTCGAAGCGCCGCCCGCCATTGGTCAGGACGAGCGCCGCATGCACGTGCGCGCCTATAATTTCTGGGCCGGCCTTCTGGGCGAACGGCAATTTCCCAGCGTCGAAGATCTCGAGCCTGAAACCGATGACGATTTCGGACCAAATAGTGTTTTGCTCGACTTTACCGATGGCTTTGAAAATCCGACAATCCAGTTTCTGGGCCGGGCGCTGCGCGACGAATGCGAGATTGATGATTCGATCACGTCGGTCGCCGACGTGCCCGCACGTTCGCTACTGTCGCGGATCACCGACCATTATCTGCAGATCATCGCCAATCAGGCGCCGATCGGTTTTGAAGCGGAATTCGTCAATCAGCGTGGCATCACGATCATGTATCGCGGCATCCTGCTGCCCTTCTCGACCGATGACGATACGATTGATTTCATTTATGGCGTGATCAACTGGAAAGAGGTCGCCGCCGATGCCGTCCGGCAGGAAATCGAATTTGAGGTGTCCGAAGCGATGCTGGCAGCCCCGGCAAAGATTGCGGCAGGACCGGTCTGGGATGATGGGCCACATTCAGCCAATCTGGACGAGTTCGAACTCACTTCGGATCTGGAGCTTGCGCTGGAGGATAGTGCCAATGCGGCTGCCGAATCACTGGACGAGGATGCAAGTCTCGCTGACTGGTTATGGGTAGCCCGGAATAGCGCCAATCATGCAGCCGATTGCGTAGAGCGCAGCCGCGTCACGCTATATTCCGCGATCAGTCAGGCTTATGACTTCTATCTGATGACCGAGCAATATCCGGACGATTACCAGATGCTGCTCGAAGATTCCGGACTGGTGGTCCAGGACCGTGCACCGATGACACCGATTGTGAAGCTGGTATTCGGCCCTCAATATGACAAAACCAGACTGACCGAATATGCGACGGCGCTCAAATATGCGCAGCGCAATGCGATTGCAAAGGGTGCTCTCGGTAATTTGCTCAAGCATCATGATGGTGGACTGAAGGCGATTGTCCATGCCGAGCGCAAAGCCAATAAGCCGGCCGGTCTGCTGACCAAAGCCCGCGCAGTTGGTGAAGATCTGCTGGCGAAACTTCGCTCCGCTCCCTCGCGGCGGCTGCAGGATATCGAAGCCGGTGATTCCGAATTTGTCGTGCTCGTGGCGCGCAAGGATGCGAACGGCGATCTGGCCATTGTCGGGCCGGTTCGCGGCAATGACAAGCTGACCGGTCAGGCGCTCAAGCACATAGAATGCTGATTGCATCCCCGGCCCGACCTTTTTCGCCTATGCACGGCTTCTAGTCACTTATGTAACCAAAATATCACTATTCGCAATATTCCCCAAACCGCACCTTAAAAGCTTCGGCTAGCCTCTTGAGCGGGGTCGGAATTCGGCCCATAGCATCGGGATGTCGACGGGGTTTCACCTCGTCTCGATCCACTTGGGGGAAAACATGGCAGCCAGTCGCGAAGCAAAGTCCGAACAAACAGGCAAAACCGATAACAGGCTTGAAACGGCGCTGATAGCAGCATTTCGGGAAAGCGCCTTGCCTGGCGAGAATACCGGTTTTGACAAAAAGGCTTGTGAAGAAGCGGCGCAGTTCACGTTGCGATGTGCGCACGAACGGCAAGGCAGCGAAGCCAGTCTGTCGCTGGAAAGTGTCAGCGGCCAGCCAAGCCACCGGCATTTGCGTCTGGCGATAGTCAATGACGACATGCCTTTTCTGGTTGACTCGGTTTGCGCCACTATTGCCGGTTTCGGTTTGACTATAGAGCGGCTGATCCACCCGGTTGTCGCGGTGCGGCGGGATGCCAAAGGCCGGCTGATCGAGATTGCCGAGCAGGCGACCAGTGGCGAGAAGCGCGAATCGATAATCTATATCGAACTGGAACGGACCGATGCGCGTGTCCGCCGGGAGCTGATCAAGACGCTGGGCTCGAACCTCAAAGATATTGCCGCCGCGGTCACTGACTGGCTGAAGTTGCAAATCGTGCTCGGTGAAAATGCCGATGCACTTCCGGAAGGCGAGGGTGCGACATTGTTGCGCTGGTTCCTCGACCGGAATCTCACGTTGCTCGGCCATGAGATCGTAAACAGCACCGGAGATCGCAAGCAGCAGCTCGGGCTGGCGCGGATGCGACCGCAACCGATCCTGTCCGAAGAAAGCCGGCGACGCGCTTTCGAATGGTTTGAAAATGGTGGCAAGGCACCGCTGATCATCAAATCCAATCAGCTGTCGACGGTCCATCGTCATGTCCTGATGGATCTGATCATCGTCCCGGTGCGGGAAAAAGGCAAGATTGCCGGCCTGTCGATTATCTCCGGTATGTGGACCAGCGCCGCCCTTGCTGCCGCGCCCGAAAATATTCCGGTATTGCGCACCCAGCTGACCCGGTTGTTCGACAAATTCGAATTTTCCGCAGCAGGCCATGCGGGGAAAAGCCTTACCCATGCGTTGACCGCGCTGCCGCATGATATGCTGATCACCTTTGCGCAGGATGATCTCGAAAAACTTGCGCTGATCTCGATGTCGCTGATCGATCGTCCGCGACCCAAATTGCATAGTGTCATATCGCCATTGGCCCGGCATCTGTTTGCCTTCGTATGGCTTCCGCGCGAACAACTTTCGACAGAACGCCGGGAAAATGTCGAGAAAATGCTGACGGACGCGACCGGCGCGAAAATATTGAGCTGGTCGAATACTCTGGAAGAAGGCGGCGTGTCTTCCCTGCGCTACACGCTCGACATGGGGGCTGATGGCAGAATTCCCGACCCTGACCTGCTCGACCAGGAGCTGGAGAATATGGTCCGGGGATGGAAACCGGAAGTCGAACGGAACCTGAGAGAAGCCGGGCAGGAAAACCGCGCGGCGGTTCTGGCGCAGCGTTACGCGAATTGTTTCCCGGGCACCTATCAGTCGACCTATGGTGCAATGGAAGCCGCGAAGGACATCCTGCGGCTGTTCAAGCTCGAGCGAGGCGGCCAGCGGTCGACCCGGCTATACCGGCTGGCCAGCGATGCCGAACATCTGCTGCGGCTGAAAATCTATCATCTGGGCGGTGCCTTGCCACTGTCGGATGCTGTTCCGACACTGGAGAATTTCGGTTTTACCGTGCTTGAATCGGTTCCGACGCCGCTGGATGACGGCCGGCTGGGCTATATTCACGATTTCATGCTCGAACTGCGATCCAAGGAACGGTGTGACAGCCTGATTGCCCGCGCTGATGAAATAGAAGCGGCGATAACCAGCGTACTGGACGGTGAGGCCGAAAATGATGCCTTTAACCAGCTGATCACGACGGCGGGCATTGATGCCCGGTCGACGGTGTGGATGCGGGCCTGGTTCCGCTATTTGCGCCAGACCGGTTTAAGCTATGGCCTGATTACGGTTGTCGAGGCTTTGGCCGAGGCTCCGGATGTCACCACGGCGATGATCAAGCTTTTCCGTGCCCTGCATGACCCCGCTTTCGAAGGCGACCGGTCGCACGCTGCGGGCCTCGCGACACGGGATATGGACGGGGCTCTGGTCAGCGTTCACGCGATTGACGATGATCGCATCCTGCGCCTGTTCCGGGCGGTTATCGAATCGATATTGCGCACCAATGCTTTCGCTTATCAGGCCGGTGAAGCGCTGGCGTTCAAGATAGAGAGCGCCAAAATTCCGGAGCTTCCCGCTCCGGTTCCCTGGCGGGAAATATTTGTTTACAGCCCGCGCGTCGAGGGCATCCATTTGCGGGCCGGTCCCGTGGCTCGTGGCGGCCTGCGCTGGTCGGACCGGCGAGATGATTTTCGCACCGAGATACTGGGCCTGATGAAAGCCCAGCGGGTCAAGAATGCGGTGATTGTTCCGACCGGTGCAAAGGGCGGCTTTTTTGCCAAACAATTGCCTTCGGGCGATGACCGTGACGCGTTTATCGCGGAAGGCATCGAAGCCTATAAAATCTTCATCAGCGCGCTTCTGTCGGTGACCGACAATATCGTTGAAGGCAAGGTCGTTCCCCCTTCACAGGTACAACGTCTTGACGAGGATGATCCCTATTTTGTTGTGGCCGCCGACAAGGGTACAGCCAGCTTTTCCGATATCGCCAACCAGATCGCAATCGATCGTGGTTTCTGGCTTGGCGATGCGTTCGCCAGTGGTGGCAGCAACGGCTATGATCACAAAGCGATGGGGATCACGGCCCGCGGTGCGTGGGTGTCCGTGCAGCGCCACTTTGCGGAAATGGGCGTTGATGTACAGAGCGCTCCCGTTACCGTCGTCGGTGTCGGTGACATGTCGGGCGATGTGTTCGGTAATGGCATGCTGCTGTCGAAGAGCATCAAGATTGTGGCCGCCTTTGACCATCGCCATATTTTTATCGACCCCGATCCCGATGCTGCGAAAAGCTGGGTCGAGCGCAAAAGACTGTTCGAGCTGCCGCGCTCCAGCTGGGATGATTATGACAAGAAGCTGATATCCAAGGGCGGCGGCGTATTTTCCCGCAGCTCGAAGACGATCAAAATTTCGAAGCAGATCGGCACCCTTCTGGGTCTGCCCGATGACGTGGAAACGACGCCGTCGAAATTGATGACGGCCATTTTGGCCTGCAATGCGGATCTGCTGTGGTTTGGCGGCATTGGCACATATGTGAAGGCGGCTTCCGAAAACCATATCGAAGTTGGCGATCCGGCCAATGACAAGATTCGTCTTGATGCCGAGCAACTGCGGGTCAAGGTGATTGGCGAGGGTGCCAATCTGGGCATTACGCAAGCCGCCCGTATCGCCTTCGCTGCCAAAGGCGGACGGCTCAATGCCGATTTTATCGACAATAGCGCCGGCGTTGATTGCTCGGACAATGAAGTCAACATCAAGATCGCGCTCAATGCTGAACTGGCTAGCGGCAAGCTGAAGCCGGATGCACGGAATATCCTGCTCGAATCGATGACCGACGATGTCAGCGCACTGGTTCTGGAAGACAACCGGTTGCAGGCGCTGGGTCTCTCGATCGCCGAAAAGGGCGGTTCGAAAAATCTGCCGTCCTACGTCCGGCTGATCGACCAATTTGAAGAACAGGGTCATTTGAACCGGACCGTTGAAGGCCTGGCCAGCAATGAGGATTTGATCCGTCGAGGTCAGGAAAACAAGGGGCTATATCGTCCGGAACTGGCTGTATTGATCTCGACCGCCAAGCTGGTGTTGCAGGATGCCATCGAAAATAGCGACCTGGGTGATGATCCCGGCCTGAACAGCGAGCTGCTTCTGGCATTCCCGACAGCGATGCAGGAAGGTCATGAATCGGCCGTCCTCCATCATCAGTTACGCCGCGAAATCATTGCCACCAAATTGGCAAACCGGATGATCAACCGGCTGGGTCTGATTGACCCGTTTGAACTGGCCGAGGAAGAGGGCTGCTCGCTCGGAGAAGTGGCGCGTGCATTTGTCATGGCCGAACGCCTGTTCCACGCAGACCGGCTTTGGCACGCTCTGGAAGTAGCCGAAATCGGGGAAAATATCAGGATCGCCCTTTTTGATCGCCTCGCTTACGTCCTGCGCTCGCACATGGCGGATTTGATGCGTATCGGCGTGTCCGACGACCGGATTGACGATACCGTCAATATGCTGGCGCCAGGGGTGACTGCACTCAACGAGAATGTGGAAAATCTGATAACCGCCGAAGGGCGCTTGCAGGCTGCAAAACAGACGAAATCGATGGTCGAGGCGGGGGCGACTCCGGAGATCGCTGCGAAAATTGCCGATATCTACAAGAATGATGGCGCTGCCGGGATCGCCTATCTTGCGCACAGCCGCGAGATCGATGCCCTGGACGTGGCCGCTGCCTTCACCGCGCTTGGCAGCCAGCTAGGTCTCGACTGGGCGCAAATGACCGCTACCCGGATCAATCCGTCTGACCCCTGGGATCGTTTGCTGGTGGCTGGTCTGGCTCGCGATTTTCAGCAGATGCGTCTCGACTTCCTGCGCCGGACCCGGGGCAAGGATATGCCGCAATTTGTCGAAAGCTGGGCCGAACGCAATATCGATCGCGTCGCTCAATTCAGAAAGATCATGGACCGGGCGCAGCAAACGTCACGGCCTTCGATTGCGATGCTGGCACAAATTGCGGGGCAGGCGCGTTTGTTGCTGTCGCGCTAGATCCAGTATCCCAGCGTATGCAGGGACAGGCCGACCAGACCGCCGACCAGCGTACCGTTGACGCGGATGAACTGCAGGTCGCGGCCAACGGCATTCTCGACCCGGTCGGTGATCGTCTGGGCATCCCAGTCGCGGATCGTCTCTGACACCAGCTTGACGATATTGTCGCCGTAACTCGCGACAACGCCGATGACGGCGCGCCGGCCGAACCGGTTGATCTGGCGGTTGAGCAATTTGTCCTGCTGCAGGCTGTTGCCGAGCTGGATCAGAGTGTCGCCAAATTGGCCGGCAAGCGCGGCATCGGGATCGCGGGCAGCCCGCAGCAGTGCCTCTCTGCCTTGCTCCCATATCCCGTCCAGCCATGACGCGATGGCCGGGTTTTCAATCATCTCGAGCTTCCACTCGTTTACCTTCTCGCGAAGCTCCGGATCACGCTGCAACTCTGCGGCGAGTTGCTCAAGACTCTCCTCTGTTTTGGTCCGAACCGGATGATCGGGATCGGCCGCCATGTCGGCGAGCAATTTGTAGAGACCGTCCAGCACCTCGTTGGCGACCCGGTCATCCAGACCGGTCCAGCGCATCACCGCATTGGCGCGATCGGTCACGATATTGCGTATCACCGCTTCGTTGGTGTCCAGCGTGCGATAGGCCCATCGGATGGAGGAATCGATCAACGGGCCATGGCGTTTTTCGGCCATAACCGCTTCCAGAATCTGTCCCATGGGAGTTGCGATGTCGAGACCTACGGCCTGCTTCTTGACCGCACCCTTGAACATGCTCCCGAGACGATCCTTGTCGAGCGAGGCAATGGCGTCACCGAGGAGTCGTGAAGCTCCGAATTTCAGCCGGCCTTCGCCGCCGCTGGGCGATTTCAGGAAACGTCCGATGCCGCCGGCCAGATCAACATTGCGCATGCGCTGGGCAACCAGACGCGAAATCAGGAAATTATCCTTGAGAAAATTGGCCAGCGTGTCGCCGATCCGGTCCTTGTTGCGCGGAATGATCGCGGTATGCGGGATCGGGATGCCCATCGGGTGGCGGAACAGGGCGGTGACTGCGAACCAGTCCGCAAGGCCGCCGACCATTGCCGCTTCGGCGAAGGCACGAACAAAACCCAGTGCCGGATGCACCGCTTCGTAGCTTTTGGACGTGAAATATATGATCGCCATGACCACCAGCATGCCGGTGGCGATGATTTTCATATCCCGGCCAGCATTTTTGGTTGTCGTAGCAGAGTTCGCGCCGCCTCCGCTGCCTGTCTGGGAAGAAATTGGCTTCACTCGGCGGGCTGAACCTCCGCATCGGGTCGATCATGGCGATCATCGCCGGGCTCGTAGGTCAGCATTTTCTTGCGTAACCACGGGCCTGCGCGTCGTTCGAATCCGTCCGCGAGACTAAATCCGGCGGGCACAATGACCAGCGTCAGCAAGGTCGAAACGATCAAGCCACCGATCACCACAATGCCCATCGGCGCGCGCCAGGCGCCATCGCCAGACAGGGACAGAGCGGTCGGCACCATGCCTGCGGTCATCGCCACGGTGGTCATGACAATCGGCTGTGCCCGCTTGTGTCCGGCATCCATGATCGCCTCGAACTTCGGCACGCCTTTTTGCATTTCCTCGATCGCGAAGTCGATCAATAGAATCGAGTTTTTACTGACGATGCCGAGGAGCATCAGCACACCGATCAGCACTGGCATGGATAGTGATGTACCCGTAGCCCAGACCAGTAACATGCCGCCAAGCGGGGCCAGCGCGAGCGAGCCCATGTTGACCAGTGGTGACATCAACCTTTTGTAGAGCAGAACGAGCGTCGCGAAGACGAGCAATATGCCAGCGATCAAGGCGATCATAAAATTGAGCGCCAGTTCCTGTTGCCACTCGTCTTCACCAAAAGCTTCGTTGGATACGCCAGTGGGCAGGTTCTTCATGATCGGTAGTGCGAAGATCTTCTCCATCGCATCGCCTTTGACCACGTCCGGACCAAGATCCGCACCGATAAATGTCCGGCGATTTTGATTGTAGCGCTGAATCGACGTCGGCCCGGATCCGAAACTGACGGTGGCCACGCGGCTGAGGGGAACCGTTCCGCCGGTGGCAATCGGGATTGGCAGATTTTCGATGGTTGTCAGATCGGCTCGCGATGCGAGCGGCAACATGACACGGATCGGAATCTGCCGGTCCGACAGCGAAAATTTTGCAGCATTCTGATCGATTTCGCCCAATGTAGCGATCCGGATTATCTGGCTCAGCGAAGCAGTTGTCACGCCAAGCTGGGACGCGAGGTCCATATGTGGAGTGATGATAATCTCGGGACGGCTGAGATCAGATGCAATCCGCGGAGCGCGGACTTCACTGACATCTTTCATCTGTTCCACCAATTGGGCTGCGGTGGAATCAAGCAAATCGGGATCTGAACCGGTCAGCATTATGGAAATATCGCGTCCGGTTCCGCCGCCGCCATTTTGTGACTGGAAGGAAATCCGGGCGTCCGGAATTTTCTGAAGTTCCGGTGACAGGCTGCGCTCAAACTCGATCGATGTTTTTTTGCGATCTTTCTTGAAGCTCACAAATACTGTCGCATTTGTTTCGCGAACCCTGGTCAGGGCGCGGTCTACTTCGGGCTGGGCATACATCAGGTCTGACACCGAATCAGCGATTTTTTCTGTCTGTTCGAGCGTTGTTCCAGGCACAACCTCGATCTGGATACGGCTGTTGTCCTCATTGATCTTCGGTTGAAATTCGGACGGCGTGATCGCAAATAGTATGACCGTCAGGCCAAAGGCAACGATACCGATCGCCATCATCCATATGCGATGATCATAGCCTCGCGCCCGAAAGCGACCGGAACGGTAGGCGTACCAGTCGGCAAAGCGGCTGCCGAAAATGCTGGCCAAGCGTTTGATTATCGAAGCGAGCAAGGTTGCACTGGCAACACCAACAGCCACGCCGACAATCAGACTCAAAATGGCTCGCAAAAAGTCGCTCGGTATCAAAGTCGACAGCGAGCCGTTGATAAACATGCCGAGAGAAAATGCGATGCCGACGAATGCTGCAACTATCAACGCAAACAATATGAAGCCGACAAGATATTGCCACCATGTGGCTTTGGCAGGAACCAGCGTCTGCCGGATGCGGTCGGCAGACGATCGATCCAACACCCACTGCAGCAAGACCATATATCGGTCCATCCAGACCCCTTCGCCATGTTCGGCCTGGCCGTGAGACTTGAGGAAATAGGCGGCAACCATAGGCGTTATCATACGGGCGACCGCAAGACTCATCAGCACCGAAACAACCACGGTAATGCCGAAGTTTTTGAAAAACTGACCGGATATACCAGGCATCAGACCAACCGGCAGGAAGACGGCGACAATACAGAATGATGTGGCGACAACCGCGAGACCGATCTCGTCCGCGGCATCAATTGATGCCTGATAGGCGGTTTTCCCCATGCGCATATGGCGCACGATATTCTCGATCTCGACAATGGCATCGTCGACCAGCACACCTGCAACCAGGCCCAGTGCCAAAAGTGAAAGGAAATTGAGATTGAATCCGAGCAGGTCCATGAACCAGAAAGTCGGGATTGCCGACAGCGGTATGGCGATGGCGGAGATAACCGTCGCCCGCCAGTCGCGCAGGAAAATGAAAACCACGACCACGGCGAGGATCGCGCCTTCAATCATGGAGAGCATCGAACTTTTATATTGCGATTTGGTATAGGTAACGCTGTTGAAAAGCGGAATAAACTCGATTCCCGGGACTTCCGCCTTGATCTTGTCCATGATCTCGATTGCATTGTCATAGACCGTCACATCGGAAGCTCCGCGCGCTCGGGTCATCGAGAAATTGACCACCTCCACGCCCTTGACCTTGCTGATCGAAGTGCGTTCGCCGAAGGAATCTGTGACGTCTGCAACGTCACTCAACTTAATCGTCTGGCCATTGCCCAGGGATATTTGCGTCTGGGACAAAGCATAGGCATCGTCGGCATTGCCCAAAACGCGGACGGACTGCCGGGTGCCGCCGACTTCTGCCCGTCCACCAGCAGCATTGATGTTGATCTGGCGGAGTGCATTGTTGATCTGGCTTGCTGTAACGCCGAGCGCCTGCATTCGTCCGGGTTGCAGGATTACCCTGATTTCCCTGTCGACGCCGCCAAAGCGGTCAACCTCGGCCATTCCATCGACGGACAGAAGCCGCTTGACCACTGTGTCATCGACAAACCAGCTGAGCTGTTCGACCGTCATGTCGTCGGCTTTGACGGCAAAAAATGCGATGGGACCGCCCACGGCATCGACTTTCGACACTTGCGGTTCCAGGATACCGTCCGGCAGGGACCCGCGAATCTGATCGACCGAGTTTTTGACTTCATTGACGGCGTTGTTTACGTCCGCGCCGATTTCAAACTCGACGAATGTGCTGCTGCTGCCTTCGCTGGCGGTCGAACTTATATTCTTGACGCCGCTGATCGAGCGAACCGCTGACTCAACCAACTGGGTGATCTGGTTTTCGATCTCCGTCGGTGCTGCGCCTGGCTGCGAGATGCGCACCGAAACAGCCGGGAATTCGACATCCGGGTTGTTCACGACATCCATGCGATTGAAGCTCAGCAAACCCGCAAAAAGTAGCGCTGCGAAGAGCACCAGCGGAGCCACTGGATTGCGCGTGCTCCAGGCGGAAATATTGCGAAGGTTCATCGATCAGGCCTCAAATTTGTGAACGACTCACGCGCCGCCTGCTTTCTTTTGGACTTTCGGCTGCACGGTCTCGCCGGGGCTCAGGAAGCCACCTGCGCGAAGTACGACTTTTTCGTTTCCGGTTAGTCCGGATGTGATGGAAAGCCCCGCAGGAGACACTGCGCCGATGACGACGTCGCGCCGCTCCGCCTTATTGTCCGGTCCGACAACATAGACAAAGCTTCCCTTGCTATCATTTTGCAAGGCTGATTCGGGCAATATAGCAACCTCGGAAGTCCCGCTCGCGATCCGCGCACTGGCGAATCCACCTGGTCGCAAGGCGCTGTCATAGCCGAGAGCAATTCTGGCGATACCCTGTCGGGATTGCGGATCAATGGTTGGTGAGATCTGCCAGACCTGTCCGGTTAGGACCTTGGTGGTACCGACCGGGGTCACCTGGGTGGAAATGCCCACCGAAATATTGGCCAAATCGCTTTCGCCAAGCTGGGCCTGTAATTCCATTTCCCCGTCCTGTGCGAGCACAAAGAGAATGCCGCTGCCCTGGGTCACTGTCTGTCCGGGCTCAACATTGCGCTCCAAGACAAAGCCTGCCTTGGGAGCCACGATATTCAGACGGCTGTTACGCGCCCGGGTTTCGTTTAACTGGGCCTGTGACAGCCGCACACGGGCAGCAGCGGAATCGCGGGTCGCTGTCAACCGGTCGATATCTGCCTTGGAAATAAAGCCTCGTTCGACCAGCTGTGCTGCACGATCCAGATTGGACTGCGCCAGATTAAGGTCGGCTCGTGAAACGCTGACCGACGCCTCCAGGCCTGCTGCTTGCTGGGATTGAACGGATCGGTCGATACTGGCCATGATCTGGCCCTGCTTCACCCAGTCGCCAGCGTCGACATATACATTGGTTACCCGACCGCCTTCACCGACTACGCTAACCGGAATCTCTCGCCGTGCTGCCAATGTTCCTGTCGCATTGATCGTGCGTGTTACCTGTTGTTTGCCGGGGGCCATGACCGTAACCATGGGTGCCTGACTTGCAGTCTCTTCATCGCCCGGTGCTCCGAAGAAATAATGATAACCGATATACGCCAGCAGAAGCGCCAAAACCACGGCCGCTCCAATAATCAGGGGGCGGCGGTTGGTACTACGCTGTACAGGGTCGTCCATAATCGAGATTTCATTGCTGGGGATGGTGGACTCATAGTTCATAGTTTCACTCTTCGGTCAGGCCCATATCGTATTTTTTCACGGCAATACACAAAAGAATCGCTGATTTTCTGGTCAATTCAGATTTTCAGAGACTGTATTATATCAATATGGCACCGGCGGCAAGCTGGAACAGCATTCGGCCGATTTTACAAGCCATGCTTCGACGAACAACCGATATCATCTTACGAAAGGGCCGGTCCGTAAACGAACCAGCCCCCCGAGTTTTGAATATTATACTGAAAAGCGGGTTTTAACGGACCCGGCCGCGCTGGATGAGGTTCAGTATCAGCAACAGCACTACCGCACCGACAAAAGCGGTGAACAGACCGATGATCGAAAATTCCTGAATGCTGCCGCCAAAGCCGAAATAGCGACCGACAAAATTGCCAATTACCGAACCGATGATGCCGACAATGATGTTCCAGAAGACGCCCATGGAGGCATCACGGCCCATGACCATGCTGGCCAGCCAGCCCGCAATACCGCCGACGATCAATGCAATAATCCAACCCATATCTTCCTCCTGATTGTATGCGAGCGCGCAATCCATACGCTCACGATTACAATCACATAGAGGATTTTACCGCAGACTTGAAGGTATAAAAGGAACGGTTGAGCTCGGCCAGGGCTTTATACCGATCAGTTTTCCGTCAATATTTCTGCTGGCGCTCGTACAAGTCCCGATAATGCTGGATTCGCGTCACGCGCAGCCCCGGCATACCAGAACGGTCAACAGCCCGTTGCCAGGAAGCAAATTCTTCCAGCGAGAGTGCATAGCGGTCGCATACTTCATCAACCGACAGCAGGCCACCGTTGACAGCTGCTACAACTTCCGCCTTCCGACGAACCACCCAGCGAGTCGTACCAGGTTTCGGCAAATCACCAATGGTGAGCGGCTCACCCAGTGGACCGACGACTTGCGATGGTCTTATTTTTTGATTTTCAATCATACTACCCTCAAATTTTGCCCTTCGGCATTTGGCCCCGTTTTCTACTACGTCTGGTCTTCGTAACAGCAGAGCTTTGCGATTACCTGAATTGCCAAGGTAAACGTCGTGTTCATAAATTCGATTATTAACGCATGTCGTTGATTTTCCTTTGTGCAAGGTCAGGTCGGAAACAGCCGGATTCAAATAACGCTGTTTTCCTGAGACGGTTCCTGTCCGATCGAAGCTGTCCGGCAAAAAAAGCCATCCGGTCGTCCATGAACGTTGTTGGAGCTGCTGATGGGAGACCTGGCCCCCCCCGACTCGCCGCAACATAATTCCGTGCGGATTGGCTAGATGATTGTCGCTCTATGGCGTGAGCGAGCAATGACCGATGATCCGAAACTCGCGGAGCAACCGTATTGCTTTCATCTAAAGCCATCCGTTTCAGGGTCTTATGGGGAAAGTTCAAATCCATAGACGCTGGTCTAGCAGCGAAGGTATAAACTTGTGTAAAAGGGATGTTTACGCGGCCTTAGGACTAGTTAAGAATTCCTTTCGCCTAACCGTCCGATTCGTGTCAAAATGGACCACATAGGGGTGCAAAAGAGGATAAGCTCGCAGCACTGGCGCAAACGGCAGGACTTCTTTATGGGCTGCATTCATTATGACAGACAAAATGAATGGAAATTTTCAGCTCGGTGACGATCTGACGGGCAAGCGCATTGTTGTCGCCATGTCTGGCGGGGTCGATTCGAGTGTAGTCGCGGCCTTGGCAGCGCGAACCGGTGCCGAGACCATCGGGATTACTTTGCAGCTATATGACCATGGTGAAGCCGTGGGACGGGTTGGCAGCTGTTGTGCGGGACAGGATATTCGTGACGCGCGCGCCGTGGCCGACCGGCTTGGCATTGCCCATTATGTTTTTGACCACGCCAGTCGGTTCAAGGATTCGGTAATGGATGTCTTTGCCGATGAATATATGGCGGGCCGAACCCCGATTCCCTGCGTGCAATGTAATATGGGCGTCAAATTCACCGATCTGTTGCAATTGTCTCGCGAACTGGGCGCCGACTGTCTGGCGACCGGACATTATGTCCGCCGGGTTGAGACACCGACCGGGGCTGAATTGCACCGCGCGCTAGATCCGGCTCGCGACCAGAGCTACTTTCTTTTTGCAACTACGCAGGATCAGCTAGACTATCTGCGTTTCCCGCTGGGCGATATGCCCAAGACACAAGTCCGCGAAATCGCCGAGGACATGGGATTGGCTGTGGCCTTCAAGCCGGACAGTCAGGATATCTGTTTCGTTCCCAATGGCGACTATGCCAGCGTCGTGCGCAAATTGCGTCCGGACGCGGACGATGATGGCGAGATTGTCCATATCGATGGAACGTCCATGGGCCGGCATAAGGGACTCATCCATTATACCGTGGGGCAACGCAAGGGACTGGAAATCGGCGGACAGGCCGAGCCGCTCTATGTGATTCGGCTGGAACCGGAAGCGAAGCGCGTGATTGTCGGCCCGAAAGCCGCTTTGGCGATTGCGTCAGCCTCTCTTCGCGACATCAACTGGATCGGCGGCGACTATGCCGGCCCGGTCGACGTTAAAGTCCGTTCGATGGCGAAGCCGACTCTGGCCCGGCTGGAAGGGGAAAAACTGCAATTCCACAATCCGGAATTCGGCGTGTCTCCGGGGCAAGCCGCTGTTTTCTATCACAAGGAACGGGTGTTGGGTGGCGGCTGGATAGACTGCACCGATGCGGTTGAGCAGCAATGGCTGGCAGGCGTCGAAGTTTAGTTTATTCGGCCTGTACCTGTTCGTCGGTTAGCATCACGCAGCCCCAGCCTTCGCGAAACTCGGCAGTAGCCGTCTCCATCAGCAAGGCAGAGGCCGTCACCCTTTTGCGCTCTTCATCCAACGACAAGCTAATCACTTCCATGCCCGGCTCGAAGTCCTTGCCGCAATCCTCGATATCCCGTCCGCCGACAAAGTGGCAGGAACAGGCAACCCGCGCTCCATAACCGGTGCCGACGTCCAGCTGTCCCCTGATGCTGTTGTAATTATACGCGAACAGGGCGATCAGGATGAGCAGGAACAGCGCAGCGGCATATAGCGCGATCCGCATCCTGCTTCGGGGCGCTCGGGATGTGTCTTTTACAGTTGCCATAGCGGCTTCTATTGGTGCAACGATGCAATATGCACAAGATTAAACTCGCCTTGATACCGGCCCTCATGCTCGCCCTTTCCAGTTGCGGAGGGAATGGCGAAACCAAGGCGGCACCGCAGAAAAGCACCGCGGAACTGGCCTATGTCTCGGACGATAGCCCGATCGCCAAGGCGCGTCTCGATGCGGCAATTGCGCCATTGTTCGAAGATCCGGCGATGGCGGAGACGCGGGCCTTTCTGATCATGTACCAGGGAAAAATCATCGCCGAGCGCTATGCCGAGGGCTATGACGAAGACACGCGGTTCATCAGCTGGTCGATGGCAAAAAGCTTTACCAGTGCGCTGATTGGCTTTCTGGTCGCGGATGGGCGGCTAGTGCTCGATGATCCGGCTCCCGTGCCCGCGTGGCAAAGACCGGGCGATCCGCGCGGCGACATAACCCTGCGCCATTTGCTTCACATGTCGTCCGGGCTTGATCATACGGAAGTGGCCGGAGAGGACGGGAAGACCGTTTTCGAGGCAGATACCAACCGGATGCTGTTCATGGATGGCGCGCAAGATACAGCCGCTTATGCCGAGGCCCGCCCGATGGAAGCCAAACCGGGGGAGAAGTTCGAATATAGCAGCGCCACCAGCATCATTCTTTCCGACATCATTACCCGCACCTTGACCGAGAGCACTGACCCGCTGGTCCGGCGTGATGTCACCTTGCGCTTCATCCGGGGGCGACTGCTCGAGCCTCTGGGAATGGATGGCACTTATCCCGAATTCGATCCGAATGGTACCTTTCTGGGCGGCAGTTTCCTTCATGCCACCGCAAGGGATTATGCCACATTCGGAGAATTTCTGCGTCACAACGGTGCCCGCAAAGGCGCTCAGCATTTGCCGGTCAGCTGGGTGAGATTCATGAAAAAATCGTCGCCAAACGATCCGGCTTATGGCGGCCATATCTGGCTCAACAAGAAACGTCCCGAAGGCCGCAACCAGATATTGTTTCCCGACAACGGACCTGACACGATATTCGCTGCTCTTGGTCATCTGGGACAGCAGATTGTTGTCTCGCCCGAGCAACAGCTGACCGTGGTCCGGCTCGGCAAGACGCAAGATGATGTCCTCGCGCCGATGAGCGCGCAGATCGGGCGGATTATGGCGCAGTTTCCGACAAGGAGCTAAACGTCCGCTTCGTTTGGCGCTTGCTTCGGGTCGCTACAGGCGAAAGGTGCCTTCCACCACGGTCACACATTTTCCGCCCAGCCAGGCCCGGTCGCCGTCGAGGCGGCAATTCACATAGCCTCCGCGCTGGCTTGCCTGATAAGCGGTGAAATTGTCGGGGCCCAATTGCTTCGCCCAATAAGGCGTCAAGACGGCATGGGCCGAACCGGTCACACTATCCTCGTCAACCCCGCCGCCGGGTACGAAAACCCGGCTCAGTACATCGGTATCCTTGCCGGGTGCGGTGCAGATGAATTGCGCATTGCCGAGTACGGCGAGGGCTTTGAGGTCCGGTTTCAGTGTCAGAACATCGCCGGCATCGGCATAGCGAAGAACATGATAGCGCCCTTCATGAAATTGCGTTTCGACTGGGCTGCCACCGACCAAAGCGACTATTTCCGGCATGGATTTGGGAGATGGGGCGTAAGCAGGAAGGTCCAGCGCATAGCCACCTGCCTCGCGCTTCACCGTCAATATACCGGCTTTTCGTGTCCGGAAAGTGACTTGTTGCAGCGCAGGGTCCTGGGACAATATGACATGGCCGCTGGCGAGCGTTGCATGGCCGCAGAGCGCGATTTCCACGGTGGGGGTGAACCAGCGCAGTTCGTAATCTGCTGCATGGCTTGCGTCGGGCAGGTAAAAAGCGGTCTCGGCAAAATTATTTTCTTCGCCAATGGCCTGCAGAACCGAGTCATCAAGCCAGCTTTCGAGCGGCATTACTGCGGCCTGGTTGCCGGTAAAGGGACGGTCGGCAAAAGCATCGACATGATAATAAGGCAGATTCCTCATGGGTAGAGCAGTCCTTCCGTCCAGTCGTCACCATCGCGGACAAAGGTCCGCCGTTCGTGCAGCCGGTGGGCCCGGTCCTGCCAGAATTCAAATCGTGCGGGGGTAAGGCAATAGCCCGACCAGTGCGGCGGACGGGGAACATCGCTGCCGTCAAACCGCTGGGTCATTTCCGCGAACCGGGCTTCGAAGGTGGCCCGATCAGCGAGCGGGCGGGATTGGTCCGAGGCCCAGGCCCCGAGCTGTGAATCCCGGCTGCGGGAAGCAAAATAAGCATCGGCCAGACTATCTGCTACCGTCGATATATGGCCTTCAATCCGGATCTGGCGGCGCAGGCTTTTCCAGTGGAACAATATCGCGGCCTTGGGGTTTTCACCGATATCGCCGGCCTTGCGGCTTTGCTGGTTGGTGTAGAAGATGAAGCCGTCGGGGCCATGGCCTTTGAGCAACACCATCCGCGCTGAGGGCTGCCCCTCGGCATCGGCGGTGGCGATGGTCATCGCATTGCTGTCATTGATTTCAGTGGTGCGTGCTTCGGTGAACCACGTGTCGAATAGTGAAAATGGATTGGTCATGAGTCATTCTGTAACATCCTGTCGACGACCCGCAAACAAACAAAAATTTGATCTGCGACAAGGCGCGGGTTTCTGCTAGATATATCGCAAAGGGGTGGGCATCATGAACTGGGACCTGATTTTTACGTTCAGTAATAATTACGCATTGCTGATGTGGTTGATTCTTGCGTTTGCGCCACGCGGGGAAGCGATACTGACTGGCCTGTTCTACGGCGGCATCGGTCTTCTGGCCTGTGCCTATGCAGTGATCATCATCCCGTTGATGACCGGCATGATTGATGGTGGCGGCGGCGGTTTTCCGGACTTTTCAACCCTGGCGGGTGTCCAGCAACTGCTGTCCAGCCCTGGCGGGGCGACGGTGGGATGGATTCACTATCTGGCCTTTGACCTGTTTGTCGGTCTATGGGTCGCGCGCAATGCGGATAAATACGGGTTTGCACGCTGGCTGCAGATACCTATCTTGTTGTTTGTTCTTATGCTGGGGCCATTGGGACTGGTTCTTTATCTGCTGCTGCGTTTCACGCGACATAACAAGGTTGCAGATGCCGTTATGCCCGAATAAGACAGTAGAGTTGAAAAATTGGCGGAAAATGCCAATCTCAGCATGGTAAGGATTTGAAAAAGGTTAAATAATGATAGATCCCTATCAAGCATTGGGCGTTGCCAAGGGCGCAAGCGACAAGGAGATTAAGTCCGCTTATCGCAAGCTCGCCAAGGAACTGCACCCGGACAAGAACAAGGATAATCCCAAGGCGACGGAGCGTTTCTCCGACGTCACCAAGGCTTATGATCTGTTGCTGGACAAGGAAAAGCGCGGACAATTTGATCGCGGAGAAATTGACGGGGAAGGTAATCCAACCGCGCCCTTCGGCTATGGCGGCGGGGGCGGATATCAACGTCGTCCGGGCGGCCAGCAACCTGATTTCGGCAATGCCGGCGCAGATTTCGGTGATATTTTCGAAGGTCTTTTTGGCGGCGGTGGCGGCGGCGGAGCCGGTGGTTCGCCTTTCGGTAACCGCCAGCGCAGCGCACCGCCAGCCAAGGGCGCTAATGTCGCCTACCGGCTGAAGGTAGAATTCATCGCTGCTGCAACGCTGCAAAAACAGCGGATCACGCTGGAAGATGGCAAGACCATTGACCTCACTTTGCCCAAGGGCGTCGAGGAAGGCACGCAAATGCGCCTCAGCGGCAAGGGTCGGCCCGGACCGGGCGGGAATGGTGATGCGATTGTCACCATACATATCAATTCCCATCCTTTTTTTGAACGTGATGGCGACAATATTAGGCTCGAACTGCCGATCACTCTGAAAGAGGCAGTGCAAGGTGCCAAGGTCAAGGTCCCGACCGTGGATGGACCGGTGATGCTTTCGATCCCTCCCGGGTCGGATTCCGGCAAGACGTTGCGGCTGAAAAACAAGGGCTTTCATGGAAAATCGGGAGTCCGCGGAAATCAGCTGGTCACTTTGATGATAGCTCTGCCGGACAAAGACGACCAACTCGCAAAATTTGTGAAAGACTGGAATCTAGAAGAGAATCCGCGCGCCAGCTTGGGTGTGTAGGCTTGAGCAGGAATCCCCAGTCTGAACTCTCTCCTGAGGCCCGGCGCCGGGGCAGGGGGGAGTCGGGGCCGTCCAGCAATAGAGCTGGCGAAAGACTTGCGGATGAAAGCCCGGTTCGACGCGCCTTCATCATCATCGAGCGCACCGCCGTGGGCGTCTATCATGACGGTTTTACCTTTGCCGGTAATTTTGCCTATATGTCGCTGCTCGCGGTTTTTTCCTTCTTCATTGTCGCTGCCGCAATTGTCGGCGGCTTTGGCCAGACCGCGATCGGCACCGACTTTGTCGAGGCTTTTCTGGTTACTGTTCCGCCTTCGGTGGCCAATGCGCTGCACGATCCGATCAGAGACGCGATGACCGCACGAACCGGGCCATTGCTCTGGTTCAGCGCGATCGTCGGCCTGTGGACTACCACCAGCCTGATCGAGACAATCCGGGAAATTCTCCATCGGGCCTATGGCGTACAGGCTCAGCGCGCGTTCTGGGAATATCGCCTAACGTCTATCTTCCTGATTCTCTTATCGGTGTTTCTGGCGATGCTGGCGCTGAGCGCGCAATTTGTGGTGGCCGGCGTGAGCGGCTTTCTCGGCACCTATTTTCCGGCGGTCGAGAGCGACGCGCTTTGGCTCTCGCTTTCCAACGCCGTGCCGTTTTTCGTTCTTTTTGCCACGCTCTACTTATTGTTCCGCCTGCTGACGCCCCGCCAATATCGGCCGCGCCAATATCCCAAATGGCCGGGAGCGGTATTCATTAGCGGCTGGTGGCTGATGATCACCGGACTGCTGCCGGTGTTTCTCAAATATGCGGCCAATTACCAGCTGACCTATGGCAGTCTTGCGGGCGTTATGATCACGCTGATCTTTTTCTATCTGGTCGGTCTGGGCGTGGTAATCGGCGCGGAATTGAACGCTGCTCTCGCCGAACGCCCGTCACGCAGGGGAATTGGCGAATGATCCGCTGGAAAATCATCTTGATAGCGTTTATCAGCGACGATTATCTGATTTCAGGAGACCAGGTCGATGAGTGATTTAATGAAGGGCAAGCGCGGCTTGATCATGGGGCTTGCCAATAACAAGTCACTGGCTTGGGGTATTGCCCAGCGTCTGGCCGCTGATGGTGCCGAACTGGCGATCAGCTATCAGGGCGAGGTGATGGCCAAGCGCGTCAAACCGTTGGCCGAACAACTGGGCTGCGATTTTCTGATCGACTGCGACGTCAGCGATATGGAACAGCTCGACGCAGCATTTGCCGAGATTGAAAAACGCTGGGGCAAGATCGACTTTGTCGTCCATGCAATCGGTTTCACCAACAAGGAAGCATTGCGGGGCAAATATTATGACGTGACCCTCGACGATTTCCTGATGACCATGAATATCAGCGTCTTCAGCTTTACCGCTGTCGCGAAACGCGCTGCGGCGCTGATGAGCGCCGGTGGTTCGATGCTAACATTATCCTATTATGGTGCCGAAAAAGTCATCCCGCATTACAATGTTATGGGCGTCGCCAAGTCCGCGCTGGAAACCTCTGTCAAATATCTGGCGCATGACGTCGGTCCTGATGGAATCCGGGTGAACGCAATCTCCGCCGGCCCGATCAAGACACTGGCCGCCTCCGGAATTGGCGACTTCCGCTATATTCTGAAATGGAACGAGCTGAATTCACCGCTGCGGCGCAACGTTACCATCGATGATGTGGGCGCTTCGGCTCTCTATTTCCTGTCCGATCTTTCCGCAGGCGTCACGGGCGAAACCCATCATGTCGACGCCGGCTATCATACGGTCGGCATGAAGCAGGAAGACGCGCCGGATATCGCGCTGGATTGATGATCACGGGTTTGCATCATGTCCAACTGGCCATGCCCGAAGCAGGAGAAGAACAGGCGAGGGAGTTTTATAGTGAGCTCCTGGATATCCCCGAACGCACAAAGCCTGCAACTTTGCAGGCGAATGGGGGTTGCTGGTTTGAGAAGGAGCAAGTCCGTGTGCATCTCGGAATCGAACGCGATTTTCGCCCGGCAAAGAAAGCACATCCCGCTTTTCAGGCAAGCGATTTCCACAACTTGATGGAAAAGCTCAAAAATGCGGGTTATCGGATACAGTCTGCCGAACCGGTTGATCATCATTCCCGTTTTTTCGTGAATGATCCTTTCGGAAACAGAATTGAATTTATCAACGCGGAGAGCGAGTTTTGAGTTTTAATATCTTTGGCCATGCTTTCCGCTTTTCCACTTGGGGAGAAAGCCATGGACCTGCGCTTGGCGCGCTGGTTGACGGCTGCCCTCCCGGACTGGCGCTGAGCGAAGCAGACATCCAGCCATTTCTTGATGCGCGGCGTCCCGGCCAATCGAAATATACGACCCAGCGGCAGGAACCGGATCAGGTCAAAATTCTCTCCGGCATTTTCGAAGGCAAGACGACCGGCACGCCGATTTCGCTGATGATCGAGAATGTCGATCAACGATCCAAGGATTATAGCGAAGTCGCCAAAGCCTATCGTCCCGGTCATGCCGACTATGCCTATGACCAGAAATACGGCTTTCGCGATTATCGCGGTGGTGGGCGGTCAAGCGCCCGCGAAACAGCGGCGCGGGTTGCTGCCGGTGCGGTTGCACGGCTGGTGATTCCGGAAGTGACGATCCGGGCCTGGGTTGCGGAAATCGGTGGCGATGCCATCAATCCGGCGAATTTCGATGCCAATGAGATCGGCAATAACCCGTTTTTCTGCCCTGACGCCGAAGCCGCAAAGCGCTGGGAAGCACTGGTTGATGGTGCACGCAAGGACGGCAGCAGCATCGGCGCGATTATCGCCTGCGAAGCTGTCGGCGTACCCGCCGGATGGGGAGCACCGATCTATGCCAAGCTGGACAGCGAAATTGCCGCAGCGATGATGACAATCAACGCGACCAAGGGTGTGGAAATCGGTGACGGCTTTGCCGCCGCCCGTCTGCGCGGCGAAGAAAATGCCGACGCGATGCACCCCGGTAACAACGGTCCGCGATTTGACTCCAATCACGCAGGCGGAACGGCTGGCGGGATTTCGACTGGCCAGCCGGTCTTCTGCAGAGTGGCATTCAAACCGACCAGTTCCATATTGACGCCTGTGCCGACCATCACGCCGGAGGGCGAGGCGACCGAAATATCGACCAAGGGCCGGCATGATCCTTGTGTCGGGATTCGCGGCGTTCCGGTTGTCGAGGCGATGATGGCCGTGGTTCTGGCAGACCAGAAAATGATGCACAGGGCACAATGCGGATGAAAGCTCTGTTTCGACCAGCAACCCTCCTGCTTGCTCCGCTCTTGTTGCTGGGGGCTACAGATGAAAAACCCCGCCTTGCCTTCCAGGGTCTCGGCTCCATAGAGATCGGAACGAGCGAGGCTGTGCTGCAGAAACGGGGATTCAGTGATCCTTACCGATCGGCACATTCGCAGGCCGATGAAGAATATGCCGCTTGCCATTATCTTTCCAACGAGACCGAATATCCCGGTGTCCATTTTATGATCAATGAGGGTCGACTGGTGCGCATCGATATCGGCGAAAATGACGCCGGCATCATGTTGAAGTCTCTATCCGGTGCTAGCATCGGAATGACCGAAACAGAGATCGTGTCGCTTTATGGCGACTGGATAAAAATTGACCGTCATCCCTATCTTGATGCTGCCGGGTCCTATTTGATCCTCGACTCCAGCGACGGCCGGTACAAGATGATATTCGAGACGGCGACTTCCGACGGCAGCGGTGAACAATTATCGTCAAAGCCTTCCGGCGGGCCGAATGCTAATAAACGAGTCACCGATTTCCGCGCCGGACTGGCCGGACCGGCGAACTATATTGAAGGCTGTTCCTGATCCATGATCGACCTCATTCTTCACATCATCAACGAATATATCCAGGCGAACAAGGCGATCATCGGCCTGGTGATCCTTGGCTTCCTGTTCGCCGGTTTCATCATGGAGCGTTTCCCGGCCGCTGTCGTCGCGGTGCTCGGAGCCTGTATGTTCCTGTTTCTCGGGATCATCGATTCCGACGGCCTGTTTTCGGTATTCTCCAACACCGCGCCGATCACGATCGCCGCGATGTTCATTCTTTCGGGCGCATTGCTGCGAACCGGCACGATCGACGCGATTGCCGGCTTCATTATCAAGCGTGCCAAACGCCGCCCCAAGCTGGCAGTAGCCGAGATGTTTCTGGGTGCTTTTGTCGCGTCCGCCTTCATGAATAACACGCCGGTGGTGATCGTCCTGATTCCGATCATCCTCCGGCTGTCGCGGGCAACCGGCTTCTCTTCCAAGAAATTGCTGATTCCGCTCAGTTTCATCTGCATATTGGGCGGCACGACGACGCTGATCGGTACCTCGACCAACCTCATCGTTGATGCTGTGGCCAAGGAACAAGGTCTGGCCGGTTTCGGAATTTTTGAAATCACGCCTTATGGTCTGATCGCAGCGGTTGCGGGTACGATCATGATGGTCCTGTTCAGCAGCTGGTTGCTTCCCGGCGGTGACGTCAAAGGTGAGTTTGACAGCAGCGACGAAAGCGCTTTTCTCACCGAATTGACCGTTCGAAACAAAGCCTCGGTGATCGACAAAAAACTTTACACCGTTCCCGAACTGCGCCGGGCTGGCCTGGAGGTCACGGCGGTCAAAAGGTTGAGCAGTTATATCCGCCATGATCTTGATTTTCACGAACTGCGGGCGGGCGACCGTATTGTCGTGCAACTCGATCTGGCTGAGCTCATTTCTCTGCGAGAATCAGAAGATTTCAAGGTTGGAATCGTTCACAAAGGCGATGTCGGCGCTTTGGGCGAGGAACTGGTCGAGGCGACAGTCGCCCCCAGTCATCCCGCTATTGGTAGCCGGCTATACGATATTCCGTTTCTGTCACAGCTTAACGTGCGCGTGTTGGGAATGACCCGTTATCGCAACCTGCCGCGATCAGACCTGACCAATGCGCGGATCCACGCGGCAGACCGGTTGCTGGTGACCGGTTCCAGCGAAGATATCCGCCGCATGTATCAAAATCCTAATCTATTCGGCGTCGGGCAGACCAAAATCCGTGCTTTCCGCCGGGACCGTGCGCCGATTGCCATTGGCGCACTGGTTGCAGTGGTGGTTCTTGCCGCGCTCAACATCATCCCGCTCGCGGTTGCGGCCATATTGGCCGTCGGTGCGATCCTGCTCGCTCGCTGTATCGACGCGGAAGAAGCCTGGGGTTCGATCGACGGCAATGTTCTGGTCCTGATATTCGGTATGCTCGCAGTGGGACTCGGATTGCAGCAAGCGGGCAGCGTTGACCTGCTGGTTGCCGAACTGACTCCCTTTTTGCGGGAAGTACCACCCTGGGGGCTTGTGTTCGCTATCTACGTCCTGTCGGTGATCATGACAGAAATCGTGACCAATAATGCGGTGGCCATCATCATTACTCCGATAGCCATCGCGCTGGGCAATGATCTGGGTGTTGATCCGCGCCCTCTGGTGATCGCGGTGATGTTCGCCGCCTCTGCCAGTTTTGCGACGCCGATCGGCTATCAAACCAACACGCTGGTATACGCGGCCGGCAATTACCGCTTCACCGATTTCTTCAAGGCCGGCATCCCGCTGACCTTTGGCGTTGGACTGTCGACCTGTCTGGCGATCAGCTTCTGGATGTAGGCCGAACCGAAACGCTTGCCGCTTTCTTTTGCAGTCGATAGGCTTGGGTCAGAAAAACGGGGACAATGATATGCTGGCATTCTGGTTCAAAATTCCGCTTTGGCAGCGCGTTATCGCGGCGCTGATTCTCGGTGTCATCACCGGCCTGATCTGGGGCCCCGAATCCGAAACCATCAAGTGGATCGGCGACTTCTTCATCAAGGCGATCAAGATGCTCGTCGTCCCGCTGATCTTCTTCTCGCTTGTCGCCGGTGTGGCGGCGCTTGGTGATCTGAAGAAACTGGGCAGCGTCGGCGGACGGGCGATGATATTGTTCGTCATCACCGGGCAGATCGCCGCCTGGCTGGGTCTCGCGCTCGGGACGTTTTTTCAGCCCGGCAATGGTGTCAATACAAGCGCGATCGAAAAGGGCGAGACGCCGGTACCCAATGACACCAGCGCCGTTGACATGATCCTGTCGATTGTTCCCGACAGCCCGGTTCAGGTGATGGCCGACGTACGGGTCCTGCCGCTGATCGTCTTTGCGCTGCTGATCGGTATAGGCATTTTGATGGCCAAGGAAGACGGCAAGCCGCTGGCCAAAATCTTCGATAGCGGCGCCATTGTGATGCAGAAAGTCACGATGATCGTGATGGAACTGACACCATTTGGTGTCTTTGCGCTGATGGCATGGGTTGCCGGCACACTCGGCATGGATGCCTTGCTCTCGCTGGCACAATTGGTCGGTCTCAATTATCTCGGCTGCCTGTTGATCATCGGTATCGTATATTCGGGGATGATCAAATTCATCGCGAAGCTGCCGGTACTCGACTTCTTCCGCGGGATCATCGATGCGATGGCGGTCAGCTATTCTACGGCCTCGTCTAATGCCACTCTGCCGGTGACCCTGCGTTGCGTCGAACGCAATCTCGGTGTCAGCAATTCGGTAGCCAGCTTCGTGGTCTCTCTCGGTGCCACGATCAACATGAATGGCACCGCGATGTATCTCGGGCTTGCCACATTGTTCGGCGCGCAGATATTCGGCGTCGACCTCAGCTTTGGTGACTATGTCCTGATCTCGATCACTTCTACGCTCGGTGCCATCGGTGCGGCGGGCATCCCGGGCGCGGGCCTGATCATGATGGCTTTGGTGTTCGGCAGCGTTGGCGTGCCATTGGAAACCATCGCCTTTGTCGCTGGCGTTGACCGGATCATGGACATGATGCGGACCACCACCAACGTGTCGGGTGATGCCGCTGTGGCGGTAACGGTGGCGGCGATGACGGGCGAGCTTGACCGGGCAGAAATGATCTCGGCAGATGATGTTTAAGGCAGAAGATGGCTTGTCGTAATGCGTAATCGCTTTCGCCCTTTGGAAGGGTCGGGCTTCTGGTCCTAGGCGGGAATCAGCACATTGTGATAAAGCGGGTCTTCCATTGCCCGGCCGGCGCCATTGGCGACGCAGGTCAGGGGGTCATCCGCAATGGTAACCGGCAAGCCCGTTTTGTCCGCGATATATTCGTCAATTCGTCCCAATAATGCGCCACCACCGGTCAGGACAATGCCCTGATCCATGATGTCGGCCGCCAGTTCCGGCTTGGTATTCTCCAGTGCATTGAGCACGGATTCGGCTATCTGGCTCACCGACTCGGCAATGGCATAAGCAATTTCGGCTTCGGTAATAGCAATTTTTTTCGGCATGCCGCTGACCAGGTCGCGTCCCTTGATATGCATGGTCCGGCCCTTGCCGTCCTCCGGGCTCACAGCGCTGGCAATGCCATGTTTGATCAGTTCCGTGGTTGATTCGCCGATCGCCAGATTATGCTTGCGGCGTATATGGGAAGAGATGGCATCATCAATCTTGTCGCCGCCCATCCGTCCGGAAGTGCTGTAAGCCAGTCCCTGCAAAGACAATATAGCGACCTCTGTTGTTCCACCGCCAATATCGACTACCATCGCGCCATTGGGTTCGGCGACCTGTATCCCTGCGCCAATCGCCGCGGCCATCGGTTCTTCGATAAAAAAGACACCGGAGCCGCCGGCATTGGATGCCGCATCACGCAGCGCGCGCCGCTGGACGTTGGTGGAGCCGGACGGAATACAGACTACAATATCGAAACGCCGGAATATCCCGGGCTTTTTCTCATGCACTTTGTGGATGAAATGTTTGATCATCTGCTCAGCCACATCCAGATCGGCGATGACCCCGTCCTTGAGCGGCCGGATGACCGTGATATTGCTGGGTGTCTTCCCCATCATCAGCTTGGCATCGCTGCCAACCGCACGGACCTTCGTTACGCCGTCATTGGTTTCGAGCGCTACCACCGACGGTTCGTTGAGCATGATGCCCCGATCCCGCACATAGATAAGCGTGTTGGCCGTACCGAGATCGATCGCCAAGTCGAGTGACTGGAGTTTGAAAAAACTTTTCATAAAAAAGGAAATACTTCGATTAGAGCGACCACATTGCCAATGTGACAGGATTGCAGGAACTTGGTGACACTGAGCGAATGAACAGGCGATGTATAGTTAATTAGCGCCGGCAATTTGTAAAATTGCCAGGCCATTCATGGCCGTTGCGCAACGCTCCTGGCGCCCAATATCATCAACCCGCTGCCGTCTTTAGGAATAAGCCGCTCCTCAATCCGCAAACGGATCCGTCACCAAAATCGTGTCGTCACGCTCGGGCGACGTCGACACAAGTGCCACTGGACATTGGATCAGTTCCTCCACGCGCTTGATATATTTGATCGCCTGCGCCGGCAGGTCTGCCCAGCTGCGCGCACCCGCGGTGGTTTCGTTCCACCCGGCCATCGTTTCGTAAATCGGTTTGACCGCGGCCTGATCCTGATGATGCGGCGGCAGATAGTCATAGGTTACGCCATCAAGATCATAGCCGACACAGATTTTCAATTGCTCGAAACCATCGAGCACGTCCAGTTTGGTCAGGGCGATTCCGGCAACGCCCGACACAGCCAGAGCCTGGCGCACAAGCACGGCATCGAACCATCCACAGCGCCGCTGACGGCCGGTAACCGTACCGAATTCATGCCCGCGCTCGCCCAGTCGCTGGCCGATCTCGTCGTCGAGCTCGGTCGGGAATGGCCCGGAGCCGACGCGCGTTGTGTAGGCCTTGGTTATGCCAAGCACATAGCCGGTGCCGGAAGGTCCGATACCCGACCCGCCTGCTGCGGTGCCGGAAATCGTGTTTGAGCTGGTGACGAACGGATAGGTGCCGTGATCAACGTCGAGCAGCACGCCCTGCGCGCCTTCGAACAGGATGCGCTTGCCGTCGCGGCGTGCCTCGTTGAGGCGTTTCCACACCGGCTGGGCATATTGCAGTACGCTGTCGGCGATTTCCTTCAGGTCATTGAGCAGCCGTTCCCGGTCCACTGGCGGTTCGCCAAAGCCGGCACGCAGCGCGTCATGATGGGCGCAAAGCCGGTCAAGCTGTGGTCCCAGATCGTCGAGATGGGCCAGATCGCAGACCCGGATCGCACGGCGCCCGACCTTGTCTTCATAGGCTGGTCCAATACCGCGCCGGGTTGTGCCGATCTTGCCTTTGCCGCTGGCATCTTCGCGCATGGCGTCGAGATCGCGGTGGATCGGCAGAATCAGAGGGCAGGTTTCGGCGATGCCGAAATTATCGGTGTTGATCGCGACACCCTGGCTTTCCAGCTTGGCGATTTCGTCCCGCAAATGCCAGGGATCGAGAACCACGCCATTGCCGATGATCGACAAAGCGCCGCGAACGATACCCGAAGGGAGGAGGGAAAGCTTGTAGACCGCGCCGTCGACAACCAGCGTGTGGCCGGCATTATGTCCACCCTGAAAGCGGACCACGACATCGGCGCGTTCGGACAGCCAGTCGACGATCTTGCCTTTGCCCTCATCACCCCATTGTGCGCCGATTACCGTTACATTGGCCATAGAGTCACTTTCTTATAATGGTTCCGGCTGATCGCCGTTCAAAATATGGGAACAACCAAGCGCCTCGGCCTGGTCCTTGTCTGAAAGGGCGGCGACGGTGCGCCAGCCTTCTTCTCTCAACCGCGCGCCGGCGGATTGATCATGTCCGAGCGGCAGGAAAACCTGCTCGCTGGTTTTCGCGCCAAAACCGGCATCGATCAGCGGATTGGGGTAAAGTGAAAAGCCGACCGCCGCCTCGGGTTCGCCATCGGGACGAGCAATTTCATAGCTGCCGCCGCGCCCCAGCGCGCCGATAAAACTCTCGGCATAAAGTGTGAAGCCGAACCAGTTCTGATATTCAAAGCCGTGTCGTTCGGTCGGATCGAGTGTCAGGCTGGCTTTCCCCTTGATGCTTGCGGCGATCCGGGAAACGCCATCCAGTCGCGAATCGAGCAAACCGTCCGTATCAAATTCGCGCAATCTCGCCATCGCCTCGTCAAACGGGCCGGTCGCTTCGATCAGCGGCAGATAGCCGGTTGCGCCCATGGCGCTCAGGCCACCGGCATCTTTCATATCCAGCTCGCCGCGGACTTCGCCGATCTGGGCTTCGTTCAGCGGCAATGGTCCCGCCGCCAATATGTCGATCAGGTCGGGCATGGTGAAATCCACGGTTATTCCGGTTACGCCCGCGCGTTCCAACGCCTCGATCGCGACCGAAACAATTTCGCTTGCGGCGATGACGCTGTCGCTGCCAATCAGCTCGGCGCCAATTTGCAAGCGGCTGCGTTCCGGCTGCAACTGCCCCGACCGCAGTTTCAAAACCTGTCCCGAATAGCTGAGCCGGAGCGGACGTGGACGGTCGGCCAGGCTTGTCTTGGCAATACGGCCGATCTGCATGGTCATATCCGGCCGCAACGCCAATGTGCGCTGGGAGATCGGATCGACAAAGCGCATCAGGTCGCTTCGCGATGCGCCATGCATCTGTTCGGTCAGCCCATCTTCATATTCGGCAAGTGGTGGTGTCACGCGGGCATAGCCATGGCTGGCCAGTGTATCGAGGACATCGCGTTCCAGTCGCGATGCCGCCTCGGCATAAGGCGGCAGCGCGTCGTGGAACCCTTCGGGCAAGAGATTGGATGGCTTTTGCATGGCCCTGCTCCATAGCCCAAGCAACCGCTCAGGCCATCCTTTTTCTTTGCTACATTGCTATAGGATTAAAACTTCAGCGCCTTGACTGTCTTCACGCCTTCCAGCTGGCAAACGGACCATAATACTGGCTCTTCCACCGGCGAATCGATCGAAAGCAGCAATACCGCTTCACCGCCCGGTGCATCGCTGCGACGACCAAGGTGGAACGTGCCAATGTTGACGCCCGCTTCACCAAGTGTGGAACCGACGCGGCCGATAAAGCCGGGCTCGTCACGGTTGACGATATAGAGCATGTCGCCTTCCATATCGGCTTCGACCTTGATGCCGAACATCTCGACCAGCCGCGGACCGGAAGATCCGAACAAAGTGCCGGCAACTGATTTTTCGCCTTCGTCGGTGGTTACCGATACCCGGACCAGCGTATGGTAATCGCCTTCGCGTTCATGCCGGATCTCGCGGACATCAAGGCCGCGCTCTTTCGCCAGATAGGGCGCGTTGACCATGTTCACGGTATCGCTATAGGCCCGCATCAGCCCGGCCAGCACCGCTGCTGTAATCGGCTTCTGGTCCAGTTCGGCTGCGGCGCCTTCGACTTCAACCGCAACGCCCTTGATCTGGTCGGCTGCGAGTTGGCCGACGAGAGAGCCGAGCTGGGTGGCAAGCGCCATATATGGTTTCAGCTTCGGCGCCTGTTCAGCCGAAAGACTCGGCATGTTGAGCGCGTTTTCGACGCCGCCATTGACCAGATAATCGGCCATTTGTTCGGCTACCTGGATCGCGACATTTACCTGTGCTTCGCTGGTCGAAGCGCCCAGATGCGGCGTGCAAATCAGGTTCGGCGTACCGAATAAGGCGTTTTCCTTCGCCGGTTCCTGTGCATAAACGTCGAGGGCAGCGCCAGCGACATGGCCGGATTCCAGGGTCTCTTTCAAAGCCACTTCGTCGATCAAACCACCGCGTGCGCAGTTGATGATCCGGACACCGGGCTTGGTCTTGGCAAGCGCTTCAGCCGACAGAATATTGCGTGTCTGGTCGGTGAGCGGCGTGTGCATGGTGATAAAGTCGGCGCGGGCGAGAAGATCGTCCAGCGAGACTTTTTCGACACCCATTTCAACGGCACGTTCTTCGGTCAGGAACGGATCATAAGCGACAACTTTCATCCGCAAACCGATCGCGCGCTCGGCAACAATCGAACCGATATTGCCGGCACCGATCAGGCCAAGCGTCTTGCTGGTCAGCTCCACGCCCATGAATTTGGATTTTTCCCATTTGCCGGCCTGGGTAGAGGCATCGGCGGAAGGAAGCTGGCGAGCGAGAGCGAACATAAGCGCGATCGCATGTTCTGCTGTGGTGATGCTGTTGCCGAATGGCGTGTTCATGACCACAACACCCTTGGCGGAAGCGGCCGGGATATCGACATTGTCGACACCGATGCCGGCACGGCCAACCACTTTCAAATTGGTTGCTGCTGCCAATATTTCGGGCGTGACAGTGGTCGATGAACGAATGGCGAGGCCATCATATTCGCCGATGATCTTGATCAGCTCTTCCGGGGTCAGTCCGGTGATTTCGTCAACTTCACATCCCCGTTCGCGGAAAATTTCGGCGGCTTTCGGGTCCATTTTATCGGATATAAGTACTTTTGGCATATCTTGGATTCCTTGTTGGGATCGTCAGGCCAGCGCAGGGCGGCCTCCAAGCCAATGTCGGCATATCTCGGACATTGGCGTGGGCCCCGGCCGTGGCCGGGGCGACACATATATTAGGAAAGTTCGGCTTTCACCTGAGCATAGGCCCATTCGATCCAGAGCAGCAGACGGCGAACGTCTTCCTGCTCGACGGTCGAACCGCACCAGATGCGCAGCGAAGGCGGTGCATCGCGATAGCCGTTGAAATCATACGCAATGTCCATTTTTTCGAGCATCGCGGCAATTTTCTTCGGCACGGAGGCTTTGGCATCGTCGCTCAGGCCTTCATACCAGTCACCCTGGAACACCATGCAGACGCCGGTGTTGGTCCATTTGGCCGGATCGCTGACCATATTGCGCATCCACGGCGTGGCTTCGAGCCAGTCATGGACGGTTTTGGCGTTGCGGTCAGCGCGGGCGTGCAGTTCGGACAGGCCACCGATCGATTTTGCCCATTCGAGCGCAGCGATATAATCTTCGGTCGCGAGCATCGAAGGCGTATTGATCGTAGCCCCTTCAAAAATCGCGGTGTTGAGCTTGTCGCCTTTCTTCACGCGGAAGATTTTCGGCAGCGGCCAGGACGGTGTGTAGCTTTCAATCCGTTCGACGGCGCGCGGGCTGAGGATCAGCATGCCATGAGCGGCTTCCGATCCCATGACCTTCTGCCAGCTAAAGGTGGTCGCATCGAGTTTTGACCAGTCCATAGGTTGAGCAAAGACGGCGCTGGTCGCGTCGTTGATGGTGACACCTTCACGGTCGGCGGCAATCCAGTCAGTATCGGGAATTCTTGCGCCCGAGGTCGTGCCGTTCCAGGTGAAGACAACATCATCACCCTTGTCGATCGTGGTCAGGTCGGGAATTTCGCCATAATCGGCTTCGAGGACGGTCAGATTGGCAGGCTTGAGCTGCTTTACAGCGTCCTGGATCCAGACATTGCCAAAGCTTTCCCACGCAGCAACGGTGACCGGACGGGCGCCCAGCATATTCCACATCGCCAGTTCGACAGCTCCGGTATCGGAAGCCGGCACGATGCCGATCAGATAGTCGTCGGGGATGCCCAATAGCTCACGACTGAGGTCGATAGCATATTTCAGGCGAGCCTTGCCGGTCGCGGAACGATGCGAGCGACCCATGGCGATGGTGTTGATTTTGTCGAGGGACCAGCCGGGGAATTTGGCTGTAGGACCCGAAGAAAAATTCGGGCAGTCAGGACGCAATTCTGGCGTCGGTACATTAGTATCAGTCATTTTAACGCTTCTCCTTACAGAGAGCTCGCGCGGCGTTGGGACCGCGTGGCCCGGCGCCGCTTTGTCTTGTGCAGCGCAGCATGTCAAGCGCGTTCTTGGTTGCGAATGAAACCGGCTATTTCTTCCGGAACAGGATTTCGCCGCGGCGTGAAACCAGCAATTTTTCTAGCGATACCGGGTGAAAATAGGCTTCTACCCGATCGCCTTCCGGGGTGGTGCCATAGACTTCATAGCAGCCGCCATCGACTTTCGACTTCTTGATCGTCCAGCCCTGTTTGACCAGACTGGCTTCCAGTTCGGCCCGCGTTTTCCAACCGGACTGCGGACCCGCTTCACAGGTCATCTTGCCGGTTGCCAGAGCAGGGGCGGACAAGCCGGCAGTGGCAAGAAACGTGGCGGCTGCAACGGCTATTACGGAATATTTCATGTCATTTTCTCCAGACCTATTCGGTTTGCAGCGATTCGCGCTGCTTCGCATCATTGTTTCTTCTGGCATATATGATAATGCCTCGCAAAAGCTCAAGTAGCAAAAGCGGAATAAAGTGGGCGAGGGCCCCGCCGATGCCATCATGTATCAACAGCCAATGCGCCAGCGTCAGCAAGGCAGCAACATATGCCAGTCGCTGCAATCGCTTCCAGCCCTGCTTGAGCCATCGCATGGATGCGTTGTTGCTGGTAATCGCCAGCGGTACAAATAGCATCAACGCTGCCCATCCGGTCCAGATTCCCGGTGCCCAGAATTCCGCCAGAATTGGCTTCAGGGCCTCCATATCTATGACATAGAAGACCAGATGCAGCATCCCATATCCAAAGGCAGCAAGTCCGAAGGACCGGCGGCGTTTCATCAACCACCCGATCCAACGGCGGTTTCCGAATATCACCGAAAGCGGTGTGATGATCAGGGCCAGGATCATGAACCGCGCGGAAAATTCGCCGGTCGGATGGAGCATGTCCATAGCGATTATGTCGCCTGTCCAATATCCCCTGACCAGCAGAATGGCAGGGATAGATAGCACCAGCCAGAAGACCGGCAGGCTGTTCAATTTTCGGACAATGGACATGATATTGTCATGTGATTCGCAGACCCGTTGGTCCAGCATAAATTTGTCGCAACTTGTCGCACGCTCCGTTTCGCTCCGCTGGTAAGCATTTTTTAACCATGATCTTCAGCTTGGATTTAACCATATTCTGTCATTGAACCCGGCATGGAAATGAAATCACAAATTATACGCCGCGGTCGGACTGCAGGACTTCTGGCCTTGGCTTCCTTAATACTCAGCGCTTGTGGTGCGATACCCGCGGGCAACAGCGGCCAATCGCAACGGCCTCAGCCCTCCGCGGGGCTCGGCTCATTTGACCCCACACCCGCCGCTCGCCAGTGTTTCACCGATCTCGGCAAAGCCAATGTCCGCTTCTCTCCCTTGCCCAACCGCCATTTCAGTGGTGGATGCAGCCAGATCGACAGTATCAAGCTGCTCGATGTAGGAGCCGATGTGACCAACCTGGGCCCGGTGAAATGCGAGTTGGCGGGCAAATTTGCCGCCTGGACCGAATTTGCCGTGAAACGCGCGGCGCGCAAATATCTTGGCAGCGACCTCAAGCGTATCGAAACCATGGGTAGCTATAGCTGCCGCAATATCGCCGGATCGGGTAAATTGTCGGAACATGCGCATGCCAATGCGATCGATGTCTCGGCCTTTGTGCTGACCGACGGCCGCCGGATAACCGTCGAAAATAACTGGAAAAGCGGGCGTCAGGAAATGCAGTTTCTTGCGGCCATCCATGACAGCGCCTGCAAGCGTTTCGGCACAGTGCTCAGCCCCAATTATAATGCGGCGCACCGGGACCATTTTCATCTCGATATGAGCGGCAACGGATATTGCCGCTAGGAGGATAAGGTCACTGGTCAGCCATAAATCTTTGCTTTAGGGCGGATGCATGACCAACAAAGATCTCAAAGACAACCGTTTTCACCACGCCAAGCAGGAAGCTGAATTTGCCGAAAAGGCCGATATCAGCACCGCCCAGACACGGGACCCTGCCTATAGGCTGGCCTTTCAGGATACCGAGTTCCTGCTTCGTGAAGAATTGCGCCCCGTCCGCTTCCAGCTGGAATTGCTGAAGCCGGAGATGCTGCTCGATGAAGCCGGCATCGGCTCGACGTTAGTAATGTACGGATCGGCCCGTATCCCCGCACCGGAACATGCCGACGCGCTGATCGAGGCGGCGACCGATGACGAATCTCTTAAGATCGCACAGCGGTTGAAAGAGAAAGCCAAATATTATGACGAAGCACGCCATCTGGCCCGGCTAGCAAGCGCTTGCGGCATTTCCAGCGATGGCAAACGTGATTTTGTTGTCTGCTCCGGCGGTGGTCCGTCGATCATGGAAGCGGCCAATCGCGGTGCTGCGGATGTCGGCAAAGAGTCGATCGGACTCAATATTGTCCTGCCGCATGAACAGGCGCCCAATGAATATGTCACACCGTCACTGAGTTTCCAGTTCCACTATTTCGCGCTACGCAAGATGCACTTCCTGTTGCGGGCAAGAGCGGTGGCGGTATTTCCGGGCGGCTTCGGGACGCTGGACGAATTTCTCGAACTGGTCACGCTGGTGCAGACCGGCAAGATGGAAAAACTGCCGATATTGCTATTCGGCAAGGATTTCTGGAATCGCGTGATCAACTTCGATGCGCTGGCCGACGAGGGCACAATCAGCCGCAAGGATCTAGAACTGTTTCAATTTGTCGAAACCGGCGAAGAAGCCTGGGCGATTATCCAGCAATTTTACGATCTGGATTGCGGCTAGGCAATCCGGGCGGCGAGCCTATTCTGCCGCCGCCGCTGTGTCTGCCGCAACTGCTTCCGGAGCTTCGGCATCAGCGCCTGCTTCGGCGGTAGCCGCTTCAGCATCTTCTTCCGTAGGTGCTTCGACCACGGGAGCAGCCGGCAGAGGCAGGTTTGAACCTTGCGCGTTTAGATAGACCATCAGATTAGCGCGGTCTTCCGCCTTGCCCAGGCCGGCAAAGGTCATCTTGGTGCCTTCGGCATATTTGCGCGGCGAGGTCAGCCAGGCGTCCATGCCCGCCCAGTCCCAGTTGCCGGCAACGCTTTTCAGCGCGTCGCTATAGGCAAAGCCTGCGACATGGCCGTGCGGTTTGCCCATGGCTGCGTATAGATTCGGACCGATGCCATTGGCTCCGCCCTGATTGATGGTGTGGCAAGCCGCACATTTGGCAAAGACCTTCTCGCCAGCGGCGATATCGGCGGTCTGCAACAATGTTTCGATCGACGGCCCTGCGTCAGCGCCACCGGCGGTTTCCACTCCGTCGATCACATAGCCCATGACTTCAGGACGCTCGTGCTTGCCGGCGTGAAAATATTTGCCACTGACGATGGAGAAACCGAGGGCGGCGATGCCGCCAGCCAGTACCCAGCCTGCGATGGTGTTATTGTTGCTCATAAACTGTCTCAAACCCCTGAGTGAGCGGCGGCCATGGGCCTGCCAAATTTGTGCTGTCTGTAAAGAGGGCAACGGACCAACGCAAGGCCTCAATTGCCGCAAAAGACGCAAATATAGTTGGAAAATGTGATGGGCACCGGCCGACACACCACTAATTTCTTGCCCCTCCATGTTCCGTTCGACTATCGCAACGCAGCAAAAGAGGGGCATGATGGACAGCTTTCCAAAAAACGCACTGGGTATGGTCAAGAAAATGACCGAAAAAGGCGCTGAAATGCCGGCAAAGGCGATTGCCTTCCAAGGCGCCCCCGGGGCCAATTCGCACCTTGCCGCGCTCGACTATGCGCCGGACGGCCTGCCGGTTCCCTGCTTTGCATTCGAAGATGCGATTGACGCTGTGAAACAGGGCTCGGCGGGATGCGCGATTATTCCGATCGAAAACTCGCTGCACGGCCGGGTCGCCGACATCCACTTTCTGCTCCCCGAATCGGGCCTGTATATCGTCGACGAATATTTCATGCGGATCGAGCATTGTCTGATGGCCAAATCCGCTGATGCCGATATCCGGACCGCGATGAGCCATCCGCAGGCGCTCGGCCAGTGCCGCCACTATCTGCGCAAACGCGGTATCATCCCGGTCGCCTATGCCGATACCGCCGCCGCCGCCGCCTTCGTCGCCCAGCAGGATGATCCGCATGCCGCGGCGATCGCACCGAAACTCGCCGCGGAACTTTATGGTCTGCAGCCTGTCGCCGATGCAATCGAGGACGCGCCACACAATATCACGCGTTTTGTCGTCCTGGCACCTGAAGCGGTGAAGCCGGAAACCAGCGGCCAGTTGATGACGACCTTCATATTCCAGGTCAAAAATGTTCCCGCAGCGCTCTATAAGGCGATGGGCGGCTTTGCGACCAACGGCGTCAACATGACCAAGCTGGAAAGCTACCAGCAGGGCGGCAGCTTTGCCGCCACCGAATTTTATACCGATATCGAGGGTGCACCCGGTGATCCGGCCGTTGACCGAGCGCTCGAGGAGTTGAGCTTCTACTGCAACAACGTGCGGGTGCTGGGCACCTATCCGCAGGCGCGGCCAAGAGGATAATGACGTAACGAATGCCTAGGCGTTCGACGATTCGACATCATTGCCGAACAATATGATCATCGTCCCGAGCATCGCCAGCAGGATGAAACCGAATCCCTTGAGGCGGTTGCCTGGAATCAGGAAGGCCCGCCGTGCTGCGATCACCGATTGCAGCGTGTAATAAAGCGCAAAGGCGCGGCTGGCATAAGCGATGATCTGGAAAATATTGACGCTCCAGGTCAGGAACAGGCCGATAGCGACCAATATCGCATAGCCGGTCCGCGCTTTCACATGACCCTTGGTCAGTTCCTCGACCAGCCCGCCGGATCCGCTGGTATCGGCGATCGCCGCGCTGAACTGCGCCGCAAGCGCAGCGGCCACCAACAGCAGCGGCAATATCGGTGTGATGATTCCCATCATGTCGATAATCGCGGTCTCGGTCAGGGCGAATTGTTCGCGCTCGAAACTATAGGCGAACAGCCCGATATAGATCATGTATATCACCGCGCTGACAATCTGGGCGAGGCGCATTGATTTGATCCGGGTCGCAGCATCATAATTCTTGCCAAGATAGCGCGAGGTTTCAAAACCCTGCACCGTGATGATCAATCCGAAGGCGAGGGTGATCGCGGGCCAGCCGGAAAGCAAAGGCGGATGGACGAACAAGGTCGCAGCGCTCGCCTTCTGGTAGAAATACCAGGTCAGGCCGACCAGCAGACCGACGATGATCGCCAGTTTCAGCGTCACGGCGCTATATTCCATCTTCTCCAATGCCTTGAATCCGCGGGTCCAGCCGACGATCAGGATTAGGATATAGATGGCCGAGGTCAGCAGCTTGGCATTGGCCGTGCTGTCGAAAGACGTCAGGCTGACCCCGAAGGCGCCGAACAGATTGAGATAATAGCCGACCGAAATGGTGAAGGCGAAGACCAGCGCCCAGGACGCGGCAATTTCCAGCCGGTCGACGCCGTCATTCTGAACCGGTTTGCGGACATTGCGGTGAAAAATATTGAAGCGGATCGCCGATCCGAACAGATAGGCCCCGAGACACAGGCCGGCCATGATAGCCGGTGCGATATAGCCGTAATCCGACACCAATATCGGCGCAAGCACCAGAAACCCGCTGCCGATGATCGAAGCCAGCGGCGTTACCGTCGCCCGCCAGACCTGCGATTTTGACAGGCGCGGCGCGAGCAGCATCAAGCCGGTCGCTATCACCGACAGGATGATGAAAATATTCAATATCAAGACAAGGTCCGATGGTTCCAGGTGGGTGCAAAGATGAAAAGGCAGGATAGCCCCGTGGCGGATCGCTTGTCGACGGGTTTCTCGGAATATGCGCGTTGCCGGTTGCCGGGACTGTTCAGGGTTATGGGGGTGAGGCCGTCCTGTTTGCAGCTTCAGGATAGGGAACCAGACGTAAGCCGAATAATTTCATCGAGGCTATTGACCCTCACGCGACGGGAGGAATTATAGAGTCGTTCGGCGGACACTCGCAGGAGATAAAAATGGCACATCATACGGTTAGAGAAGTGGCGGCGATAGCTGGCGTGTCAGTGCGCACTCTGCATCACTATCACGAGATTGGCCTGCTTGATCCCGCGCATGTGGGCGCGAACGGTTATCGCTATTATGGCCGCGACGAATTGTTGCGCTTGCAACAAATCCTGATTCACCGCGAACTGGGCATTTTGCTCAGTGATATTGGTCGAATTCTCGACGCCCCCGATTTTGATCGCCTTGCTGCGCTTAAAAGTCAGCGCGAGCGCATCGCCGAAGAAGCGGCACGTTCCGCCGAAATGTTGAAAACGATCGACCGCACGATCGCCGAACTTGAAGGAGAATGCGTGATGCAGGATGCAGAACTATACCCGGGTATTGTCGATCCGAAGACACAAAAAGAATATGAAGCCTGGCTCGTAGAGAAATATGGCCCCGAAATGGAAGGTCATATCGAGAGCAGCAATCGCCAAATGGCGAAGCTGACAAAGAGCGAGAGAGAGGCCAGAATGGCTGAGCTAGCCGATATTGAGCAAAGTCTGGCGACAGCATTTGGAGATGGCGTTCTCCCGGAGGCGGACTCGCTTGATCCGCTGGTCAAGCGGCATTTCGAATGGGTCAAAGCGAGTTGGGGGCAGGAAGGTTCGATATCCTCTTATGCGGGTCTTGCGGATATATATCTCGCCCATCCTGACTTTGTCGCACGCTACGAACAAATTCAGGCGGGCTTTGCAGAATTCCTGGCCGCGGCGATGCGGAACTGGGCTCACCGACAATGAAATGAGGCGAGCGGCGCTACGTTGCCGCTCGCCTTACCCCCTTTGATCTGCTTCGATCAAGCTCTGCTTTTGGTAGACAGGTTCCCTCGACGCGCCTCACGCGATAGCTTGTCTGATCACATGCCCGGCTAACGCCCTGCCAGCTTCTTCGCTTCTGCCAGATGGGTCCGGCCGATACGGATTTCGGTGCCGCATTTCAGGCAGGCCATCCACACGCCGCCGCCGTCATGGCGCAGCCCGGCAATCCAGTCGCGGCGGACCAGATGCGAACGGTGCAGACGGATGAATTCTTCCGGGTCGAGCCTTTCTTCCAGGCCGGTGATGGTCTGGTGCAGCAGATAGCTGACGGCGCCGACGTGCAGGCGCATATAGTCGCGTTCGGCCTCGACCCGGTCGATTTCGGAGGAGACGATGCGGCGCAGTTCGGATTTGTAGGGAACCCAGAATTCTTCGGCCCAGGGCGAATCTTCCCCGCCATCGCTGCGCGGTTCTGCGGTGCGTTCGCGGACGCGGGAGATGGCCAGCGTCAGTCGTTCATTCTCGACCGGTTTCAGCACATAGTCGATCGCCGCCACATCAAAGGCCTCGACGGCAAAGCGGTCAAAGGCGGTGACAAATATGATCGCCGGGGCATCGGGCTTGCCGGACAAGGCCCGCGCGACGTCCAGCCCGTCCTTGCCGGGCATGGCGATGTCGAGCAGCAGCAGGTCCGGTTTCAATTGTTCGGTAAGGCGTAGCGCCGCTTCGCCATCGCTGGCGGTGCCGATCAGATCGATCTCCGGTTGCCGGGCGCAGAGCAGTTGCAGGCGCTCGATTGCAAGCGGTTCGTCGTCGACGATCAATGTCTTGAGCGGTTTGGCTTCGATGTCTTCGATCATGGATTATCCAGCATCAACGGTAAGGTCAGTTGCGCAATATAGCCACCTTCTGCCGGACGTACAGTCTGAAGGCCGGCTTGGTGGCCAAAACGGGTTTCCAGCCGGTCCCGGACATTGGCGAGGCCGATACCGCTGCTCGTACCATCATCCTGCAGATCCACAGGTCGCGGATCGCCGTCATCGGCCACGGTCAGGATCAGATTGTCGCCATCGGACCGCGCGCTTATCGATATGGTCACCGGACGTTTACTATGGGCGACACTATGCTTGATCGCGTTTTCGACCAGAGGTTGCAGGATCAGCCCGGGTACGAGGACACCGAGCAGATCGTCGGGGATATTCACCTTTGTCCGGAGTCGTTCGGGGAAGCGGACCGCCTCGATATCCAGATAGAGATTTTGCAGATGCACTTCTTCTGACAAGGGCACATCCTCCAGCGGATCGCCCGACAGGCTGGTGCGATAGAATTTCGAAAGATTGAGGATCATTTCCTCCGCTTCTTCCGGCTGGCTGCGCATCACCAGGGTGCTGAGGCTGTTGAGCGTGTTGAACAGGAAATGCGGATTGACCTGATAGCGCAGGGATCGCAGCTCGGCATCCTGCGCGGCCTGAGCAAAGCGGGCGGCCTTGCGCTCAATCTGCCGGACTTCTCCGGCATAGCTCAGGGTCAGATATAAAGATGTCCAGCTGACGATGAAGAAAAAGCGCGAGGTGGCATCTTCGAACATCGCTTTGAATGCGAAATTATCCTGGGTCATATATTTGCGCATCTCCTCGACATGCGCATCGTCCCAAAGGTTTTCCGGATAATAGACATTGAAGACATAATGATTGAACGCAGCGATGATGATCGCGCAGGGAATGGCGGCGGCAAATGCCGTGATGATCCGGGTCGAAAGGGCTTTGCCCTCGAACTGCCGGAGCAGAAGATAGAGCAGATAAGTGATGCCGATGCCAAAAATCGTCACGACAATACGGCGCATCGCCATTTCGCCCTGTGCGGGCCAATCACCGACAGAAACACGCAGGGTCAGGATGATGACATAGAAAAGCCAGAACCCGAGGATCGACAGGATTGCAACCTGATGTCCGACCGACGGCTTGCGGTTTCCCAGTTCAAATTTTCTCATATATATAATCAATTCATGGTTTCGAGGCAGCTTAGGCCAATATGGTATCAATTGTCTCTAGGTGAATCGTGACCGGTCGAAAGAGGCTGGCGGTTGGTCGAAACTTTCCAGGTCCGACGCGCAAATTTCCAGATTTCTGGCCTGTTGCGCGGGATTAAATCGCACATGTTTAACCAAATACTAACCATGTTCGGCTCAAATGCCTGAGTGGGATGAACCCACAAGGAGACGAGCGGACATGCCAAAGGAAATACAAGCGGTTCCCGGCGCCATGACGCTGGCTGAGATGAAGGAATTCGCGAGCTTTAGTTCTGCGACCCAACGCTATATCCGGCGTTCGCTGGACGTCGGGCTTGTGCGGTCTGACGCGATCGAAACTTGGTCGCGCGACAAGGTCGAAGAGGCCGGGATCAAGGTTCAAATGGCTCTATACCGGCGCATTGATGATATCCGCCGAGCCATTCCCGAAGATTGTGCCATCGACAGTATCGAAGCGTTCATGCCGTCACTGATCGTGCTGGCCGCCTTTGATCTGGGGCAAGGCCGTATTCACAGCTTTCCCGCGTTTCGCTTCCTGTACGAGCGTCTGCTTGGTTCGGAATCGCGTCCCTGGTTACCCGGCGCATTTTGTGCGGCGGCGTCGCTTCCCCATCTTCATCCGAAAACCCGCAAGGGTTTGCTGCAATCGATCAGCGAAGCCGCTGCGACCGCGCCCGGCTGGTCTAATCGCGAGCCCAGCTTTTTTCCGGAATGGATCGACAAGGTAGACGTCAGCAAAGCGGCGCATTGATCACTGCCATTTAAGGCTTGGCTTTAGGCCGTCGCTGGTCGTCCCGTTATCGCCGCTTCATATTCGCTTTCGGCCCGATGGATCAGATGCCTGTCATCCTCGTTCCACGGATGAAATCCGGGCAGAAAAAATTTGCACCAGGGAATGATGATTGCCCGGCCGATACCCGGCTTGAAGAGCAGGAATTTTAGCAGCTTCATTTTCACCCGCCATCCGGTGATGCCGTCCTGTGCCAGCAGGTCGAGCGTATCACGCCAGCGGTTGCCCCAGAAATTGCGGGTGATCAATATCATCATCACCGCTTTCACCTGCCAGCGTTTTCGCCGACTCCAGTCCCTGGTCGCATAAAGCCAGGTGTCATAGGCGACCCCCTTATGTTCAATCTCTTCCAGTGCATGCCAGCGCCACAGATCGGCGGTTTCCTCGTCGGAATTTTTCCAATGCAGCGGATTGGCCAGAAATTGCTGGGCCATGATCGCGGTAAAATGCTCGAGGATCATCGTCGCCGCCAAATTGGTTATCTCGGGCCGGTCTTTGGTCATCGCCAGAGATTCTGTAATCCGCTTTTCTATCCGGCTGGTGTCATAGCCATTTTCTTCAACCCTGCGGTTGAGCGCCAGATGTTCGCGGCTGTGGATCACTTCCTGTTTTACGAAGGCGCGGATCTCGTTTTGCAGTTTTTCGGGCGTATGGTCCCGGAATGCTTTTACGCTTTCAATGAAAAAAGCCTCGCCACGCGGAAAGGTGAGCGACAGGCAATTGTAAAAAGCGGTCGCAACGGCATCGCCATTTTGCCAATATTTCCCGGGATCATAACCCTCTTCCCGTCCGAAACGACGGTCGCGCGGCGTAATTTTATGATCCGCAGGCGTTGGTGTCTGGATGGTTTCCGGTTCGGCGTTGACGGAACGAAGCATGTTCATCGGATGTTTCCATTTTGCGGAATGCGGCCTATAGTCAGGATGTTCATAATAAGGTTACTAACATAAATGTCAATAGCGAAGCGACGTCTGTCCCCCGAAGCAAGCCGTAACATGGCGCTGGCAGCAGCCCGCGATTTGCTGATCGAAACAGGCCCGCAGTCGGTCACGCTAAAGGCGGTTGCGGCCCGTATCGGTCGCACCCACGCCAATCTGTTGCATCATTTCGGTTCCGCATCCGGCCTGCAAAAGGCGCTTGCGGCCTATTTGTCGGACGAAGTCTGCGGCATGATCGCGCAGGCGATCCTGAAATCCCGTACCGGTGAAGGGACTGTCCGCGATATTGTTGACCTGACGTTCGACGCTTTTGACAAGCAGGGCGGGGCGGCGCTCTGGTCCTGGATGATGCTGACCGGCAACGAAGACGCGCTCGACCCGATTGTCGATGCCATTCATGCGCTGGTCGATGATATTGGCGAAGACGGTCACGAAGACCGGGAAAAGCATGATGACACGCTGGCGCTGGTTCTTATGGCATTGGGTGATGCGCTGATCGGCGACCGGCTGTCCGGATCGCTTGGTTTACCCCGTGATTCTGCCCGTGACATGGCCGAACGGCAACTGGAAGATGCGCTGGAACGCTGGAAATGCGAGCATGAAGACTAGTTTTCTTGGGTCAGGTCAATCCTTGGCGAACAGTTGATCGTCGCTGGCAAAGGCTTTGAACTCGAGTGCATTGCCGCTGGGATCATGAAAAAACATTGTTGCCTGTTCGCCAGTCTGTCCCTTGAAACGGATCGTCGGTGCGATGACAAAGGCGATACCAGCTGCGGTTAGACGGTCAGCCAGCGCCTGCCACCCGGACATCGTCAAGACTACGCCAAAATGCGGAACCGGCACCTGTTCGCCATCGACCGGGTTGATCAGCTGACGGTTATCATGATGCTCGTCCAGATGGGTAACAATCTGGTGCCCGAACAGGCTGAAATCAATCCAGTGCTGGTCACTGCGGCCTTCGTCACAACCAAGCAGGCCGCCGTAAAATTTTCGCGCTTCCTCGAGATCGCGTACCGGAAATGCGAGATGGAATGGCCGTAGCGGCGTGTTCGCTTCAATGTTCATATTGTTTGCCTTTATCTTCGGGCGCGGCAAGCGTGAAGCAATGTTCGATGTCAAGATCGGAACCCTGACCCAATGCTGCTTTTTGCTTGGCGTCGGCCAGTAGCACCTCCCGGCTTTGGGTGAGCAATATATCGCTTTCCTGACCGCTCAGGCCTTCGGCGCGCATCTTGTCGCGGGCGCGGCTGTCCAGAACAGCAGCCAGAGTCTTCAAATCCTGCGCGGTCTTGGACAGACCCTCCCGGTCGTGGACTTCTTCATAGGCCAGTTGCAACATTCCGGCGCACTGGCTCAAATCGGGTTTGGGCTTGGGCGGAACCGCGGCATCGAGCAAAGGCAGGCAAGTTGTCATTTCACGCCGGACCACTTCATCGGGATCCGCGGCATTTTTTCCCAGAGTTTGCTCGGCCGCCAGTGCCGCCAGAATATCCTCGCGGACCTGCTCCTTCGTTCTTCCGGTTTCATCCATGATCCGCTTTCCGACCAGACCGGCATAGGTCGCACCGCGTTCGGTCAGCAACGGATAATCGAATGCGCTCGCCATGCCGCGCTCCTGTTCCGAAGCGATGATCGCGAGCACGGCAACACAGGACAGGTCACGCCGCTGGCTTTCGTTGAGCGGTTCGGGCGGGTCGGCTGCCGGTTGCGACAGGACGAGCATGAGAAGGGGAATGATATTCATGGGCCGACAATAGCAAGCAAATGCCGGTTGCGGCAATTAGCAATTGAATGGTGAACGCGAACACGGCAAAAGCCGCGGGTGATAAAAATCCAGCACATGATAGCTCGCCATCCCTACGCCATTGCGCTTGTCGCTGGCGGGATCAGCGCAACCGGTTTCGCGCCGCTCAACCTGTGGCCGCTAACGCTTCTGATGCTGGCCTTGTGGATGGCGACAGTGATGCAGGCGCAAAGCCGAAAAGCCGCCTTTCTAACCGGCTGGCTGTTCGGCTTGGGTCATTTCATCATTGGCCTGAACTGGATCGCCAAGGCTTTTACCTTCCAGGCCGCGATGCCCGAATGGCTCGGCTATATCGCTGTGGTGCTGCTGTCGCTCTATCTCGCAGTTTTTCCTGCGCTGGCTGCCTTGGGCGCTTATTGGATTGGCAAGGGCAGGCCCGGGACACTGGTGTTGGCTATGGCCGGGATGTGGATCATCACGGAATGGCTCAGAAGCTGGGTCTTCAGCGGATTTATCTGGAGTCCGCTGGGTGCGGTTGCTCTGCCGGTTGGCCGGATGGCGGATTTCAGCATGTTTGTCGGATCTTATGGTATGTCCGCGCTGCTGTTTGGCGGGGCCGGTGGCCTTTGGCTGCTGTGCCAGAAAAGGTGGAAACCCGGCTTTCCGTTGATCGCCATCTTTGCGGGGCTTGCTTTGATCCCGCATCATCAGACGACGCAAATCTCATCAGACCAACCTCTGATTACCGTGGTTCAGCCCAATATCGGCCAGCAGGACAAATGGAAAGCCGGCTATGAAGAGCAGAATCTCGCAAAGCTGGCTGAACTGACATTACGGAAAGACGATAGCCCGCGGATTATCTTTTGGCCGGAAGCAGCGATCCCGGACTATCTGGAAACCGGCTATCCGGCGCGCTATTATTATGGCCGTCCGCCGGAATTTGTCCGTCAGCAGCTCGGCGGATTGATGAAGCCCGGCGATATGCTGGTACTGGGTGCGCTCAAGCTCGAATTTGACGAAGCGGAGGGCCGCGCGATCGGCGCCCGCAACAGTGTCTTTGCCATGGATTCCGAGCATGAGTTGATCGGGCGCTACGACAAGTCCCATCTTGTACCTTATGGCGAATATCTTCCGATGCGACCGCTGTTGTCCGCTATCGGCCTGTCGCGACTGGCGCCCGGAGATTTTGACTTCTGGCCGGGCCCCGGTGCCCGTTCGCTCGATCTTGGCAAGTTTGGCAAGGCCGGTCTGCAGGTCTGTTACGAGATTATTTTTTCCGGTCAGGTCGTTGACCGCGACAATCGCCCGGATTTCATTTTTAATCCGTCCAACGATGCCTGGTTCGGCAACTGGGGGCCGCCGCAGCATCTGGCTCAGGCGCGTTTGCGGGCGATCGAAGAAGGGCTGCCGGTGATCCGTTCCACGCCGACCGGCATATCGGCAGTGATTGACGCGAACGGAACGGTCAGAGCCAGCGTACCGATGGGGCAGGCCGGCCGGATCGATAGCCGCTTGCCGCAGGCCAAAGCGCCCACATTATTTGCGCGGTACGGCAACATCCTGTCGCTCGGTCTGGCGCTGCTTTTGCTGCTATCTGCCATTGCTATCCGCGTGCGCGGTCGTTAAAGCACATATAAACATTTCCTTATGTCCCTAAAGCTGATGTTGTTTCGGCCCAAAATCAGGATTTTGCCATGCGTTCAGAATTTATCTTCACCTCCGAATCGGTCTCTGAAGGCCATCCCGACAAAGTATCGGACCAGATTTCTGATGCGATCGTCGATCTGTTTCTTTCGAAAGACCCTGAAGCACGGGTTGCCTGCGAAACCATGACTACCACCGACCGGGTCATTCTTGCAGGAGAAGTGCGCGGTTCGGGGATGATTGATACCGACGGCAACTGGGCGCCGGGCGCGCAGGAGGAAATCCAGACCGTTGTCCGCGAGACCGTGAAGAAAATCGGCTATGAGCAGGACGGGTTTCACTGGCAGAATCTGACCTTCGAAAATTATCTGCACCCGCAATCGGCGCATATCGCGCAGGGCGTGGACGAAAGCGGGAACAAGGACGAGGGCGCCGGCGACCAGGGCATCATGTTCGGCTATGCCAGTGATGAAACTCCGGATCTGATGCCGGCGACACTGCAATATTCGCACGAGATATTGAAACAGATGGCCAAGGATCGTCACAGCGGCGCAGCCCCGTTCCTCGAGCCTGACAGCAAGAGCCAGGTGACCCTGCGCTATGTCAACGAAGTACCGGTCGAAGCCGTTGCTCTGGTGGTTTCGACGCAGCACGCGCCGGGCTATTACAAGGATAGCGACAATCCTGCGCTTTACGAGGAATTGCGCGACTATGTGATGGGCGTGTTCCACAAGGTGCTACCCGAGGGCTTTATCACCGACAAAACGGTGATTCACGTCAACCCGACCGGTCGCTTTGAAATTGGTGGCCCCGACGGCGACGCCGGTCTCACCGGACGCAAGATCATCGTTGACACTTATGGCGGTGCCAGCCCCCATGGCGGCGGTGCTTTCTCCGGCAAGGATCCGACCAAGGTCGATCGCTCGGCAGCCTATATCACGCGCTATCTGGCGAAAAATATCGTCGCCGCCGGTCTCGCCAAGCGCTGCGCGATCCAGCTGTCTTATGCGATCGGTGTTGCCGAGCCATTGTCGATCAACGTCGACCTGCATGGTACCGGCAAGGTGAGCGAAGAGCGACTGGAAGAAATATTGCCGCAGCTGGTGCGGCTCACACCAAAAGGCATTCGTACCCACCTTGGTCTGAACAAGCCGATATATAGCCCGACGGCCGCTTATGGCCATTTCGGACGCAAGGCAGACGGGGATTTCTTCACTTGGGAGAAAACCGATCTGGTAGATGCACTGAAAGCCGCAATCTGAGGACGATCTTGCCAGTAGAAGTTTTCAAAGGATGACCGTTTCCAAAGAAGGTGATCCCACCACCATTCGTCAGCTATACGGCAGGCGGCAGGGCCATGCCCTGCGCGATCAGCAGGTCGGACTGGTTGAAAAGCTGCTGCCGCAAATCGCGGTGCCGGTGGAGGGGCCTGTATCGGCCAAGTCGCTGTTCGGCGGCGACCGTCCGCTGCATTTTGAAATCGGCTTTGGCGCCGGGGAACATCTTGCCGCGCGCGCCGACATGCTGCCCGATCACGGCTTTATCGGCTGCGAGCCCTATCTCAACGGCGTGGTTGGCGCATTGCAGCATATCCGTGACGGCCATCTGGGCAATGTTCGCCTGCATATGGGCAATGCGCTCGACGTGCTCGAACGGATCCCCGACGGTTCGCTGAGCTTCGTCTATCTACTGCATCCCGATCCCTGGCCGAAGGCGCGCCACGCCAAACGGCGTTTCATGAATCATGGCCCGATCGGCCTGATCGCGCAGAAGCTGAAACCGGGCGGGGAATTCCGTTTCGGCACCGATCATCCGGTCTATCTGGAATGGGCCTGCATGATCATGAACCAGCGCGACGAATTTGACTGGCTGTGCGAAAGTCCGGAAGACTGGATGATCCGCCCCGGCGGCTGGCCGGAGACGCGCTACGAAGCCAAGGCACGCCGTCAGGGTCATGATGTCTGGTATTTCCGCTACCGGCGCAAATAAACCAGAATATTTCAAACGCCACCTTGCGGAAAACCCGAAATTCCGCCGGTTTTCATCGTGATAACGAATTGTAAACCAAGCATTTTAAGCATGTTGCCACGCGGATCCTTAACCTTCCTTATCTACAAAACGCTTAACCAAAAGCGGTCGCGTTGATATTGAATTTCAGGAAGGTATACGAAAAAAATGGGCAGGAAACTATCCATCGCCGGAGCGGCGACCGAACCCGATCATGCGCATAAGTCCGATCATGGATATAAGAGCGCGACGCCTGACGATCTCCATATCAAATCCCGTAACCGCTATTTTGCCAGCGAATCGATCGAACGCCGCCGCTGGATTGGTGGCGATCCTTTCGCTTCGGCCTTTTTCAATGCCCTGTCGGTGACCTTCCCGAAAGGCGAGACCTTTTTCATCGAGTCGCTCAGGAAATTCCGCAACCGGGTGCCGGCAAAATTGCAGGGTGAAATCCGCGCTTTCATCCAGCAAGAGGCGACCCATAGCCGCGAGCATCATTGCTTCAACCAGCATCTGACAGACTGTGATCTGGATATTTCACGGCTGGAACAAACCATCGCTGACGTAGTGAATGGTATCCGGGTCAGACCGGAGATATCCCATCTCGTCGCGACCATGTGTATCGAGCATATCACCGCAATATTGGCGGCGGAGGTGATCGCCAACCCGAAGCATTTTGAAAATGCCGACGAACATCAGCGCAACCTCTGGCTCTGGCATGCTTCTGAAGAGGTCGAGCATAAGGGTGTGGCTTATGATACCTGGCTCTATGTGACCAGAGAGTGGAATCCGCTCAAGCGCTGGTTTGTTCGCAGCCTGTTCATGGCCAAAATCACTCTCGGCTTTACAATCAACCGGACAAAAGGTGTGATCGACCTGCTACGGCAAGATGGCATATCCGGGTTCCGCGCGTGGACCGGACTGGCGCATTATGCGCTGGTTGGCCCGGCGCCTTTCCGGCGGACGCTCTGGCCCTTGATGCAATTTTTCAAACCGGGCTTTCACCCGTGGGATATTGATGACCGCGATCTCATCCGGCTCGCGGAGAGCGAATATGAAGCCGCGATCATGGTTGCGGAGACCGATTCGGCCGAGATCTCTGCATTGGACGACCGGCGCAACCCCGAGCCTTTGAAGAAAGTTGCCTGAGAATCACATCACGCCGCAAGGTCTCGCATCACATCGTCCGCAGAATCATCTTCCGACAGCGAAAGTGTGAATTGTACGGCATCGGCTTCCTGGCCCCGCCCTTTTGAAAAACGCGAAGTGGTCCGGCCGGTCGGCCTGAAACCCAGTTTCCTCAGCACCTTTCCCGAAGCGGGGTTGTCGGCAAAATGCTCGGCCTGCATTTCCGGATGGCCAAGCGTCCTGGCAATGTCGAGAACCGCGCGGCCGGCCTCGGTCGCATAGCCACGACCCCAATGTTCCCGGGCGATCCAGTATCCCAGTTCGATATGTCCATAGCCATCGTCTCCGAAGCCGATACAGCCGAGAAAACGTGGTGTTTGACCATCGCGACGAAAGATCAGGAAATTGGGCTGCAGCATAGGCCGGGGGGTGGCGAGAAATTGTGCGGCATCATCGCGCGTGTAGGGCCAAGGCGCGCGTGCCAGATTGCGGACAAGCGATTCATCATTGATCGCTGCGAACAGCGTATCGATATCCTCGGGCCAGCCGGGTCTTAACAGCAATCTTGGTGTTACAGAAAACATCGGGACTCTCCATCATCATGCACGTGCCGCCCCTGCCTTGATGGATTAGCCCGCTAGCGGGTCACCGTTACAAGACCGTGACGTTATGACAGGGAGAGACAAAAAAAGGGAGAGGATGACCCTCTCCCTGAAATTGGTGGTTCCTTGGAACCTGCCGGGTCATCCTGCTGGAGGATAACCCTTTATCGATTATCCGGTTATTCTGCGGCTTCCGCCATGAGGTCAACGGACACATATTTGCGACCGAGCTTGCCCTTGTGGAATTCCACTTTACCATCAACGAGCGCAAACAGGGTATGATCCTTGCCCATACCGACATTGCGACCCGCATGGGTCTGGGTTCCGCGCTGGCGGATGATAATATTACCGGCGACAACAGCTTCGCTGCCGAATTTTTTTACGCCCAGACGACGACCTGCTGAGTCGCGTCCGTTGCGGGATGAACCACCTGCTTTTTTATGTGCCATGGTTTAGTCCTCTTTCTTCGCAGCCGGCTTTTTGGCTGCTGGCTTCTTCGCTGGAGCCTTCTTGGCTGCAGCTGGTTTTGTTTCGGTTTTCGCAGCAGCTTTTTTCGCTGGTGCTTTTTCGGCCGGAGCAGCTTTCGCTTCAGCGGCTGGTTTCTCGGCAGCTGGAGCAGCTTCCTTTTTCGGAGCAGCCTTTGCCGGAGCCTTTTCAGAACCGATCGCGCTGATCTTCAGCACTGTATGCTGCTGGCGATGGCCGTTTTTGCGGCGATAATTATGCCGGCGGCGTTTTTTGAAGATGATGACCTTCTCGCCTTTTTCCTGGGCGATAATTTCAGCCGCAACGGTCAGACCCTTAAGGTCCTTCATGTCGCCACCGTCTCCGGCCAGCAAAACGTCGTCCAGAGTTATCGAATCACCAGCTTCACCAGCTAATTTTTCGACTGCGATAATATCTCCTGCGGCAACCCGATATTGTTTGCCGCCGGTGCGCACAATTGCGAACATGGCTATTTTTCCGTTTCAAATTTATGGTTCCAGCGCACAAGCACGTCAACGCGAGTCTTTCGGCCCACGCTGGAAAGAGTGGCCAGCTAACCGATGAGGCTGGTGCTGTCAACCGGCTTAAGGCGATTTTGGCTATTCACGAGACCCGGCAATGCTCCACTCCATCCTTGGATATTCGCCGTTGCAGACCGGATAAGCCTATCCTAAAGACTGAGCAATGAAAAAACTCCCCGCTTTGGTGGCTATCGTCACCGTTACGCTGTCCGGTTGCGCGATGCAGCAGGGCGATTTTCCGTCGCTTCAGAAGCGCCCTTATGAAGACGTAGCGGTGGTGGACGAATCGGCGGTTCCCGCCCCGATAACGGTCTCCCTGCCTGCAGAGCTGCAAAGCAATCTCAATGCAGCCGTGACGAAAAGCGCCGCCGCGCATAAACAATTTCAGGCGAAACTTCCGGGCGTAAAAAAACGTGTGGATGCTGCGCGCAATGCAGCGGTGTCCAGCGAATCATGGGTCGCCGCGCATATGGAGCTGGCTGCGCTCGAAATGCTGCGCAGTCCTTCGGTCGAAGCCTTGGCGGATATTGACGCGCTTTACCGGACCCAGCTCGAACGCGAATCGGCCGAAGGGCAAACCGGCGGAACCGATATCATTGCCGGGCAGCGGAACGCCGTGCAGGCACAAGTGGCCCGTCAGCAGACCGACATGGACGCGATGACAAGCCGATTGCGCTAGCCCAGGGCGTCGATGGCCGCCTTGTGCGCCTTGGCATTCTCGACATAATGAGCGACGCCCATGCGCATGCCGGCAATCGCCGGTTCGGTAAGGTCGCGCATATATTTGGCCGGCGATCCGGCCCATAGCTGACCCGAGGGAATGCGTTTGTTCGGGGTCAGTGTGGCCCCCGCGGCAAGCATCGCGTCGCCCTCGATCACGCAGCCGTCCATGACCGTCGTGCTCAGGCCGACAAAGGCCCGGTCTTCCAGCGTCGCGCCGTGCAGCATCACCATATGACCGACCAATACATCGTCGCCGATGATCGTCGGATTGCCGTTGGGGGTCGCCGGTGTGGCGCTGTCGCAGTGGATGGTGGTGCCGTCCTGGATGTTGCTGCGTGCACCGATCCGGATGAAATTCACGTCGGCGCGAATCACGCAATTATACCAGACGCTCGATTCGGGGCCGATTTCGACATCGCCGATGATCTTGCAGCCCGGCGCGATGAAGGCGCTGGGGTGAATTTTGGGTGTCTTGCCATTGAACGGCAGGATTAAAGGATTGGTCATGCTTTCGAGTTCCAGACATCAGCTTCGATTTTATAAACAATGGTCGGATTGAGATCTTCGCCATAATTGGGATCGTGAAAATCCAGTTCGGGATGGTGGCGCATCCCGAGTCGCTTCATCAGGCCCCAGCTGGGTTCGTTGCCGGCGACCGTCAGAGCCACAACATAGGGCGCATTCCAGCGGCTGAAGGCGGCATCCATACAGGCCGTCGCTGCTTCCTTGGCATAGCCCTTGCCCCAGACGTCTTCGCGCAACCGCCAGCCTATTTCATGGGCGCCGGTCAATTTGGGTTGCGGTGCGTTGACCCGCTTCAGGCCGCAAAATCCCAGAATTTCTCCATCGGACTTGCGCTCGACAATCCAGAATGTGTGACCGAAGTCGCGGTCATAGCCTTCCAGTCGTTCGATCGCGGCATCGAATTTCTCCCGGTCCTGCACGCCGCCCAGCCAGCGCATCACATTACGAGTGTTGAGATGTTGCATAAACGGCTCGATATCGCTTTGCCGCCACTTGCGCAGGAACAGCCGTTCGGTTTCCAGAACAATATCGGTGGCTTTATCAGCCATGGAGCAAGCGAGCGGCATCGGCCGCAAAATAGGTGAGTATGCCGGAGCATCCGGCGCGCTTGAAGGCGATCAGTTTCTCCATCATCAGCGCGTCATGGTCGCCGACTCCCGCCGCCGCGCCGACCTTGACCAGCGCATATTCGCCGGACACCTGATAGGCGAATACCGGCACGTTAAATTCCGATTTCGCACGATAGATGATGTCGAGATAGGCGAGGCCCGGCTTGACCATCACGCTGTCGGCGCCCTCGCCAATATCAAAGGCGATCTCGCGAATCGCTTCATCGCTATTGGCCGGATCCATCTGGTAGGTTTTCTTGTCGCCCTTTAGCAGCCCGCCCGAACCGACCGCATCGCGGAACGGCCCGTAAAAGGCGCTCGCATATTTGGCGGAATACGCCATGATCTGGATATTATGATGATGCGCGAGTTCGAGCACGTTGCGGATCGCGCCGATCCGGCCATCCATCATATCGGACGGCGCTATGATATCGGCTCCGGCATTGGCCTGGTTCAGCGCCTGTTTGGTCAGTATATCGAGTGTGCGGTCATTTTCGACATAGCCATTATCGTCGATCAGCCCGTCCTGGCCGTGGCTGGTATATGGATCAAGCGCGACATCGGTCAATATGCCTATATCGTTGCCCAGCGCATCTTTCACCGCTTTGGTGGCCCGGCACATCAGATTGTCGGGATTGAGGGATTCTTTCCCGTCATCGCTGCGCTTCTCTGCCGGCGTGTTGGGAAACAGGGCAAGGCAGGGGATGCCAAGGTCACGCGCTTCGCGTGCCCGCTCGACGATGCCGTCGACCGACCAGCGTGAAACGCCGGGGAGGGCCGCGATCGGCTCTTCCACGCCTGTGCCTTCGGTGATGAACAGCGGCCAGATCAGATCGGATGGCGCAAGATGCGTCTCCCGGACCATGTCCCTGCTCCAGCTATGGGTGCGCGTGCGGCGCAAACGGGTGTGCGGGAAAGCGGCTTGTTGTGTCATGGACAGTGCTTAGCGGAGCCGACTGCGCCGCTCAACTCTTCTGTGAAACTGTTTGCAGGCTGAGCGCTACCCTAGCTTGTGAGCGGCTTGTTGAGCCGGTTAATCTCGCGTTCGGGTTCCGCTTGCGCCGAGACACTTTTCAGCGTGCCCAATGCGGCACCCGGCTCGACACGTTTCAGTTTTTCCAGCTCGCCCTTGAAGCGGCGCAGTTCCTGCCCGCCCAATTGCGCGCGTTCGACAAATTTGACCGACAGCGGATTGATCGTGCGGCCGCCACGATATAGTTCATAATGGAGATGCGGTCCGGTCGACAGGCCCGTCGATCCGATATAGCCGATAATCTGGCCCTTGCGCACGCGGCGTCCGTTGCTCACCGCGATCCGGCTCATATGGCCATAGCCGGAAGCCAGCCCGCCGCTATGTTGGATCCGGACATAATTGCCGAAACCGCCCTTGCGCCCGGCGTGGACGACTGTGCCGTCGCTGACGGCATATATGGGTGCGCCATAGCCGCCACCGAAATCGGTACCGCTGTGCATGCGCGTGTAGCGCAAGATCGGATGGCGGCGTTTGCCGTAGTTGGATGTGATCCGTCCGTTGGTCGGCCGCGCCAGTTCACCATTGGATTGGCCGACGCCCGATGCTTCAAACCAGTTGGTCCGGCCGCCGCTCTGCCATTTCAGCATCTGGGCTTTTGGTTTTCCGTCGCGTTCGAGGCCGGCATACATCAGGTCGCCCACTTCAACCTCGCCGGTTTCGGCGCGGCGATAGGACAGAATGATATCAAATTCGTCGGTGCTGCGAATATCGCGCGAGACAGACATTTTCGAACCAATGATCTGCAGATATTTCTGCACCGCGTCGGACGGCGCGCCCGCAGCACGCGCGGACCGGTAAAGGCTGGAGCCGACAACGCCCTTGATCCGCAACGGGGTGTCGTCGACCAGAATCGGCTTGCGGTTGAGCTTCAGCCGGCTTCCGTCGCGCAGCACCTCAAGATTCAGGTCAAAGCGTGCACGAAATGCCAGCTGGTCCAGTGGCCGCGCCTGATTTTTCGCCGGCCGGCGACCGAGTATGACGTCGATCTTGGTGCCCGGCTTGATATCGCCGAGCGAAACCGCACCGCTGATCAGGTCATTGGCTTCGGCGGCTTCATCGCTGGCCACGCCGGCACGTTGCAGCACCCGGCGCAGACTGTCGCCGCGGCCTAGCGTAGCGACCAGCTCGATCGAGGGCCGTTCGGGGCTTTCCGCCAGCGGGCGTACCGCGTCGGTTGCGGCCATTCTGATGCCGGTATCGGAACCATAAGCCAGTGGCGCAATCATTTGTGAACGGGCCTGGTCGGCGCGATAGCCGCTCAGCGGGTCGGCGCGATGACCGGCAATCGGACCGAAGTCGGGAAGGGCGCTGATCGCGAAACCGCTCAAGGCTACAAGGGTTACAAGACCGCGAAACCATGCCGGGCTGCCGATATCCACGCCCAGGTCTGGCACCCAGTCGACTTCGGCCAAAGATTCACGCCATTCGCCGACTTTTTCCCGGAAAGAATTCAATGGGGGCAATGACGACAGAAGAGGATTGGCTGCGATGGTCGCAGACCCCTGAACTTGCATGTCGATATCGTCGATACTCTTGAACAAACGAACCCCTTGGCGATACAATATAGCCTTGCATCTTATATATGAGCAACCTCTGTGCAGGAACTTGGTTAAAGTCAAATTAACCCGCAGCGCAGGCGGTTTACATGCGGCGAAACGTGTAAAATCACGGCTATCCGGTCAGCAGCTGAATCTTTTTGTTGCAAGCCCCTTGCAACTCTGTGCCCGATCGGCTGTTGTACGGGCAATGTCCCGGTTAGCCCAGTCGTCTCTTGTCGCCGTTCTCGGCCCGACCAATACCGGCAAAACCCATCTTGCCATAGAGCGCATGTGTGCCCATTCCAGCGGGATGATCGGGTTCCCGCTCAGGTTGCTGGCGCGGGAAGTCTATGACCGTGTCGTCGCGCTAAAGGGCGTCAACCGGGTAGCGCTGGTGACCGGCGAAGAAAAGATCATCCCGAAAGATGCGCAATGGTATCTGTGCACGGCCGAGGCCATGCCGATGGACCGCGAATTTGCTTTTGTCGCCATCGACGAAGGGCAGATCGGTATCGATCCCGAGCGTGGGCATATATTCACCGACCGGATGCTCCACGCCCGTGGCCGCGAGGAAACCATGATCCTCGGATCGGAAAGCCTGCGGCCGCTGATCGAATCCTTGATTCCCGACGCCGAGATTGTCACCCGCCCGCGCTTTTCAACTTTGAGCTACGCGGGCCCGCGCAAGCTCTCCCGGCTGCCGCGCCGTTCGGCGATCGTCGCTTTCTCGCTCGAGGATGTCTACGCGATTGCCGAGATGCTCCGGCGTCAGCATGGTGGCGCTGCGATCGTCATGGGATCGCTGTCGCCGCAAACCCGCAACGCGCAGGTCAAAATGTATCAGGATGGCGAGGTCGATTATCTGGTCGCCACCGACGCAATCGGCATGGGACTGAATCTCGATGTCACCCATGTCGCCTTTGCGGCGCTGCGGAAATTTGACGGTCGCCGCAGGCGGCGGCTGACCCTGGCAGAAATCGGGCAGATTGCCGGACGTGCCGGACGCCATCAGAAGGACGGAAGCTTCGGCGTATTGTCCGGACTGGCCTCGTCTGACGAATTGCAGGCCGAAGATATCGAGCGTCTCGAATCGCATCGTTTCCCCAAGCTGGAGTGGCTTTACTGGCGCAATGCCGAACCCACTTTTGGTTCGGTCGACGGCCTGATCCGCTCGCTTGAAGAAAAACCGCAGCGCCAGCGTTTGCATGCCGCGCCGGAAGCCGTCGATCTCGCGGTTTTGAAAAAGCTGGCGCAAGATCCGGCGGTATCCCGTTACGCCGACTCGCCCGCCATGGTGCGCTTGCTCTGGGAGGCCGCCTGCATCCCCGATTTCCGCAAGGTCGGCGCAGACCATCAGGCGCGTTTTGTCGCCTCGCTCTGGCCGCATCTCGCGAGTGGATCGGGCAGAATACCCCACGCCCGGATGGCACAGGAAATATCCCGGCTGGAAAATTTTCAGGGTGATATCGCGACACTGGGCGCGCGAATCGCGGCGGCTCGCAGCTGGAGCTATATCGCGCAAAAATCCCGCTGGGTCGAGCAGCCGGAGGCGATGGTCGAGCGCACCCGCGCGCTGGAATCGCGCTTAAGCGACGCGATGCACAGCCAGCTGACCCAGCGTTTTGTCGACAAAAGAACGCGGATATTGATGCGCGGTCTGCTGAAAGATTCGCTGTCGCAGGATGTTGCGATAGATGATGATGGCATGGTGCTGGTCGAGGGACAGGAAATAGGAACACTCAAGGGCTTCCAATTTGTCGTACCTTCCGATAGCCGGAGTGAGGACCGCAAAATGCTGCTTGCGGCGGCAGAAAGATATTTGGGACGGATTATGACGGAAAATGCAGACGCTCTTGCCAAGGCACCCGACAGCGTGTTGACGCTGGTCCCCGACGCGGCGGGCCAGCCCGCTATTCTCTGGGGCGACAGCCGGCTTGCGGTCTTCGCCAAGGGCAAGAATCTCTTGCAGCCGGAAATTAAATTCGACCGCTCGATCAAGGATATGGCACCCGAAGCCAGCCAGAAGGTGATCGACCGTGTCAAACTCTGGGTCGATGCGATGAAGGACAAGCATCTGCAGGGGCTGGTGAAAATTGATGCGCTGGCCAATGAGCCGGAAACGCCTGCGGCGGTTCGCGCCCTGTTCGCGCAGATTGTCGATGCCGGCGGGATATTGTCCCGGCGAGAGATCGACCAGGCGATTCGCGCGCTCGATAATGATATGCGCGGTCATGCCCGCCGCGCCGGTCTGGTATTCGGCGCGCTGGATATTTTCCATCATGCGCTGATGAAACCTGGGGCAGTGCTCTGGCGGACGGCTTTGTTCGCGGCCCATGACGCCGAGCCGATGCTGGAACAGGCGCCGGACAATGCGGTCCATCTCAAGCAAGGCACGTTCGCTTCCGCCGGTCACGCCTCGCGACTCGGCTTCCGCAAGATCGGCGATGAATATGTCCGTGTCGACATGGTCGAACGGTTGATAAAACAAGCCCACGAGGCCCGGCAACAGGGCGCCATATTTGCCATTGATCCGGCCTTGGCGACATCGCTGGGTCTTTCGAAAAACTGCCACGAAGCGCTGCTCGCTCTGGCAGGATTCGTCAAAACCGCTGACAAGACGGAACCGGCTGCACCACCCGTCACCGAGGATAGCCCGGCATCGCAGGCCGCCGAACCGGCACCAGTGTCCGAAACACCGCTTACATCCGAAGCACCTATCACATTGGATAGCGCTCCAGAGGATAGTGCTTCTGATGTCGCCAGCGAAGCGGCTGCAGCTGCAGCAGAGGATGTGCCCGCTCCCGAAACACCGGCGGTGGCCCCGCAATATTGGCGCTGGAAGGGCATGGCGCGGAAAAAGAATCCAAACCAGTTCAAGACGCGCGAAAAACCGAACAAACACACCAAGGGTGCGCCTGCCAAGCGCAAGGCAGAACCCGTTCTCGCTACTGCTGGCGGTGCCTTTGCCGAACTGGCTGCACTCCGGGACAGCATGAAAAAATAGGATGCGGGCTTGAACGGCAGGCCAGCGGATCGCATCCCCGCAGCGCTTCCGGCGTTGCGGATCGACAAGCTACTCTGGTTCCTGCATTTTGCCCATAACCGGATGATGGCGCGCAAACTTGCGGAAAAAGGCCATGTCCGGTTGAACGGACGGCGGATCGAACGGGGTCATGTCAAGGTGCGGCAAAACGATATACTGACTGTACCGCAGGGCCGCGAAGTGTACGTGGTGCGCATATTATCGCTACCGGAACGGCGGGCTAATCTCGCGCTGGCGCAATCCTGCTATGAAAAATTGCAGACTGGCAATTGAATTAGCCGTCAAACCAACTGTTGACGTGCCAGAAATTGCACAATAGCAGGGTTGAATTATTGCCCTGAAATGGCAGCCTGGTATTGGGGAGTTCACGACCAGATGACTTATGTTGTTACCGAAGCCTGCATCAAATGCAAATATATGGACTGTGTCGAAGTCTGTCCGGTGGATTGCTTTTACGAAGGCGATAATATGCTGGTCATCAACCCCAGCGAATGTATCGATTGCGGCGTTTGTGAACCCGAATGCCCGGCTGAAGCGATTCTTCCTGACACCGAGGACGGCCTTGAAAAATGGCTTGAGGTTAACACCAAATATTCCGAAGAATGGCCGAATATCACGGTCAGCCGTGAGCCGCCTGCCGATGCCGACGAGTTCAAGGGCATGGAAGGCAAGTTTGAAGCCTTCTTCTCCGAGAAACCGGGCGAGGGCGATTAACTTCGGATAATATCTTGAATTCAGCCGATATTATCACGCTGAAGCAATAAAATCCCGGCAATCGGTGACCTGATATCGGCGATTCCGGTCATGATACGTTGTGCAATGCAACGAAAAATTGCTTTTTTGATACGAATCTGCTACACAATAGCGATAATCGGCTGAACATCTGATGCTTGGATGATCTTCAGTGGTTAACTATATGTACGAAAGGGTTGTTTCGTAATTACGAATTTGGAACGTGACCAGCGTTCTTTTCCATTGATTCAAGAAAGGCTTTTTATGGCTGCGAATGTGCTGTCCTTTGATGTGGGCGATTATGTTGTTTATCCGAAACATGGCGTTGGCCGGGTTGTCGAACTGCAAAATGAAGAAATTGCAGGCATGCAACTCGAGCTATATGTTTTGCGCTTTGAAAAGGAACGAATGACCTTGCGGGTTCCGACCAACAAGGCGGAAGGCGTAGGAATGCGCAAATTGTCTTCGGACAAGACGCTCCGCGAAGCCATGGAAACACTCAAAGCCAAGCCCAAGGTCAAGCGGTCGATGTGGTCGCGCCGGGCACAGGAATATGAAGCGAAGATCAACTCGGGCGATCTGGTATCGATTGCCGAAGTGACCCGCGATCTGTTTCGTGCCGATGACCAGCCGGAGCAAAGCTATTCCGAACGACAGATTTTTGAAGCGGCATCGAGCCGTCTCGCTCGCGAACTGGCGGCGATGGAAGAAACCGATGAGCCGACGGCTCTGACCAAGATTCTCGAAATTCTCAATATTGCTGCACCGCAATATTATGAAGTGAAAGAAGATTAATCGATAAGGTTCCGGCGTTCGTCGAAATTCTCAAAGGGCTGCCGCAGCAATGTGGCAGCCCTTTTTTCATGTCCGGAAGAGACCAATTTTTCAGTTGATCCTTGCCGAATATAAGTGTATTAGTTAATTAATACAGTAATGGAGGCATGGATGAAAAGCATAATATTTTTGGTACCGCTATTGGCGCTCGCGGCTTGCGAGGGCTCGATCGCCGATGCCGTCGGCGAAGCGGCAACCGGCACCACAAGCAGTTTTTCTGACGGCAGTCCCATCGGGAGCAGCGCCAGCAACCCGGGTACCTTCGCGGGCGTCACGCTTGCCGGTCCCGATAATATTATATTCACAACCGGTGAGGAATTTTCGATCCGGGCTGAAGGCGACTCCGAGGCGATCGAGCAGTTGCGCTATAAAATATCCGGTGACGAGATCAAAATTGGCCGGGACAGCGATGGCAAATCCTGGGGCGATAGCGGCGAGGCCACGATCTATATCAGCGCGCCGTCGCTGAAGAGCGCCAAGCTCGCCGGTTCGGGCAATATGGAAATCGACGCGATGACCACCGACTCGACCCAATTGAGCATCGCCGGTTCGGGCAATATCCGGGTAGCCAATATCGAAACGCCGTCGTTAAGCTCCAAAATTGCCGGATCGGGGAATCTGACCCTTGCCGGTACAACCGAATCAGTCGACATATCGATTGCCGGTTCGGGCGATATCAGCGGCAAGGATCTGAAGGCCGCCAGCGCCAGCATATCGGTGGCGGGCAGCGGTGATGTCGAACTGTCGTCCGACGGTTCGGTTGACGCAAAGGTCATGGGCTCCGGTGATGTCCGCATTCACGGCAAAGCGAAGTGCAAGTCGCGGGCAATGGGGTCTGGCGATATTACCTGCGGCTAAGCTCCGGACCAACATGCTGAAATCGCTTGGCGTTCTGCCGCGCATGTGGCAGATTCTCCGGTGATGGCAAATCTCTGGGAAAAATACGCGGTTCCGAAACTGATCCGCACAGCATGTTCGCAACCTGCGGTGATGAAAGATCGCAGCCAAATCGTGCCAAAAGCCGATGGCGATGTGCTCGAACTCGGCTGCGGTGGCGGGATCAATCTGCAATTTTACGACCGGTCGAAGGTCACGAAACTGACCGGCCTCGACCCGTCGGCGGAATTGCTCGACTATACGCGAAAAGAGGCGCGTGATCGCGGATTCGAGATGGAGATTCATGACGGCATCGGTGAAGCCATGCCTTTTGCCGATGCTAGCTTCGACACTGTCCTGACCACCTTCACGCTTTGCTCGGTGCAGGATGGCAAGCAGGTGCTTTCGGAAATGCGCCGGGTGCTGAAGCCTGGCGGGAAAATCCTGTTTCTCGAACATGGCCGTGCTCCCGACAAGGGACCGGAAAAATGGCAACGGCGGATCGAGCCGGTGTGGAAACATATTGCCGGCGGTTGCCACCTGCATCGACCGGTTTCGGACCTAATTGCAGCAAATGGGTATGAATTGGTCGCAAATGGGGGCCATTATGCACCGAAAACGCCGCGCTGGCTCGGCTGGATGGAATTTGGCGAGGCCCGACCGATATGAGAAAGATTTCAATCTTCCTGTTATCCGCAACACTGCTGCTTTCATCAGCTGCCCAGGCTGCCGAACGCAAATTTTCCATCTTCGGATTCGAAGACATCCGCATCGGCAATGGCGTCGATGTGGTGCTGACGTCGGGCAAAGGTGCGTCGGCCCGGGCGGAAGGGGAGACCAGAGAGCTTCTGGACCGGGTTTCGCTGCAGAGAAACGGCAAGCAGCTGACCGTCTCGGTGCAGGCCAAATCGCTCAGTGGCGACAATTATGAAGCGGACGCTCCGGTCACTGTTTATCTCAGCAGCTATGCGATCAGCGATATCTCGCATCTGGGATCAGGACGGGTGACACTCGATAAATTGTCCGGTCGCACCCCTCGCGTGCGTCTCGGCGGTTTTGGCACATTGCAGATAGATGCGGTCGATGCCGACCGGCTGGACGTGGCGATGACCGGCGGCGGTCAGGTAACCATGGCCGGCAAGGTGCGCGATGCCCGGGTCGAACTGCAGGGGGCCAGCATATTTGAAAGCCCGGACCTTGCCGCCGAAAAGCTAACGCTGGTTCAGCGCGGGCCAGCCAGCAGCAGAATGAAGGTCATGCGCAACGCCATAATTACCAATAGTGGCACCGGTCGAATCATGATCGACGGTAAACCCAATTGTACTGTGCGAACCGATGGCGCCGCCGAGATCGTCTGCGATCCCGATCGTTAGTTTAATGGCCCGACCGCTAATTTAATGGACCGTGCCAATCGACTGGTCGATGGAAAGTAAAATGCATAGCCGCTCCACTTGCCGCCATTTGCAATAATGCAGATGGTTTCCGAGTAAACGGCTTTTGTCCGCGCGGTTGGCGGCCTCCAGCCCGGCTTCGCTGCCATAGTTGGAGATCAGCAATTCGGCATCATTATAGTGAGTGGATTCTATAAACACGGGCAATTGCATCCAAGGCTCCTTAGTCGGGAAGCGACCCTGCCTCCGGTTTGAACCTCGGGTCCTACAATCGACCAGTGGAAATATCTTCAAAACCTAGGGTTAACGACAAGGTGACTATAAGTTGGAGGAGAATCTCTGGTCATGGGACGTATCGTCGGTTAGGGCTTTTTGCATGAACCTTGACCCCTCAAAACATGCTTCCAAATCTTCCAATGATCGGCCCGTCAACCGGAACGGCGGCGGCGTCTTCATTGCGATCGGTGCCATGGTCGGCGTGTTTGCCGGCGGCTATATGGGACAGCCTTCAGCCGGTCTGTTGGCCGGACTGGGGCTCGGCGCTCTAGTCGCGCTGGTAATCTGGTGGAGAGGTCGCGACGCATAACAGAGCGCGCTTGTCAGGACCTTTGACGCCATCTAATATCGCGTCATGTTGAAACATATCAGAAATGTCGCGATTCTGCTTATCATCCTCGGTGTAGGTGCAGGATATTATTTCATGCGTGGCGATACAGCCCGCTTGCCACTGGATGCGACGACAGGGGTGGAACCGGCGCTGACGGATGTCCGCTCGGAAAGTTTTCCGACAATCAATATCGCGAAAGCCGAGCCATGGGGTGCAGGAGAAGGACCGATTGCAGCCGAGGGGTTTGTGGTTGAGCGCTTCGCCGAAGGCCTTGATCATCCTCGGAGCATGTTCCGTTTGCCCAATGGCGATCTTCTGGTGGCTGAAACCAATAGCCCGCCGCGGACGAACAAGGGAATCGAAGGCTGGGTAATGCGCAATCTGATGAGCAAGGCCGGCGCTGGTACCGAATCGGCAAACCGGATCATGCTGTTGCGCGACAGTGACAAGGATGGCCAGGTCGACGAGAAATTCACTTTCCTCGAAAATCTCAACTCGCCATTCGGAATCGAGCTGATCGACGATACGCTGTACATCGCCAATACCGACGCAGTTTACGCCTATCCCTATGCTGAAGGCGATACGAAAATTACGGCTGAAGGCCGCAAGGTTGCCAATTTGAATGCCAAACAGCCCAATAACCATTGGACCCGTGGTCTGCTCGCCAGCAAAGACGGCAATCATCTCTATATTTCGGTCGGTTCGAACAGTAATATCGGCGAAAATGGCATGGAGACGGAAAAAGAGCGTGCCTCGATATTGCAGGTCGAACTCGCGACCAACAAAAAGTCGATCTACGCTGCCGGTATGCGCAATCCGGTCGGCATGGCCTATCTTCCGGGAACCGACAAATTCTACACCGTTGTCAACGAGCGCGATATGCTCGGCAGCGACATGGTTCCGGACTATCTCACCGAAGTGCGCTGGGGCGCGCATTATGGCTGGCCCTGGCATTTCTGGGGCGGTTATGTCGATCCGCGAACCGAGAAAAATCTCGACCACCGCCAATATGAACGGCGCCCGGATTATGGGCTTGGTGCGCATGTCGCACCGCTGGGTCTCGCATTTTCACATGGTCAGGCGCTCGGTAAACCTTTTGCCACCGGCGCGGTGATCGCGCGGCACGGTTCGTGGAACCGCCAGCCGCTGTCCGGCTATGATGTGGTCTATGTGAACTTCAACCAGCGCGGAGAGCCCGAGGGCAAGCCGGTCACGATCCTCAGCGGATTTACCGATGAAGAGGAACTGGCACGCGGCCGTCCGGCAATGGTCGCCTTTGACCAGACCGGCGCTCTACTGGTCAGCGACGATGTTGGTGGAATCATCTGGCGTGTTTCACGCAAGGGTGCTGCCAAAGCTCCTGCCGCGGCAGACAAATAGACCTAAGCCAGAAACTTGTCCGCGCGTCCGGCCAGTTCAACAATATATTGCCACGCCACTCGGCCCGAACGGCTGCCACGCTGTTTGGCCCATAGAAGCGCGTCTTCGCGCTCGAACGTCAGGCCATGGGCTGCGGCATATCTGGTGATGATCGTCAGATAATCATCCTGTGATGCTGCATGGAAACCCAGCCGCAAGCCGAAGCGATCGGACAAAGCCAGCTGGTCATCGACCGCGTCGCGCGGGTTGACCGGATCATCCTGCTCGCTCATCTGGCGCGATACGATGTGACGGCGGTTGGAAGTGACATACAGGCGGACGTTGGCGGGCCGCTGGCTCGCCCCGCCTTCCAGCATTGAGCGCAATGTACGCGGTTCGCTGCTGCCTTCGGAAAATCCGATATCGTCGATGAATATTATGAATCGGCGTTTGGTCGAGGCGAGTAGCCCGAACAGCGCTGGCAGTGTCTCCAGATGATCCGATGGCACCTCGATCAGAGCAATATCTTCGCCTTGCACCTGCAACGTCCGCACCACCGATTTGGCGAGTGCCGATTTGCCCATACCGCGCGACCCCCAGAGCAGGACATCATGCGCGGCATGGCCTTTCGCATGGCGGCTGCTATTGTCCAGTACCCGCGACTTTTGCGGGTCAATACCGGTGAGGAGATCAATGTCGGTCGGGTTGAAAGGGGCAATCATCTTGAGGTCGCGCCCGTCCCACAGAAAGGCATCGCCCGATGACAGATCGACCGGACTGGCGGCTGGCGGCGCAATGCGTTCAAGCGCCCCGGCTATCCGTTCCAATATGTCCCTGTCGCCATTTTCCGGCATGATCAGCCCGCCAGCTCGGCGCTGTTCAGGCTGTACAATATATCCGCTCCGCCCATCGCAGCGGCCTTGAGGCCGAGCGCTTCGGGAACAATATGATCGAGATAATAGCGGGTGGTGACCAGCTTGGCCTTGAGGAACGGATCATCGCCCTCAGCCAGTTCGGCGGATGCAATCCGGTGCTGTTTCTTCATCAGCATGCCGCAGGTTGCTGTGGCCAGCATGGTCATGAAGGCATAGCTGCCGGCCAGCCGGTCGTCGATCGATGCGTCGCCGCTGGCCATCCACTGCCTGATATGCTCGCAGGTGTCGGCCAGTGCTAGCAGGCTTTCGTCGCCTTCAGCCTCCGCGCGGATATCGGAAATCAGCGTGGCCATCGCCTCGCCGCCGTCGAGACCCAATTTGCGGCCGACGAGGTCGGCGGCCTGAATGCCGTTGGTGCCTTCGTAAATCGGTGCGATTCGCGCATCACGGAAATGCTGGCCTGCACCGGTTTCCTCGATGAAGCCCATGCCGCCATGAACCTGTACGCCGAGCGAGGCGACTTCGTTGCCGATGTCGGTGCCATAGCCCTTGATCAGCGGTGTCAGGATTTCGGCGCGGGACTTGGCGCCCTCGATACCCAAAGTCGCGCGGTCCACGCTCGACGTTGCATAATATAGCAAGGCGCGGGCGGCCTGTGTCAGGGCCTTGGACCGCAGCAACATGCGGCGTACGTCGGGGTGTTCGATAATCGCTACCGGTGTCTTGTCGCCGCTGCCGGCGCGGGCAGACTGGACCCGTTCTGTGGCGAAACGGCTGGCCTGCTGGGTAGCCCGCTCGGCGATTTGCACGCCTTGCGAACCGACGTTGATGCGGGCGTTGTTCATCATCGTGAACATAGCTTTCATGCCGCCATATTCGCCACCGATCATCTCGCCGATACAGTCATTCTTTTCACCATAAGCCATGACGCAGGTCGGCGACGCGTGAATGCCGATCTTATGTTCGATCGACACACAGGTCACATCATTGGGCGCGCCGGGATTGCCGTCGGCATCAAGGTGATATTTAGGCACTATGAAAAGCGAAATCCCGCGGGTGCCTTCCGGCGCGTCCGGTGTCCGGGCGAGCACCAGATGAATGATATTGTCGGTTAGATCATGTTCGCCGAAGGTGATGAATATCTTCTGTCCCTTGATCCGGTATTTCCCAGTATGTTCGCCTTCGGTGATCGGTTCGGCGGTAGAACGCAGCGCGCCGACATCGGATCCCGCTTGCGGTTCGGTGAGGTTCATCGTGCCGGTCCATGCGCCGGAAATCAGATTGGGCAGATATTGTGCCTTTTGCTCTTCGGTCCCGTGAACGTGGAGCGCCTCGATCGCGCCAAAGCTGAGCATCGGGCACAAGGTGAAGGCATAATTGGCCGCGCCGCAGGTCTCGAGAATCAGCGCCGACAGCGAATAAGGCAGGCCCTGGCCGCCAAATTCTTCCGGTCCGTCAATCGATGCCCAGCCGCCTTCGATAAATTGCGCATAGGCCTGTTTGAACCCGTCGGGCATCGTGACCTTGCCATCATTCCATTTTGCCCCGACGGTGTCGCCGATCCGGTTGATGGGTGCGAACTCGCCTGCTGCAAACTGGCCGATGCCTTCGACAATGGCCTCGACCATATCGTCGCTCGCACCGGAAAAGCGATCATGCTCAGCCAGTTCGCCAATGTCGGCGATATGTTTGAGGACAAAATTCTGTTCGCGACCGGGGGCTGTAAAACTCATGAAATGACTATCCGTTGTTGCCTGATTTTCCGCAGCGCTATAGCGCAGGGTCATGTCAGGCTCAAATGATCATATTGGCGAGGAAGCGCGCCGCTACGGCACAGTAACAATTGGTGAAGCTACCGTACGGTTGCGCGATGGCGGGCTAGTCGCTGTACCGACCGAAACCGTCTATGGTCTGGCCGCCGATTCGACCAATGCAAGCGCCGTTGCGGAGATATACCGGACCAAGGGCCGCCCTGACTTCAATCCGCTGATCGTCCATGTGCCTGATCTGGATGCAGCCAGAAAGCTCGGAAAATTTGGCGCTCTCGCGAGCCGGTTTGCCGAGGCGCTCTGGCCGGGACCGTTGACACTCGTCGTTCCCAAGAGCGAAAATTGTGCCGTCGCTGCCGCGGTAACCGCGGGTCTGGACACGATCGCGTTGCGCTGCCCCGCCCATCCGGTGATGCGTGAATTGCTGAAGGAGTCGGGACTGTTTCTCGCCGCCCCTTCGGCCAATCGCAGTGGCGGCATCAGCCCGACCACGGCGGATCATGTCGCTCTCAGTCTTGGCGAGGGTGCGCCGCTCATCCTGGATGGCGGACCGTGCGAACGCGGGATCGAGTCCACCATAATCGGCATCGCAAATGGAAACTACCGGATATTGAGGCCGGGTCCGGTGACGCTGAAGCAACTCGAGGAAATTGCTGACAAGCCGCCGACGACTGCCAGTGCAGGCATAATCGAGGCACCGGGGCAGTTGGCGTCGCATTATGCGCCATCGAAACTGCTCAGGCTCAATGCCCGGACTTCGGACCGGGACGAATATCATATTGGTTTTGGACTAGTAGCGGGGGACCGGAACCTGTCGCCGCACGCAGATCTGGCGGAAGCCGCCAGCATGTTGTTCGCCGCGCTTCACGATGCCGACGCGAGTGGCAAAGCCAGAATCGCCGTAGCACCTATTCCCGAAACCGGTATCGGCATTGCGTTGAATGATCGATTGGCCCGCGCTGCGTCCGGGAAATAGCGCTCGTATACATGAGTTTACAAGGCTGAGCCTTGAGAATCTGCCATTTTTCCATAGAGTGACCCGGTTCGGCGTTTCATCATGCCGCATATTCTGGAGCCAACGGGAGGAAAATCATGACGACAGTACAAAAATCACTAGCGGAATTTCTGGGGACATTCTGGCTGGTTTTCGGCGGATGCGGGAGCGCGGTTATCTCGGCGGCATTCCCTGAAGTCGGCATTGGTTTGCTCGGCGTTGCTCTGGCTTTCGGTCTTACCGTTCTCACAATGGCATATGCCATTGGTCATATCAGCGGATGCCACCTCAACCCGGCTGTAACCATAGGGCTATGGGTGGGTGGACGCTTTCCGGCCAATGAAATCCCGGTCTATATTATCGCCCAGGTTTTCGGTGCGATTGCGGCAGCAGCAGCGCTTTACATGATTGCATCCGGTAACCCGGCTTTCGATCTCGCCGTGAACGGACTGGCCGCGAATGGGTTCGGTGACAAATCACCTGGTGGCTACGCCATGGGGGCCGGGATCGCGATCGAGGTCTTGCTGACCTTCTTCTTTCTGCTGATCATATTGGGTGCAACCGATGGTCGCGCTCCGGCCGGCTTCGCACCGCTGGCAATTGGCCTGGGCCTGACGCTGATCCATCTGATCAGCATTCCGGTGACCAATACTTCGGTTAATCCTGCAAGAAGCACGGGTCCCGCATTGATCGAAGGCGGCATCGCATTATCGCAACTCTGGGTTTTCTGGATCGCGCCGATCGGTGGTGCGATATTGGCCGGTATCGTTTACAAGGTTGTCGGAGGTTCGGGTCAGGATATTGTCGGCACAGAAGGCTGATACTGACTCTTTAATAGCACATCCAAGGGGCCGGGTTTCACAATCCGGCTCTTTTTGGTTTCATTTCGAAATTTTCTATTGGTCATGCCGATATTGCCACCTAAGAAGAATATAGGGGTGGTAGTTCGCGATATGGCGCTTGGCAGAACGATAATATCGATTTCCGTCGGTCTGGTTATCTTGACCGGGTGCAGTGTAAGTGAACCGGAAGCAAAACCAAAATCAACCGATCCCGTTCCGGCAGCAGTGACCACGGTCCAGCCGGCTAGCGAAAATGAGCTGATTGTCGCCGCGGGTACTGTCCGATTGCGCCGTGAAACATCACTGGGTTTTACCACCGGCGGCAAAATCGCTTCGGTCCGTTTTGAAGAAGGAGACAGGGTGAAGCGCGGTGCGGTTCTTGCCTCTCTGGATAATAGTACGGTCGCGTCAGACCTGAGCGTAGCGCGCGCGGAACGCGATCGTGCAGAAGCCGAATATGGTCGCATCGAGAAATTGTTCAAAGATGGCTGGGTGACCAAAGCCCGGCTCGAACAAGCGGAAGCGGCGATGCGGGTCGCCCGGGCCCGTATCCAGTCCACGGAATTTGCCAGCCGAACCGCCGATATTCGTTCACCCGGCAATGGAATAATCCTCACCCGCAATATCGACGCGGGCCAAATCGTGGCGGCCGGAACGACGGCGCTGGTGCTGGGAGAAATTGACAAAGGTTTCGTATTGCGGGTTCCGATGACCGATGCAGACGCCGCCCGGATACGCGTCGGCATGCCGGCAAAGGTCCTTGTTTCATCCATTTCCGACCTCCCGATCGACGCGGTGGTCAGCGAGAAAGATGGACGGGCCGATGAACGGACCGGAACGTTCGAAGTAAGTTTTCTCCTGCCTGGCAATGACCGTTTGCGGTCGGGGCAGTTGGGCAAGGTCGAAATCGAGGTATCACGAGGATCGTCGGCAACTTTCGTTATTCCGGCCAATGCGATTTTCGGCATCCGGACCGGCGAAGGTCTGGTATTTGTCGTTGATGCCAAGAACCGGGTCAAGCAACGCAATGTCGATATCGGAAAGTTGACCGACGAGAATCTTGAAATTCTTGGTGGCCTGAAAGAAGGCGAAATCATTGTGACCCGCGGCGTCGAGAAGCTGCGCGACGGTGACGTGATCAAACCCATCAGAGCAGCAAATTGATCAGCGCGTTTACCCAGAAGGATCATCGGGCCTGATATGCTTGCCCGGTTCGTCATCTCTCGCTGGCAACTCAGCCTGGTCCTTTTCATTCTGCTCGTTGTGCTGGGTATCAGTGCGCTCATCAATATTCCCAAAGCCGTTGATGCCCACTTCCCGATTCCGGCCGTCAACATCATTGCGATCCAGCCCGGCGCCGATGCGCAGGAAATGGAAGAGACGGTCGCCAAGCCGATCGAAGACGTCCTTCAGGGGCTGGATGACATCGTAGAGGTGCAATCGACAAGCACCGATGGCGGAACAGTGATCAACGTCGAATTCAGCGAATGGTCGGGTGACGTCGATGGCTATTTTGATGACGTGGTCCGCGAAGTATCCGCAATCCGGGACGAACTTCCGGCAGAATTGCAGAAACTGGAATATCGCAAGATCCGGACCACCGAAGCTGCAGTCATGCAGGTGGCTCTGATCAGCGAAACCGCTTCGTGGCGACGGATGGAGAAATATGCGGACGATATGGTCGAGGTCTTCACCCGCAACAGCGGAGTCCGGGAGTCGCGGATTTTTGGCCTGCCGAAGCCGGAAGTCAGCGTCGAGGTTAATTCGGATAGGCTGTCCGAATTGCGCGTACCCGCAAGCGCGGTCGCCGATACCGTGCGTCAGGGCGGTGCAGATTTGCCGGGCGGCGCTGTGCAGAGCGGGGAGCGAAGACTGAATGTCGAGGCCGGTGGTGCATTCCGGAATCTCGATGCCATTCGTGGATTGCCGCTGCGGGCTGCCGACGGATCGCTTCTGACCGTTGATGATGTCGCGGACGTCCGCTGGGGCGCGCAGGAACAGATTTACCGGACCCGCCACAATGGCCAGCGCGCCGTCTTCCTCACCGTGACCCAGAAGGACGGGGTCGACGTTACCCGCCTGAAAAACGAACTTGATATTGAACTGGAGCGGCAGCGCTCGATCTTGCCGCCGGATATTAAACTGGTCATGCAATTTGACCAGAGCCGTGATGTGAAGCGGCGATTAAACGAACTGACTCGTGACTTTTCGATTGCGATTGCCCTGGTCATCTTCACACTTCTGCCGCTGGGTTTTCGGTCGTCCGCTATCGTCATGATCTCGATCCCGCTCTCGCTCGCTTCCGGCCTGCTGGTCCTTTATGCGATGGGATATAATCTCAGCCAGCTCTCCATCGCCGGCTTCATTGTCTCGCTCGGGTTGCTGGTCGACGACAGTATCGTGGTGACAGAAAATATCGCACGGCATTTGCGAATGGGGAAGACGCGAATTCAGGCAGCTATAGAGGGCAGTCTGGAAATCCGTGCGGCGGTCATTGGTTCTACAGCTGTGCTGGTGCTGGCCTTTGTGCCGCTACTGTTCCTGCCCGGGGGCGCCGGTTCCTATACTCGGTCCTTCTTCATCGCCATAATCGCGACTGTGGTTGCCTCGTTGCTGATTTCCCTGTCGGTCATTCCGTTTCTTGCCAGTCGTATGTTGCGGCGGGATGAAGATCCGGAAGGCAATCCGGCGCTGCGCTGGGTTAATGATAAAATCCAGCGGTTTTATCGGCCATTTTTGCACATCGCTCTGGGCGCGCCGGTCAAGACGGTCGTACTGGCAATGGTTTTGTGCCTGTCGGCTTTCGCTCTCGTTCCGGCTTTGGGTTTTTCGCTTTTTCCTTTTGCTGATGCACCATATTTCCGGGTTTCGGTCGAAGCGGAACAGGGCAGCAGCCTTGACCGGACCGACGGGATTGTTGCTGAAGTTACAAAGATTCTGGAAACCGAACCCAGTATAGTCGTACGGGCTGAAAATATCGGAAACGGCAATCCGCAAGTATTCTACAATGTCGGGCCGAGGGCCGAGCGCACCAACTATGGTGAAGTGCTGGCGGTCATGGATGATTGGGACACGCGGGAAGGCCCGGAAATGATCGACAGGTTGCGCAAGCAGCTCGATCAGATTGCCGGCGCCCGCGTGAAGATCGAACTTTTCCAGAATGGCACGCCGGTGGAAGCACCGATCGTCATTCGGGTAGCGGGACCGGAATTGGACAAGCTGAAGGAACTGTCGGGCAAAGTTGCCGATGTGTTGCGGCAGACTCCAGGAGCTCGCGATATCGTGAACCCTGTGGATACCGACAAGATCGACCTTGATATCGGTCTGGATGAACAGAAAGCTGCGTTGCTCAACATTGCCGCAGGCGAGCCGCGTCGCGCCATCCGGTTGGCGATCAGCGGTGAACAGGCCGCGTCTTTCCGGGATCAGGAGGGGGATAATTATCCGGTGACCGTCCGCTATCCGTTTGAGAATAATCTTCCGATTTCGGTCCTGGACAAGGTATATGTTGCTACGCGTACCGGCGATTCTGTGCCGCTGTCCCAGATTACCAACCCCAAACTCACCAACGTGACTCCGCAAATCCAGCGCTATCAGCTGCAGCGAACGGTGCTGGTCACGGCGCAGGTGGACTTTGGCGAGATCCCGTCAACGATCAATAGCCGCGCGGTGGAGAAGCTGGAGCAGATGGATTTTCCCGAAGGCTATCAATGGTCCGTGGGCGGTGAGTCAGAAGCTATTGGCGAGACCTTTGGAAATTTCGGCCCGTTGATCATAACCTCAATCATGTTGATCATAGCGATTTTGGTGGCCGAGTTTCGACGGTTTCGGGAAACGATCGTGGTTGCAGGCGTCATTCCGCTCGGGACTTTTGGCGGTATTATGGCTCTTTTTGTCACCGGCAATTCGCTGAGTGTTATGGCGATTATCGGCTTCATCGCACTGATCGGGATCGAGATCAAGAATTCGATATTGCTGGTCGACTTCACCACCCAGTTGCGCGCGCAAGGCATGGGCCTGCGGGAAGCGATCGAGAAAGCCGGCGAGGTCCGCTTCCTCCCCGTGTTGTTGACTTCGATAACCGCAATCGGCGGCCTGACCCCGCTCGCATTCTGGGGCGGGGCCCTGTACGGCCCGCTGGCGCTCATCATCATCGGGGGATTGATAAGTTCGACCCTCTTGTCTCGCGTGGTTACACCCGCCATGTATCTACTTGTCGCTATGCGCGATGAAGCGAGCGAAAACACAAATAGCGGGGGCATCGCCGCCTCTGCATAAAAGGAGTTTATATGGCACAGCAGGAAGCCATTTTGGCCGGCGGTTGCTTTTGGTGTACCGAGGCGGTGTTCAACGACATTGCCGGGGTGAATTCCGTCGAAAGCGGCTATATCGGAGGCCAAAAGCCGGACCCCACCTATCGCGAGGTTTGTTCGGGTACCACCGGTCACGCCGAAGCGATCAAGATCGGGTTTGACGATGCGGCGGTAAGCTATTCCGATCTGCTCGATATCTTCTTTGCGACCCACGATCCGACACAACTTAATCGCCAGGGCAATGATGTCGGCACCCAGTACCGGTCGGCGATTTTTCCGGTCGACGATGCACAGCGCGCCGAAGCCGAGGCCGGAATATTGCGTGCCGGCGAGGGCAGGGCCGAACCGATCGTGACGACAATCGAAGGGCCTGCGACCTGGTATATTGCGGAAGATTATCATCAACAATATTGGGCGGATGAAGGGCGCGGCAATCCATATTGTGTGGCCACTATCCCGCCGAAATTGCAGAAATTGCGGACCAGTTTCGCTGATAAATTGAAGGACTAGGGCAGACCTATGAAACCGATCAGAAAAGCCGTCTTTCCTGTTGCCGGTATGGGAACCCGTTTTCTGCCGGCCACCAAGGTAATGCCCAAGGAACTTTTCCCGATCGTCGATCGTCCTCTCCTCCAATATGCTGTGGATGAAGCGCTGGAAGCCGGAATCGAGCAGATGATCTTCGTCAACGGCCGCGGCAAGGGCATGATCGAGGATCATTTCGACATGGCCTATGAGTTGGAACATACGATGGCCGATCGATCGAAAGACCGGTCGGTTCTCGACGGCACCCGCTTCCGTCCGGGCGATTGCGTCTTTGTACGACAGCAGGAACCGCTTGGTCTCGGTCACGCGATCTGGTGCGCGCGGGACATTATCGGCGACGAGCCGTTCGCGATTTTTCTGCCCGATGAATTCATGGTCGGTTCGCCCGGATGTATGAAGCAGATGGTTAGCGCTTATGAAAGGCTTGGTGGTAATATTGTCTGTGCGCTGGAAATTCCGATCGAGGACACGTCCTCTTATGGTGTGATCGATCCCGGCTATCGGAATGGTCCGATCACCGAGGTCAAAGGCCTGGTGGAGAAACCGGCCGCTGGCACAGCGCCGTCCAATCTGATCCTGCCGGGCCGCTATATCCTGCAGCCCGAGGTGATGCGGATATTGGAAACGCAGGCTGCTGGCGCTGGCGGGGAAATCCAGTTGACCGATGCGATGGCGCAGATGATCGGCAAGCAGCCGTTTCACGGCATGACCTTTAACGGCAAGCGCTATGATTGTGGATCGAAACTGGGCTATGTCGAAGCCAATCTGGCGATGGCGCTGGCCCATCCGGAAATCGGCAGCGACATTCGGGTGATGGCCGAGAAGCTGCTGGCCCAACGCTGATGGAATCCGCTATTCATCCGGACTTCATCATATCGGCTGCACAAGATGTTTAAGGAGGGTTTCATGCGCGCATTTTCAATCCTGTCACTGTCACTGGCTCCGTTGATATTGTCGGGCTGTGTCACCAAGGTTATTACGGCACCGTTCCGGGCCGCCGGGACTGTCGTCGAAACGGCCGTCGATGCGACCACCCAGAGCCAATCCGAAAAGGAAGAAGATCTGGGCCGTAAAGTGCTTGCCGACCGTAAAAAGCAGCGGGACCTTTGTCTGGACGAGGCGCAAAACAAGCAAGAGCGCCGCAATTGCAAGGATGCTTACTAACGGGACGATTAAGTCAGTCCGTTTTGGCCAGCAGCGGCGGTGCATATTTGCCGTCGACAGGCCGAATTGCTTCCATTTCCGCTATTTCCTCTTCGAACAATTGCACCCGCTTTTTCCAGCGGTAATGGGTCGAGGCTGATAATATGCCCTTGCCATGTTCCTTGCCGTAGCGGGTCCAGAAACCGATTGCGGCCTGTGGATCATAGCCAGCGTTGGCCATCAGCCATACCGATAGCCGGTCCGCCTCGATTTCTGAATCCTTGATCTTTTCGGCGCTGTTGCCGAACTGCCCAAAAAATCCGCGGTTGACGCCTTCCGCATCAAGCCGGTCGCGGTGTTTCAGCAGATTGTGGGCCAGTTCGTGCGCGACAACCGCGGCAAATTCATCGTCGCTCAGAAAATATTCGGCGAGGCGCGATGTGACGCTGACCAGTTTTCCATCAGCGCTGGCACTCCTGTCGGCGCTGACCCTGATCTGGAATTGGCTTGGACATGTCATAACGCTCCCGATCGCAACGGTCCGGCTGATGCCGCCTTGCGAGATCGTCAACTCGACCTTGTCTTCTGCAAGCGCCTGTTCCAGCAGCTGATTGATCGCCGCGACCCTGCGATAGACCGGCTGTTGGTTGGACAGCTCGGGATCGTCGGTCGCTATTTCACCGACGGGCATCGTGTTTATCGCCAGCAGAGTATCGCCTGGTGATAATTTTGCGAGTTCAGCCGGACTATCCGGAGCCACCGCCGTGATCCCTATGGAACCATCGAACCCGAGCGCGAAACGGGCGGTTTCCTGATCGACATATTGGGCGACATCATTGAGCAACAAACCGGTCCTGGCGGCTTTCTCGTCGCAATAAGGTGCATTGGCATCGACCAGTCGATAACCGATGGCGTTCAACCGATGGTCAAGCAGTTGCAGCCCCTTGAGCGCCAAAATCATGTCGGCGTTGACACCGTCATCAGGGCCTTCCTGTGCCGACAGGGGGGCGGCAAAGCTCAACGCCACCAGAGAAATCCAGGTTCTGATCATGAAGTCCATTTAGCCCATTGCTCCTGTCGGCAGGTTGAACGTACTTTGCATCGAATTATCGGTGAGGTTCCACCATCCCAATATCAGCGCTGCAACAATCAACACGATCGCGTCACGCAGACCTCCGGTGGGGACCAAGGGTTGACGAGCCCCGAGGTGAGATAAAACATGAGGTCTGTGATGAGAAACAGAAAAGCGGTTTCGAGCGGCATTAATATTGAGGCCTGTTAAGCTGAAGAACTTTACAAACTTTACAGTGTAAGAGCAAAAAATTCTTCACCTTCGATTTTCGCAAAAAACAGGCATTTTTGAACATTCAGAATAGCTGCTGGGAAAAAGTTGATCACTGCGGAATCCTTTCAACATTTTGTCGGCTCATATGGAAAGCTACAAATTGCGGATCCTGTAGGACAGAAAAATGATGGTCTTTCTTGGGCTAGCGTAATTTGTCCCGCAAATGATCGACCAGGGCATTCACACGGGCCGGGCGTAATGCAGAGGGCGGCAAGACGATGTTGAGATCGATCGGTTCGAAATGCCAGTCGTGCAGGATTCTGGTCAATTGACCGTTTGCCAGATATTCCTCGATGAGAAAGTCCGGCAGATTGCTGATACCGTGCCCGGCGATCAACGACGCCAGTTCCAAAGTACCGTTATTGGTACGCAGGCGGCATTTCGGCTGAACACTGACTGTTGCCCCAGTTGGCCCGGTCAGGTGCCAGATTTCGGGTGTGGGCAGGTTAGAATAGATGAAGCAATCATGTTCGCTCAGTTGTGATGGATGTTCGGGCTTGCCGCGACGTTCTAGATAGGCAGATGCGGCAACAAAATGGCGCTCGATCCGGCGTAGCTTTATCGCGCGCAGGCTGCTGTCGGGCAGGGCGGCGATCCTGACGGCAAGATCAAAACCTTCTTCCACCAGATCGATTCTGGCGTCGCTGAGTTGTACATCAACCGTGATTTCGGGATATTTGGTCATGAAACCGGCAATCACCGGGGCGAGATGGGAAAGCCCGTAGCTGAGCGGTGCCGCCATCCGGACTTGCCCGCGCAGCAAATGGGTGGTGTCGCGCGCTGCTTCCATCGCTGTTTCGCCATCATGGGCGATTTGCTGGGCATGCGGCAGCAGCGAGCGCCCCGCCGTCGACAACGATATTTTGCGCGAAGTGCGGTGGAACAGAACTGTGCCCAGGCTTTGCTCGAGCCGGGTAATCGCTTTTGAAATAGTCGGCTTTGACAGATTCAGCTCTTTCGCCGCTGCGGTAAAGCTGCCGTGCCGCGCAACCGCTGCAAATATTGCCCATGCTTCATAATCAGGTAGTGCCATAGCCAGCATATTAATAAACAAATAGAAACAATCAATTTCTTTTCTGTCTATTTTCGAAACAAATCGGCGCGCCTATCTGATTGTCATGACGAGCGGAAAGGAGCCGCTCTAACAGGAGAAAGACAATGATCGAGAAACGCGCATTCAAGGACCTTGCCCATGTTAACCACGAGTGGCTGCAGGCCCGTCATCATTTTTCCTTCGGTAAATATTGGGACCCTGCCCGTATGGGTTTTGGCCCGATCCGGGTGTGGAATGATGACGAAATAAACCCCAAAACCGGATTTCCGATGCACGGCCATCAGGATATGGAAATCATAACCTATGTCCGCGAAGGGGCCATCACCCATCGCGACAATATGGGTAACGAAGGCCGCACAGAGGCTGGCGATGTTCAGGTGATGAGCGCCGGCACCGGCGTGATGCACAGCGAATATAATCTGGAGGACGAGCGGACTCGCTTGTTCCAGATCTGGATTGAACCTCGTGCTGCCGGTGGTGCCCCCCGCTGGGATGCCAAAGCCTTTCCGAAGGGTGACCGCTCGGACCAGCTGGAAATTCTCGCCAGTGGTTTTGATGAAGACATCGAAGGCGGTGCTCTGATGATCGGAGCCGATGCGCGGCTTTACGGCGCGACGCTTACGGCTGGAACCACGGTCGAACATCAAATCGCCGATGGCGCACACGTCTATCTGGTCGGTTCGGCCGGTCAGGTGAGAGTCAACGGTGAACTGGTCGGTGCCCGGGATTCCCTGGCGATCAGGGATATATCATCGCTGCAGATTGAAGCCATCGACGATGCGGAATTTGTCTTTGTCGAGGCATGGGAGTCGCAGCACTGACACCCGCTACCCGAGGGACGCTCTCCCATCCCGTTTTTGGGCGAGCGTCCCTCCAATCCTTTCCGTTAATCCCAGAACATAGGAAATAATCTCATGACCGATAATAGAAACATCCTCCGTATCGACGCCAGCGCTCGCAAAACCGGTTCATCGTCTCGCGCTATGACCGATGCTCTCGTTGAAAGGCTTGCTCCGGATAATATCGTCACCCGCGATCTTGCCGTGGCATTACCCTTTGTTACGGAGAATTGGGTCGGCGCCAATTTTACCGACGAAGGGGAACGAAGCGACGCACAGAAAGCGGAACTCGCTGTGTCCGATACGTTGGTGGCGGAATTATTCGCGGCCGACATATTGGTGATCGGCACGCCGATTTATAATTTTGGTATCCCGGCTGCACTGAAAGCGTGGATTGATATGGTGGCGCGGGCGCGCAAGACGTTTCAATATATCGCCAATGGGCCTGAAGGTCTGCTGACAGGCAAGAAGGCTTATATCTTGGTGGCTTCGGGCGGCACGGCAATCGGCAGCGAGATTGACTTCGCTACCGGCTATCTGCGCCATGTGCTCGGGTTTATCGGGATAACCGATGTTACCTTCATCGCTGCAGACCAGCAGATGGTGAAGGGCGAGGCTGCAGTGGAAACGGCCTTGCAGGAAATAGCTATCACTTAAAGCGCTTCCCGTCTTCGCTAACAGAAAGGTCCCCCGAAATCTCTTCGGCGGACCTTTCTTATTTGGGTGATGGACTTGTTATAGGCTGCCACACTGTGCAACACAGGATTCTGGGTCGCACCAGAAAAACGGGGAAATCATGACTATTTTAAACAGAGCGTTGGCGATGGGCCTGACCGTTGCCACGATGGGATCAACATATCTGGTTTCTTCTGAAGCCGCATACGCGCAGCAGCGGCAGCAAGGTGTGAACGGCTATAATGTGTCAGAGGTCAGGTTTAATGGCGGCTTGTTCCGTGAAACCGGCAGAGGACATTGGACCGAATATGGGGCCGATGGCCGGGTTAAATTCATTTTCAGAGAGACCAGCCGGGATGACTGGTCAGTCTATCTCGATGATTCGTCGCGCAATATACAGCTGCAAATCGACATCCACCGCAAATGGATAAGATTGGGTGACAATGGCGGGCCCATGCGCGATTTCTATGCGATTACAAAGGCGTCCCGCAATGAAGGGCGAACCAGAACGCCGCCGCAGCCTTCACCGCGCGCAGAGCGTGCCAGAACCAACGGCAGTAACGTGCAGCAGGTATATTTTGCAGGCGGCAGTTTCAAAACGAGCGGTCCTGGTCGCTGGACGGAATATAATGCACAGGGCCGGGCGATATATAATTTCACTGAAACCGGGCGCGATCAATGGTCCGTCTATCTCGATGACCGGTCGCGCAATGTGCAATTGCAGCTGGACCTTTACCGCAACTGGATCGGTTATGGCCAAAATGGCGGTGCCAAGAGTGACCTGTACCAGATTCAGTCATCGTCACGGGTACAGGCCGCAGCGCCGCAGCGCCGGTCCCCGCCTCCGGCACGACGCCCTGATCCTCGTCCCGCAAACAATACCCGCAATGTTGATGCGGGTCCGATCTGGAGCCAGCAGGATGCGCAACGGAAATGTCCGGCTGTGGCGGCCTCTCAGGGCGGGCAGTGGACGGGCCAATGGCGTACGACAGTTCAGGGCAAGATGTCGGTCTGCGAGATCAGGTTCTAGCCAGTTCCCGCTTCTCGCGGCTGACCGAACAACAAAAAGCCCCGCCGGATCATCTCCAGCGGGGCTTTTTTTTAAACGTATTTAAAGGCGGGAAGGTCTATTCTTCCTTGTCTTCGTCGGCCTGTGCGGCTTCGGTGTCGCTCTCTTCGATGCCTCCACCCATGGTTTTTGCCATATGTGAATCGCCCGTAGCAGCTTCGTCACCTTGCGCCAGTTCGGCAGCATGCTGTTCTTCGGAGCTATCCGCAGCAATCAAGGCTTCCTCGACCGGTGTCTCGCCGAACACGTCTGCAGCGGTTGGCTCGGCTTCGGCAACCGGAGCAGCAGCAGGAGCAGAAGCCGCAGCATTTGCTACTTCTTCCGCTTTCAGATCGGCTGCTGCCTGTATTGCGTCGAGCATTTTCTGCTGCTGTGCCCGCAATGCCGCATCACGGCTGGTTGCGGCGATACGTGCACGGTTCATGCCCGCACCGGTACCAGCCGGGATCAAACGGCCAACGATCACGTTTTCCTTGAGACCGATCAGCTGATCCTTCTTGCCCTCGACAGCCGCCTGGGTAAGCACCCGGGTGGTTTCCTGGAAAGAAGCGGCAGAGATGAAGCTGCGGGTTTGCAAGCTTGCCTTGGTGATACCCAGGAGCACTGGCTTACCGGCAGCAGGTTCCTGCTTCTTGGTCAGCTTCGCATTATATTCCAGCATCTCTTCAAGATCGATCTGCTCGCCCGGAAGAAGCGTGGTATCGCCACCATTGGTGATTTCAACTTTCTGCAGCATCTGACGAACAATCGTCTCGATATGCTTATCGTTGATTTTCACGCCCTGCAGACGATAGACTTCCTGAATTTCCGAAACGAGATATTCGGCTAGCGCCTCAACCCCGAGAACTTCAAGAATGTCATGCGGATCCGGAGAACCGGAGACCAGATTGTCGCCCTTCTTGACGAAATCGCCTTCCTGTACGTCGATGACTTTCGTCTTCGGCACCAGATATTCGACTGGTTCACCCTCTTCAGGAACAATCGCGATCTTGCGCTTCGCTTTGTAATCGCGAACAAATTCAATCCGGCCATCGATTTTCGCGATGATCGAATTGTCCTTCGGAATACGCGCTTCGAACAGTTCGGCCACACGTGGCAGACCGCCCGTAATGTCGCGGGTCTTCGCAGCTTCGCGAGAGACACGTGCCAGCACGTCACCAGCGACAACCTTCTGGCCATCTTCGACCGAAAGTGTAGCGCCATTGGCCAGCAAATAACGACCGGTTTCACCGCTGTTTTCATCAAGCAAAGTCATGCGCGGACGGAGGTCTTCCTTGTTCGCGCCGCGACCCGAAGCCCGATATTCGGTGATCACACGTTGTGCGATACCGGTGGCTTCATCGGTCTGTTCGGTCATCGTCTTGCCTTCGATGACGTCCTGATATTTGATGACACCCGGTTTTTCGGTAATCATCGGCATCGTGAACGGATCCCATTCGGCGAGACGATCGCCGAGGTGAACAACCGCGCCATCCTTGATCAGCACGCTGGTACCATAAGGCACCTTATCGGCAGACCGTTCGCGACCGTCATTGTCGATCACGGCGATGACACCACTACGCGCCAGCGACAGGAAGCGTCCGTTCTTGTCTTCGATGACCGGCATGTCGCGATATTCGACCTTACCTTCTGCCACCGATTCCAGATTGGATTGCTCGTTGAGCTGTGCCGCGCCGCCGATGTGGAAGGTACGCATTGTTAGCTGCGTGCCTGGCTCACCGATCGACTGGGCCGCGATAACGCCAACCGCTTCACCGATATTCACCGGTGTACCGCGAGCGAGATCACGACCGTAGCAAGTGCCGCAGACGCCCATCTTGGATTCGCAAACCAGTGGCGAACGAATGCGCGCCGACTGGATGCCGAGCTCTTCGATCACGAGGATCGCCGCTTCGTCCAGCAACGTGCCGGATTTGATCACAACGCTGTCGTCTTTGCTGTCGACAATATCTTCGGCCATGGTCCGGCCCAGAATACGTTCGCCAAGCGATGCGATAACCGAACCGCCCTGGACGATGGCTTTCATCTCCAGCGCATTTTCGGTGCCGCAATCGACTTCGACAATCGTACAATCCTGCGAAACGTCAACCAGACGACGGGTCAGATAACCCGAGTTGGCTGTTTTCAACGCCGTATCCGCGAGACCCTTACGGGCACCGTGGGTGGAGTTGAAATATTCGAGAACCGTCAGGCCTTCTTTAAAGTTCGAGATAATCGGTGTTTCAATAATCTCGCCCGAAGGTTTCGCCATCAGACCACGCATACCGCCCAGCTGTTTCATCTGTGCTGGCGAACCACGCGCGCCGGAGTGGCTCATCATGTAGATCGCGTTAATCTCGCGCTCGCGGCCATGTTCGTCCTCTGGCGTCGCGGCCAGCTCGTCCATCATCGCGTTCGCCACCGTGTCACCACAGCGGGACCATGCGTCGATCACCTTGTTGTATTTTTCCTGCTGGGTGATCAGACCGTCTTGATATTGCTGCTCATAGTCAGCAACCTGTTCGCGTGTTGCAGCGACGGTAGCATCCTTGGAGTCCGGAATGATCATGTCATCCTTGCCGAAGGAAATACCGGCACGGCAAGCGTGGCGGAAGCCAAGACCCATGATCGCATCGGCGAACAGGACCGTGTCTTTCTGGCCGGTGTGACGATAGACTTGGTCAATTACGTCGCCGACTTCTTTCTTGGTCAGCAAGCGGTTGACGATGTCGAACGGCACCAGGTGCGATTTCGGCAGACATTCGGCAATCAGCAGACGGCCTGGCGTGGTGTCGAAACGTTTGAGAATCGGCTTGCCGTCCTCATCGGTTTGCGGAACCCGGGTGGTGATCTTGGAGTGCAAGGTCACTGCGCCAATTTCCAGGGCCTGATGCACTTCGGCCATATCGGCCAGCAACATGCCTTCGCCCGGCTCGCCTTTGCGATCCATTGTAAGATAATAGATGCCGAGAACCATATCCTGCGAAGGAACGATGATTGGCTTGCCGTTTGCTGGTGACAGGATGTTGTTGGTCGACATCATCAGGACACGTGCTTCCAGCTGCGCCTCGAGGCTCAGTGGAACGTGGACAGCCATTTGGTCACCGTCAAAATCGGCGTTGAAGGCGGAACAGACCAGCGGGTGAAGCTGGATGGCTTTACCTTCGATCAATACCGGTTCGAACGCCTGAATGCCCAAACGGTGAAGCGTTGGTGCACGGTTCAGCATCACGGGATGCTCGCGGATTACTTCTTCGAGGATGTCCCAGACTTCCTTGCGCTCTTTTTCGACCCATTTCTTGGCCTGCTTGAGCGTCATCGAAAGACCCTTGGCATCAAGACGTGCGTAGATGAACGGCTTGAACAGTTCCAAGGCCATTTTCTTCGGCAAACCACATTGATGCAATTTCAGCTCGGGACCGGTTACGATAACCGAACGGCCGGAATAATCGACGCGCTTACCGAGAAGGTTCTGACGGAAACGGCCCTGTTTACCCTTGAGCATGTCGGACAAGGATTTCAGCGGACGTTTGTTCGCACCGGTGATGGTCCGGCCACGACGGCCATTGTCAAACAGCGCATCGACCGATTCCTGAAGCATACGCTTCTCGTTACGGACGATGATGTCCGGAGCGCGCAATTCCATCAGGCGTTTCAAACGGTTGTTCCGGTTGATTACGCGGCGATAGAGATCGTTAAGATCGGAGGTCGCGAAACGGCCACCATCCAGAGGCACTAGCGGGCGCAGTTCTGGTGGAATTACTGGAATGATTTCGAGGATCATCCATTCTGGCTTGTTGCCGGAATCGATGAAGCTTTCGACCACTTTCAGACGCTTGATGATCTTCTTGGGTTTCAGGGTCGACTTGGTCGTCCGCAGATCTTCCATCAGATCGTCGCGTTCCTGCTTCAGATCGAGGTCCTGAAGCATGATCTTGACTGCTTCTGCGCCGATACCGGCAGAGAAAGCGTCTTCGCCATATTCATCCTGCGCTTCGAGCATTTCGTCTTCGGTCAGCAGTTGGAATTTTTCCAGAGCCGTCAAACCGGGTTCGATAACCACATAGCTTTCGAAATAAAGCACGCGTTCGAGCTGCTTGAGCTGCATGTCGAGCAGCAGGCCGATGCGCGATGGTAGCGATTTCAGGAACCAGATATGCGCAACAGGAGCGGCAAGGTCGATATGACCCATGCGTTCCCGGCGAACCTTGGTCACCGTAACTTCAACACCGCATTTTTCGCAGACGATGCCCTTATATTTCATGCGCTTATATTTACCGCACAGGCATTCGTAATCCTTTACCGGACCAAAGATACGGGCGCAGAACAGGCCGTCGCGCTCTGGTTTGAACGTACGGTAGTTGATGGTTTCCGGTTTTTTGATTTCACCAAAAGACCAGCTGCGGATGCGCTCTGGCGATGCAAGACCGATCTGGATCTGGTCAAATGTTTCCACCTTTGCGATCGGATTTGCGAAATTTGATACTTGATTCATGACTTAATTCCTCTTGGGCGTTCGCCCCAAATTTGAAATGCTGCGTGGCGTGACGCTAGTGCTTCACTCCGCCGCTATCGCAATTCCATCGTCCGTCTCATCATCATCGTCACCAAAGCTGGAGAGCTGGATGTTGAGGCCGAGCGACCGCATTTCCTTGACCAGAACGTTGAAGCTTTCCGGTACGCCGGCTTCGAACGTATCGTCGCCCTTGACGATCGCTTCGTAAACCTTGGTCCGGCCGATCACGTCATCAGACTTGACCGTCAGCATTTCCTGCAACGTGTAAGCCGCGCCATATGCCTGCAATGCCCAGACTTCCATTTCCCCGAAACGCTGTCCACCAAACTGCGCTTTACCGCCGAGAGGTTGCTGCGTGACAAGGCTGTAAGGGCCAATCGAACGAGCGTGGATCTTGTCGTCGACCAGATGGTGAAGCTTGAGCATGTAAATATAGCCCACGGTCACCTTGCGATCGAACTTGTCGCCGGTCCGTCCATCATAAAGATTGACCTGACCACTACGATCCAGACCTGCCAGTTCGAGCATGTCGGAAATATCGCTTTCGTGCGCACCATCAAATACCGGCGTACCCATCGGGATACCGTGGCGAAGATGGCCGACCATTTCGACGATCTCGGCTGTATCACGGCTATCGATATCGGCATGATATTGCTCGCCATAGATGACCTTGAGCCGTTCCTTGACCGCATCAGGCGGTGGTGCCGCCTTGGGGTCGGGATTGGCGAGGCGCCATTCTTCGAGAGCTTCGGTAACCTGTTGGCCCAGACCACGTGCGGCCCAGCCCAAGTGGGTTTCGAAAATCTGTCCGACGTTCATTCGCGAAGGCACACCCAATGGGTTGAGCACGATGTCAACCGGGGTACCGTCTTCGAGGAACGGCATGTCTTCCTGTGGCAGGATCCGGGAGATAACCCCCTTGTTGCCGTGACGACCAGCCATTTTGTCGCCTGGTTGCAGCTTGCGCTTCACCGCGACAAAGACTTTGACCATCTTCAACACGCCCGGTGCGAGTTCGTCACCGCGTTCGAGCTTCTCGCGACGGTCTTCGAACCGTTCGTTGATCAGCTTGATCGCTTCGTCATATTGTTGACGAGTGGCTTCGAAATCGGACTGAACCTGATCGTCCTTGACTGCAATCTTCCACCAGTCGACCTGCTCCAGTTCGGAGAGGCTTTCCTCGGTGATTTCAGCGCCCTTCTTCATAGGCTTCGGCGCGGAAGTAGCGGTCTGACCGATCAGCATGTCTTTCAACGTGTTGAAGGTCGCCCGATTAAGAATTGCGCGTTCGTCGTCGCGATCCTTGGTAAACCGGCCAATTTCTTCGCGTTCGATAGCCAGTGCGCGTTCGTCCTTGTCGATGCCGTGGCGGTTGAACACACGAACTTCGACAACCGTACCGGCAACACCAGGATGCAGTCGCAAAGAGGTGTCGCGAACGTCGGAGGCTTTTTCACCGAAGATGGCGCGCAGAAGCTTTTCTTCCGGCGTCATCGGACTTTCGCCCTTTGGCGTGATCTTGCCGACGAGGATATCGCCTGGTTCGATTTCAGCACCAATATAGACAATGCCCGCTTCGTCGAGGTTGCGGAGCGCTTCCTCACCGACATTGGGAATGTCACGGGTGATGTCTTCAGGGCCGAGTTTCGTATCGCGAGCCATGACTTCAAATTCTTCGATATGGATCGATGTGAAGACGTCGTCTTTCACGATCCGTTCGGAGATGAGGATACTATCCTCGTAGTTGTAGCCATTCCAGGGCATGAAGGCGACGAGGCTGTTCTTGCCGAGCGCCAGTTCACCCATATCGGTGGATGGACCGTCGGCAATCGTGTCGCCCTTCTGGACAATTTCGCCAACCTTCACCAGCGGACGCTGGTTGATGCAGGTGTTCTGGTTGGAACGCTGGAATTTCTGCAGCGTGTAAATGTCCACGCCGGATTTTCCAGCTTCCACTGCGTCGGATGCGCGAATGACGATACGGGTGGCGTCCACCTGATCGACAATACCGGAGCGTTTCGCAGCAATGGCAGCGCCAGAGTCGCGAGCCACGGTTTCTTCCATGCCGGTGCCGACAAACGGTGCTTCGGCTTTCACCAGAGGCACAGCCTGACGTTGCATGTTCGATCCCATGAGCGCGCGGTTGGCGTCATCATTTTCCAGGAATGGAATAAGCGAGGCGGCAACCGACACCAGCTGCTTCGGACTAACGTCCATCAGCGTGATGATGTCGCGTGGTGCCATCAGGAATTCGCCAGCCTGACGTGAGGAAACGATTTCCTCCACAAAGCTGCCGTCTTCGGTGAGTTCGGCGTTTGCCTGAGCCACGGTGTGCTTCTGCTCTTCCATCGCGGAGAGATAGACAACATCGTCGGTCACTTTATTGTCGACGACTTTCCGATATGGCGTTTCAATGAAACCATATTGGTTGACGCGGCTGAACGAAGCCAGCGAGTTGATCAGACCGATGTTCGGGCCTTCAGGCGTTTCAATCGGGCAGATACGGCCATAATGGGTCGGGTGAACGTCACGGACTTCAAAGCCGGCACGTTCACGGGTCAGACCACCGGGGCCCAATGCTGATACGCGGCGTTTATGGGTGACTTCCGAAAGCGGATTGGTCTGATCCATAAACTGCGACAGCTGCGAGGAACCGAAGAATTCGCGAACCGTTGCAACGGCAGGCTTCGCATTGATCAGGTCGTTCGGCATCACGGTGGATACGTCTACGCTGCTCATGCGCTCCTTGACGGCGCGCTCCATACGAAGAAGGCCGACGCGATACTGGTTTTCCAGCAATTCGCCAACGGAACGGACACGACGGTTGCCGAGGTTATCGATATCATCGACTTCGCCCTTGCCGTCTTTCAGATCGACGAGGGTTTTGACAACTGCGAGAATGTCTTCCTTGCGCAGGATTGTATAATCAGCAGGCGCATCGAGTTCGAGACGCATGTTGAGTTTGACGCGGCCCACGGCGCTGAGGTCATAGCGCTCAGGATCGAAGAACAGGCCTTCGAACAAGGCTTCAGCAGTTTCGCGCGTTGGTGGTTCACCAGGACGCATGACGCGGTAGATGTCGGACAGAGCGCCATCACGATCTTCGGCCTTGTCGACCTTCAGCGTGTTGCGGATCCACGGACCGGTTGTGACATGGTCGATGTCGAGCAATTCGAGCGCATCGATGCCGGCATTGTCAATCTTCTCGAGATTTTCCGCGGTCACTTCGTCGCCGGCTTCGATGTAAATCTCGCCGGTTTTTTCGTTGATCAGATCAAAGGCGCTGTAACGGCCGAATATTTCCTCGGTCGGGATGACGATGTTCGTCATGCCATCGGTTTCGGCCTTTTTCGCGGCGCGCGGTGTGATCTTGGTGGTCGCTTCAAAAACGACTTCACCGCTCTGCGCGTCGACAATGTCAAAGGTCGGCTTGATGCCGCGCCATTGCTCGGCGACGAAAGGAATCGTCCAGCCGTCCTTGGCGCGCTTGTAAACGATGCGCTGGTAGAACAGGTTGAGGATATCTTCTTCCGAATAGCCCTGCTTGATGATCTTGACGAGTTGGGCGCTCTTGGTGCGGCCTTCGTCTTCGATCTTGCCCTGTACGTCGATCGCACCCATCGGTTCACGGATCGTGATCAGGCTGCCTTCGACTTCGAGAATTTCGGCTGGCTGTTTCATGCCAGCAACGCGAACCATCTCGCCGACTTTGAAATCAGGCTTCTTTTCTTTAACTTCGAGGATCGCGTCGCCGAGTGAACGCAGCAAAGCGGTCACTGGCAGCTTGCGCTTGCGATCGATACGGACGTTGACGATGTCTTTCGCGTCAAATTCAAAGTCGAGCCATGAACCGCGGTAAGGAATGACGCGGGCGGCGAACAGGAACTTGCCGGACGAGTGGGTTTTGCCGCGGTCATGGTCAAACAACACGCCGGGCGAACGGTGCATCTGGCTGACAATGACGCGCTCTGTACCGTTGATGACGAACGTGCCGTTCTTGGTCATCAAAGGCATGTCGCCCATATAAACGTCTTGCTCTTTAATATCGAGAACCGAGCGTGCTTCTGTTTCGGGATCGACCTCGAACACGATCAGGCGAAGGGTCACCTTCATCGGCGCGGCATAGGTGATGCCCCGCTGACGGCATTCTTCTACATTATATTTGGGATCTTCGAGCTGATAGTTGACGAAGTCCATTTCGGCGGTACCGGCAAAATCGCGGATCGGGAAAACGCTGCGCAGCGTCTTTTCGAGGCCAGAGACATATCCGATCGAAGCGTCCGAGCGCAAAAACTGTTCATATGATTCGCGCTGAACTTCGATGAGATTCGGCATCTCGATGACTTCGTGAATATCGCCGAAGATTTTGCGAATGCGTTTCTTGCGGGTGGGGGTCGGAGCCGTCGTTTTGACCGAAGCTGCTTGGGTAGCCATATAGTTTTGCCTTCTCGCCATCGCCGGAAAACCGGCGGAAAATCAAAATGTGGAGACGCATCAAGACGACAAAAGCCGCATGTTCCCAAAGCATGGAAACTGCAGCTTTTTAGCGTCCTGAAAACCGTGCAAATTTCATTTCTTCTGGCGTACCGCGCGACTGCACGCCCTGTCTCGAAATCTGTGGTGAGCGCGGGATATAGGGATGTACCCGCTTTCGGTCAAGGGGGCGTGTCAGCGATCATTTCTGCTGAAAACATTATATTGCGCGGCTAGCGTTCAATCACGCGTCGGCTTCGCCTGGTTTTGCCATCTTGCCGATCCCCAAATGCGGATCAGTCGATCCACGCGCCCCTTGAAGTCTCCACCCAAGCTGCTCACAGTGGCACATTGCTTTTTCTCGACCATGCAAGCCTCGCCGGTGTCGAGCCGTAAGGATGTAATATTAGATGCGCCTTCGGCAATGCCGATTTGTGTGGGGCGTTCGAGATCGCCGACCGTCATCAGCACCGGCTTTGCAGGGATGTCCGGCTTCTCACCCTTGAGCAGCGCCAATATGATGGCGCGATAGTCGCTCATGCCAATCGGGCCGTCGACCGCGACACCCGGGCGGTTGGTAACCATGAATGTTCCGTTCTGGCGGATATTGATATTGTGGCCGTGGCCGAGGAAGCCGTCTTCAAACAGGTCTTCGCCATGATCGCCGGTTATGACCACCACACTATCGTCCCACACGCCATCCCGCTTTAGGCTGGCAACCAGCTTGCCCAGTTGCTGATCCGAATATTGGACCGCATTCCAGTAGGTCTGCTGCAATTGTTCTCGATTGCCCGCGTTTATCTCGGACCGGGGCAGGGGCCTGTCGGTCAAGCCGAGCGGCATTCCTTCATGGAAATAGGGGAAATGCGGAGACTGGAAATTGAAATAGAGAAATTGCGGTTGGTCCCATTTTGACGGCTGCTGATATTCGTCCGCAAAGGCTTTCAGCAGATGCTTCTCATCGATCAGGATCGACCCTTGCGCGCCATTGCTGAACGCGCGCAGATGTTTCAACCTGTCGCCGTCGAAAAAAATATCGGCGTTGTCGCGCATGCCTACGGTCTTTGAAATATCCCCGAAATCTTCTGGCTGGCCGGAAAATACAGCAATGTCATAGCCGCTGGATTTGAGTTCGCGGAATAGCGAGGGCGATCCATCTGTCGGTTGCAGCGCTCCGCCAAATAGCGACTTGAGTGACGCTGTGGTAAAGCCGACATGGCTGAAGGCAGGGGAGATAAGGCTGCCGGATTGGGCAATGGCTTCGAGATTTGGCGCAACCGGCTTGCCGTTGATCCGCTTGCCGATCACATCATATCGTGCGCTCTCCATGACAATCAGGATCAGATGTGGGCGCTTGCCCGATATCAATGTGATTGGCGGTTGCGGTGCCATCGGAGCCAGTTGCAGATCGCCGCCGTAACCATCCTCGTCGATGCCATTTGCCGGAATATCCAGCGCCAGCGGATAGCGGGCGCTGTTGAACGGATGCCGGTCCGGCATGCTGGATATCCAGCCATAGCCATCATTGTCAAAGTCGGTCAGTTTGTTGGCTGTCTGGGTAAACAGGCCCCAGGCGAGCGTGCGGTTCAGGCCATTTTGCACGTCTGCAGAAGCCGACGGCACCGCGATGGCGAGGAGCAGGGTGGAGCCGAATAGCGCGATGAAAAGGCGGCCATGGGTTTGCCATTCAGGATCACTGGCGCGCACCGGGAATTTGCGGAACAGGAGCCGGAATATATAGATATAGGCGAACAGGCCGAGAACCAGCGCGACGATACCGAGGAAGATTTCGTTGGATGCGAAAAGCAGCGCATCGGTCAGGCTGCCGCCGCCGAGATTGGCCATCAGCGCAAAGCTCATCGTATCGCTGAAATATTGGTGGAGCTGGAAGGTCAGGGCGAGCAGCAGGATATAGGTTCCGCCGACGACGGTCGTCAGAAAGAACAGCGGTGGCCACGACCGTTTGCTGCGGAACAGCCGGACGATGATCCACCATGTACCGATGACCAGCATGGCCATGGAAGAGATGTAGCCGACAAGGAAGATGGCCCGTTCGGTGAATGTATCGATTGCCTGCGACTGGCCAAAGCCGCCGGTAAACAGTCCATATTTGCGGTCAGCGAGCGCGAGTTCCAGCGCGGCAAGCACGCTGATCAGGACGAAGACCACTCCAGAAAAGAGCTTTCCCCGCCTATCGCTTCTGGTGAAGATTTCTCGCATGTTCTGTGTTTTCAATCCCGCATATTCTGTAGCAGGGCAAAGCTAGCAGTAGCAGGTAAAAGGCGGGTTAAGCACGGTTGATCCAAGTCTGGCTGGTCGTGCGATAGGTCAGCAGTCTCTGAAATCCGTCATCAGCACCACTTTGCGCACCATCGCCGGATCATAGGCCACCTGACCATCCAGTATCAGCATCGCCAGCCCGTGGACCAGCGACCATGCGTGGAGCGCGGCGGCGGCGCGTTGATCTTGCGACATTGCGTCCGGCATGGTCGCGGCAATGCCTGCGCGGAGCTGATAAAAGGCCTCGCCCATCGCGCTGGGATCATCGTCGGTCAGATCAACCTGACCGATGCGATTATAGATCAGCCGCAGCAAGGCCGGGTTTTCGACCGCCCATTCGACATAGGTAATGCCCACTTCGGTAAAGCCGTCGCGACCGCCGCCGGCTTCCGTGGCCGCTTCCGCCTGGCTCCGGCCCAGCCGGTTGAGCCCTTCCAGCGCGAGCGCATCGAGCAAGGCATCCTTGTTCGGGAAATGGCGATAAAGTGCGGTTGCCGAGACCCCGAGGTCGCGAGCGAGGGCGCGCAATCCGAGATCGGGTTGTTCCTGACTTTCCAGCCGCTCCATCCCCATTTGCAGCGCCGCGGCGCGCAGGTCGCCGTGATGATAGGGCGCGTTCACCGGAAGGCCTGACATTGGAAGATTTGGAAGCATGTTTCGCTTGCCGAAACTCTTATGTTGACACTGTTATCATTGCTCGTCATGTTAACAGCATAAACATCGCGAGTCGATTTGCCAAGGCGGAAGGAAGCTTCATCAATGCCGATTTATGCAACCATCGTTGCGCTGCTTGGAGTGATCGTCGCGATTGCCCATTCGGTTCTTGGCGAACGGGTCATACTCGGGCCGCTTTATCGCGAGCGGACGACCGGTCTGCTGGCAGCCAGAGCGATGCGTGACATTATCCGGGCTGTCTTTCACATACCGTCGCTGGCCTGGGCGGGGCTCGGCATAGCGGTGCTGCTCAACCGCCTGCAGTCCGGCAGCGATCTGCTGCCGATCATAGCGGCGACTATTTTCGCGCTGTCCGGGGTCGCCAACATCGCCGCGCTCCGCCGGCCGCATCCCGGCGGTGTCATATTGCTGGCAATGGCATTCGCCACGATCGCCGATATCCGTTTCAACTAGAAGGAATTTTCCATGGCTTCTGTAATCGAAAAAACCATCCGCGCCGCCGTCACGCCTGTCCTGGGGGCGGTCTCCAATTACAATCGCAAGCGGATGAAGGCACCGTCCGGCGGTCACCCTTATCTGAATGGTGTGCACAAGCCGATGACCGAAGAAGTCACACTGGCTGATCTGAAGGTTGATGGCGAAATTCCCGCACAACTTGACGGACGCTATCTGCGCATCGGTCCCAATCCGGTAACCGCGCCGGACGAAGCCAGCTACCACTGGTTTACCGGCGATGGCATGGCCCATGGCATTCGCATCCAGAACGGTCAGGCGAAATGGTATCGCAACCGCTGGATCCGCAGCAATGCTGTCAGCGATGCGCTGGGCGAACCGCGCAAGCCCGGCACCCGCAAGCCCCGCACCGATACCGCCAATACCAATATCGTCAGCATCGCCGGCAAGACATTTGCGATTGTCGAGGCTGGCGGCTTTCCGGTCGAGTTGACCGACGATCTAGAGACGGTGAAACATAATCCCTTCGACGGTACTTTGGTCAACGCCTTCTCCGCTCACCCGCATCTCGATCCCAAAACCGGCGAGATGCATGCCATCTGTTATGATGCGCCGGTCATGGACAAGGTCTGGCACGTCGTGCTTGGTGCCGACGGCAAAGTGAAACGGGAGGAACCGATTGCGGTCAAAGACGGCCCCTCGATCCACGATTGCCAGATTACCGAAAATTATGTCCTGGTGTTCGATCTGCCCGCGGTCTTCTCGATGAAGCGGATGCTTGCCGGTTTTGAATTTCCCTATGACTGGAACCCCGAGCACGGCGCGCGGGTCGGTCTTTGCCCGCGCAACGGATCAGGCGCTGACACGATCTGGTGCGATGTCGAACCCTGCTATGTCTATCATCCGGCTGGCGCGTTCGAGACCGATGACGGCAAGGTGATCGTCGATGTTGTGGTGCACGAAAGCACCTATGCACGGACGACCTTTGGCCCGGGCGGCGAATGGTCGCGGCTGGAACGTTGGACCGTCGATCCGGTGGTCAAGAAAGTCGACCGTAAGGTCCTCGATGACCGGCCGCAGGAATTCCCGCGCTATGACGAGCGGACAGCGACCAAGCCCTATCGCTATATCTATGACATCGCGCTGGCGGGACGCCCGGACGAACTCGATATGGCGGGTACCGAATTGTTCAAACATGATCTGCAAAGCGGCGAAAAGCTCGTGCGCGATTTTGGCGCTGGCCATCATCCGGGCGAATTCGTGTTCGTGCCCCGTTCGCCCGATGCGGCCGAGGACGAAGGCTGGCTGATCGGTCTGGTGATCGACGCCGTGCAAGAGAAGACCGAGCTGCAAATCCTCAACGCGGATGATTTTCTTGGCGAGCCGCAAGCGGTGATCCATCTGCCGCATCGTATCCCTCCCGGGTTTCACGGCAACTGGGTGGCGAGCTAGGAGGGCATGACCCTTTTGCTCCGGGCGTAGCCGGGACCTGCCGGTTCAGGTTTTCTGGCTGCGCTCGAAGCGGGCGATCTGCATCGAGGGAGCGTTCTTACTGCGCTCTTTGATCACGGGATATTAGCCGACCGCCTTGTTTGGAATATCTATCGGGGTGTCGCTTCGCTTCGGTTCGATGGATTGTGCGCCAATCTCGCTAATCATCGCCGTGCGTCCAAGGGTTGGCGCCACCCGTCCGACTATGCTGGAGGCGGGCATTGCCCTGCTGAACAAATAGCCTTGCACCTGGGTGCACCCTTCTGCTTTCAGTTGACTAAGCTGAGCGCCGCGTTCGACGCCCTCTGCGGTTGTCACCATTCCGAGACTGGTTGCGAGGCCGGTAACGGCCCGGATAATCGCCCGGCAATCTTCGCGGCTATCCACCTCGTCAACGAAACAGCGGTCAATCTTGATCTTGTCGAACGGAAAGCTGCGCAAATAGTTCAACGAGCTGTAGCCCGTGCCAAAGTCATCCAGCGCGATCCGTACGCCGAGTGAGCGGATTTTGTGAAGCAGTTCCACGTTGGACTGGTTGTCGTTCATCAGCACGGATTCGGTGATTTCCAGTTCCAGCCGATGCGGTGCGATGCCGGTTGCAGCCAGAGCATTGATGATAGTCGGCATTAAATTGGGGCTGCGCATCTGGACCGGGGACAGGTTGACCGCGATACTCAGATGTTCCGGCCAGTTGGTGACTTCATATAATGCCGATCGTAAAACCCATTCGCCAAGTTGAATGATCAGGCCGGTATCTTCCGCTACCGGAATGAATATATCGGGCATGATCATGCCTCTTTCGCCATGATTCCACCGGAGCAGCGCTTCATAACCGGCTATTTCGCCGCTCTCTATATTTATCAGCGGCTGGTAATAAAGCTCCAGTTCGTTCCGCTTCAGCGCCCCTCGTAGATCCAGTTCAATATTGCGTCGTTCCTGCATCGCTTCATGCATCGACGGTTCAAAAGCGGAAACACAGCCCCGCCCGTTTTTCTTGGCATGATAGAGGGCGATATCGGCATATTTGAGCAGGTCCTCGCTGTTCTTGCCGAAATCAGGGGCCAATGCCATGCCGATGCTAACGCTGATGGCGACCGGCTGCCCTTCAATTATCACGGGCTCCGAGATTTTATCGATAATTTTATCGGCTATCTCGATCGCATGTTCGCTCGAACCACAATTGTACAAGGAGATCGCAAATTCATCCCCGCCCAGACGCGCGACCATAGACTCCATGTCGATCGTGCTTTCCAGACAATTGGCCACGGTTTTCAGAACGATATCACCTGCGCCATGCCCCAATGTATCGTTGATCGTTTTGAAATGATCCAGATCGAGATATAGTACCGCCAGTTTCTGGTCGTCCCGCAACCGGGCGACCGAACGTTGTAGCGACTGATTGAACATGGCCCGGTTGGGCAGGTCGGTCAAGCTATCGAAATGGGCGAGGCGGGCAACTTCTGCCTCAGCCTTTCTGGCATTTGTAATATCAGCCGCGACACCCCGGATATTTCCGCTTTCACCGCGTCTTGTCTTGATCGGCCGGCCGGACAATTGCCACCAGCGCTCGCTTCCTGCGATCTGGATCGGAACATTTATGTCCCGGAATGCTTGGCCCGATGCCAGGCTTTGCGTGAGCTTGTCGCGTTCCGCTGAAGCCTCGAACAAATCGACCAACGGTAGATTGCGGAGATCGCGAATTTCCATTTTGAGCGCACTGGCGAAGCGTGCAGACGGATTGACGATCAAATGATCGGCATTCACTTCCCACAGCCAGTCTGAGCTTTGTTCTGCATAATCATATAGCAAAAGCCGGACGGTTTCGGCGGCATCTTTTTCTTTGGCCTGGTGCAGATGACGCTGGACGAAGTTGAAGAAGAACAGCCGGTAAATAAAGTTGCTGCACAAGGCAAAAAAGATCAGCAAAACTGCGGCGGTAATGCCGGCATATCCTTTTGCGGCAAGGAACGAAACCGCATAGCATATCGTGGTAATGACAAGATTATAAGTCTGCGCGCGCGGAATACTGCCATATACAAATCCGCCAACGACCAGGCTGCCCATTGCCAGTATCGCGATATCCAGACTGAAAGGAATCTGGCCAAAAGCATAGGGAATAGCCAGAATGCCACAAAAGGCGGTGCTGATTATGATGCTTTCCAACTGGATCGACTTGAACACCGCCTTATAGTCCGCCGTATCGGGATCCATTGCCGATTGTTGAAAATAGTTGCGACCACCCAAGATGCCGGCGACAGCCATCACGACACCGGATGTCGCAACAAACGTCGGCTCGGCATAGGTGAGAAGTATGATCAGCGCATAGATGCCCAGCGGCAGCGTGATCAAGAATCCGATACGCGAAAACTGGCCGAATGATTTCAGCTGTTGACGGGCGATAAGTTCAGCAGTTTCATGATCAGCATTGATCTTGAAATTCCAAATCTTTTTCTGCATCTCCAGCAATCGCTGAAGTGTAATTACTTCGCCCATGTCACCCCGAATTACTCGATGTTACCAGTCGCTCGCCGACACTAGTCTGATAGAGTTTTCATAACGTTAACTACGGTGAACGGGGCATTTGTTTAAGGATGAAACCGCTTCCCCAAGGCCGAAATATCCTCAGATATGGAGCAAATAATCAGCCGCCGAGTCCGCCGCCCGTTTTGCCGCAGCGGCAAGATTGGCGTGAAAGTCGCCGGAGCTGTTGCTATCGGCGCCGTCGGTTACCGCTTTGATCCCGGCCCACGGGATATCGAGCAGCGCCGCAATCTGGGCGACGGCGGCGGTTTCCATGTCGACCAGATCGGCTTTCAGGACATCGCGCAAATAGCCAGAGCGGTCGGGGCATTTCACAAAACAGTCGGCGGTCGCGATCCGCGCCTGGGGCAGGGCAAGGGCCGCTGGCATGGGATGGGAAATGAACGGCTTCCAGTCAGACGGGCCAATCGGCCAGGCGCCGGCGTTATAATGGGTGAAGCCGTCATGCTCGCCAAATTTCTCGAGCGTGCCATAATCGGCTTGCAAGGACTCGCCGAGATAGAAACAGTCTCCCTGTTTACTGCTAACATGACCGGCTGTGCCGATCACCAGAAACAGGTCGGGGCGGAAGTGGCTGTGCATATAGAGAGCGGCGGCTCCGGCGTGCACCTTGCCAATGCCGGAGCAGAGGATTGAAACCTGTTTTCCCGCATGTTCGAGTTGGCGAACCTCGCCCAGCGGACTGTCGGTCCGCGTCACCGGATGATCGCGCAGAAAGGCATCCGCTTCGTCCTGGACACCAGTGATGATCGCGATATGTTCAATCACCGGCAAAGCCCATCAGTGCCATCGGTTTTACCCCGGCTGCGGTCAGCTTTTGTGCTCCGCCGAGATCGGGCAGGTCGACGATGAACAATGCCTGGTCGACGATGGCGCCCTGACCACGGAGCAGCTCCACACCGGCCATGGCCGTGCCGCCGGTGGCGATCAGATCATCGACCAGCAGCACCCGCTGGCCAGGCAGGATCGCGTCGACATGCATTTCGATTTTGTCGGTGCCATATTCCAGCGCATAGTCGATGCTCACCGATTTGCCCGGCAATTTGCCCGGCTTGCGCAGCATGATCTTGCCCTTTTCCAGAGCATAAGACATCGCCGCCGACACGATGAAGCCGCGGGCCTCTATCCCGGCGATCAGATCGAAGCTGTTCGGGTCGACCAGTGCAATCATTCTGTCGATGGTCTGGCGAAAAGCGGGGCCGTCGAGCAGCAGCGTCGATACATCGCGAAACTGGATGCCCGGCTTTGGATAGTCCGGGATCGTCCGCACGAGATCGATCAGGTCCTGATTGTCGGTCATATTGTCCCCCGGAAACACGAACCGTCCTAGTCGCGCAGCGGCCGGACCATGTCAATCATCCTGCGTTTGCAACGCGGGCGATGAGCAGGCGAGGCGCGCGGTATCCAAGTCAGCTGGCACAAAAAAGGGGCGGTTTCCGAACCGGAAACCACCCCCTGATTTTTCAATAAACCGTCAGGCTTATTTGAGTTCGACGGTACCGCCGGCAGCTTCGATCTTCGCTTTGATTTCTTCTGCTTCGGCTTTGTTAACGCCTTCCTTGATTGGCTTAGGAGCGCCTTCAACAAGAGCTTTGGCATCGGTGAGGCCGAGAGCGGTAATCGCACGGACTTCTTTGATGACCTGGATTTTCTTGCCGCCGTCGCCGGTCAGGATTACGTCAAATTCGGTCTGCTCTTCAGCAGCTTCGCCAGCGGCAGCCGCTGGGCCAGCAACTGCAACAGCAGCAGCAGCAGAAACGCCCCACTCTTCTTCGAGTGCTTTTGACAGTTCAGCCGCTTCCATGACGGTGAGTTTCGAAAGTTCTTCAACAAGTTTAGCAATATCAGCCATTTTATAACTCCAGATTTCTAATCAGTTTATTCGGTTAAAATTCATTCACCCGTAGCAGCATAAGCGCTGAGTACGCGTGCAACACTGGTCGCCGGCTCGACAAGAACCCGTGCGATTTTGGTTGCTGGTGCCTGAAGCAGTCCAACAATCGTTCCGCGCAGTTCGTCAAGCGAAGGCATGGCAGCCAGAGATTTTATGCCAGCTTCGTCAAGAAGGGTATCGCCCATTGCGCCGCCAACGATCTCAAGACGATCATTGGATTTTGCAAATTCGACTGCGATTTTTGCAGCCGCCACCGGATCATCCGATGTTGCGAGCGCGACCGGACCCGTTAGCATATCTGCTATCGGGGCATAGTCGGTTCCTTCCAGAGCCAGCTTGGCAAGGCGGTTTTTAGAGACTTTGAAGCTTGCGCCTTCGTCCCGCATTTTCGTCCGAAGCGCGGTTGATTGCGCAACAGTCAAACCCAGGTTGCGTGTTACCACGACGACCCCGGCCTGCTTGAAAATAGCGTTCAGAGCGACAACCGCTTCGGTCTTTTGACCACGATCCATATTTTGCTCCTTCACGTGGACTGCGTTTTGAGGCGCAATCCAATTCTAGTAACCGTCATCCCGACAAAGGGATGACGAGCGAAAGGTTTGGCAATGTGCCGCACCATATAATCCGAAGGGGGGTTTTGGCCGTTCTGCCGCGTAAAAAACGCTGGCTGCGTACCCGTGTGTCTCCACACGAAAAAACTGATCCCCGTCTAGGCTGGAAATTAAGAGGGTCAAATTACCCTCACCCGCTGTCTCGGACGGAAATTGTGATTCTTTTGACGGAAGCACAATTTGTAGGGGAGCCATTAACGGGAATGGCCGGGATGTCAAGGGTGGGCGGCTAACTATGCAGCAGCCGTTTTGCCCTATCGTGAAATTCTGATGCCTTCTTCTGCCGTGGTGATGCCTTCGCGGACCATCAGGCGGGCGGAGGATGCGAGCGATCTGTTTTGCAGGAACGCATGGGCGGCAATGCGGCCTTCGTCACCGCCGTCATTGATAAGCTTGCGGATGGTATCGTCTATGCGGATCGCCTCGAACACGCCGATATGGCCCTGAAAGCCGGAATAGTCGCATTTCGCGCAGCCGGTTTCCCGGAACACGACGGTGCCGCGATCAAACCCCAATAGCGAGGCGAGCGAGCCGTCGGCCTGGATCGGCTGGCGGCAATGTTCGCAAAGCCTGCGCACCAGACGCTGGGCGACGACGGCGCGGATGGTGGAGGCGAGCTTGAACGGATTGACCTTCATCCCGAGCAATTTGCTGATCGCGCCGACCGCGTCACGGCTGTCGACGGTGGACAATATGAGCTGGCCGTGTTGCGCGGACTGAACGACGATATCCAGCGTTTCCTTGTCGCGGATTTCTCCGACCATGACGACATCGGGGTCCTGCCGTAGCACGGCCTGCAGCCCTTGCGCATATGCAGGCTCAGGCCCGGCATTGACCTGCGTCTGGCTGATCGTGTCAATGGCATATTCGATCGGATTCTCGACGGTGAGAATATTATGGCGACCGTCGTTGAGCTGCTTGATACACGCATATAAACTTGTCGTCTTGCCCGAGCCTGCCTGCCCGGCGACCAATATGATGCCGTCGGGGGCCGACAGGGCTTCGGTCAATATCGCGAGGCTTTCGCCGGACAGTCCCGGCAGGTCGAGGGCTATTTTTGAAGCTTCCTCATCGAGGATGTTCAGGATGACATATTCGCTCGCGGCATTGGGCAGGGTCGATACCCGCACGTCGAGCGTTTTTCCGTCGAGGGTGAGGCTGATACGGCCATCTTGCGGCATCCGCTGTCCGGCCATGTCCAATCGTGCCATCTGCTTGATCTGCGGGACGAGATCGGCGGCAAAATGCGCGGGCATCTTAAGCTTTTCGAGCAATCGGCCGTCGACGCGCATTCTGACGATCAACTCGGTTTCAAACAGCTTGATGTGAATGTCGGAGGCCCCCTGACGGGAGGCTTCGGCAATGATGCTGTAGATCAGCCGGATGCCTGGTTCATGTTTGCGGGTTTCGGGCAGGTTCTCGGCATCGACGGCCTGGATCATGATGTCATTTATGATCGCGTCATCATAATTGTCCGGGAATTCCGAAATACGCGCTTCGGTCGCATAATGGTCCGACAACAGCCTTTCAAAAGCGGATCCGTCCACCAGTTCAACATCGAGCGGCAAAGTCAAATGGCGGCTGACCGCCAGGAGAGACGCCGGATCGGCATGCTCGTGCAACGCAACAATCAGCCGTTCGCCAAGCACTTCCTTCAGCAGGATTCCCCGGCTGCAGGCAAAGTCATATGATATGTCGGTAACCGGAAGCGTCGCTTCCGGCGCTGCCCGGGAGAAATCATCCGCGACGGATCGAGTGGACGCATCTGTTCCGTGAATAGCGCCGCGCTCTGTTCCCCGTGTGATTTTCATTCCCTGTCCCGTCCACAAATCATGCCAAAGCATAATGGATGTTATGGTTACGATGGCTTCGTGAAGGGTCAGGGACTCCCGCGTGACATAAAAATTACAATAATGACATGTTCCCGACCGACGATGCCGGAGCCTAGAAGTTCAGGCCGATACTCATCGAGAAGCGGGTCCCCACTGCATAGGCATTGTTCAGGATCTGTGTGTCGCCCAATGTCTGGGATTCGCTGTAATCCGTACCCAGAACATTTCGCGCTTCGAATTTCAGTTCAAAGTCCTGCCCGGCAATATTCATTTCCTCGCGCAGCACCAGATCCAGCCGCCAGCCGGTTTTTTCCACCAGGTCAGGCTGGTCCTGCGGTCCGCGAGCGGTGACACGCGGGCTGTTATAGGTCAGCAGGACCGTTTGCTGGGACAGCGCGCCCTCTTCTCGTTCCATACCGAATTGCAGGTTGGCGACATGGGTAGACTGGCCGGTCAGGCGATCGCCGTCGTCGAACAGATTGGAAGCAGCGGTTGGCAGCAATGTGACCGGACTGATCGCCAGATCGTCCGCGCCGACCTTAATTTCGGATTTGGTGTAGGTGTAATTTGCCGCGAGCAGCAAGCGGCGGTCTTCGAAAAAACTGCCACCCAGATCGTTAAGCGGGAAATATTTGACCAGTTCGACTTCCGCGCCGACCAAGGTCGCTGACGGCGCGTTGGAAAAACCGGTGAACAGCGTCCCGCCGCCCTGTACGAAGGCTACATTTTCGATCGGATTCTCAATATTCTTGTAGAATCCGGCCAACGTGATGCGCTCGCCTTGACCAAGATAATATTCAAACCGGCCTTCGACATTGACCAGCTCGCTGTCGGTCAGCAGGGGGTTGCCGATAAAGGTCCTGTCGGTATCGAGATCGAGAAACTGCTGCGGCGCCAATTCGCGAAATTGCGGACGGGCGATGGTTTTCGATGCGGCAAAACGCAACTGCATGTCATCGGCAAAATTCCACGTCAGCGTTCCGGCCGGTAGCCAGTAGTCGTTGCTTATGCCTGACGGAACGGAGGTCCCGCCAGCACCGGTCAGCAGAATCGGGGTCACGCTCTGGGCCGCATCTTCATAGCGGACGCCCAGGTTAAGGCGCAGACCGTCAGCCAGTTCGGCATCGACCTGCCCGTAGCCGGCATGAATTTCCAGCTTTGCGTCATAAGCGGGTACCGATGACTGGGCCGCCACTTCGCGCAGTTCGATTTCGTAGGTGAGCAGATTATAATCGGACAACAGGAAATCTATCCGTTCCTGATCAATCGGATTGGGCAGGCCATTGGCGGGCACGAAGCGGAAGTCACGGCGCTCTGCCTGACGATCATTGAGATAATAAGCATAGCCGGTCGACAGAGTGACCGGAATGCCGATATCGGCTTCATAGCCAAAATCGATACCGCCGCCATAAACATCATCGTTCAGATTGCTGAACTGGACCCGCGCCGATTCTCCCGGAGAGGTAAGATCATTGACAAAATCATTGGCGATCAAGCTGTCGTAGGCATAGCTGTACGAGCGCTGGTAGGGCGCGTTGCGTTTGGAATTGGCATAAGCGCCGCGCAGGTCGAGAGAGAAATCGCCAAATTGAAATTCGCCGACAAATTGGGAGGTGAAAAGCTGTCGTTCGAACCAGCTGGTGCGGCCCTGATTGAGCAATGTTTCTTCATCGACATTGATCGCGTCGATACCGGCCTTGATCGATGCTTCTTTCGACGTGTCGTGAATATAGAGATTGGTGAAGCGCAATTTATGCTCGCCGATCTCCGCCGACAGTCCGAGCAAGCCGTTAACGACGATACGGTTTTCGGTGGTGACAAAGCGGAAATCCTGATCCGGAAGCAGCCCGGGATTGCCGTCGATATTGACAATGCCCTGGGATGTTTGCTGGACGCCGCCGCGCGTCCGCCAGCTATTTTCATAGCCGGCTGTCGCTACAACGCCGATAATGGCGTCGCCGACATCAAAGGACGTGCCGCCGGTTAATTCCGCAGAGAAATTGGCCGGGATATCAGTGTTGCGCTGAATAAGATTGGTTTCGGCATTGTTCAGACTGGCCCCGAAATTCTGCAGATCTTCGCTGGAAAATTCGGTGCCGACTGAGATCGGAATATTTTTGGCAATCGCCTGGGCAAGGCCGGCTGGAATATCGCGCAAGCCGTCATCATAGCCGATGATATCGGTGTCCGAGCCATCATAGGTATAGCCGAGCTTGCCGGTGGTTTCGCTATCGCCGCTCAGGCTGGTGCTGAATTTGAGAAACGGCTCGTCGGGCGTGGCTTTGGTGGTGAGGTTGATAACACCGCCACCAAATTCACCGGGATAGTTGGCCGAGTAGCTTTTCTGGACCACGGTCGATGCAATGACACTGGTCGGAAAAAGATCAAGCGGGACAACACGGCGCAGCGGTTCCGGAGAAGGAAGGGGAAGCCCGTTCAGCAGCGCCAGTGAATAGCGCTCGCCGAGGCCGCGCACGAAAACAAAACGCCCGCCGACTACGCTTAAGCCAGTGACGCGCTGCAAGGATCCGGCGATATCGCCGTCGGCGGTGCGGGCGATTTCGGCTTCACCGAGGACCGATACGACTTCTGCCGTGGCGCGGACCGGGTCGGGTATGAACTGGCCGCGCACGACGATCATATTACCGCTGCTGCCGGGCGCCGAAATATCGACGGCCTCCTCGCCTGGCTGTTCGACATCCAGACTTTCTGTCTCGTTGACAGTCTGGGCATAGGCCGCCGGAGAGGCCAATATGGTTCCCAACATCAAGCTGGCGGTAAGCGATGCGCGCATTTTCATCGGATCAGATCCTCGTCATGAATAAAAAACGGGATGACGGCCCGAATGAGCCGTCATCCCCTGTAGAAGTTTGAATTTAGCCAATCGTCGGAGCGACAATGCAGTCATTGGCGTACAGGCCACATGTCCAGCCCTTGAAACGGGCGTCATTTGCGTCCTTGACCGCGCCGATATAGGCGGCGTCTTCAAAGAAGGCGCTTGCTCCGCTTGCGGCGAAAGGTGTCACGCCATTTTCATTGGCACCGTTAATGAACGGGAAGGCTCCCGAAGCATTGGCGAGAGTGGACGTTCCGCTTGCCGTGTTGTTCGTGCCGGCATTGAAAATCGTCTGGATCTGCGCCACCGTAATATTCCCGTCGTCAACGAAAGACGTCGCACAGCTCATGAACAAGGATTGGAAAACCGGCGGACCTTTTTCGTCCGCGGCGGCGCCTGCTACCTGAATGGTCGTCGCGCTGTCTATGTCAATGCACGCTGCCGTGCTGTTGAAGACGCTATTGTAAAACTCGTAGTCACCGCCACCGCGCAGAAGGATGACATGATCCTGACCGCTTGAAACAAAGGTGACGTTCGCGAGCAGATGACGCTGACGTGGTTCGGCATCTTCGTCGCCGTTCGAATCGGCTTCCATCACATGGTCGCCGCCGCCAACGCGCTGAACCGCCAGCACATATTGGTTGGCACCCTGATAGCCCGAGTCCGAATCAACAGAGTCATCGTCGATGCCGGTAAAGGCCAGGTTTTTGCCGTTGACCCGACCACCGAACCATTCGACGCCGTCATCGGAACTGTTGTGGACCTGAATATTCTGGAAGAAGGTTCCGCTGCCGACGCCGGCCATGGTGATGCCATTGAGCTCGTTGCCCGGAGAAACTTCAAAGCCGGGATAGCGAACCTGCATATAGGACATCCGGCCGCTGCTGTCGGTTGGCAGAGTACCGCCGTAAACCGCGTTGGACGGCCCCTCGACAATCGCTTCACAATCGGCGCGAGCGCCGCCCGGGTTGGATGCGCCGCCGGTAGCGCAATCGGAAATCGGTGCGCGGCCAAGGATAACGATCCCGCCCCATTGACCGATGCTGTCGACACCGGCTGTACCCAATATATTCTGGCGAGAGGTGAAGATGATCGGAGCAGATGCCGTTCCTTCGGCAAAAAGCTGCGATCCGCGGTTCACGAGCAGGAAGTCACCGCCGGAAGAACCAAAGATGGTCACACCGGGTTCGATTGTCAAAATGCCTTGCGCGCCGCCGTCAACGCCGACTTCAACGCCGCCGGACAGAGAATATACAGTGTTCTCGGTAGAGGCGCGTTTGGGCAAAACAAGATTGCCCTGTATGATACCCGATACCTGACAGTTGCGAGCCTGTTCGCCATTGCCGGTGGTGATGGTTCCGACATTGGCTGTACCAACCGGACAATCGGTTGCCGGTGTTCCAGCCACAGGAGTCGGGGTGGGTGTCGGGGTAGGGGTTGGAGTCGTGCCTGGCAGTACAACCAGATTGCCTTCACCCGGTGATGCGACATCGTCGGCGCCACAGGCACTTACCGCAAGCGCGGCTGCACTGGCGAAAAGAACAGAACGGAATTGCTTATTCAACATGGATTTGTCTCCGCAGACTTTGGATTTGAAACTTATGTTCAAACGATGCGGAGCAGAATCAGCTAACCCCCATCGCCTCGGTCACGGGCAATAGGCTGGAGAGATGACGTGTGAGCTTGGATTGTGTGAAGGTTTGGCGACTCAATTATTTCAGAAATATGTCTTCCGGCGAAAGCCTACTGGTCCCGCTGCAAAACTCCCGGTTCGATCTCGTAATAGTCACCTTTGTCGGCGACAAAGATATGGCTCCAGATTTTCGTGTCCGTCGGCTGGTCGAGACAGCCCATGGCGATGGCGGTCGATTCGCGGGCTGGTGGATCCCAGAAAAGGAAGGAACCGCAGGTCTGGCAGAAGCCGCGGCGGACTTTTTCTGACGATTGATACCAGCGGATATTCTCCTCGCCGCGCACGGTCAGTTGCTTGCGGGGCACATCGATTGAGGCCCAGTAATGGCCGGATTGCTTGCGGCACTGGCTGCAGTGGCAGGCGTCGGCTTCGGGCAGGTCGCCGGCGACTTCGATCTTTATGGCGCCGCAGAGGCAGGAGCCCTTGTGGATTGCATCGGTCATATCAGCCACCTGTGCTTTTGGCTTTTATATTGAGCTGACCGGCGAGCCCCGCCTTGCGATGGACGGAAATTTCCTGATATTCCGGCGACGTCACCATTTTTTCCATCGCCGCGAGCGAGGGATATTCGACCAGGGCAACTATGTCCCACAGGTCCTCGACCTCCCCCATCATCAGACCGGTGACCCTGGCGGAAGAGACGCTGCGCGCACCAACGTCGGTGATACATTTCTGCACCGCTACGCCGTAGCGCATATAGGCCTCCCGGCCGGACAGATTGGCGTCGGAGCCATCGGCATATTCCGCCTTGTCCTTGAATTTGAGCAGATTGACCATGATGAACGGGCCATCCTCCGGCGCGTCGAAAAAGGCCGCCATCTGTTCCGGTGAGATATCGACTTTATTGGTGACTATCACGGAGAATCTCCTGCTGTGTTTAGGAGAGCTTCATAATCGGAAAAGCGACCGGATTGCACGTTTGAAATGCACGCCGCGGCGTCAGGCGCGTGCTACGCTCACCCGTTGCTCGACCATATTCATGCTGCCGAAGGCGGTAAGGAAGGAGACGTCGGTGGCGTCGCGGCCGATGCCGATCACGGCCATATCCGAAGCTTGCGCCATGCCGGTGGGGTCTATCAGATGCCAGAAGCCATCGAGAAATACCTCCGGTACAGCGTGGAAATCCTGCGGCAGGACATCGGGCGCATAGGTGCTGGCGAAGCGCGCCGGGATATTGGCGGCGCGGGCCATGCTGATCATTATATGCGCATAGTCGCGACAGACGCCCTTGCGCGCGGCAAAGCACTGCTCGGCGTTGCTGTGGACATTATCCGCGTCCGATCCGTAGGTCATCGTCTGTTCGATATAGGCGGCCATTGCAGCCACCAACGGGCCACCGCTCAGGCCGGAAAATTCACCGGTCACCACCTGATCGAAAGCATTGACCGAGCAATAGAGCGAGTTGAACAGATAGGGCACCGCGTGGCCGGGGAGATCGGATAAGGCGGTTGCGGGCAGGGCAGCGAAATCCGGATTGGCACGGTCGATTGCAATTTGCGCGTTATAGGAGATGGTGAGCTTTTCCTGCTGCGTCGTCCACAGCCGGGTGCCGATGCCGTCATGGGCGGAGACGACGGACTTGCTGTCTAAAGGTCCGACAAGAATCTCGCTGCTCGTCAATATCTGGTCGGTGGTTGCCGCCGCTTCGACCTGGACCAATATCGTGCAGGGCGCCGGGAGGCGGTAGGATAGGTCCGCGCTGATCTGCAATATCGTCATAACGGTCCTTATCATATATCCGGCGCATGAAAAAAGGCCGGGATTGCGCCCGGCCTTTTTCTAATAGCTTATTGCGTCATCCCGGCTTTCGTCGGGGCAACGTGCGAAGAACTAGGCGCCTTCAATTTCGCCGAGATCAACTTTGAGGCCTGGCCCCATGGTTGTGCTCAGGCCGATTTTGCGGACATATTTGCCCTTGGCGCCCGCTGGCTTTGCTTTGACCACGGTGGTGACCAATGCATCGAAATTCTTGCGCAGATCGGCTTCGGAGAAGCTGGTCTTGCCGATGCCGTTGTGGATGATCCCGGCTTTTTCGACGCGATATTCGATCTGTCCGCCCTTGGCGTCCTTGACCGCTTGCGCGACATTCGGGGTCACCGTACCCAGTTTCGGGTTTGGCATCAGGCCTTTGGGACCAAGAATCTTACCAAGACGACCGACAACACCCATCATGTCAGGGGTTGCGATAACGCGATCATAGTTGAGATCGCCATTTTGCATGGCTTCCATCAGATCTTCAGCACCGACGGTATCGGCACCGGCTGCCTTGGCTTCGTCTGCTTTCGCATCCTTGGCAAAGACGGCAACGCGCGCTGTTTTGCCGGTTCCGGCAGGCAGCGAGATCACGCCGCGGACCATCTGGTCAGCATGGCGAGGATCAACACCGAGGTTGATCACGATATCCAGCGTTTCGTCAAATTTGGAAGTCGAAGCGAGGCCTTTCAGCGTCTTGATGGCTTCATCAATGCTGTACAGCTTTTCGCGATCGACTTTTGCGTTGATCGTCTGCATTTTTTTGGAGAGTTTTTTCATATTCTTATCCCTCCACCACATCGACGCCCATCGAGCGCGCGCTGCCTGCAATGATTTTCATAGCCTGTTCAATGCTGTTGGCATTGAGATCGGCCATTTTGGTTTCGGCAATTTCCTTGATCTGCGAAGTCTTGATCGATCCGCCAGAAACTTTACCCGGTTCGCTTGAACCTTTTTTCAGCTTGGCGACCTTCTTGATCAGATAGCTGGCTGGTGGTGTCTTGGTTTCAAAGGTGAAGCTGCGATCCGAATAGACGGTAATCTTCGTCGGGATCGGCGTGCCTTTTTCAAGCTTGTCTGTTGCGGCGTTAAACGCTTTACAGAAATCCATGATGTTGACGCCGCGCTGACCCAATGCTGGGCCGATCGGCGGGGATGGATTTGCAGTACCGGCGGGCACTTGCAAATTGATGTAGCCATCAATTTTTTTAGCCATTTGGCTGTCCTTTTCTTTCTATTTCCGTCCTTCGACAAGCTCGGGATGAGCGGGCCCAGGGGACAGATCAAATTAAGTGGTCAAACAGAGACTGGTGTCTCTTCCCACGATGGAGCCATCGCCTTTTTCGCGATAACGCGGGCCGCATAAGGGAAGTTTGGCAGATTGGCAAGCGATTCGGGCAAGCGGGGCGGAGCTTTCAATCGCGGAGCGTAAGGCGGTACAGAAATTCTGCATCACAATGATCACCGACCATGAACGTCGTGTCGGCAATATGCTCAAAGCCATAGCGGTGATAAAAGACCTGTGCGCGGGAATTCTCGGCATAGACGCTAAGGATGATCTCCTCGCAGTCCCGCTCGCGGGCGTTGGCGATGACCCAGTCCATAAACTGCCCGGCCAGACCGGTTCCAAACTGGCTGTCATCGAGATAGAGTTGCGACAGTTCGATCGCGCGGGCCTCGCCCGGGTCATAATCCACGCCGATTCGGGTGGAAATCCTGCAATAACCAACCAAGGCACCGCTGGCCTCGTCTTCTGCCAGACGATAGATGGTCCGGGCGTCGGCTATGTTCGAAGCGATGCGGGCTTCGGAATGCGTCTGCGCCAGAAAGCTGGCCAGATCATTGCTCGAATACAGAGGCCCGAAGGCGCTGGTGAAGGTGGCTTTGCCGAGCTCCGCAAGCGCCTCGACATCGTCGGGACAAGCAGGGCGGAGCCGGATCAAGTGCGAAAGACAGCGCTAGCTGATCAGGTCGACTTCGCCGAAGTCCAGTTCGACCGGGGTTGCGCGGCCAAAGATGGATACGGAAACCTTGACCTTGTTCTTGTCGAAATCGAGTTCCTCGACAATGCCGTTGAAGCTGTTGAACGGGCCGCTCTTGACCTTGACCTCGTCGCCAATTTCGTAGCTGACCGTGATCCGTTCTTTCGGAGCGTTGGCGGCTTCTTCCTTGGTGTTGAGAATGCGGGCCGCTTCGGATTCGCTGATCGCCTGCGGCTTGCCGCTGCTGCCGAGAAATCCGGTTACCTTGGGCTGGTTCTTGACGAGGTGATAAACATCATCGGTCATTTCCAGCTTCGCCAGCACATAGCCGGGGAAGAACTTGCGTTCGGACTGGATCTTCTTGCCGCGTTTGACTTCGGTAATGGTTTCGGTCGGGACTTCGATATCCTCGACCAGTTCGGTCAGGCCGAGACGCTTGGCGTCAGCCTCGATGGCTTCCTTGACCTTGTGTTCAAAGCCCGAATAAGCGTGAATGATATACCAGCGTGCCATGCGAATAACCTAAAAATCTGTTGGGATTAAGCGAGGCTCAAGAGCCAGGCGACAAGCCCGTTAAAAACCGAATCAACACCCAGAAAAAACAATCCCAGAATAGTCGTCATGATCAGCACGAGGATCGCCGTACGGACGGTCTCGGGCCATGTCGGCCAGACAACCTTATTGGTCTCGGCCTTGACCTGATTCATGAATTCGCCTGGATTGACTTTCGCCATGCTTGATTCCTTAAAATTCGCTTCCCGGTTTCCGCATAAACTCCGGGTGTCAGTCGTTTGACCGTGTTCGGATATATGCATGATTTCGGAAAGAACCAGCCCTTTAACCGCAGATTCCCGGATTCGCAAGAAAAGAGTGGGATTTTACGCGACTTTGGCCGCTTCGATCAGCGACCGTATCCACGGAAGATGCTCCCGGCCAACGAACAGCTGGTCGGCAATGATGTAGGATGGTGATTCGAAAATGCCATCTTCTTCTGCTCTGGTCCGAATCGAAAGCAGCTTTTCACTTGCCAACTGCGGGTCGGGGACGGGCTTTTGTACTGAGGTGAGCAGGGCCGCCACGACCATCTCATCGTCGAGGTCTGCCTGTTCGTTCCAGTAAGCGGCAAAGGCGGCGCGGATGAACGGGACGGGATCGCCTTCGATGGTTGCCAGTGCGGCCAGCGCGGCATCGCTTCCGGCAGGCGTCTCTTCGAAATGCATGTCGCGGTCCTGAACTGCGGCATAATGCAACCATGTGTCGCGCTGGGAAAGGGCGCGGACGCGGCGGTGGCGCTCGCCAACCGTTTCTTCGGACTTCTCTTCGGGGATTAAAAACGGCCGTACCGAGAAGGGCAGCCATTCAATCTGCACACCTGTTTCCCGCGCCAGATCCAGTGTCGGTTCGAGCGCCAGACAGGATGCGGGGGATTTGAAATCAATGGTGACGGTCAGCATGGCTGTGTCTCCATCGCGTCAATCTCGTAGGCGATATCGGGTGCGGGACCTTGGCGTCCGGTCAGGTGCCAGCGGACATAAGGGAGGTGCTCGCGGCCAAACAGGATCGTGTCGTCAAAAACATAGGTCGGCACACCGTAGATGCCGCTAGGGTGGAGCTGCGATTGCAGGGCGTCATGCTGAGCGCGGCCTTCGCCTTGCTGGAAGGCGGCAAAGCCGGTTGAGTCGATTCCGGCCTGTCCAAGAGAGGCTTCGACCACCGCAACATCTTCGATATCCAGCTCCCGCCGCCAGAAGGGCGGATAGACGGTTCGCAGATAGTCGCCGAGCCGGTCGCGGTCATTCTGCATCACCCATAAAATCCCGATATTGGCGATTGATGAATCCCAGATTTTCTCGGTACCCTTGAGCATATGTCCCTGACGCTCGACATAGCGGCGAGCATCGCGATAGCCATATTTGATCCTCTCCCACTGGCTGGCACTGCGGGTGCTTTCGACGACCTTGCCTTTGCTCTTGCGCGCAGAGCCAAGATAGCTCGGAATATCGAGGGTCAGCGGCCGCCAGTCGAAGCGCATGTCGAGCGCTTTCTCCAGCGCCAGCGTTGGCTGGATCGCGGCAAAGGCATAAGGGCTTTTGATGTCGATATAGACGATTAGCGGCGCGTCGCTCTCCAAGGCTTTCATTTATATTCTCCCCTGAAAAACAGATGAATTGCGCTATAGTATCAGCTGTCAGTCGCTTTGGGCCGACAATTTCCGGCTCGGGTGCATGCCGTCGACATAGCCCATGAACGGTGGGTGGATATTGTAACCCAGCAGTTCCTGCACCCGTTTCGGGAGCCGCGCTACTTTTTCGGGAGATACGGCGAGCAATTGCTGCTCCAGCGGCCGGCACCAGCCCTTGCAGAATTGCGGTGTCACGATCAGGCGATGGGCATCGGAGTCATTGCCGCCGCCGCGATGCCATAAAGTTCCCTTGGCGATCATCAGCGATCCGGCCGGCATGGTCGCCTTCATCATGTCGGGATGGTCATCCTTGCCGCCGTCCTTTTTGTCCGTGAAACCCGTTTTGAAATCGGAGCCGCGATTGGCACCGCTCGGTTGTTCATCGCCCCATTTGTGGCTGCGCGGGATGATTTCAGTAGCGCCATTTGTCTCGGTGGTTTCGCTGATCGACCAGAAGGTCGACAGGCTAAGCGGGTCGCGTGGCCTGGCCAGACCACAATGGCTGTCATCAAAATGCCAGGGCTGGACGGTTTCTCCGGGATGCAGGTTGATCGCGAGGCAGGCGTAGAGCAGGCAGCTTTCACCCAGTTCCCGTTCGGCAAAGGCCAGTTGCAGCGGATGGGATATCAGGTCGGCAAATACCGGATCCTTGTCGAGCATCCCGTAAATGCGATTCGATTGCGAACCTTCGAAATTGTTGCGGCCACGGATGTCGGCATCGATCCACGGTTTGAGGGCGGCACGCTGTTGTTCGAGTTGGTCCGGGGTGAGGACCCCGGGGAAGATGACATAGCCCTCTTCCTGAAACTGGTCCCAGGCGTCTGCGAAGCTGCGACCGTGCAGATAGGTATCCAGATCCACCTCGGATGTTTCGATCCTGCTTTCAACATTCATCTGCCCGCTCCTTGATTCGACGTTGAGCATTCTTCCTAGCGCCTAATTGAATTGAATTCAATTCAATTAGGCGCTAGGGAGGGAGGAGCAAAATGGTCAAGGAGTCAGATAATCGCCGTTCAGAGTAAATCCGCCGAAAATTCCGATCACAAGATATTGCGCGCGGCCAGAATATTGGCCGCCGCCGAAGAGATTTTGCGCGATGGTGACGGCGCGCTTGAAATGGGGCAGGTAGCCGAGAAGGCCGGCGTTTCAGTCGGCCTCGCTTATCATTATTTCGGTTCCAAATCCGGCATGCTCGGCGCGATCATCGATGCCTTTTACGATCGCTACAACCATGTCGTGAACCAGTATATCGATCCGGATATCACATGGCGCGTGCGCGAGAAGCGCCGGCTAATGGCCGCTGCAGAATTTCTCTACAATGACCCGATGGCTCCGGTCATCCTTGGAAAAATGGCCCATACCAATCAGGTCGCAGCGGTCGAAGCCGCGCGTCACGAAGAAATGGTCGAGATGGCGATTCGCAACATCAGGTCCGGGATCAAGCGCGGTGATATCGGTTCCCATATTGATCCGACCATAGCAGGGGCCGCCATTACCGGCGCGATACGCAGCGGGATCATGCACGCCATGGGCATGCGGCCGCGGCCGGATCCGGCGAAGCTCACGCATCAGATATGGGGTATGATCGCAGGCGCTCTCGATATCGAGCGATAGGCCTCAATAGCGTTCGATGAGGTCCCATTTGTTTCCGAACGGATCGCGCCACTTGACGACCTTGCCGTAGATTTCCTCACGAGGTTCTTCGAGAAAATCGATGCCGGCGCGTTGCATGATCGCGAAATCACCGTCGAAATCATAGGTTTCCAGAAACAGGAAGACCCGGTCACCGGCCTGTTCACCGATCACTTCTTCCTGAGCCTCGTTGGTTGCACGCGCGAGCAATAGCCGGGTTTCGGTGCTGCCGGGCGGGGCGACCAGCACCCAGCGCTTGTCCTCGTCCAGTGGCGTGTCTTCGATCAGTTCAAACCCCATCAGGCCGATATAAAATTCGAGTCCCTGATCATAGTCGGGAACAATCAGGCTGATGGCGGAAATAAACTGGGGCATGAAGAATTCAGTATGTTGATGGAAAAAATGGCAGGAGTGCACGGACTCGAACCGTGGGCCCTCGGTTTTGGAGACCGATGCTCTACCAACTGAGCTACACTCCTGTACGGGCCGTATCGCCCTTGCGAAACAGCCGGTTCGCGCGCCTTAGCGTCCCCCGATGATTTCGGCAAGCGTGATTGTAGCCGAACATGGCAAATGCAAAGATGGTTAAGCAATTATGCCGACCTGTTTACCCCGAGGAGAAAGGCAGAGTTCACTAATATACGGATAGGTAGGGCTGTCGCTGATGGGGCAGCGGCCAAGGCGGCATCGCCGAAGCGAGGACCACGCTCAGGAGACTGAAATGCCAGACTCGACAATCCACATGCCTTCGGCTGTGGCAAATGACGACGATCAGCACATGTCTTATGCTACCGCGTCTGCCGAAGATCGATGTTCTCCGCGCCAGCGGCTTTCGATTCCGGCGAGGATGCGGTTTTCCTGCTCGAGCAGCTTTCCGGTGGAAGTGACGGATATGTCGCTCGCCGGATTCGCCTGTGACGCTTTGCTGGAAACGGCTCCGGGCACCTTGTGCTGGCTGACGCTACCGGGGCTCGGCGCGCTTGAGGCTGAAGTCGTCCAGCATAGCAAGAACGGCATGGGCTGTGCTTTTAAAAAGCTGCTCAACCTGGCTGTTCTGAACCATTATGTCGGGAAATATCCGCCTAAATGAGACGCTCCCTGCATTTTATCTGCTTTTCCCGAGGACGCATGTGCTGCTAGGTTGCTGATCCAATCTCGTCCGGAGGAATATATGAAAGACGCTGGCGCCCTTAATCCGAAAAAGCCTGAGCCTCTGAAAGTCCTGCGAATCTTCAGGGGCAAGGATGCGCCTAATCTCGATGAGGCGGGTCATATGACCTATGCCGATGACGATCCGGTGATCCTGGACGGCGCGGCCAAGCTTGGCGAAGCGGGCATTGGGGACGGCGCCGTGCTGAAATGCCTGTTCAGCGGCTTTGGTTTTTCGCTCCATTATGTCTGGTTCAAACCCGGTTATCCGTTACCGCTGCATAGCCATGACAGCGACTGCCTCTATTATCTGATCAGCGGCGATATCCGGATGGGTACGGAAGAAATGGCCGCCGGCGACGGCTTTTTCCTGCCCGCCGGTACGCCTTATACCTATACGATCGGCGACCAAGGCGTCGAGCTGCTCGAATTCAGAACCGAGGAAGACTTCGATATCCGGTTCAAAGGGAAGACCGATGCCTATTGGGAAAAAATGCTCGAAAAGCTGCGCGCTGAGCAACCCAAATGGAAAGAGGCGCTGCCCCCGGTCAGGGAATATCGAAACGTCTGAACCGGGGCCTGATGCGGCTTACTCGGCCGCTTGCAACTGCGGCGCAAAAATCCGGTTCAGTTCGGCATCATCCGCTTTGGTCAAACGGTCGACCCATTGGTGGAACACCTGTCCGCCGCCTTCGTTGCGACCGAACCAGACCTTGTCGATAAGCCCCGATTGCAGCGATTCATGCTGGCGTTTTCCGGTCTTATAATCTTCTTCGGCAACCACGACTTCGAGAAAATCGAACTGCTCCCGTGCACCTTGCCGCACCGCGTCATCGGTCGGTTCATGTTCCATCACGTAAAATTGTGTGGTGAAGCTTTCGCCAACGGTCTTGCCGGGGAACAGCTGTGATATCAGCGCGCCGCGTCCGCCGCCGCCATAGAAGCTGGCGATCGAGATATGCGGGAAGATCGTCCAGACGCCCTGCAGCAGTGCGTCGATCGGCCAGTCTTTTTCATCCATCTCGGTGAGATCGAGCTTCTCGTCGCTGCCGGTTTTCTGGATGAATTTCGACGGCGAGGAGATGCGCTGATGCGGACCCCAGGCGAAATAATTTGCGCGGTTGAAGAAATCGGCACCGAACGTGTCCTTGTGCAGGACGGGCAGATGATAGAAGTCGAGATAGCCGTCATAGGCGGTCTTCCAGTTCGGTCCCGGAATTGTCCGCTGATCAAACAGATGCCAGCCGTCGAAGCCAAAATGTTCGAGCAGGCTGTCATAGCCGCAAAGATAGGATTCGATATCGAGCGTGCTGTCCGGGTCGAGCGTTGCCCAGATCAGACCGGCCCGCTCCAGCGTCGGGAATTTCTGCAGGCAGAAAGATGCCTTGTCCACCGTGCCGAAATCTTTCGGGGAAGCAATCGCCAGCAGGTCGCCATTATTCTTGAAGGTCCAGCCATGATAGCCGCAGGTGAAACGCGATGCCTTGCCGGTGCCTTGCGCCACCGGGTTACCACGATGGGTGCAGCTATTCAGGAAAGCCTGAGCGGTGCCGTCCTTCTGCCGTGTCATCAGTACCGGAATGCCGGCGACTTCCATCGCCTTGTAGCAGCCTGGCTCGGGAAGTTCACAGGATGGCGCCATCATGAGTGGCAATCGTTTGAAGATCAGATTCTTCTCGCGTTCATATCGCGCTTCGTCGGTATAGTCGGATGCCGGCACCGAGACGACTTCGTCTACCAGTTCCATTGTATCCGCCTTGCCATGCTCAACGAGTGAACGGGTCATTTCCAACAATTGCTGCCGCGACATATTTCTCTCCTAAATTCCGGAAGAGAATATCAGATTCGCGCTCAGCTAAAACTATTCTTTATGGGCAGACGCGCGCTGCGGTGATTTTTCCGAATCAGGCTCGTTTCGGGTCCATATCCAGCTACCACTAATGACCGCCGCAGCAATTGGAATCAGGTTCCAGGGCAGTTTGACGAAGAGCAGCGCGATCACACAACTGACCGCGAACGCGACGGTCGCCGACCATTTGCCGCGCCGGGTGATCGCTCTCCGGTCGCGCCAGTTCTTGATATGAGCGCCGAAGATTCGATGTTCGACCAGCCATGCTTCGAGCCGCGGTGAACTATTGGCGAAGCAGAAGGCCGCAAGGATCATGAAGGGCACCGTCGGTAGCAGTGGCAACAGAATGCCGATGCTGCCCAGTGCCAGCGAAGCCAGTCCGGCTAGCAGATAGAGTTGCCGTTTCATCACTGCGCTCTATCACGCTTTGCGGCGAATGCCGACAGATTCGATTGGTCATTATCGGGTAGGAATTTTCCCGCCGTCAGATGCCATATTGCGATGGTCACGGCCTGACGATGACAGGAGCCGCAGCAGGCAGAAACCGAGTAGTCCGGAAATCAGCGAACCGCTGATCACGCCCAGCTTGACCGTTTCGATCTGGTCGGGATCGACAAAGGCGAGATTGCCGATGAACAGACTCATCGTGAAGCCGATACCGGTCAGGCAGGCGAGACCATAAAGTTGCAGCCAGGTGACTCCGTCCGGCCGCTTCACCAGACCTATTCTGGTCGCCAGATACATGAAGCCGAAAACGCCGACCTGCTTGCCGACGACCAGTCCGGCGGCGATGCCGAGCGCCAGTGGTGCCATTAGATCAGCCGGTCTCAGTCCGGCAAGCGACACACCGGCATTGGCGAAGGCGAACAAGGGCAGCACCAGAAAGGATGTCCAGGGATGCAGAAAATGTTCGAGATGTTTGAGCGGAGAACTGCCGTCCTTGGCGTTGAGCGGTATCGCCAGCGCTGCGATCACGCCGGCGAGGGTCGCATGGACGCCAGATTTCAGGACGCATATCCACAAGAATGTGCCGACCAATATATAGGGTGCGGTCCGAATCACACCCAGCCGGTTCATCGCGAACAGGATTACGGTTGCGCCACCAGCGAGCAATAGCGAGAAGGTCGATACTTCTGCGGTGTAGAAGAAAGCGATAATGATGATCGCGCCGATATCGTCGATAATCGCGATCGCCAGCAGCAGGATTTTCAGGGACAGCGGCGCATGTTTTCCGAGCAAGGCGAGCACGCCGAGCGCGAAGGCGATGTCGGTTGCTGCCGGTATCGCCCAGCCATTGATATTCTCCGGCACCGACCAGTTGAAATAGAGGAATATCAGAGCCGGGACGGCCATGCCGCCGATCGCTGCAACGACAGGGAGCGAGGCTTGCTCGATAGTGGATAGCTGCCCCTCGAGCAGCTCGCGCTTCACTTCCAGTCCGACCAGAAAGAAGAAGATCGCCATCAGACCGTCGTTGATCCACAGCGACAACGGCTTGGCAATTTCCAGAGCACCAAATTGCACGGCAACCGGGATGTTGAGGAAGGCGAGGTAATAAGGATTGAGCGCGCTGTTGATGGCGACCATTGCGGCCACTGCAGCGCAGAATAATATGATGCCTGCGCTGGTTTCCTGCCTGATAAATTCCTGCAGGGCTGCGCGCGTTTTTTTCACCATCGGAACATCCTCCTCTTTCTGAAAAAGAGGGGCGGCCAGCGCTCGGGGGGTGTGCTGCCGCCCCAGTTGTCGGGGGAAAGGGAAACTGATCTAGGTGCTTCGGTTCGCTGGACCCTGTTGATGCTCGCGGATGCGTTCGGCCAGGCTGCGCTGCAGCATTTTCAGCGCGTGCATTTTTTCGTCATTGTCATGGCCAGCCGTGACCCGGTTGCCCGGCTTGCGGCGCTTTCGAAACGGGCTGTTGCTATATTCTTCCACGATATATCCTCTTTTTATCGCTCTTTGGCTGCGATATGGTTGATATGAAGAAAATCGCGTGATAACTCCAATCGAATGAAATCATAAAAAGCGATAGATTTCTTCTATTGGATGGAGTGACAGCGCTATGCCGACTTTGCGCCAATTTGAATATCTCGTGGCGGTCGCCGACCATGGCCATTTTGGCAAAGCCGCTCAGGCGGCCGGAGCCTCGCAACCAACTCTGAGCCATCAGTTGCGTGCCCTTGAACAAAGACTCGGTGTGACATTGGTCGAGCGGCGCACCCATGGCGCAGAGCTCACGCCAGTCGGTCGGGAGATTGCCGCGCGCGCGCGTCATGTGCTGGTCGAAGTGAAGGATATTCGCGATCTGGCGGAACGGGCAAGCGACAGTCTCGCGGGAATTTTGCGGTTCGGGGTTTCGCCGACGCTTGGTCCTTATCTGATGCCACCGGTGATCGCGGCGCTGCACCGCAGCCGTCCGGACCTGCGCTTCTATATGCGCGAAGGGATACCCGATCTGCAGGCGATGGAACTGACCAAGGGTTCGATCGATATGCTGCTGGGACCCTTGCCGATCGAGGGCGAAAATCTGCACATCGAACCGCTGTTCCGGGAACCGCTCATTCTGGTTGCGCCGCCGGATCATCCGCTCGCATCGAGAAAGAATCTGGTGCTTTCCGATCTGGCGGGATTGCCGGTGCTGAGTCTGGACCGGCGGCATCACCTCCATCGCGATGTGGTGCGCCAGTGCCAGCAGCATGACATGAACCTGTTGCGCGATTATGAAGGGACCAGTCTCGATAGCGTTCGACAAATGGTCGCTTCGGGTCTGGGGCTGGCTATATTGCCGGAACTCTATGTTCGTTCGGAGCTGTCACGCGGTGGTGATGTCGCGTTGCTTGATGTCGAAGGCTGGTCGGTAACCCGCAGCATTGGTGCCGCCTGGCGCACCAATGCCGGCTTCGCCAGCGAATATGCGGCAATTGCGGAGAAAATTGCTGACGAGGCCCGGGTATTGATGTCCACGTGACGGATCGCAATCTGTGCCACTTTCCAATTGTCCGAACGGGGCTGATAAGGTTATCTGATATTCATGGCCATTGATCTCGACCTGCTGCTGAAAGCTTATGCTTCGGGCATATTCCCGATGGCGGATGCGCGTGATAATCCGGACACTTTCTGGGTGGAACCGAAAGCGAGGGCGATCATACCGCTCGATAATTTCCAGATGTCGCGCTCCCTCCGCAAAACCATCAGGTCCGACCGTTTCCGGGTCAGCACCGATACGGCCTTTGCCGACGTGATCGCAATTTGTGCCGCGGAAGCATCGGATCGCAAGGAAACGTGGATAAATGCCGAAATCGAGGAAGCATTTAACAGCCTGCACCGGCTGGGCTTTGCGCATAGCGTCGAATGCTGGCAGGCGGATGATGCGACGGGCGAGGACAGGCTCGTCGGGGGACTCTATGGCGTGGCAATCGGCGGGGCTTTTTGTGGGGAAAGCATGTTTTCCCGGACCCGCGATGCCTCAAAAGTGGCATTGGCCTGGCTCGTAGCCCGTCTCAAAACCGGAGATTTTTGTCTGCTCGATTGTCAGTTCATGACGGACCATCTGGCATCATTGGGTGCGATCGAAATCAGTCAGGATGAATATGTGGAAAGCCTGAAAAAAGTTCGAGCCTATGTGCCGTCTTCGGATTCGGCGATGAGATCACCGATAACATCTGCTGGCGGTCTGTTCGCTGCTGGAGCAGATCCGGTGGCGGGAGCGGCAGGGGCCGGTCTAACGGACGGCGCCACTGCTGGCGCAGCGGTTTCCGGCACGGTTTCATTCGGCGCGCTGGATGTGCTGTTGGCGAGATTGGACGAGGACGTTCTCGGTGCCGTCGGATTGACCGAATCTCCGGGCGCATCCTCTTCACCCGGGAAGCTCATTGCGCAGCTTTTGACCCAGACATCATAGATCGGGTGTTCGACAACATTCAGCGACGGTGATTCGCGAAACAGCCAGCCGGAGAAAACCCGTTTCCATTGATCTTCACCCGACCGATTGGAGGGGCGCTCGTTGACCAGAAGCTGGACGAAGGCACCTTGTTCGGGCGTCAGTTCCCAGGGTGCGGTTTTCTCGCACGCACGCAAGCGGACGATCGCCCGTCCGATGCGGATCGACTGACCGGGCCGCAGTTCGAGATCCCGGGTAAGGCCGTTACGTTTGTTCAGGAAACCGAGTGTGGCGACGCGCTCCGCCATCGGTGTTCCGATCTGATCGGTCACCGATGCGACCAGATCATTATCGCTCGCCGCAGCCGCCTCGGCTTTTTCGGCTGCCTGGCCGGTTGCATTTTCCTCGACATTATCGCCGCCGAACCAGCCACAGCCGGACAGCAGGATCGTTGCCAGAATCGGGAACAATATTGAGTGGCGTGCCATGCCTGTCATTCCGCTTCGGCGGGGTTCCAGGATTCATAATCTCCGGTCGCTGCCGCGCGGTGGCCGCCTTCTTCCAGTGCACCTGCAGGACGATAGGCTTGCGCCGTGCCGGTCAGATTGCCGCTGGGTTCCTTTTCCCAGATGCGGGCCTGCGGCAGATGGCTTTCGGGGATCTCGTCATAGCTGTTGTGGAGCCAACCATGCCATTCGGGTGGCACGCGGCTGGCATCATTGGCGCCATTGTAGATGACCCAGCGCCGTCTGGCAGGATGGCCGGAGCTTTCTTTTTTTGACTGGAAATATTTATTGCCAAAGACATCTTCGCCGACGCCTTCGCCATTGCGGGCACTGAACAGGGCCGTGCCGATAGTCGCGCCGTCCCACCAAGTGAATATTTTCGCCAATATGCTCATGCCGTCCGCTTAGCCCTGCAGGTACGCGCTCCGCAATGAAAAAATGTCAAATCGGATGGATGTTTGCGGATGGGAACAGGATCACTGCCAGGTGACGATGTCACCGGGTTCGATACCCAGTTCTGCCGCCCGGCCGGCCGCTATTTCAAACACGGTGGCAATCGGTTCGTTGGAGAGAACCGGATCGAGCGAATAGGGGGTGGTATTGGCCGCAATCGATTCGATTGTTCCATCCCTGCGGATGAATATAATATCGAGGGAAATGACAGTATTCTTCATCCAGAAACTGGCGACGCGATCTTCTGGGAAAGGGAAAATCATGCCTTTGTCGGCCACCAATTTGGTCCGGAACATCAGGCCCCGAGCCTGCTGAGCGCTGGTTTCCGCGACTTCGACGATAAAGGCATGAGACGCATCCGACGTCTGGACGCTGAGCGGCACCTGCTTGAGTCCGGCCTCGGAGAGCGGCAATGCGCTTTGCTGGTTATTCGTAGTGGCTTCACCAGGTTGGGCATTGCAACCCGACAGGTTGAAGGCGGACAACAGCATCAGGGAGAGCGGGATCGCCTTAGGTATATTGTTCATTTGGGTGATTTTCTTCTTCAGGCTGGGGGCGATAGGCAGACTTGGACAGCCATATGGCCGCGGCCACCATCTTTTATGCGGGCCCGTAATTGCTGGCCCGGAACGACTTCGACAATCCCCGCGTCGCGGAGCGTTTCCATATGCAGGAAAATATCGCCGCCAAATTCACGGCTGACGAGAAAACCGTAGCCTTTGGCGCGATTAAACCATTTTACTTCTGCATCGGTGAACGGGGCTTGATCGTCATCTACAGCATGTATCGGCTGTGGCGCGCCTGATACCGCTGGCTGGCCATATTCTGCCGTGCAAGTGGACAGGTCGATGTCGAGAATTTTTGTTGCCTGCAGTCCCTTGGGGGCAAGCACATATTCACAGGTGACCGTTGCCATCTCGGGCAATTCCCGTGTGCCCAGGGGTTCGAGGAGGCTCCAGTGAATCAATATATCCGATTGGGATGAGCGATTGTCACCAGCATCGTTCTCGTCAGAATCGTCTTTCTCGGGAACGATGAAGCCGAACCCGCGATGACAGTCGAACCATTTTACGCGGCCCTTGGTGCGCAGCACTTTCACATCGGGCGATGGATGATCATCGTCGCTGGTGTGGGCTCTGTAAAAATCCGCAGGGGCTGGTTCCGCAAATAAGCTTGCCACAATGCATCTCCGAACAAAACTAAGCTAAATCATAGAGTCTACTGACTTTTCGACTCGGTGTCCGGCTTATATCACAGAGAATATATCATAATAATCCGGACCTGGCGATTCTCCAGCTTTGACATACCAGTCCAGGCGTCTGGCTCCGGCTAATCTTCCGGTGTTATATCTTCGCCTGGCTTGGCAAAGACAAAGCGGGATGCGACGTCGAAATCATGGCCGGCCCTCAGGAAAGCCTGCAATTGCTTGCGGCATTTATCCGCTTCCTGCTGGGTTTCGGCATAGGGACCGATCCGCCGCTTGCGGGCAAATTTATCCGCAGCCATCCAGCTGTTTGATTCACTGATCTGGAAGGCTTCACGTCCGTCTGCCTCACCGATACCTGCCTGATACAGGGCGTGCGCAACACGGCGGGTGCCATAGCCACGCCGGTTGAGGGCAGAAGCCTTGTTTTGTGCGTATAATGCATCATCAATATAACCCAGCGAAGCCATCCGCTCGACCAGTTCCTCGACAGCGGGTGGATCGGCATCTTGCCATTCCCTTTCGCCTATTTTTCGCTGCAGATATACCGCCAGTTTTTTCCGGCTCGTTGCATATCGTTCGACATAGCGTATAGCGAGCCGATTCAAGCTCTCCCCATTTAACGTTTTAACGCTGTTTTTCAACGGCTTGGCCTTCTGGTTTGACGTTTGCCCTTTTTGTGCCACAGTCGGGCCGAAATTTAAACGCCAGAGGTCATCAATGACATAGTTAGATGAGTCTAGAGGGCGGTCGAAATACAGACCGGATTCCCTTGCCGAATGAAGAAGATTGGTTTTTAGGAAGGCTGGACCTTCCGGAAATGGATATTGGATGACCGAATTGACAGCAACGCCGACCCTGGATGAGCTTCCCCGCCGTTTCTCGGATTTTGACACGCTGGGAGGTGCTCTGGATTATGCGGCGCAAGGACAAAAGGGTTTCAATTTTCACGACGCCCGTGCTGCGCTTGTCCGGGCCTATCCGTTCAGCGAATTGCGTGAAGATGCTCTGGCGTCCGCAAAACGGCTGATCGCATCCGGCATCAAGCCGGGCGACCGGGTCGCGCTGATAGCCGACACCGAACCTCAATTTTGTGCGCTGTTCTTCGGTGCTGTCTATGCCGGTGCATTGCCGGTGCCCTTACCATTGCCGACATCCTTTGGCGGCAAGGAAAGCTATATCGAACAGATCGGTGTGCAACTGGACAGCTGTACGCCGGCGCTTTTGCTGTTTCCGGACGAGATATCGGAATTGGCGGAGGCAGCTGGCCAGTCGCGGAATATTCCGGCTTTCGGCTGGGATAAATTTGCCGAGCAGGATGCGCCGGATACGCAATTGCCCGAAGCCGACAGCGGCGATATTGCCTATCTGCAATATTCCAGCGGCTCGACCCGCTTCCCGCACGGTGTTGCGGTCTCGCACAAGGCGTTGCTGCATAATCTGGGCTCGCATGCGCATGGCATGCTGATTAACGACACCGATCGCTGCATTTCCTGGCTGCCTTTCTATCACGACATGGGTCTGGTTGGCTGTTTCCTGTCGATGGTCGCAAACCAGGTTTCCACCGATTATCTCAAAACCTCGGATTTCGCGCGGCGGCCGTTGTCCTGGCTTGACCTGATTACCCGCAATCCCGGAACGTCCTGCAGTTTCTCGCCGACCTTCGGCTATGACATTTGCGCGCGACGGATTGGCAGCCAGTCCAACGTGGAAGAACGGTTCGATCTGTCGCGCTGGCGACTGGCGGGCAATGGTGCCGACATGATCCGGCCCGATGTGATGCAGCGGTTCACCGACGCTTTCGCGTCGGCGGGATTTGATGCCAAGGCTTTCCTGCCGAGCTACGGTCTCGCAGAAGCAACGCTTGCCGTGACATTGATGCCATCGGGCGAAGGCATGGAAGTGGAACTGGTGGAAGAAACCGAGCTGTCCGGCGAGAAGCAGAGCGACGGCAGTCGTCCGAAACGCTTCCGCGCGATCGTCAACTGCGGCAAGCCTGTGCGCGATACATTGCTGGAAATCCGCGAAGAAAACGGGAATGTGCTGGCGGAGAAAACCGTTGGCAAGGTCTGGATGCAGGGCCCGGCGGTGATGGAATGCTATTATGGCGATCAGGAAGCGACCGATGCCTGTCTGGTGGACGGCTGGCTCGACACCGGTGACATGGGATATCTGTCCAATGGCTATCTCTATATCGTCGGTCGCGCCAAGGATATGATCATCATCAACGGCAAAAATCACTGGCCGCAGGATATCGAATGGGCGGTGGAACAATTGCCCGGCTTCAAGGCTGGCGACATTGCCGCCTTTGCCATCACCACGCCGGGCGGAGAAGAAACCCCCGCTGTGCTTGTACAATGCCGGACCTCGGATGAAATCGAGCGTTTGCGGCTGAGGAACGAGATCAAGGAAAAGGTCAGAGCGATCACGGGGATGAATTGTGTGATCGAACTGGTGCCGCCAAGGACATTGCCGCGTACCAGCTCGGGCAAATTAAGCCGGGCAAAGGCCCGGAATCTCTATCTTTCCGGTGACATTCAACCTTATGCGGTTGCAGCCTGACCGGGACGAACTTCTGTTCCTCAGAATTTGTACGAAAATTCGGTCGCATGCTTACGTTTCGCTAAGATTTTAGGCTTAATGGCGATGTGTGCAAAAAATTCTCTCTCAATCCGGTTTGCCGCGGGAAATCCCGCTGAGCGTTTTACTTGGCCTGACTGATCCCGAAGGGGTCGAGTGGGGCCGGATTCGTGCGTTGCAGTTTAACGGCATTCACCAGCATAGCTTTCTGAAAATCATTTCGGCGATCGTGTGCGGTTTGTTGACGCTGCAATGGGGCGCGGGTCTGATCAACAGCCTGTACCTCGGCCTCTGGCTGACGGCATTGTGCGGATTATATGTCTATTCCCATATATTGTACCGCAAACAGTCGACGTGGCAGCGAAGGTCCATCGATCGTGGCGAGACCGCGATGGTTCATCTGCTTTCCCTCGCTGGCGGCTTGATCTGGGGCAGCGCGTTTCTGCTGTTCGCATTTAATACCGATTTCGCGACCCTGGTCCCGCTTTGGGCCATGATCATCTGTCTGATGGTGGGGTCGGCGATAATGTTCTCGGCGATCCCGCTGTGCAGCATCCTGTTCATCTCCTCGTCCAGCGCGGCGATGATCTTCGGCTGGTTGCATGGCGACAGTTTCGAACTGGCATTTGTGTCGGGGGCGATCGGCGTTCTGTTGATCTCTGCCTGTCTGATGACCGGACGTTCCTTCATCGACCGAAAGGTCGCGGAAGCGAGTCTGAACGAAAAAAGTGAAGTGGTCAGCCTTTTGCTCAAGGAATTCGAGGACACCGGAGCCGACTGGCTGTGGCAGACAGATACATCGCGTCGGATGACGCATGTCTCGCCGCGATTTGCCCATGCCGTCGGCCAGCCTGCAGACGCGATCGAAGGCAAGCCGTTCCTGCAGCTTGTCGCCGGAGAATCCTGGGAGAGCGGAAAATTTTCAAGCGCCTTGCACGACCTGGCGGACAAGCTGAAACGGCGTGACAGTTTCAGCAATCTGCTGGTGCCGGTCCAGATCAACGGCGAAAATCGCTGGTGGGAATTGTCCGCTTCTCCGAAGCTCGATGATAGCGGCGTGTTCCACGGATTTCGCGGTGTCGGGTCGGATATCACCCAGCAACGCGAATCAGCGGACAAAATATCGCATATGGCCAGATTTGATACGCTGACCCGTTTGCCAAATCGTCTGCAGCTGACCGAAGCTCTCGGCAAGGCATTGCAGGCGTCGGAAAAATGGAGCGGTCGCTGCGGCTTTATGATGATCGATCTTGATCGTTTCAAGGCGGTGAATGACACGCTTGGACATCCCGTGGGCGATCGCCTGTTAACCCGTGTGTCGGATCGGCTGCGGTCACTTATGACCGACAACGAACTTTGTTGTCGTCTGGGCGGCGATGAATTTGCGATCGTGATCAAAGACGCTACCGATCTGGATTATGTGGAAGCCCTTGCTCAGCGGATCATCGACAGATTGTCGCAAATTTATGAAATCGACCAGCATACGCTCTACATCGGAGCCAGCGTAGGGACGGCAATCGGTCCGCGAGACGGACGCACGGTCGAAATGCTGATGCGAAGCGCAGATCTCGCCCTTTATCGATCGAAAGATCAGGGCGGCGGCGCCTATAATCAATATGAGCCGAAACTGCATGTACAAGCCGAAGAGCGGCGAGTGATGGAAATCGCCCTGCGCAAGGCGCTAGAGAAAGGCGAACTGTCGTTGAACTACCAACCGGTGGTCAGCGCTGACTCGGGCAGCGTCGTCGGTTTTGAGGCGCTTCTGCGCTGGACCAGCCCGCAATTCGGAATTGTATCGCCCGCGAAATTCGTGCCACTGGCCGAGGAAGCACGGTTGATTGTTCCGATCGGTGAATGGGTCCTGCGTACAGCATGCCAGGAAGCGATGAACTGGCCCTCTGCCGTCAAGGTTGCCGTCAATGTTTCCGCAGACCAGTTGACCGAGGTCAATTTCCTTTCGACCATTGTGTCAGCGCTCGAGGATAGCGGACTTCCTCCGCATCGTCTGGAGATCGAAGTGACCGAGAGCATTTTCATGCGCGAGGGTACCGGGGCGGCAGAAATGCTGGATCAGATCATTGCGCTGGGGATCAACCTGTCGCTCGATGATTTCGGGACTGGCTATAGCTCACTCGGCTATTTACGCAAAACGCGTTTCACGACGATCAAGGTCGATCGCAGTTTTGTTCAGGGCGCTGCGAAAAAGGCACCGGAGAGCCTTGCCATCATCCGTGCTGTGGTGGCGATGGCGGATGCCCTGGGCATGTCAACGACCGCCGAAGGCGCCGAGACAGAGGAAGAAGTGCAGATGATCAAACAATTGGGCTGTACCAAGATCCAGGGCTATTATTTTGGCCGGCCGATGGTCGCCGAAGATGCGCGGATATTGTTTGACACATTCGATGGCGAGCAGCTGGAATATAGCAGAAAATCTGCATAGGCCTACGCGACCCGTCTATTTTTTCGCCAACCGCTTTTCAATTCCTCGCCAAATTCTGGCATAAGCCTGGGCGGCAGGGCTGCGTGGTGCGAAACTGCCGATCGGCTTTCGCAATTTCGTCATATGCTCAACGGCGCTCGACATCGGGATGACCGGCCATTCCGGCTTGTTGAGCAAGCCCTCGTTATGGATGGTTCTCCGCCGATCGACCATTGTGTACACCGGTAGCAAGGGAGCATGTTTTTTTCCGGCGCTGTTGAGGAATATCTGCACATCGCTGAGCGCTCGTTCCGAGAGCGGCGACGGAATGGTCGGAACAATCACAATATCCGCATTGCGCAGAATCTGTTCACTGGTCTCCGACAGGCCAGGTGGGCAGTCGAGGATGATCCGGTCATAGGCCTTGCCCAGTTCCTTGAGCAGCTTGCCGAGATGTCGCTTTTTGCCGATCTGGAAAAACAGCTGGTCAAGACTGCGCAGCGAAACGTCGGCGGCCAGAAGATCCAGATTTTCAATCCCGGTATGTTTGATCAGCTTGGCTGGCTTTATATTGCCGGCGATCATCGCGCGTGCCCGATCTTTCTCCACATGGTCACCGTTCAATATGAACGAAGCGGCGCCTTGCGGGTCGAGATCCCAGAGCAACGTCCGCCGGGAACTGCCAACAGCGCTATTCCATGCCAGGTTTACCGCAGTACAGCTTTTGCCGACGCCGCCTTTCATGCTGTATATTGCTACTACCGACATCATCTTTCCCGGTTTGTTTATTCCAATCCGACGAAAGAATGCCGTGTCAGAGTATCTCTTGCACGATTTCCTGCGGACGACACAGTCTCACCCCTTTGTCGGTCTCGACCAGAGGCCGGTTGATCAGCATCGGCTCTATGGCCATGGCATCCAGAATCTGGTCGGCCGTGGCGTCGTCTTTCGTCAGTCCCAGTTCTTCGGCTGGAGAACCCCGGACTCGTAGGCCTTCCTGCGGGGTCATGCCAGCATCGCTGTAAAGCTGTTTCAGCTTGGCACGGCTCGGCGGGTTTTTCAAATATTCGACCACGGTCAGGTCAACGCCGGGTGTCTCTTCCAATATCGCCAATGTCTTGCGCGATGTGCCGCATTTCGGATTGTGCCAGATCGTGGCTTTCATGTTTCTCTCCCGTTGAGCCAAAGCCGCTTCATAAACACAAGTTCGACCATTGTTTCAAAGAATAATTCATCAGATCAAAGATTCATTGTTGCATGTGATAACTATTCTCATTAGCTGGCGAACAATTGAGAATGGTTCTCATATTGGGAGTTTGTCTGTGAATATTGTTACACGCCGTTCGTTGCGCTTTTTTTCGTCTGCCAGTCTCGTCGCGATGGCGGCAAGTCCGGTGCACGCATCAGGCCAAGAGGCATGGGAGGAAGGCTTCTCAGACACTAAGGAGATCATCGTAACCGGTGAGAAAGAAGGTTATGTCGCGATCAGCAGCGCAGGCCTGAAAACCGATACGCCGCTGATTGATACGCCGCAGACCGTTTCGGTGATGACCCGCGAACAGCTTGATGATCAGGCGCTTCAGGATATTGGCGATATTCTTCGCTACACGCCCGGCGCATCGATCGGGCAGGGCGAAGGCAATCGCGACCAGATCACCATCAGGGGGCAGAATACTACTGCCGACTTCTTCGTCGATGGTATTCGCGATGATGTCCAATATTTCCGGCCGCTCTATAATATCGAGCGGGTTGAAATCCACAAAGGCCCCAACGCGATGATCTTTGGTCGTGGTGGCGGTGGTGGGATCATCAACAGGGTGACGAAATCACCGATCTCCGATCGGCAGTTTGGCGAAGCGACAGCCAGTGTCGACAGCTTTGGTGCATATTATCTTGCCGGTGACCTGAATCTGCCCGTCGGCGATTCCGCTGCCTTCCGGCTCAATGGCCTTTACGAAGAATTCAACAACCATCGCAATTTTTACGATGGCCGGCGCTTCGCGATCAACCCGACTTTCGGTGCCGAACTGGATGATAAGAACCGGATCTTGCTCTCCTACGAATATGTTGATGATGATCGCGCGGTAGACCGCGGCAATCCGGCGGAACTGCGCGCCGCAGGGGATGCCTGCTCGTTTGCCGACCCTTGTGGCCCGCTTGCCGGATATCGCGATACATTGTTCGGCCAGCCCGGAACCAATCGCACGACGCTGCAAGCCCATATCGTCAAACTCCGGGTGGAGCATGATTTCAGTGATGAACTGAGCTTCAGTTCGACAACCCAATATGGGGATTATGACAAGCTCTATCGCAACATCTATCCGGTGGATGCGGTGAGCAACGACATCCGGCTGACTCCGGTCGCCGATTCGGTCACGCTCGACGGCTATGTCGACACCACCGACCGTGAAAATTTTATCACCCAGGGTAATTTGTTGTGGACTGGCGAGACGGGTTCCATCGGCCACAGTCTGTTGCTCGGTTATGAAATTGGCCAGCAAAAATCAGCCAATGCGCGGCGGGATATATTATTTGCTTCCAGCAATGATGATCTGGTCGTCGTTCCGCTTGCCGATGTGATTGCTGTTCCGGCGTTCACCTTTCCGGCCTTCAGCCGCAGCACCGTGTCCGACCTCAAGTTCCTGTCGCTTTACGTGCAGAACCAGATCAGTATCGGGGACCATTTCGAGATCATCGGCGGCGTGCGTTTTGATCGATTTGATCTTGATGTGAACGATATTCAAAGCAGCTTGTTGCTGAGTCGGACGGACGAGAAATTTTCACCGCGATTCGGCGCGATCTACAAGCCGCAGGAGAATATCTCGATCTATGCGAGCTATGCAAAAAGCTTTCTGCCACGTTCGGGTGACCAGTTTCTGACGCTCACCCTGAGCAATGCCAATCTCGCGCCGGAAACATTCGAGAATTACGAAATCGGTGTAAAATACGATCTGACATCGGGGCTTAGCCTGACCGCAGCGCTGTTCCGCCTTGACCGCGATGATCAGTCGATTCTCCTCGACAATCAGGGCAATAGCACCTTGTCCGGGTCGCGGACCGAAGGCGTGGAATTTCAGCTGGTCGGCAAACTCACCGACCAATTGCAAATCAACGCGGGCTATAGCTATCTGGACGGCCAGCAGCGCAATGCAAGTAGCCTAGGCGGGCAGGATTTGCGTCTGTTCCAGGTGCCGGAGCATATGATATCGCTGTGGACAAAATATGATTTCACCGCACAATTTGCGGCCGGTGTCGGCGTGACCCATCAATCAAGCCAGTTTGCGACCAACGACAATAGCGTCCGCATACCCGCCTTCACTCGAGTCGACGCTGCTCTTTACTATGAGGTAAGCGAGAAGGTGCAGGTCCAGCTCAACGTGGAAAATCTGTTCGACGAAACTTATTATCCGTCGGTCCATAATAATGACAATATTTCAACCGGTGAACCGCTCAACGCGCGGCTGACCGTGAAATTTGGTTTTTAAGGGTCTCACCGGATTTGATGGTACCCGGCGTAACGCGCGCATATTATTTGCCGGGCGTTAGTGCCGGGACCGCCTTGGCCGCATCTTCGGGATCGATCCCCGGAGGCGGCGCTGCGCTGAGTACTGCTTCCCCGCGCGCTACGCGACCGGCGCGCTGAATCGCTTCGCGGATGCGCGGATAGGTACCGCAACGGCAGATATTGGTGATTGCTTCATCAATCGCGGCTTTTGACGGATTGGAATTTTTCTTCAGCAATACCGCGGCTGCCATGATCATGCCGGACTGGCAGAAGCCGCATTGCGGGACATTTTCTGCCGCCCAGGCCTGTTGCACTGGATGGCTGCGATCACGCGAGAGCGCTTCGATCGTGGTAACGAAACGCCCCTCCATCTCGCCGATGGTGACCAGACAGGAGCGGATCGCTTCGCCGTCGACCTCGACCATGCAGGCGCCACAATCGCCGGTGCCGCAGCCATATTTGGTGCCGGTGAGATTGGACGCATCGCGCAATGCCCAGAGGAGCGGCGTTTCCGGGTCCATCCGGTACCAGACCGGTCGGTCATTGACGGTAAATTTGGTCATAGGGCTCTATTCGTCATCCTGAACCTGTTTCAGGATCTCCTGCGGGTGGCTTATTCAATAAGAGATGCTGAAACAAGTTGAGCATGAAGAAACCGGTCTTTTATTCCCGCCAGCTTCTGTCTTCGCGATCGACCAAACGTACCATCGCGTCAAATTCCGGCACACCCTGTTTCATCGGATCAATCGAGGCTTGCGACAGATTCTCAAGATGTTTCTTGATCACCTCTTCGCCGATCATCAGCGGCTTGCCCATCGACAAGGTCTGCATCTGGATTTCGCAGGCGCGTTGCAGCACCCAATGGTTGAGAAACGCCTCTTCCAATGTCCGGCCCATCACCACCGGTCCGTGATTCTCCAGCATCATCATCCGTTTCTGGCCAAGGCTGGCAAGAAAGCGCGGGCCTTCATCCTCATGCACCGTGATGCCTTCAAACTTGTGATAGGCGAGGCGCGGGACGATCGCTGCCGCGTAGAAATTGATCGGCTGCAGGCCGCCTTCGACTGAGGATACCGCCATGGTCGCCGTAGTATGGGTGTGGATGATCGCGTGAACATCGGGCAGTTCGCGGTGGAACAGGCTGTGCTGGGTGAAGCCGGCCTTGTTGACCGGATAGGTCGAGCCGTCGAGCGTGTTGCCGTCGATATCGATCTTGACCAGGGTGGATGCGGTGACTTCGCTGAAATGCAGGCCATAGGGATTGATCAGAAAGGCGTCGTCTTCGTCTGGCACCTTAAGGGTGATATGGTTGAAGATCATTTCGTCCCAGCCGAGATAGGCGAAAATCCGGTAGCAGGCCGCAAGCCGCTGGCGTGCTTTCCATTCTTCTTCGCTGCAACTGGACTGGATATTGATCGCGGTGGCCATTTTTCTCTCCTCGAATCGGTTTTTATAGTCTCTATACATCAACCTATAGCAAAGCCTTGAAAAGACGAATCCAAAGCTCCGGTCATTCGCGCATTGAATCGCGTAAAAGCTTGCCTCGGTGCCGAGAAATTGATAGGCGGCGCGAGATTGAAGCAGATTGATTCTGCTGCAAACCCTTTTTTATGGCTTTTACACTAATATAGGCCAGAAGAAATTGCTTCTGGACCGCTACGAAATTTGAACGGAGTTACTCAGTCTTATGCAAATCATGGTTCGCGACAATAATGTTGATCAGGCCCTCCGGGCGCTCAAGAAGAAGTTGCAGCGCGAAGGCGTCTATCGCGAAATGAAGCTTCGTCGCCACTATGAAAAGCCATCCGAGAAACGTGCTCGTGAAAAGGCTGCTGCCGTGCGCCGCGCCCGCAAGATGGACCGCAAGCGTATGGAACGTGACGGTCTGATTTAAGCGCTTCGGCTCCACAATAATCAAGGTAGCCTGCCCATGTCTGTCACCACGGTTCCGATTCATCCCATCAAAAAGGGCTCGCTGACCAAAATCTGGTTAGCCGTGTTCCTGGTCGTTGCTGCCGCTCTGCTTCTCGCTTATACGGGAACCCAGAAGGTTGTCGTAAATGGCGCAAGCAACGAACAGTTTCTGGCTGCCAATGCTGATGAGGACGGGGTAGAAACAACCGCTTCAGGCTTGCAATATAAGGTGATCAGGCCGGGCGAGGGGGCTTCGCCCACCGCGACCGACACCGCACTGGTCAAATATGAAGGCCGTCTGCGCGATGGCACGATCTTTGATGCCAACGAACAAACACCGATGCCGGTCGGCGGCGTTGTGCCCGGTTTCTCCGAAGCGCTGCAGCTGATGCAAAAAGGCGGCGAATATCGCATCTGGATCCCGTCGGAGCTCGCTTATGGCGAAGCATCCCCCGGACCGGAGCTTCCTGCCAACAGCCTGCTGATATTCGACGTCACCCTGCTGGACTTTATTTCAGCGGCGCAAATGCAGGAATTGCAGCGGCAGATGCAGGCAGAGGGCGCTCCCGGACTTCCAGGTCAATAGTGACCTTGCTATAGTGGTTTTGGAGTGCAGTTCGCGACGGATATCGGCCCGAACAAGAAAAACCCTGCGGCAACATCTTCGATCAAACCATTTTTGCTCGGGCTGCTGCTCGGTATCATTCTGGTTGTTGCGCTGGCGATGGCTATTCCGGAAAAAACAAGCCCGACAGAATTTATCCAGACAGGATGGGAGAAGCTGTTTCCACCACCCGGCAACGCTGAATTCCTGACCGAGAATGGCAAGCAGGCTGATGTTGTCACCACCGCTTCCGGCCTACAGTATAAAGTGATCAAGGCGGGTGAGGGTGATTCGCCTACCGCAACCGATACCGCATTGGTCAAATATGAAGGCCGACTGCGCGATGGTTCTATTTTTGATGCGAACGAACAAACGCCAATGCCGGTCGGCGGCGTTATTCCCGGTTTCTCCGAAGCATTGCAGTTGATGAAAAAGGGTGGCGAATATCGCATCTGGATCCCTTCGGAACTCGCTTACGGCGAAGCATCCCCCGGACCGGAACTTCCCGCTAACAGTCTGCTGATATTCGATGTTACTCTGCTGGACTTTATTTCGGCGGCGCAAATGGAAGAATTGCGGCAGCAGATGGAGGGGCAGGGCGTCCCAAGCGGAGCGGCACCGGCTCCCTGATATCTAATGGTCGTTGGACTATGAGCGTTCGGCTTGCGCGACCGCTTCCGATGCGCGCAGAGCCGACAATATCCGCATCAGATGATGGACATTGTGCACTTCCAGATCAACATCGAACGTATGGAACGGGCCGTCGCGGTGCGACAGGCGCAGGTTCAGGATATTGGCATTGTGAAAGCCGAAAATCCCGGCCATTTCCGAAAGCGTGCCCGGCTTGTTGTGCAGCACCACGCATAGCCGCGCCGCTGCGCCGTCGCTTTCGTTACCCCAACTGAGATCCACCCAGTCCGCATCCACGCCATCGGCCAGGCTCTGGCAGTCAATCGTATGCACTTCGACATTTTTGCCGCTGCGGCGCAGTCCGACGATCCGGTCTCCGGGTACCGGGTGACAGCATTCGGCTAGATTGAAGGCAACACCGGGAGTCAGTCCCTTGATCGAAATTGCCCGGTCCTGTTCGGGCCATTGCCGTTCGTCATCATTGTCGTTGACGCTGCCGGGAACGAGCGCCTCCATCACTTCGCGGTCACTGAGCTGGCGCGTGCCGATAGCCATCATCAGATCGTCCGGTTCCTGCATTTCCAGCCGTTTCAGCGCAGCCTTGACGGCGCGCGGCCCGATCTTGCCGGGCAATCTTTCGATAATTTCCTCATATAGTTCCGTACCGATTGCAACGATCTCGTCGCGTTCCTTGAACCGGACGTTGCGACGGATTGCTGACCGGGCCTTGCCGGTAATGACGAAGGACAGCCAGCCGGGTTGCGGATCCTGTCCCTTCGATTTCAATATCTCCACGACATCGCCATTTTGCAATTGCGTGCGCAATGGCACGTGCCGGCCGTTGACCTTGGCACCGACGGTCTGGTTGCCGAGATCGGTATGCACGGCATAGGCGAAATCGACCGTGGTCGATCCTCGCGGCAATTGCAGCAAAGTGCCTTTGGGGGTGAAGGCGAAAATCCGGTCCTGATACATCGCCAGTTTGGCGTGTTCGAGCAATTCTTCCGCGTCTTCCGCCTGGTCCAGAATTTCAATCAGATCGCGTATCCAGCCAGCCTGGCCGTCGGGCCGGTTGCCCTGTTTATAGGCCCAGTGCGCGGCGAGGCCATATTCATTGTCCTCGTGCATGCGCTGCGAACGAATCTGGATTTCCACACGCATATTATTGCCGTGCATCAGAGTCGTGTGGATCGACTGGTAGGCGTTGCGCTTGGGCGTGGAAATATAATCCTTGAACCGGCCGGGAACCATTTTCCATTTCTCGTGCAGAATGCCGAGCGCTCGATAGCATTCGGCGCTATTGTCGGTCACCACGCGGAACGCCATGATATCGGTCAGTTGCTCGAAGCTGACGTGCCGTTCCTGCATTTTACGCCAGATAGAATAGGGATGTTTCTCGCGTCCGCTGACCTCCGCTGCCAGCCCACCATTGGCGAGAGCCTTCTGGATCGATTCCGAGATTTTCTCGACTTGCCCGTCGTCCCCTTCCTTGATCGCCTGCAATCTTTTGGTGATGGTTTCATAGGCTTCGGGTTCCATGTGCCGAAACGCCAGCAATTGCATCTCGCGCATATATTCATACATGCCGATTCGTTCGGCCAGGGGCGCATAAATATCCATGGTTTCATGGGCAATCCGGCGCCGCTTTTCCTCACTCTTGATGAAATGCAGCGTCCGCATATTGTGCAAACGGTCGGCAAGCTTGACCAGCAGGACGCGGATATCGTCGGACATGGCGAGAAAGAATTTGCGCAGATTCTCGGCGGCCCGTTCATTATCGCTCTGCGCTTCGATCTTGGATAATTTGGTTACGCCATCGACCAGCCGGGCGATCTCTTCGCCGAATAATTTGCTGATTTCTTCCGTCGTGGTCAGCGTGTCTTCGACGGTGTCGTGGAGCAGGGCGGTGACAATCGTCTGCTGGTCCAGCTTGAGATCGGTCATCAGACCGGCGACCTCTATGGGATGGCTGAAATAAGGATCACCGCTCGCGCGTTTCTGGCTGCCATGTCGCTGCACCGAAAAAACATAGGCGCGGTTGAGCAGATCCTCATCTGCTTCGGGATCATAGGATTTCACCCTTTCCACCAGTTCATATTGCCTTAGCATAAGGTCAGGATGTAGCGCTTTCGGGGCTGGGGCAACAAAAAAGAGCGCCGAAGCCCGCTCTTATATCCGGGAACGGAACATAAGGTTGGCTTCGGCGCTATGGCTGACCGGGGGGGGCCAGTAAACTGGCTGCTGTTGGGAGCGAGAGGCCGGTCAGACGGGATGCTCAAATCAATTGTTGCACTTGGCGAGAGCTTCGCTGTCAAAGGCCTCGCCTTTATAGGCGAAACTGGCAACCGGGCCGAATTCATCGGCCACCTTGGCGCAGATCGTCCGGGGCGAGGAACTGCTTTGCGCGCCAATACATTCGGTGCCGGCGCAACGGATGACGGTACCCTTGATAATTTCCTGGGCAGCCTCGACGGGAGCTTGCAGTTCCGCAGTATAGGCGATTGCTTTACCGCGGGCTTCGGCCGTTGTAGCGGTAAACAAGGTAAGAGATGCCATCGCAGCAATGCAGAAGATCATTGATGCGCGAAGTGGGCTTTGGGAGAGAAGCATGATATTTCCTTTCTTATCGTTCTGTTTGCCAGCCGTATTTGTGATGGCAGGCGGGGAGAAAATCGTTGTTGCAATTTAGGTTGCGAATCACTACTTAGATTAATAGGTTTTAAGTTGCAACTGAAAACTTATATTTTTTTCGCACTCGCCCAAAAACTGGTTTAGGAATGGGTACATGGATAAAATCAGAGAAGATCTATCGAGCATGACGGGCGGAGAGTGCAGCCTACCTATATCGCTGGAAGTAATCGGCGAACGGTGGTGTTTCATGATATTGCGCGCTGCGCTCAACGGCGTCGGGCATTTTGAGGATTTTCTGTCCGAAATCGGTATCGCCCGGAATATTCTGGCCAACCGGCTCACCCGTATGGTCGAGGCGGGGATCATGACCCGTCGCCCTTGTGATCATGACAAACGGAAAGTCGAATATCGACTGACCGACAAGGGGCAGGATTTGCTGCCGACGATGATAGCGATGCGGCAATGGGGGGAGCGATGGGAAACCGGTGTCCCATCCAATCCGGTATTATGCGATTCGCGGGACCGCCAACCCATCGCCCGGATCACCATGCGGGGGCATGATGACCGGATACTGGAAATGGAAGATCTGTGCTGGATTGACGAAGCGGAATTGAAGCCCGATTCAGACGGTGTCTGTCGCGAGGATATGGTGGTTCGCCATCTGAAGGAAATCGGCGAATCTTCCGCGGCCTGAGGGCCAATTCCGATGAATGCTATTCGGTCGCGTAAATACTGTTGATCGGACGTGCCATGACCCGACGAACCATCGGTTCGAAAAACTCCAGCGGCGCAGTATCGTAAGCTGCATCAAAGGCCGTCTGGTCATATTTGGCGCAAAATTCTTCGCAATCTTCAAAATGCTCGTGGCCGCGAAACTGCTCGCGCATGTCGCGGTCCTGACCAAGATAGTGAAAGAAATAATATCCCTGAAAAATGCCATGATGCTCCGCGATCCAACGGTTTTTCTCGCTGACAAAGGGCTTCAGGATCGCCGCTGCGATATCGGGATGATTATAGGTGCCAAGCGTATCGCCGACGTCGTGAAGCAAAGCCATCACGACATATTCCTCGTCCCGGCCATCGCGATGCGCGCGCGTCGCGGTTTGCAGGCTGTGCTGCATCCGGTCGATTGGAAATCCGCCAAAATCGCCGTCGAGAAGTCTCAAATGATCAAGCACCCGGTCTGCTACCTTGCTGGCGAAAGAACCGAAATGACCGCCAATAATTTGCCAGTCTTCCTGAGTGCCTTCTTCCATCGAGGGAAATTTAGCCCGTATTTCGTTGGGACCGCCCATCATGCTCTCCTTTGTCGTTTCTCCGGTTTCCAACCATTTGTTCGTGGCCAACAATGAAAATGTCACGGTTTTCTTTGAGAAGCCCAGCCGGTTGAAACCTTATTTGCGTAAATGATAGGCGATTCTTCCCCAACCGGCAATGCCTCGCTATAGATAGCGCGATGGCCGTTATGGAAATTCGTCCCCAGCCGTTTTTTGGCAACAAGAACCGAGCATTCTGGAACCTGCAATCTGCGGGTTGGGCCGGTGCGCTGATATTGCGGGCGATCGGGGGGATCTCGAACGGACTGCCGCTGAGTTTCTTGGTGCCGGTCATTATTTCGACCATCACCGGCTATTCGATCTCCCTGCTGTTGTCGGTTGTATACAAGAATCTGATTCACCGTCGTCCGATTGTGACTTGGAGCAGCACTGCGGCGATATTGACGGTTGCCTCTGCGCTATACGCTTTCATTGACGCATGGGTTTTCCTCATCCAGAATCCGACCTCCGAAACCGCCTTTGTCACCTTATTTCTGGGATCACTATTCCTTGGCATCATGCTGCTCGGTGCCTGGTCGGCACTTTATTACGCGATTAATTTCTTCCTGCGGGTGGAAGAGCAAAACGACCAGCTATTGCAGCTCGAGGCGCAGGCCACCCGCGCGCAGCTTGCGATGCTGCGCTATCAGCTCAATCCTCATTTTCTATTCAACACGCTGAACAGCATATCCACGCTGGTGCTGCTCCGGCAGACGGAGCCGGCCAATGCCATGCTGTCACGCCTGTCCTCGTTCCTGCGCCATACATTGGTCAACGAAGTCCACAGCCGGGTGACTCTGGCTCAGGAGGTCGAAACCCTGCATCTCTATCTCGATATTGAAAAAATGCGTTTCGAAGAGCGACTGCGCTCCCATTTCGATATCGATCCGGCGGTGCGCGATGCGCTGTTGCCATCTCTGTTGCTGCAGCCACTGGTCGAAAATGCAATTAAATATGCTGTCACGCCGCAGGAAGAAGGAGCCGACATCTCGGTTTCGGCCCATCTCGACGGCGACAAGCTGCGAATTGTCGTGTCGGATACCGGGCCCGGAAAAATTGGCGCGATGAACGGCAAGTCCGATTCGACCGGCGTCGGCCTCGGCAATATTCAGGAGCGATTAAACCAGGCTTATGGAGAAGCCGCTATATTCGAAACGCGATCGTCTCCGGGCGAGGGTTTTTCGGTATTCATCGCCTTGCCATTTGAAACAAGGGAACAGATCGAGCGGGAAGCTGCGGATGATTCGGCGACAGACGAACAAGTGCGAAACGAGACTATTTTTGGGGAGCATGCATCCAGTGATGACCAACAGGGGGAGCCGGCAAAAACTCCGGCGATGGCATCATTTCAGCATAGGGATTTAAAAACATGACGATCAAGACGATATTAGTCGATGACGAAAAACTTGCGATCCAGGGTTTGCAGATCCGGCTCGAGAAATTTGACGATATCGAGATAGTCGACACCTGCCGCAATGGCCGGGAAGCGATTCGCAAGATCAAGACTTTGAAGCCCGATCTGGTGTTTCTTGATATCCAGATGCCCGGATTCGACGGATTTTCGGTGGTTCAGGGAATCATGGAGATCGAACCGCCCCTGTTCATTTTCGTGACCGCTTATTCCGAACATGCCGTCCGTGCTTTCGAGGCCGAGGCGATCGACTATCTGGTGAAACCGGTAGAGGAAGACCGGCTAGCCGACGCCATTGACCGGGTGCGCAAGCGTCTGTTGGAAAAACGCGGCGGCGCGGAACTGGAAAAGCTGAAAAACGTGCTCAGCGAAGTCGCGCCAGATGCCATGGCCAATATGGACGATTCGGAAGAGCCTGCCTCGGCCGACCGTTATGAAAAACTGATCAATGTGAAAGACCGCGGCCAGATTTTCCGGGTCGATGTCGACACGATCGAACGGATTGATGCGGCCGGCGATTATATGTGCATCTATACGGCTGATAATAGTTTGATCCTGCGTGAAACGATGAAGGATCTCGAAAAGCGCCTCGATCCCCGCTATTTCCAGCGGGTGCATCGCTCGACGATCGTCAACCTGAGTCAGGTGCGCGAGGTCAAGCCACATACAAATGGTGAATGTTTCCTCGTCCTCGGGTCGGGGGCGCAGGTGAAAGTATCACGCAGCTACCGCGACGTCGTCGCGCGCTTTGTCCATTAGGCGCTAGTCCCGGCGACCCCGGAAAAAGTCCGTCAGCAGCTTCGCGGATATGTCTTCACCCATGCCGGCATAAACCTCCGGCTTGTGATGGCATGTCGGGGCGTCGAAGAACCGCACGCCACTATCCACCGCTCCGCCCTTGGCATCACCGGCGCCATAATAGAGGCGGCGGATGCGGGCGTGGGCAATCGCGCCGGCGCACATGGTACAGGGCTCCAGCGTGACCCACAGATCGCAATCGTCGAGCCGGTCATTGTCAAGAAACCCTGTTGCTTCGCGAATCGCAACGATTTCGGCATGGGCGGTCGGATCATGATCGATCCGGGTGCGATTATGGCCGCGCCCGATAATTTTTCCGTTCTGGATGACAACTGCACCGACCGGCACTTCGCCGACCGTCAATGCTGCCTTCGCAAGGGCTAGCGCCGCGTCCATGAAGGATGTATAATTTGCCAGAGCCATCGGCTGCGCCTAGCGGGATTGATGATAAAACGCCAGATCGGGCATCGGACAAGGAAAAGCGCCGTAATGCTTGACGCCTTCCCGCTTTGTGGTTATCCGGTCCCACTTTCCCGCTGGGAATCACTCAATAACAAGAAATTGGACTTTTACGATGTCGCGGATTTGCGAACTGACAGGTAAGACTCGGCTGGTAGGCAATAATGTGTCTCACGCCAAAAACCGGACCAAGAAGACATTTTTGCCCAACCTGCAAAATGTGACTCTTTTGTCTGATACACTCGGCAAGGGCGTGAAACTCCGTGTTTCGACCCACGGCCTGCGTTCTGTGGAACATGTTGGCGGCCTCGATAACTGGCTGCTGAAAACCAAGGACGAAAAATTGAGCCAGCGCGTGAAGCGCCTCAAAAAAGAAATCGCGAAAAAGCAGGTTGCTACCGCGTAAGCGATCAATCTGATTCGAACGTTGAAAAGCCGGGGCTAGCCTCGGCTTTTTCATTTTTGCGTCCGGGACCGGAATTTTTCCGAACGCTTTTCCCTTTCAGAAGCCGGAATTTGAACAACAGCGACTCCTGCAGCACGCTGAAATTGTCATCCGATGCTATCCAGACAAATATTTGGTCTCCGTCCCGTGTGACGGCCAATGCTTCCATATTATCGACCTTAAATGGTGGCTTCAGCGTGGCGATCGGTACGGACGTCGCCACTTTTCCCGGTTGGAAGTCCTTGAGCTGCGCGATCGACAATATTGCCGACACACCATCAAACGGCGTAAACCGTCGGTGCAGCATCAGGGCAGTCTTCTCGTCGAGTATCGCCGCATCGGTCAGATTATAGCCCTTTGGCGGCTGATAGCCGAAGCTGACAGCTTTGCTGTCCGGTTCGGCGGGGTCGCTGGCAAATATAAGGGCCTGATAGCCACCTTTCAAATATTCTGCCGCCTCCGAAAAAACCAGAAACCGGCTATCGGGCAAATGGAGCATTGCTTCTGCACCTCCATTCTCTGGCCAATTTTTTGCGACTTCGGGAAAATGTGCAGCTTCTCTGCGAGCTAGCGACGGGCCGTAGCGCCAGATGCTATGCTGATGCTCGTAGCCAACCCAAAACTGGCCAGTCTCGGGATCGTGCAGGAATGATTCGGAATCCCAATTCTGTCGGGCAAATGCATTCGGTTTGGCCGGACCGTCGGGTAGCGGAGCAATGAACGGACGATTCGCCAGATGTTTGCTTTCATCCAGTGTGAATCCGAACAGGCTTCCGTTGTCGCTGAGCATCAGGAAACGGTTGTCGGGCAAAGCGACCATGGAGGATATGCCCCCGAAAGCAACATTGTCGCTGGTCATTGTCCAACCGCCGAGAAATTCAAGACGACCAACGCGGCTGCGAACGGGGTTCTTGGCGTCGATCACTATCGGTTCCAGCGCGATATACTGGCTGTCATTTGCCGGAGGCCCGGGCCCGCGGACATAGGTGACTGGCACCAGAAAGAAAAAGAGCGATAAACAGGCCAGGACGCGGAGCATGCTGCTGCGCATAACCGATTCGTTGCATCAAACATATTCTATTCTGGACGGTCGGACGCCACCTGCGCTAGACGCCGGACAACCAGTCAGGAAAGCGGAAAAATGAAAAAAATCTATCCCGATGCAGCGACCGCGCTCGAGGGCCTTTTGTTCGATGACATGCATCTTTGCGTTGGTGGTTTTGGCTTGTGCGGGATTCCCGAACGGCTGATCGATGCGATCCAGGAGGACGGCGTCAAAGGGCTTACCATCGCCTCGAACAATGCCGGCATTGACAATGAAGGTCTCGGCAAGTTGCTCCGCTCGCGGCAAGTGAAGAAGATGATCGCTTCCTATGTCGGCGAGAACAAGGAATTTGAACGGCAATTTCTTTCCGGCGAACTGGAGGTGGAATTCTGCCCCCAGGGGACTCTGGCCGAACGATGCCGCGCCGGCGGGGCCGGCATTCCCGGTTTCTACACCAAGACCGGCGTCGGGACGCAGGTAGCCGAGGGCAAAGAGCATAAGGATTTCAATGGCCAAACCTATATCCTTGAGCATGGTATTTTTGCAGATGTCTGCCTGATCAAGGGTTGGAAAGCGGACAAGGCGGGCAATCTGATATTCCGCAAGACCGCTCGCAATTTCAATGCGCCGATGGCCACTGCCGGCAAAATCTGTGTCGCGGAGGTTGAGGAAATTGTCGAAGTTGGTGAACTGGATCCGGATTGCATTCACTTGCCGGGTATCTACGTCAAACGCCTGATCAACGGCGCGCCCTATGACAAGAAGATAGAATTCCGCATGACCCGGGAGCGCGAAGACGCCTGATGGTCCGGCTTCGTCTATCCCTGATTGCTTTGGCTTTCTTGCCACTGCTGTCGAGTTGCGTGGCGGCACTCCTGCCGCTCGCGGCGCTGGGGACGATGGGCAAGAAGCAGATTGATCGCGCCGCAGCGAAGCGCGAGATGGTCGCGTCCGGTGCAATCGATCTTGCGATACCCTCGGGTAAAGTGACAATCGGACCCGACAGCGGTGCGGCCGACGCATTGCCCAAGACGGAGAAGAAATTCTCGGGGCAAGGCGGTGCTATTGAAATTGCCGAATCCGACCTTGATAGCGATGCTGCCGATTATATTGCGCAATTTTATCAACCGAGAGATTCCAATGCTTCGCCCTATGCCGGATTTGCGGCACATGCCCTGAAACAATCGGCCAGACTGGAGGCAGGAGAAGGCGTCGAATCGGTGGTGTTGATTCCCCGGGTCGATGTTTTCAAGCCGCAAACCATGGGGTGTGAAGGCAAGCCTCTGGCTGTGGCCATCGATCTTGACGACACGACCGGCGGCGACTGGACAAAAGCGGAGACGCTGTACCGGCAAAATGGCCTGATTGAAGTGCTGGCCAGCCTGCGTGCCGCTGAAATCAGCGTGATCTGGATATCCGGCCAACCCGTTACGGCATCCGGAAAAATTTCAACCATCCTCAACGAGGCCGGTTTTTCACAATCCGAATCGGACGACTTTCTTTTCCTTGATCGTGGCGGGGATGATCGAAAACAGGTCCGGCGCTGGGATGCCGCGCGCAACTATTGCATCGTCGCCATGGCCGGTGACGATCGCGCGGATTTTGACGAGCTCTATGATTATTTGCGGGATCCCGACGGGGCGATCACGCTCGAAAATATGTTTGATAACGGCTGGTTTCTGACACCGCCTCCTCTAGTGGAAGCGAACGAACCAGCAAACGCAACACCGGTTGAGAAAGAAGGATAAATATGCCCTGGACTCGCGATGAAATGGCCGCCCGGGCGGCACAGGAACTGCAAGACGGCTATTATGTGAATCTGGGAATAGGTATTCCGACACTCGTGGCCAACCATATTCCCCCGGGAGTAGAGGTCACGCTCCAAAGCGAGAATGGCATGCTCGGTATTGGACCCTTTCCCTTTGAGGACGAGATCGATCCGGATCTGATCAACGCCGGCAAGCAGACGATCAGCGAGCTGCCTTCATCAAGCTATTTCAGCTCATCCGACAGCTTTGCGATGATTCGCGGCGGGCATATCGATCTGACCGTTTTGGGTGCGATGGAAATCGCGCAAAATGGCGATATCGCCAACTGGATGATCCCCGGCAAAATGATCAAGGGCATGGGCGGCGCGATGGACTTGGTTGCGGGCGTGAAGAAAATCATCGTCGTGATGGATCATTGCGCGAAGGACGGCAGTCCGAAGTTCATTCCCGAATGTAGCTTGCCGCTGACCGGTACCAATGTCGTCGACATGATCATCACCGATCTTTGTGTGTTCAAGCGCGACGACCATGACAGTCCGTTCAAGCTGATCGAATTGGCTCCGGGAATTAGCGCAGAGGACGTGGCTGCAAAAACCACTGCCGCCTATGAAATAGCATTATAAAATATCGCCGGTGAAAAAATATCTGACTTTATTGTTCGGGCTGGCGGCTCTTTTGCTCGTTGGCTGGTATGGCTATCGCGCGCTTGTCGAACAGCAAAGCGGTTTTCCGTTGCCGGAGCTGATTGCACCGCAGGTGGAAGCGAGACTACCGACCCGGCCCGATGACTGGCGGGGCACGATCGACTATTCCGCTCTTAACCGAGACTTTACGGTTATGGCAGCACGGCCAGAAATGGCAGGGCTGGCGGTTGCCATTGTTGAAGATGGCGAACTCCGCTTTATCGGAACTTATGGTGTAACCGCCAAAAATTGCTGGGAGCGGGTGATGCCGCAGACCGTGTTCCGCTGGGCCTCGCTCTCGAAAGGGGTCGCCGGGTCGCTGGCGGCAAAACTGTCGCAAGAAGGCAAGCTCAACCTCGATGCGCCGCTTGCCAGTTGGCAAACGTCCCTCAGACTCCCCGGCGGAGCTGAATCGCGAACATCATTGGCAGAGCTCCTGTCGCATCAGACTGGTCTTACGAAAAATGCCTATGACAGCAAGCTGGAGGACGGCCAGAACCCCGGACTGCTCCGCGGGCAGCTGGCGACGGCGCCGCTACAATGCGTGCCGGGCACCTGTCACAGCTATCAGAATATCGCTTTTGACGCGGCTAGCGAAATATTGGGACAGGCAGCGGGAAGCCTATATTCTGACGCGGTGGAGAAACAGCTATTTGAACCGCTCGGTATGAAGAGCGCGCAATTCGGCATGACTGGCCTGACCGGGGCGAAAAGCTGGGCACGTCCCCATCGCGGTGACGAGGTGCGAACCCTGTCCGAATCCTACTGGCGGGTGCCCGCAGCTGCTGGCGTCAGCAGCAATATCGTGGACATGGCGCGCTGGATGCGCGCGCAGATGGGCGAGAACAAGGACGTTCTATCGGCCGGGACACTGGCACTGGCCCATGCGCCATTGGTCAGAACCGGGCGCGTCTATAGCGGCGACCTTGCTCGCGCGCTTGCCGAGCCCTCCTACGGACTGGGCTGGCGGAGCTTCACCTATTCCGGCCGGCAGCTGGTCGGGCATAGCGGCGCGGTGGACGGGTTTCGTTCGACGATGATATTTGATCCCGCGGCGCGGACCGGTGTTGTGGCGATGTGGAACAGCGGTTGGGGGCGACCCTTCCGGCTTCCCTTTGCTGTACTCGACAGCTTTTACGGCCAGTCGGGAAATGATTGGCTCGATCTCTCGGACCTGCCGCCACCTAAAGTGCCTCCGGCCCCGCCATCTTAAGCGAACAGATTGCGGCTGGCGGTGACAGCGCGATGTGCCCATGATTTTGCGTCCGATCCTCCGGAACCGGCGAAGTCAGGCACTTCGATGTCGATATCTACATGCGGGTCGAGCAGGGCGACCAGTTTTTTCAGGGGAAAGACCCCTTCGCCGGGGATCATCCGGTTCATCGCTTCATCGAAATATTCGCCCGACAGCCGGAAATCCGGTCCGTCGCATAGCTGGACATAGCTGATGATCGCTGGATCCACGGCCTCTACCTGCTCTGGGGTTCCACCGGTGCGAAACAGATGGAGCGCGTCGATAGCGATTCCGAGATTGGGCTCGTTCACACGGCCATGTAGCGTGGCAGCGGCGCTCAGGCTGTTGCAGCCAGCAGAAAATCCGGTGAATTCGAGACCGACTTCCAGCCCGTTTTCGCGAGCCATCGCGCATAGTTTGGAAAGCTGGTCCTGCGCGCGATTGCAGTCGGTTTCGTGGATATGGGTTACTATCCGTTTCGCGCCCAATTCTGCGGCGAGGGTGATGGCTGGCGCATAGGCCGCGACGTCTTGCTCCGCCATCACCGGAAAATATTCGGCGTTGATGACCCGCATATCATTGTCGTGCAGCAGGCGTTTGAAAGATGCCGATGCTGCGGGAGCAACGACCGGAAACATATCATGACCCTGTCCATTGACCGGTGTTGCGGTGAAGAGGCAGACCCCGTCGAGCCCGGCTTCGGCAGCGAAACGGACAAGACCTTCGGGTCCGCCCTCCATCATCGTGATCTGATGCAATGCCAGTCTGTGCATGGGGCGACCCTAGATCAGCAATGCGATGTCTTGCCACCAGCATTTGTATCATTCCGGCTAGTCAATCTGCTAGGCTGTATCACTCGTCGCCCTCTCTATGTATCCGGGGCATGGCCGGTCAGAGAATCGCGCAAAGAGGATGATATTATGACGGAAGACGAGATAGTTTCGATTGCCGATGTCGTGCGTTTCCACGCGCAGCAACAGCCGGACTCGGTGGTTTTCACCTTTGAAGGTGACGAGATGACCTATGCGGCACTCGATGTGGGCAGCAACCGTGCGGCCCAGGCGCTGGCGTCGAAGGGCGTCGGCAAGGGCGACCGGATCGCCTATATGGGCAAGAACAGTCATCTCTATTTTGAAATATTGGTCGGTGCGGCCAAGCTGGGTGCCGTGATGGTGCCGGTAAACTGGCGGCTGGCTCCACCGGAGGTCGCCTATATATTGAACGATTGTCAGGCTAAAATGCTGTTTATCGGCCCCGGCTTCGACGATCTGGTGCGGAAGATCAAAGATGATCTCGACCATGTCGAACTGATATTGGGCAGCGAGAAGGCCGAAGCCGATTTCGCCAGCTATCCGGTATGGCGCGACGGCTTCGAACCTGTTGATCCGATGGTGGCTTGTACCGAAGAAGATGATGCGCTGCAGCTCTATACATCGGGTACCACCGGTCACCCCAAGGGCGCAATCATGACTAGCGGATCGATTTTTTCCTCGCGCAGTTCCGGAGTCACGGAAGAGGACCTGATGGACTGGCAAAAGCCCATCCCGGGCGAGATCACATTGCTCGCGATGCCCTGTTTCCATATCAGCGGCACCGGCACCGGACTGGGCGTGATGTTCACCGGTGGCAGCGCTATCGTATTGCCGGAATATGATCCGACCCAGGCACTCGATCTGATCGCGCAATATAATATCTCGAAAATCTTCATGGTACCGGCGGCGATCCAGATATTGCTCAATCATCCACGCGCCAAAGATGTCGATTTCTCCAATCTCAAATATATCACCTATGGCGCGTCACCGATCCCGCTCGAGTTGATGAAACAGGCAATGGATGTGCTCGGCTGCGGTTTTGTCCAGATGTACGGTATGACGGAAACTTCCGGGACGATCACCACGCTCAACCCCGAAGATCATGACGTGAACGGCAACGAGAAGATGCGTTCGGTCGGCACGCCTCTTCCCGGTGTCGAGATCAAGATCATCGATCCGGAGACCGGCGAGACTTTACCGCCTTATACGATCGGCGAAATCGCGACCCGTTCCGCTAAGAATATGAAAGGCTACTGGAACCGGCCCGACGCCACGGCGGAAACGATCGATGCGGACGGCTGGCTCAAGACCGGCGATGCCGGTTCGCTCGACGAGGACGGCTATCTTTATATTCAGGACCGGCTGAAAGACATGATCATCTCGGGCGGAGAGAATGTCTATCCGGCGGAAGTCGAAAATGCGCTTTACGCCAATCCGAAGGTTGCCGATGTCGCGGTAATCGGGGTGCCGGACGAAAAATGGGGTGAGGCGGTAAAGGCCTGCGTGGTTCTCAAAAAGGGCGAGACGCTGACCGAGGCCGAATTGATTGCCGATGCGCGCCAGCGGATAGCGGGTTTCAAATGTCCGAAATCGATCGATTTCATCGACACCCTGCCGCGCAATCCGTCGGGCAAGATCTTGCGCAAGGACCTCCGGGCACCTTATTGGGAAGGCAAGGACCGGGCGGTCAACTGATTGCTCGATCGGGCGGGAGCCGGTACACCGTTCCCTCTGAGCCTGTCTAAGGGCGATTGCTGCATGCTTCGACAAGCTCAGCACTAACGGCGTGCCACATAGGGAGTGAAGCCATGACGAATCTCGTGCTGCGTGAAGATCAGGATGGCTGGACGCTGTTGACGCTGAACCGCCCGGACAAGCTCAATGCCTTGACGGTTGCGATGTTCAAGGAGCTACGCGATCATGTCGAGGACTTGCGTAAAGATGATAATATCGGCTGTGTGGTGTTGCGCGGGGCGGGGAAATGTTTTTCAGCCGGCCATGATCTCGGCGATATTGCCGAAGGCGAGGCGGTGCCGTCTCGTGGCTGGCATTCCGAAACATTGCGGATGCTGGAAAAACTGCCCAAGCCGGTGATCGCTGCCGTGCACGGTCATTGCTACACCGGCGCGCTCGAGGTGGCTCTGGCGGCGGATTTTATCCTGGCAGCGGATAGTGCGCGTTTTGGTGACACCCATGCGAAATGGGCGCTGACCCCGGTCTGGGGAATGAGCCAGCGTCTGCCGCGACGGGTTGGCATCGCCACCGCCAAGCGGCTGATGTTCACCGCCGACATGATCAATTCCGAAGAAGCTGTGCGCATCGGGCTGGCGGAATATTCTGTGCCGCTTGATCAATTTGATACCGAGATTGAAGCGTTGGCGCAGAAAATTGTCGCCAATTCCGGTTTCTCTCATGCCGCCAACAAGCGTCTCCTGGAGGCCACAGATGGCGGCCCGCTCGACGCCGGGCTGCAATGGGAAGTGATGGAGAGCGAAGGCCATGGTGCCGATATGCATGAGCGGATCGGGGCTTTTACCGGCAAAGGCAAGTGATCGGGCGGTGAACCCGCTGTGTTGGTGCCTGCATTATTCCGAAAGCGGACTCCTGCTCTGGCACTAAGCCGAAATTCGTTTAGAATTGGCAGCATGATTTCCCAATCATGATTCATGCATCTAGCGAGCGAGACCCAAATGAACAGCAATCCCTCTTATCCGATCGGAATTCCGGGCCAGCCATGGGGTGAAGAGGAACGGAAGCGATGGCGGGCAAGCCTATCCGTCCAGCGCCGGTACGCACAGGACGTGGTGCCGCGGATCGAGTCACTGGCTAGCCAATTCGAAATCCTCACTTATGGTCGGCTCAATCATGCTGACGATATTTATCCGCTCTTCGCTCTTCGAAACGGTCCTCACGACCCGGCTCTGCCCACAGCGCTCGTAACCGGCGGAGTACACGGATATGAGACGAGTGGAATAATGGGCGCGCTTGAATTTCTGGAAAAGCGCGCTGCCAATTATGCTGGCAAAGTCAATCTGCTGGTGGCGCCTTGCGTGAGCCCATGGGCTTATGAACGCGTCAATCGTTGGAATTACGACACATTGGATCCCAATCGCAATTTCAAACCAGATAGCGAAGCGGCTGAGTGCGCGGCCCTGATGGCGTTGGTCGCCGCGCAGACCGGACCGTTCCTCCTGCATATCGACCTGCATGAAACAACCGATAGCGACGAGACCGAGTTTCGCCCTGCCTTGGCCGCGCGAGACGGCAATAGCTCTGTGCCGGATGCGATACCTGATGGATTCTATCTAGTAGACGATAGCGAAAGCCCACAACCAGCCTTCCAGCAGTGGATCATTTCGGCGGTCGAACGGGTAACGCATATCGCTCCGCCGGATGAGAATAATATGATTATAGGCTCGCCTGTAATCGCTCACGGCGTGATCGAATATCCGCAAGCCAAATATGCCATGTGCGGCGCCATAACGGATGCCCGGTTCAGGACGACGACCGAAGTCTATCCGGACAGCGAGCGTGCGACGCCCCGGGAGTGTAACAACGCGCAAGTGACTGCCGTTTGCGCAGCTCTCGATTTCGCGCTCGCTTATATGTGAGCCGACCGAAATACCGGCTTCAGCGGATTGCTAGATTTGCTTCCTGATCAAATCAGCCATCTATGCCGGTGCTCCGGGCGTGGCGATCGGGTTGTCTGATTTTGTGGTCAGGAGCGCGCCGACAGAGGCTATAACTATGCAGCCGATGGCAAGCCATTGAAGGCCGCTGAGCTGCTCATGGAGAATGAACATGCCTGCGATCGCCCCTATGGCCGGTTCCGCAGACAGCATGACGCCAAAGGTTCTCTCCGGGATGTGGCGCAGGGCAATCATCTCCAGTGAATAAGGCAAGGCGCTGGATAGCAGAGCCACACCCAGACCCAAAAACAGGACGGGTGGCAATAGCAAGGCTGTGCCGGCGCTGATGATGCCGAAGGGCAGGATGACAATAGCGGCGGTGCTCATGCCCAGTGCCACCGACTGTCCTGCGTGCATGTGGGACAGGCCTTTGCCGAAAATAATATATAGGGCCCAAAACAAACCCGCTGCCGCTGCGAAAGCCACACCCACGGGATCAAGCGCATGCATGCCGCCGCGGAGAGGGAGCAGAAGTCCCAGGCCTGCCACGGCACAGCCAACCCAGAGAAAATGGATCCAGCGCCGGGCATGGATTAAAGCGAGAGCCAATGGCCCGACAAACTCAATCGCGATAGCCGGTCCCAGCGGAATGGTCCGCAGAGACAGGTAGAATGTAAGGTTCATAAGCCCTAGCACGAGCCCGTATAAGAGGACTCTCCGTGCATCGGCCCGGTTCAGTTTGAAACGCCAGGGTCGCCATACGCAGATCAATATGAGCGCCGACAGGCTGACGCGCAGAGCCGAGGTTCCCTCCGCACCAATTAGCGGAAATAACTGTTTTGCAAAGGAGGTCCCGACCGCCAATGACACCATCCCGCCAAACAAGGCGAGATACGGCATGGCTACCCAAAGCGACGATGTTCGGGTGATCTTGGATAGCGGGGACGACATGACGCGAGCTATAATGTGCTTTAGACCGCTTGCATCATAAAATCATCGGATGAACCATCACAATGATGGTTTTGGCCAGCTTGTCCTGTCAGCGATAGTGATCGCAAATGGGGCTTATGCCCTCGGGGGCTATCAGGACTTGTCCAAAAGGCAGATCAAGCTTCCCCCTCCATCGGGAGGGGGAAGCTTTTCATTCTAGAATTGAACGCGTTTGGTGAAGCCGCCGTCGATGACCAGATGCGCGCCGGTGGTATAGCTGGACGCCGGGCTGGCGAGAAAGACGACGCCGCGGGCGACATCATCGGCCGTTCCGAAATCACCCAGAGCGAATCCGGCTTTCGTGCCTTCGTAAAATTCCGGCATGCCTTTTTCGATCTGCGACCAGTTGCCGCCGGGGAATTTGATCGGACCGGGAGAAACCATATTGACGCGGATACCCTTGGGGCCGAGCGACTGGCTGAGCTGGCTGCCAAAGGTGATCAGCGCGGCTTTCATCGCGTTGAATGCCTGCGGGGCTACAAAGGTTTCGAACGCTGCCGTCGATGACATGAAGATCACGCTGCCGTCATCGGATTTTTCCAGATGGGGTTCGAGCACTTCCATTGCCTTGACCGCGCCGAGGATGTCGGTGTTGAAAGTGACTTCCCAGTCGCCGGTAGCGCCGGCACCGGAAGAGCTGACATTGTGGATGAAAATATCGCAGCCACCAAGATCGCCAGCAGCTTTTTCAAGCCATGTGGCATAGCCGTCGAGATCGGTCATATCGAGCGCATCGGCGATCACCTTGCCGCCATGGGCTTCCAATTCTTTCTTCGCGGTAGCGACCTGCTCGGCATTGCGCGAGAAGAAGGCGACGTCAGCGCCTTCCGCTGCAAAATGTTCCAGCGCCGCGCGCCCGAGGCCGCGGCTTCCGCCGGTGAGAATGACTTTTTTGCCCTTGAGTCCTAAATCCATTGTAGTCTCCTTTGTGTTTCGAAAAATCGGGGTTAGAATTTTGCTATGGCGGTTTCGCAGCTCCAGCCGATGCCGCGTCTGAGCAGGTCATAGATAATCGGCTGCTGCCAGCCGGACCGGTCCACTTCCGGCCACCAGTCGAGCACCGGCTCCATGTCATAATGGCCGCGGCAATGGCCCATGGTGAGATAGAGCACCGCGCCTTCGCCCATCCGGCGGATATAGAAAACCGGATGGCGGCTCTTCTCGATGTCGCTGTGAACGAAGCCGCTGATATCATCCGTACCATTATATTCGGTGTCGAGCAGCACATCGAGTTCAGCGCGAGTTTGCACTAGATATTGTTCATCAACCGTCTCAAAACTGGGAATGCCCTTGACCAGCGGGTGATCGGGCTGGGCATTATCGACGGTGAACGGGATGATCGGCGGATGGGACAGGAAGCGGGTACCAAGCGTGTCGGCAAAGACCGGCATTTCATCCGGCGCATCGACCAGGCCGTTTTCCAGAAAACGCAGAACCGAGTTTGTGCCGTGCAAAGCGAAATAGCGTCCGCCGCCTGTGACGAAGTCCTGGATATTTTTCTGCGCCGCTTCGCTGGGCTGCAGATCGCAAGTGTAGCTGACCAGAAAATCCGCGTTCTTGATCGCGTCGAGATTTTCATAATCCTCGAACACGCGCACCCGGATCCGGTCATCCTCGGCGAGCAGTTTCATCACTTCCAGCCGGGCATAATCAATATCATGATATTTGCCGGCGGCGACCAGCACGCACTGGATCGGTTTCTGGTCGGGGCGGCGTTCTGGCGCTTCGGTCATCATTCTTTTCCTATTATCGGATTTGTTTTGCCATCCCAGTCGAGATGCATCTGGCGCATCGCCGCGAAACCGTCGATTCCGGCCTGCGGGATCTGTAGATATTCGATGATCGTACCGGGGCCGCCGCCATAATCGGCGTAAAAAGCACCACCGACACCGCCGGGCAGACTGACTTCCTGAATGACTTCACCACCGGCTTTTTCGGTCAGCGCGCGGGCATGATCCAGATCATCGACGATCAGGCAGAGATGCTGGACGCCCTGGAGCCCTTTTTCGCGCCAGTCCTTGAACATCGACGGTGCATCATTATTCGGACGGATCAGTTCGACCTGGACATCACCCCAATAGCCGATCGCCATGGAAAACTGGATATCGGACGGCTCGCCGCGATATTTGACATTTTCCACCTCGACTTTTTCGGTATGAAAAAACGGACCTGCGCCCATTTTCCGGGTCCAGTAATCGAGTGCCGCGTCATAATCGTCCGGCACATAACTGATCTGCATGATCGTGCCGAGCTTGGCGAGAGAGGCGGGATTCTCGCTCATTCGCTGTCCTGCCAGACTTTGGAGGAGGGACGCTGACCGATCCCGGCGACAAATTTCGCAAGGTTGTCCGTGCCTTCGGGCAAGGACCAGCCGATCGTATAGCCGAACTGGATGAAACAATAGGCGATCAGGTCGGCCATGGTGAACTTGTCCTGGCAGATATAGTCCTTGCCCTCGAGCTGAGCGTCTAACCACTTCCATTTATTATCAGACATGCGCGAGAGATCTGCTGCGCCTTCAGCGCCGACAACATCCATTCTTGGTTCGAACATCGGCCGGCCGACGCCGCCACGGAAGCCAAGGGTCATTGGCACGGCAATTTCCAGATCGATCCGTCGGGTCCACATCCTTACTTCTGCACGCTCCTGAGCGGTTGATCCGATCAGGACGGGCTCGGGATGGGTTTCTTCGAGATATTCGGCGATCGCCATGATTTCGCTCAGCATGAAGCCATTGTCGAGTTCGAGCACCGGTGTGGTGCCGAGAATGTTCTTGTCTGCAAAGTCTGGCTGTCTGTTTTCCGCCGTCAGGATGTCGATATGCACGCGTTCTATATCGAGGCCTTTCTCGAGAATGAACATGCGCGCGAAACGCGGGTTGGGACCAAGGCTGGAATAAAGCTTCACTTGAAATTTCTCCTTTGGGACGGATTCGCTTCCGTCTCTATATGATGCAAAGATACACAGGTAATCACCAGGGACTAACCTCTCAAAAACAACAGGCGATGCTGCCAGATTCACTAGTGGCCGAGTGGCTTGTTTAGGCTATTTTGATCGAAACAAAGACGTTTAGTTTTCAGGAGAAGATGATGGTTGAGACTTTAACCGGACATAATCGGTCGAATGGCATTTCCTATACCGAGCTGCTGGAAGGCGACAAAGTCGCGCCTCCTGCTGTGTTTCTTGAGGAATCACCGATGGAACCGGGTGTTACCACCGTCGAGGTCAGCCGTTACTGGACCAAGGAAGAACATGACCGGGAAGTCGAGAGGCTCTGGAAACGCGTCTGGCAAATGGCTTGCCACAAGGATGATATAAAGGAAGTCGGCGATACTTTCGTCTATGATATCGCGGGACTTTCCTTTCTGGTTGTCCGGGTCTCCGAAGACGAGATCAAGGCGTTTCCCAACAGCTGTATGCACCGTGGCCGGGCTATTTGCGATAATCACAAAAAAGGTCAGAAGGCGCTTCGCTGCCCCTTCCATGGCTGGTCCTGGGAGCTGAACGGCAAGTTGAAAGAAGTGCCATGCCAATGGGATTTTCCTTCGGTAAGCGAAGAAACCCACAGCCTGAAGGAAATCAGCGTCGGTGAGTGGGGCGGGTTCGTGTTTATCAATCCGGATCCGAATTGCGAGCCGCTCGAAGATTTTCTCGGCGATATCGACCGCCATTTCCAGATTCCGTTCGAACGGCGTTTCAAGGCCGCGCATATGATCAAGCGCTTGCCGTGCAACTGGAAAATTGCGCAGGAAGCCTTCATGGAATCCTATCATGTGGTCGGCACCCATCCGGAACTGATGCCGGCCTTTGCCGATGCGAACAGCAAATATGATGTCTGGCATAATATATCCCGGGCGATGTCTGCCCATGGTCAGCCCAGCCCGCATACCGATCTGGTCAATCCCGATCCGACAGCTTTTCCGGATCAGAAAGCTTTCCAGAGTTTCGTCCACCCGATCAGCAAGCACAAGTTCGAGCGTCTGGAAGAGAATCGAGTCAAAGTTTCGCTGCCAAACGGCAAGAGCGGGATTTTCGACATGGAAGCCAATTATATCGAGGGCGATGTAAAATCGGCCGACCCGCATATGTGCAACTGGATCGGTGGCAAGATTGCGCCGGCTGATGAAAATATGCCGATGGTCCACACAGACGTTTCCGCTCACGCCATGCGTGACGAGGCGGCGCAGGCGCGGCGCGAGGAAATGCGTCCCGCCTGGGGCGATATGGTTGATGATATCAGCGATGCCGATCTCGTCGATGCGATTTTCTACAGCGTCTTCCCGAACATCAGCCCCTGGGCGGATTTCAATCCGATCTTCTACCGGTTTCGGCCGGACGGCGATAATCCGGAGCAATCCCTGCACGAGGTGATGTTCATGGTTCCGTTGCCCGAAGGTGCCGAGCGGCCCGAGCCGGCGAAATGCACGTTCCTCGACCTGCATGACGATTATACGCAGGCGACCGAGTTTGGCAGTTATCTGAACAAGATTTTCAACCAGGATTATCTCAATCACAAGGCGATGCAAAAAGGCGTGAAAAGCCAGCCGGACGGGGTCTCCCTGTTCGCGCAATATCAGGAATCCAAGCTCCGGCATTTTCACGAGACGCTGAACCTGTGGCTGGATTCGGACGAGCCGCCGAAAAGCCCGAAGAAGGCGGTCGCCTGACGTTGGAGAATATTCCGGAGGATAATATCCCGGCCGGTTTTGAGCGGGCAAGATTTTCCAGCCCGTTTCTGGACATGGCCGGGCCATATTACGAACGGCAGGGCGACGGATGCATCATTGTTGCGACCCGGATTAACCGGGGTCACATCAACCATATCAAGGTTGCTCACGGCGGGGTGCTTGGCACGTTGGCCGATGTGGCGCTCAGCTATCAGGTGCACCGTGCGGAGACGCCCGCGCTGCCGGTGGCCACGATGAATCTCAACACCAACTTTCTCGCCGGGGCAAAGCTCGGTGACTGGGTGGAGGCCCATTCCCGGATTGACCGGATCAGCAAGCGCACCGCTTATTGCAGCGGACGAATCCTCTGCGGCGAGGAGGTGCTGATGACGATGACAGCGGTCTTCGCGATATGGCGAAAATAGCCTCTAGTCGGTCGCGCCGAGATATCCCAGCTGGCCGGCCTTGAAGATTGTCTGGCCGCGATTAACGCTGTTGAGCTTTTGTCCCGCCCGGTTGACGTGATAGCGGATGGTCGCATGGCTGAGCGACAGGATCATGCTGATCTCCTTGTCGGTCTTGCCGATTGCGGCCCAGTGCAGGCACTCGGCTTCGCGTTTGGAGAGGATGCAATTGGCTGGCATCCGGTGCTTTTCGCGCATCGCCAGGACATAGCCGGTGACAAAGCGGCTGGTGACGATCCCGAAAAAGTCGGAATATAGCCGAAAGGCTTCGGTAAGATCGGAGATTTCATGTTCAAGCGGCGTGAAGCTGACGGCCGCAATCTGGCCGAATGGCAGGTGCACGGGGATCAATATCGCTGATTTGGCCGAAGTGCCTTCGGCGTAAAAATCCTTGAGATCGATTTTGTCGAGATATTCATTCGACCAATGTCCGTGAAAGCCGTCGGCGTTGCACCAGATTGGTTCGCTCTCGTAGCGACAGGCGCGCGGCAGGGGAGAACTGAGCGCCAGGCGGGTGTCCTCCCACCAGCGCTCGCCTTCCGCTACCCAGCCGAACACGTCTTTGTTGATCAGATTGCCGTCGGCATCGACAAGATGTGCCTTCGATGAAATATCAGCCGAAACCGCGATCCGGAAGCCATAAGATTCGGAGATTTTGTGGACCGCTTCGGCAGCCGGACGAATTTCGGCCGGATTGGTAATGGTCACGCTGTCCAGATTTTTCCGAAATCGTTGCCGACCAATTTCGGGAACCACGGCAATAAAATTCTCGGCCATTCAGCTACACTCCTCGCGACGTATGCTATTATTCTTCATCGTGTGTCGCGGTGTTTGGTTTTGCAGTCAACCAAACATTCCTAACGATAGTGATAGGAGTAGCCGAGCCTGGTTGCCTTGTTTATCCAATAGTGCCGATCAATTCGCCTACCGGATATTCTTCGCCGTCCGCCTGGATGATGATCTTCAGTTTTCCGCTTGCCGGCGATTCGACTTCCTGTGTCGATTTCTCATTTTCCAGCGCATAGATTTCCTGACCGGCGGTTACATCTGCACCGTCTTCGACCAGCCATTCTGCAAGAATGCCGGTTTCCATGCTGAAACCCAATTTTGGTATGCGTATTTCTGTTGCCATTATATTTTTACCCTAAGATTTTGTGTACTTCACGTTCGACATCGTCCTGGTTGAACATCCAGGCCTTCTCGATCGCAGGAGAGAAAGGAACCGGCGCATAGCCGGAACCGACGCGGCCAACGGGGGCCTTGAGTTCGGAGAATAGCTCTTCATGGATGCGCGAGGAAATTTCCGCGCCCACTCCAAAATTCCTCACCGCTTCGTGAACCACGACCGCTGCCTTGGTCTTGGCAACGCTTTTCAGCACCGTTTCTTCGTCAAACGGGGCGATGGTGCGAAGATCGACGATTTCGCAGGAGATGCCGTCCTTGGCGAGATTATCCGCAGCGCCATGGCATCTGCTGATACTGCTGCCGTAGCCGATCAGCGTAATATCCGTGCCTTCGCGAGGAACGGATGCCTTGCCCAGCGGTACAACATGGTCCGGCGCAGGGGCAGGGCCCTTGACGAAATAGCCGGGCGTATTCTCGATGAAGATCACCGGGTTGGGATCCATGATCGAGGAATAAAGCAGGCCATAAGCATCGGCTGGATTAGAAGCCGCCACAACCTTGAGTCCGGGGACGTGGGCGAGCCACGCTTCGAGCATGTCACTATGCTGACCGCCGAGACCGGTGCCTGCACCGGTGGTCGTACGGATAGTCAGCGGAACGGTGGTTTGCCCGCCGGACATGAAGCGCAGCTTGGCTGCGTGATTGACAATCTGGTCCATCGCGACGGTGATGAAATTCATCAGCATGATTTCAGCAACCGGTTTGTAGCCGACCATTGCAGAACCAACCGCAGCGCCGACGATCGCCTGTTCGGAAATCGGGGTCGAACGGACACGGTCGGTGCCGAATTTCTCGGACAGGCCGAGCGTCACTTTAAACACGCCCCCGCCTTGCTCGTCCGCGATATCCTCGCCCAGCAGAATGACTTTGGGATCGTCCGCCATTGCTTTGGCCAGGGCCATGTTACAGGCTTGGGCGAACATGATTTCTTTTGGTTTCTCGGCTTTATCGGTCATGCTGCAATCTCCACGTCGAGGACATCGATGCGATATTCATCGCCCGGAGGATAAGGGGCATCGAGCGCGAACTGCGACGCTTCTTCTATGATCGCCGCATTTTTGGCTTCAATCGCAGCGATATCCGCTTCGCTAACCTGAATGTCGAGCAGCTGCTGGCGCAGGATCGGCATCGGGTCATCCTTCTTCGCCTGCTCCATTTCCTCTTTCGGAATATAATGGCTGGTGTCTCCCAGCAGATGGCCGTGGAAACGGAAGGTCATCGCTTCGATCAGGGTCGGTCCATGGCCCGCCCGCGCATATTCAACGGCTTCTTTTGCCGCCGCATACATCGCGCTGGCATCATTGCCGTTAACCTGCACCGAGCGTAGGCCGAGGCCTTCGCCGCGCTGCTTGATCGAATCCGAACTGGTGGCGAAAGACATCGGGGTGTGCTCGGAATATAGATTGTTCTGGCACAGGAAAATCACCGGCAGTTTCCAGACCTGGGCCATGTTAAGCCCTTCGTGGAAGGCGCCGATATTGGTCGCGCCGTCGCCAAAGCAGCAGACCGTGACCTTGCCATCCTTGTCGAGCTGGCTTGCCAGCGCGAGGCCGTTGGCGATCGGGATGCCCGAGCCGACGATGCCCGTGGTAACCATCACCCCGGTTTCGGGATGGGTGATATGCATCGGTCCGCCCTTGCCCTTGCAGGTTCCGGCCATTTTGCCGGCAAATTCTGCCCAGAGGTCTTTGGACGGAATGCCCTTTGCCAGCTGATCATGCAGCCCGCGATAAATGGTGACGAGATAATCCTCTTTGTTCACCGCTGCCATCATCGCCGAGGAAACGACTTCCTGGCCGCGCACGGGATAATAGACGATTTGCAGCTGACCCGCTCCGATCATCTGCCGGAACTTGATATCCGATTGCATGATCAGGTCGGCGCGGGTGAAAATATCAATGAGGACATCTTTGTCCGCCATGTCAGTATTGGCCAAGGCTTTGCTCCTTTGTAATACCGCCCTCTGATGGGGACGCTTTCGTTCAAAACTTCATAGCGCGAGCGGGCTGACTCGCCACTATTGTTATAGGGAGTGAGACGCGAATTTCAGGCCGTTTAATCGAGCGAGCCGCCTAGCCCCATCGATCATGATACCAGTTTCGAACGGAAAGGGTCTATCCGTAAAATCGATCGGAAAAACGCAAGCCGGTGATCGCTCCATAGGCTCTGTCTCCTTATGAAATGGCCGCCTGCAAACGGATAGGCTCCCAACTTGCCCTCTATAATAAGAGCCATTAATTTTCTGCACGTGGCGGCACGCTTTGCTCTGCCAAGAGGGCAGAGTTCTGTCTGCTGCGACACCCTTTTAATCGGTCAGCTATCAAAGCTGGCAGTTCGGTTGATTGAAGGAATCCGTCTAACAGGTTGCCAAGTCTTCCAATGGAGAGAGAAAATGACCGACAACAGGCAATGGCTGATCAATGGACGTCCCAGAGGCCGCGGACTGCTGGCTGATGATTTCAAGAAGGTTGTCACCGAGGTGCCGGAATGTGCCGAAGGTCATGTGTTGGTTAAAAACGAGATATTGGGTTTCGATCCGGCCCAAAAGGGCTGGATGGAAAATATCGGCGGCTATGTTGCCCCTACCGAAATCGGCGAGGTGATGCGCGCGTCCGGGATAGGGACCGTTGTCGAATCGCGGCATCCGGACTTTGCCGCAGGCGATAAAGTCATGGGCATGTTGCGCTGGCAGGATTATGCCCATGTTCGTGGCGGTGATCTGAACAAGGTTCCCGACGATGAATTGCTGGCCGCCAATCTCGGGGCGCTCGGCACCACCGGGATGACGGCCTATTTCGGCCTGCTGAAACATGGCCGGCCTCAGCCAGGCGACACGGTTGTCGTGTCCGGAGCGGCTGGTGCCACCGGTTCGATGGTGGGCCAGATCGCCAAAATTGCCGGATGCCGGACGATTGGCATCGCTGGCGGTGACGAAAAATGCAAATGGCTGACCGACGAAGTCGGCTATGACGTGGCGATCGACTATAAGAATGACGATGTCCGGGCGAAGCTGAAGGAGCATTGCCCACAGTCGATCAACGTCTTTTACGACAATGTCGGTGGCAGCATCCTCAACGATGCGCTCGCCCATCTGGCGATGCACGCCCGTATCACGATTTGCGGCGGTATATCGCGTTACGAACAAGGCGGCTTGCCTGCCGGTCCAGAAAATTATTTCAATCTGATCTTCAAGCGCGCCACCATGTCCGGCTTCATCGTGAACGATTACGGGAGCGAATTCCCGGAAGCGCAGAAACGTATGCGCCAATGGATCAAGGAGGGCAGGATTACCTTCAAGGAAGATATCCAGACCGGTTTTGACAATATTCCTGCAACATTGAATCGGCTGTTTGCCGGCCAGAATTTTGGCAAACAAATGCTCCGTCTGGATTGATGTAGTCGATGTTATCGCTAGTTAAATGCACAGTGCCCGCATCGGATAGGCTGTCATATGACACTGTTGTCACGAGAGGTTAGGTCATGAGCGATCTGGAAAAATTCCGCGCAGAGACGCGGACTTGGCTGGATGAAAATTGCCCCGTAGAAATGCGGGACGGGGATATTACGGCGGAAAACCAGTGCTGGGGCGGACGTCAGTGGGAATTCCAATCCGAAGCGCAGAAACTCTGGTTCGAGCGCGCGCTGGCCAAAGGCTATACTGTGCCAACCTGGCCGACGGAATATGGCGGTGCGGGCCTTTCCTCCGAAGAAGCCAAAATTCTTGATGAAGAGCGACAGGCGATCAACGCACGCAAGCCGCTGAGCAATTTTGGCATATCGATGCTCGGCCCCGCATTGCTTGCTTTTGGTACCCATGAACAAAAAGAGCAGCATCTGACCGGAATTGCCCGCGGAGAAATCCGTTGGTGTCAGGGTTATTCCGAACCGGGAGCCGGATCGGATCTTGCTTCGCTCAAAACCAGATGCGAGGACAAGGGCGATCACTGGCTGATCAACGGCCAGAAGGTCTGGACCTCCAATGCAGATATTTCCGATTGGATTTTCTGTCTGGTGCGCACGGATTTCGACGCCCCCAAACATCAGGGTATCACATTCATCCTGATCGATATGGCGAGCGAAGGCATTAGCGTGAAGCCGATCGTGCTTATTTCCGGCCATTCCCCTTTTTGCGAGACATTCTTCGACGATGTCAAAGTGCCGAAAAGCTATGGCGACAATAATATGTCGGTCGTCGGCGAGGTTAATCGGGGCTGGGATGTCGCGAAGAACCTGCTGGTGCACGAACGCGGGATGCTCGGTACCATGTCGCCGTTGCGGGGAACTACCGGGCCGGAAAGTCTGGGCAAATTTGCCGCAGAACAAATCGGACTGGATGCGGCCGGACGTCTTGACGATCCCTCCCTCCGTCAGCGCATAGCGCAGGCAGAGCTCGACAACTGGGCCTATAATCTGACCGTTGAACGGCTGACCGACGAAGCCGATGCGGGCAATGGCCTCGGGGCGAAATCGTCGATGCTGAAATATGTCGCTTCCGAGCTCACCAAGCGCGGCACCGAGTTGCGTATGGATATCGAAGGCACGACAGCAGCAATCATCGGTGAAGACGGCATCGAATATGGCAGCCTCGCCAACAACTGGCTCTACAACCGGGCCTATTCCATTCTTGGCGGCACTACCGAAGTTCAATTCAACATCATTTCCAAGCGTGTCTTGGGTTTACCGAGCCAATAGGGCGAATTAGTCATGCCGCTGATACTCAACGAAGAACAACAAATGCTGCAGGATGCAGCAAACGGGTTCCTGATAGAAAAGGCACCTGTATCGGCATTCCGTGGCGTTCGCGACGGCAAGCCTGCAGACGGATTCCGTCGTGAACTGTGGACCGAAATGGCCCAGATGGGATGGGCGGGAATCATCGTCGAGGAAGCACATGGCGGCAGTGGTTTCGGCTATGTCGGTGCCGGTGTGCTGGCCGAGCAAATGGGCCGCAATCTGACTGCATCGCCGTTTTTCTCCACTTCCGTTCTCGGCGCGACGGCGATCCAGCAATATGGAACCAAAAAGCAGAAAGAGGAAAACCTGGCCGCTATCAGCAGCGGCGAGAAGCTATTTGCTCTGGCTGTCGACGAAGGCCCGCGACACAATCCGAGCCGAATCACATTTTCGGCCAAACCGGCGGGCAACGGCTTCGTCCTTTCAGGCACAAAAACCTTTGTTGCCGACGGCCATGTTGCCGACAAATTGATCATCGCTGCCCGCACCTCGGGAGAGGACGGCGACGAAAATGGCATCACCCTGTTCCTGGTGGATGCCGATGCACCGGAAATTACACGCGATCAGACGCCGATGGTCGACAGCCGCAATGCTGCGGATATTTCCGTCGACGGTCTGGAAGTCACTGGCGACGACATATTGGGTGAGCTGCATGGCGGGTTTGCCGCACTGGAAGGCATATTATCTGCCGGCCGCGCGGTGCTGAGCGCCGAAATGTCGGGTTCGGCGCAACAGGTTTTCGGAGTCACTACGGATTATCTCAAGGAACGCGAGCAATTCGGTCAGAAAATCGGGTCCTTTCAGGGATTACAACATCGGGCCGCCCATTTGGCGACCGAAATTGAAATGATGAAATCGGCCGTGCTGAAATCGCTGAAAGATCTTGACGAGGATTTTGACAATGCGGGGCTGACCTGTTCACTCGCCAAGGCAAAAACCGGTCAGGTGGCCCAGCTTGCGACACAAGAGGCTATCCAGATGCACGGAGGAATCGGCGTGACCGACGAGTATGATGTCGGCCTCTATTTCAAGCGCGTCCATGTCGCCCAGCAGATGTTTGGCGACGCCGGCTTCCACAGCGATCGCTGGGCAAAAAATTCCGGTTTTTAATCCGTCGCCGAGCGATCTAGGCGGTTCGGACGGTTACGTTGTCCGGGCCAAAATGGGCCGTCATCTTGATCACTTTTCCGGCTGGTTCGAATTCGAATATATCGATGACATCCACGGTGAGGATCTGATTGTCCGGCCGATTGATTTCGGCGCGAAACGGGAAGGCGGCTGCTTTTGCGGAAATGCGCACGGGACCGGTCAGTTCAACCTTGGCGCCGCCGGAAAAGGCATCGATATAAAATTGCAGGATATCATCGCCACGTTTTGGTTCTGTGCCGATCGGGTCTTCGACTTCGGCATCATCGGCATAAATCGTCATCACCGCTGGCATGTCGCCTGCGTTTATCGCGGCCAGATATTGGTCCACAATTTGCTTCATATGTTCCGGCGTCAGCATCGAGCATCCTTTCAAAATAGATTATGTCGGAACTAGAGCGTCGGGGCTCAATAAACCTCTGCTGAATTTGATAGGGAGAAGAATATGTCGGGTCAATTGAAGGGCAAGGTTGCGATAGTGACCGGCGGGGCATCGGGAATCGGTGCTGCGACCGTCGCACGCTTTGTAAAAGAAGGCGCCAAAGTCCTGTCGACCGATGTCCAAGAAGAGCTGGGGCAGTCCGTTGCTGACGAGGTCGGGGCACTATTCATGGTTCAGGATGTGTCCGATGCCCAGGCATGGGATCAGGTGATGGCCAAGGTCCAAAGTGAATATGGGCGGCTGGATATATTGGTCAATAATGCCGGGATCGTGAGCGGCAAGAATATCGAGGATGTCGATCTTGATAGCTGGCACCATTTGCTCGGTATCAATCTGACCGGCGTCATGCTGGGTTGCCAAAAGGCAATTGCCGCCATGAAACAAAATCCCGGTGGCTCTTGCGGTTCGATCATCAATATTGCGTCGACCAGTGCGTTTGCGGCGCTCCCCGGTGATGTAACCTACACGGCCTCCAAAAGCGCGGTGCGGATGTTGTCCAAATCGGTGGCGGTTCATTGTGCGCAGAGTGGATTGAATATCCGGTGTAACAATCTGGTTCCTGGCGCGACTCACACGGCTATTATCGATACCGCCGCGGAGGCTGTCCCCGGCATGGTCGAAATAGCAGCCGCCATGTCGCCAATGAACCGAATCGGGCAGGGCAGTGATCTGGCTGCCGCCGCCGTATATCTGGCCGGTGATGACAGCAGTTTTGTCACGGGCAGCGATCTGCTGGTCGACGGCGGCATGCTGGCGGTGCATCCGGGCTACTGATCCCGGTCCATCCTAGCCGTTTTGGCAGTTATTGGCAGCCGGCTTTCCCTCTTATAGGACTCGCAGAAAAGGGAGAGATCTTTGTGAGCGCACAACCGATTGCCGACAATCTGTTTACCGAGGACATGAACGCACTCATCGGTGCGCGAAACAAGGAAACCGGACAGATATTTTTTCCCCTGCCATTGAATCCGGCTGACAATATCGAGCCGATTGCACTGGCCACGCGCGGAACGGTCTGGACCTATACGGTCCAGCGTTTTCCGCCCAAGCCCCCCTATATCGGGCCCACCGATCCGGAGAAATTCAAACCATATGTGGTCGCCTATGTCAGCCTGCCGGGTCAGACGATGGTCGAATCGCGCTTGACCGGTGTCGAGCCGGACGATGTTAAAATCGGCATGGAAGTAGAGTTTACGGTAATCCCGCTGGATCCCGATGCTCCGTCCGACGAGCAGTTGCTCATCCATGCCTTTAAACCTGTTCAGGGAGAATAATCATGTCAGACGTTTGCATCGTAGGAGCAGGCATTCACCCCTTTGGCCGGACCGAAGGACGCGACGGCATGGACCAGGGAATTTTCGCGGTCAGACAGGCACTGGCCGATAGCGGTATCGAATGGAAAGACGTCGAGTTCGCCTTTGGCGGCTCTGCGGCCTCAGGTAGTGCGGACAATATGGTGTCCCAGCTCGGATTGACCGGTATCCAGTTCATCAATGTTTCCAATGGCTGCGCGACCGGCGGCTCGGCCCTCAACGCAGCGGTGAGCGCGATCAAGTCAGGCGAATATGAAATGGGCATGGCGGTCGGTTTCGACAAACATCCGCGCGGTGCCTTTAACGCCGACCCGTCAGATTACGGTCTGCCCAACTGGTATGGCGAAGCCGGCTACATGCTGACCGTCCAGTTTTTCGGCGCGAAGATCATGCGCTATTTGCATGAGCATAATATCAGCCGGGAAACTCTCGGCAGGGTTGCTCAAAAAGCCTTTCGCAACGGCGTGAAAACCGATCATGCGTGGCGGCGCAGCGAGGTCGATCTGGAAACGATCATGAATGCGCCGATGATCTGCGACCCGCTGACCAAGTATATGTTCTGTGCTCCGGCGGAGGGAGCTGTCGCGCTCATATTGGCAAGCGAGAAGAAGGCGAGAGAATTGGGTGTTCCGATAATCCGCCTCAAATCTTCGGTGATGCGGACGCGGCCAGCTGGATCTTTCGAGGTCTTTGCCGCTTCTATCGATAACGAGCGCGGCGGGACAGCAACTGGAATAGCTTCCAAGGCGGCCTTCGAACAGGCCGGTATGGGGCCGGAAGATATTGATATCGCCCAGCTGCAGGACACGGAATCCGGCGCAGAAATCATGCACATGGCGGAAAACGGCTTTTGCAAGCCCGGCGAACAGGAGCAGTGGCTGCTCGAAGGCCGCAGCGATATTACCGGTCAATTGCCCATCAACACCGATGGCGGTTGTCTCGCTTGCGGCGAGCCGGTTGGCGCGTCCGGTTTGCGACAGGTATATGAAAATGTCGTGCAATTGCGCGGAACAGCGGGCGCGCGGCAGGTGCCTGGCGATCCCAAAACTGCTTACACCCAAGTCTATGGCGCGCCGGGCGTATCTGCCGTAACGATCCTCCAAAGATAGGAGAATCCATGACCAAAGAAATCAGCGCCGAGGCGCATGACATTGCCGAACGGGTGGAAAAATTCGTTCGCGACAAAATTTTTGCCTATGAAAAAGACGCCCGCTGCGAGGACCATGGTCCGACCGACGAACTCGTTCAGGAAATGCGTGTGCTTGCCAGGGAAGCGGGTGTCCTGACGCCGCATATCCGTGAGGATGGCAGCCATTTGACGCATCTCGAAACGGCACTGGTGCTGCGCAAGTCCGGATTGTCCCCCTTGGGGCCGTTGGCGGTGAATACATTCGCGCCCGACGAGGGCAATATGTATCTGCTCGGCAAATGCGCCTCGCCGGAACAGCAGGAGCGTTTCCTCGAGCCATTGGTTTCCGGCAGAGAGCGTTCCGCGTTTTTCATGACCGAACCGGCTAGTGAAAATGGCGCGGGTTCCGATCCGATGATGATGCAAACGACCGCAGAACCGGACGGCAATCACTGGGTGATCAACGGTCGCAAGACATTCATCACCGGCGCCAAGGGTGCAAAGGTCGGGATCATCATGGCGAAATCCGCCGAAGGCGCGACCATGTTCCTTGTCGACCTTCCCGATCCGGCGATCAAAATCGAACGGGTACTGGATACGATCGACAGCTCGATGCCGGGTAGCCATTCGGTTGTGCAAATCGACAATCTTCGCGTTCCCGCAGACCAGATGCTCGGCGAGAGCGGGGAAGGTTTCAAATATGCGCAAGTGCGACTGTCGCCGGCTCGTCTGACTCATTGCATGCGCTGGCTTGGTTGCTGTGACCGGGCGCAGGAAATCGCGATTGACTATGCGTGCAAACGGCATGCGTTTGGCAAGCCGCTTATTGATCACGAAGGTGTCGGTTTCATGCTGGCGCAGAACCAGATCGACCTCAAGCAGGCCGAACTAATGATCGACTGGTGCGCCGGGGTACTTGATACAGGCGATCTGGGAACCACTGAAAGCTCGATGGCGAAGGTCGCTGTTTCCGAAGCCTTGTTCCGAATCGCCGATAATTGCGTGCAGGTCATGGGCGGCACGGGACTGAGCAAGGACACGGTGGTCGAACAGGTGTTCCGCGAAGTGCGCGCTTTCCGCGTCTATGACGGTCCGACCGAAGTCCACAAATGGTCGCTCGCCAAGAAAATCAAGAAATCACATAAAATCGCGAATGAAGGATAATATATGACCACGAACCGCAAATTCACGCTCGTCAGTCGTCCGATTGGTGCACCCAAGGAAAGCGATTTCGCGCTGGTCGAGGAAGATTTGCCTGAACTCTCAGACGGTTCGTTTCTGGTCCGCAATCATTATATCTCGCTTGATCCGGCCCAGCGCGGCTGGATGAGCGATGCGGAAAGCTATATGCCGCCAATCGCATTGGGTGCAGCGGTTACGGCGAGCAGTGTCGGCAGAGTTGCCGAGTCCAAAAATCCCGATTTTCCGGTTGGGCAATGGGTTGTCGGTCTCGGCGCGATGGAAGAATATTCGATCGTTCAGGCAGGCGGGTTCACGTCGCCGGTGGATGCTTCTCTGGTTCCTTCGCCGACCAATTTTCTGTCCGTGCTCGGTGCAGTCGGGATGACCGCCTATTTCGGTATGATGGATGATGGCAAGCCCAAGGCAGGCGAAACCTTGCTGGTAACCGGAGCCGCCGGTGCGGTCGGTTCGCTGGTCGGCCAGATTGGCAAGATCAAGGGCTGCCGCGTCGTCGGTATTGCCGGTGGCGCTGACAAATGTCGCCGCCTGATTGACGATTATGGTTTCGATGCAGCTATAGACTATCGCGGCAAGAGCCAGGCCGATCTCGAAAAGGAAATCGCGGCGGCAGCCCCCGATGGTGTTGATATCATCTGGGAAAATGTCGGCGGCGAGATTCTCGATGCCGGGATTACCGCGATCAATGAATATGGCCGCGTCGTATTATGCGGATTGATTAGTGAGTATAACAGCCCTGAACCCGTCGGTATTCGCAATCTCTGGTATCTGATCTCGCGTCAGGCCACGATCAAGGGCTTCCTCGTTCGCGATTATCCGCCTCGGTTCGCCGAAGGGATTGCCGAAATGGGCCAATGGCTCGCCGAGGGCAAGATCAAGCATGACGAGGATATCGATAAGGGAATCGAAAATAGCTATGCGGCCTTCATGAAGCTCTTCTCTGGCGCCAACCAGGGCAAGATGATCCTCGATGTCTCGCCTTCGGAATAAAGGGGAAACCGGTTATGTCTGACAGCAAGCAACAGGTTCTGGATTTCATCAATGCCTGGAACCGGCTGGATTATGATGCGATCTATGCTGCCATGGCGGACGATATTTTCTACCATAATATCCCGATGGAGCCCTGTGTCGGCATTGGAGCGGTCAAAGCGTTTTTTGACGGCTCCGGCATGGGCTCCGACGGGGCGGAATGGATCGTGCACCATATTGTTGCCGAAGGAGACACGGTGTTGACCGAGCGTACCGACAAGTTCCGGGTCAACGGCCAGTGGATTGCCATCCGCGTGATGGGCACGTTCGAAATGCGCGATGGCAAAATCGCTAAATGGCGGGACTATTTCGATCTCGCCGAATTCCAGAACCAGATGGTGGCCGCTATGGGCGCGGCCGCCTCCTGAGGTCAGGCGGGCTTATACAGCGCGCCATTGTCGACCGGATATTCACCGGCGGTCATGAAGCGCGATTCATCGCTCGCCAGATAGACGCATAAAGCCGCGACATCATTGGGGTGGCCCAGGTCACCGATCTTTATCATCCCGGTTGCGGGTGTTTCACCGCCCTCCGCACCGACGGAATCCTGCCGCACCATCGGCGTGTCTATGCCGGCGGGATGCAGGCTGTTGCAGCGGATTGGATAATCCTGTTCCTTGCAATGCAAGGCCACGGATTTGGTCATCGACCGGACACCGCCTTTTGCGGCGCTATAGGCGACGAACGGGGAATAGCCCTGCAAGGCCGCCATCGAACTGAGGTTGATGATCGAGCTTGGCTGGTCGTTGGCTTTCATCGCCTTGACCGCAGCGCGGCATCCCAGAAAAACGCCGTCAAGCATGATTGAGCTATGCTTGCGAAACTGGTCAAGGGTGCAATCCTCAATGGTCCCGGGAATTACCAGACCGGCGTTGTTGACCAGAATGTGAGGCGTTCCGAAAACGTCGATCGTTGCCGCAAATATTTCGTCCCAACGCTGTTCCTCGACAACATCCTGCTGCAGCGCGACAGCGTTGACACCTATTGCGTCGGCCACTTTGGTGGCGCCTTTCAAATCGATATCGGTCAGCACGACCCGGGCGCCTTCTGCAGCAAATGATTCGCTGATCGCTTTTCCGAGGCCGGAACCCGCTCCGGTCACGATGGCAATTTTCCCACTGAGGCGGCCCATTATATTTCTCCCGTGCTGGATGATTAGATCTCCATAGGCCTTGCGTTCCCGCTCCGCACCATCCCCATTTTCGTTAGCGGTCCAATCCGATTTTCGGCAGAAAAGCTACAAATGTTGCGCAAAGAACACGCTTTTCCATATTTGCTATCAAATTGGCTAGCAGAGCCAGCCGAAACTCACGCTTAAGACCCGACCATCGAAAGGCGATGGAAAACCGCCACATTATTATGACTTGGTTCGGGACAAATTTACCGGACAAATTTGGGAGAGAGCAATGACCACATATTCGTCGCGAAACAAATCCGGCTTGGCAAACAAGACGGTCAAATCCCTATTATTGGGTTCCGTTACAACTTTGGCGTTTGCGGGTCTCGCCGCTCCGGCGTCGGCACAGGATGCCGATGGATTTGATGACAGCAGAGTCATTACCGTTGTTGCTCGTAAACAGACAGAGTCCTTGCAAGAAGTGCCTGTGACCGTCACCGCGATCGGTAGCGCTACACTGGAAAAATATCAGGTTAATGAAATCGCTGATGTCGTGAGCCGGGTTCCCGCTCTCAACGTCCAGGTCGGTGGTTCCGGTTCCGGTGGCCAGATCAGCTTGAGGGGCGTCGGTTCTTCCAATATCTCCGCATCATTTGACTCTGCCGTGGCATTTGATTTTGACGGCGTTCAGGTCAGCACTATGCGGATCGTCCAGGCCGGATTTTTTGACGTGGAGCAGATCGATATTCTCAAGGGACCGCAATCTCTGTTCTTCGGTAAAAGTGCTTCCGCTGGTGTTTTCGCGATCCGTTCCGCCAACCCGACCCGGGAATGGGAAATGGCTGGCAAAGCTTCCTACGAATTTGAAGAAAATGGCTACACCATCGGCGGTCATATTTCCGGACCGATCTCCGACACGCTCGGCATTCGCGTAGCGGCGCAGTATCAGGACATTGAAGATTATGTGAAAGTCCAACCCGGTACACCGGCGTTCAATCCTGATGGCACTTTCAGAGACAGCCGCGGCCTGAACAATTTTGTCGGTCGTGCAACGTTGCAATGGGATCCGGTTGATAATTTCAACGCAAATCTGAAACTGAATTACGTCAGAAACAGAAGCGATGGCGCCGATTCCCACACCGACATCAGCTGTGGCGCGAATGGCGTCGCAGATCCCGTTTACTTGCTGTCCGGTGCGGTTGTTATTCCGTCCAATGCGGATTGTAATGCGACTGATGGTCTTTACGGCATGTCAGACGGTGCTGCAGCATTGGTCAGCAATGTTCCAACCGGCTCAGGTGGTGACAATACGAGTTTTGAAAACGGCATTCCATTCGGGAAAACGGACATTTTCTTCGGCCGATTGAAGTGGGACCTTGATCTGAGCGAGACGCTGACATTGTCTTCGGTATCCGGCTATCTCAGTCTGGATGCAGTCGATACCGATTGCTACGCTTATACCGGTGCGCTTGCCCCCGGTGTTGCCGGCAACGCAGGTTGCAGTGACCCGGTAAACAAGACCGAGCAATATACCCAGGAATTGCGCATCACCAGTGATTTTGACGGCATGTTCAATTTCATGCTGGGTGCATTTTACGAAGCCCGCGATATCGATTTCAATACATCGCAACAGGGTGTGAACATCTCGTTCGTCGCGCCTGATCCGGTTACCGGCTTTACCTATGACTGGTATAAAAAGCAGAACACCAAAACCGAAGCGCTATCGTTTTTTGCCAGCGCGACTCTGGATCTGACCGACCAGTTGCAGCTGTCCGGTGGCGTGCGCTGGACCGACGAAAGCAAGGTTTCGAGAATTAGCGTTCCTTATGTCCATTCATTCCTGTCTGCGACGCCAGCCTTTATCAACAGCGGCTTCTTCTCGGGACCGATTAAATTCTCGGACTCCAATTTCTCGCCGGAAGCATCGATCAAATATCAGGCGACGCCGGATATCAACGTCTATGCTTCTTTCAAGACCGGTTTCAAATCGGGCGGCATCGACAATAGTGCGTTGCCATCCAACAGCCTGCTTGGATTTAACGATCCGGACCCGGCTGTCCGCCAAGGCGTTGCAGATGCATTGAAATTTGATTCCGAAACAGGGTTGGGTGGCGAAATCGGTGTTAAGGCACAGTTTGCTGACCGCACCGTCACTTTGAACACTTCGGTCTTCTATTATGTATTTGATGATCTTCAGGTACAGAATTTCGATGCCGCAGCGGTCCAGTTCCAGACCTTTAACGCCAGCCAGCTTACCACGCAGGGTGTTGATGTCGAATGGGGATGGCGTACGCCGGTTGAGGGTTTGAACCTTTCCGGTTCGATCGCTTACACCGATGCAGAGTTTACCGCGCCATTTGTCACGACATCGGGTGAAGACATCAATGGCCGGTCTGCAGCACGTGCGCCGAAATTTGCTGCAAATGCGGCATTTGACTGGACCGTACCGATGGGCAATGCTTTGGAACTGGGGCTGAACGGTAACCTGCAATATAGCGGATCCTATTTCACCAACGAAGATTCAGCATCCGACACTGTACAGGACAGTTATGTGTCGATTGATGGTTCGATTTCTGTTGGTGATCCGGACGGTAAATGGAAATTGTCTCTGGTCGGTGTCAACTTGACCGACGAAATCTGGATCAACACCAGCGCAGGTCGTCCGTTCCTCGAACCAGGCGTGGGTGATGATGAAGTCTGGACCCAAAACCGCGGCCGTCAAGTCTTTGTCGAAGCTGCATTTAAATTCTGATCAACCTCCCGTTGATCTGAACTGGCCGGGACAGCTTGCTGCTCCCGGCCTTTCTTTTGGGTGAAGGTGGATAGCCATTGTGAGAGTGGCATCGGTCACCGGTAGAACGTTAGAAGACACGGAAAATCTATATAAGGAGCGGATTCTATGGGACGTCTCGAAGGTAAAAAAGCGATCATTCTCGGTGCTGCTGGCCAAGGCAATATGGGGCAAGTCATTGCTAAGCGTCTGCGCGATGAAGGCGCTGATGTGCTGGTCGCGGGCCGCAAGGAAGAAGAGCTGAAACGCTTTGCTGCGGAGATTGATGGCCATTATGCGCTCTGTGACCTTACCCGTGAAGCGGATATCAAGGCGCTCGCGAAATCAGCAAAAAGCCAGATGGGTGGCGTAGATATAGCGATTAATGCGACGGGTCTGGGGCTTCTCAAGCCCTTCCTGGAAAATACCAAGGAAGAGCTGGAAACGATGTCGGCGCTGCAACTGGTCGGGCCATTTCAATTTTATCAGGAAATGATCAAGGCGATGGAGAATGGCGGGTCGATTATCCAGATCAGTTCGGCCACCGCGACGATCATGCTCAACGACCATGCCGCCTATATGGGCACGAAAGCGGCCACGGATCATATCATTCGCTGCGTCGCTCATGAATTTGGTGAAAGGGGAATCCGGGCAAACAGCATTTCTCCCGGCCTGACGCGTACGCCAATGACAGCGGGCGTTGATCAGGTGCCGGGACTGGTTGAGTCTTTTGAAGCGCGCTATCCGCTTGGCCGCATCGGTACGAGCGAAGATATCGCCGCTGCTGCGGTATTCCTGGCCAGTGACGAATGTTTCATGACCGGCGAGAATCTTCAGGTGAACGGCGGTCTGTGCCTGCGTGGCAATCCGACCCGCAAGGATCAGGAGTTGATGATGGGCGCGGTAGCCGCCGCTTCTTAATATCAGTCTGCAGGCTTGAATCGCTTCTGGATGTGCGGTCGGATTTTGAGGAACTGGTTGTACAGGGCTTCAAGGACCGGCAGCACGCCCGGAATGCGGGCGAGTTGGCCGATTGGCCTCAAGACGGGAATCGCACGCCACATGGCGGCAAACGCCGCTGCGCCGGACAATATATGTCCGTCTTCCGAAGCATGAAAGCGGTCGAGCATCAATTGCCGGTTGAGCGGACAGGATGCGGCAGGCGTTGCAATATCAATGAACGCAACAGCGTCGCGCCGGTCTAGCCTGCGCATCAGCGAGATTTCCCGGATACACAGCGGGCAGGCGCCGTCATACCAGACGATGACGCGGCTCATCGACCCTGCTCGTTGCCGAGATTATGATTCATGTCTGTCTCGCCATCATTGCAGCAGACACTTAACCCACCGGCTAGTTTTCGCCATATGGCCTAAAGGCCTAACGTCAGCAGATGCTAAACGTCCAGATTGGCTACGTTCAGGGCATTGTCGACGATGAACTCGCGCCGCGGTTCAACCACTTCGCCCATCAGCTTGGTGAAGATATCATCGGTCACATCGGCCTGTTCGACGGTTACCTGAAGCAGCGAACGCACTTCGGGGTCGAGTGTCGTTTCCCAAAGCTGTTCGGCGTTCATTTCGCCTAGACCTTTGTAGCGGGAAATCGCGAGGCCTTTGCGTCCCGCTGCCATCACCGTATCGAGCAGTTCCGACGGACGGGTGATCAGCGTGCCTTCGGACCCGACAGCGACATCATCGCTGCTATCGCTGTCACCGGCGGCCGATTTGACCAGACGGCTGCCGCTGCCATAGGTGGCGGTTTCTTCCGACGCGAGACGGTGCAATTTGCGGCCTTCCGCGCTCTCCAGGAATTTTGCCTCGATGATATGATGGTCGGTGACGCCGCGCCAGAAACGCTGGAACAGATAGCCGCCTTCTTCCGAAACCTGACCGGACCAGCGGCCTTCTTCGTCAACCTTGTCCATCCAGGCGGCGGTCGCATCGACTGCGGCTTGCCGTTCCGTATTGCCATGATCGGGATTGAGAGCGCCGGTGAGCGCCATGCCTTCGACAATCGTGCTGTCATAACGGCGCGGCACATAAGTCATCAGGCTGCGCATTCTCCGGGCATGTTCGATCAGTCCGCGCAAATCTTCGCCGCTCCGCGCGCCTTCGCCGGTTTGCAGGATCATGCCGTTCAGGCCGGCTTCGACCAGATATTGGTCAAGCGCATTGTCGTCCTTGAGATAGACTTCGCTCTTGCCCTTGCCGACTTTGTAAAGCGGTGGCTGGGCGATGTAGAGATGGCCGTTGAGGATGATCTCCGGCATCTGCCGATAGAAGAAGGTCAGCAGCAAGGTACGGATATGCGCGCCGTCGACGTCAGCATCGGTCATGATGACGATCTTGTGATAACGCAGCTTTTCCAGATTGAAATCGTCGCGGCCAATGCCGGTGCCCATCGCCTGGATCAGCGTGCCGACTTCCTTGGACGAGAGCATCCGGTCAAAGCGGGCACGTTCGACGTTGAGGATTTTGCCCTTCAGCGGCAGGATCGCCTGATACATGCTGTCGCGGCCCTGTTTGGCTGACCCGCCAGCGGAGTCCCCTTCCACCAGAAAGAGTTCGCATTTGCTCGCGTCTTTTTCGCGGCAATCGGCCAGCTTGCCGGGCAGCGAAGCAATGTCCATCGCTCCTTTACGCCGGGTCAGCTCGCGCGCTTTTTTCGCGGCTTCGCGGGCAGCGGCGGCGTCGATCACTTTCTGGATCACCATAGCGGCATTCTGCGGGTTTTCCTCGAGCCATTCGGCCAGCTTGTCAGCCATCAGGCTTTCCAGTGGCTGGCGCACTTCGGAGGAGACCAGCTTGTCCTTGGTCTGTGAACCGAATTTGGGATCAGGCAACTTGACTGAAACAATCGCGCTCAGACCTTCGCGCATGTCGTCGCCGGTCAGCTTGACCTTTTCTTTCTTCAGCGCGCCGGAGCTTTCGGCATAATTGTTCAGCGTCCGGGTCAGCGCCGAGCGGAAGGCCGCCAGATGGGTGCCGCCGTCGCGCTGCGGGATGTTGTTGGTGAAGCAGAGGACATTTTCATAATAGCTGTCATTCCATTCCAGCGCGACGTCGATGATGACATCGTCGCGGTCGCCGTGAATGGCGATCGGTTCGGGCACCAGCGGGGTCTTGTTGCGATCGAGATATTGAACGAACGCTGCGATTCCGCCTTCGTAAAAGAGGTCGATTTCTTTAATTTCTTCATGCCGCGCGTCGCGCAGGATGATGTGGACGCCGCTGTTGAGGAAAGCGAGTTCGCGGTAGCGATGCTCGAGCTTTTCAAAATCGAATTCGGTAATCTTGAAGGTCGCGGGAGACGGGAAAAAGGTAACTTTCGTGCCCTTTTTGAAGCCGGTTTTATTGTCCGCTGCCGGAGCATCGCCGACGACCGCCAGAGGCCGCACGGCATCGCCGAATTCGAAGCGCATATTATGCTCTTTGCCGTCGCGCCAGATGTCGAGCTCCAACCATTCGGACAGAGCGTTGACAACCGAGACGCCGACGCCGTGAAGGCCGCCGGAGACCTTGTAGGCATTGTCGTCGGAGGTATTCTCGAACTTGCCGCCTGCGTGTAGCTGGGTCATGATGACCTCGGCTGCCGAGACGCCCTCTTCGGTGTGCATGCCGGTTGGAATGCCGCGGCCGTTGTCCTCGACCGAGACGCTGCCGTCGGCGTTGAGCGTGATCAGGATCAGGTCGCAGTGACCAGCGAGGGCTTCGTCGATCGCGTTATCCGATACCTCGAACACCATATGATGCAGACCGCTGCCGTCATCGGTATCGCCGATATACATGCCGGGGCGCTTGCGAACTGCATCCAGGCCCTTGAGAACCTTGATGGAATCTGCGCCATATTCGTTTTGATTGGAAGATTTGGAAGCATCTTCCGGCGTTTCGTTTTTGCTAATGTCACTCATGGCGGGACCATAGCCGCTGGAGCCGGCAAACCCAAGGAAAATGTAGGATTCTCCGATATTAAAATCCTTATAAATCAGATATTTATATTGGTTTCGCTTTGCAGGCCTAATTCTCTCGCAAAGCCGCGATTATCAAAATGGATAGGGGTGAAAAACAGGGGGCAGGCCAGCGCCTTCAACCCCTCGGCCAAAAGCGCTTTGCGCCGTCGCGCCTTTGTGCAAAACAACACGTTTATTAGCGTTTTTGCGCCAAATAGATCGAAAAGGAATCAAATGATGTCCAATCCGGCCGATATCGTCCCCTTTGCCAAGACCATGGGGATAGTCATTACCACCATGGACAAGGACGTGGTGCGCGGGGAAATGCTGGTGCGGCCCGAAATCTGCACCGCTGGCAACGGGCGGGGCAGTCCCAGCATTCACGGCGGCGCGGTGATGACCTTTGCCGATGTGCTCGGTGCGTTTGGCGGATTTGCCAATCTGCCCGAAGGATCGAACGGGACCACGACCTCGGAAAGCAAGACCAATTTCCTCAATGCGGCACCGGAAGGTTCCATCGTCTATGGCGAGGCGACTCCGTTCAAGACCGGCCGGCGCCAGTCGGTCTGGCAGACGAAGATCACGCTGGAGGATGGCACGCTGGTGGCGGTGGTGACGCAGACCCAGATTGTGCTGTGAGGGAGCGTGAATTCCGATGAGTGTTGCGCCATGTCCGTTCGTGCTGAGCCTGTCGAAGCCCCTGCGCGGTCTCCAGCGTCCTTCGACAGGCTCAGGACGAACGGTATACGGATAGGCGTCGATCTGCGCCGCGCGAAGGCTGTTCGAGCCCAATTTATTCGCAGCTTCCCAAGCGGCCTGTTTTTGCGCTAAACTCTGGTCATGAACAGAAAACTGCTCGCCGTTTCCTTATTATGTCTGGCCACCATCGGCTGCTCCGACTCTTCCAAGGTCAGCGATGACCTGCCCGAAAGCAGCGCCTATCTGGAAAACCCGACCGGCCGGACCGAACGGGTCGAGACCGGACCATCGGCCAAGCCGGTGCGCATCGGCGAAGGCGGCCCGCGTTTTGACGCCTGCCAGTCGACCGGCGAAGTCGGCCGCCATGTCAGCGGCTCGCTGCCGGTGCTCAGCGCGCCTTTTGATGCAGCAGAAAAAATCGACAGCCTTTCGGCTGGCCAGACCATCCATATCTGCACCCGCAGCATCGACCAGCAATGGCTCGGCATTGTCTATGACAAGCCAGCCGATCCGACGGCAGCGGAAGGTGATGCGGGCACTACTGTAGATTGCGGCGTATCCTCTCCGGTGCGCGCCAAGCGCAATTACGACGGCCCGTGCAAGAGCGGCTGGGTCGAAAGTACCTATGTGGTGCTGGTGGCTGGGTAGGTTGCCGTGCTTGATGAATTTCGGCGCACCCACGTTCAAACTGGGTCTCAAACGCATCGCCAATAACCATCACCCTTAGCGCCTTGGCGTCTTCGCGTGAAAATCTTCCCCGACTGTTCAAATAAACAAACCGTGCGGAAAGCGATTGCATCTCAAGCCGATATGCGGAATTAATCGCTTGATGAAACATATTGATCCCGCTCGCTATCTCGAACAGCCCTTTGGCCAAATCGCAGATCTCATCAACGCCCATGCGGTCAATCAGCCCGACCGGATCGCGCTGGATGACAGTGTGGAGAAGCTCAGCTGGGCGGAGACCGCGGCACAGGTCAACCGGATCGCGGCGCAGTTGCAGGCCGATGGGCTACAGAAAGGGCAGGCGGTTGCGATCCTCGGGACGACCACGGTCCGCTATGCGCTGGCCTATCTAGGCGCGGTTGTTGCTGGCGGTTGCGCAGCGCCACTGACCACTTCGGCGACTCCGAAGCAGCTGGCAAACATGATGGCCGATAGCGGCGCGATGCATCTGTTTATCGACAGCGCCAAGCGCGCCGAGCTGCTCGAGAGCGGAGAGAAATTGCCTGCGCTCAGACATGTCATGCTCGATCAGGCTGTGGACGACGCGCCGGTGATCATGGACTGGATGGCAGGCGAGGGCGCTACGCCGGTCGATCTCGGTGCCGGTCCGAAAGACCCGTATAATATCATCTATTCCAGCGGGACCACCGGCACGCCCAAGGGCATTGTCCACAGCCGCCAGATGCGCTGGTATCATGCGGCGGTCGGAGAGGGCTCCGGCTATGGTCAGCCGGGGCAGGTCACATTGCTGTCGACTCCGCTCTATTCGAACACGACGCTGGCGCTGTTCACGCCGACCATTGCCTATGGCGGGACGCTGGTCATGATGGGCAAATTCGATTGCCAGCGCTGGCTGGAACTGGCGCAGGAGCATCGCGCCAGCCACACGATGCTGGTGCCGGTGCAATATCAGCGGCTGATGGATTATGAAGGCTTTGACGATTTTGATCTCAGCGGTCTGACCCATAAATATTGCACCAGCGCGCCTTTCTCGGCGGAGCTGAAGGCGGAAGTGCTGAAGCGGATGCCGGGCGGGCTGATCGAGATTTATTCGATGACCGAGGGCGGCGTGGTCTGCCTGTTGCTGTGCCACGAGCATCCCGACAAATTGCACACGGTCGGTATCGCCTGGGGCGGCAGCGAGGTGATCACGATCGACGAGCAACTCAACCGGCTACCGGCGGGCGAAATGGGCGAGCTGGTCGGCCGGTCACAGACGATGATGTCGGGCTATAAAAACCAGCCGGAGAAGACCGAGGAAGCCAGCTGGTATGACGAGAACGGCGACCGCTGGCAGCGGATGGGCGATATCGGCAAGGTCGACGAGGATGGCTTTATCACGCTGATGGGCCGGACCAAGGACATGATCATCTCGGGTGGTTTCAATATCTATCCGCGCGATCTGGAAGAAGCGTTGATGGCGCAGCCGGGTGTCGCCGATGCGGCGGTCATCGGTGTCGCTTCGCGGCAATGGGGCGAAACGCCGGTCGGCTTCGTCGTAGCGGACGCCGGTGTGGTGCTTGATCTGGAGGCGCTGAAAGCCGCGACCAATGCGAATCTCGGCAAGACCCAGCGGGTTTCGGAACTGCGCCTGATCGACGAACTGCCGCGCAGCCATATCGGTAAGATATTGAAAACCGAGCTCAGGGATATGGTCGAGGCAACCTAGTTTGCGAAAGGGTGTTATCAATCCATGTTGATGACCTTTCTTGTCGTAGCGGTGGTGTCAGCCGCTCTGATCGCGGGCGCTCTCTGGGGTGTCTACGGGAAAATATCGAGCAAGACCGAAGGCTTTGTCATTGCCCTGGCCGGCGGTGCGCTGATTGTCTCTCTGGTCAGCGAGATGATCCAGCCCGCCGTCGAGCAAAGCAATCTCTGGGTCGGGCTGGGCTCGGTGGCGGCCGGAGCGGTTGTGTTCTCCGTCGTCGATTACTGGATTGATGAAAAATGGGGCGCGGAAGGCGGCGGCGGTTTACTGGCCGCGATTACGCTCGACGGTGTGCCGGAAAATCTGGCGCTCGGGGTGGCCCTGATCGGGGCGGCGCCGATCGAAGTGGCGGCGCTGGCCGGATCGATCCTGCTGTCCAACCTTCCCGAAGCCGCAGGCGGCGCCAAGCAGATGGTCGGCAACGGGCTGTCCAGAGGCAAGACGCTGGGGCTCTGGGCAATGACCGCGCTGATCTTGTCGGCAGCAGCGATCATCGGATATTTCGCGCTGGAAGGCGTCTCGCCGCATGTGTTGGCCGCGACCCGCTGTTTCGCCGCTGGCGCGGTGGTCGCCTCGCTCGCCACCGAGGTTTTTCCCAAGGCCTATAAAGAGGATCATCATATGGCCGGTGTGGCGACTGCAATCGGTGTGATATTGGCGGTATTTCTCGGCGAGCTGGCCACAGCCTGAGGCGGGCCGGATTTTACGGCGACAGGAGACAAAGGCACTAGACTCGAATGGGGCGGCCCACTAAGCGGCTAAGCCATGTCCATAGCTCATGAAGAAACCATTCTGATCGTCGATTTCGGCTCTCAGGTCACGCAGCTTATCGCCCGCCGGGTGCGCGAGGCGGGAGTCTATTCGGAGATCGCTCCGTTCAACACCGCGGAAGAGGCGTTTCACCGGCTGAAACCCAAGGGCATCATCCTGTCCGGATCGCCCGCCGGAGTGCCCGACGAAGGCAGCCCGCGCGCGCCGGATGTGATTTTCGAAAGCGGCCTGCCGATCCTCGGCATCTGCTATGGCCAGCAGGTGATGACGCACCAGCTCGGCGGCACCGTGGAATCGGGTGCCGGCGGTGAATTTGGCGGCGAATTCGGCCGCGCCTTCATCGAGATTAGCGAAGAATGCGTGTTGTTCGACGGCTTGTGGAAGGTCGGCGACAAGCATCAGGTGTGGATGAGCCACGGCGACAAGGTCACCGAATTTGCCCCCGGCTTCCGGATCGTCGCGACCACCGAAGGCGCGCCTTTCGCGCTGATCGCCGATGACGAGCGGCGCTATTATGGCACGCAGTTCCACCCCGAAGTCGTCCACACCCCCGACGGCGGCAAGATGATCGCCAATTTTGTCCGCCATGTCTGCGGCTGCGCCGGTGACTGGACGATGGCGGAATATAAGGACGCCAAGATCGCCGAAATCCGCGAGCAGGTCGGCGACAAGAAAGTCATCTGCGGCCTGTCCGGCGGCGTCGACAGTTCGGTGGCGGCGATCCTGATCCACGAAGCGATCGGCGATCAGCTGACCTGCGTCTTTGTCGACCATGGCTTGCTGCGGATGAACGAGCGCGAGCAGGTCGAGACTCTGTTCCGCGACCATTATAATATACCGCTGGTTGTGGTCGATGCCGAGGCGCGCTTCATGGCCGGCCTTGCCGGTGTCTCCGACCCGGAGAAGAAGCGCAAATTTATCGGTGGCGAATTTATCGAAGTGTTTGACGAGGAATCGGCCCGCGTTGGTGGTGCCGATTTCCTGGCGCAGGGCACGCTCTACCCCGATGTGATCGAGAGCGTTTCCTTCACCGGCGGGCCGAGCGTGACGATCAAGTCGCACCATAATGTCGGCGGGCTTCCGGAACGCATGAACATGAAACTGGTCGAGCCGCTGCGGGAATTGTTCAAGGACGAAGTACGCGATCTCGGGCGCGAGCTCGGCCTGAACGACCAGTTTGTCGGACGTCATCCGTTCCCCGGTCCTGGCCTTGCGATCCGTATTCCCGGCGAAGTGACCAAGGAACGTTGCGATATATTGCGCAAGGCCGACGCCATCTATCTCGAGGAAATCCGTAACGCCGGATTATATGACGCGATCTGGCAGGCCTTTGCCGTCTTGCTGCCGGTCAAGACCGTCGGCGTGATGGGCGACCAGCGCACGTACGATAATGTTTGCGGCCTGCGCGCCGTCACCAGCACCGACGGCATGACCGCCGACGTCTACCCATTCGACGCCAGCTTCCTGACCCGCGTATCGACGCGGATCGTCAACGAGGTGAAGGGGATTAACCGGGTGGTTTATGATTATACCAGCAAGCCGCCGGGGACTATTGAGTGGGAGTGACGCGGTTAACCGCAAATGCGCGGGGCGCATTTGCCCGCGGCGCTCGGCATCGCAAGATGCCGCATGGTGGAGAGCGATAGTCCGAATTATTCGGCGACGCGAGGAGCCGCGGGGCCGATCACCGACTTTGTGAATGCCTCGGTCCGACAGGCTCAGGACGAACGGAGATTTGCGGTGTCACATCCTTAGTAGTTGAGGCCAAACGCTCCCTCCCGTTCGTCCTGAGCCTGTCGATGGATTCCATGCGTTTATCTTCAGTCGTGACCGTCTTTTTCATGGGGTCAAAATGGCGTTAAGGTAGCCAATTTTCGAGAGAGGGGGGTGCGCGATCACTGGGTGTCTGGTCCGGCAGTTGTTGACCACCCGCCGCCGCCATACTAGACCTGAATTTAATCAAACAATTAAATTCAGGAGAGACCCGCCATGAAAGCCATCCAACTCCAAGCCCCCGCATCGCTCGACAATCTCAAGCTGGTCGACCTGCCCGATCCGGCAGCGCCCGGCCCCGGCGAAATCGCGGTGCGCCTGCGCGCTTCTAGCCTCAACTTTCACGATTATGCGGTGGTCAAGGGGATGATCCCGACGGCGGAAAACCGCATTCCGATGTCCGATGGCGCCGGTGAAGTCACTGCGGTAGGTGATGGCGTCAGCGATTTCGCGGTGGGCGATATGGTGGTCTCGACCTTCTTCCCCGAATGGATCGACGGTGCGCCGCCCGAAGGCGGTTTCAAGCGCGTGCCCGGAGACGGGATTGACGGCTATGCGGTCGAGCAGGCGGTTGGCCTTGCCACCGCGTGGACCAAGGCGCCGAAAGGCTATAGCGCCGCCGAAGCCGCGACTTTGACCTGCGCGGGGCTGACCGCATGGCGTGCCTTGTTTGTCGATGGCTGTGTGAAGCCGGGTGACACGGTGCTGGTGCAGGGCACCGGCGGTGTCTCGATCTTCGCGCTGCAATTTGCCAAGGCGGCTGGCGCGACGGTGATCGCGACTTCGTCGTCCAATGAGAAACTGAAGCGGCTGAAGGAACTCGGTGCCGATCATCTGATCAACTATAAGGAAGTCGAAGCCTGGGGGCCGAAGGTGCTCGAACTGACCGGCGGGAAGGGCGTGGATTGCGTCGTCGAAATCGGCGGGCCGGGCACGCTCAACCAGTCTATGATGGCGACGCGGATCGGCGGGCATATCGCGCTCATCGGCGTTTTGACTGGCTTTGCCGGACCCGTACAAACGGGGTTGCTAATGGGGAAGAACCTGCGCGTGCAGGGCCTGACCGTGGGCAGCCGGGCGCAGCAGGTCGATATGATCGCGGCGATCGAAGCCAATGGCCTGAAGCCGATACTGGACAAATCCTTCCCGCTCGCCGATCTTGGTGATGCTTTCCGGCATCAGGAGTCGGGCAAGCATTTCGGCAAGATTATCGTCGATATCTGACGAGATCCGGCGAACGGAAGGAAGTGAAAATGATCTACGGAAGCTGTCTTTGCGGATCGGTCACCTATGAAGCGGATTGCGACAACGGGCCGATCCTTCACTGTCATTGCCAGACCTGCCGCAAAGCCCATAGCGCCGCCTTTTCCACCGTCATGCCGATTGCATTTGATGCCTTTAAATGGACCAGCGGAGAGGATCTTCTCAGCCATTTCGAATCATCGCCGGGCAAAGACCGCTATTTCTGTTCGCGCTGTGGATCGCAGCTGATCGCCGAGCGGCGGTCAGCGAATATGATCATGCTCAGGATGGGCTGTGTCGATACAGAAATCACGCAAAGGCCCGACGCCCATATCTGGCGTTCGGATGGCGCGCCATGGTATGATCCTGACCATGACATCCGCCAGTTGGCGGAAGGCTATGTGAAGGCCTAGCATCGCTATGCAGATTTCCGCTGCCACAGAGGCCGACATGGGCGAGGTCATCGCTCTCTGGGAAGCATGTGGTCTCACGCGGCCGTGGAATGATCCGGCGGCGGATTATCGTCTGGCCGTAGCGAACGGGACATCCGCGATATTGCTTGCCTATAGTGAAGGTGAGCTGGTCGCCAGCGTCCTGACCGGTTTCGACGGCCATCGCGGCTGGGTATATTATCTGGCAGTTGCGCCGTACGCGCAAAAGCAGGGCCTTGGTCGAAAGATGATGGCAGCCGCCGAACATTGGCTGCGTGAACGCAATGCTCCGAAAATCCAGCTGATGGTGCGCGATGACAATGAAGCCGCGATCGGTTTCTACAAGGCGCTCGGATATGATGTGCAGCCGGTTGTGACCATCGGCCGCAGGCTGGACTGATTGATCAAGGTGCCGCGGTAGTCGGTACCAGAAGCTTGCTACTGACAGGCGGCTCACCCATATTCCGGTGATGCTACTAGACTTGGGCCCCGATCATCGCACCGAAATATTGCGCCGGATGCACAGCAAGCTGATCGCGCAATTTGGCCGGGTGATCCGCCCCGATGACAAGCGCCGCGATCCGATGTGGACATTGGTGCAAGGCGTTATCGGCGCGCGCGCGAAAACCGCGGTGTCCAACGACAATGCCGACCGATTGCTCGCTGAATATGGGTCGTGGGAGCGCGTCGCCGAGGCACCGATCGAGGACCTGACAGCCCGTCTGCAAACCGCCACTTTCCCGGCGATGGCGGCGGAGCGGCTCAAGGCCTGTCTGCAGGAAATCATCGCGCAGCGTGGCAAGGCCAGTCTGGATCATCTTGAATCCAAGGACACGGCGGATGCCATGGCCTGGCTGGAGACTTTGCCGGGGATCGCGCGGAAGATCAGCGCCGGCATCATGAACACCAGCCAGTTTAATCGCAAAGCGCTGGTGCTCGATTCCGGACACCGCCGTGTGGTGCAGCGCATGGGGCTGGTGCCGGCCAAGGCAGATACGACGCGCGCTTATGACGAGCTGATGCCGCTATTGCCGGCGATATGGTCAGCGGAAGATCTGGATGAACATCATCTATTGGGAAAACGCCTCGCCCAAACCATTTGCCGGCCAAAACGACCGGATTGTCCGTCCTGTCCGGTGGGTGCCGATTGCGAGACGGGAGCCGCCTTATGATAAATGATCAGCAGGTTGAAACTGTTTTCCGCCGTCTGTCTGAAGCCATGCCGGGACGCACGAAAGATGCCAAGGGCCCCAAAGGCCAGCCCGACGCTTTTCGGTCCTGCATTTCCTGCATGCTCTCGGCCCAATCACTGGACCGCAACACCGCAAGGGCAGCGAGCGCTCTGTTTGAGCTTGCACAAACGCCGGAAGAGATGCTGGAACTGGACGATCGCGATATTGCCGCAGCGATCAAACCGTGCGGCTTATATAATATGAAAACCCGCAATATCAGGAAATTTTGCCAGCATTTGCTCGCCGAACATGGCGGTGTCGTCCCGAATACGCGCGAAGGCCTGTTATCGATGCCCGGTATTGGCCGGAAATGCGCGGATATCGTGATGAGCTTCACCTTCGGCGCAGATGTGATCGCCGTGGATACCCATGTGCACAGGGTCTGCAACCGAATCGGCTTGACCGATGCGAAAACTGCGGACAAGACCGCGCAGCAGCTGGAAGCGCGCAGTCCCGATTGGGCCTTGCGCGACGGCCATTTCTGGCTAATTCAGTTCGGGAAGCGAATCTGCACTTCCCGGAACCCCAAATGTGACAGATGTCCGGTCAATGACATCTGTCTCTGGCTCAAAGCGCAGCAGAAACAGGACCCGACCGATGAGTAAAGAAACCAAGATGTACGGCATTTCCAATTGCGACACCGTCAAGAAGGCGCGCAACTGGATGGAGCGCAACGGCATCAACTATGTTTTTCACGACTATAAAAAATCCGGGATCAACCGCGAGAAGCTCGAAATGTGGGTGATGATGGTTGGCTGGGAAGCGCTGATCAACAAGCGCGGCACCACTTTCCGCAAGCTGCCCGACATGGTGAAGGAAAATATCGGCGATGATACCGCGGTGATGGTCATGATGGAAAATCCCAGCATGATCAAACGGCCGGTGCTGGAACATGGTGAAGAGCTGGTCGTCGGATTCAAGGCATCGGATTATGAAGCCGTGGGACTGACCGCGCGCAACAGCTAGCACCGACGGTCCTGTTCCATGCAGCTGTGCCACCTGCTGGCGCGCTGATCCTGGGGCGAAGCAGGCTTTCCTTGCAGTGCTCGTTATTTTGCTCCGCATACCCCGATTGCCGTATCGCCGATCGGCATTTCTGATTTTATCAGCGCTTGTGGCATCAAACTGTTATATTCCGAAGCTATTGGGCTTCGGATATCGCTGACAATGATTGCTGCCGCAGGTTTTGGTATCAGGAAAAGGACAAGCAAATGGTTCAGGCAAAATGGAACGGCGTGGTGATCGCGGAAAGCGACGATACAGTGGTGGTCGAGGGCAATCATTATTTCCCGCGCGACGCCGTCTGGTCGAAATATCTGGTACATAGTGACACCAGCAGCCACTGCCCGTGGAAGGGTGACGCATCCTATCACAGCCTGATCGTCGAAGGCGAAACAAACGAAGACGCGGCCTGGTATTATCCCGCACCGAAGGAAGCGGCCGCCGAAATAGCCGGACGGATCGCCTTCTGGAAAGGCGTCGAGGTCAGCTGATGGTGCGCAGCGCTTTTGCCTTTATCATGATAGTCGCGATGCCTTTGGCCGGATGCGCGGTGCAGGCTGAACCGGTCGGAGATGCGAGCATGACGATCAAGACACTTACCGGAGAACCGCCGATCATTATCGCCCATCGCGGCGCCAGCGGCGAGCGACCGGAACATACGCTGGCTGCCTATCAACTGGCAATCGAGCAGGGCGCGGACTTTATCGAACCCGATCTGGTGCTGACCAGGGACGGCGTGCTGGTCGCCCGGCACGAGAACGAGATTAGCGAGACCACGGACGTAGCCGACAGGCCCGAGTTTGCGGCGCGCAAGACCAGTAAAACAATCGACGGGCAGGACTATACCGGCTGGTTCACCGAAGATTTCACTCTGGCCGAGCTGAAAATATTGCGGGCCAGGGAACGGCTGCCCGAATTGCGGGTGGCAAATATGCAATATGACGGTCAATATGAGGTGCCGACCTTCGAGGAAGTCCTGCAATTGCTCAGCGCCCATGCGGAGAAAAGCGGTAAGCGGATTGGCGTCTACCCGGAAACCAAGCATCCAAGCTATTTCAAGGCCCTGGGGCTGAGTCATGACGAGCCTATGCTCAGATTGCTCACGCAATATGGCTATGGCGGCAAGGCAGATCCTGTCTTCATCCAGTCGTTCGAGGTCGGCAACCTGCAGGCGCTCAACGAAAAAACGGAGATACGGCTTGTGCAACTGGTGGCCAGCGGAGGCGGACCTCCCGACCGCAAAGGCCTGGGATTTTCAGTGGACAGCCTGAAAGAAATCGCCACCTATGCCGACGGGATCGGGCCGTCGAAAGATATGGTTATTGGCCGCAACGCCCTTGGTCAACTGAACGAGCCGACAGGGCTTGTAGAGGCTGCGCACAAGGCTGGCCTGCTGGTCCATCCCTGGACCTTCCGCCGCGAAAATTATTTTCTTCCGACCGATTTCAAGAGCGGCATTGATCCGCGCGAGCCGGGTGATCTGGCGGGCGAAATACGCGCATTTGTCGCCGCTGGCGTGGATGGCCTGTTCAGCGACAATCCGGCTCAGGCGGTTGCCGCCGTCAAGCAATAATCGCGAAGCTGGCCTTATCTTGCGGCCTCGCTTATCAAGGCCGGTCTATCAACGTCACTGCTGAGGCTTGCCATGTCCACGACCTTCAAACTCGATACTTCCACCAGCCGCGCCAATCCGCGGCCACAGCCGATGCGTCGGCTGTCGGTTCCCAAAATCCAGGGCCGCAAGGTCGACGGGGTGACGGCAGAACCGGTGGTCATGCTAACCGCCTATACCGCGCGCACCGCACAATTGCTCGACGCGCATTGTGACATGCTGCTGGTTGGTGATTCGCTGGCGCAGGTGATTTACGGTCTCGATTCGACGATACCCGTGACCCTCGATATGATGTGCAACCATGGTGCCGCGGTGGTGCGCGGCAGTTACCATAGCGTCGTCGTCGTCGACATGCCGTTCGGTTCCTACGAAGCCTCGCCGGAGAAGGCCTATGAGAGCGCTGCCCATATATTGAAGGAAACCGGCGCTGCTGCGGTCAAGCTCGAGGGTGGTGAAGTAATGGCCGAAACCGTCGCTTTTCTGGTCCAGCGGGGGATTCCGGTGGTCGGCCATGTCGGTCTGACACCACAGGCAATCAACGTGCTCGGCGGCTATGCCGCGCGCGGGCGCAGCGACGCAGAGGCGAAGAAAATCGTCGGTGATGCGGTTGCTCTCGACAAGGCCGGTGCCTTCGCGATCGTGCTGGAAGGCGTGCTCGAACCGATCGCGATCGAGGCGACCAAGGCGGTGGATGCGATCACCATCGGCATCGGTGCATCGGCGCAATGCGATGGTCAGGTGCTGGTCACCGAAGATATGCTCGGCATGTTTGACCGCACCGCCCGCTTTGTAAAACGCTATCACAATATAGCCGAGCAGATTGATCAGGCGGCCGAACAATATGCCGGAGAAGTCCGCGAGCGCAGTTTTCCGGGGCCGGACCAGCTCTATCAACCGAAGAAATAGCGAGAATTCTGACTTTAGGGCGATCCGCCGTTCAGCCTGTGGAAATGGTCAATAGACTTTTACATTTGCTATTGCGGACGCTAAAGGACAGCCGATTGCCAAGAGCGCTCGTCTGACCGGCGAAACAGGCACGTGAAACAGATTTGAGGAAGCCAAATTGGCCAAAGACAAAGACCAAGCACCAGAAGAGCAACCGGATCGTCAGGAACAAGTGTTTCTGCGCGAAGTCGATGAAGCGGTGCGCGAGGACCAGCTGAAGAATTTCGCTGCGCGTTACGGATTGTGGATTGTCGCAGCCATTGTCATTGGTCTCGGATCACTGGCCGGCTGGATATTCTGGCAAAACAGCCAGAATGAAGATGCCGGTCTCCGCAGCGAGGAATATGTCGCTGCGATCGACAGTATCCGCCAGAATAATCTGGACGGCGCTGCGACCGCGCTTGAACCGCTGACCGAAGCCACGCAGGACGGGTACCGGGCTGCAGCACTATTGCTGCAGGCCAATATTGCGCTGGAAAAAAATGACTCCAAAAAGGCCATTGCGGGCTATGCCAAGCTTGTTGCGGACGAGAGTCTGCCGAAGCCGTTTCGCGATCTGGCGCTGGTCCGCCAGACTGCCGCCGAATTTGATACGCTGAAACCGCAGCAGGTGGTCGACCGGCTGAAGCCGCTCGCGGTCCCCGGCAACGCATGGTTCGGCAGCGCCGGCGAAATGGTCGCACTGGCCTATCTGAATATGAATAAATCTGATCTCGCAGGGCCATTGTTCGCCCAGCTGGCGAAAGATGAGGGCGTTCCGGCCACGATCCGGTCACGCGCGTTGCAAATGGCGGGCGTTGAAGGCATTGACGCAGTGGAACTCGACGGCGATGACAAAAAAGTGACGCCGCCGAATACGGGCGCGGCTAAGGGAGAAGCTAAGGAATGATTTCCGGTAAGAAACTGATCACCGGCCTGATGGCCCTGTCTTTGCTGTCCGGCTGTGGCATTTTGGGCGGCGGCGATGGCGAAGACAAGAAAAGCACACCAACATTGGGTAAGCGTACGCCGATCTTGAGCGGCGAAAGCGGTGCGGAAGTTGATCCGTCGCTTGCTGCGATTTCTGTGATTCTGCCTACCCCTGTCGCCAATAGTGAATGGGCGCAATCAGGCGGTAATCCGAGTAAGTCAATCGGCCATGTTGCGCTGGAGGGCAATCTAGCGAAAGTCTGGACCGCCAATATCAGCGGAACGACGAAACGGGAACGGCTGGCAGCAGCGCCGGTAGTATCCGGCGGACGGCTCTTCGTCATTGATACCGAAGCCATGGTACATGCTTTTGACGCCGCAACAGGCGCGAAAATCTGGACCACCCAGATCGAAGTCAAGGGCGACGGGGAATCCTCGCGTTTTGGCGGCGGAGCAAGTGTATTTGATAATATCGTCTACGCGACCAACGGTGTTGGCGATGTCGTCGCGCTGAACGTTGCAGACGGCAGCCAGATATGGAAAGTACGTCCGGCCGGACCTTTGCGCGGGTCGCCGACGATCTCCAATGGCAATGTCTATGTGATGACGCAGGATAACCAGATCTACGCGCTCAACATGGTCGACGGATCGGTGCAGTGGAATGAGGCCGGTACGCTTGGTCTGGCCGGAATTTTCGGCGTCGCCGCGCCGGCAGCCGGACAGGGTACGGTTGTCGCGGGCTATTCCTCCGGCGAGTTGACCGCTTATCGCTATGAAAATGGCCGCAACCTCTGGAACGACGCGCTTGCCCGGACCAGCATCACCACTTCGGTGGCGACATTGTCCGATATCGATGCCGATCCGGTGATCGACCGCGGTCGTGTTTTCGCGCTGGGTCAGGGCGGCCGTATGGCGGCTTACGAACTGGTAACCGGACAGCGGATCTGGGAATTGAATATTGCCGGAATTACGACGCCGGTCGTGGCCGGTGAATGGGTGTTCGTGCTGACCGATGATGCAAAACTGCTCTGCATCGCCCGGCCGAACGGCAAGGTTCGGTGGATGAGCCAGCTGTCAGCGTTCAAGAATGACAAGAAAAAGAAGAACCCGATCAACTGGACCGGCCCGATATTGGCCGGGAATCGTCTGATTGTCGCCAACACAGAAGGCGAAGTCTTGTCTATTTCGCCTGCGGACGGAACCAGCCAAACGCTGTTTGAACTGAAAAACGGTATCTCGCTACCGCCTATTGTGGCCGGTGGCATGCTATATATTCTCGACAGCAGCGGACAGATTTCCGCATTCCGTTGAGGATCTAAACCAAAAGGACGGGACCGGCTTTATGCTGCCCAATATTGCAATCATAGGTCGACCGAATGTCGGCAAATCCACGCTGTTCAACCGTCTGGTTGGCAAGAAGCTGGCGCTTGTCGATGACACGCCCGGGGTGACGCGTGACCGCCGGGAGGGGGCTGCCAACCTGCTCGGTCTGCAATTCAATGTCGTCGATACGGCTGGCTATGAAAACGAGGATGCCAAGAGTCTGCCCGGACGGATGCGCAAGCAGACCGAAATGGCGGTTGCCGGAGCGGAGCTTGCCATTTTCGTGATCGACGGTCGCGCAGGCCTTACGCCGCTCGACGAGGAAATCGCCCGCTGGCTGAGAAGCGCGAAAACCCCGGTTATCTTGCTGGTTAACAAGGCCGAGGGCAAGGCGGCGGAATCCGGCATCTTGGAAAGCTATGCGCTCGGTTTTGGTGATCCAATTCCTTTCAGCGCGGAACATGGCGACGGCATGGCCGACCTGTTTCAGGCGATCCAGCCCTATGTCGAGAATTTCAAGGCTGCCGCGTCCGAAGAACCAAATGACGCATCCGCACCGCTCAAACTGGCGATCGTCGGCCGTCCCAATGCGGGCAAGTCGACGCTGATCAACAAGATGCTGGACGAAGACCGGCTGATTACCGGTCCGGAAGCGGGTATCACGCGCGACAGTATCACGGTCGACTGGGTCTGGCATGATGATGCGCTGACCGAGGACGAGAAACTCGACGGCATAGAGCCCGACCGTCAGGTCCGGCTGATCGATACCGCCGGTATGCGCAAGCGCGCCAAGGTCAATGACAAGCTGGAGAAGCTGGCCGTTGCTGACGCCCGTCATGCAGTGGACTTTGCCGAAGTGGTCGTGCTTCTACTCGATGCAACCAAGGGCCTGGAAGCGCAGGATCTGCGCATTGCCGACCATGCCATTCAGGAAGGCCGTTGCGTCGTTATCGGGATCAATAAATGGGACGTTGCCGAGGGGCCAAGCAAATTGTTCAATGGCATTCGTGCCGCGCTGAATGACGGACTGGCCCAGGTGCGTGACGTGCCTCTGATCGCCGTGTCGGCCTTTACCGGCAAGGGTATCGACCAGTTGATAAAGGCGGCCTTCGAAGTGCGCCGGATTTGGTCGCAGCGGGTTTCGACCGGCAAACTCAACCGCTGGTTCGAAGACGCGATTACAGAAAATCCTCCGCCGGCACCGGGCGGCAAGCGGATAAAATTGCGCTATATTACGCAGGCCAAGACGCGGCCGCCTTCCTTCGTGATTTTCGGTACGAGGGTTGATGACCTGCCCGAAAGCTATCGTCGCTACCTGATCAACGGAATCCGCCGCGAGCTTGGCTTTGGCGGCGTTCCTGTCCGGCTGATCATCCGCGCACCCAAAAACCCCTATCACGAAAAAGAGTGATTTTCCGTAAATCGGTCAAGTTTAGGCCGGTTTCTGCGATTTTTTCGGGCGGCGGTAACTAAGATTTCATGGTTAGGGCGTTAAGCTTCCGGGTAGTAGCGCATTTTTGCCATTATATTGCGGGGAGTATTGGGTGTCACCATTGGACAATGACTTGATTGACTTAACGGTTTCCGCCCAAACCCGGGCGGCGCTCGGGCCGGATTTCGTCCGGATACTCGGGTATTTTCGTGAAGATGGCACACAATCTGTCCGCAAAATTGAAGATGCAATGCGCACGCACGATCCCGTCGCAATGGTTGATGCGGCGCACAGCCTCAAAGGCGAGGCGCTGCAATTCGGCGCCCTGCAACTCGGCGAAACGGCTGAAACCATCGAAATGACCGCTCGCGCCTGCGTCGAACATCACGAAACCCCCGAAGAAATACTCCCTCTGGTAGTGGCTCTACGGCCGATGTTTGAAGAAACGCTGGCGATATTGGAACAGGGTGCCAGTCCGGTCGTACAGGAACGCAATCCTCTGGGGGCCAGCCGGCGGTTCGGTTGAAACCGCCGCTATCGTTCTATTCGACCGGTTTCGACTGCAGCTGGATATAATTTTCAATCCCCATCCGTTCGATCAGGTCAAATTGCTGTTCGAGCGAATCGACATGATCTTCTTCGCTTTCCAGGATCTCGGCAAACAGATCGCGGCTGACATAGTCGCGTACGCTCTCGCAATGTTCGATAGCATTCTTGAGCATCGGCAACGCCTCATACTCCAGTTCCAGATCAGCCTTGAGGATTTCCTCGACCGTTTCACCGATTTTCAGGCGTCCGAGCAATTGAAAATTGGGCAATCCGTCGAGAAAGAAAATGCGCTCGGCCAATTTGTCTGCATGTTTCATTTCGTCGATTGATTCATGCCGCTCGAATTCAGCCAGCTTGGTCACGCCCCAATTGTCGAGCATGCGATAATGCAGCCAATATTGGTTGATTGCGGTGAGTTCGTTTTTCAGAGCTTCGTTGAGAAACTCGATGACTTTTGTATCGCCCTTCATGGCAGATTCCTTCCCGCTATTTAACAAATCCATTGCCTGCCCCATACAGTATTTTCGCGGGAAGCGAAAGAGCGGCTTTTATAGAAAATGTAATTATTTCAATGATTTGCTAAAGAGAATGCTAAGCGGTCGCAAGTTGTGATTTGATAATCGTCTGGGCAAATGCGAGACATTGCCCGCATTTCGGTTTGCGACCAAGCTGGGCATAGACCTGCGATGGACGGTCTGCCCCGCTACGCACGGCGGCTCTCAGGTCTTTTTCCTTGATCGCATTACAAACACAAACAACCATAACAGCTCCTTACAACGACTCGTATATCGCTAATGAGAATAGATCGCAATATCAAAATTGTATATCGACTATTTAGTTTCCATCCGTCAAAAATCGGTTACATCGGCTCACTGAGCGAACAAGAGGTGCCATGCGTAAGATATTCCCTGTTTCATTATCGGTTGCGGCGGTTCTCGCTCTAGCTCCGGCAAATGCTTCTCCTGTATCTGATAGCGCCGGGAATCATGCCGACGAAGAGATGGTGGAAGAAGGGCCTGTTTCAGAGCTTTTGCTGATCATGGAGCTTTGGCAGACGTTGCCATTGGAAATGGCTGAGGAATTGCAGGAGTATCGCGCTTCGCTGGACGCCGAATTTGCCGCAAAACTGGTGCCGACGGGAGCAGCGGAACCGGAATGGAAAACCAAAGGTATCGACCTGCCCGGATATCTCGAATCTTTGCCGGGGGGCATAGATGATAATGCTCTGCTGACCGTTGGCGAGGTGCCGATGCTCCGGTTTTTCGGGAAAATTCCAGCCGATATACTGGCCGATTGGGAGCCGATTCTAGCGGGATCGAAAGCCATAGGGCCGACCGAAGCCACGGGAGGTGATTTCCTCGCAATCAGCCCAAACCATATTATTTTCGTAGCCGATGATGAAATACAGACCGGTAATGCCCGATGCATGAAAACCGCGGTCGAAAGAGCGGCAGACCATGCAATCGTCTACCGATATTCGGGCGTGCCATTTGACCCCGATAGCGATGCCTCGCTGGGAGCCGAGGCAGAGGCAATCGTTTTGCACGCTTTGATTGGCGGTCTGCGTTCGCCTATTCTCTGTTCGATAGTCGAGCGGGACCAGCGGGGACAATATAAGCATCTGTCCTATACGCCCGCTGGCCGCCCGTTGGCCCATATGGACGATCCGAACGATCATCTGGAATTTATTTCGTCAGTCGATCTGTATCAGTTGCTGAACGTCAGTTACAGCAGCGAGACTGCCGGTGATGAACCGTCCGGTTCAGCCGAAGAAGCCACCGAGCCGTCATTATAAGCGCATCGCTTGAGCCTGTCCTTTGGCCAGACTGCGCCAGAGCCATTCCAGCGGCCCATAGCGGAAGCGCATCAGCCAGGGTCGCGACCAGAGCAGCATGAGCGCCCAGGCGCCGAGGACGAACAGATATAATTCGGCGCGTCCGATCGCACCATAGAGTCCCAATCCCCAGCCGTAGAAGATGAAGGTCATCAACAGGCTGGTGCCGAGATAATTGGTGAAGGCGGCTCGGCCGACTGCCGCGATCCGTGTTATCCAGGCCGATTCCCGGAATGTCCGGATCAGACCAATCAGCAATGCAGCATAACCGATGGTCATCAGCATCTGTGACGGCAAGTTCCATGCATAGCTGGCGTTGACCATTAGCAGCATGGCAAAATTGCTGTAGATCAGGCCAATTGCGATAGCCGTCAGAATGACCATGCCGATGGCGGTCGACCATATGCCCACGCGACGATATCGCTCCGATGTCCATTGTCCGGTGATGAAACCGTTTTTGTAAAGCGCCATGCCCACCATCATCAGCGGCAGGGTTTCCGCGAGATTATAGGCCAGCAGGATAATCGGTCCGAACAGGTCATTCTGTATTTTGTCGAGAAATATCGGGCTGAACCCCGACTGATGCAGCGTGATATCCGCGGAGATCGCGTCCCCCGAGCTACGAAAGCCGGCAATGACCTGCTCGACATTTTCGATTCCGGCGGCGCTGGTTCCGGGAAGGCTTGCCTGATATTCCATATATAGCAGGCTGCCGAACATCACAGAATAGCCGATAAAACCGAGGGAGAAGATGAGCAGGGCGCGCCGCAACAGTTCATCCGCGGTCAGGTTGCGCAGGAAATAGGCGATGCAGCCCACGGCGGCGTAGAGAAATAATATGTCGCCGGCCCACAAGAGGAAGAAATGCGCGAGGCCGAAGATCGCCAGCCAGGCCATGCGGGGGAAATGGACCCTTGCGGGATCCTCGCCATTTGCCTGCGCTCGCTCGACGATCAGCATCATGCTGGCGCCGAACAATATGGTGAAAAGACCGCGCATCTTGCCGTTGACAAAAATATAGGACAGCGCCCAGGTGACGGTGTCGGGCAGATCGGTGCCGCCATAGACCGCGGGGCTGATATAGGCCATTTCCGGCATCGAGAAGCCGACGATATTCATCAGCAATATTCCCATCACCGCAAAACCGCGCAAAGCGTCGAGCTCGAGATAGCGCTGGGTGGTGACAATGTTGTTCATATCAGACCCGTTCGTCCCGAGCTTGTCGAAGGACTTTGACCTGCAGGGCCCGCTGTGTTGACGGTGCTTCGACAGGCTCAGCACGAACGGACTTCTGTAAACTCAGAATATTCACAGCCAGCTGGCGATCTGGTCCAGCGGTTTCTTGATCGTCGCGTGGACCGGTATCGTGGCGCCGGGAGCGGGCTTGCCGACCACCAAAACCATCATCGGTTTCTCGTTGGCCGGACGATCACAGAGCTGGTTGAGAAATTTCATCGGATTGGGCGTGTGGGTGAGGGTGGCGAGACCGGCGTCATGCAGCGCCGTGATCAGCATGCCGGTGGCAATGCCGACGCTCTCGTTGACATAATAATTCTGCTTCATCTCGCCCGGATTCATGCCGCCTTTGCGTTGGCCGAAAATCACGATCAGATAAGGCGCGGTTTCGAGAAACGGCTTGTCGGCGTCGGTACCGAGTGGCGCCAGCGCCTCAAGCCATTCCTCGCTGCCCTTGCTCTCGTAGAAGGCGCGCTCTTCCTCTTCGGCGGCAGCGCGCAGGGCTTTCTTCTTCTCCGGCGTTTCGATCACGGCAAAATGCCACGGCTGGTGGTTGGCGCCATTGGGAGCGGTGCCGGCGGCCCGGATCGCATTTTCGATGACCGCCCGGGGAATGGCTTCATCGGTGAAATAGCGACAGGTGCGGCGCGATTTGATCGCCTGGTAGAAAGCCTCTGACCGGGCAATGCGTTCCGCGTCGGAATAATCCGGCAGCTCGGTATAGGGCAGGGTGTCGTGCGGTTTCAAATTTCCGTCTCCCGCGTTCAAGGTTGGTAAACATCCGGATCAAGAAGGCCCGTCTGCAGGTCAAATGGGAATAACCGTCCAGATAGCTGGGTCGCGGCTTCTAGGAAAGCCAAAACCATATTGACACCAATGTTAGTAAGCAATATATATGGGGCATGAAAATCAAACATGACTTCTCCGCGCCAAGCGATTCGGACATACCGTTCGTCCATCCGGAACGCCCGGCCTCCCGCTTTCGTCCCCTGAAGGCGATCCATCATTTCCGCGAGCTGATCAAGGACAAGGAAGACACCGCACAGGTGTTCCATATTTTTGAATCGCTGCCGCGTCCCGGCTTCCGCAAGGATGCCAAGGCCTTTGTCGAAAGCGACAAGGGCAAGGCCCTGCTGGTCAGCGAACCCAATCTCGCCGACTTGCTCGACGACCACGAACGGCTTCGCAAAATGCCTGCAGGCAGCCTCGCTCATGCCTATTGCGATTTCATGGAAAAAGAAGGCCTGAGCGCCGCCGGACTGATTGCCGAATATGACGAGTTCAGCCCGGAAAAATATGGCGATCTGATCGAATGGTACGGTTTCCGCCAGCGCGACACCCATGATTTGCTCCACGTGCTCACCGGCTATGGCCGTGATGCGCTCGGTGAAGCCTGTGTGCTGGCCTTCACCTACGGCCAGAACCCGTCATTGGGCAATGTGTTCATCGCTTATGCAGCGGGTCTGAACATGAAGAAGCAGGTCAAGAGTGATGCGCCGATATTCAGCGCGATCCGCGAAGGTCAGAAAATGGGTAAGGCCTGTCCCAAGATCAACGAAGAGAATATCGCCGAGCTGCTGGCCCAGCCGCTGGATGCATTGCGCGAGCGGTTGCACATCAAAACTCCGCGTTTCTACCATGAAGCGCATGCGAAATTCCGGGCCCATAATGTCGATCCATATGACATGCTGGTGCAGACGGCCTGAATATGCTCGTCATCCCAGCTTAGGCTGGGACCCATCTAAGGGCGGTTAGATAGGCTAGATGGGTTTAGGCCCCAGCCTACGCTGGGGAGACGGCATTGATATTGAATTGATAGGAGTTAGCGCTGTTCTTTGCGGATCACCAGCTTCAGCCCTGACCAGACCGCGTCTACAGCGCAGACCTTGATATCGACAAAGCCCATCGGCAAGGCGAGTGCGCGGATAGTGTCTTCGGTGATGTCTGTCTCGACGCGCGATGCCTTTTTCGGCCAGCTCACCCAGACCTGACCCGCAGGATCGATCATGTCGCGCAGGGTTGTGAGATGCTGTTCCATGATTGCGCGTTTGCGGACAAATATATGGGCGGCATTCAAGCCGGGCGTCGGGACCTGCTCTTCCGATAGGGTAAGGTCCTGTGTCTCGATTTCCGCGCGAATGTCATCCGGCATACCCAGAAACCAGACGCGCATACCGTCCTTGAGATCGAACTTTTTTGCCAGAGGCGTCCCGGAATATCCTGAAGCCATGATCATTCTCCTGTCATTTCGTCATCAGTAACGCACGGCGGGGAGATTGGTTACAAAGACAAATCGCAAGCTGCCAGAGCGGCGCACCTTGGCCCCTCCGTCACGTCTTCGACGCGCCACCTCCCCATGCCTATGGCACAGGGAGAATGATGTTTTGATAGTTCGTTCCTCCCCGTTGCGAAGCAATGGGGAGGGGGACCGCGCGCAGCGCGGTGGAGGGGGCTAGCGAAGGCTTTGAATATATCGCAAGATACGATCCGCCACATCTACTGGATCATGCAAGACTTCTTCCGCGGATATCCTGATGGTTTCAATGCCTTGGAGATACAGGTCCCGTTCCCGCCGTTCGTCGCGTTCCGGCCGATTTCCCATATCGTGGGCGATCCGGTCGACTTCGATTCCCAGCTTCGCCGACGGACAATAGAAATCCAGGATATAGGAGCCAATTGGATGCTGGCGGCGGAATTTTATGCCGAGCGGTTTCTTGCGCAGTTGTTGCCACAGCATGATCTCGGGTTTGCTCATGGTCTTGCGAAGCTGTCTTGCCTTCAGGACGGTTTGTCTGGTTGTTCTTGCCACGGCCGCTCCGTCATCCGCCTTCGCCAAGGCTTCGGCGAACGCCACCTCCCCATTGCTTCGCAACAGGGAGGAAAGATGTATCACAAAATCTTGTGCAGAGGGACGGTCAGGCCAAAACTGTCAAATCCAACCTTTCCTCCCTGTGCCATAGGCATGGGGAGGTGGCCTGCGCAGCAGGTCGGAGGGGCTTAGTCGTTCATCCAGTCGCGGAAGAAGCTCTCATGCGCTTCCCGCAGATCGCTCACGGCAATCGACTTTCCGTTGAGCACGAGCTTGTGGCCCTTCACCTGCCCGATTTTCTCGAACGGCACCTTCTCGCGATCGAGATCATCTTCGTTGCGATAGGTGATGACATAACGGCCCTGCGCTTCGCTGAAGGCAAAGGCGCTGGTCATCTGGTCGATTTCGGCGCCCAGATTACCCGCCAAAGCCATTTCGGCGAGCGTGACGGCAAGGCCGCCGTCGCTGATGTCATGCACGGCAGTGACTTTGCCGTCGGCAATCAGTTCGCGGACAATGCGGCCGGCCCACTCTTCGTCTTCGAGATTGACCTTGGGTGGCGGTCCGTCGGTGCGGCCGTGGATTTCGCGCAGCCAGGTCGACTGGCCGAGCTCTTCATGGTGGAACCCGATAGTGGCGACAAAATCGCCTTCCTTCTTGAACCCGATGGTCATCATCTTGTCGAGATCGTCGATCAAGCCGACCGCGCCAATCGCCGGTGTCGGCAGGATCGCGTGGCTGATGCCGTCGGCGCCGGTGGTTTCGTTGTAGAGGCTGACATTGCCCGATACGATCGGCATGTCGAGTGCCTTGCAGGCTTCGCCTATGCCCTCGATGGTACCGACGAATTGCGCCATGATATGCGGCTTTTCGGGGTTGCCGAAATTCATGCAGTCGGTGGTTGCAAGCGGTTTGGCACCGACCGCGCAGAGGTTGCGGTACGCTTCGGCAATCGCCTGCTTGCCGCCTTCATAGGGATCTGCCTTGCAGTAGCGCGGGGTGCAATCGGTGGTGATCGCGAGGCCCTTGTTGGTGCCGTGCACGCGAACCACAGCAGCATCACCGCCGGAGCGTTGCGCGGTGTCGGCGCCGACCTGAGAGTCATATTGTTCCCAGATCCAGCGGCGCGATGCGAGCGCGGGGCTGGCCATCATCTTCAGCAGATCGGTGCCAATGTCCGTATTCTCGGGAATGTCGCCGATTGGCTGGATATTGATATGCGCGGCATATTCCTCGCGGGTCAGATGCGGACGGTCATAAAGCGGTGCGTCGTCGGCGAGCGGGCCGAGCGGAATGTCGCAGACGGTTTCGCCCTTGTGGGTCAGAACCATCCGGCGCGTGTCGGTCACTTCGCCGATCACCGCGAAATCCAGTTCCCATTTGGTGAAGATCGCTTCGGCCATTTCCTCGCGGCCGGGTTTCAGAACCATCAGCATGCGTTCCTGCGATTCGCTCAGCATCATTTCATAAGCGGTCATGCCGGTTTCGCGGCATGGCACCTTGTCCATGTCGAGGATGATGCCGACTTCGCCATTGGTCGCCATTTCAACCGCCGAACTGGTCAGGCCAGCCGCGCCCATATCCTGGATTGCGACAATCGCGTCGCTGTTCATCAGCTCCAGGCAGGCCTCGATCAGCAGCTTCTCGGTGAACGGATCGCCAACCTGCACGGTCGGGCGTTTTTCATCGCTGTCATCGTCAAATTCGGCGCTCGCCATTGTCGCGCCGTGGATGCCGTCGCGGCCGGTTTTTGAACCGACATAGACGATCGGATTGCCAACACCGCTGGCGGCCGAGTAGAAAATCTTGTCCGCGTCCGCTACGCCGACGGTCATCGCGTTGACGATGATATTGCCGTCATAAGCGGGATCAAAATTGGTCTCGCCACCGACGGTGGGGACGCCGACGCAATTGCCGTAACCGCCAATGCCGGCAACCACGCCCTTGACCAGATGTTTCATCTTCGGATGGTCGGGCCGTCCGAAGCGCAGCGCGTTCAGGTTCGCCACAGGCCGCGCACCCATGGTGAAGACGTCGCGGAGGATACCGCCAACGCCGGTCGCAGCGCCCTGATAGGGCTCGATATAGCTGGGATGGTTGTGGCTCTCCATCTTGAAGATCGCGGCCTGACCGTCACCGATATCGATCACACCGGCATTCTCGCCGGGGCCGCAGATTACCTGCGGGCCAGTGGTCGGCAGTTTCTTCAGATGCAGGCGCGATGATTTGTAAGAACAATGTTCCGACCACATGACCGAGAAGATGCCGAGTTCGGTGATATTCGGCTCGCGGCCGAGCGCATTCAATATGCGCTGATATTCCTCCGCATTAAGGCCATGCTCGCGCACGGTTTCGGTGGAGATCTGGGGCTCGGTAATCAGCGTATCTGTGGTCATGAAGACCCTTTAACGAGGCGGGACAATTTCGCCTAGAGGGAATTGATGTTTCGTTGTGCTGCTTTAAGGATAGGTTCAAAGGAGCAACCTAATGTCCAAGACCATCGAGCTGATATTCGATTTCGTGAGCCCCAATGCCTATCTGATCTGGCAACCGCTCAAGGCGCTGGCCGAAAAACATGGCGCGACCGTCGCAATCACCCCGGCTTTTCTTGGCGGGATGCACAAGCTGACCGGCAATGCGCCACCGTTCATTCGCGATGCGGACGTGAAGGGAAAGAATGAATATGCGATGCTCGAACTCGGACGTTTTGTGAAAAAGCACGGGCTCTCCAAGTTCAAGATGAACCCGCATTTTCCGTTCAACACGATCACTCTGTTGCGGATGCTGATCGCGCTCGAACCGGCAAGGCGTGCCGAGTTTATCGAACTGCTTCTGCCTCCGATCTGGGAAGACGGGCTGGACGTCACCGATGCCGATACGCTCGGTAAGATATTGCAGGACGGCGGTTTCGACGCGGCGGAGCTATTTGCAAAAACGCAGGACGCGGCGATCAAGCAGGCTTTGATCGACAATACGGAAAATGCGGTCGCGCGCGGCGCCTTTGGAATCCCGACCATGTACGTCGATGGGGAGCTATATTTCGGCAAGGAACGGCTCGGCCAGATCGACGAGCAGCTATCGTCTTGAAGTCGCCCTGTAACGATATCTGCACCATCGATCGACCAAGCGGACTGTGCATGGGCTGCGGGCGGAGCTTGTCGGAAATCGGCGAATGGGGATCCGCCTCACCGAGTCGGAAGCGCGAGATATTTGCCTTGCTGCCGGGAAGAATGCAGACGCTTGCCGAGAAGCGGGAGGATTGACGCTCGGAGGCGTCAGACCTTCACGAATTTCAGCACCAGATAGGCGGTCAGCGCCGCCGTCACGCCGGTCGCGAAAGCGCCCCAGGCGATGTCATAAAGGCTAATCTTCGTTGACCAGACCTTGAGCACAGCCTGGCTCGTCAGATCATAAGTCGCATAAGCGATCCCGCCGAACAAAGCGCCGTTGATCAAGGCGGTGGTCCATTGACCGCTGGCCAGCGCCGGCTTGACCCCGAACCAGACGATACCGAACAGATAGATCGCATAGAATATCATCGCCGGTGCCTTGCGAAATTCGTCTGCCATGATCTCGCCGATGACGGGCCGGTATAAAGTCCCCGCCATATTGCTGAGCCAGAGATAATCGAGAATGCCGAAGAGGATGGCGGCGATGAAATAGGCGGCGATATATTGGGTCATGATCGATCCTGTTTTAGCGTTGCTTCAATATGCGTGTTCGTCCCACCCACCATGCAGCCAGAGAGGCGACCGAAAAGGCGAACAGGCCAGTGAGCTTCATCGCCATATCAGCGGTTGCGGGCTCTGGGCCGAACCAGTTGATAGATTGGAAGGTCAGCAGCAATACGGCCAAAAGGCCAATCGCAAATTTGGACTGGCTGGAAACCGCCTTTGTCCGGATGACGTAAAAGGCCAGCGCGCCAAAGGTGAGTATCAGCTCCAGTGGCATCTCGATCATCGGATAGTTCCACAGGGCAAAACCCATTTTTGGCGGGGAACCCGCAAGCGTGAGGTCGGGCGCATGGACGAGCAGGTCGAGAAACCAGTGAGACAGCACCACCGCGCCACCGATAAGGGCTCCCGTCCGATTGCGAGTGAAGAGCCATATCAGCAACGCAAAGCCCGTGGCCCAGACCGCACTGCCCAGCAGGCTGTGGGTATAGGGCATGTCATAGAGGTCGAGCGGCACCATTTTGGTGATCCCGGGGGTGATGCGGAAATTCTCGATGCCGGTCAGTGCGAGCCCGAAAAACCCGAAATCCAGCAACTGTCCCGCGACAAATAATGTGCCGAGTCCCGGCGCCCTGGGATGGGTTGCTGCAACCATGGCGGGCGCAAAATGACCGATGAACATGCTTCTTCTCCCAGCTTTTCTTTCCAGAGCTACACCGGAAGTTGACGATAGTGAAGTCCAAGCCCTTGACCGCGGCCCAAAGCGTCGTCATTGAATTCCGCCATGAGCGAAACCAAAGAAGACCTCTCCGATCTGAACTTCGAGGACGCGCTGAAGCGCCTTGAAGATATCGTCCGCAAACTGGAAAATGGCGATGTGCCGCTCGACCAGTCGATTGCGCTTTACAGCGAGGGTGAAAAACTGCGTGGCTTGTGCCAGCAACGACTGGAATCGGCGCAAGCGAGGATCGAGAAGATCACGCTTGATCGCGATGGCAAACCAAAAGCCACAGTAGCTTTTGACGCGGACTGAGCCAATGGCGGCCAATAATAATGCGAACCTTTTGCGGGAAATGGAGCGGGTCGCTGCTTTGGTGGACCGACAGTTCGATACGCTTTTGCAGGTTCCTGACGATGCGCGTCGCGAACTATATGAAGCGATGCGCCATGCCGCGATCGGCGGCGGCAAAAGGCTCAGGCCTTTGCTGGTGATGGCGACTGCCGGATTGTTCAACGTCGATGAATCCTGCGCCATCCGGGCGGCGACCGGGGTAGAGGCGTTGCACGTCTATTCGCTGATCCATGATGATCTGCCCTGTATGGATGATGACGATTTGCGGCGGGGCAAGCCGACCACCCATATTGCCTTTGGCGAAGCGACCGCGGTTCTCGCCGGCGACGCGCTGCATGCGCTGGCTTTTGGTCTGCTCGCCGACGAGCGCACCCATAGCGATCCTTTCGTGCGCGCGGAAATGACCGCCTGTCTCGCCAAAGCCGCCGGACCCGCCGGCATGGCGGGTGGCCAGATGATGGATCTGGTTGCCGAAAAATCGACCTTTGACCTGCCGACCGTGACCCGGCTCCAGCAGCTGAAAACCGGTGCACTGATCACCGCCTGCGTCGAAATTGGCGCAATATTGGGCAGGGTGACGAAAGAAGGCCGCACCAGCCTGCGCGGCTATGCCCATGATCTGGGTCTGGCTTTCCAGATTGCCGATGACATTCTTGACGTCGAAGGCGACGAGGAAAAGGCGGGCAAGGCGCTGCACAAGGATGCAAAAGCCGGCAAGGAAACCTTCCTCAGCCTGATGGGGCTGGAACGGGCCAGAGATCAGGCGCAGATGCTGGTGGATCAGGCCAAATCACATCTCAACGGCTATGGCGCGGAAGCGGATTTGCTGCGCGCCATCGCCGAATATACAATCACAAGAGACCGCTAGGCGGGAAGGACAGGATATGAGAATCGGCATTTATCCGGGGACTTTTGACCCTATTACATTGGGTCATATGGATATCATCCGGCGCGGCATGCGTCTGGTCGACAAGCTGGTGATCGGGGTGACCACCAATCCTTCGAAATCGCCGATGTTCTCGGACGAAGAGCGGCTGGATATGGTGCGCCGGGAAACCGCCGAGCTTGGCGATGGCGTCGAGGTGGTCGGTTTCAATATGCTGCTGATGAAATTTGCAGAGAAACAGGGTGCCGGCGTGATCGTGCGCGGGCTGCGCGCCGTTGCCGACTTTGAATATGAATATCAGATGGCGGGCATGAACCAGCAGCTTAACGGCGAGATCGAAACGGTGTTTCTGATGGCAGATGTCTCGCTGCAGCCGATCGCATCGCGTCTGGTCAAGGAAATTGCCATGTTCGGCGGCGAGATCCACAAGTTCGTAACACCCATGGTAGCTGATGAAATTACCGCACGGGTCCAGAAGATCGGTCTCAAGGGCGATCAATAGGCTTCTCCAGCAATTCATTGCGGAGCAAGGTGGAATCGTTCAAAGACCTGTTTCTGTCCCAGTCCTCGATGCCAAATGAGTATGCCATGCTGCGTAAATTTTTTCTGACTTTCTCTGCCCTGTTTCTGGTCCCCTTTGCTGTGCACGCACAGGAAGCGGAGGAAAAGGCACCGGCTCCCTCTTCGGTTCCTGCGGACGAGAATATCCTGCATCTTGACCTGTCGACCGGCGGTCGGGTGACGATCCAGCTGTTTTCAGCGCTTGCCCCCAATCATGTCGAGCGGATCAAAACGCTGACACGGCAGGGTTTCTACGACGGCATTATCTTTCACCGGGTGATTGACGGATTCATGGCGCAGACCGGCGATCCGACCGGTACCGGTACCGGTGGCTCTGACCTGCCCGATTTGAAGGCGGAATTCGGCAAGTTTCCGCATGTACGCGGGGTTGTCTCGATGGCCCGCTCTGCGAGCGAAGACAGCGCCAACAGCCAGTTTTTCATCGTCTTCTATCCCCGCTTTTCGCTTGATGGCAAATATACATCTTTCGGCCGGGTCACCGCCGGCATGGAATATGTCGACGCGATTCAACGCGGCGAACCGCCCTTGAATCCGAGCCGGATATTGCAGGCATCGATAGCCGCGGACCACAAGCCGCCGGTCTTGCCGGGCGCCTCGGCCAATGTTTCCGAAGCACCGATTTCGGTGGACGACCTGAACGCGCCGATCAAACCCTAGTCCAGCCTGTGCGCGTTGATCTTTTCGACTTTGCGCTGCCGCAGGAAAATATCGCGTTGCGACCGGCGGTTCCGCGCGACAGCGCGAAGCTGCTGAGCGTCTCGGGCGACCAGATATCCGACCATATTGTCAGCGACCTGCCGCAATTGCTGGGTCCCAAAGACATATTGGTCTTTAACGATACCAAGGTCATTCCCGCGCAGCTGCAAGGCACGCGGGGCGAGGCCAAGATCGGGGCAACGCTGCACAAGCGGGTCGACCTGCGCCGCTGGCAGGCCTTCATCCGCAACGCCAAGCGTCTGCGCGTCGGCGAGACCGTAGATTTCGGCATGGACGTATTTGCGCAAGCGGAAGCGAAGCTGGACGACGGCAGCTTCATTTTGCATTTCCTCGGCGACGAGCCGGTCGAACTGCTGCTCGAGCGCGCGGGCACCATGCCGCTGCCGCCCTATATCGCCAGCAAGCGTGCCATCGACGAGCGCGATGCGGATGATTATCAGACCATGTTTGCGAAGGAAAAGGGCGCCGTGGCTGCCCCGACCGCCGCGCTGCATTTCACCGACGGATTATTGGCAGGGCTGGCTGACGTCGGTGTAGGCAGTGAAATTTTGACCCTGCACGTCGGAGCGGGGACGTTCCTGCCGGTCAAGGTCGACGAGACCGACGATCACCAGATGCACAGCGAGTGGGGACGGATTGACGCTGCTACCGCCGATCGCCTGAATGCTGCGCGACAAGCAGGAGGCCGGGTCATCGCTGTCGGCACCACCAGCCTGCGCCTTCTGGAAAGCGCGACCGGCGAAGACGGGATCATCCGCCCGTTCGAAGGCGACACCGATATTTTCATCACACCCGGCTACAAGTTCCGCGCGATCGATGGCCTGATGACCAATTTTCATCTGCCCAAATCGACGCTCTTCATGCTGGTCAGCGCGCTGATGGGGCTGGAGACGATGCAGGCGGTTTACGCCCATGCGATTGCGGGTGGATACCGGTTTTACAGCTATGGGGATTCGAGTTTGTTGCTGCCGGGAGGCTGAAGAATGACAATCTCACCGCCGAGGATGTCCGGAACGATATGTGCGCGGCGGACGCATGAGCAGACAATGTTGATAAAGATGCTGACCGTCGGCTAGCGCCCCAATAGCGGACGGTGCGCGCTTGTCTTACAGTGCCCGAAAGCCGCCGCTTCAGGGCATCGGAGCGTGGCAAAACCTATTGAAGCCGACCTTAGGAAAAATCCGTGGGAGATTTTGGATTGGCACTTCTTGTCGCCACAAAGGCTCAATATGGCCTGCTGATCCTTCCGATTAATCCAATTTCGTCGCGCAGAAGGCCAACTTCGTCGGCGACATCCTAATCGATCGCTCGCAATGCTGGCTAAAGCGATCTGCGGCGGCATATTAATCAACCGCATGACAAAGCGCTCTCGGAACGTCGGATGGTCCGATGCTTCAGGATTAACGGGTGATTTCAATCACCCGCACGAGGGAATATCTTATGAAAAAGACTTTGCTTGCAGCGGCTTGTATCGCCGCTTTTACCGCCACTGCACCAGCCGCTGCGCAAGACGAACGGCCATTTAACGGCCCTTGGATTGGCGCGAATATTGGCTATGATAGCTTCACATCCGGTGATGACGGGGACGATACGTCGGAAGATGGAATCGCATATGGAATCGCGCTGGGCTACGATATCAATCTCGGCAGGGTCGTGCTCGGTATCGAAGGCGAGATCGGCGATAGCTCCGTCCGTGCTTCGGTATCCGACGCGCTCGAAGATGGCGACGTACTTAAAATTTCGTCCGGCCGCGACATATATGCAGGTATCCGCCTTGGGGTCCCTGTCAGCGATAAGATGATGGTCTTCGCAAAGGGTGGTTATACCAATCAGCGCTTCAAGGCAGCTTATACATTGGACGGCGAGACTGTGTTGGAAAGCGACAATTCAGATGGCTTTCGTGTTGGTGCGGGTGTAGAGCTCGATTTCGGCCAGCCCTTTGCCCGGCTGGAATATCGATACTCTGATTACGGTTCATTCTCAGAAGCCGAATTCGAGACAAGCCGTCACCAGATCATGTTGGCTACCGGTGTGCGATTCTAAATCGGCGTTAGGAAATGTAATCATACGCCCGCCCGGTCCTCACCGGGCGGGATTTTCGTGTTCGATGCCCTCATACCATTTCTTGCCGTCGGGCTTGGGTCGGAATCACTCTTCCTGCGGATTTATGGAGCGTAGCACGTCTTTGACGTAGCTCGGACCAACCTGGATGATTGCTCCATCACGTAGCACCAGCTTGAGACTTCCCTTGCCAGGGCGCTCCAGTTTCTCGACTAAGCTCAATCTCACGAACGCAGATCGGTGCACTCGCGTCAGCGACTTTGGATCGAGCTTCTCCTCCAGTGAATTCATCGAGATCCGGTGCAGATAGCTACGCGTAGCAGTATGGAGCAATACATAGTCTTTCGCAGCCTCAATCCATTCAATCAAGTCGACATCAAGACGAACTTGGCCGTCGCGAACGGTCACCCAAATCTCGCGCGCATATCGGCTGGTCTCGGCGTTCACTGCATCACCGAGCGCGGCGGCAATACTCATGCGGATACGGCGCTGTGCACGAACCATGGCTTGCTTGAGCCTATCAAAGCGAACGGGCTTGAGCAGATAGTCGGCAGCGTCCACAGAAAAGGCATCGGGAGCGAAATGCTCGAACGCAGTTACGAAGACAATCTCCGGGCGACCCTGTGGATCTAGATCGGCGGCCAAGGCCATACCACTGCGGCCGGGCATCTGAATGTCGAGAAGCACGAGGTCAGGCCGCAGCTCAGCAATCGCTTCCTCTCCGGCGCGGGCGTTATTCGCTTTTCCAACGACCTCCACACCCTCGATGTCAGACAAGAAGTCAGCAAGACGATCGATCGCCAGTTGTTCATCATCGACAATCAGGATGCGCATAATGCTGCTATTCTTTCATCCGTGGAAAGCGAACGATTGCGCGATATTCTTGGTCGACAGTCATTATTTCGAGAGTGCCCAGATCCCCGAAGACGGCCTGCAACCTGTCGCGGACGTTTCGGAGTCCCACGCCTATTCCATGAACGGATGAGGCGGGAGCTAGGGTATCGTTGCGTACTACAATTTCGAGAATTTCATCGTCTTCTAGAATGTCGATACCGATCGTAATGGAATCCTCTGTTGGTGCGACGCCATATTTGATAGCGTTTTCTACCAATGGTTGGAGAAGGAAATGCGGGATGAGCGAATCGCGCAAAGCGGAAGGACAGCATAGTTCTAATCCGAGCCGATCGCCGAAGCGAATGCGTTCTATACCAAGATAGGCCTCAACCGTTTCCAACTCGCTCTCCAGCGTTTGCGGCGTGTTGGGACTAACGGCGAGCGTCGTACGCAGAAATTCAGAAAGACGCGTAAGCATCTCCTCGGCTTGGGAATTCCGTCGCGTGACGACCAAGGATGAAATCGAATTCAGAGTATTGAACAGGAAGTGCGGATTAAGCTGATAGCGCAGTGCAGACAATTTTGCCTGGTGTGCGAGCGAATTTGCATCAGCGAGCATTCGTTCGCGCCTAACGGCCTGGCGGTTGTGCGCAAGCAATGCATAGAGAGCTCCGAGAAGAGAAAAATGGGGAATAAAAACCGCGAAGTTGTTGGTAGCCCGATAAAAAAGCGAACTCGACAACTGATTTCCCGGCTGGATCGAGATGAAGAGTTTTGCCGATGCTAAGTCAAACAGTGTAAGCAGTATTGCAGCTAGAAATATCGCGCTCGTTGCAATCAGAATTTTTCGTGGCAAACTGCTTTCAAATACCCGCCAGATCACGATCATCAATGCGCAAGAAACAAATGAACCACCGAACGCAATGGCAATTATCGACCATATCATCTGTGTGGTAACCTTTTCGCCGGCCACCAGCATGGGGACAACAAAAAGCAGCGAGGATATGCTCCAGACCGCCACGGTAATCCAGCTTGCGTATTGCGCCTCCGTCTTCTTTGAGACAGCGGGGGTGGGCCCGCTAGTCACCGCCGAGAGCACTATTTGCTGGATCCCAGAATATCGCCAATGCGACCGCACCGATGGTTATCGTGCGCGACAGGCCTTCATCGGTCAGGTCCGCAATGTAAATGACCGGCGATCCATTGAGTTCAACTGCGCCCACCGGACGACCATTTTGCTCCAAAACATATCCGATGGGTTTTGCCATTTCGAGTGGTGAACCAACTAGTTTGTGAACAGACCGAATTTGCACAGTTTCTCCGCCTAATGCAATCTCTCCGACACGTTCGCGGCGATTTAGCAAACCGCCAAGACCTGACCGAACTTCCTGCAATTCGAACCGAGCGGGTATTGCCCGGCCGTCAGCTGTAAATTCGCAGCGGTATGACATGCGTTTAGGTGTAAATTCGAAGATATCGAAATCGAGTACCCGCTCGCCTATCAGACATTCCGCCTCGATAGTCGCACTGATGCCTGGACCTTCGATCACGAAATTGGAGTGATCTGAGTTTTTTATGAAAGTATCGAAGAGTGCGAGACGTTCCTCCGAACGTTCGTATACACCGACATAATCCCCAGTTCGGAAACGTCCAGACATCCGACCACCGATCCCTTCGACTGGCAGGCGTGCCGATTGATTGGCAAGTGATTGCGGCAAGCGCATCTCAACCGGAGAGATCGTACCACAAGCGGTGGCAAATAGCGGCAAGGCTAGGGCAGCAAAAATTCGCATCGAAACAGTCCTATCTGACATATCAATTGCATGGCGATGGTCCATCCGGTGATTGATTGAATAATCTAGAATACCAAACTGGATAAGAATGCGACCTATCGACCAAACTGATATAAGCCGCGACCAAACACGCTAGTTGTCCACCCGAAAACCGACGTTCCGGAATCCACCCAATTGCTGTCGTCAAAAGCGACCAACGCCAACTTCCGCTATCGGGCTGAACCAGCCCGAATAGGACAAAAAAAGGGCGGCTCAAACGAACCGCCCTTTCCCAATATCTTGTGCTGGAGGCCTAGCTTTCGGCAGGAGCCGTTACTGGCGCGAGCGGTGGGTCGTTGTCGGCGACTTCGGTGAGCGAGCCACCCATGGCTTCGCATTCACCGGCGTCGGTATTTTTCCAGGCATTGCCCTGATAATCGAGAACAGACGTGCCGGCACAGCTGGTGCCTTCGCCGGCCTTGCAATCATTTTCACCGGCTAGAGCAATGCCGTAGCATTTTTCTTTTTCCGCCGCGGCGACCTCGGTTACTTCGCTGCCGGTTGCTTCAGCGCCTTTGCTGGTGGCTTCATTGCTGCCGCCGGAACAGGCGGACAGGGCGGCTGCAGCGATTAATGCGGTTGCTGCGGAACCAAGTTTGCTTGATTTTGTCATAATATACTCCCGATTTAGGTCTTTGAAAATCCGTTGCCATCCTGCACAGATGCGGATTAATTCGGACAGGACGGACCATTGGTTACACCATCGACAGACAAACACAAAATTGAAGCCGTAAAATCTGGTCTCCCAGCTGGAATCGGGCAGGCGCATGGCTGAGCGTTTTTCCTTTTCCATCGCCGCGACCGACGGCAAGGCACGCACCGGCAAGATCAGCATGCTGCGTGGCGAGATTCGCACGCCGGCCTTCATGCCGGTGGGAACAGCGGCAACAGTGAAGGCGATGAAGCCGGAAACCGTGCGCGCAACCGGTGCAGACATCATTCTCGGCAACACCTATCATCTGATGCTGCGCCCCGGCGCGGAACGGGTGGCGCGGCTTGGCGGTCTGCACAAGTTCATGAACTGGGATCGACCGATCCTGACCGACAGCGGCGGCTATCAGGTGATGAGCCTGTCGGAGTTGACCAAGCTGAGCGAAAATGGCGTGGAATTCCAGAGCCATCTCGACGGTTCGCGCCATATGCTGACGCCGGAACGGTCGATGGAAATCCAGCGGCTGCTCGGCAGCGATATCGTTATGGCGTTCGACGAATGTACCAAGAATGGTGCGACGCGCGAGGAAGCGCAGGCATCGATGGAGCGCTCAATGCGCTGGGCCAAGCGGTCGCGCGACGGTTTTGATAGCGGCGAAGAGCATGCTTCGAGAGCGGCTTTGTTCGGGATTCAGCAGGGATCGCTCGACAAGGAGATGCGCGCGGCATCGGCAGAGGCTTTGATTGAAATCGGCTTTGACGGCTATGCTATCGGCGGCCTTGCGGTCGGCGAGGGGCAGGAAGCGATGTTCGAGGTGCTCGACTATGCGCCGGACCAGTTGCCCGCCGACAAGCCCCGCTATCTGATGGGTGTCGGCAAGCCGGATGATCTGGTCGGCGCGGTCGCGCGCGGGGTGGATATGTTCGACTGTGTCTTGCCGAGCCGGTCCGGCCGCAATGGCCAGGCGTTTACCGCTCAGGGCGCGCTCAACATTCGCAATGCCAAATTTGCCGAGGATCTGGCACCGCTGGATGAAAGCTGCGAATGTTCGGTCTGCAAGAATCACAGTCGCGCCTATCTGCATCATCTGATCCGGGCGAAGGAGATATTGGGCGCGATGCTGATGACCGAGCATAATATTGCTTATTATCAATCGCTGATGGCGGGGATGCGGGCGGCTATCGCTGAGGGAAGGTTTGCGAATTTCGCGGAGGATTTTTCGCGCAATTATCTGGGCGGTAGCGAAGCGGATTGATCTCCGGTTGCTCCGCTATTATTGTTGAGCGATGCACGAGACGATAGCCGAGGGGACCGTCCACAAGCTGGCGGAAGATATGCGAACTGCCCTTGCGGCGGATGCAGAGGTGCTCGCACTTTGGCAAAGCCTCACTCCGCTTGGTCGCAATGAGTTTATTTGCTGGGTCGAAGATGCCAAGCAGGCGAAGACCCGCGAGAAGCGAATCGGGCGAACCATCGAGGAATTGCTGGACGGTAAGCGCAGGCCGTGCTGCTGGGCGGGCTGCATCCATCGCACGGATAAAGCACCCAGCAAATGGCAGCAGGCCGTATTGATCGACAAGAAGAAACAATAGCTTATTCGCATGAATTCATGCTGGCAGGCGTGACAAATGCGATTGAGGCCTTAAAGCTCGTCCGATGAATATAGCTCCGTTGCCTCCTGTATCTTCGCTTGCTGGAACGCTTGTACGAGCAAGGGAAAATGCACCTTATCTCAGATTGTCGCTCGAGGTTCAGCCAGAACTCGCGGATTTGCTGGCTTCGGAAAATCTTGAAGCAGCGTTTGAATATTCCGCTCGTGCAGGGGATGGCGCTGAAAATGTCCGGCAAAAATTGCGCCGCGAGAAACGCGCGCTCGCGCTAACCCTGGCGATTGGTGATCTTGCCGGGCGCCTGACTCTCACCGATGTTATCACCCAATTGTCGGATTTCGCCGACCGGGCGCTGGATGAGGCGCTGGCCGACATATATGCGACCCGCTATCCCGACGCGTCGCTGGAAGGCTTTTCGATCATCGGGCTGGGCAAGCATGGCAGCCGCGAACTCAACTATTCGTCGGATATCGATCCGATCTTCATCTATGATCCCGACAAAATCCCGGTGCGCGGCCGGGAAGACCCCAGTGACGCCGCGCGGCGGATCGGCCAGCAACTGGTCGAGGCGCTCAATGCCCGCGATGCGGATGGCTATGTCTTCCGCGTCGACATGCGGCTGCGACCGTCGCCGGAAGTCAGCCCGGTGGCGCTGCCGGTCGAAGCGGCGATTAGCTATTATGAATCAAGCGCGCTGGCATGGGAGCAGGCGGCCTATATCCGGTCACGGGCCGCCGCTGGTGACCCCGGGCTGGGCCAATATTTTCTCGAAACGATCAATCCGTTCATCTGGCGACGGTCGCTGGACTATGGAGCGATCAAGAATATCGGCTCGGTCACCGCGCAAATCCGCGATCATTATGCGGCGGGACAGAAATTCGGTCCCGGTTTTGACCTGAAGCGCGGCCGGGGCGGGATCAGGGAAACGGAATTTTACGCCCAGATGCACCAACTGATTTTTGGCGGACGGCAACCGGATTTGCGGGCGCCGGCGACGCGCGATGCGCTGGCGGCGCTGGCCAAGGCCGGCCGGATCGATGGCGAAAAAGCACGGGTGCTGAGCGAGTCCTACGAACTCTACCGGGTCATCGAGCACCGGCTGCAGATGGTCAACGACCAGCAAACGCACAGCCTGCCGGATACGGCAGAAGACCTGAGCCGGGTGGCGCGGCTGCACGGGCTGGACACCGGTCAGCAACTGCTTGACCTGCTCGAACCGCATGTGGACGCGGTCGGCAATATCTATGATGATCTGATCGAGCCGGATGACGATACTCGACTGCCGGCGGATGAGGAGAAGCTGACGGCGGTGATCGCCGGAAAAAACCTGCTGGAAGGGGACAGCTTTCTGCAGGCGATCAAGCGCTGGCGGAGCGGCAAGGTGACGGCATTGCGGTCAAACGCAGCCCAGGAATCCTTCGAAGCGATTCTGCCCGATCTGGTCGATGCGATTGCTACGGCACCAAATTCGACAAAGGCACTGGCGCGGCTCGATAGTCTGATCGATAAATTGCCGACCGCGATCAATTTCTTCCGGATACTGGAAGCGCGGCCCGCTCTGCTCGACCTGCTCGGCAAGATTCTCAGCCATGCGCCGGTACTCGCCGATGCACTCGCCCGGAGAGCAGAGTTATTCGACGGTTTGATTGATGCCACGGCGCTGGACTTGCCTCCGTCGGTGGAAAAACTGACGGAACAATTTGCCCGCACCGAAACCGGCGACGATTATCAGATATTGCTCGACCGGGTGCGCGCCCGGGTCGGTGAAAAACGCTTCGCGCTCGGGGTCCAGCTGATCGAGGGCCGTCATGATGCACTGGATATCTCTGCAGGCTATGCAAGGGTGGCCGAAGCCGCGATTCAGGTGCTGACCGATGCGACCATTACGGAATTTGAAGAGACGCACGGAAAGGTTCCCGGCTGCGGGCTGCTCATTCTGGCGCTGGGCCGGTTGGGTGGGGAGGCGTTGACCCATGCGTCGGATCTCGATCTGATCTTCCTGTTCAGCGGCGACCATAGCGCCGAGTCCGACGGCAAACGATCATTGGGTGCGACCCAATATTATAACCGGTTGACGGCCCGGATCGTGACGGCGCTTTCGGTGCCGACCGCAGCCGGCCCACTCTACGAGGTGGACACAAGATTGCGGCCATCGGGGACGCAGGGGCCGCTCGCGGTGACGCTGGAGAGTTTCTACAAATATCAGCGGGAAAGTGCGTGGACCTGGGAGCATATGGCTTTGACCCGGGCGCGACCGGTTTACGGCGACAAAGCGGACCGCGCCGAACTGGAACAGCAGATTCGCGGAATCTTGCGCAAGGACCGCGAACCCGAAGAGCTGCGCAAGGCGGTGCGGAAGATGCGGCTGGATATCGTCGAACATAAGCCGCCGAAGGGGCCGCTCGATACCAAGATGATGGAAGGCGGATTGGTCGACTGGGAATTTATCATCCATTTCCTGCAGTTGAAAACCGGCGAGGCGCTCTATCCGCAACTGGGCAAAGCCGTTCGGGCGCTGGTCGCTACAGGCGATCTGGGCGAGGAAATGGTCGCCGCTTACGAACTGATGGCGCGCTTGCTGGTGGCCTTGCGGCTGATGTCTCCGGATTGTGACTTTCCACCGGTAACCAGCCGCGCATTGATCGCCAAATCTGCGGGACAGGAGAGCTGGGAGGCGCTTCTGGATGGCTATGACAAGGCGCGGCAATGCGTTATTGACGAGTGGAACCGGCACTTGCGGCCGGACCCCGATGAAATATTAGGAGATGTAACGAGATGATCGATGTGGGTGACAAAATTCCCGATATGGAACTGGTAGCGCCGGATGGCAGTCCGGTAAAAATTTCCGACTATGCTGGCAAAAAGCTGGTGCTGTTCTTCTATCCGAAAGCCAGCACACCGGGATGTACCACCGAATCGAAAGATTTTTCGGCGCTCTTGCCGGAATTCGAGAAAGCCGGTGCCGCCGTGCTCGGCATGTCTGCTGATTCGCCGAAGCGCCAGCAGAATTTCATCAACAAGCAGGAACTGACCGTCGATATTGCGTCGGATGAAAGCACCGCTTTTCTGGAAAAAATCGGCGTTTGGGCGGAAAAGAAAATGTACGGCAAGACCTATATGGGGATCATCCGCTCGACATTCCTGATCGGTCCTGATGGCACCATCCTCAAGGCCTGGCCGAAAGTGAAGGTCAAGGAGCACGCGCAAGAGGTTCTGGCTGCAGTACAGGCGGCATAGCCTTCCGGAATGACCGAACATATGACTGTCGGGGCAGCTGTTTTGCGCGTGCTGCAAACCGCCGATCCCGTCGCCAAGGCGATGGCAGCGCGCCATGCTGCCCGCGAATGGCGGCTGGGGCGGCTGACTCATGAATTTTGCGAGACGATGCCGGATATGCCGGCGCGACCCGATCATCCGGTCCTGATGCGCCCTCAGGATATGCCCAGGCGGGGCAAGGGTACATCGGTCCCGCGAAGACTCGTCCTGATTCACGCGCTCGCCCATATCGAATTTGTCGCAATCGATCTTGCTTTCGACATGATCGGACGGTTCGGATCGCAATTTCCCCGGGAATTTACCGACGACTGGATGCGTGTCGGTGCGGAAGAATCGATGCATTTTGCTCTGCTGGACCGGAGATTGCGGGAACAGGGCAGCTTTTACGGTGCGCTCCCCGCCCATGACGGCCTTTGGGACACGGCAAAAGAAACGGCGCACGATGCTTCCGCGCGCCTCGCCATTGTGCCTATGGTGCTGGAAGCCCGGGGGCTGGACGTCACCCTAAATACGGTCGAGCGGTTCAAACGGCAGGGCGACCATATGACGGCAAAAGTGCTCAGCCGAATCTATCAGGACGAAATCAACCATGTTTTCTATGGCACGAAATGGTTCGAATTCGCCTGCAAGAGAAGCGGAATGCAGCCGCACGCCCATTGGCAGCGGCTTGTAAAAACCCATGTCAAAGGCGGGTTAAAGCCACCATTTAACGACTCAGCGCGCCGGACAGCCGGTCTGACCCAGGATTATTATTATGGTATTGAATTGTTAACCAAAATGAATTTACACCCGTAAACGCACAACGGGGGCGAAAGTTCCGCCACAAAATTCAAGCCATGGTTTCCATGGGTCGCAAAAAAAGGTTCGATCATTCTATGACCGAAAATATAGTAGTTTTGTTTAAGAAATCTGTGAGCAAGATCACAGCCATTGCTTTTCTCGGATCGGCAATGATTTTCTCCACCGCAGCATCGGCCGAGACCGCTGCCGAAGCCAGCATCCCCGTTGATGTGCTAAAAAGTCAGGACGCGGAAAGCGCGCTTGGCGAAGCAGATCCGGCCTTCCGGATGATCTTCAATAACTGGGCCGGTCAGGGCAAGCAGGAAGCGGTAAAATTGACCATCCCGTCGCGCAAGCCAGTGAAAGACTTCACTCTGACCAGTTCTTATGGTTACCGTTCCGATCCCTTCAAAGGCCGTCGCGCCAGTCACAAGGGCCTCGATATGGCCGGTCCGATCGGCACTCCGATTTATGCAACAGCTGACGGTATTGTCGGCCGCGCGCAATGGCTCGGCGGTTACGGCAAATATGTTGAAATCAACCACGGTAACGGCATCCAGACCCGTTACGGCCACATGTCCCGGCTCAATGTTGATGCGAATGCGCGCGTCAAGAGCGGCGACCTGATCGGCTTCATGGGCTCCACCGGTCGTTCGACTGGCAGCCATCTTCATTATGAAGTGCGGATCGCAGGCGAAGCGGTCAATCCCATCCCGTTCATGCAGTCCAATGATTTCCTGATCGCGCAGAAGCTGAATTCCGGCGTTGCATTGGGCGGTCCAGCAGAATAAGATAGATTTTACACCTTTGGGAGAGGGTGCATAAAGGAGCGGTTTGAGCTTAAGGCTTGCCGCTCCTTTTGATTCTCCCTATCTTGATATCATGAACCAAGCTCTTGCCACTATCGAACAGGATATCATCCTGACCCCCAATGCCGCCAGGCGCGTTGCTGCTATTGCCGAGAAACAGGGCAAAGCCGCGATTCTGAGGCTCTCTGTTGAAGGTGGCGGCTGTTCCGGTTTCCAATATCGCTTTGGTCTTGCCGACGGCATCGAAGCAGATGATATCGCGGTCGAAGAATCCGGTGTAACGCTGGTCGTCGACGAAATCAGCCTCGATCTAGTGCGCGGTAGCGCCGTAGATTTTGTCGAGTCGCTCGGTGGCAGTGCTTTTCAGGTTACCAATCCCAACGCGGCCTCCGGTTGTGGCTGTGGCTCCAGCTTCTCCGTCTAAGTGAAAATAGCCAGCTATAATATTAACGGCATCAAGGCACGCCTGCCGCGCTTGCTGGAATGGCTCGAAGAGACCCAGCCGGATGTCGCTTGCCTGCAGGAAATCAAGACGCAGGACGAAGGCTTTCCCGCCGCCGAATTTGAAAAAATCGGCTATGGCGCGATCTGGCACGGCCAGAAAAGCTTCAATGGGGTTGCCATATTGGCGCGCGATCAGGTTCCCGAAGAGGTCAAGCGCGGGCTCGATGGCGAACCGGAAGACGAGCATAGTCGCTATATCGAAGCCAATATCAGCGCTAAAGACGGTTCGAAAGTTCGCGTTTCCAGCATCTATCTGCCCAATGGGAACCCCCACCCGGGTCCGAAATTCGATTTCAAGCTGCGGTGGATGAAACGGTTGCGCGAACGTGCCGCAGAAATCTTGGCGGAAGAGGTGCCTGCGGTGTTGGCCGGCGACTATAATGTCATCCCGCGCGACAATGACGTCTATTCGGTCAAGGCGATGCAGAATGATGCTTTGATGCAGCCGGAAAGCCGCGAGGGCTATCGGCGCATATTAAATGACGGCTGGACCGATGCTCTGGGCGTCACCTATCCGGCGGGCAATATCTGGACTTATTGGGACTATCGCAGCGGTGGCTGGCAGCGTGACCAGGGGTTCCGCATCGATCATCTCTTGCTCAGCCCGCTGGCCGCTGACAGGCTGAAAAGCTGTGGCGTCGACAAGGAACATCGTGGCCGCGAAAAGGCGAGTGACCACACGCCAGCCTGGGTAAATCTGGATATTTGATGCGATTGCTATTCGCCGGACTGGCCTCCCTGGCCGGCATCTATCTGCTAATATTATTGCTGGTTTTCATATTCCAGCGGCAATTCCTCTATTTTCCCGACCAATCGGTACCGCCCGCGTCCTATCTCGATCAGATGGGTGTCGAATCCGTAGTTATCCGTTCTGGCGCGGACGGCGACCTCCGATCTTTGTGGCATGAGCCGAAAGCGCCGGATTCGCCCGTCATTCTGTTCCTTCACGGCAATGCAGGATCGCATTTTCACCGGATACCCATTTATCAAGCGCTCGCCGGTAACGGCGCAGCCGTGCTGGGGGTTGGCTATCCCGGCTATGGTGGAAATATCGGGTCAGCCAGTGAGACGGAACTATTTCAAACCGCCCAGGAAAATTATGACTGGCTGATTCAAAAAGGTTTCAAGCCAGACCGGATCATCATCATCGGCGAATCTCTGGGTAGCGGTGTCGCGGCCCGACTTGCATCAAAAAATGACGCCGCAGGACTGATAATGGTCGCCGCTTATAGCGGTATGGATGATATGGCCCAGCGGCAGTTCCCCTTCTTTCCGGCGCGTTGGCTGGTGAAGGATCGCTATCGGACGATTGACCGTATCGACAGCATCAATATGCCGCTGGTCTGGATTCACGGCACAGAAGATGAACTGATACCATTTGCGATGGGGCAAAGCTTCTTTGATGCTGCGAAAAACCCCAAAACCGCGTTTCCGATAAAAAATGCCGGTCATAGTGATTTGTGGGACAAGGGTATCGACAAGATCATTCGCGACGTTGCGAGCAAGCTCGTAACCGGGGTGATCAGCAAAGATACGGCGTCCTAAATCGGTTTGTCGTAAATCAGATATTCCCGGTTGATTTCAGCGCCAATTGCGTCGGCAATCGCTACCATCCCCTGATTATCATCCAATATCCAGCCGAGTTCGGCATAGCGGGTGCCGAAATTGGCAACCGCGTCGCGGCGTATATATTCGATCATCATGAAAGCCATCTGGCTAGCGAGACGGCTGTTGTGCAGCTCCTTTTTGACACCCATCAGCGGAACCCGCATCGACTGTGCTTTCGGGAACTTGAGCCACCAGAGCAGCTTTGCCCAGCCAAATGGCAAAAGCGAACCCTTCAAACCCCGGATCACCTCGTTCATATTAGGAAGAGTCATCATGAACGCGACCGGTTCGCCGTCGAGTTCCGCGATCCGGATCAGGGCTTCGTGGACAATCGGCTTCAGGCTTTCACCGGCGTGGGAAATTTCGTGGTCGGTCATCGGGACAAAGCCCCAGTTTCCGGACCAGGCATCGTTCAAAATACCCATGATGATTGCCGCATCGCGGTCGAAATGCTTCTTGTCCACTTTGCGAATCTTGAGCAATTTGTTGCGCTCTCCCGAAGCGACAATGCGGTTTATCAGCTTCGGAAACCCATCTTTTACGGGCAGGTCATAGGATACGATGCGTTTGGCGACCGTATAGCCAAGGCTTTCGATCCAGCCTTGATAGGCGGCGTTGTGATGGCCCATCATGATCATCGGACTATGGTCGTGGCCTTGGGTCAATAATCCGGGTTCTTCCCAGACGGACATGCTGATCGGAGCCAGCACGCGGGTCATGCCCTGTTCTTTCAGCCAGGCTTCAGCGGCATGGATCAAGGCGTGCATCACCGCTTCATCGCTGGCTTCCATCAGGCCCCAATTGCCGGTTCCGGGGCCCATGCCCTGTTCTGCCGGCTGTTCCAGCGCCAACTCGTCAATATGGGCGCTGATCCGTCCGACCACCTGACCTCCGCGCAGGGCGAGAAAAAACTGCACTCTGGCATGTTCGAAAAACGGGTTCTTCCCAGGCGTGATCAGCTTGGTGAATTCGGACCTGAGCGGTGGCACCCAATGCGGGTCACCGGTATTGAGCTGATAGGCAATCTCGACGAACTGCTTCGTCTGGGCCTTGGTAGTCACAGGTTGAATCACTATATCCTGACCGGCCACCATATTTTATCCTTCTATATTTGCGGCTGGCTGTGGCGTTAATCGCGGCGCAATGTCAAGGGCGCGGGAGTTATTCCGGTCTTGCCCTCGCCATGTTATCGCCACGATATGTTGCTCTATACCGCTCAACAATCATGCAGGTGTTTATGAGTTCGACGACCATCTCTCCGAATAATGTGCCGAAGGCAGAAGCAGATTCGCGTCTGAGTGCCGCGCCTGTGCCGGTTCCCGAGGACAATGAGCTGATCCGCACGGCCGCCAAGGTCACGCGAGATCTCAACGCGCCCAAGCCGGCGATCTACTGGGCCGATTTTCTGGCATCCGTGGCGGTCGGCTACGGATCGCTTGCTGGCGCAATCATCATTCAATCCACTGGTCTCGCCATCGTCTTCGGCTTGATCGCGGTGCTGGCGCTCTACCGGGCCGGCAGTTTCATTCATGAATTGACCCATGTCCGCCGGAACGCGCTGCCCGGCTTCCATTTCGCCTGGAACGCCCTGTTCGGGGTGCCGATGATGATCCCGTCCTTCATGTACGAGGGTATTCACAGCATCCATCACCGGACCAAAAAATATGGCACGGTCGAAGACCCGGAATATCTGCCGCTGGCGTTGATGAAGCCCTGGTCGGTTCCCCTGTTCGTGATCGTCGCTGCACTGGCGCCGGTGGCGCTGCTGTTCCGCTATGCCATTTTGTCACCGCTTTCCGCGATCATTCCGCCGCTGCGCAAGTTGGTGGTCGAACGCTATTCAGGCCTGATCATCAATCCGGATTTTCGCCGCAAACCGCCCGAGGGCGATCTCAAACGCCGCTGGCTGGCTTGCGAGATCGGTGCGTCCATCTGGGCTATTGCCCTGCTGGCGATGGTTGCGATGGACATCATTCCAATGCGCGCCTTCCTGATCTTTCTCGCTGTTATGTCGGGCAGTGTCGTGCTGAATCAGATCCGGACACTGGTTGCGCATCTGTGGGAAAATGACGGTCAGGAGATGAGCGTTACCGGACAATATCTGGATAGCGTCAATGTGCCGCCGCCTGGAACCTTGCCCGCTCTGTGGGCGCCGGTGGGGCTGCGCTATCATGCGTTGCACCATCTGCTACCGGGTGTTCCCTATCATAGTCTGGGCGAGGCGCATCGGCGTCTGGCGGCAGAATTGCCCACCGATTCCAATTTCTACCGGGCGGATCATGGCAGTCTGTGGACCCTGATCACGGGTCTTGTGCGCGGCAGCGCCGGCAGAAACTGAACTTTTATTCCTCGGTGCGGATCAGCACGGTTTCGCCAATCAGGAAGAATAAGAGGAAAGGTGCCCAGGCCGCCAACAGCGACGGATAAGCACCGATATTGCCCATTGCCAGCGCGAAATTGTCGGCAACGAAATAGGCAAAGCCCAGTGCCATGCCGATTACGGCCCGGAGGAACAATTGTCCCGATCTGGCCAAACCGAAGGCCGCGACCGCGCCCAGTAACGGCATCAGGATCGACGACATCGGACCGGAAATCTTGTGCCACCAGCCGGCCTTGAGACTCATCGTCGGTCGCCCGGCGCGTTCGAGTTCGCCAATCGCAGTATGCAAAGCGAAAATCGACAGGCTGTCGGCGCTGACATTGGTCAGGGTGAACTGATCAGGCAGGATCGAATCGCCGACCAGCAACTCGCTTTTCTTTTCCTCGGTCCCGGTGCCTACGTCAAACTGGGTGACGCCGGTGAGCAACCAGCCCGAGCCGGTGAACCGGGCCTCGTCTCCCTGCAGCAGGTTTTTGAGACCATTTTCGGTCCGGTTGTAAATCGTGATTTCCCGTAACACGACCTGCTCGCCACTTCCGGTCACTGTTCGTGCGTTGATCAGATTATTGCCGTCCTTGACCCAGACGTTGGTCCGGACGTTGCTTTCCGCCGGGATCGGCCCGAATTCGACTTTCTCCCATTGTGACAAACGGGCAGTCGAGGGGGCAACCAGCGTTTCATTGAATATGAAGGACAGCAGTGCGACGCCCATGCTGGCCACGATCAGCGGGGCGAGAATCTGGTGGGCGGACAGGCCTCCCGCCTTCATCGACACGACTTCGCTATTCTGGTTCAGGGTTGCCAGCGTGATAATCGTTCCCAGCAGGACCGAAAAAGGGAGGAAACGCGCTATGAGTTGCGGGGCCCGCAGCGAGACATAGGTCCACAATTCGGCTTCGCCATTGCCCGCATATGCCAGAATTTTGCCGCTTTCGCCCAGTAGATCGAGCGCTTGCAGCACCAGCACCAGCAACGCGAGCACCGCCAGGGTACGGACGATGAACATTTTCGCCATATAAATGGCCAGTGTCCGGGAAGGGAAAAAATCCATGTCCGGCTATTCCTTCATCAATGCACGTTTGCGATTAAAATTGAGCAGACCTTTGAAGACGCCGCCAAATTTGGAAAAGGCTTTCTCCAATGCCCCGATCGGCTGCCCACCGGGAACATGCGCGGCGATATGATACATCCACATGATCAGCGCCGCAAACAGGCAAAAGGGTAGCCATAAGGCAATGATCGGATCGACGAGGCCCAGTGCCCCGACATCCTCGCCATATTCGTTGACCTTGTGATAGGTCACAATCATCACGATCGAGACAAATACGCCAAGCGCGGAACTCGAACGTTTTGGCGGAACGGCCAGCGCCACGGCGAGCAACGGCATCAGCAGCATCATCACCACCTCGACCATGCGGAAATGGAAGTTGGCGCGGCTTTCGTTGCGTTCGGCCTCCGGTCGTTTTTCGTCCAGACCTACCCGCACCAGTTCGGGTATCGTATATTCCAGATCCTTGCCGCCTCGCGACCGGAAGGATTCAATGTCGGGCAAATCGATCGGCAAGTCATGGTTGGTGAAACTCAGGATGCGCGGCTTTTTATAATTCGGTGCATCATGGACCAGTACGCCATTGGTCAGGCGCAAGATGATGGTGTCGGGATCGTCCGTTGCCAGAAACTGGCCATGTTCTGCTGTCACCGAGACAGTCTGGTTCTTCTTATTTTCTGCGCGGACAAAAATTCCGCTCAATTTGGTGCCATTGTCCCGGCTTTCCTCGATCCGCAGCGTCATCCGGTTGCCCAGATTGGTGAATTCGCCGACTTTGATCGAGGCACCGAGCGCACCCGAGCGCAATTCGAATCGCAATTCTTCGTAATAATAGCGGGACAGCGGCTGAATGAACCCGACCAGCGCGAGATTGACCAGCATCAGGCCGACCGCGAACATATAGGGCACTCTGAGCAGCCGGCCGTAACCCTGGCCAACGGCTCTGAACACATCGAGTTCCGAACTTAATGCAAGCTTTCGGAAGGCCAGTAATATGCCTAGCAGCAAGCCGATCGGAATGCCCAGGGACAGATATTCCGGTATCAGATTGGCCAGCATTCGCCAAACCACGCTGACAGGACCGCCTTCTGCCGCGACAAAGTCGAACAGGCGCAGCATTTTTTCCAGCACCAGCAGCATCGCCGCAATGACCAGGGTACTGAACAGCGGCAGCGCAATCAATTTCGCCAAATAGCGATCGGTGGAAGTCAGTAGTTTCAACTTGTTGTCGCCCTCTCACCATGATTTCGCCGCAAATCAAATCCATAGCCAAAGGCAGATCGGGGGCTGATTCTTGTTCGCGCCGGAGTATTGGCGCGAGTATAACGACTAGGAGTTATTACGTCATGTTGAAATTTGCGGCTTTTATCGCATTATCGACCACTATTTTGCTATCGCCCACCCCGGCTTTTGCTAGCGGGAAGACCGTTTCCAACGATCTCGGTAAATGCAGGTCGGGTGCTGGCCCCGCCGTTCTCATCAATGTCAGCGGTGTCAAGGAATCCAATGGCACGATGCGGGTTCAAAACTATCGTGGTACTGCGTCGGAATGGCTTAAAACCGGCGCATGGCTTTATCGCGTAGAGGCTCCCGCCAAGACCGGCAACATGCAGTTTTGTCTGCCAGTGCCCTCCGCCGGTACTTACGCGGTTGCGATCCGGCACGATATTAATGCCAATGGCAAGACCGATATATTCGGCGATGGCGGCGGCATGTCGAACAATCCGAGCATCAACATCTTCAATCTTGGCAAGCCAAGTTACAAGAAAACAGCTTTCAACGTCGGTAATGACGTCAAGTCGATCAACATCAGCATGAAATACAGATGATACAAATCTGTTCCCGGGGATAGGGCCCAATAAATGGCAAATGTCGCACTTCTTTCCAATCCCAATTCAACCGGGAACCGGGCGATTTTGCCGGATGTCCGGTCTTATTGCGCCAAGAACAGCGATGTTTTTCATTATGAAGTCGATCATGTCGATGAAATTGCCAAGGCTCTGGAAACCATTGCCCGGGTGAAACCGAAAGTCCTCGTCATCAATGGCGGTGACGGCACGGTACAGGCGGCGCTGACCGAATTATACCAAGGCGGCCATTTCGGGGACAATCCGCCGCCGGTTGCCGTGCTGCCCAATGGCAAGACCAATTTGATTGCGCTAGATCTCGGATCGGAAGGCAATCCGCTCAAGGCGCTTGAACGGATCGTCGAACTGGCCAAACATGATTTGCACGAACATCTGGTCGACCGCGAACTGATCGCGCTGTCCGATGGCGGCAAGGACAGCAAGGTCGTGCTCGGCATGTTTCTGGGCGGAGCGGGCCTGTCGGAGTTCATTCTCTATTGCCGTCACAAGATTTATCCGCTCGGACTGCCCAATGCTGCGGCCCATGTGCTGACGGTGTTTGCCGCGCTGGCGTCGGTGCTATTTGGTATCAAGGGGAAATTTTTGCCGAAACGGTCGACACCGATCAAGATATCCCTGATCCGGGATGGCCAGTTTCAGGGCAATTTTGCCGTGCTCATCGTTACCACGCTGGAACGGCTTTTGCTGATGAAGCGATCGATGCGGAATAAAAATGCGATCGGCCGGATGCAGTTTCTTGCCATTGATCAGCAAGCCGGCGCCATTGTCCGGTTTCTGCTGTCGGTGATTTTTGGCCGGTTGGGCAAAAATGTCCAGAAGGGCATCCATCTCGAGCGCGGGGACATGATCCGCATCGAAGGTGACGGCAGCAACGTGTTGATGGACGGTGAACTATTCTCCGCCCAGCCCGGCCATCCGATCGTGCTGAAATCGACCAAGCCAGTGTCCTTCCTTCGGCTCGCAGCTTGAGCTAGGACGGCTCGCGTGAGCGAACTCAAGTCATTAATTGCAGAAGAACTGGCCCAACCCGTCGATCCGCGGGTTGCTGCCTTTGCGGCCTCGATTGCCGCACAATATGGTGAGGCGTCGCGCGCCGTGCTGTTTTACGGGTCCTGCCTGCGAACAACCGAACTCGACGGACAGATGCTCGATTTCTACCTGATCGTCTCGAGCTACGAGGCGGCCTATGGCAAAAGCTGGCTGGTGGGCGCGAACAAGCGGCTGCCACCGAATGTGTTTCCTGCAGAACATGACGGACTGGTCGCCAAGGTAGCGGTATTGAGCGAGAAAGATTTTCACCAACTGAACCGGATCACCGCCAGCGCGGTCAGCGTATGGGCGCGTTTTGCGCAACCGTCGCGGCTCGTCTGGCAGGCGGATGAAGCGGCGCAAGCACATGCGATCAAAGCGATAGAAGGCGCTGCGATCACCTTGTTCGATATGAGCTTTCCGATGATGGAAATTGATCGAAAATATACGATTGCCGATCTCTGGAAACGCGGTTTCGAGCTGACCTATGGCGCGGAGTTGCGCGCCGAGCGAAAGGATCGGTCCGATTCTGTCGTCGATTCCGATCCCGAACGCTATGCGCGATTTGGACCGGCCGTCATGGCGGCGATCACCGAGCGGAACAAGGCGCAGGGCAAGGATCTAAAGATCATCGCCTCTCGCGATGCAATTGAAAAAAGATGGCGGCAGTTGCGGCGCAATGGTAAGCTTCTAACCCTCGCCAGACTGGCCAAGGCGTCAGCGACTTACGCCGGCGGCATTGATTATCTGGCCTGGAAGATAAACCGCCACGCGGGAACCGATTATGTGATCAAGCCCTGGCAACGCAAATGGCCGATCCTGGGCGCGCTGACGATGTTGCCGCGTTTGATCATGGGCGGTGCGATCAAGTGAACAAGTCAATCATTGGAGAGTGAATATGGCGCAAAGACTTGAAACCAATCCGGTCCATCTCGGTCTGGGAGCGACCGCGGAGGTTGAGCCTGCAATGACCGGCGATCCGACATGGTATGAGGGCTATGGCGCGCGGCATAGCAAGGATGGTGCAGAAGGCAGGCTGGTTTCGATGTATAGCTTCACCGAAAGCTGGGATGTCTGGGAAATGCATCCGAAGGGTGCGGAGGTGGTATTGTGTACCGCAGGTGAAATTACCTTGATTCAGGAATTGGCAGACGGTTCTCGCCAGCGCACGACATTGTCATCGGGCGAATATGCCGTGAATGCGCCAGGCGTCTGGCATACGGCGGACGTAGAAGGGTCCGCTACCGCCGTTTTCATCACTGCCGGTGAAGGCACCGAGCATCGCGAACGGTAGACCGGAACCATTTCACCGATCCTTGTAATCCGGCTTGCGCTTGGCGAAAAATGCCTTGGCAGCTTCGCGGCTGTCCTCGGTCATCGACAGCATGACCTGCTGCCGGTCTTCGATGGCTAAGGCTGCTTCAAAACTCTGCGCGTCGATATTGCGGTTCAGCGCGTCCTTGGACAGGCGCAGGCCCATCGGGGCGGTGTCGAGCATTTCCTCGGCCAGAGACAGGCCGGTAGAAAGCAGCTTGTCCTCGTCGACCATCTCGCTGATCAGGCCATGTTTCTCTGCCCGTTCGGCATGGATGAAACGCCCCGTCAGGATCAGTTCCGACGCAATCGACGCGCCGACCATCCGCGGCAGAAAATAGCTCGATCCCATATCGCAGCCGCCGAGGCCGATTTTGATATAGGCGGCATTCATCTTGAGCGATGGTGCGCCAAAGCGGACATCGCTGGCGAGCAATAGCGAGAAGCCACCACCACAAGCAGCCCCCTGGGCCAGCGCGATAATCGGTTGCGGGCATTGCCGCATCAGCTGCATCACCGTGGCGATGGAGCGCTGGGTGTTCCAGACATGCTGGACCTGGCCGCGCGATCCGTCATTCTTCCAGCCGCCGATATCAAGGCCGGCACAAAAGGCACGGCCTTCCGCGCGGAAGAGAACGACGCGAACATCGTGGCGGGTCTGAAGGCCGCGAAAATAATCCTGCAGCGCGAAGACCATCTCCTCGTTCATCGTGTTGAGCTTGTCGGGGCGATTGAGCGTCAATATTTCAATAGCGCCGCGCTGTTCGATGAGGATGGACTTGGTCATTTCCTGACTAGATAGCCCCGACCGCTTTCCCCGCCGCTTCAAACATGCCCAGAATCTGGTCGACCTGTTCACTCGTATGTTCCGCACAAAGCGAACAGCGGAGCAGGGTCATATTGGCCGGTGTTGCCGGTGGCCGCGCCAGATTGACATAAAGCCCTTCAGCCAGCAACGCCTGCCACATCATCGCGCCTTTTTCGAGATCGGGCATAATCACCGCGATGATCGCGCTTTGTGCATCGGGCGTGCCGAGGGTGAAGCCGAGATCGCGCAGGCCCTTGTGGAGCTTCTTGCTATTCTCCCAGAGATGGGCGCGCTTGTTGCCGCTGTGCATCAGCTTGCGGATCGAAGTGCTCGCCGTTGCCATCACGCTGGGCGGCAGGCTGGCGGTGAACACATAGGGGCGGCAAACCAGTCGCAAAATCTCGAATTTCGGGTGGTTGGAGACGCAGAAACCGCCGACCGTACCGACGCTTTTGCTGAACGTGCCGATGATGAAATCGACATCATCGATCACGCCCTGCGCTTCACAGACCCCGCGGCCGTTTTCGCCGATAAAGCCCATCGAGTGCGCTTCGTCGACCAGCACCATCGCGCCGTTTTCTTTGCAGACGCGAACCATTTCCTTGAGCGGTGCGACATCGCCGAGCATCGAATAAACGCCTTCGAGGACGACGAGCTTCCCGGCTTCGGCAGGCAGGCGTTTCAGCCGTTTTTCAAGCGCTTCGACATCATTGTGACGAAAGGCGACGACTTCGGCATTGCCCATCGCGCAACCATCATAGATCGAGGCATGGCTGTCGATGTCGAGAATGACATAATCGCCCTTGCCGGCGAGCGTGGAGATGATTCCCAGATTGGCCTGATAACCGGTGGAAAAGACCATCGCGTGGTCCATGTCGTAAAATTCCTTGAGCGCATCCTCGCAGTCGCGGTGGAGGCTGTAGGTTCCGTTGAGCACCCGACTGCCGGTGGTACCCGACCCGAATTCCTTGAGCGCTTTCAGGCCGGCCTGGCGAACATCGTCGTCAAAGGTCATGCCCATATAATTATAGGTGCCGAGGAGAATGGTCTCCTTGCCATCGCAAATTGCGACGGTGGGGGAGATGACTTCTTCCATCACCAGCGAAAACGGGTCCTTGACGCCCGTCGAGAGGAGATTTTCACGCTCCTGAATGAGCGGGTCAAATTTACTGAGTAGATCGGTCATTCTTTACTTCCGTTAGTCCTGAGCCTGTCGAAGTACAAACCACCCGCTCGTGCGACCCTTCAGCTAGCTCAGGGCGAACGGGTGTCTGGCTCTAGTTTTCCATCAACTTCGCGACGGCGTCGGCAAGTTGGCCAACGCTCTCGATTTCGGCCTGCATGTTCATGGTAATGATGATATCAAATTCGTCTTCAACAGCAGCGACAAAGTCCATGACCGTCAAGCTGTCCCATTCGAGATCGCCCTGAAAAGTCGTCTCTGCCGCCAAATCGACGCCCTTGTTGTTGAACGGCCCGATCAATTCGCTGATCTTGGTCATGATGTCTTCGCGATTTGCCATATTTTGCTCTCAAAAATTGCTATTCTTGACCTTTGCCAAGACATGAGCACCATTGGCAAGCGAATAAGGCGGAAAAGCGGCGCAATGCGCGCCTTGTCTTGCCCGAGCACAAGCTTTCTGCCACTCTTCCGCCTTATCATATTTATCATTGCGGAGAGTAGTTTATGGATGACGCCAGCAAATGGCCTGACGAGGTTGTTTATGCGCTTGGGACCACGCAGCGGCACCATGTGCAATTGAGTGTTATGGCCGATAACAAGGCGAATATGTTGATCGGCGCGACCTTTGTTGTGTTCACACTTGCTGTTGGTCAAAGCCAGTCCGGCAATATGTCCTTGCCGCTCCTCATCCTTGCCATTTCTGCATTCGCGTCTGCGGGTCTTGCCGCACTGGCGGTGATGCCTTCGGTAACGCCGTGGAAAAACAGTTCGCCAAATATGTTGTTTTTTGGCGGCTTTTCCGAGCTGAGCGAAGAAGAATTTATCGACCGGTTGTTGCAGCAAGAGTTGCGCAGTCAGGAATCAACCTATCGGGCGATGCTGCGCGATATCTATCAGATGGGTCGAGTCCTCGAACGCAAGAAATACCGGTTTCTGGGTTGGGCCTACCGCGTTTTCCTGGCCGGACTAACGCTTACATTTATCGCCTATGTCTACGAGCTGTTTACCGCGCCCGTCATCTGACCTGCGCTAGAGCCAGTCGTTCTGGCGATACCATTTCGCGGTATCCTTAAGCCCTGCACGGGTTTCGATTTGCGGTTGCCACAATTGCGTTGGCAGCCGCCTTTGCGGGTCGATCGTCCAGTCATCATGGCAAAAATAGTTGACCCGGTCTGTGGTAAGCTTTGCCTTGTCGCGGCGGATTAGCCGGTCGACTTTGGCACCGAGACGCAATAGCGATTTGGGTACGCCCACCGCAGTGATGCGTTTGCCCATCGCCCAGCCTATGGCTTTGGCAAAGCTGGCCTGGGTCCAGCCGCCCGGCTTGCCGTCATCGACCTCGAATATCTCGGCGGTAAAATCTTCCTGATCCGGCAATAGTGCCAGCAATGCCTCGCACAGATCCTCGACGTGGATGACCGACATGCGACCGTCAGCGTCGGGCGGCAGGGTGATAAAACCGAACCGCGCCATTTTGAACAATTCCAGCATCTCGCCGTCGCCCGGACCATAGACGGCGGGCGGCCGGATGATTGTCCAGTCGAGACCGCTGGTCGCGACAATTTTTTCAGCCTTGGCTTTGGTCTCGCCGTAGATCGACAGCTCCGGCCGTGTGGCTGCGAGTGACGAGACGTGAACGAAGCGCTTTGCGCCGGCCTGTTTGGCGGCCTCGATGACCGCAAGTGTGCCGGCGACATTGCCGGATTCAAACCCGGCTTTATCCGGTGCATTGACCACTCCGGCAATGTGCAGGACCACATCGGCGCCAGCGCACAGATTTGCGAGGCTCGCCGTGTTGTCCAGCGCGCCGCGCACCCATGTTACACCCGGACGATCATCCTGCTTGCGCCGTGTCAGGGCGCGCGCATCATATCCGTTTCGCACCACCAGATCGAGCATCCGGCTACCGACAAATCCGGTCGCGCCGGTGATCGCGATAGTTTTTTGCAAGGCTGCAGTCATTGTGGCTAGACCAGCACCATCTGGTTGCGGTGGACCACGGCGCTGCGCGGCGCGTAGCCCAACAGGGCCTCCAGTTCCGAACTGCGGCGGCCAATGATTTTTGCACAATCAAGCGCGTCATATTCGGCCAGACCGCGCGCGATCGACAGGCCGTCCAGATCCTTGATCTCGACGACGTCGCTGCGCTTGAACTGGCCCTCGATGGCAATGATGCCCGCTGCGAGCAGGCTGCCGCCCGATTGCAGGGCTGCTATCGCGCCGCCATCAATCGTGATCGTTCCGGCAGATGTCAGGCGCCCGCCCAGCCAGGCTTTGCGGGCACTGGCGCCGTCACCGGCCTTGAACAGGGTCCCGACATTGGTCAGTGCATAGCGCTCCAGCGGGTGTTCTTCGCGGCCCGAGATGATCGAAAGTTCGATTCCCGCGAGATTGGCGATTTTTGCGGCTTCCAGTTTGGAGGTCATCCCGCCGGAACCCAGTCCGGATGAAGAGCTGCCATCCGCCATCGCCATGATATTATCATCGACAATTTCGACCAGGCCGATAAATTGTCCGTTGGTCTGGCTGTCCGGCCTGCGGTCGTAAAGGCCGTCTATATCGGAGAGCAATAATACCCGGTCCGCCGACGCGGCCTGACCGACCCGCGCCGCCAGCTTGTCATTGTCACCAAAGCGGATCTCGTCGGTGGCGACGCTGTCATTTTCGTTGATCACCGGAACCGCACGATGCTCGATCAGCTTTTCCAGCGTGGCGGTTGCATTGAGATAGCGTTTGCGATCTTCCATATCGTCTAGCGTAAGCAGCATCTGGGCGGCGGTAAGCTGATGCTCTCCCAGCAATTCCGACCACAGGCTGCTCAGCGCGATCTGTCCGACCGATGCGGCGGCTTGCGCGTCGGCCAGACTGGCCCGCCCGCCTTTCTCGAGACCGAGTTTCCGCGCGCCAAGGGCAATCGATCCGGATGAAACGATGATGACATTATCGCCCGCCTGATGGCGTTTTGCGATATCGGCAACCAGCGTTTTCAGCCAGTCCCGTCGTGGCTTGCCATCTTCGCCGACCAGCAGGGATGACCCGACCTTGACGACGATCGTGTCCGGCTTTGCGGCACTCACAATGGCGACCAATCCTTGGCTACTTCCTCTTTGCCCGAGGTAAGTGTTGTCTGGCCCTTGCGTTCGATCGAGCTATTTTCGCCAACCGCTTCAAGGATTTTGTCGAGCGCGGCGTCCAGGCCTTCGCCGGTTGCACCAGACACGGGAAGGACATGCTCTGCTCCGGCTGCGCGCAATTGGTCGGCAATGTCGGCCATCAGTTCGTCGTCGAGCAGGTCGGCCTTGTTGAGCGCGAGAATCTGGGGCTTTTCGGCGAGTCCACCGCCATATTTCTCCAGCTCCTTGCTGACTGTTTTCCAGGCTTGTACCGGATCATCACCGGTCGCGTCGACAAGATGGAGCAATATTTTGCACCGCTCGATATGACCGAGAAAGCGGTCGCCGATGCCCGCTCCGTCTGCGGCGCCTTCGATCAGTCCGGGAATGTCGGCGAGCACGAATTCACGGCTCTTGTGCCGGACTACGCCAAGTTGCGGATGGATGGTGGTGAACGGATAGGCGCCGACTTTGGCGCCAGCGTTGGTAACCTTGTTGATCAGGGTCGATTTGCCGGCGTTCGGCAGGCCGACAAGACCGGCGTCGGCAATCAGCTTGAGCCGCAGCCAGACAGCCGCTTCCTCGCCGAGTTCGCCGGGCTGGTGCTGGCGCGGCGCACGGTTGGTAGAGCTTTTGTAGCTGGCATTGCCGCGTCCGCCGATGCCGCCTTCGAGGAACATCGCTTGCTGGCCCTCGTGGGTAAAATCGAGCAGCACATGATCCTTGTCTTCCGACAATATCTGCGTGCCTACCGGTACCCTGACGATCAGATCTTCGCCACCTGCGCCGGTACGGTTGCGACCCGCGCCGCCTTTGCCGCGCGGGGCTTTGAAATGCTGGGCGTAACGGAAGTCGATGAGCGTGTTGAGGCCTTCGACCGCAAGGAAGACGATATCGCCGCCTTTACCGCCATTGCCGCCATCTGGGCCGCCATATTGGATATATTTTTCGCGCCGGAAACTGACAGCGCCAGGGCCGCCCTGACCGGAGCTGACATAGATTTTGGCTTGATCGAGAAAATGCATGTTTGTGCATTTAGGGAAGGGGAGCGAGAAAGGCTAGATTAAACGCTATTCCGCCGCTTCCATCTGTTCCATTTCTGCGACGCGCGGATCGTTGGGATAGACCCATTCCTCGCCAATCACTTGTTTCACTGCGAGATTTTCCGGAACCCGGTTGAGACCGATCATCTTGTCGCAAGTCTGGTGAAAGCTGTAGATGCGCGCCTCCTGATAGCTCAGCGGTACGCTTTTGAAGCCGTCGCTCTCCATCGATTTCTGAATCATCTCGCCAAATTGCGTGTCTTCGAGGATGATTGGCGACATATCGCGGCCATTGGGCTTGCTGTCATCGGGCACGGTCCAGAGATCCGGAGCTGGGCCATCGCCCCAGTCCATCGCCATGGTCACCAGTTCGATCCGCGTCGTATTGAGCGAAGTCGGCCAGAAGATCAGCGGCGGAACGAAATAATTACTCAGCGGCGAGACCCAGTTGGGAAACATCGTGTAGCTTTGCGTGCAGGTCCGGCCAAATTCGCCCACGCCTTCAATTTCTTGCCAGTCCGGTGGGCTATCGATCGCGCGGACATGCTCGCGGTCGGTCTGTTCCGGGGCAGGGGCGAGCATCCGGGCGTGACCATTGGGATAGATGGTATTCACATTGCGCTTGCTGTCGACCAGAGGCGCGACCGTGTCGGGATGGATGAAGGGAACGTGATAGACCTCCATATTGGCCTCCATCGCTACCTTCCAGTTGCACTTCAGGTCGAAACTGTGGCGCGCCGCGAGCCTGATCTTGTCAAAGCGGAATTCCTTCCACTCATCCCAGACCGGCCCGAGCCATTGCTTGAGCGGCATCGCGTCTTCATCAAAATTGACGAAAATGAGATTGCCCAGCATCTCGCATTTCACCGGAATCAAGCTCCGGCAGGACATGTCGAAGTCAGGGCCAAAATCCTGTTTTTCCGGAACGCCGACCAGAGTTCCGTCGGTCTTGTAGGTCCAGTTGTGATAGCCGCACATCAGCCGCGGCGCCTTGCCCTTTTCCTCGGTGACGACCGGCGCCCCGCGATGGCGGCAGGTATTGTAAAAGGCGCGCATCTCGCCATCCATGCCGTGGACGATGATGATCGGATCGCCGACCTGTTCCCATTTCATGAAACATCCGGGCGCGGGCACTTCATCAATATGCGCGGCGAATAGCCAGCTCTTCTTCCACAGATATTGCTGCTCGAGGTCGTAATATTCCTGACTGGTGTAACGACCAGCCGGCAAGTCGGGCAGGCGGGGGAAGCTTTCGGGCGGTGCATTGCGGGCAGCCTCCCATTCCATCAGCCGTTTCATCTGATCGATATAGGCTTGTGTCATCGCCATGATGCGTTTTTCCTAAGCAATTGCAATTCGGACCGGAATCGCGCTCTGCATTGCCTGTCCGGTAATCGGATCGAGATGGTCATCATCGACGATCAGCCGGTTGGTCGAGCCGCCCTTGGTCATCACGTCGCCCTTGCCGGCCTCGCTGTCGCCGAAAGCGTGGCTCATCGAGATCACGCCCTGGCGGACTTTTTCGTCCGCTTTGGCGAGGCCGAATATCGAGGCAGTGGGTGAGGTGATTTCGATGATCGCGCCATCTTCGATGCCAGCTGCGGCCAGATCAGCGGGGTTGAAGAAGGCCGGATTGGTCGGCATTTTTTCGACCAGTTTGGGAAAAGTATGGCCGTTGCTATTATAGCGATGCTTGGACCGGCGCGAAATCAGACGGAAATCGAAACCATCATCGACCGGGTCATAAGCGGCATAGTCGATCAACTGGCTCGGCATGGCGCCCGCGTTCAGATCGAATTTTTCTGAAGCTTCCGGATCGGCCGGACCGACCACCGGGTGGAGTTCTTCATAAGTGATTGCCGCGCCTTTGCGTTCCAGCGCTGCAGCATCGGCTTTCGCCTTGCTGGGTTTGAGCAGCGAACCTTCGGAAATCAGATCGAGAATGGTCGCTTTATCGGGGCATGATTCCATCGAAGCCGAACCACCGGGGAAATTCATCTCAATGCCCATATGCTTAGCGAGCCACCACAGCATTTCATATTCGTCCATCGTGTCGCCGGGCGCGGGCACCATCGCTTCGGTATAATGGCCATAAGCTTCTTCGGTGAAGGCGTCGGAGACATTGTTGATGTCTTCGCGTTCCAGACACATGCTGGGCGCAAGGATCATGTCGGCCCGCTTGGCGCTGGCGGACATCCAGGGGTCGACCTGAATGAACAATTCGCATTCGTCCAGCGCGCGGCGGACTTTCTGCTGGTCGGGGAAGGCGATTTCGGGATTGCCGCCGATCGAGATCAGCGCCTTGATCTGGCCCTCGCCGGGCGTCAGGATTTCGTCCGCGAGTACGTTGCACGGCATTTCCTTGCCGAGATGGCCGAGGCCGCGGATCCGCGATTTCGGGAAGCCTTCGCCAAAGGTCGGCATTTTTGGCGCGACCTGTGCCTTTTTCGGTCCGCCCATCAGCGGGTTGAAAACCATCGGCGCGGAAACCTTCTCGCCTTCCTGGTTGAAGCGGGCGCAGAGGATGTTGAGCGAAGCGACCAAATATTCGGTCAGCGTGCCATTGCCAGCCATTTCCGGACCGGTGCCGGTGACGACGCGGCCCTTGTTGGCGCCAGCGAACATACGGGCAGCGGCGACGAGTTGGTCCTTGTCGACCCCGGCGCGTTTAGCAGCGATATCGGGTGTCATGGATTTGACCGCGGCTTCCAGCTCTTCAACGCCATCGACATGGGCTGCGACAAAATTCTGGTCGAACAGCTTCTCTTCGAAAATGACGTTGAGCATCCCGGCGAGCAGGGCAGGGTCTTCACCCGGTTTGACCGGCAGATAGATGTCGGCCAATTTGCCCATTTCGCTGACCCGCGGGTCGGCGACGATAACCTTGAGACCGCGTTCCTTGGCATCGCGCAGGCCGCGTGATGGCGAGGATGTCGGCATGCCGCCGGAATAATGAGAAACAATCGGATTATTGCCGACAAACATTGCAACATCGGATTCGGTGAAGGCGTTGCCGCCACCCATCCACATGCCATAGCGCGCGGTCGTGAACACCTTGGCCGGCTGATCGACGGTGACGCTGGTATACCAGTTGCGCGAGCCGATGCCTTGGGCAAAGGCATAGGATGTGCCGAGGACGGCGCTGTTCTGGAAGGCGTTGGTGCCGCAGTAAACCGCGATGCTGTGGGGGCCATGTTCTTCGACCATTTTCTTCATCTGCGCGCCGGCCAGTTTGAGCGCTTCGGCGGTCGAGATATCCTTGAAGCTGCCATCGGGCTGGCGGATTTTGCTGGTGATCATCCGGTCGGGGAGATTGTGCATGTCGGGTAGCTGGCGGCCCTTGATGCAGGTATAGCCGTGGAACAGATGGTCCTGCTTGTCGCCGCGAACGGATTTGACCTTATTGTCCTCCACTTCAACGATCATTGCGCAACTTGCGTGGCAAAAACGGCAAAAACTACGCTTGGTCTCGACAGCCATGAATCTCTCCTAATTTCGGAGAAGTCTAGGCGGGGTCAATGATGCAGGCGACTGACAAAAATGCTCGGAAGAATCGCATTCTGGCCCGCAGCAGGAATTCGCCTGTGCGGGCCTTGGAGTCAGCTAGAAATCAGCCACTGTTGCGCAATGCGGTTGCTATCGCGTTGAGCGACAACTGGATTCCTTCGCCGATGCGCGGGTCGTCTTCGCCAGCGCGCAGCCGTTTCATCAGCTCGATCTGGAGATGGTTGAGCGGCTCGATATAGGGCAGGCGCAACTCGATGCTGTTGAACAGCGCCGGGCTTTTCGCCAGCAGATGCGGCTGGTCGGTGATGTCGAGCAATATATCGCGCGTCTGGTACCAGCTGGACCGGATGCGGCCGAAAAACGTCTGGCCCATGTCCTGATCTTCGACCAGCTCGGCATAGCGGGCGGCGATGCCCATGTCTGACTTGGCCAAAACCATTTCCATATTGGACAGCGAGGCTTGGAAGAACGGCCAGCTTTGCGCCATGTCTTTCAGTTTTGCTTTGTCTTCAAAGGCGGTGAGCGCCTGTCCGACGCCATACCAGCCGGGCAGCATCACCCGGGCCTGTGCCCAGCTGAACACCCATGGAATAGCGCGCAAATCTTCGATCTTGTCGCTCTTCGTGCGGCTGGCGGGGCGCGAGCCGATTTTGAGTTTTGCAATTTCCGTGAGTGGCGTCATCTGCCGGAAGAAGGTCCGGAAGCTGTCGTCGCCATACACCAAATCACGATATTCGGTGAAAGCAACTTGCGAGATTTCATCCATCGCTACGGCAAAATCGGCCTGCACTTTGCTATCCGTCTGGTCGGGCTCAAGCGAATTGATCAGCACCGCCGATGTCATCGCTTCCAGATTGGCTTCCGCGACATCCTCTGTGCCATATTTGGCGGCAATCACTTCACCCTGTTCGGTAATCCGGATGCGACCGGCGACGGTGCCCTTGGGCTGCGCCTTGATCGCGCCGAAGGCCGAGCCGCCACCACGACCCACGGCACCGCCGCGTCCGTGGAACAGCTGCATTTTGATGCCAGCCTCGGCGAATATCGGGGTCAGGGCATCGCTCGCCTTGAACAGGCTCCAGGTCGAGGTCAGATAACCGCCATCCTTGTTGCTGTCCGAATAGCCGATCATCACTTCCTGATGACCGCGGCCTTTCGCGAGCGCGTGCATTTCCGGAAGGGCGAAGAAATCGGTCATCACCTGAGGCGCATTTTCCAGATCGGCGACGGTTTCGAACAAAGGCACAGCCATGACCGGGCAGGAGGGCGATGCGTTGTCCTCGGTCGGCGCGTGATAGAGACCCGTCTCCATCAGCAGGACATAGACTTCCAATATGTCGGAAACGCTCTCGCCGTTGCTGATATTATAATTGGTGATGACGTCAGGGCCATATTTCCGGTGCGCTTCGGCGGCGGCCCGGATGATCGATAATTCCTTAGCGGTCTCGTCGCTATAGGTGATCCACGGGCTGGCCAGCGGGCGGTTATTGGCCAGTTCGGCGCGCAGCCGTTTGACCCGTGCCGCTTCGTCCAGTGCGAGATAATCATCCTCGACGCCCGCCTGCTTGAGCAATTCGGCGACGACCCGTTCGTGGACCTTGCTGTTCTGGCGCATGTCGAGCGTGGCGAGGTGGAAACCGAATAGTTCAACCGTGCGGATCAAGCGTCCCAATGCTCCGGAAGTCGCGAAGACGCCCTTGCCGGCCGATTTCAGGCCATGCGCCAATATGACGAGTTCCTCGCGCAACTGTTGCGGATTGTCATAAGCGTTGGCGGCGAGGGGGGACATACGGCCCGGCACATGGTCGCAGAGTTTAAGATGGGTCGCGGACAATCTGGCATAAATGCCCGACAGCGCGCGGCGATAGGGTTCGTCCTTGCGGCTGAGCGAATCGTCACCGCTGGCGTCGGCGAGCGCGATGACCGCGTCCGGTACTTCGGCCAGTTCGGTTGAGATGGACAGTTCTGCGCCCAAGGTGTGAACGCACATCAGATAATAGCCGATGACGGTTTCGGCGGCGCGTGAAAGCGCCTCTTCCATGGCACCGGCGTCAACGAAGGGATTGCCGTCGCGATCGCCGCCAATCCAGCTGTTGAGCTTGAGGAAACTCGGCAGGCGTGCGCCCAAAGTCTGCTCCCATTTAGCATAGAGCCGGGGCAGAACGGGCAGGAACACGTCCTTCATATAACTTTGCGAAATCTGCACTTCATCGGTGACGAACAGCCGCTCGCGGCGTAGCGGACGGGTTTGCCAGAGCAGAGCGATCTGGCGCAGGATTGCGGCGTCGAGCATGTCGCCTTGCGGCGTTTCCTCTTCTCCCGCATCTTTCATCAACAGAAGTTCGGCAATCCGGGATTTGTGATCGATAATGCTCTTGCGCCGGACCTCGGTCGGATGGGCGGTCAGCACCGGCGCGATCAAGGCGTCGTCGAGCAGCTTCAGGATAGCGTCCCGGTCAACGCCTTCGCTGGCGAGCAATTCGATTGCCTCGACCACGGTGGCACCTTTTTCAGCGGCAACGCCCTGGCGATCCTCGGCGAGATTGGCGAGCAGGGAAAACAGCATGAACCCGCGGACAAAAGCCAGCGTTTCATCGAGCGAGAGCGCATCCAGGCCGGGGTCTATGGCGTCCGCATCCGCCAAGCCGCGATGGCGATCGACGCTGGTCGACCGGATATATTCGGTGCGCCGGTAAAGCTCCTCTCCGCCATAGGAACGAATGACATCGCCCAGCAATTTGCCGAGATATTTAATGTCAGGATTTTGGCGAACGGTGAGTGATTGGGTCATGACGATATGCTGCACTGCGGCAGATAAACGGTCAAGCCAAACTAGAGCCGCGAACCATTAATTTTCACGTCCGCTTTCGCCCAGATGATCGCGAAGGCGCTTTTTGCCTTTTTGGCCTCGTCCATCTTGCCTTGCCGCTCAAGCGCAGCGACGAGTCCCGACATCGACCAGCCGTTGTGCGGATAGTCTTCGAGGTCTTTCCGGTACACGGCTTCCGCCTCGGCAAACCGGCCTCCGTTAAGCAACGCCTGGCCCAGCGACTGCCGGGTCGGATAATACCAGAATGGCGGTTCCATATAGGGCAGGCTGTCCTGCTTCTCCACGGCCCGTTCAAAATGGCTGGCCGCCAGATCGGGATCGCCCGACTTGAGCGCTATTTCGCCCTGCAGCAGATCATCGGCGATATTGAGCAGCACGCTGGCGGGGTAATCCGCACTGTCGAGAAAACGGATCTGCACCGAGTCCTTCACCGCCGCGAGTTTTGCGCGTTCGGCCTGTGCACCGTCGATATCTCCCATATTCGCCTTCGCGAGACCGCGCGCATAGCGCCAGATTGCGTTGGAATAGTCGAGATTCCCGGGCGGGGCCGGTTCGGCCATGATGTCCGGCCATTTGCCAAACTGGGCGAGCGTTTGCAGTGGAATGGTCTTGAAAAACTCCACGGTAGGGAATTGTTCGATCTGCTCCAGCCGCACATTTGCAGCGACTTTGCGCGCCGATTCCAGAGCCATTTTGCTTTGACCCGACATGCTGGTGGCTGCCCAGAGGAAATGGATATTGTGCGGATAATATAACGCCGGATAAAATCCCTGCGCGTTGCAGGCCGCGATATATTCTTCGTCGACGGATGCCGCCCGGACATTGGCCTTGGCCGCATCGTCATAACGCCCGACCCGCCAGAAGATATGCGCCGGCATATGCACAAGATGCCCAGATCCGGGCACCAGATTTGCCAGCGCGTCTGCTTCGTCCTCGGCCCGTCCGGGTTGGTCGGATGCCTCGACCGCATGGATATACAGATGGAGCGCGAGCGGATGCTTTGGACTGCGGGCGATAATCCGCTCCAGCGTGGCAATGACTTTCTCGGTCTCCGGCTTTGCTTTGCCGTCTGCTGACCAATAATCCCAAGGCATCGTGTTCATCAATGATTCGGCATAAATGGCCGCCGCATCGTCATCATCCGGGTAGGTCGCCACGAATTTCTCCATTGCCCCGGCATAAGCGAGATCGAGAGGTTCGCGGGCGGTTGACGCATCGCCGTTATAGCGTTTGGCCTGTGCTTCGATCAGCGCCTGCTCCAGCGGTGTGGCCGTGTCTTTCAGGGCCAAGGCGCGATTGATAGCGGCGAAGGCGGATTTCCGGTCGGCCTCGCTCATCACCGCTTTGCCCTTGCTGGTCACATTGATATTGGGACCGGTGGCCAGAGCCTCTCCCCAAAAGCACATCGCGCAACCGGGATCGAGCCGCTGGGCGGCCCGGAAGGAGCGGATGCTTTCGGCGTGGTTGAAACCGAACGCCAGCACCATGCCCTGATTGAAATAGCGATTGGCAGCGGCGGAACTGGTCGAAATTTTGCGACTATAATTGCCCATGCCGTCAAAAAGCGGCGCGCCCGCCATTTGGGCGATCTCCGCATCAGTCATGTTTGCAGTGGCAACAGAACCGGATTGGGCTTCTGCAGGTGCGCCGCAAGCAGTTATAGCAAGTAGCGCGACACCTAATGTCAGATATGGTTTGCTCATATAAGCCTCCCGAAGGTCAGGTGGTGGGACTCATCAGATACGCAACATTACGTCGCGAACTATAGCGCAAATTGGTCATTATATCGAGTCCGCACGCAGAGTGGTCCCGAAAGGTCAAATCAGAAGAGGCAAAAAAGGGTGTCGTCGTTATTGGATAGAAACGGCCTAGCTCTCCAGTTCGATATCCCAATAAAGCCAGTCATGCCATGTATCGTGCAGAAAATTGGGCGGGAATGCCCGGCCATGTTCCTGCAGATGCCAGCTGGTCGGCTTGATCGGACGATTGGCGAGCTGCATATGCGCCTCCTTCGGCGTCCGGCCGCCTTTCTTGAGATTGCAGGGCAGGCAGGCGGTGGCGACATTTTCCCAGGTTGTGCGGCCTTTCTGGCGGCGCGGGATGACATGGTCAAAAGTGAGATTGTCGGGCGATCCGCAATATTGGCATTCAAATCTGTCGCGCAAAAACAGGTTGAAGCGGGTAAAGGCGGGATATTCGGACGGCTTGATATATTTCTTTAGCGCAATCACCGACGGGATTTTCATGTCGAGATTGGGGCTGTGTACCTCGCGCTCGTAGCTGGAGACGATATCGACCCGGTCGAGAAACACCGCTTTTATCGCAGTTTGCCAAGGCCACAGGCTGAGCGGATAATAAGAAAGAGGCGTATAGTCAGCGTTGAGGACGAGCGAAGGGCAGCTTTCCGGATGCCGTAGCAAGTCGGGGTGATACATAAGCGCTGTCTCCCTTGTCCTTTACTGCCCGTTCTTTATGCCTAAGAACATGACATGACTATGACACAAAGAACAATATACTCCTCATGACGTCAAGTACGCAATTGAAACGAGATATTGTGGTGCGTTTTGCCCCCAGCCCCAATGGATTGTTACATTTGGGCCATGCCTATGCTGCAATGGTGGCCCATGATTTTGCTCGGGAGCGGGATGGCCGGTTCCTTCTCCGAATCGAGGATATCGATAGCGGGCGCAGCCGGCCCGAATTTGTCGAGGCGATATTGGCGGATTTGCAATGGCTCGGGCTGATATGGGACGGGGACGTGATATTCCAGTCCGAGCGTTTCGAGAGCTACGCCGTTGCGGTGGAGCGGCTGAAAGATATGGATATGCTCTACCGCTGCTTCTGCACGCGGACGAGTATGCGGCAGACGCAGGAAGCCGGTCCGCAGCCGGAAGGGCCGGATGGCCCGATCTATGCGGGCACCTGCCGTCATCTTGACCCCGCTCTGGCGCGGGAACGGGCGCGAACCGAGCCGCATAGCTGGCGCCTTGATGTTGCCAAGGCTATTGCGAGGACCGGGCCGCTCGATTGGTATGATGAGCGGCACGGCGAGCAGATCATTCATGCGGAGAAGCTGGGGGATGTCGTCATTGTCCCGAAAGATACACCGGTCGCCTATCATCTGGCGGTGACGCTCGACGATGCCCGTGACGGGATTAGCCATGTGGTGCGCGGTGACGATCTTTTCGCTTCCACCGATATCCATCGGCTGCTGCAAGCTCTTCTGGATTTGCCCACCCCGATTTACTTTCATCATCCCCTGTTGCTCGATGAAAGCGGTGCGAAGCTTTCGAAAAGTCGGGATTCTGCCTCTTTGTCCGTATTGCGGACTGCTGGCCGCAGCGGATATGAACTGCTACAGGAACTCCGCGCAGCAAACTTCCCTGTTGGAATATCGCTTTCGGCGGCTTAAGGTGAATTTATGAGCTATATTTTGATATTGATGATCATCGCAGCCGCAGGTGCTGTCGTTTATGCACTGGTTCGCGGGCTGATCGCCTTCGCCAATATGGAGCCGGATGATGTTGATGCCGATGGCATCACGGCGTCGCACAAGAAGCAGAATGAAATGATGTTTGCCCGCGTCAAATACCAGGCGATTGCGATCGTGCTGGTGGTGGTGTTGCTGGCACTGGCGGGCGGTCAGAGCTAGTCAGCTCCCCCGATGGTAAAACTCAACAAGATTTACACGAAAACCGGCGATGACGGTACGACCGGACTGGTCGACGGGTCGCGGCTGGCGAAAAATGATCCGCGCATGGCTGCGATTGGCGATGTCGATGAACTGAACAGCGCCCTCGGTCTGGCGATTTGCGACATCACGGATGGCGTGCTGGTCAAGACTTTGCGGGTTGTCCAGAATGATCTGTTCGATCTGGGTGCCGATCTGGCAACACCGGCAGCAGAGGGTGATGATTTTGAACCTTCGCAAATGGTGCTGCGCGTGGTGCCGTCGCAGGTCGAGCGGCTGGAAACGGAAATCGATGCTGTGAACGCCGATTTAAATCCTCTGACCAGTTTCATATTGCCCGGCGGCTCGAAAGCGGCAGCGGGTATCCATTGTGCGCGGGCCATTGCCAGACGCACCGAGCGTAGCTGTGTCGCCGCGGCTCAGGAAATGCGCATCAATCCGCAGGCGCTTGCCTATATTAATCGCCTTTCCGACTATCTGTTCGTGCTCGGCCGGGCGCTGAACAATGGCGGTGCAGACGATATTTTATGGGTGCCCGGAGCATCGCGCTAGGCGGCAGTTTCGCCACGCTTTCCGAATTTTTGCAACCATCTGGCGCAAATATGCGTTGTTGACCCAGTCATTGTTCGCTCTATGTTCTGAAAGGAATCAGAGCATTCACCGGAGTAGGACCGATCGCAAGCCAATCTCAACGCCCGTTTCCGTCCTTGTCCGGTTCGGCCAATGCTCCCCGATCGAGCGTGCTAACGGACCGCTTCCGGGAGGTTAGGAGACATTCGGTGCGTCTTGCCGATGGTTTGAGCGATGCCGATACAACCGTGCAATCGATGGATGATGCTTCACCGACAAAATGGCATCTTGCCCATATCAGCTGGTTTTTTGAAACTTTCCTGCTGCGCGATCATGTGGTGGGCTATCGCCTGTTCGACGAGGCCTATCCCTATTTGTTCAACAGCTATTATGAAGCCGAGGGAGCAAGACATGCCCGGCCGGAGCGAGGCTTGCTAACGCGCCCGTCGCTGGCAGAGGTGATGGCCTATCGCCGCCATGTCGACGAGGCGATGGCGGAGGCAATGGCCGATTTCTCCGAAGAATTGCTCGATCTGGTCGAACTCGGTCTCCATCACGAACAACAGCATCAGGAATTGCTGCTGACTGACATATTGCATCTTTTCTTCCGCAACCCGCTGAAGCCCGCTTATTCCAGCGCCGCGCCTGTCCGTGCCGCTGAACCCGGGCCCCTGCAATGGATCGATGGCAGGACCGGCATCCACCAGATCGGTCATGACGGACCGGATTTTGCCTTTGATTGCGAAGGTCCGCGCCACGATGTGCTGCTGTCGCCGCATGCGATCGCCAATCGTCCGGTGACCAATGGCGAATGGCTCGCATTCATCGAGGATGGCGGTTATCGCGAGGCCCGTCACTGGCTGTCCGACGGCTGGGCCTGGGTGCAGCAGCAAGTGATCGAAGCACCCTCATATTGGAACCGGATGTCAGATCAGGAATGGGCCGAGTTCGGACTGGCCGGTAATCAAAATCTTGATCTGTCGGCACCGGTCAAACATATCAGCCACTATGAAGCCGATGCCTTTGCAACATGGGCCGGTGCACGTTTGCCGACCGAAGCGGAATGGGAAGTGGCCGCCAACGACGGCTTGCCTGGCACCGGTGCTGTCTGGGAATGGACCGGCAGCGCCTATTTGCCCTATCCCGGTTTCAAGCCCGCGGAGGGCGCAGTCGGCGAATATAATGGCAAGTTCATGTCGGGTCAGTCGGTCCTGAAAGGTGGCAGTATCGCCACCCCGCCTCAGCATATCCGGCCCAGTTACCGGAATTTCTTTTACCCCCACCAGCGCTGGCAGTTCTGCGGACTGCGGCTCGCCAAAGATATTTGACGCAAAGGACGCCCCCTCCCATGGACATGACCACTTCACTCGTTGATCATACTTTTCGCAAGGATGTGAGGCGCTGTTTCGAACAGCAGACCTACGCGATGCCGGCGCGCTGGCTTTACGATCGCCGCGGATCGGAACTATTCGAGGAAATCACCGAGCTGCCCGAATATTATCCGACTCGCACCGAGACAAAGTTGCTGCAGGCCAATGGACCCGCTTTTGCAGAGGCCGTCGGCCCGAACCGGGCGGTGATTGAATTTGGCTCCGGCAGTTCCACCAAGACGCCTCATCTGCTGAAGGCGATTGATCCGGCCGCCTATGTCCCGATCGATATCAGCGGCGAATTTCTCGAGCATAGCGCATCGCAGTTGCAAGAGGAGTTTCCGGATCTGCCGATACATCCGGTCGAGGCCGATTTCATGAAGCGGGTCGAACTGCCGGAGGCTGTTGCGGACATGCCGAAGCTCGGTTTCTTTCCCGGCTCCACGATTGGCAACATGATCGCCCGTACCTCGGTCGATTTGCTGCGATTCATGCGGGAAACATTGGGTGAGGGCGCGCAACTGCTGATCGGCTTTGACCGGATCAAGGACCCGCAGATAGTGGTCAATGCCTATGATGATAGCGCCGGTGTGACGGCGCAATTCTCGCTCAATCTGCTCCACCGGATCAATCGCGAACTGGACGGGGATATTCGCGTCGAGCAATTCCGGCATATCGCAGTCTGGAACGACCTTTATGCCCGGATTGAAATCTATCTCGAGGCCCAGGCTGACATGGAATTTTCAATCGACGGCAAGGTCCATAAATTGGTCGAGGGCCAGAGGTTGCATATCGAAAACAGCCATAAATATGGCTTGCGCGATGCCCGGCTGATGTTGCGGGCCGGCGGCTGGACGCCGCTGTACGAATGGAGCGACGAGCGGGATTATTTCACGCTCATGCTGGTAGAGGCGCACCCGCTCAAGCACGCACCCTGAAATTTATTTGGTTGCCGGTTTTGCCGGTTCGAGCTTTTGATATTTTGCCCGCCAGATGGTGATCCAGTCATAGGCACCGCGGCATTCGGGCATCGCGGTGGCGTCGGTCATACGGAACCGTTCCCCGTCCCAGACGTAATTTTCAGCGCTGCCGCAATCACCCAGTCCGCGGCCCTTGCCATAGCTGCTGAGCGTCTGGTCCTTCTCGTCCCAGCTGGCATTGATCAGCACGGGATCAGTGCCTTCGCCGCCCCAACTGGGCTGACGGTCAAATTTGGCGGGCGTGAAGGTCCAGCCTTCTGCACTGTCTTTTCGATATTCACCGATAAATGGCGCGCTGGAAAAATTATAGGCGCCGGAGCCACAGGATATCAATACCAGAGCCCGGTATAGATCACCGCGTTTGCCCAGCGGATAGGCTTGATCCTCGATCAGACCATAGCGCTCCTGCTTGCATTTTGAATCCTCGGCGAGCGCGACAAGGGCACTGGCTTCGGGGACCAGTTTTGCGGGTTCCCACCGGTCGACAAGGATCACCGGTATACCGGTGCTTGCTGGTTCGAAAGCCCGTGATCCCTTCGCGACCAGAGCGCTACGGGTGCCGACGCGGTTCTGTTTTTGGTCGATGTAACGCAAGGCGGCGGATGAACCCGCCAGCGATGTCCGGGTGATATTTTCGTCTGCCGGCCCCTGTAAAACCAGAAGCTTCCCTTTGATAATCGCCTGCGCGACTTTTCTGGCATCTTCGCCAACAATTTCGATCGGATAGTCACCCTGGACAATCGGTCCGGTATCAACCAGCTGGCCGTCGATGATCATTTTATAGCGATCCATTTCCCTGGCCTCGAACAGGACGCGAATCTTGAAAATATCATCATTATCTGCGGTACGGACAATGGAGATTGGCCCGCCCCAGTCATCAAAACCTGCTTCGGGCCCATCCGACATCAGCGAGACGGCTTCGCAATTGCCGCCGTTGTCGCAGCCAGCGGCCCAGTCCTTGAACGTCCGGATTTCACCCAGCTGTGGAGTGGGCAAAGTAGCGGTCGTGGCGATTATCGCAAATATTCCAGCGATGAAACTGATAGGGGGCATAATTGCAATCTAGCCAGTTTGACCGACAATCGCTAGTGGCTTGTTGAATCATAATGAATAGCTAGAAAGACATGAAATGAAAGCAATCGGCATTATCGGATCGGGACAAATGGGTGCCGGCATCGCACAGGTTTCAGCGCAGTCAGGCTATCATGTCTATTTGTCCGATGTCAGTCTCGAGATTGCCGAACGCGGCAAGGCCGGTATTGCCAAGCAATTGGCACGGCTGGTTGAAAAAGAAAAGATCGACCAGCAGACCGCCGACACCGCACTGGGGCGTATCGAACCCATCGTGCAGCTCGACCCGATGGCCAATGCCGATATCATCATCGAAGCCGCCACCGAGCGCGAAGAAATCAAGCGCCAGATTTTCGCGGCGGCGTCCGAGGTTCTCGGCCATCAGGCGATCCTGGCGAGCAATACCTCGTCAATTTCGATCACCCGGCTGGCGCAGTCGGTGAAAGACCCGTCGCGCTTTGTCGGCGTGCATTTCTTCAATCCGGTGCCGCTCATGGGACTGGTCGAGGTCATCCGCGGTCTTGCGACCAGCGATCAGACCGCAGCCATGGCCAGCGATTTCGCCAAAGCGGTGGGAAAAACACCGGTGATGGCGAAGGATTCACCCTGTTTCGTCGTCAACCGCATCCTGCTGCCGATGCTCAACGAGGCTTTCTTCGCATTGGGTGAAGGCACGGCGTCGATGGAAGATATTGATCGCGGCATCCAACTGGGCCTCGGCCATCCGATGGGGCCGATCACGCTCGCCGATCTGATTGGTCTCGACACTTTGCTGGAAATCATGCGCGTGCTGCAGAACGACTTTGGCGACCCGAAATATCGCCCTGCGCCGATCCTGATGAAATATGTCGAGGCTGGCTGGCTGGGTCGCAAGACGGGCAAGGGCTTTTATGATTATTCCGGCGAAACCCCCGTTCCGACGATGTAGGAGCAAAGCCGTTCACCCCGAGAATTTCGGAGGATGAAGACAGGAATTGAGTAATCGCCCTTCGAGTGGTCTGGGGCGACCGGATAAGGATATTTATATTATGAGCGACGAAATCAGAGACTTTAATATTGATATCCCGAAGACCGCGCTGGACGATCTGGATATCCGGTTGCGCCACGTGCGCTGGCCTGATCCGGAGCCAGTGGATGACTGGTCGCAGGGCATTCCGCTCGACTATGTCAAAACCATCGTCGAACATTGGCGGACAAGCTATGACTGGCGGCGCTGCGAGGATGAGCTCAACCAATATAGCCATCATCTGACCGAGATCGACGGCGTCGATATCCACTTCATGCATATCCGCTCCCCGGAAGCTGACGCTCGGCCCCTGATCATGACCCATGGCTGGCCGGGATCGATCGTCGAGTTCCTGGATGTAATCGGTCCGCTGACCGATCCGGTGGCTTATGGCGGCGAGGCGAAAGATGCCTATCATCTGGTGGTCCCTACCCTGCCGGGTTTCGGTTTCTCGGGCAAGCCGACCGCGACCGGTTGGGGAATGGAAAAAATCGCCAAGGCATGGGACGTGCTGATGACCCGGCTCGGCTATGACCGTTATTTCGCGCAGGGCGGCGACTGGGGCGGGATGGTGACATCCGTTATCGGCGCACAAAATCTTGGCCATTGTGCCGGCATCCACGTCAACATCGTCGTGGTTGGCCCCCCTTCCGAAGAGATTATGGCCGATCTGACGCCAGCAGAGCAAGCATCGCTGGCGCATTTCGCCGTCTATCAGACGCAAGGCACCGGCTATGCGGAAATCCAGCGGACCCGGCCACAAACGCTCGGCTATGGTCTGGCGGATTCGCCGGTCGGCCAGATGGCCTGGATTATGGAGAAATTCCAGGGATGGGCGGAAGGCGCCAAAGCGCCCGATGAAAATTTCGACCCTGACCGTCTGCTCGACAATGTCATGATCTACTGGCTCAACAATGCTGGAGCTTCGTCGGCACGTCTATACCGCGAAAGCTTTGGCGCGCCGAATATTGATCCGGTCAACATTCCCTCCGGATGCAGTATTTTTCCCAACGAGATCATCACCCCGTCGCGCCGCTGGGCAGAGCAACGGTTCAAGGATTTGCGTTACTGGGGCGAGCCTGAAAAAGGCGGTCACTTCGCAGCGATGGAAGTGCCGGAATCGTTCATCACCGAAGTGCGGAGCTGTTTCGGCGCAATGGAGCTCTAGCGGCAGGTGCTGAGCCTGATCACCCGGCGGCTGTTGACGGCAATCCCGACGCTGCTGGTGATCATACTGGCTTCCTTCTTTCTGATGCGACTGGCGCCCGGCGGGCCTTTTGATGGCGAACGCCCGCTCGATCCGGCTACGCAGGCGGCGTTGCAACAGGCTTATGGTCTGGACCGGCCGCTTTGGGAGCAGGCGTGGCTCTATGTGTCGCGGCTGGTGCAGGGGGATTTCGGTCCATCTCTGGTCTATCGTGATTTCACTGTATCGGAGCTGATCGCGCAGGGCCTGCCGATTTCCCTGATGCTCGGGGGATTGGCGATAGTGCTGGCCTTGGCCATCGGTGTGACGGCTGGCCTGTTTGCCGCTGTGCAAGCGGGAAAGGCCACCGACAAGACGATCATGATGCTGGCAACCGTCGCTACCGCGCTGCCGACCTTTGTCACAGGACCGGCGCTCGCGCTGCTATTCGGTCTGTGGCTGGGTTTGTTGCCGGTCTCGGGAACTGGTGACGGTGTCGTCTGGCTGATCATGCCGGTGGTCGCGCTGGCACTGCCGGTGTCGGGAGCGATCGCCAAGCTTACCCGCGCCGGACTGGCAAGCGTGCTCAAGCAGGATCATATCCGCACCGCACGGGCGCGGGGCCTCTCCGAAACGAAAATCCTGTTCAAACATGGCCTGCGTCCCGCCCTGGTTCCGGTCGCCAGCTATCTCGGTCCGGCAGCGGCGGGTCTTTTGACCGGCGCGGTCGTGGTGGAAACCGTCTTCGGGCTGCCAGGTCTGGGCCGCTATTTTGTCCAGGGCGCGCTCAATCGCGACTATCCGCTCGTGCTTGGCGTGGTCACGCTCTACGCCGCGCTGATCATTCTTTTCAACCTGTTCGCCGACCTGATTTACGGCTGGCTTGATCCCAGAATGCGGGAAGGGTGAGGCGTTGCTGAAACGCCACTTCCCTTTGTCGATTGTCTTGTTGATTGTCGTGCTGGCTTTGTTGCTCCCGTTCCTGTCGCCGTGGACCTATGACCAGATCGACTGGGATGCCGTCCGTGCGCCGGCGTTTAGCGGTTCGCATATTTTTGGTACCGACGAGATTGGCCGGGACCGTCTGGCACGGCTGGCCGCAGGAACGCAGATCACGCTGATGGTCGCTATTGCGGCGGCGCTGGTTTCGCTGATCGTCGGCATCGCATGGGGAGCAACCGCTGGCTGGATCGGCGGGAGAGTCGACGAGGCGATGATGCGGATTGTCGACGGTCTCTACGCGCTGCCCTTCATGTTCATCGTCATCCTGCTGATGGTCGTCTTCGGACGCTCGATATTGCTGGTCTTCGTCGGCATCGGGCTGGTCGAATGGCTGACCATGGCGCGCGTGGTCCGGGGGCAGGTGATGGCGCTCCAACAGCGCCCCTTCATTCTTGCTGCCGAGGCAGCAGGGACACCGTCGATCATGATCATGCTGCGGCATATATTGCCCAATATTGCAGGCGTCGCGCTGGCCTATCTGATGCTGACCGTCCCGCAAGTCGTGATGGTCGAGAGCTTTCTGTCCTTCCTCGGGCTCGGTGTGCAGGAACCGCTGACATCGCTCGGTATCCTCGTCAAGGAAGGCGCCGATGACATGGATATGACGCCGCTCGGTCTGTTACTGCCCGGCGGTCTGCTCGTGGTGATATTGGTCTGCCTGACGATAGAGGGCGAACGACTGAGAGACCGCTTCTCGTGAGCCTTTATGAAATCCGCAATCTCGCCGTGGATATCGCAGGCAATCGGCTGGTTGAGGATGTCAGCCTGACCGTCGAACCGGGCCAGTGCACCGCGATCATCGGCGCATCCGGTTCGGGAAAGAGCCTGACTTGCCTGACGCCGTTCGGACTGACACCCGGTATAGCTACCGGAGCGATCCGCTTGGATGGTATTGATCTCGCGAGTGCCGATGTCGATCAATTGAGAGATGCGCGTCGCAGGCTGAGCGGTTTTATATTCCAGCAACCCCTGACTGCCCTGACACCTCATCTGACGGTCGGCGCGCAATTACAGGAAGCAACGATGCAGGCCGGGGCCGCCCGGCCTTCGCGGAGAGAGTTGGCGCAAAAACTGGAACGTGTCGGTCTGTCTCGTCCCGATGAACGGCTCGACCAATTCCCCCACCGATTGTCTGGCGGGGAACGCCAGCGGGTGATGATCGCAGCTGCTATCGCGCACAGTCCCAAATTGCTGATCGCCGACGAACCGACAAGCGCACTTGATGCTTCCTTGCGAGCCGAGATCATGGACCTGCTCGATCAATTGCGCGCCGAGCAAGGATTGGGGATGTTGCTGGTCAGCCATGACCTTGCATCGGTCGAGGGCCATGCCGATCAGCTGCTGGTGATGGACAAGGGGAGGGTGGTGGAAACGGGTCCGACGGTCGAAGTCATTGCCAATCCAGCCGAAGATTATACGAGGCGTCTGATCGCGGCCACACCGCGTCTCGACGAGCCGTCGCCAAAACTAGCCAAGCCTGGCGATGTCCTGCTCGAGACCAGAGATGTTGGTGTCGAATTTCAACGGCCCGGCTGGCGCCGCGGAACAATCTCTGCCGTTGCGGATGTGAGCATCATGGTCCGGCAAGGCGAATCCCTGGCTTTGGTTGGTGGTTCCGGTTCAGGAAAGTCGACCTTGGGACGCGCCATTGCCGGTATCGGGCCGGTGACCAGAGGCGAAGTCCTGTGGCAAGGCAGCGCGCTTCCCGAGCGGCGGCAGCGCAGTCCGGAGATGCGCCGGTTGATCCAGCCAGTATTTCAGGATCCCGTCGCCAGTCTCGATCCGCAATGGCAGGTTCTCGACATCGTCACCGAACCGCTGCGTAATCTTCGGGCCGATCTGACAAAGGCCGAACGAGACGATCTGGCGCGGCAGGCGCTGTCCAATGTTGACCTGGCGGAAGATTATCTGACCCGGTTGCCGGCCAGCCTGTCCGGTGGTCAGGCGCAACGGGTCGCGATCGCGCGGGCGATCATCGCGGCCCCGCAACTGCTGGTGCTGGACGAGGCAACATCTGCGCTTGATCCGCTGGTCGGAGCGGAGATCCTGATGCTGTTGGCCAGACTTCAAGCGGAGAATGGGCTGAGCCTGCTATTCATCACCCATGACATTGCGGCTGCCCGCCGGCTGTGTCACCGGATTGCTGTGATGGAAGAAGGCCGGATCGTCGAGACCGGTAATTTGCAGGCGGTCATCGATGGTCCCATGCATGCGGCAACGCAAAGACTTGTCGCAGCCAGTTAAAAAAAAGGGCCGCCCGGTTGTCCGAACGGCCCCCTTTTTCAGCGTGACGATGTGAATTTAGAAGGATACGCCGAGAGTGAAGATGAAAGCAGAATCGGTGAAATCTTTCTGGGCCGGGGCATCATCGGTATCCGTATAGGCTACTCCCAGCGTCAGATTCGGCGAGATTGCATAATCAACACCAAGTGACCAATCGACGTAATTGTTGTCCGTTCCCTGCAGGGTACTGAGAAAACTATCACCATCCGAATAGCCCAAATGAGCATTCACGGTCACCGGAGTGTTAGGAATGCCCGCACTCAGGTCGGTGTAAAGATAGATATTATCGTCGTCGGCCAAAGCGCTTTGTCCGCCCCATGCATAGGCAGCACCGACGGTGGCTTCAACTGGACCCAAGGTCGCTGATACGGATGCATAAGGTTCAAAGAAATCGGTTGCACCACCGCCAACGCCGCCGGCGTCAGGATAGAAATAATATAGCAAACCAACGTCAGCGGAAATGCCCGACGCTACTTCACCAGACCAGCCGCCGTAAACATCGAGCTCGGTACCACCGGCAAAGTTGATCGAGGATCCCCATGTTCCGACATAAAAGCCGCTTTCATGACCAACATCGATACCGCCTTGAATGGCTACGTCGCCGCCGGACTGGGCGACACCGCGAAAGCGATAGTCGCTTGTAACGGTAGCGTTTCCGGAAATAGTGAAAGCGCTGGCAGATGTTTCTGCGTCCTGCGCGAAGGCTGGTGCGGCCGTGCTGGCCAGCAAGATGGCCGAGAGGCCTAGAACAGTCGACTTGGCTCTTCCGCCAAGGGTAATTTTATTGGACGTGCGCATGGAAATCCCTTTCTCGTTAATGCGTATCGCCCCTCCTGGCATTGCTTCAGCTGTCTTTTTATTACGCCAGATGCCCCGAACGCGAACAGTCTTTAAACATGCATGAGAAAGCTGGTCTATAATATTGCGCTGCACAAGAAAGAAAACGACAGGAAAGGTGACATAATCATCGGTTGTTGCACTTGCGCCACAAAGCGCATTTCCGGCGCTTAAAATTTAGGCGAATTCGATCCAGGATGATTAATAAAGCGTCAATCGGTCGCGCTGCCCTTCGTCGACAGCGTCAATGCCCGCGATCGTGTCTTGACCGGCGAGAAGCGATTCTGTTCCGCGACCGGACTATTTGGGACCGGGTTCGAACTTGACCGTTCCGCCTTCCGGTAATGACCGGATGTGAACATCGCGCTGCGGGAACGGAATCTCGACGCCATGTTCCTTGAACAGATCCCAGACCCGTTTGAGAATCGCTGCCCTGAAGTTGCCCACTCCCGATTGCGGGTCCTTGATCCAGCAACGGATTTCAAAATTCACACTGCTTTCGCCAAATTCGAGCATCCATACGACCGGCTTGGGATGGTTGAGCACGCGCGGTACATCGACGCAGGCCTGTTTCATCAGGTCAATCGCTTGGTCCATGTCGGTGTTATAGGATACGCCAACCGGGATGCTGATCCGGATATTCGGGCTGGAATAGGACCAGTTTTCCACTTCGCGTGTCATCAGATCCTCGTTCGGGATCAGATGTTCCTTGCCCGCGCGGGTGAGAACGGACACCGCACGCACGCCGATCTTGTTGACCCAGCCGTAGGTGTTCCCGACCGCGATCACATCACCGGGCTTGATTGAGCGGTCCATCAGCAAGATGATGCCGGCAATCAGGTTGCCGATCGTTTTCTGCATGCCGAAGCCGATAGCCAGACCAAAGGCACCGGAAAATACCGCCAGCGCCGTTAGATCGATCCCGACCACGTCGAGGCCAAGGACAAAGGCCCCGGCCAATATGGCAACGGTGGCCAGCTTCTGTCCCAGAAGCTTTTGCGCGCCGTCGAGCTCGCTATTGCCGATGATATAGGTGACCAGTTTCATCAGCACCCGGGCAACCGCGAGCAGGATCACGGCGGTCATCGCAACGGTCACAAGCCAGAGCAGAGAAAACCTCTTCGTGCCGATGCCGAATCCGACCTTGTCCAATGCTTCGGTAATCGGCGCTATCCCGCCGACCAATCCGGATCCGATACTCACGAAGAGCGCGAGGCCGATGACCGTTCCCAGCCAGTCCGGCATCCGCACGCCGCGGATCAGGTCATTGGCAAACAGGCCGACCGTGATGGCGATGGTGAGAGAAAAGACGACCTGTGCAATGAGATGCCAGGGATAGAAGGACAGGAAAATGCCGCATAAAATGAAGGTGGTGGCGCGCCGCGTCATGTCGCGGATGCGGCGACCCGCTAGCTCGCTCTCGTACCCTGCCCGCGCTTCCCAGAGGTGGCGCAGCTTGGGACCGATATAATTGCTGAGATACCAGCCGGCGGTAAGAGATAACATGACCAGTGCGGCGGCAACGGCACCTTCGATATACTGGACATTGCGAGGAGTGTCGGAAGTCAGAGACTCCAGATATTGGTACGCATTGTCTATCATGGCTGCGCACTGTGGTAATGTTCAAAGCCTTTGGCAAGGTCGGCGATCAGATCCTCGGGGTCTTCCAGCCCGATATTCAGCCGCACCAGCGGGCCTTTCCCCGCCCATGTGGTTGCGGTGCGATGTTTTGCCGGATCGACCGGCAGGGCGAGGCTTTCAAACCCGCCCCAGCTATAGCCGATCCCGAACAGCGTCAGCGCATCGATGAAAGCGGCGCGCGTTCTGTCGTCGCCATCTGACAGTTCGAACGAAAACAGACCCGCTGATCCCTTGAAATCGCGTTTCCATATTTCATGGCCCGGGCAATCAGGCAGGGCAGGGTGGAGGACGAGGCCGACCTCGGGCCGGTCCTTCAGCCAATGGGCAATTTGCAAGGCGCTGGCTTCATGCTGCCGCAGACGGACGTCCAGTGTCCTTAATCCGCGAGCGGCGAGATAGGCATCATCGGGGGAAACGACCTGACCCAGTTGCTGGGCAGTGCGCCGGAGGCGAGTCCAGTAAGCACTGTGCGTAGTTACGGACCCCATCATCACATCGCTATGACCCACAATATATTTGGTGGCGGCGGTTATCGCGATATCGACGCCATGCTCGAGCGCCGGGAAAAAGCGTGACGTCGCCCAAGTATTGTCGAGAAGGGTAATCACGCCTGCTGCATGAGCCGCTTTGCAAATTGCTGGTACGTCCTGCACCTCGAAGGTCAGGCTGCCGGGGCTTTCCATCAAAATGGCTTTTGTCTGCGAGCCTATGAGACTGGCAATATCCGCACCGATCATCGGATCATAATAGCGCGCCGCAATGCCCATGCGCTTGAGAAAGGCATCGGCAAAGCTGCGACTGGGATCGTAGCTGCTGTCGGTGAGCAATATTTCGTCGCCCGGCTGCAGAATAGCGAGCAAAGCGCAGGAAATGGCGGCTACACCGGAGGGGTAAAGCATGGTGCCGGCTGCACCGGGCTCCATTTCGGTCAGTGCCTCGGCAAGTGACCATTGGGTCGGAGACCCGCGCCGGCCATAGAAAAAACGGCCGTCATCATTGGATTTCAGGCCATCTCGCAGATGGGCCACATCGTCGTATAGATGCGTGCTGCCACGCCAGACAGGCGGGTTGACGACGGCTCCGGTCCATATTTTCCGGCGACCGCCGGTAACGACCTGTGTCGCGGGTTTTTTTGAACCAGAGCCGTTGTCAGCCAATTATAGTTCCAGCAGCGCTGGCATATTCAGGCGGTTTCTTTCGGAGTGTCCGCATCGGCGCCCCATTCGGCCCAGCTGCCATCGTAGAGGGCGGTCTTTTCGGCACCAGCAACCGCTGCTGCGAAGGATACAACCGCTGCGGTCATGCCCGATCCACAGGTTGTGATCAGAGGTTTCGAGAGATCGACACCGGCATCCGTAAAGATAGTTTTGATCTCGTCAGCGCTTTTCCAGGTTCCGTCAGCGTTGAAGAAGCTGCTGTGCGGAATATTGGTCGAGCCGGGGATATGGCCAGAGGCGGCGTTGCCGCGCGGGTCCGGTGTTTCGCCGCTAAACCGGTCTGCGGGCCGCGCATCGACAACCTGTTCGTCCTTGCTGTGCAGGTTGGCCAGCATGTCGGCCTTTGTGCGGACGTCCTTGTCGTCTTTCCAGACGGTGAAATGGCGGTGGCGCAGTGCTTCCTTGCCGGTTTCCAGCGGGCGGCCTTCGGCCTTCCACTTGGCGATGCCGCCGTCAAGAATGGCGACTTCGTGAGCGCCGAAAATCGTCAGCATCCACCATGCGCGCGCTGCGCTCTGCAGCGGGCTGTCATCATAGAGAACTACACGGCTGCCGTCGCCGAGGCCAAGCGATTGCATCCGGCTGGCGAATTTTTCCGCCGGTGGCAGCATATTCTCGACTGCATTGCTGGTGTCGGTTAAATCACTGAGGTCCATGAAGACCGCGCCAGGAATATGACCAGCTTCATATTCGGCTGCAGGATTGCGTCCGGCATCAGCCATGAATTTTGTCGCGTCGACTACTCGTAAATCAGACGCACCCAGTTCGTTGGCTAGCCAGTCGGTCGATACCAACAATTCCATATTAAACTCCTCATGCCCGCAATTATTTGCGCTCTTCGCCCCGCCGTTTAGCGATTCGATTTCCAGACGTCGAGGCTATATCGCATTGTCCGCCGAATCTACCGCTATGTGGTTTTTTTACATTGAATGTCGTTCCCTGCAGAAAAGTTTTGTGATGCAGTCGACACGGGTTGCTCAGGGAGAGGAAGAACTTATCCAGACGCGAGCGGGCGATGGCCTAGGGGGGTAAAGCTGCGCGGCCCCGTGTCGAGCCGGAAGGGTGCCATTTTCTGGCGCGGCGGCTGGTGTTCCTGGCCCACCAGATAGGCGGTGGTCTGAAAATGCCGGAACCCGGCACTATCGGTAAATTCAATCGAGATATGGACCTGCGGCACGAATAAAGCCTGAGAACGGAAAACTATCGGATCAATACTGGTCAACGGGACGCGAAATTCACTGATAATTGCCTCGGTATCACCGGCCTTCAGGTCTGGAACCTCGTGCAATGGCGACAGATCGGTCAAACCGGAGTCGCTGGTGTCATGTTCCCCTGCCTGAACCATATCGCCAAAGACCCTGATCCCCCTCAGAACCTCGTCACTGTGGTTGGAGAGTGTTAGTTCGAAGGCTAGCACTGCGTTGAACAAGGTCGCATTGGCCGAACGGGGCCGGAAGCTGATGGCAATGACAGGTGGAACGACAGGCTTAGCTACAGGAGCGGTGACGGGCACAGGTGGAGGGTCGAGCGGCGGCGGGGTTTTCGTGATGTCGTCAGCCAGACCGGTTGTTTCGGGATCAGCTTCTGCTGCAGCCAATGGCTTCCGGGACGCCTTGCGCGGTCGCCAAAATAATATCGCGCCCAGCAACATCGCGAACAGGGCTCCGGCGAGCAAAAGGCGCCAATCAAATGCCGTCGTCGGTGCGCTCGGCTCCGTCGCGGCTTCGGGCGGGTTTGGATTCGGATCGACTGTCTCGGCTTGCGCTTCGGTTGGTTCCAGAGATTCGTCTGCCGCAGCCGCGGGACCTGTAATCGAAACTTCCGGTTCGGGCTGGACTATCTCGTCCGCAGCCTTTGGTCGGACGGGCGCTGGCTCGGCTGGTTGTCGCTCCTGACTGTCGCTATTGTCGATGGAACGCACCACCGGAGCGCCGGATTTCGGTGGCACTTTTGCAGGGGCGGTACGCGGCGTGACAATCGGGGGGCGGGCGACCGGAACGTCGGCGTCAACTGGTCCCTGCAAGACGTTGTTCTTTGGCTCGTTGTCAGGTCCTGGTGGCAGCGAATAGTTTTCCACCGATGGCTGGGTTCGCGGGTTGGGCAATGGTTCATCTACTGATGTTTGCGCCATAGCCACAGCGCCCGGCAACAGCAGCAAAGCCGCGCCCGTTAAAATATTCCTGATGCGATTATGTGCGATCGACTGAAAAACAACCATGTCCCTGTATATTCCCGGATCGAATTGCCGCCCAAAGCGCTGAACCGTCGATGAATGCAGCAGAGGTGATGACATGAAGCGCCCTGTGCACTAGATAATCTGCATGAACAATGATCCTTCCGCTCCGCAAGCACCGAAATTTTTGGGTAAGACGAGTGCCATGCCGGCATCTCCCGAAGAGGCAATACTCGACTATGTCCCCAATCCTCGCGCTGGCGAGCTCTACCTGACGCGCTTTGCCGTACCGGAATTCACCTCGCTTTGCCCGGTGACCGGCCAGCCGGATTTTGCCCATCTCGTCATCGATTATGCGCCGGACCAGACGATCGTCGAATCGAAATCGCTCAAGCTGTTTCTCGGATCGTTCCGCGACCATGCTGCCTTTCACGAAGATTGTACGGTCGGCATCGGCAAGCGCCTGTTCGACGAGATGAAGCCGAGATGGCTGCGGATCGGCGGCTATTGGTATCCGCGCGGCGGCATACCGATTGATGTGTTCTGGCAATCGGGCGAGCCACCCAAGGGACTTTGGTTGCCCGATCAGGGTGTGGCCGCTTATCGGGGGCGTGGCTGATGACCCATAAATTCTACGGTGGACCACTGTCGCTCTATTCCGGCAAGGCGCGGGCCTATCTTGACTGGAAAGGGGTGGATTACGAGGAAATCCTCAGCACCACGGAAGTCTACAAGACGATTATCGTGCCGAAAGTGGGCCGTCCCGTCATTCCGGTGATGGTGACCGACGCAGGCGAAACACTACAGGACACAACGCTGATCATCGATCATTTCGAAGCGGAGATCGGCGGACCGTCCGTCTATCCCGATACGCCGAAACAGCGGCTGGTGGCGTTGCTGATGGAAGTGTTCGGTGATGAATGGCTGGTGATCCCGGCGATGCACTATCGCTGGAACTATAATGAAGAATGGGTCTACGGCGAATTCGGCGCCGTTGCAGCGCCGGAAGCCAGCAAGGAAGAGCAGCTGGCCATCGGTCGCGAGCGCGGCCAGACGTTCAAGGGCTTTTGCCCGATATTAGGGATTAACGAGCAGACGATTCCTGCAATTGAAGCGAGCTATGAAGCGCTTCTGGCCGATCTCGACCGGCATTTTTCCCAATATGATTATCTGCTCGGTTCGCGCCCCTCGATTGGCGATTATGGTCTGATCGGGCCGCTTTTTGCCCATCTGTACCGCGATCCTGCTTCGGGTGAGATCATGAAACGACTGGCACCGAAAGTTGCAGCCTGGGTCGAGCGGATGGTGGATGTGCAGCAGCCGCTGTCCGGAGAATTTCTACCCGATGACGAGATCCCGCAGACCTTGGTGCCTGTGCTGGAAAGAATGATGGCGGAGCAAATGCCATTCCTGCAGAAAACCGCGGACCTGTTTGCTGCCTGGGCCGAGGCCAATGCAGATACCGAAATTCCGCGCGCCGTCGGGATGGCGGACTTTGCCGTCGAGGGCGTGACCGGACAACGTATCGCGCCGCCGTTCAGTCTGTGGATGTTGCAGCGGCCGCTGGACTATTATCGGAATTTGCCTGATGCCGACAAACTGGCGGTGGATGAATTTTTATCGACGATTGACGGCGCATCGGCGTTCCGGAATTTCACGGCGGAACGGCGACTGGCGTTCAAAAACTTCAAGCTTGGCCTTGCCTGATATGACGATCTGCTCCCGGATTCTGGAGCATGAATCTAGTTTGCCCTATCAATCGGCCTCCGCTAATCTTATATATTGATGATATGAACAGTATTTCACATCATCACAGCATTGCCATAGAGGCGTCTGACATTGATTTCATGGGACATGTCAACAATGCCAATTATCTGACGTGGGTGCAGGAGGCTGTGGTCGCGCATTGGCAGAAATTTGCGCCTTCCGAAGCGATAGCAGACCATCTCTGGGTGGCATTGAAACACGAGATAACCTACCGGAAACCGGCGTTTCTCGACGATGATGTGATTGCCGAAGTCTTGCTCGAAAAAGTACATGGAGCGCGGGCCTTTTACAGCACGATCATTCGTCGCGGCGAAGAGGTCCTTGCTGAGGTGCAGTCGAGCTGGTGCTGCATCGATGCCGACACCTTGCGCCCGACCCGTCTGGCAAAAGATATCGTAGCGCGATTTTTCGGCAACAAGGATTAGCTAGTCAGCTGCGTTTTTGAAGCGGAGCATGATAGCGATTAACGCATCAAGCCACCGATCAGATTGCGCACGAAACGTCCGGCCACGGGTCCGGCAAGATCCGTAACCACCGAGCCAACAGCAGAGGTCACGCCGGATTGCATCGGATTGGCACGGGATTTTTTGCCCAGCATCGTCGAAGCCGCCATGCCCGCTGCTGAACCCATCGCGACCTTTGCACCACGACTGAAGGCTTTTTCCCAGATGCTTTTGCTCTTGCGCGAGCGTTTGCCGACTTCGACCTCACCCTTTTCCTCGACTTCCTGCGCGGTTTCGGTGGCGTCGATCACCTTCTGCGCCAATATTTCCTCGGCGCTGTTCCGGTCGATCTCTTCGTCATATTTGCCATCATAAGGCGAGATCGATTGCATGATCGCGCGTTCCTTTACGGTGACCGGCCCGAGACGGGAGCGCGGCGGCTTGATCAAGGTCCGCTGGACAATCGAAGGTGCGCCATCTTCCAGCAAGGTCGAGACGAGCGCTTCGCCGACCCGCAATTCGGTGATCGCCTGCTCGACATCGAGATCGGGATTGATCCGGAACGTGTCGGCGGCGGCCTTGATCGCTTTCTTGTCGCGCGGGGTGAAGGCGCGCAGGGCATGCTGGACACGGTTGCCGAGCTGGCCGGCTATTTTCTGGGGTATGTCGATCGGGTTCTGGGTGACGAAAAACACCCCGACGCCTTTCGAACGGATCAGGCGGACGACTTGCTCGATCTTGTCTTCGAGCGCCTTGGGTGCATCGTCGAACAGCAGATGGGCTTCATCGAAGAAGAAAACCAGTTTCGGCTTGGTCGGATCGCCGACCTCCGGCAATGTTTCAAACAATTCGGCGAGTAGCCAGAGCAGGAAGGTCGCATAAAGTTTGGGACTGCGCATCAGCTGGTCGGCGGCGAGCACGTTGATATAGCCGCGACCCTGATCATCGCATTTGATGAAATCATCGATTTCCAGAGCCGGCTCGCCAAAAAACTGGCCCGCGCCCTGACTGTCGAGTTGCAGCAACTGGCGCTGGATGGCGCCGACGCTGGCCTTGCTGACATTGCCATATTTGGCGGACAGTTGTTTTGCGTTCTCTGCGGTATAAGCGAGCATCGACTGCAGGTCGTCGAGGTTGAGCAGCAGCAAGCCTTCTTCGTCGGCAAAGCGGAACACGATGTTGAGTACGCCTTCTTGCGTATCATTCAAATCCATCAGCCGTGCGAGCAACAGCGGTCCCATTTCCGTAATCGTGGTCCGGATCGGATGGCCCTGCTTGCCGTACAGGTCCCAGAATATCGCCGGATTATCGGAATAGGCATAATCGCTCATACCCAGTTCGCTGGCCCGTTCCTCCAGCTTGTCGGCATGTTTGAACTGCGAGGAACCGGACATCGAAATCCCCGACAGGTCACCTTTGACGTCGGCTACAAAGACCGGTACGCCGTTGGCGGAAAAACTCTCGGCCAGCCCTTGAAGCGTGACGGTTTTGCCGGTGCCGGTGGCGCCAGCGATCAGGCCGTGCCGGTTGGCGCGGGACAGAGCGAGGCTTTGCCGTTCGCCGCCGCCCAGTCCGAGAAAAATTTCTGTCGCATCGGCCATTGGCGGATTCCCTCAATTGTTTTGCAAAGCTGCGCCCAGCTTGACGCAAAAAAAAGGCCGGCGTCAAGCACCGGCCTTTTTCTGTTACATTTGTTTAGAAGTGGCTAGTCGTCCTGCAGACGGACCGCGACAAAGACCGGATCGCGAGCACCTTGTCGGATCTGCAGAAGCACCGCGCTGCGTTTGGCGCGTATCACCTCGCCGATCGCCTTGTCCAGATCGGCCGCGCTGTTCACTGGCTGACGATTGACGCTGGTGATCAGATAACCGCGTTTAATGCCTTTCTGAGCAGCATCGCTGTTCGGATTGACGATCGATACGACAACGCCCTTTGCCGTAGCAGGGACACCGATTTGGCGTGCAATTACCGCAGTCAGGTCGACCACGGATAACCCCAGTGCATCGGCGGTTGCCTGCGCACTGGCGCTGTCATCCTTCTGGTTCAGAGTATTGTTTTCTGCATCAGGATCGAAGGTGCTGCTGGCCAGTTCTTCTTCCGAAGGGCGTTTGCCAAGCTTGGCATTGACCTTGATGGCCTTGCCGTTGCGAACCAGTTCGATCGGAACATTGGTGCCTACGGGAAGATTGGCAACCAGATAGGACAGGGTCTGGTCAGGGGTGACCGTCTTGCCGTTCACCTTGGTGATCACGTCACCGGCCTGGATACCGGCTTTTGCTGCCGCTTCGTCCGGCTCAACCCGCTGGACGAATTCACCGCTATTCTTCTCCAGACCAAGCGAGTCCGCAAGATCTTCGGAAAGAGTGCTGATCTGGACGCCAAGATAACCGCGCTCGATCGTCTGTCCGGCTTTCAGCGTTTCGACAATCGGAGCAGCAACTTCTGCGGGAATGGCAAAACCGATGCCTACATTGCCGCCGGTTGGCGAAATGATCGCATTGTTGATGCCGATGACATTGCCGTTGAGGTCGAACATTGGTCCACCGCTATTGCCGCGGTTGATCGAAGCGTCAGTCTGCAGGAAGCGATCATAAGCGCCGCCCTGTCCGGTGTTTCTGTGAATTGCGGATAATATGCCGGTGGTTACCGTTCCGCCGAGACCGAATGGATTGCCGATGGCAATGACCCAGTCACCAACCCGGGCGCCCGTGCTGTCGCCGAATTTGACGAACGGCAGGGGTTTGTTTGCCTTGATCTTGAGCACGGCAATATCCGATGCTGCATCGCGACCGACGAGTTCGGCTACATATTCGGTGCGGTCCGGCATGATCACGGTGATCGATTCGATCTTCGCGTTGCGGTCACCCGGCGCGACAACATGGTTGTTGGTGACGACATAGCCATCAGCGGAAATGATGAAGCCTGATCCCAGCGACTGCGCCTCGCGGGTCTGTGCGCCACCGGAGCCGCCCTGGCGGTTTCCGAACAGGCCGTCGAAAGGTGTGCCGGCAAAAGGATTGTTATTGGCCACAGGGACGCGCTGGGTGGTGGAAATGTTGACCACGGCAGGCTGCAATTGCTCTGTCAGGTCGGCAAAACTCATCGGAGCATTTGCGCGCGGCACTACATTGCGCATCACCGAGCTATCGTTGGCGGCGGTCTGTGCCCCGGCCGGACCGATGCCGGTCAGGGTGGCTGCACTGCCGGCCAAAAGCAGAGCTGCTGAAATTCCGTAAGCGTAACGCACTGATATTTTCCTCTCAAAATTCCGGCGGAAGAAATGAATGTCTGCCGCCAAATCCGTTCAAAATCGCAGAATGAATGGCGCAATTTTCATGAACGGAAATTGAATGTTACCATATTTGTTCGCCGATCCTAAACACAGGACTGCGAGACATTCCCGATGCCAACCTATTTGGGTGCCTCAAAGCTTTTTCGCAACCCGAGAATCGCCATTTGGTCGAAAAAAGCGGGCTCTGCGCAGAAAAAACGACAGTTGTGGTCGAATAGGGGTCTCGTTCCATTCCCGACCGTCAAAATTCGAACGGCCCGTCGTTTTCGTACGGAGGCATTCCATTGAACCCCAAAGCGTCATTGGCCAACTGGGTATCAAAAAATTCGTGAACCGAAGCGATCTTCCCGTCTCTGAACGCGAAAATATGCACGTAGCGCTGGTCATAGCGTTGCCCGTTCCGCGCTAGGCCTTTGGCTTCCATGATAGCGGTCGCGCTGTCCGGGCTTTCGTTCATCACCCGCCATTTTACCGCGAATTGAAAGCGATCGAAATCGAGCGCCGCGAAAATGGCAGGCAACACCTGTTTCAGCGCGGCAAAGCTGTCGTACCGGCCCGAGATAATCGTATTGCCGGATACATTATATACGACATCGGCATGGTGCAGAGCTTCAAACCGGTCCACGTCCATAGCCGACAAGGCGCTATAATAAGCGTCGACTATCTCGTGGCTGGTTGCCAAAACTCCCTACTGACCGCGGAACTGACGTAGATATTCATTGTCCGGAGAAAGGACGAATGAACTTTCCGGACCACCCGCAGTGCTCGGCAGGAATGTCGTTTCATAGCTTTTCATGGCACGGTAGAAATCATAGAATTTCGGGTCCTTGCCAAAGCTTTCTGCATAGGTTCTCGCAGCACTCGCGTCGGCTTCCGCGCGAATGATCTGCGCCTGCTTTGCCCCTTGCGCACGAATGGTTCGCGCTTCCTGATCACGCGCTGTCCGCATTCTTTCGAAAGCGCTGTCCAGCGGTGTGCCGTCTGGGAGATCGGCGCGTTTGATCCTGACGTCGACAATCTCTGCGCCATATTGGCGAGCGACCCGGTTGAGGCCGGCCTGAATATTGTCCATCACCTGGCCACGTTCCGGGCTAAGCAGGGCGGCAAACGGCCGCTTGCCGAGTTCGTTTCGCAACGCAGATCCCAAGATCGGGCGAAGCTCTTCCGAAACCCGCTCTTCGCTGCCGGCTGCGATATACATGCGCAGCGGATCGGTGATCCGGAACCGGGCAAAGGCATCAACTTGCAGACGAAGCTGGTCGGTTGCCAGAACCTGTTGCTGTTCCATCTCGACGTCGAGGATGCGCTTGTCGATCCATACGACCTGCTCGATGAACGGAATTTTTGGAAGCAGTCCGGCGCCTGTCTGGCCGAAAGGGACGCCATTTTGATAACGGTTGATGATGCGAATCGGTTCACCGAAGCGCACAACCACGCCCTGGCGCGTTTCCGGCACGATGATGAGCGTGTTCAACAATGTGAACAACAGGGCGATGACGATCACGCCAAGCGCGACGGGGTTCTGGAATATCCGGCTCATTATTTTGCCTCCACGGTCGAAATGGGGGCCTGCTGCGACCGTTTCTTCAGTTCGGGCAAGGCCAGATAAGGTGTAACGCCTCTCGCCTCGATTACTGTCTTGTCGACCTTGGACAGGACACGTTCCATCGTTTCATAATACATACGCTGTCTCGTGACCGTCGGTGCCAGACGATATTCTTCATAAACCTTGTCGAAGGCCGCCGATTCACCTTGTGCCTGTGCGGTGAGTTGCTGCGCATAAGCGCGTGCTTCGTTGAGATAGGTCTGTGCTGTCTGTTGAGCAGCAGACACTTCCTTGAAGGCATCGTTCACTTTCGCAGGAGGGTCGGCTTTCTTGATCGCGATGCCGCGAATGACAACACCGGCGCCATAGCCGTCGAGCAATTGCTGCATGTTGCGTTCGACCTGCTGTTCAATTTCCGTCCGTTCGGAACCGATGGTGTCATCAAGAGTGAAGTTCGCAACCGATGCGCGCATCGAGGCTTCGGCCACTTCCTTGATTGTTTCTTCCGGTTCGGCGATCTGGAAAAGGAAAAGCTCCGGTGCCTTGATGTTCCAGCGGACTGAATAGGCAAGATCGACGATATTCTGATCGCCGGTGAGAATGAGCTTTTCAGCTTCTCCTTCCGGAATATCGATTGTCCGGATTTCCTCGACGTCGAGTTTTGTTACCTGTTCGAGCGGAGTGGGAAGCGAGAAATGCAGACCCGGCTGCATGGTCCGCGAATAGGAACCCAGGAAGGTTACAACGCCGCGTTCCTGAGGGCTGACACGGTGGATGCTGGTCAGCAGGACCCAGAGGACTATGAAGCCGATCGCCATAAGAGGCCACCAGGACCGTCCGCCGGGGCGTTTGGGAATGCCGCCCTTGAATCCGCCGCCCGTGCCTTTTTTGAACAATTCTTCGAGAGAGCCGGCACCCTTGCGTCCGCCGCCGGACGAACCGCCAGGAGGATTGCCCCATGGATTGCGGGGGCCGCCGCCATTGCCGCCCTCATTGCCGCTGTCGCCGTTATTGCCCCAAGGGCCCGCCATGTTCAGGATTGAGCCAAAAATCGATCTGCGGTGCGCTTCACCGTTAATATTATCATTCATAGTTTCTTTATAGGTAGCACGCCGCCAGAAAAACAGTGTCAATCCGAGAAAAGTGTAACTATGTCGATCGGATGACCGATATTTCAACAATCGAAGCCGCGCTGGACACTGTTGCCAAAGGCCGTTTCAGCGCCGTAAAATTTTCCGAAGGCCGTATCTCTCTGGTCCTCAACGTTGGCGGGCTCGACGTGCGCGAGCGCGGCCAGATCGAGATTGCTGTGAAAGGCAAATTGTTGGCGCTCGACGGTGTCGAGAAAGTCGATGTCGCGATGACCGCCGAGAAGGTCGAGCGGCGGCTGATCGCCGTGGCCAGTGGCAAGGGCGGTGTCGGCAAGTCCACGCTTTCCACCAATCTGGCGATTGCGATGCAGCGACTGGGCCGCAAGGTCGGGATGGTCGACGCCGATATATATGGTCCGTCGCAGCCGCGGCTGCTCCATTGTGAAGGGAAGCGTCCCGAGGCGGAAGGCAAACAGCTGATCCCGGTACCCAATGAATATGATGTTCCGGTGCTGTCGATGGGCCATCTGGCGAAACCGGGGCAGGCGATTGCCTGGCGCGGGCCGATGGCGGGCAAGGCGCTCGAGCAGTTGATCGACGCGCACTGGGGCGATGTCGAGGAGCTGATCGTCGATATGCCGCCCGGTACCGGTGATGTGCAACTGTCGATGATGCAGAATCACAAACCTGTTGGCGCGGTGATCGTTTCGACGCCGCAGGATCTGGCGCTGATGGACGCAACCCGCGCGGTTGATCTGTTCAATCAGGCGAAAATTCCGATCATCGGCATGGTCGAGAATATGGCCGGCTATCAATGCCCGCATTGCGGCGAAGCGAGCGATCCTTTCGGAACGGGCGGGGCGGAAGCCGCGGCCAAGACCATGGGCATGCCTTTTCTGGGCAGAATTCCGCTCGATATCGAAATTCGCAAGTCGAGCGATGGCGGAACCCCTCCTGCCAGCACGGACCGTGCGGACGGACAGGCTTTTCGCGATATCGCCCAGAAGCTCGCGACATGGCTGGATAATCAATAAACGATAGGAATGGCATCATGCTGCTGAAAACTGATCAGGAAATAGCTGAACTGCTGACGTCGACAAAACGCATCGCACTGGTCGGCGCATCGAACAAACCGGAGCGCGCGAGCAACGAGGTTTTCAAGTTTCTGCTCGGACAGGGCTATGATGTGGTTCCGGTCAATCCGGTTCTTGCCGGACAGTCACTATATGGTGTGACCGTGGTTGAATCGCTGGCGGACATCGAAGGTGAGATCGATATGGTCGATATCTTCCGCAATTCCGAAGCCGCCGGTGAAACGGTTGACGAAGCGATCGCAGTCGGTGCCAAAGCAGTCTGGATGCAGCTCGCCGTGATCAACGAAACAGCAGCTGCGCGCGCAACAGCAGCCGGTTTGAAGGTCGTCATGGACCGTTGCCCGAAAATGGAAATACCCCGGCTCGGTTTGCTGAAGGAGCCCCATGGCGGCTGAAACAAAAATTGAGCAGGTTGAAGATTCGTCCAGCGGATTGAGCCGACGCAAATTCCTGATCGGTGGTGCCGCCGGTGCCGGTTTGGTTGTTGCCTGGACGATCTGGCCCCGCAGCTACGAACCCAATGTCGCCGCCACCGAGAATGAGCAGATTTTCGGCGCTTTTCTGAAAATATCCGAAGCCGGACAGGTCACGGTGGTCGTGCCGCAAAGCGAAATGGGGCAGGGCGTCTATACCGTGCTGCCGCAAATTCTTGCCGACGAACTCGGTGCCGACTGGCGCACCGTTGCGGTTGAACCGGCTCCGATCAATCCCCTGTACAGCAATGGTCTGCTGGCCGAACAATGGGCAGAAAGCCTGATGCCTGCCGGAACCGGAAAACTGGCAGAATATGGAGCGGTGCAATGGATCGCGCAGAATGTCGGTGTCCGCGATCAATTTCTCGTGACCGCGGATTCGACGTCGATCCCGGCTTTCGCAGAAAGCTTTCGCGAAGCGGGTGCCGCAGCGCGCGTCCTGCTGACCAAGGCAGCGGCTGCCCGATGGGATGTGGCCTGGGAGACCTGTACGGTCGAGAATGGCGTGATCTCCAGCGGCGACAAGAAACTGCGCTTCGGCGAAGTGGTTCGCGATGCAGCCGCGCAGACTTTGCCCGACCCCGTTCCGCTCCGTCCGGCAGGCGAAGGCAATTTGATCGGGCAGGATGTGCCGCGCCTTGATCTGCCCAGCAAACTGGACGGTTCTGCCAATTTCGCCGGCGATATCCGGCTGCCGGACATGGTGTTCGCCGCGATCCGGCAAGGACCGATTGGCGAAACCCGGCTGAAATCATTCAACCGCGCGGGGGCAGGCAAGATCACCGGCTTTATCGACGTGGTGCAAAGCGAGAAATGGATCGCGGCTGTGGCGACCAACTGGTGGGCGGCCAATCGGGCGCTGGATAAAATGATTCCGGTGTTCGAGACCAAGGGTTTCATGGCCAATAGCGACAAGATCGATACGGCCTTGCAGGAGGCGCTGGAAGGCGGGCCCGGCATACGTTTTGTGTCGCGCGGCGATACCAGGGATGTGTTTGACGACGATAATGTCTATCGGGCGCGCTACCAGGCCGAAGCTGCTGTGCATGCTCCGATCGAAACGCGGACGGCTACCGCAGAATATAAGGATGGCGGACTGGAACTGTGGATGGCCACTCAGGCTCCGGTCGCGGCCGTCAATGCGGCTGCCAAAGTCTTGAATATCGGTCAGGACCGTGTGACCCTCTATCCGATGTTGAGCGGCGGCTCGTTCGACCGCAATCTTGATAATGAGATCGCCGGACAGGTGGCCCAGATTGCCAAGAAAATGGGACGACCGGTGCAGCTGGTCTGGTCGCGCGCCGAAGATTTGATGCACGATCATTACCGGGCACCGAGCCAGGCGCGGCTGGACGCTGCGATGGCCAAGGCCGGGCGTGTCGAAGCATTGCAGATTAAAATCGCCGCTCCGCCATCCTCCCGCGAACAGGTCAAGCGGCTGTTTGACGGGGTGGATAATGTGGAGGCGATGCGGTCCTCGATCGGGGAAGCCGATAGCAAGGCTGTGGCCGGTCTCGAGGTGCCCTATGATATTCCCAATCTGACCGTCGATCACCATAGCGCCTTCGTCGGTGTGCCGACGGGAAACTGGCGCAGTAACGCCCATAGCAGCAATATATTCTATCTCGAATCGTTCATTGACGAGCTTGCGGCTAAGGCCGGCATCGAGCCTTTGTCCTTCCGCATGCAGATGATGAACAATGCGCCACGACTGACCCGCTGTCTGACCGGCGTTGCCGCGATGGCCGGATGGGACGGCGGTCTGGACGGCAGCGGTCAGGGCATGGCCTGCCACAGCATGCGCGGCGGTCATATTGCCGTGATCGCGAGCGCGAGCCGGGGGACCGGCGGTCTCGAGGTCAGCCGCATTTCGGCGACCGTAGACATCGGCCGGATCATTCACCCCGATATCGCCCGGCAACAGATTGAAGGGGGCATCGTCTTCGGACTGGCGATGGCTCTGGGCAGCGCGACCCGGTTTCAGGACGGACTGCCGACGGCGAAGCGGTTGCGCGATCTGTCCCTGCCGCGGCTGGCGGAGATCCCGCCAATCCAGATAGAATTTCTCAGAAGCGACGAAAAGCCTGCCGGTTACGAAGAGCTCGGTGTTCCAGCAGTTGCACCGGCTGTCGCCAACGCGCTGTTTTCGGCAACCGGCACCAGGTTCCGGCAATTGCCCTTGTTCGGGGAAGTATCATGAGAGCCATCGGACCATTGCCATCGGATCATCCGCCGGTTGCGGCGAAAAAGATCGGCGTGTTGCTGGTCAATCTCGGTACGCCCGACGCGCCCGAGAAGAAAGCGGTCAAACGCTATCTCAAGGAATTTCTGTCGGACAAGAGGGTGGTCGAGATTCCCTCGATCATCTGGCAGCCGATATTGCGCGGGATCATCCTCAACACCCGACCGGCTAAATCGGCTCAGGCTTATAGCCTGGTCTGGACCGAAGACGGTTCGCCGCTGGCTTTCTACACGCGCAAGCAGGCGGAGAAGCTTGTCGGCAAAATGGACGGCGTGATAGTCGACTGGGCAATGCGCTACGGCAATCCGAGTATTGCTTCCCGGCTCGACGCGATGAAAGCAGCTGGATGCGACCGCATATTGGTCGCGCCGCTCTACCCGCAATACAGCGGTGCCACCACCGCGAGCGTGCATGATGCGGTATTCGACGCGATTGCCGCGATGCGCTGGCAACCGGCGATCCGGTTGCTGCCCGCCTATCATGATGACCCGGCCTATATCGATGCGCTGGCGACCAGTCTCGAGCGCGATATTGCGGCGCTGGATTTTGTGCCGGATGCGATTGTCGCCAGTTTCCATGGCATGCCGCAACGCACGCTGGAACTGGGCGATCCCTATCATTGTCACTGCCAGAAAACCGCGCGGCTGCTGTCCGAGAAGATGGGCCGCGAACTGGTCGTGGCTTTCCAGTCGCGATTCGGCCGGGCAAAATGGCTGGGCCCGGCGACCGACACCGTGCTGGAGGCGCTGGCAGGGCAGGGAAAGAAGAATATCGCGATCTTCGCGCCGGGCTTTTCCAGTGACTGTCTCGAAACCTGCGAGGAACTGGCGATACGGGGCAAGGAGCAATTTATATCCGGCGGCGGCGAAAAATTTGCCTATCTGCCGTGCCTCAATGATAGCGAAGCCGGCATAGACATGCTGGAGACACTGGTGCGACGGGAATTGGCCGGGTGGATATAGAAAAGCCCGAAATCTTTCACCCGCCGGTCAAGCGCAGCATCACCATTGCCGGGCATCAGACGTCGATTTCGCTCGAACCATTATTCTGGGATATGCTGAAAACGGCGTCGGACAGTCGCGGTCTACCGCTCAATGCATTGGTCGCGCGGATCGACGTCGAGCGGATCTCCGCAACGCAACCGCCGGGCCTCGCGACTGCCATTCGCTTGTGGCTTACCAATGATATGCTTGGAAAAATGACTCAAGCCGACTAAGGGACGCCCATGAACGCTACCCTTCTTGTCATGGCAGGCGGTGCGATGGGTGCGGCTGGACGCTATCATCTCGGCCGTCTTGTCTTTCATCTTGCTCCCGTGAGTTATCCCATTGGCACTTTTGTCGCTAATGTGACCGGTGGTTTGTTGATGGGTGTGCTGGCTGGTGTGCTGGCCCGCAGCAATTTTGTCGATGAGCCGTGGCGGCTGTTGCTTGGCGTTGGCCTGCTTGGTGGTTTTACAACTTTTTCGGCCTTTAGTTTGGAAGTTCTCAATATGATCGAACGCAGTGAATGGGGCATCGCAATGATATATGCCTTGGTCTCCGTCGTCGGTTCCGTGCTGGCCCTGTTTGCCGGCCTTATGGCGGTGAGGGCACTGGCATGAGCGGCTTTGACCCCACAGCCGAAAGCGGCTCCGACGAAGAATCGCCCCAGGGCTCGCCCAAGGAACAGATGCAGGCGCTGAAGACACTCGATGTCCGGCAATTCACGGTTTCTCCCGATGACGACGATATTCGCGTCGACCGCTGGTTCAAGCGGCATATGGAAGATGTCCCCTTCAATATCGTGTCGCGCTGGGCGCGGACCGGGCAATTGCGGCTGGATGGCAAAAGAGTCTCGCCGGGTGACCGGATTCAGGCCGGACAGGTCATGCGCGTACCGCCACAGGAAATCGAACGGCCGGGCCGCGTTGCCAAAGCCAAATCAGACTTGTCACAGGACCAGATCGATTTTGCCCGGGAACTGGTGATTCACAAGGACAAGGCCGCGATCGTGGTCAACAAGCCTCCCGGCCTGGCGACGCAAGGCGGCAGCAAGACGACAACCCATCTCGACGGACTGCTCGACGCGCTGACCTATGATGCGAAATCGCGACCGAAACTGGTCCACCGACTCGACAAGGACACCAGCGGCGTAATCCTGCTGGCGCGTTCGCCGGGGGCAGCAGCCTTTTTCTCGAAACGCTTTTCCGGTCGCGACGTGCGCAAGGTTTACTGGGCGCTCGTCATGGGCGTGCCGGAGATTGCCGATGGCGTGATCGATCTGCCGCTCTCGAAGCAGCCGGGTTCCGGCGGCGAGAAAATGCACGTCGACGAAGAAAACGGCCAGTCAGCCAAATCGCGCTACCGGATTATCGAACGGGCCGGCAACCGCGCTTGCTGGGTCGAATTGCAACCCCATACCGGGCGCACCCATCAGTTGCGTGTGCATATGGCGGCTATCGGCCATCCGATTGTCGGCGACGGCAAATATGGCGGCAAGGATGCGTTCCTGACCGGCACGATCAGCCGCAAGATGCATTTGCACGCACGGCGGCTGCGGATCGAGCATCCCGACGGCCACAATCTGGACGTGACCGCGGACCTGCCGACCCATTTTGCGGAATCTATCGATAATCTCGGTCTCGACCTGATCCTCGGTGATCTTCCGCTCGACGAGAAGAAGCCGGGCGGCAAAATGGTCCGCAAACAGCAAGCCAAGGCGCACGCCAAGATGATCCGCAAGGACAAGCGCGGCGAACGTCGTGGCCGTGGCGAAACCGATGGCAAGCCGACCAAGGCGGGCAAACCGACCAAGCGGGAACGTCCGAATGCCGGCAAGGCGACGCACAAGAAGAACATGCCGCACAAGGCAAAGGTCAAACAGGCTCTCCACAAGAAACCCAAATAATGCATCCGGATCCCGCCTTCCGCTGGCCCAAATCGGCCAATGATCATCAGGACGCCGACGAGCGGGCCGCGCTCGAGGCGATGATTGCCGATATCGGTTTCGGGATGTTCTTTGCGGAGACGCCGGATGGCCCGCGGGTCGCGCATGTACCGGTGTTTTCGACCGGCGACGGCGCGCTGCAATTCCACCTGTCGCGTGGCAATGCGCTGACCAGGCATATCGCCAACGGCAAAGCGCTGTGCGTGATCAACGGTCCCGACGCCTATATCAGTCCGGACTGGTACGGGATCGACGATCAGGTGCCGACTTGGAATTATCTGGCTCTGGAGCTGGAAGGCACGGTCCGCCAGATGGAGCGTGAAGGCCTGATCAGTCTGCTGGACGACCTGTCAGCCCGGAACGAAGCGAAGCTGACTCCCAAAAAACCGTGGCATCGGGACAAGATGGACCCGGAAAAATTCGACAAGATGGTCGACGCGATTGTCGGCTTTGAAATGGAAATATTGGCCTGGCGCCCAACCGCCAAGCTTGGCCAGAACAAACCGGCTGCGGTGCGGGAAAAAGCCGCTGCGGCGCTGGATGCTACCGGTCGCCGTGCGATGGCCCATCTGATGAAGGAATTCGGGACAAGATGACCAACAAGCTCGCCTTGTTCGACTGCGACGGCACGATGGTTGATAGCCAGGCGAATATCTGCGCCTCGATGGATCAGGCCTTTGAAAAACACGGACTGATTCCGCCCGATCATCATCTGGTGCGCCGGATCGTCGGCCTCAGCCTGATGGAAGCGGTGGCGCAATTGCACCCGGAAGGCGATGACACGATCGTCGCCGCGGTGACCCAATCCTATAAAGACGGCTTTCGCGAGTTGCGTCAGACGGGCGGTGTTCACGAACCGCTTTATGATGGACTGCTCGAAATATTGGAAGAATTGGAAGCATCCGGCTGGGTGTTGGGCGTGGCCACGGGCAAGTCGGATCGCGGTCTTCGCCATGTGCTGGAAACCCACGGGCTTTCTGATCGTTTTGTCACGTTGCAGACCGCAGACCGGCATCCGTCCAAGCCGCATCCGGCGATGGTCGAGCTGGCAATAGCCGAAGCCGGCGCCTCGCCCGAGACCACGGCGATGATCGGCGATACAAGCTTCGATATGGAGATGGCGGTCAACGCCAGGGTGCGCGCGGTCGGGGTCGACTGGGGCTATCATGACGAGCATGAACTGATCAGCGCCGGCGCCGAAGTCGTGGCGGCCACCATGGCGGATTTGAACGGAATATTGAACCGATGAGCGAACCGATTGATGACGAACCCGAGTATATTCCCGACCCGATAAAGGAAAAACAGGCCAAAGCTGTGCATTTTCTGGTCAGTTTTGTCCGTTTACTCGGCGTGGTGCTGGTGATGCTCGGATTGGCTATCGTGCTCGATCGCCTGCCGCCGGTTCCTCCGCTTTCGGGCTATCCGCTGATCTTTTTGGGCATGGCCCAGATGTGGGCTGCGCCGGTCTGGATCATCCGCAAATATATTCGCGCCCGGGTCGCCGAAGAAGCAATGGCCAAAGCGGCAGAAGGCACGGACGCTCCATGAAACGTTTCTACAAGGACGTATCGGTATCGCCGGTCGGCGACGCCTTTGCGATCTCGCTCGACGGACGTCCGATGAAGACACCGCAGCGCAACCAGCTTGCCGTGCCGATGCCCGGACTTGCCGACGCGATTGCGGCTGAATGGGCGGCGCAGGGCGAGGATATCATTCCCGCGTCGATGCCGCTGACCGGTCTGGCGCAGGGCGCGCTTGATCAGGTCGAAAGCGAGCGCGACCGGATCGTCGGTCGTATCGCCGCTTTTGCCGACAGCGACATGCTCTACTATCGCGCTGATGAAGGTCAGCAGGCGCTGATCGACCATCAGGCAGAACATTGGGACCCGTTGCTCGACTGGGCGCGGCAACGCTATGATGTCGGCTTCAATCTGATCCACGGCATCCGGTATGAAGCACAGCCGGAAGACACGATCACGCGTCTGGCCAATGTGGTCGAGGCGCAGGACGGCTTTACCGTCGCCGCGATGCTTTCCCTTGTCGGCCTGTCCGGCTCTTTGATCGCCACTCTGGGTCTCGTGGAACAGACCCATGATAGCGAAACGCTTTGGCCAATCGTCAACCTCGAAGAACTTTGGCAGGAACAGCAATGGGGCCGAGACGACGTGGCCGTGGGGATGCGCAATCTCAAACAGGCGGAATTCGAGGCAGCGGCCCGCTTTCTCGAACTTTCCCGCCGTTAGTTTTTCCCTTTGCCCTGTTTTTCCGTTAAAGGGCTGAAACTGTAACGGAGACTACATGACAACCGATTCCACTCTATGCGCCACGCCAGCCGAAGCCGTGGCCTTGCTTGAAAAACTCTATACCGAACAAATCGCAGTCACGGCGACACGCTTTGCCCGCTATGCGACATCGAAATTGTCGAGGGACGATCGTCAACAGGGTCTTTACCCGCAGATCAGTGTCCAGATTCCGGCCGATCAGGCGACCGAAACCAGCCATCTGGCATCGGGGCATCTCGCGGATATCAACACATACCGGACGACGATAACCGAACCGAAATTATACCGTCTCTATCTGCTCGACCAGCTGGAACGTATCGACACCACCTTTACCGCTAAAATCTGGGTCGGCCTGTCGGACACGCCGATACCGCTGGCCTTTGCGCTCGAGGATGCCGGTGCCGGGCTCGACCGGGCGAAGAAGGAAAAGCTGCCCAATTATTTCCACACGCCAAATCTTGTCAAAACCAATGACGAAATCGTCGATGGTGGCCAGATTTTCCAAGGCGAGGAAGCCTCTGCGCTGGCTTTGTTCACCGCCGAGCGGGTCGATTATTCGCTGCACCGGATCCGCCATTATTGCGCGACCGCGCCCGAGCATTTCCAGCCCTTCATCCTGTTCACCAACTATCAGCGCTATGTCGACGAATTTGTCGAACATGGCCTGAAGGAAGTGACATCCGGCAAAGCCACGATGCTGGTCGAACCCGGCAACCGGATCACCGGTCAGGATGGCAAGCCTTCCGCTCCGCCCATCGCCAAGCCGCCGCAAATGCCGGCCTATCATCTGGTCCGCAGTGATGGTCGTCCCGGCGTGACCTTGGTCAATATCGGCGTCGGTCCGAGCAATGCCAAAACGATTACCGACCATCTCGCGGTGCTCCGCCCGCACGTCTGGCTGATGATCGGCCATTGCGGCGCGCTCCGCCGGACCCAGCGGCTCGGTGACTATGTCCTTGCCCACGCTTATTTGCGCGACGACAACGTCCTCGATGACGTGCTCCCGCCCAGCATTCCGCTGCCGACAATAGCCGAAGTGCAGCTGGCGCTCACCCAGGCGGTGCAGGAAGAGACCGGCATCGACAAATCCAAGCTCAAGCAGCAATTGCGCACCGGCACCGTGGTCACCACCGGCGACCGCAACTGGGAACTGCGTTTCGAACAGATCGCCAAGCGGCTCAACCAGTCCCGCGCCATCGCGATCGATATGGAATCCGCGACCGTCGCCGCCAACGGCTATCGCTACCGCGTGCCCTACGGGACATTGCTCTGCGCCTCGGACAAGCCGCTGCACGGAGAGATCAAGCTGCCCGGCATGGCGGACGCTTTCTATCAGGAACGCGTGGGCCAGCATCTCGCGATCGGACTGCGCGCGATCGACCTGCTTGCGAAAGAAGCGGAAGCCGGAACACTGCACAGTCGCAAGCTGAGGAGTTTTGGCGAGCCGTTGTTCAGATAAAGCTTGTTCTGTTTCTCAAGCGGAGAGGATGTATCACCCTCTTCACCGATCCTCCGCTCGTTTCGCCTCTGCGCTCACCGAGCGCATCTCGCTGCGGGCTTGCCAGACTATCTGCCAGCCGCCGCTGATCGCCAGCGCCGCCAATAGGCCGGCGACCGCCAGATCGGGATAGGCGCTGCCCGTCTGGAACACGCCGAGCGCCGCGATCATCACCGCGACATTGCCGATCGCGTCGTTGCGCGAACATATCCATACCGAGCGCATATTCGCGTCACCGGTGCGGAAACGGTATAGCAGCAAGGCAACGCCGACATTGGCGACCAGCGCCATCGCGCCGACGATTCCCATCATTTCGGCATGCGGCGCGGTGCCGTTGATGAAGGCGAGGATCGCCGTCACCAGCACCCAGAGCCCGAATGAGAGTAATGTTATACCTTTCAGAAATGCGGTGCGAGCGCGCCAGCTCAGCGCCATGCCTGCCACCACCAAACTGATCGCGTAATTGGCGCTGTCGCCGAAGAAATCGAGGGCATCGGCCTGCAGCGCGCGTGAGTCTGCTGCGGCACCGGCGGCAAATTCAAAGATGAACATGCTCGCGTTGACGGCGAGCGCTATCCACAAAGCCAGCCGCCAGCGCGGGTCATTCAGCGACGCCTGATCGTCTGTTCCGCTTCCACAACAATTTCCGGCCATCAAATTTCCCTAGACAATTTGCGATTCGTCCCTAGCTATGCACCCTGTAGTAACTATAGGGTCAAGCAATGAAAATAGGGGAACTGGCAAAGACGACCGGGACGAAGGTCGAAACCATTCGCTATTATGAAGCGTCGGGGCTGCTGCCAAAACCGGCCAGAACGCAGGGCAATTATCGCGACTATGAACTCTCCCATCTGGAACGGTTGATGTTCATACGGCGGTCGCGCGACCTGGGCTTTACGCTGAAGTCAGTCCGCGAATTGCTGACACTGGCCGACGATAATGCAGAGCCTTGCGGTGCGATCGATGAAGTGGCGTCGGCGCATCTGCTCGCCGTCGAACAGAAAATCGCCGATCTCACCGCCCTGCGCGACGAATTGACGCTTATGCTGCAATGTTCCGGCGATGGCACGGTCGGCGACTGCCGCATCATTTCTTCGCTGGCGTCGAGGAGCTTGCCTAAACCCCTAGTGCCGCAGCCGCTTCCCTGATCCGTTTCGCTTCTGCTCCGTCATTCTTAAACGCTTTCAGTCCCCGATCCAGTGCCTGTTTCGCCTGCACCGTCTGGCCCAGTTGCATGCGGCTGCGGATCAGCATGATCCAGCCGTTGGCATCCTTGGGATTGGCTTGCAGCCGCTTGTCGAGCCCGTCGACCATATTGGCGATCATCGCTTCCTGCTGACCGGGGGGCAGGGCAGCCGCCTCCTTCATTTCAGCGCTGCTGGGTCCCGGGATCGCCGCGGTGGCGACTGCGGGGCCGTCGGTAGAGATACCGCCGGTGGGTGCCGCCGGTGTTGCCTTGGCGAGACGCGCGGCGACATCAATGCCTTCATTCTCCGCCACCTGGCCAATCACGCGGCGGATATCGGTGGCATAAGGCGCGTCGGCAGGCGTGTCGGCGAGAAGTGCAAACCAGTCATCGATCGCGCCCTTATGGTCCCCGGATATGTCTTTCTGCACCGCGAGGAAATAGCGTGCGCGCGGGTCTTTTGCGTCATGCTTCAGCGCATTGCGAAAAGCTTCGGCGGCGTCAGGCGGGACCTGCTGGCCATCGCTGGTCATGACCAGGGCTTCCCCCAGCATCGACCAATATTCCGGATTGTCGGGATCAAGCGTGGTCGCGCGTTTCATTGCCGTTGCCGATTCCGCAAATTTTTGCGTCTCGAAATAGCTCCAGCCCAGCATCCGCCAGCTTTCCGCGTCATCGGGGTTTTCCTGCAGCTTCTTCTCCAGCCCGGCGATGACCTCGTCTACGCTCGGCGCGGTTTCTGTATCGGTAGCGGCGACTGACGAGCTTGCGCCAGAGTCGTCGGTCGTGCTGCGATAGACCTGCACTCCGACAGCAGCCAGTGCCAGCAGAGCCGCTACTATCAGAGCGATGCGGCTGATATTCATCGAAAATGCTGGTTTCGCCATGGTCATTCCTCAAGCTATTTTGTGTCGTGATATTGTCGCGCAGAGATACGGAGCGATCCACTGCCTGACAAGCGCGGAGATGACTGTGATATTTTGCACTGGCAATGAAGAGGCTTTTTGGTAAGATACTGCCAAAGTTCAATCTTTTGGGTCGCGCTACAACCGGGCAGTGAACTGGACCGGGTCGACATGACGTATGAGGGTGCGTCGGGTCGAAAATCAATTGGGGGGAAGCAAGCGCGTGTCGGACAAGTTTCGAGTAGTCATAATCGGGTCCGGACCAGCCGGCATGAGCGCCGCTGGGCGCGCTGCGCAGCTGAAGCTGAAACATGTACTGCTCGAGAAAACCGATCATCTGTCCGATACCATCTACAAATATCAGAAGGGCAAGCATGTCATGGCGACGCCCAGCCAGCTGGTGTTGCGTTCGGACATGGAATTTGACGCGGGCAAGCGCGAAGCCATTCTGGGGACATGGGACGAACAGACCGCCGGTCATGGCGTGAATGTCATGTATCAAGCCGAGCCGGTGAAGATCGAGGGTGACGAAGGCAATTTTACCATCACCCTAAAAAACGGTGATACGCTACTGGCCGAGACCATCGTCATGGCGATCGGGACGCAAGGCAATCCCAATCTGATGCGCTGTCCCGGCGGCGACAATAAGCTGGTGCAATATCAGCTCGATGATCCCGGTGAATATTATGACGAACATATCACGGTCATCGGATCGGGCGACGCGGGTATCGAAAATGCGCTGGGTCTTGCCGCCGATGCGGCGCAGAATAATGTTGTCACCATTCTCAACCGCTCGGCGGAATTTGCCCGGGCGAAGAAGGCCAATGTGAAGCTGCTGATGGAAGCGGGCGAGCAGGGCAAGGTCAATATCCGTAACGAGACGACGCCGGCCGAGGTCAAGGATGGCGAGCTGGTGCTGGAAACCCGCGACGGCCAGGAAGTGATCAAATGCGACCGGATCATCGCCCGCATGGGTAGCGCGCCACCGCGCAAGTTCGTCGAAGAATGCGGGATCGAATTTACCAGCGAGGATCGCGAAGCCTATCCCAAATTGTCGCCGGCATTCGAGAGCACCAAGAAGGGCATATATGTCATCGGTGCGCTGGCTGGCTATCCGCTGATCAAGCACTGCATGAACCAGGGCTATGATGTTATCGAGTTCATCAACGGCAACACAGAGCTGAAGCCTGCCGACGAACCGATACTCGAAGCAAAATTTGCCAGCCTGCCAAAACGCCGCTCGGTCGACGAATGGCTGGAATTCTTCCGCTCCAATGTGACCATTCTTAACGATCTGTCCCCTTTGCAGATGCGCGAGTTCATGCTCGACAGCGAGCCGCAAAGCTATCGCCGGGGCGAAGTGATTTTCGAGAAAAGCGATCCGGGTAGTTCGCTGTTTGCCATTGCCGAAGGTTCGGTGGCGGTAGAAATCAATCCGGACGATCCCTCGATCACCGTGCCGATCGAACAGGGCTCTATCTTTGGCGAAGTCGGTCTGATTTCCGGACGCCGCCGTGGCGCGACGATCAGGGCGGCTGAAGATGTCATATTGGTCGAAATTTCGCGCACGGCTGCGCTCAAATTGCAAGCCTCGGTCCCGGCCGCCAAACGCCGGATCACCCAGATATCCACCGAGCGGCAATTGCTGCAGATGTTCGGATCGGGCCTGACCAAGGAAGATATTGTCGAGGTCGTCGAGTCCAGCGAGATTATCAATGTCCGGGCCGGCGAGACGATTATCGAGGAAGGTGGCGACGGCAATGATATTTACGTCATTCGCGTCGGATCGATGGTGGTCGAGAAACAGATTGGCGGCAAGCCGGTGTTCCTGTCCTATCTGCCGGCCGGCTCCTATGTCGGTGAAATGACGCTGATCGCCGGTGGCTATCGCACCGCGACGGTCAAAGCTGCGATCAAGTCCGAAGTGATCAAGATCAACGGCGATGCGTTCAAGAAAGTGCTCGATGCCCATCCCGATCTTCTGCGCAAGGCGAAGAAGGAAATGGCGGCACGGCAGGATATCAACGCCTTTGTCGAGGCGAAAAAGGACAGTTTCTCGGGCGTGGTCGACATGTATTCGGGGATCGCCAATTTCCTGGTGGACAATGGCATTGGCGAAGCCACGGATGTGCTGCTGATCGACGAAAATCTCTGCGTCGGTTGCGACAATTGCGAGAAAGCCTGCGCCGACAGCCATGAAGGCCTGTCACGCCTCGACCGCGAGGCGGGGCGCACCTACGCGCATCTTCACGTCCCGACCAGTTGCCGTCACTGCGAGCATCCGCATTGCATGTCCGACTGTCCGCCGGACGCCATCCACCGCGGCCCTGATGGCGAAGTGTTCATCGATGACACCTGCATTGGTTGCGGCAATTGCCAGCGCTATTGCCCCTACGGGGTGATCCGCATGGACAAGGTGCCGCCGAAGAAACCGGGCATATTGAACTGGCTGCTGTTCGGTTTTGGCCCTGGCCCCGGAGAGCCCGACAAGAATTGGGTATCCGACCATAGCGATCCTGCGGTCGAAAAACCCAAGAAGGCGATCAAATGCGACATGTGCGCCGGGATCAAGGGCGGGCCTGCCTGCGTCCGCGCCTGTCCGACCGGCGCCGCTATCCGCGTGGCTCCGGAAGAGTTCCTTACCGTCTCCAAACTTGAAGCGGAGGATGTGTAGTGGCTAGCCAGGCGATATCCGCAAAATCCGGGCGCAAGAAAGTCGTGATGCACGACGGTTTCCTCAGGCACGCCGGTTTCCGCTGGCTGAAAATTTCGGCGGCAATCATGCTGGTCTGCATCGTAAGTTACCTGTTTATTGATGTGTCGCCGCGCCATAATGGCGGCAGCTGGTACGGCTATACGCTGGGTACGATTGGCGCGCTGCTGATCCTCTGGCTGACCATGCTCGGGGTGCGCAAGCGGGCAATGACGCCGGGCCAATGGTCGCTGAAAGCCTGGACATCGGCGCATATCTATCTTGGCCTCAGCCTGATCGTGATCGGCACGCTGCACACCGGGTTCCAGCTCGGCTGGAATATCCACACCGCCGCCTATGTGTTCATGATGATCGTCATCATTTCCGGCATCGTCGGCATCTATTTTTACGTCACCATCCCGAAAGCGCTGTCCGACAATCGCAACGAGATGACCGAGACAGAGATGCTCGAAAATCTCCGCTCGCTTGACCGGCAGTTGCACGAGGCGGCACAGCCTCTATCGGGCGAACATGCCGCTCTGGTGCTACAGTCGCTCGAGCAGGACCCGTTTGGCGGCGGCTTCTTCCGGCGGATTTCCGGAAAATATCCCGATTGCGCGACCCGACAGGCACAGGCTGATCTGCGTCGCGAGCGGGCCTATCAGCCGAAAATGGGCAGCGATGATCCGCTCGACAAGGTCGATGCGCTGCTCGAGAAAAAGGAAGCCACACTTGCCCGCGTCCGTCGCCATCTGAAGCTCAAGGCGATGCTGCAAGTCTGGCTGTTTGTCCATGTTCCGATGACCTTCGCGCTGATCGCTTCGCTCACCGCGCATATCATCAGCGTCTTTTTTTACTGGTAGGATGGAGATCCAGATATGACCTTCATTGTTCGCCAGATCGCGACCACCGCAGATGGCCGGGAAATTATCCGGTCCAATCCGTTTCCAGCAGACGAGATTGGCATTGGCCGCAGCACAACAAACGCGATCCATTTGCCAGACCTTGCGGTCAATCCTGACCATGCCATTATCAGCAAGCGCGACGACGGGCAGATCATCGTTGAAAGCACTTCGGGCCAGAACTTCACGCTCGACGGCAAGCACCGGATTTCGGTCACCATCGATCCGTCCGCCGGTGCCGAGCTCGGCTTTGGCGGCCATGTCATCGTCGTCAGCCAGGAGGGCGACGATATTGTCCTGACGGTCAAGCGGGTCGAGGCCTTGTCCGATTCCGCCGAAACGCGGAACGAGAAGACTCTCTATACACTCAAGGACCTGCTGCCGAGCAAGCGGCTCACCGCCTGGGGCTTTGTCGCGCTGGTGCTGGCCGCATTCCTGATCTGGCCGATCTATACATGGTCGACGTGGCGCGGGGTCGAGGAACGACCTGACCAGTTTTACGCCGACAGCATGTGGTCATCCGGCGCGCTGAGCAGCGCTCATCATGCGCTCGAAAAAGACTGTCAGGCCTGCCATGTCGATGCCTTTGTCACGGTCAAGGACCAGACTTGTCTTACCTGTCACCAGGAAGATGCGCACGACCACGCCGCCAAGCCGCGACTGCTGACCGCGCGCGGTGAACCGGAAGGTTTCGGGAAAATCGGAGCAGCCTTTGCTTCTGCGTTTAACAAACCACCGGGCAGGTGTGTCGAATGTCACAGCGAGCATGAGGGCAGCGGTGCTATGGAACCGACTGCGCAAAAATTCTGCGCGGATTGCCACAGCGGGATGGATGAACGTTTGACCGACACAAAACTGGAAAATGCGTCGGATTTCGGCATCGAACATCCACAGTTCCGGCCCGCGGTCCTGGTGACTCCGGGTGGCAAGGATCCGCTGCGCAAGAGAGTCTCGATCGACAGCAAACCGATCGACAATAACGGCCTCAAATTTCCGCACGACGTGCATCTGTCGAAGACCGGCGGAATCGCGCAAATGGGGCGGAGACTGTCGAAAGACTTTGGTTTCGGCTCCTCGCTGGTCTGCAAGGACTGCCATACAGCCGATCCGAAGGGCGTGCGTTTTGAACCCGTCGATATGAAGGAAGACTGCAGCATGTGCCACAGTCTCGCCTTTGACGAGATCGGCGGCACTGTCCGGACCTTGCGCCACGGCGAACCGGCCATGGTGCAGGCCGATCTTCAGGCTTATTACCGTTCCACCCGCCCGACCCGTCCGATCAATCTCGGCGGGATGAAGCGCCGCCGTCCCGGGGCCAGCAACGAAATCCGTGTTGCCAGCGACTATGCCCGAGCCGTCCAGTTCCGTCCGAGCCGCGCCAATCTGGCGATCAGTCAGGTATTCTCGCGCGGTGGCGCCTGTTTCGACTGCCACGGCATTACCCCGCCAACCGCTCGCGGCCGGGTTGATTACGGGATCAAGCCGGTGACGCAAACCGATCGCTATATGCACAACGGCTGGTTCAGCCATGACGCCCATATCGAGGAGACGTGCGAGAGCTGTCACAATGCGCCGACGTCCAAGCAAGCAACCGATCTGCTGCTGCCGGGCATCAAGACCTGCCGCGAATGTCATGGTGGCGAATTCCAGAAAGCGTCCGACGTGCCCTCGACCTGCGCGATGTGCCACGACTATCACGCCGACGATGGCGCTCCCTGGCTGATCAAGGAACAACAGAAAGACAAACAGGCCAAGCCGGAGAAACAGATTGCCTGGAAATAGGGCAGAGGGAAAAAGGGGAGGGCGTCCATGTTGATGGCGCAGATCACGGATATTCATCTCGGTTTCGACCCCGATAATCCGGCGGAATTCAACCGCAAGCGGCTCGATCAGGCGATCAAGACCATTTGCGATATGAGTCCACAGCCCGACCTGTTGCTGGCCACCGGTGATCTGGTTGATCGCGGCGATCAGGAAAGCTACCGGCGGCTTGAAACCGCGTTGGCGGCCGTGCCGTTCCCGGTCCACATGTGTCTCGGCAATCACGATCTGCGGGCGCCGTTCCGCAAACAATTCCCGGCCGTTCCTACTGTGAGCGGCTTTGTCCAATATGAGATCGACACGCCGGAACTCCGGCTGCTGTTTCTCGATACGCTCGAGGAGGGCAGGCACGGGGGCGCGTTCTGCGAGGTCCGCGCGAAATGGCTGGCTGACAGGCTTGTGGAAAATAGCGAAAAACCGACCATCCTGATTCTCCATCATCCGCCGATAGAAAGCGGCATCGACTGGATGGACACCCATCCCGATGAGCCTTGGGTCGCGCGCCTGGCCGATACGGTTGCCGGCCATGATAACGTCAAGGGCATGATCACCGGGCATTTGCATCGCAATATTTCAACCTGGTGGCAGGATATCAGTCTGGCGATTTGTGCTTCGACCGCACCACAGGTAGCATTGGATCTGGATCCGATTGATCCGGAAAATCCCGACGGCCGCAATATGATCGTTGCCGATGCGCCGGCCATTGCCCTGCACTGGTGGAACGGCCGCCAGCTGGTCAGCCATTTCGAGACGGCAGAAGAACATGTCCTGCTGGCCCGCTATGACGAAAATCTGCAGCCTCTGGTTCGTGCGCTGCTGGCCGAAAGACCCTCATAGTCGCTTTTTTTGATGTCGTTCATCGATGCTAAATCGTCGTTCGTCTAATAACTGATTTCCAGCGCAACCTTTTTTGCGTTTCCGCTTCGCATTGGCTAGACCATCCCCAAATACACGTCAGGTGCTTTTGAGAGATCCGCGACAGCGGTCCCATATTTGGAGAAAAATACATGCGATTCACGATATCCACCCGCAAATTCTTTCTGGGCGTGTCCAGCGCCGCGCTATTCGGCGCGACCGCGACACCCGCTCTGGCCGACGATCATGGAAAAAAAATGACAACAGCAGAATTGAACAAAATGAGCGCCATGCAGGCGACCACCGCAGCGGCCAGCGAAAATAGCATCCTCCAGAAATGGACTGGCCCTTATGATGGCGTGCCGCCGTGGGATGAAGTGAAAGTCTCCGATTTTCCTGCCGCTTTTCAGGCGACAATGAACAAGATCCAGGCCGAGGTGAACGCGATCCGCGACAATCCGGCTCCCGCTACATTCGAGAATTTCACTATACCGATGGAACTGGTCGGCAATGAAGCCAATGACCTGTTCGCGATCTGGGGCGTGCACAGCAGCAACCTGTCCAACGACCAGATCCGCGAAATCCAGGGCGAATGGATGCCGAAGGTCTCGGCGTTCTTCGACCAGCTGACCCTCGACCCGAAATTGCTCGCCAAGACCAAGGCGGTTTACGACAATCGCGCATCCGCCGGACTGGACGCGCAGCAGACCCGTCTGGTCGAGCGCAATTATGAACAGCTGGTGCGCGATGGCGCTCTGCTCGACGGCGCGAAAAAAGAAACGCTGATCGCCTACAACACCGAATTGTCGAAGGCGTTTAACGAATTTTCCAACAAGGTTCTGGCCGATGAGGAAAGCTTCATCTTCCTGACCGACGAAGCCGATCTGGCTGGCCTGCCGGACAGTTTCGTCGCTTCGCTCGCTGAAGCGGCCGAAGAACAGGGCAAGACCGGCTGGGCGCTGAAAAACACCCGTTCGGTTATGCAGCCGTTTCTGGAGAACAGCACCCGTCGCGATCTGCGGGAAAAAGTCTATACCGCCTATATCAACCGCGGCGACAATGGTGACAAGAATGACACCAACGCGACCATCGCCAAGATCTTGAAGCTGCGCGCCGACCGCGCCAAGCTGTTGGGCTTCAAGACCCACGCCCATTACCGCATGGCCGATACGATGGCGAAAGAGCCGGAAGCGGCGATGGACCTGATGATGAAAGTCTGGCCAGCCGCCGTCGCCCGCGTCGGTGAAGAAGTTGCCGACATGCAGGAAGTAGCCGATGCCGAAGGCGCCGGGATCACCATCGCGCCGTGGGATTATCGCTATTATGCGGAGAAGGTCCGCAAGGCGAAATATGACCTCGATTCCGCCGAGATCAAACCCTATTTCCAGCTCGACAAGATGATGGATGCGCTGTTCGACGCGGCGGGCAAGCTTTACGGCATGACCTTCACCGAAACCACCGGCAGCATTCCGGTGTTCGATCCCGAGGTTCGCACCTTTGAAGTCAAGCGCGGCGACAAGGTCATCGGCGTCCAGTTTTTCGACAATTATGCCCGCAACGGCAAGCGTTCCGGCGCGTGGATGACCACCTACAAGGATAGCTACAAGCTGGGTGGCAAGAATAATTACACGATCTCGTCGAACAATAATAATTTCGTCAAGGGCGGTGACGGCGAGCCGACTTTGATCAGCCTCGACGATGCCTCGACCCTGTTCCACGAATTCGGTCACGCGCTGCATTATCTTAACTATGACATCACCTATCCGGGTCTTGCGGGCACACCGCGCGACTTTGTCGAATATCCGAGCCAGGTGAACGAGAACTGGCTGATGACGCCTTATATCCTCTCGACCTACGCCACCCATTACAAGACCGGCGAGCCGATCCCGAAAGCACTGGTCGACAAGATCCAGGCGTCAAAAACCTTCAACGAGGGTTTCTCTACGGTCGAATATCTGTCCTCGGCGATCGTCGACATGAAATTGCACAATCGCGCTGAACCCGTCACCGATCCCGACAAGTTCGAGCGCGAGACTTTGACCGAAATCGGCATGCCGAAAGAGATCGTGATGCGGCATCGCTTGCCACAGTTTAATCACCTCTTCTCTTCGGACGGCTATTCGGCCGGCTATTACAGCTATCTCTGGTCGGAAACGATGGACGCCGACACCTGGGCCGCCTTTGAAGAAGCGGGCAGCCCGTGGGACAAGACCACGGCCGAGCGCTTCCGCTCGATCCTGCTGGCGACCGGCAATGAAACCGACCGCAAGGAAGCCTACCGCAAATTCCGCGGCCGCGATCCGGAGGTCAAATATATCCTCAAGAAGCGCGGTTTTCCTGTACCGGGTGAATGAGACTGAGGGCGACGCGGTGAATTAGGCCGCTGTTACCTGGATAAAGTTTGGAAAGGGGAGTGCGGTTGCGCTCCCCTTTTTTTGTTGAAACGACCTAAAGTGTTTGTGGCTGGTGCAGAGTCATGCACATTGCAGCCATGTGCAATCACTATCAAAACCACCCCGAAGCCATTCCCACATGGCAGCAATATATCGGCTCTGATGCCATTCCGCCGTTTTCCAAAATAAAGATCGATATCTGGCCGACGTATCAAGCCGTGGTTGTGCGCATCGATCAGGGGCAGAAGATGCTCGACAGCATGCAATGGGGCGTGCCGCTGACCATGAAGGGCAAGCGCCCTGGGACCACGGTGACCAAGCGCATCACCAATGTTCGCAACCTGTCGAGCTCGTTTTGGAGATCTATGCTGGCAAAGCCCCAACATCGCTGTCTTGTTCCCTTCACCCGTTTTGCCGAGCCAAAGCCCAACGCGGGACGGGAGGAATGCTGGTTCGCGGTGAAGGAAGCGCCGCTATCCGCCTTTGCCGGAATCTGGAGACCATCCAATGAAGGCCATGTCTTCGCCTTCCTGACGTGCGAGCCCAATCCGCTGGTAAAGCCTGTCCATCCCAAGGCGATGCCAGTGATCCTGCAGCCGGATGATTATGACAACTGGCTGGCTGGCGACGATGCCGGAGCGCTGGCAACGCCCTTTCCTTCGCAGCTTATGGCGATGGCCGACCAATAGACGGTGCGTGACACGCCATCTCCCAAAAACAAAAAAAGGGCGCGCCATCCATCGAACGGCACGCCCATCTGTTACTAGACCAGCTCCGTCTTAAAAGCGGAAACCAACGCCCGCGACAACCTGGTGGCGGTCGAGGTCGACGCCGATTTCATTGTTATCGTTGAACAATGTGTCGTTATATTTGAGCGAGCTATAGTTGGAATAGCGATACTCGAGTTTGACGAACGCGCCGGATCCGTTACCGTTTCCGCCGGTTCCGATCACTTGCTCGATGCCGGCACCGAGACGGTAGCCGTCAACCTGCTGGCTGTCGTCGAAGTTCAGGTCGACGCCATCGGCTTCGGCCCGGTCCTGAAAGCGGGATTCCACTGCAGTGTTGGTGTAACCGCCCTTGGCGTAGAGCAGGGTGGTCGGGGTGACCTTGGCACCGATGCGCGCGCCGATATAGAGATCGCGCTTCAGGTTGATGCGATAGCCGAACGGCGCGTTGACGTCTTCATCGCCTTCCTGACGGCCGGTCGAATCCATATATTCGCCTTCAAGGCCAAGGACGACCGGGCCGGCATCAATGTCATAGCCGAGTGCGACGCCATAAGCGAAACCGTCAACCGACTGGTCGAGCGTGTTATTCTCGAAAATGCCGTCATTGTCGGTGTCGACGTCAACGTCGCTGCCCGAACGCAGCGTGTCATAGCCGCCAAGGATTTCGACGCGCGGACCGGTGAAAGTTGAGTCGGACTGCGCAGCGGCGGGGGTGGCCACGGCAACGGCGCCGACGACGGAAGAAAGGATCAGGGGGGTGATCATGGGGGATTTCATCATTTTACTCCAACTAACTAAATATGGAACAAGAGCGCTCCGGTGAGGCCCGCTATCATTGCGGGCTTATCGTCGATCATCGCACCGGCACTCGGCGCGATTGATAGACGGACAAGGGGAACGGTCGGCAGCGCTGGTCGTTCCATCGGAAGCCGGATAAATTCCAATAATGCCGGAACGTTGCAAAAATAGCACGATTCTGCAGGCGGCCCTCGGTCCTGCCACGGGTCAAAGCGGGCGACTGGTCCTGCCGTGGACAGGCTCTTTCCTACAATGGGTCACCGCGCTTATGCTGGGCGTTGCTATGGGTCTGTTCTGTGTGCCTCCTCTTGGTTGCCAGCGTTTCGCGGCGCGCAATTTCAAAGGTTACACTCGACAGAACATCTGTCGTGATAAAAGCCTGGAATTCCAAGGCTTTGGGGCAAAGGTTACAGAAAATAAACAAGGCGCTGTGTGTAAAGTTCTGTCCAGCTATTGGTCGGGCCAAGGCCAACTTATTCTGTTCAGCGTGATCCATCACCGCTTGACCGAATCTCGATATATTGACAGGTTGCGCGTCGTCACTCGAGAGGCCCCCCAACCAATGACTATCGCTGCTGTCCGCACGCCTGAAGACCGTTTCGCCAATATCCCGGACTTTGATTATCCGGTATATTATGCCGATGATCTGCCCGGTTATGAAGGACTGCGCGCGGCCTGGATCGATACCGGACCAGCGGATGCCGAAAAGACCTTCCTGTGCCTGCACGGCGAGCCGAGCTGGTCGTTCCTCTATCGGAAGATGATCCCGCATTTCACTGCCACTGGTGCGCGCGTGGTCTGTCCGGATTTCTTCGGCTTCGGCCGGTCCGACAAGCCAACGGAGCTCGAAACCTATACGTTCGATTTTCACCGCAATCATATCCTGGCGCTGGTCGAGCGGCTCGACTTGAAAAATGTCACTCTGGTGATGCATGACTGGGGCGGAATTATCGGGCTGACATTGCCTGTGGATGAAGATTTCAAAGGGCGTCTGTCGCGGTTGATCATCATGAATACCGCCTTGGCTATTGGTGCCGGAGAGAGTGCCGGATTCAACAAGTGGAAAGAATATGCGCTGACCACGCCGATATTCGATGCTGGCGAGATCATTGCCGGCAAGACGCCGCAACTGACTGCGGAGGAGGTTGCTGCCTATAATGCACCTTATCCCGATTCCAGCTATCAAAGCGGCGCGCGGACCTTTCCGGCACTGGTCCCGGTCTCGCCCGACATGGACGGCGTCGCGGTTAGCAAACAGGCGGTAGCCTTCTGGAGCAGCGAATGGTCGGGGGCCAGCTTCATGGCGATCGGCGGTACCGATCCGGTGGTTGGACCGCCGGTGATGAATATCATGTGCCGCCTGATCAAAGGCTGTCCCGAACCGTTGCTGATCAAGGATGCGGGGCATTTCGTGCAGGAATGGGGCGATGTGGTGGCGCCGGCTGCGCTGAAGGCGTTCGGCGATATCTAGGGCGAGCGGCACGGTTTGATCGAGACTGTCCTACTGCAGCCAGATCAGATATAGTCAGGGAAAGATAAACCGGTCGCGTGTTTTTGTTCCTGAATATCGGAGAAGCAAATGCCGCAATATTATTATCTCAAATATATCCCGAAAAGCGATCGGGCGCGGGTTGTCGGCAATCTCGAGCGGTTGATCAGCCAGCTTGACCGGGAGGTGCCGGACAAGGACAGCGAGCAGACCTTGTTGCTGGCGACCTGGAATATCCGCAATTTCGGCAAGGTCCGAAGACTGCCGGAAAGCCTAATGTATATTGCCGAGATATTGTCGCGCTTCGACTTTGTCGCGGTGCAGGAAGTGGTCGATCTCGACGACTGGCGCGCGGTGATGGACCGGCTGGGGCCGGATTATGATTTTATCGCTTCGGACAAGACCCATCACAAGCTTGGCAGTGGCGGAGAGCGGCTGCTCTACCTCTATGACAAGCGCAAGGTGCGGTTCCAGAATATCGCAGGCGAAATCGTTCTGCCGACAGATATGCTGATCACCGACGACACTGCAGGGGAGGGTGGCGAGCTTTATCAGGGCAAGCAGTTCCGGCGATCGCCGTTCATCACCGCCTTCCAGTCCGGCTGGTTCAAATTCGATATCTGCACCGTGCATCTGTTCTACGGGTCTTCGTCGGGGTCGAAGCTGCAAGAAAGGGTGCAGGAGATCGACCGGGTTGCCGATTATTTCGGCGACCGGGCCGAGCAGGCCAAGAAAGAGGGGCGGTCGCTAATCCTGCTGGGAGATTTCAATATCGTCCATCCGGATCACGAAACGATGACCGCGCTGAAGCGGCACGGATTCCGCATCCCCAATGCGCTCAACCGGCCATCCAATCTCGATCTCAGCAAATATTATGACCAGATCGCGTTCATGACCGATGATGACACGCTCAGCTTCATCGACCGTCAGACCGATGATCCGAAAAAAGCCAATGCCGGGATTTTCGAGATATATAAATCGGTGTTTCGCGATGGCGACACGCTCGAATATGAAGACGAGCTGCGGAAGAAAGCGGGTGGCAAGGACAAGCAGGGTGCGGCCCTTACCACATATTTCAAGGGCAACTGGCGCACTTATCAACTGTCCGACCACAAACCGATGTGGGTCCGGATCAAGTCAAATGCGGCAGCTACCTATCTGGCCGGTTTGAAATCAGACTGAACCCAACAGTGGTCAGGCCGCCATCGCGGTTTTGCTGAAATGCTCGGTAAAGCGCGGCTGCATCGGCTGGCTGGCAACCATGGCCAGCGGCAAAGCGGTCTCGCAATGGGCGCATTCCGCACTGAACCGGCCGACATGCCAGCTTGATTTACCGCAACCAGGGCAGCGGTTGACAATGTCGAGGTGATAGAGCGGCTGATAACCACGCTGAGTTCCCTGTTCGGCCAATGTCTGAACAGGCTGATTGATGAATGATCTAGGCGATAAGTACATCGTTTCTTCCTTTTTGATTGTGCCAAACCTACTTCGTTACCTTCGCTTCAAATGGCATTTCGTTGCTGTACCAACGATGAACCGTTCGTTTTGGTAGATGAAATGATATCTGGTTCTTTTAAAATCGATAGGATTAATTCGACATTTCGCGGTGATAATTGGCACAATCATGGTCAACTATCTGATTTTGAGCGGGAATAATTTATCGGTTGAGTCCCGATTTGAACCAGGGAATTAATGGAGAAGGTTGAAGGATATTGTAAACGTTAACGTCACCGTGGCGCCCGGATCGGTCATTGAACAAATCAGCGCCTGTCATGCTCGATTCGCTTTCCGTTCGCTAAATCTCGCGAGGCGGCCCTACGTACCCAGTTTCCGCCATGCCAAGTCAGCAAATTCGCACAACAATGGCCTCGTCTCGCGCGGGTCGATGATATCTTCGACGCTGAACTGCTCGGCGGTGCGGAAGGGCGAGGTGACCTTGTCGAGCTTGGCCTTGATCTCGGCCAGCCGCGCTGCCGGGTCTTCGGCGCTTTCGATATCGCTCTTGTAGGCGACCTCCAGACCACCGGCGATCGGCAGCGAGCCCCAGTCGCCCGAGGGCCAGGCAAAGCGATATTGGAAATTCTCGGCATTGCTCATCGCGCTGCCGGCGATGCCATAAGCGCGGCGGACGATGACGCTGGCCCACGGCACGGTCGCTTTATAGACCGCGTTCATTGCTTGCACGCCATAGCGGATGGTGCCGGTGCGCTCGGCCTCGCCGCCGATCATGAAACCGGGGTTGTCGACCAGATGGACGACCGGCAGGTGAAACTGTCCCGCCAGCTTGACGAAGCGTTCGACTTTTTCCGATGATTTGGCTTCCCAAGACCCACCCAGAAAAGAGGGATCATTGGCTAGTACCGCAACCGGCCAGCCGTCGAGCCGCGCAAAGGCGGTGATCGCGGCGCGGCCCCAGCGTTTGCCCATTTCGAACACCGAGCCTTCGTCGAACACCGATGTCATGATCTTGCGCATCGAATAAACCTGCTTGTCCGCGCGCGGCACGGCGGAAAGCAGGCTTTCATCCTTGCGGCCGACCGGATCCCAGTTCTCGGTGCGGGCGGATAGCTGGTTCACGTTGCTCGGCAGATAGGAGAGGAATTTGCGTGCGGTGACAAAGGCTTCCGCTTCGCTGGCGACTTCTTCGTCGATTACCCCGTTGGTGGTGTGAATATCCGCCCCGCCCAATTGCTCCTTGCTCAGATCATCGCCAATCGCGGCGGCCACGGCCGGGCCAGCGGCAAATATTTGCGAAAGCCCCTTAACCATGATCGAATAATGGCTGGCGACGGTACGCGCCGCGCCCATGCCCGCTGTCGGTCCGAGCGCCAGCGCCACCACAGGCACAGTGTCCTGATTCTTGATAATATCTTCCCAGCCGGGAACGGCAGGCACATAAGTGAAGCCCATATCTTCGAGCGATTTGACCGATCCGCCGCCGCCGGTGCCGTCGATCATCCGGATCATCGGAATACCGAGCGTATGCGCCATTTTTTCGCACTGGGTGAACTTGCGGTGCAGCGCCGCATCCGCCGCCCCGCCGCGTACGGTGAAATCATCGGCAGAGGCAACAACCGGGCGGCCCTCGATATTGGCGCGACCGAAGATCAGGTTGCTCGGCGCGAAATCCTCGAACGTCCCATCTTCGGCATAGGTCCCGCGTCCGGCAATCTTGCCGATCTCGCGGAAACTGTCTTCATCGACAATGCCCGCAATCCGCGCCCGCGCATCCATCTTGCCGCGGCCATGCTGGCGAGAGACTTTTTCCTCGCCGCCCATTTTTTCGGCAAGCCGTTGGCGCTCAGCCAATTCTTCAAGTTCGGGTTTCCATGTCATTTTCGGGTCCGGTCAGCTTTACAGTAATGAAGGTTTTTATTTTCTGTGACTTTTGGCTCTAGGGTGCAGAAAAATGCGGATCGTGGACCACTGAGCTGTCGCCTAGTGTAAACTTCCGCGGAGGCGCGCCCCAACGGTTGGGTCAGGGATGAATCCGTCATCCCGCCAGCATAGCGCGCCGCAGCGTTGTAGGACAGAATCATCAATGGCTAGCCGGTCGAGATGTCATGATAACGGTTTAACCGACTGGTTAAGCTAGGGGAAGCGGCAAATTTCCGAGTTGGCCTCCCCGACAAAAGCAGGTTTTAACCGAACAGTTCTAACTCAGCGTTCCGCGACGGCAATCAATGCTGTCGATGCGATTGGCAGTTCCGGCTGATCGCCAGCCATTATCCGCACCTCCGCGATGACCTTCGTTTTGTCTGCATCGCTCAGGCTGACCCAGTCCGGTGACATGCCAAATAATGTGTCGGGTTCTTCAAGTGCCGCTACATCAAGTAGATAGTCGTGCGTAACACTTTCGATCCGGGGGTCTCGATAGCCGGCAGTGATTAGTTCGCGGGCGAAATCGTCCGGATTGCTTAGCGCCTTAACAGCCTGAGGCATCGCTATCCCTACCCGGTCGGGAAACAATTTTTTCCGTATCTGGCCAAGCAGCAGAAAGGTTGCTGCACCTTGGTCCTGCCACGTCGCAACCACCCCGTAGCCGCCCGGACGGGTTACGCGGCGCATCTCCGCTAGGCCTTTGCGCCAATCGGGGAACATGATCACGCCGAAGATCGAGAAGACCGCATCGAACGTCTCATCCGGCAGATCGAGCGACTGTCCGTCCATTGTCCGGGCCTCGACGTTGGGCAGTCCTGCCTCGGCGATGCACGCCACCATCCCGGGGGAAAAGTCGGTTGCCATTATCCGGGCTCCCGTTCGCGCTGCCGCCAATGCAAGCGCGCCGGTTCCGGCTGCTACATCAAGTACATGGCTCTGCGGCGTCAATGTGACGCGCGCAAGCGCATCTTCGGCGTATTGAGAAGTAAAAATATGTGCGGTCTGCTGGTAATGGCGTGCCGCTTTGTCCCAGTGGTCGGGACTTTCGAACGGGGGTGCTTCAATCTCCGGCATTTAATATTCTCCACGAATCATGTAACTTCATAAGTATCATGACTTATTGCACTTGCCAATCGCTATGATGATGTGAAGGATCAGATGATGCGAAACGACAGCCGTCTCTCCCGAATGCTTCATGTGCTGCTGCATATGGCACGCCACGACGGACCGATGACCTCGGAGGCGATTGCAGCGATGCTTTCGACCAATCCGGTCGTTGTGCGCCGGACCATGGCCGGACTGCGCGACGCAGGCTATGTCCGCTCGGAAAAGGGGCATGGTGGCGGCTGGGTGATCGCGTGCGATCTCGAGAATCTATCGCTGCTTGATGTCCACCGCGCAGTCGGCGGACCAAGACTGTTTGTGATCGGGAACGAGCATTCGAACCCGGATTGCGCAGTGGAGCAGCTGGTCAATGAAGCGGTAGAAGATGTCTTGAACGAGGCCGAGGCTTTGCTGGTGAAGCGGCTGAGTGCGGTCAGCCTTGCCGAACTGAGCCGGGGTTTCGACGCACGCTGTGATGCGGTGTCTTAAGGCGGCATCTTGCGCATTGGCCTGAAGCGTCGGCTTTGGCGTGGGGTAGAGATTGTTCGTGACGGAGTCATGGCGAAAGGCCCCTCCGTCATCGCTTCGCGTTGCCTCCTCCCCAAAAGCTGTGCTTCAGGGAGGAAAGATGTTCATCAAGAGAACAAGCGTTTACATATGCATAAGCATGCGAACTGGATCCTGAAACAAGTTCAGGATGACGATAGGGCGCTGCAGTCTCATCATTCATCCCCGTAAATCGCGACGCTTGCTTCACCTTCACTCGTCGCCCGTCCCCGATACATGCCCGCAGTATTGAAGCTGTAGCCGGCCTGACCCCATGGCGTCGCATAGATAATGCCGCCGTCGCCGCCCAGTTCGCCGAGTTCGGCGATGACATCATCCGCGATCTGCTGGATTTCCTCGTCGGACAGCTGGAATTCGCTGCCGTGCACGACATATGTGTCATTACCGTTGGCGTCTTTCGGCACCTCTATTTGCGCTTCCTTGATCGCTTCGGAAAAACGAATCCGGATGCGCGCGCAGATTTCATGGGCGACGCCGAGGCGGATGAAATATTCGCCCGATCCGGTCGCAGAAATCGCGCAACTGCGGTTGTCGGCATAGGTGCCGGCGCCGATGATAGGACTGTCGCCAATCCGGCCCCAGCGCTTGCCGGTCATGCCGCCGGTCGACGTGCCCGCTGCCATATCACCGCCGCGGTCCTGCGCCACCACTCCGACCGTGCCGAATTTATAATCGACATCGGCGGCGCTGATCTCCTTGGCGAGGACGGCCTCAATCTGTTGCAGCCGCTGCGGGGTGGCATAATAATCCGGTGTCACCTGTTCGAGCCCCTGTTCGCGGCTGAACTGGTTTGCGCCTTCGCCGGACAGCATCACATGCGGGCTATTCTCTTTGACCGCGCGGGCCAGCAGGATCGGGTTCTTGGTGCCGTTGATCCCGGCGACCGCGCCAGCCGACAGGTCGCTGCCGTCCATGATGCTGCTGTCTAGCTCGTTGGTCTTGTCCCAGGTGAAGACCGCGCCTTTGCCGGCGTTGAAATTCGGGTCGTTCTCCATCGAGATGATCGTGGCGGTGACGGCATCCATCGCGCTGCCGCCGTCTTTCAATATGTCGGAACCGATCGCCAGGGCCTTGTTCAGCGCTGCTCTGATTTCCGCGTCTTTCTCCGGCGTGATCTTGTCGCGGTCGATTGTCCCGGCGCCGCCATGAATGGCCATCGACCAATAGGCTTCCGCTTCCACCCCGTCCTGCGCATTGGCCGCCGTTGCCATGGTCGAAAGCATCAGGGTCGGCCCCAGCAGGCTCAGTAAATAACGGATCATCAGACGTCTCTCCCGATTGGCTCTTATCATTTCTTCGCGAACAGCCTATATGTCCGGCAAACAGGCCCTTCTGACAAGAGCAAAGATATGACCTCAGAAAATCCGTCGCTGCGCCCCTGGCGCGATATTGACCGGCGCAAATCCCGCCAGATCATGGTCGGTGATGTGCCGGTCGGCGGCGATGCACCGATTACCGTGCAGACGATGACCAACACTCTGACCTCCGACGCCAAGGCTACGATCGACCAGATCCGCCGCTGCGAAGAGGCTGGCGTCGATATCATCCGCGTGTCCTGTCCCGATGTCGAGAGTACGGCTGCGCTGAAAGAGATTGTCCGCGCCAGCAATGTGCCGATCGTCGCGGATATCCATTTTCATTACAAGCGCGGGATCGAAGCAGCAGAGGCGGGCGCGGCCTGTCTGCGGATCAATCCGGGCAATATCGGTTCGTCGGCGCGGGTGCGCGAAGTCATTGACGCGGCCAAGTCCAATGGCTGTGCGATCCGGATCGGGGTGAACGCGGGCAGTCTGGAAAAGGACCTGCTCGAGAAATATGGAGAGCCCTGTCCCGAGGCTTTGGTCGAAAGCGCGCTCGACCATATCAAGATATTGCAGGACCATGATTTTCACGAATTCAAGGTCGCGGTGAAAGCCTCAGATGTTTTTCTGGCGGTGGCCGCCTATACGCAGCTGGCTGACGCGGTGGACTGCCCGCTGCATCTCGGGATCACCGAGGCCGGCGGCTTGATCGGCGGCACCGTGAAAAGCTCGATCGGCATGGGCAATCTGCTCTGGGCCGGCATTGGCGATACCATTCGCGTGAGCCTGTCGGCAGAACCCGAAGAAGAAGTGCGCGTCGGCTATGAGATGCTCAAGGCGCTAGGCCTGCGCACGCGTGGCGTCCGGGTGGTCAGCTGCCCGAGCTGCGCGCGGCAGGGTTTTGACGTGATCCGCACGGTACAGAAGCTGGAAGAACGGCTGCAGCATATCCGCACGCCTTTGTCGCTCTCGGTGCTTGGTTGCGTTGTCAACGGTCCGGGCGAAGCGCGCGAAACCGACATCGGCATCACCGGCGGCGGCAAGGGCAAACATATGGTCTATCTCTCCGGCGTCACCGATCACCATGTCGCGGATGAGGATATGGTCGATCATATCGTGAAATTGGTCGAGGCGAAGGCGTCGGAGATCGAGGCGGGGATTAGCGAAGCGGCCTGAAGCGCCGCGCGGAGCAAGGTGCTTCGACAGGCTCGGCACAAACGGGATTTGCAAAAATTCATTCTATGCTATGCTTAGCCGAGTTTTTGCCAACCTTCGCTGATGGATGATCCGACATGACTTTATCCCGCAAACGCGCAAGTGACTTTCACCCGCATATTCTCGAGATTTTTGACGGCTATGTGCATGGCGCGATCTCGAAAAGGGATTTCATTCGGCAGGCCGGGAAATTTGCCGCTGCCGGGGTGACCGGGGCGATGATCCTGGATCAGCTGCAACCCAATTATGCCTGGGCGGCGCAGGTCGAGCCTGATGATCCGTCGATCACAGCCGAGCGGATCAGCTATGATAGCACCGAAGGGCATGGCCAGATCAATGGATTGATGGCCAAACCAGCCGGAGCGACAGGCAAGCTGCCTGCGGTGCTGGTGATCCACGAAAACCGCGGTCTCAATCCCTATATCGAAGATGTCGCGCGGCGGGTGGCCAAGGCCGGCTATCTGGCGCTGGCACCCGACGGATTGTCACCCTTGGGCGGCTATCCTGGCAATGATGAAGACGGACGGACGATGCAGGCCAAGCTCGATGGCGTCAAGCTGATGGAAGATTTCTTCGCCGCTTTCGAATTTTTGCGCGATCATGACGGTTCGACCGGCAAGGTTGGCGCAGTCGGCTTCTGCTATGGCGGCGGCGTCTGCAACGCACTGGCGGTGGCCTATCCCGATCTTGCTGCGTCGGTGCCTTATTACGGACGCCAGCCGGAAGCCGCGGACGTCCCGGCGATTGAAGCACCGCTGATGGTCCAGCTGGCGGGCAATGACGAGCGGGTAAATGCTGGCTGGCCCTCTTATGAGGCGGCTCTGGCGGAGCATCAGAAAGAATATAGCGTACATTTCTACCCCGATGTGAACCACGGTTTCCACAATGACACGACGCCGCGCTATGACGAGGAAGCGGCGAAATTGTCGTGGCAGCGGACACTGGCGTTTTTCGACACCCATTTGCGCGGCCAGGCTTAGCTTCGCTGGCTATGGCCGAGCGGTTCCGCCTCTGACGAAACCCTGTGCCTTGGTCTGACAAAAGCCTGTTCCCTCACGCCGCTGGAAGTGTAATAGCCGTGGCATGAGATTCTTGATATTATTTCTGGCCGTGTTGGGCCTCTCGACCGCTCCCGCCAGTCAGGCCTTAAAGGCAGAGCCGAGCGAAACCAGCCATCCCGAAGCCCGGCCATTCGACGAATCCGTCAATGCCGGGGAGCAAGTGGATGCTGCACTCGCCCGGGCGCAACTTTCCGGCAAGCGGGTGATTGTTGTGATGGGCGCCAACTGGTGCCACGACAGCCGGGGCCTGTCCGGCTGGTTTGCCGAACCGCGCTTTGCCGCGATGCTCGATGCCAAATATGAGCTGGTCTATGTCGATGTCGGGATGAAGGACCGGAATATCGATATCGCCCGGCGCTTTGGCATAAAATCGATCAAAGGCACGCCAACCGTTCTGGTGCTGTCCTCTGGCGGCGATTTGCTGAACCCGAAATCGGCACCGAAATGGCGTAATGCTGCGAGCCGCGAGGAAGATGATATCTTCGTCTATTTCGACCAATTTGCTCCCGAACTCTGAGCCGAAGGAAAGCAGGTGCCGCGCGCATTGACCTATCTATTGATCCTGCTGGCGGTAATCGCCGTGGCGCTGTTCTTCCTGCCGCTGCGGCTGGCGGTGAGCATGGCGGGGCTTGAAGGATCGCGCTTTTCGGCCAAGGCAATCAGCGGATCGGTCTGGAACGGCCGGATCGAGGGCGCGCAGGTGGGGCCGTTGCCATTGGGTGATCTCGATGCCGGTGTGCGGTTCCTGCCTTTGCTGACCGGCAAATTGCTGATGGATCTGGAAAGGCCGGCCACCGCCGGCGATGACGGGCTGGTCGCGACGGTCGGCAAGTCCGGCAATAGCCTGCTGGTGCAGGATGTGACCACCGTGCTCGGCGTTGGCCGCCAATTGGCCCCGTTGCCGGCCTCGGCGATCGACCTGCGGGACGTGAATATCACCTTCGCCGGTGGACGCTGTCAGTCGGCGAGCGGTCAGGTGCGCATGTCTCTGGATGCAAATATTCCCGGGCTCGACCTCAAACAGGGCCTGCTTGGCAACGCAATATGTCAGGACGGGGTGCTGGTGTTGCCACTGCAGAGCGGTTCCGGCATGGAGCAGCTCACCCTGAAACTTGAAGGCAACGGCTATTATACCGCGCGGCTGTTCCTCTCGGGTAGCGACCGCGCGTGGACGCTGTTATTGCCGACGCTCGGCTTTCGCAATGTCCCGGACGGCTATGCGATCAAGGTTGCAGGACAATTGGCACAAAGGAACGCACAATGACCAACACCGGCACCAAAGCGGTAAAATTCTCGATACTGGACCTTTCTCCAGTGCCGCTGGGCAGCGATGTCAAAACCGCACTCGACCGGTCGCTGGCACTTGCGCAGCATGGCGAGGCGCTTGGCTACGAACGGTTCTGGATGGCGGAACATCATGGTATGGAGGGCATTGCCAGCGCCGCAACCGCAGTGGCGCTTTCGCACATCGGGCAGGGGACCAAGACCATCCGCATCGGTGCTGGCGGTATCATGCTGCCCAATCACGCGCCGATGGTGATCGCCGAACAATTCGGCACGCTGGAGGCCCTGTTTCCGGGACGGGTTGATCTCGGCCTGGGCCGCGCGCCCGGTTCGGACCAGCGGACGGCACAGGCCTTGCGCCGCAATCTCAACAGCGATGCGAACGAGTTTCCGCGCGATGTTCTGGAATTGCAGGCATTTCTGGCGGGGGATGACCGGCTCGGTATCAAGGCGACGCCGGGGCAGGGGACCAATATTCCACTCTATATTCTCGGCAGCAGCCTGTTCGGCGCGCAACTGGCGGCGGCTCTGGGTCTGCCTTATGCTTTCGCGTCGCATTTTGCGCCGCAGATGCTCGACGAAGCGCTCACGATATACCGGCGTGATTTCAAGCCGTCGGAGCAGTTGGCCGAGCCCTATGTACTGTGCGGCTTCAATGTTTTTGCGGCTGACAGCGACGAAGAAGCGGAATATCTGTCCAGTTCGATGATGCAGAGCTTTGTCGCGCTGCGCACCGGAAATCCCGGGAAAATGCCGCCGCCGGTCGAAGGCTATCGCGAAAGCCTGCCACCCCAGGCCCAGTCGATGCTCGAACAGATTTTGCAGGGCAGCGCGATCGGTTCGCCGGACAAGATAAAGCAGGGCGTCGAACGGTTTATTGACCGGACCGGCGCCGACGAGCTGATCATTTCCGGATCGATTTTCGATCAGGCAGCGCGCGAGAAAAGCTATACTATCGCCGCTGATATTCGTGACCTGATCACGGCCTAGAGCCAATTTCGCTTCACTCAAGCCTTGATTTTACCATCTGGTCTGCGCATGACTCTGGCCAATCGAAATTCCGGAATAGACGCCCCCAAGGGAGAAGACATATTGCCACGTACAGGTAGAAATTCAGCGCTTAGAGACTTTCTGAAAAGTGAAGCAGCAGGCGGTATATTGCTGATGTTGGCTGCCGCTCTGGCGATGATCGTCGCGAACAGTCCGCTATATGAAATGTACCACCACTTCCTCCACGAGCTAAAAGGCCCCGTCCTGTCGAGCAAATTGGGACCGATGACGCCGCATTTGTGGATTAATGATGGATTGATGGCGATATTCTTCCTGCTCGTCGGTTTGGAAATCAAGCGCGAATTTGTTGATGGCAGGCTTAATACCTGGGAGAGACGCCGATTGCCGGTGGTTGCGGCCGCGGCTGGTATGGTTGTGCCAGCGCTGATTTATCTGTTCGTCGTCAAGGATGTGCCCGAACTCTACAATGGCTGGGCAATTCCGGCGGCCACCGATATCGCCTTTGCAATCGGTGTGCTTGCGTTGCTTGGGCCCCGCGCGCCAACCTCGCTAAAGCTGTTTCTGGTTACCGTCGCGATCGTCGATGACATGGGCGCGGTGGCGATCATCGCATTGGTCTATACCGCCGAAATCAACGGCGCTGCCTTGCTTGCCAGCGCAGTGATACTGGCCGTCATGTACACAATGAACCGGGGCGGCGTGCTCAAGCTCTGGCCCTATCTGATCGGCTCCGGTCTGCTTTGGTATACCGTACTGATGTCAGGTGTTCACGCGACCATTGCGGGCGTTCTGGCGGCCATGGTGATTCCGATCGTGGTGACACCGACATCACCGGATGCGGAACATTCTCCGTTGCACCGGCTCGAACATGCGATTGCGCCGTGGAGCGCCTTTCTGATCGTGCCGATCTTCGGTTTTGCGAATGCCGGCGTTTCGCTGAGCGGGCTGGGCATGGAGCAGATTTTCGCGCCGCTGCCACTCGGCATCGCAGCCGGCCTGCTGCTCGGCAAGCAGATCGGTATTTTCGCCAGCGTCTGGCTCGCGGTCAAAACCGGTTTCGCCGGACGGCTTGGCGGGGCCAGCTGGTTGCAGGTCTATGGTGTGGCGATGCTCTGCGGGATCGGCTTCACGATGAGCCTGTTCATTGGCGCGCTCGCCTTCCCCGGCAATGCGCTGCTGATCGAGGAAGCGAAGATCGGTGTCCTCGGCGGTTCCGTGCTGTCCGCGATTATCGGTTTCTGCATATTGCGCTTCGCGCCGCAGGGCCGGCATCTGGAATCGCTCGACAAGGAAGAGGCGGAGCAGTTGCTTGATGTTTTACCAAATGGTGAGGCGCAAAAGCTGAAAGACGCGCTTTGAAGGGCAGCGGCCTGATTGCCGTTGCCTGTCTGGCAATTTCAGCCGGTACATTGGCAGCGGCGCCAGTAGCTGCGCCAGTGATTGCCGATGCGGCTGCCGTACAAGCATCGAACGAGCTTGGCTCCATCGCCAGTGATTATGTCAAACTGACGCTGGCTCTTGGCGAGAAAGAAGCCGGCTATGTCGATGCCTATTACGGTCCGCCGCAATGGGCGGAGGCGGCAAAGACCGATCCGCGCGATATGCGCGAGTTGGGCAATGCGATAGTCGATCTGATGCTGCGGCTCGATGCGCTGACCGTCAGCGATGATCCGCTGGTCGAGGCACGCAAACGGTTTCTTTCGGCCCAGCTGGAAGCCGCGCTCACGCGCCATGCGATGATGCAGAAGGAGAATTTTCCCTTTGCCAAAGAAGCCAAAGGGCTGTTCGGGGTGACGCCGGAACTCAAACCATTGGCAGAATTTGATCCGGTGCTCGAGCAGATCGAGAATATCGTCCCCGGTGAAGGCCCGCTCAGCAATCGGGTGGCGGCATTTGAAAATGGCTATATCATTCCCAAGGACCGGCTGCAGGCCGTGTTCGACATCGCGATTGCAGAGTGCAAGGCGCGGACCGCGCAATATTTCGATCTGCCCGAGGGCGAGAATTTCAAACTGGAATTTGTCACCGGCAAAAGCTGGAGCGGTTATAATTATTATCAGGGCAATTATCAGAGCCTGATCCAGGTCAACACCGACCTGCCGATCTTCATCAGCCGCGCGGTCGATCTCGGTTGCCACGAAGGCTATCCCGGCCATCATGTCTATAATATGCTGCTCGAGAAGAACCTGACCAAAGACCGAGGCTGGCAGGAATTCTCCGTCTATCCGCTTTATTCACCGCAAAGCCTGATCGCCGAGGGATCGGCCAATTACGGCATCGAACTGGCGTTCCGCGGACAGGACCGGCTGGATTACGAGCGCGATGTGCTCTACCCGCTTGCCGGGCTAGATCCAGACACGGCGGCGGCTTACTGGGCGCTGCAAATGGCCAAACAGGCGCTCAGCGGCGCGCGGATGACGATTGCGCAACAATATCTGGATGGAGAGATTACGCGCGAGGAAGCGATTGCGCTCAACCAGAAATATCAGCTGGTCTCGGCCGAGCGCGCGGCGCAAATGACCGATTTCAACGAGCAATATCGCAGCTATGTGATCAACTATGGTCTCGGCATGGAAATGGTCCGCGATTGGATCGAAGCTCAGGGCGATGCACCGGTGTGGCGCTGGAAGGCGATGGAGCGGTTGCTGAGCGAACCGGTGTTGCCGGAGGATTTGCTGGTTGAGGGGGCTAGGGATTAGCTAGTTCAAGAGTTTCTAAGTCCGACGGCCCTCTTAACGCCGCTCTTCACTTAAGGAGGAGGGGAAAGCGGCGAATTTGGCCCCGAAAAACCTCTCCATATTTGCTCGCCAAATAATTGTGAACGGCCCCACCGAATCCCACTTGCGCATTGCAAAAATCGGCGTAATCCAAGCGCAGTTTTTCGGGATAGGATCGCTGCATGGCCTTCAATCTTTTCGGACGTATCAAACCACTAGACGCAATATTGGCCACGGCAGAGAAAAAGGCGCTAACCCGCACTCTCGGTCCCGTTCAGCTTACCTTACTGGGTGTCGGAGCGGTCATCGGCACCGGCATTTTCGTGCTGACATCGGAGGCGGCACAGAAGGCCGGGCCGGGGATGATGTGGAGCTTCGTGATTGCTGGGCTGGTCTGCGCCGTTGCCGCGCTCTGCTATTCGGAACTGGCCTCGATGGTGCCGGTCTCGGGCTCTGCTTATACTTACACTTATGCCGTGATGGGCGAGCTGCTGGCGTGGATGGTAGGCTGGGCGTTGATTCTGGAATATGCGGTCGCGGCTAGCGCGGTTTCGGTGGGCTGGTCAGGTTATTTTGTCGGTCTTCTCGCCAATGCCGGGATAGAGTTGCCGAGGGCGCTGACGATTGGCAGCTATGCGCCCGGCGGGCTGATTAATTTACCGGCGTTGATTATCGCGCTGCTGGTTACGTTCCTGCTGATGATCGGCACCAGCGAGAGCGCCAAGGTCAACGCGGTGCTGGTGGCGATCAAGGTTTCGGCTTTGACCATGTTCATCGTTCTCACCCTGCCGATGATGAAGGGGCAGAATTTCGATCCGTTCCTGCCCAATGGCTGGTTTGGCGAAAGCCGCGGTTTTGGCGCGGTTGGCGCGGCGGCCTCGATATTTTTCGCCTATGTAGGCTTTGACGCAGTGTCGACTGCAGCGGAGGAGACCAAGAACCCGCAACGCAATGTGCCGATCGGTCTAATCGGCAGTCTGGCCATCTGTACGGTCTTCTATCTTCTGGTGGCAGCAGGCGCGATTGGCACCGTCGGCGCGCAGCCGATTGTTGACGCAGCGGGCAATGTGCTGGCGCCGGGCAGCACCGCCTTTGCCGCTCAATGTCAGGCCTTGCTGACGGCGGGCCACGAACCTCTGGTGTGCAGCCATGAGGCGCTGGCGTTCGTGCTGCGGAATATCGGCTACCCGGCCTTTGGCAATATCATCGGCATTGCCGCATTTCTGGCGCTACCGTCGGTGATCCTGATCATGCTGTTCGGCCAGACCCGGATATTCTTCGTGATGGCGCGCGATGGTCTGCTGCCGGAAAAACTCGCCACTATTCATCCGAAATGGAAAACGCCGCATATCGTCACGGCGATTACCGGTGTGGCGGTATCGGTATTCGCCGCGTTTCTGCCGGTGGGCCAGCTCGCCGATATCTCCAATTCGGGGACCTTGTTTGCCTTTCTGATGGTCGCGGTGGCGGTATTGATCCTGCGCCGGACTGATCCCGACAGACACCGCCCGTTCCGCACGCCGCTGGTCTGGATCGTCGCGCCGCTGGCGATTGTCGGTTGTCTGGGGCTTTTCTATAATCTGCCGCTGGACGCCAAGCTGGTGTTGCCGATCTGGGGCGGGATCGGGCTGCTGCTCTACTTCGCTTATGGCTACAGAAAGAGCCATGTCGGGCGTGGCCATATCGAAGTCCACGAATCGGACGCGGATGCGCCGCCCCAGCCTGTTCCGCCGATCAGCGACCAATAAGCTGCTTTTGCGACCATAAATTTCAGGCTGCTATTAACTATCTGCTAACCAATTTCGTTCACTCCGGTTTCTGAAACATGAACCGCGCGACTATGCGCGCACCATGAACAGGGAACGGACTTTATGACCAGACAGAGAACGCCCGAAAATTCTCCAGTAGATGTCGCGATCATTGGCGCCGGGCCAGCCGGTCTGACAGCTGCCTATTTGCTCAGTAAAAAGGGCTTTTCGGTCACGGTTATCGAGAAAGACCCGAAATATGTCGGCGGGATCAGCCGGACGGTGGAGCATGAAGGATTCCGCTTTGATATTGGCGGACACCGCTTCTTTTCGAAAAGCCAGGAAGTGGTCGATCTGTGGAATGAAATCCTGCCGGACGACTTCATCCAGCGGCCCCGGATGAGCCGGATCTATTATGAAGGCAAATTCTACAGCTACCCGCTGCGTGCGTTTGAAGCCTTATGGAACCTCGGCATCTGGCGTTCGACACTTTGCATGCTGAGCTATGGCAAGGCCAAGGTCTTCCCGAACAAGAATGTGAAAAGCTTTGAAGACTGGACGGTCAACCAGTTCGGCTACAAGCTCTATTCGATTTTTTTCAAAACCTACACCGAGAAGGTCTGGGGCATGCCCTGCGACGAAATGTCGGCGGACTGGGCGGCGCAGCGGATCAAGGGGCTGAGCCTCTGGAACGCGGTCACTGATGGTCTGAAACGCTCGCTCGGCCTCAACAAGAGGCCGAATGACGGACAGGAAGTCAAAACCCTGCTCGAAACCTTCCGCTATCCCCGCCTCGGCCCCGGCATGATGTGGGATGCGGCCAAGGCCCATGTCGAAGCCAAGGGCAATGAAGTGCTGATGGGGCATAGCCTCAAGCAGCTTGCCCAGGACGCCGACGGCAACTGGCGAGTGAGCGCGACGAGCGTCGACGGCGAGACTATTATCAATGCGAAACATGTGATTTCGAGCGCGCCGATGCGCGAGCTTGCCACCCGTATCCATCCACTGCCGCAGTCGCTGCCGGAAGCGCAGGACCTCAACTATCGCGATTTTCTGACCGTTGCGCTCAAGGTCAAATCGGACGATCTGTTCCCCGACAACTGGATTTATATCCATGATGACCGGGTTCAGGTGGGCCGTGTTCAGAATTTCCGCAGCTGGTCACCGGAAATGGTGCCGGACGAGAATATTGCCTGCGTCGGGCTGGAATATTTCTGTTTTGAAAATGACGGTCTGTGGTCTTCGTCTGACGAAGATCTGATCGAGCTCGCCAAGAAGGAAATGGCGATCCTTGGCCTGTGCAAACCCGACGATGTCGTCGGCGGCGCGGTTGTCCGTCAGGAAAAGGCCTATCCGGTCTATGACGACAGCTATGAACAGAATGTCGCCACCATGCGCGATGATCTGGAAGGCCGCTTCCCGACCCTCCATATGGTCGGACGCAACGGCATGCACCGCTATAATAACCAGGATCACGCGATGATGACCGCGATGCTGACGGTGGAGAATATCGAAGCCGGCACCCGCAAGTGGAATGTCTGGAACGTCAACGAAGACGCCGAATATCATGAAGCAGGCGACGAAGGCGCGCAGAAGGTGGTCGCCGAAGAAATCAGCGAAGACCGTGCTGCCGCTCTCGAAAGCATGCGCGATGTGCCGACGCGGATCGAGGAAGAAAAACCAGCGACACGGGCTGCCTAAAATGGAACGCAGCGGCTCTGACAGACGGTCAACCGTCGGTGACTGGGTAGGAAATCTGCCCGCTCCGCTGGCTTTGCTCAACCGGTTCTCGATTACCCGCTATTTGCTGGCGAGCGTCGTCAGCCTGGCTTTTGACGTTGCCTTGTTCATGGTGCTGGTCGCCTTCCTGTTCGATCCGGGATGGGCATCGGCAGCCGGTTATAGTGCCGGCATCATCGTTCACTGGCTGATTTCATCGAGTTTCGTATTTCCGGGCAAGGCGCGCGATGGCGCGGCGCTGCAATTGCAGCGGCTCGGTTTCATCGCAACCGCCATACTGGGACTGGGCATAACGGTCGCCATGGTCAGCGGGCTCACCAGCGCCGGTGTTTTGCCGGTCATGGCGAAAGCAGCAGCCGTCGCCGTCAGTTTCTTCGCTGTCTATCTTACCCGAAAATACGGCGTATTCCGGTGAGTTCTATCGGCAATACCATGGTTTTACCTGCAAAAGAGCATCGCTTCAGCCCCGAGTTCACGAAATTTCTCAACTGGGCGCTGGTCTGGGTTGTACTCGCCAATATTCCGTTCATGGCGATGTGGATGGTTGGTGCGCCACCACGCACGATTCCGATTGCGCTGGCAGGTCTCGTCGGCCTGATCGTCAAAAGGATGCCACGAGCGGTGCAGTGGATCGCGTTCGTCGGGGTGATGGTCTATTCCTTGCTGTCTTTCGTCTCAGGCCTGTTCAGCCTCACGCTGGACTCTTTGCTATATTCGATGCAATTTTTTGCCGAAATCAAGCCGGGCAATTCGATCGAATATATTGCTGCAGCGATCGTCATTGTCGGCATATTGATCGGCAGCTGGTTCCTGCTCAAGCGCGATACAAATTTTTCCAAACCGCTGCATATCCTGCTTGGCGGAGCCTTGATCTTCGGGCTTGTCGGTGCGGATGCTGCGGTCGGCGAGGGAATGCGGGGTCATTATTTCCGGCCCGCTCCTGCCGGTGCAATATTTGAATCGGCGGTCACCAAATCCGGCTTTGCCGCCCGCGCCGATGGCAAGCGCCATCTGGTGTTGATCATCGTTGAATCACTCGGGGTTCCCAAAAATAACAAGGCTATGTCCGACAAGCTGTTTGCCTATTATAACAGCAGCGCGGTCAAAGCGCGCTATGAGGTCAGCCAAGGCACGAGCCTCTATTATAACAGCACCACTTCGGGCGAAATGCGGGAGCTGTGCGGGCGCTGGGGCGATTATTATGAATTGCTTGAAACCGACGATCCGAAGACATTGAATTGCCTGCCCGCGCAGCTTGCCGAAAAAGGCTATGCGACCCAGGCGATGCACAGTTTCAAAGGTCCCTTTTTCAAGCGGGAAGACTGGTATCCAAAGATCGGCTTTCAAAAACGTGAATTTGCGGTCGATCTGGAAAAACGCGGCGCCGAATGGTGTGGTGGCGTTTTCGCCGGCGCTTGCGACCGGCAGGTGCCGAAGATGCTGGCCGAAAATCTGAAACGAGCGACACAGGCAACCTTTCAGTACTGGCTTACGCTGAACACCCATCTGCCGGTGCCTACCGAACAGAATCTTCACTCGGAGAATTGCGAAAAAGTGTCTGCCGAACTGGCGCGCGACTATCCGATGATTTGCCGCCAGTTCGCGATATTCGACGATATCGACAAGGCGCTGATCAAGGAAATTACCGCGAGCGATTTTCCGGAAGCGGATATCCTGCTGGTTGGCGATCATATGCCGCCGTTTTTTGACCGCCATCATCGTTCGCAATTTGATCCGGAGCGGGTTCCATGGCTTTACCTGAAAGCCAAAGACTCACATCCCGAGGGGTAAGATTTTGGAACGATTGCGCGGAAACCTGCCAATATTATTGATCTGGGTCGCGGTCTCTGCGGTGCTCATCCTGGTCACGCGTGGCCAGATCGTGAGCAGCATCGGTTGGGACCCGGACGATCAATTACGCATGGTCCAGCTGCGCGACTGGCTCGGCGGGCAAAGCTGGTTTGATACCATTCAATATCGAATAGGTGAACCCGACAGCCAGCCGATGCACTGGCCGCGCTGGATCGAACTACCGCTCGCCTTGGTGGTCTTGCTGCTCAAACCGCTGACCGGCACAGCGACTGCGGAAACTGCGGCAATGGTTATCGTACCGCTGTTCACTTTGGGCATCGCCATGTGGCTGGTCGCCAAAATCACCGAACAGGTCTTTGATCGCAAGATTGCTATTCTGGCGGCGGCGTTGATGGCAACTGCTGTACCGATTGTCGCGCAAATCCGCCCGATGCGGGTGGATCATCATGGCTGGCAGATTGTTCTGGCGCTGACCGCGCTATGGACGATGTTCTGGCCTGACAAGCGCAAGGGCGGGCTTGCACTGGGTGCGGCGCTTGCATTCTGGCTATCGATATCGCTCGAAGGATTGCCGATATCGGCAGCCTTTATTGTGCTGCTGGTGTGGCGCTGGGTCTTCCGGACCGAAGAAGGGGTCCGGCTGTTCTGGACCTTATCGTCCTTTCTGATTGTCAGTTTCATATTATATTTTGCCACTCAGGGCAGTTTTGACACGGCGGTGAACTATTGCGATGCGCTTTCACCGGCGCATTTGCTGGCCTGTACGGCGGGTGCCGCTGTCATATTGCCGGCGATCAAATGGCTGCCCGCGAATATCGCCTTGCGCGTCGCCGGTCTGGCCGTCGCTGGCGTGCCGGCCTTGGCCATCTTCTATGGTCTCGCTCCCCAATGTGTTGGCGGGGCATTTAACACCATGGATCCGATCGTTCGCGAATATTGGCTAGTCAATGTGCTCGAAGGTCTGCCGATCTGGTATCAGGATGGCAAGACCATGGTCACATTGCTCGGTGGATCGATCATCGTCGGGTTGGGCAGCCTGATCTATATCGTTCGTGTCCGGCCCGGACAGATTGATCGCGGCCAATTATTCATTCTCGCCTATGCATTTCTCTGGGCGTTGCTGCTGTCCCTGTTCGTCCAGCGTGCCACAGCCGTTGCAGCGGCCTTTGCCTTGCCGTTCCTGGCCTGGGCTGTGCATCAGGCCTTTGCGTTCGCGCGCGGGATCAAGCGTCCGGTATCGCGAATTCTCGCCACCGCAGCGATTGTGTTCCTGATCATGCCTGGCCCGCTGGCCGTCGCGCTTTTCAACAATATCTCGGGAGACGAGCGGCAGGCCGCAGCGAACTCCGGCACTGCCATGTGCAAGAATAACGCTTCGCTTGCGCGGCTCAATGCCTTGCCCCGGTCCAGCATAGTTGCGCCATTAGATTTCGGGCCGCGGATATTGCTGCTGACCCCGCATACAGTGCTCGCCACCAGTCACCATCGTAATGACAAGGCGATGGCCGATCAGATCCGAATCTTTATCTCTGCACCGGACGTGGCTCGCGAGATACTGGAAGCGCGTAATATCGGCTATATTGTTGCCTGTAAGGACGAAGCCGAGCTTGAGTTTTACGCGAAAAAGCATCCGGAAGGTTTGTGGGGAAAGCTGGTCAAAGATCAACAACCGGACTGGCTGCAACCCGTCCACATAAAGGGCACTGGATTGACCGTTTGGAAGGTCAGGACAAAAGGGTTGCGTAACCATATGTAAATTATACTATGTGTATAAGCAATCGCCGCAACGGACCGAATCTTGGAGAAAGATATGGCAGGGGTAACTGGACTAGGCGGGGTTTTTCATATGGTGAAGGATCCGGCAGTAACACGCCAATGGTATAAAGATTATCTGGATATGGACGGGGAATATGGTCCAATGTTCAATTGGTCGGACGAAAAAGGTGATAAACCTTACAGTCTGATCAGCCATTTTCCCGAAGACAGTGAATATCTCAAGCCGAGCGAGGCAAAATTCATGATCAACCTGCGGGTCGATGATCTGGATGCCTATGTCGAGCAACTCAAGGACAAGGGTCTGGAGATTCTGGGCCAGGTTGACGAAGGATATGGCAAATTTGCCTGGATCCTCGATTGCGACGGGATCAAACTGGAATTCTGGCAGCAGGTAGAACCAGACATCTGATCCTCCGGTTCAGCTTGGAATGAATTTCAACGCCAGCCCGTTGAGGCAATGTCGCTTGCCGGTCGGTTTTGGACCATCATTGAAAATATGTCCGAGATGCCCGCCGCAGCGCGCGCAATGGACTTCGGTGCGCGCATAGCCGATCTTATAGTCTCTCGTAGTGCCAATCCGGTCCTTGGCAAGCGGTGCCCAAAAGCTCGGCCAGCCGGTGCCGCTGTCAAATTTTGTGTCCGATTTATAGACCCCGAGATTACAGCCCGCACAGGCGTAAACGCCTTTGCGTTTCTCATTATTCAACGGACTGGAATAGGCCCGTTCGGTACCTTCCAGACGCAATATCCGATAGCGCGCGGTGCCCAGCCGCTGCTTCCATTCTTCGGCCGTCCGATTGATCTTGAACGGTCCGCCGGGCCGGGCTTCTGCATCATTGAAAAAACCGGAAAGACTGATCACTCCATAGGCTCCGGCGACTGCCAGAGTGCCGGATATAACTGTGCGCCGGTCAAGCGGTTTCATCTGCAATCCTTTTCAATATCCTGATTCATTCGAACCGCGAGACCGATGGGTTACAGATTTGCGCCTGAACGGGAACTGATCAATATTTCGAGAGCTCGACTTCCAACTCGCGGAACCCGTGGACGAAACAGGCGTGAACGCGGCGGTTTTTGCCGGTCGGATTGACCTGCATACGCCGCTTGTGCATTTCTTCCAGCAAGATACGGATTTGCAGTTCGGCGAGACGTGCTCCGACGCAGCGGTGGATGCCGTAGCCGAAAGCCAGATGCCGCCGGGCGTTTTCGCGGTCGACAATGATCTTGTCGGCTTCCGGGAAGACCTCTTCATCGCGATTGGCGGAAATATACCACATGATGACCTTGTCGCCCTTCTTGATCTGATGACCGAACAGGTCGTGATCTTCCAGCGCGGTGCGACGCATATGGGCGAGCGGGGTCTGCCAGCGGATGATTTCCTGAACCGCATTGGGAATCAGATCGGGGTTTTTCTGCAGCTTTTCCCGTTCTTCAGGGAACTGGCCGAGACCATAAGCCACGCCAGACATGGTGTTGCGGGTGGTGTCATTGCCGCCAACGATCAGCAGCACCAGATTGCCCATGAATTCCATCGGGTCCATGTCGCGCATATGTTCGGAATGGATCATCATCGAGATCAGGTCGGGCGTCGGCTCCGCATCTACGCGCTCGTTCCATAATTTGGTGAAATAGGCACCCATTTCAAAGAGAATATGCCGCCGTTGCTCGGTGAGATCTTCCGCGCAGGACAATTCCACATCACCAGCCCAGTCAGACCAATAGGTCAGCAACCTGCGGTCTTCCCAGGGAAAGCCGAACAGAATGGCAAGCATGCCGGTAGTCAATTCGATCGAAACCTTGTCGACCCAGTCAAATTTTTCGCCCCATGGCAGGCCATCGAGCACTTCCTCGGTGCGCTTGCGGATTTCGGTTTCCATCCGCTTCATTTCGGTCGGCGTGAAGGCCGGTGCTACCGTCCGGCGCTGACCGGTATGTTTGGGACGGTCCATTGCGATGAACATCGGAAGCTGGAAATCCTGATCAAATTCAGGATCGGCAATGGTGATACCGCCGTGGGAAACATCGGAAGAATAAATATCGGGCAGCGCTTCGACATGTTGTATCGGTTTGTAGGTGGTGATGTTCCAGAAGTCACCGTGAACGCCACCCTCGACCTTGTTGATCGGTGCCGTCGCCCGCATTTCCGCAAACGGTTTGCGCCATAAATCCTTGCTGTACAGATCGGCCCGGCTGACATCCCAGGGATTGGCCTCGCTATCTGCGACCGGAGGGTTGCGCTTATACCATTGTTCCAGCGCCTCATCGGCGGTGGGGGAAGTCGTCAGATTATCGAGGTCGATTTGGGGAACGGATGCCATTAGTCTCTCCTGCCGTTGCTGGTTTTAGCAATCGGTTGCGTTTCAAAACCCGTTCAATCTGCCTCTATTGACAGTAATGTCAATGTCTTTTCGGCAAATGTCCTGAATCTCGGGACTATTTCCCGGTCACTCTGGCAAACAGACTCTTTTTGCGAGCGGCCTGACCGGATTTCATCACATTGCGGCGGAATAGCATGACCGAAAAGCGGATGATGATCATTGTGAACAGTCCTTGCCAAGCCAGCGCGAGGCCATGCTGCCACAGATTGTCCATCTGCGCCGCTCGCGCGATCATCGCAAAAGGGGAGCTGAACGGGAAGAGCACCGCAAACCATTCGATCGGTTCGCCCAATTTGGTAATCGCTGAATAGGCGAGAAAGAAAACCAGCAATTGCCCCATGGTGACCGGCATCGACAGGGTCTGCACTTCGCGCACCGTTGTCGCCATCGCCCCGATGCCGAGAAACAGAGAGCCGAGAAGCAGATAGGCCATCGAAAAATAGAGCACCAGTAGCAGGCAGAATAACGGCCAGCCGACGGCGGGTGAAGGCAATGCATTCCAGTTTCCGCCGACCAGAAGGGCTACGGATACTCCCATCGTGCTCCACACAGTGATACCGACGAGCGCCATGCCCAGCATAGCGAAAAGCTTGCCGAGAAATATCGAATCCATCGGGATGGCGGCGGCCAGGATTTCGATGATCTTGTTGGTTTTCTCCTCGACCAGATTGGAAAGAACCATGCCCGCGAGGATCATGGTCAGCAGGATCAGGATTGCCTGGCCGGCCTGGGCCGTCAGCAACTGACCGCGTTCGCTGGAGCTGCCGGTCTGACCGATAAATCTCGTTTCAATGTCAACCGTAGCGGGGCGGGACAGGGCGGTCTCCGCCAGCAGGGTAATTTTGCCCTGCCATCGTTTGACGTCTCCTGCCGAACCCGTCAGCACGGGGGCTGCCAGTGTCCCGGAGAGAATTGCGGTCAGAGATTTCTCGCTGTCCAGCTTTGCAATAATGTCCGGTTCTTGTGCGGAAAAGTCCGGTAATATGATCAGCTCCGGCAAGGCTTTTGAACCAAGGCTCCCGATCAGCCGTGCGCGTGTTGCAAGCAGCGTTTCCGCTTCTTCCTGATTCAGGGCGACGCCGATGACAGAATTGTCAATATCGCGCGATACCTGCGATCCCAGCCCGCCAGCGGCAACCCCTATCCCGAGTGGAAATAGCGGTCCCAATAAAAAGAAAAAGAAGGATTTGGAAAATATGATCGCAGTGAAATCACGACGGGCAATGACAAACGCGGCGCGGATGGTTTCGATCATGCTCTTTCCTCCCCGTTGTTATCTGCGGCATCGGCATCCATTTTCCGGGCCGCCGCTTCGCCAGCAATCTGGACAAAGGCGTCGTGAAGGCCCGGGCGCTCTATAGACAGGGATTCAATGCCGGCATCGCCTTCCACCAGAGCATTTAGCAAGGGTTCGACTCCGCTTGCGGGCAAAGTGAAATGCCAGTTGTGTCCGAGCGGTTTGCAATCTGCAGGTATCGCTGCGCGCCAGGGACCGTCAAGATTGCGTGTTTCGAGATGGACCTGCGGACGCAGCCGGTCCCGGGCCGCGGAAACCTTGCCTTTGAAAGGGATTTTCCCATCGGCGATAATGGCAATCTCCTCGCACAGCCGTTCGGCATGGGCGATGACATGGGTCGAGAAAATCACTGTCACGCCTCTGTCGGCCTGCGCCCGGATCAATCGTTCCAGCTTGCCCTGGTTCAGTGCATCAAGGCCGGAAAACGGCTCGTCGAGAATGATCAGATCAGGGTCGTGCACGAGCGTGCCGAGCAATTGTACCGTCTGTGCCATGCCTTTGGAGAGCTGGCGTATCTGTTTGTCGGCTGCGTCACCCAGCCCATGATCTTCCATCATCGCCCGGCCCCGCTTGCGGCCCTCGGCCAGCGGCAATCCGCGCAATGCGCCCATGAACGCGATGGCATCAAATGCCTTCATCGATGGATAAAGACCGCGCTCTTCGGGGAGATAGCCGACCTGATGGGCCATGGAAATCGGTTCCGGTGATCCGAGCAGAAACCGTTCGCCTTCGTCGGGGTCAATGATCCCGAGCAGCATCCGCAAGGTCGTGGTCTTGCCCGCTCCATTCGGTCCCAATATCCCGAATATACTACCCTTCTCAATCGTCAGATCAATCCCGTCGACGGCGGCTTCGCCATCAAATCTCTTGACGATATTGCGGGCTTCGATGGCAAATTCGGAATGGGGCGCGTGCATTTACGGCTTTCATATCTGGCAGTAGTGTTTGATAGGGAAAGCCTATGCCGGATGACAAGTTAAGATTGGACAAAGCGCTCGAAAAAAAGGCGAAGGAAGAGGGCTTTGCTGCGGTCGGCATCGCTCCGGGACGGTTGGCACCAAAAACCGGCCAGCGCTTGAAGCAGTGGCTTGCGGACGGCAGCCACGGCGACATGATCTGGATGGAGAGCCGGGCCGACGAACGGTCCGACCCGACCCATCTATGGCCTGAGGTCCGTTCGGTCATCATGCTCGGAATGAGCTATGCGCCGGGCACCGATCCGTTCGCGCTGGAGAGTGTCTCCGATCACGGCCGCATTTCGGTCTATGCGCAGGGCAAGGATTATCACGATGTTGTAAAAGGTGCGCTCAAGCGGACCGCGCGCTGGCTGATCGAGCAGGCGGAGTGCGAGGTGAAGGTATTTGTCGATACCGCGCCGGTCATGGAAAAACCGCTCGCGGAAGCGGCGGGCCTGGGCTGGCAGGGCAAACACACCAATATCGTCAGCCGGGATCACGGCAGCTGGCTGTTTCTGGGCGCAATATACACGACTCTCGAACTGGAACCGTCAAAACCGGGAAAAGACAGCTGTGGCAGCTGCTCGGCCTGTCAGGATATCTGCCCGACCGGTGCCTTTCCGGCACCCTATCAGCTGGACGCAAGGGCTTGTATTTCCTATCTCACGATCGAGCACAAGGGGCCGATCCCGCACCAATATCGCAAGGCCATGGGCAACCATATCTACGGCTGTGACGATTGTCTGGCAGTCTGTCCGTGGAACAAATTTGCCCAGGCGGGTGCAGCAAACAAGGCGTTTCTGCCCCGCGCGGAATTGACTGCGCCGGCGCTGGCCGATCTGCTGGCGCTTGATGATGCCAGTTTCCGGCAGGTATTCTCTGGATCGCCTATCAAGCGCAGCGGTCGCGACAGGATGGTACGCAATGCCCTTATCGCGGCGGGCAATAGCGGCGATGCAGCATTGATCGCGCCGGCTCAGGCGCTTCTGGATGATGACGATGATGCGGTCAGGGACGCGGCCGGTTGGGCGCTTGAACAGCTGGCGTCAGCGTTGCCTTAGAGCATTTACGCAACTCACCCGGTCAACCGCTGCGCCATCGCTGCGGCGTGCGTCGATATGGGTAACCCGGCCGGCACCGCCATCTTCGGGTGGATAAAGATAGGCATCCAAAATGCACGCGCCGCTTGCAAACTGTAGTTTCTGGGCTGGCGGTTCGGATATATCCAGCTGCGGTTTTCCGAACAGACGGACAAGCTGGCCAGCGGTCTTGCCCATGACGATATCCAGGCCTGCTATCGATTGGAGGGGGGATGCCGGAGCGGCTGGCAGGCTAGGGCTTCTTGTTGCCGTTGTCGACGCACAGGCCGCTAGAGCGGGCAGGCTGAACAATATCAGAAATTTGGCTTTCATGCGGATCATATTTCCTTTTTCCCATGCACCAGATGGGTAGCCATAGCGGCTCCCAATAGCGGCGCAAGGAAATTGACAAACGGGATAGCCAGCATCAGCGCAGTGACCAATCCGAGGACGAAACGCTCCAGCTTCGGCAGGCTCGATCCGGCGGTGAGATTGCGATAGTCGGCCGCATGGCGGGCGGCAACCATGTCCTGCAGGTCACGTCCCAGCAAAATGGCATTGACCGCGAAAAAGGCGATCGGAACGCCGATCCCGGTCACCAGCAGCAGAATATAGACCGGTGCCGCGAGAATATTATAGCCAAGCGCCCGGGCGGCGGACGCGAGCCCCATTTTGATGCCGATCACATAGCCCGGCGGCTTGGCCGTTTCCGCACGATCAGGATAATATCGGCGCTCTACCGCATCGACAATATCGTCCGAAAAGATGTTGAGTACAAAAATGGCGACAATCCGGAACAATAACAGTCCGGTCAATATCGCGATGATGGCCGCCGCCGCAGCTGCCGCAAAGCCGCCGTCTATCCAGCCGACCCGGGCAAATAGCCAGACCAGTCCAAAATAAGCCGCCACACCAAAAATGGCGAACAACAGAAGCGTGAGCAATATGACCTTCAGCAGGATCACCAATATGGCACGGTCGCTAAGCTGGGCGAGGGAACGTGTGAAGGCTTGAATCATTTGCGCTTCATGTCATGATTTTCCGGCCAGCGTCAATTCTGCTTGATGGCATTGGGCCAAGCCCCTAACCCGTCCCGAACTATGCAAACCACCCCAAGAGGATCTTTATGACCACTGAAGCCCGTTATGATATTGTCGCCATCGGCAATGCAATTGTCGATGTCATCTCGCAAGCCAGCGAGGAATTTCTTGACGAGGAGCAGTTGGTCAAGGGCAGCATGGCGCTGATCGATGCCGCGCGGGCGCAGGAATTATATCGCGACATGGGGCCGGCGCGGGAAATTAGTGGCGGTTCTGGTTCCAACACGCTTGCCGGCGCATCCATATTGGGGCGCCAATGCGCCTTGATCGCGCAAGTGGCCGACGATCAGCTGGGTGAAGTTTTCGCTCATGATATCCGTGCGACCGGCATCGATTTTGATGTGCCGCCGCTGGGCAAAGAGCCGCCAACGGCGCGCTGCCTGATTTTTGTTACGCCGGATGCACAGCGGACGATGAACACCTTTCTGGGTGCATCGCAATTCCTGCCCCCGGCTGCGGTCGATGCCGATCTTATCGCAAGCGGTGCGATTCTCTATCTCGAAGGCTATTTGTGGGACGCCGACGAACCAAAGGCCGCGATGGCGCTGGGCATTGATATCGCCCGGGAACATGGCCGCAAGGTTGCCTTCACTCTGTCCGACACATTCTGTGTCGACCGGCATCGGGAAGAATTCGTCGGTCTGGTCGATGGTGGCAAGATCGATATCCTGTTCGCCAACGAAGCGGAAATCATGATGCTGGCCGAGACCGAGGATTTCGACGCGGCGGTTGCGCAGACGGCTGCCAAGGTGGAAACGCTAGTGGTCACGCGAAGCGAAAAAGGGGCGATCGCTGTTCGCGACGGCAAGACAACTGCCGTTGCTGCGGAACCCGTTGATCATATTGTCGACACAACCGGCGCCGGTGATCTTTTTGCTGCCGGCTTCCTCAGCGGTTATATCGAACTACGTCCGATGGAAGAATGCCTGACCATTGGCGCGATTGCCGCAGCGGAAGTGATTTCGCATTTCGGCGCGCGTCCGGAAGCCGATCTGGCTGAGCTGGTCAAAAGCCGGCTTGGCTGATCAGCCTTTCATTTTGAACAATTTCCGGTCTTCCGGTCCAAAGCCCCATTTCCAGATGATCCAGGCATAGCTGCCGAGGATCATCGGGATGCCGACGATCAATTCCATCCACTCGGGCAGATAGGTGGCGAGATAGCCGACTGCGCTTGCCACGCCGACCGCAAGCAACAAGGTCCAGCGCCAGCCATTGACCGGCGCATCGAGCAGTTTGGACAGGAAGATCGCTTTGACCACCGAAGCATAAGCGAGAGCAACCATCAGCGCTGCCGCGACGGCAGCAGCCTGAAACAACGGACCCCAGCCCAGAAGCACGCAGACCTGAATGAAGGCGACGCTTAGCGCCGCTTGGAGCAGCAGCATCGACAGCGAGATCAGCAAATTGCGATGGCGGGCGATATAGACCAGAGCGGATTCGCTGACCACGGCGGTTGCCGCCACGGCTTCGGCGGCCAGCAGGAAGGCAAGGGCCCCGGTTCCGCCAACGAAACCTGGCCCGACCAGACCCATCACCGCTTCTCCGGGAATCGCCAGCGCCAAGGCAATGCCGATTTGTGCTGCAATGATCCAGAAACCGACCTGGCTCACCTGGCTGGCAATGGCTTTCAAGTTCCCTGCCTCGAGATTACGGGTGATAACAGGGCCGAGAATGGGGTCGAAACTGGTTTTGAGCTTTTGCGGCAGGCTCGCTACCTGTTGAGCGATATAATAGATTCCGACGATCGCCGGCGAAGCAAACAAACCCAGAATGGCCAGGTCCAGTCGGCGCGAGCCCCATTCGGCAGCATCGGCTGCAGCGAGAGGCATGTTGCGCCGGGCGATTTTTGCAATTTTCATTGGTTCCGGTCGCCAGCCGTGCGGCAGGCCATAGCTTTTAAACAGGGGCCAGAGTGATGCCAGCAACGCTGCGACCATCGATACGACATAGGAAAGGATCAGGCCATCGCGCAGCGAATAATATGAGAAGAGAAAAGCGGCGATGCTGATCGTCCACGGTTCGACAATCGACCGGGCGCGCACTGTCGAGGCAATATCATAACGATAGGCGAGGGCGGCCAGCGCAATATCGGCTCCGACGACGGTGAATATCACCAGCGGCAAGAACCGGTCGAGCCCGTTAATATCGCTGTTCGGGAACATGATGAAGGGAAAGGCGATGAGGATCGCCGCCGCGACCGCAGATGCCAGAAAACTAACCAGCAGGCCGTCCCAGACCACATGGACATGGGGTCTCTTGGTCTTGCTCAATTGGGCTGCCAGCCCGCGTTTGAGGCCAAGGGTGGCGAGCTGTGCCGCAAATTCGACCACCAATATCGCATAGGCAAAGCGCCCGAGCGCATCGGCGCCATAGATACGACCGGCGATGAACAGAAACGGCAGACGCGCGGCGAGGCGCAGCAGAAAACCGAATATATTGGTCCGTCCGCCTTTCGCCAGCGCAGCAATATCGTCCTTGCTCTTGTCAGCGGGCGCTTCGCCATCGATTGGCGCTGCACCAGCCGTGCCTGATGATTCAGGACTGTTCAAATCGCTCTCCGGCTGGCCCGCTTAAGGGAACGCTGTCTATAGCAGTTTCGGGAATTTGTCATCATAATGGCTTGCCGGTCTATCTGCGTTCAGAAACGAGCGGCCTTTTCATGAGTTGTGTGACCACAGACTGAACATCGGCTGTGCCGTCCAGCAACGCGCAGACTGCGTCGACGATCGGCATGTCGATCTCGCGCGCTCGGGCATCCTGTTGGAGTACAGGTGCAGTCGATGCGCCTTCGGCAACCGTTGTCCGGTCTGACAAAAGCACTTCGGCCGACTGGCCTTCGCCCAATCCCCGGCCGAGCGAAAAATTGCGCGAGCTGGTCGACGAGCAGGTGAGTACGAGATCGCCAAGCCCGCACAGGCCTGCGAGCGTGTCTGCCCGGGCTCCCCGGGCCGCGCCGTAACGGAGCATTTCGGCAAAACCGCGACTGATCAGGGAGGCTCGGGCATTCTGACCCAGGCCGGCTCCGTCGACCACGCCACAGCCGATCGCCAGCACATTCTTGACTGCACCGCCAATTTCCGCTCCGACGACATCATCGGAATAATAAGGCCGGAAGCTTGCTTTTGCGATCAGCGGGTTGAGCCGCTCCCACAGGGCTTGGCTTTCGCACGCCAGCGTCAGCGCGGTTGGCAGGCCTTGCGCCACTTCATGGGCAAAGGTCGGGCCGGACAGGACTGCGAGGTCATTATCCGGTCGTACGATCTTGGCAACCTCGCTTAACAGCAACCGGCTTCGCGCCTCGATCCCCTTGCAGCACAGGATTAGCGCCGCGCTGGAATCGGGCAGGGCCTGAAGGGTGGCACGCAGATGCTGTGCCGGCGTTACCAGCAACAGCACATCACAGGCTGCCATTGCCTCCAAATCCATCGTCGCGCTGATATTGTCACGAAGACGGTGGCCGGGGAGAAAGGATATATTCTCGTGGGTCCGGTTGATCTGGTCGACAACCTCCGGTTCGCGGGCCCACAGTAGCAATTCGTCCTGGCCCTCGGACAAGACCTGCGCCAGAGCGGTGCCCCATGCGCCGGCGCCGATGACGCCAATTTTTGCTGTCGTAAGAGTCATGCTTTTACCCCCGCGCCGCGCGCTTTTTCAGCTGTCGGGTCCAGTGGCCAGCGCGGCCGGGCCACGAAATCCAGTGGATCGGTCAGGCCCGCGGCAAAACGCTCTGCGCCGGCCCAGGCAATCATCGCTGCATTGTCGGTGCACAGCCATTGCGGAGGGGCGGTAAAGGTCATGTCATTCTCCTCCGCGACCTGCTGGAGCATGGCGCGGATCGGAGTATTGGCCGCGACACCGCCTGCGACCACGAGATGTGCGCAACTGCCATGATCGCGGACAGCTTTTTCCAGCCGGTCGCGCAGGCAATCGACCACTGCCTGCTGAAAGGAAGCCGCGATATCTTCAGGTCTGTGCGCGCCGCTTTGATGGGCGCGCACAACGGCGCTTTTCAGTCCGGCAAAAGAAAAATGCGGTTCGGCAGATCTGATCAGGGGTCGGGGCAGGGGGACGGCCTTCGGATTGCCCTGCTTGGCAAAAGCTTCGACCTTCGGACCGCCGGGATAGCCGAGACCCAATATTTTTGCGGTCTTGTCGAATGCTTCACCGGCCGCATCGTCAATCGTGGTTGCCAGTCGCCGATATTGGCCAACGCCTTCGACGCGCAAAATCTGGCAATGGCCGCCGGACACCAGCATCAGCAAATAGGGAAAGGCCAGATCCGGATTGACCAGTCGCGGAGAAAGCGCGTGGCCTTCGAGATGATTGACCGCGATCAATGGCTTGCCGGCGGCCATCGCCAGTGCCTTGCCGGTAACCAGGCCGACCATCACCCCGCCGATCAGGCCGGGACCAGCAGTGGCAGCGATCGCATCGACATCATCGAGTGATTTTCCGGCCTCTTCAAGCGCGGCTGCGATCAGTGGTGTCAGGATCTCGGCATGCGCGCGCGCGGCGATTTCCGGAACCACGCCGCCATAGGGGGCATGTTCCGCCTCTTGTCCGGCCAATTTGTGCGCCAGAATTTCGCGCTCAGACGTAACTAGCGAGGCTGCTGTTTCGTCGCAGCTGGATTCAATTCCCAGGATCAGGCTCATGACGCTTTTACTTAGGCGCTCAAGCCATTAGGACAAGCGCTATCATGAGCGAAGATAGCAAAAAAGAGATTCTCGCCGGGCTGGATCGGCCTTTGCGTATAGGTACGCGCCAGTCACCGCTTGCACTGGCGCAAGCCACGATGGCGGCCAACGCGCTGCAATCGGTACATGGCTGGCGGCCCGATCAGGTCGAACTGGTGCCGATGATCGCCAGCGGCGACAAGATAATTGATCGTTCGCTAGCAGAAATCGGCGGCAAGGCGCTGTGGACCAAGGAACTGGATCGCGCGCTTGGCAATGGCGAAATCGACTGCGCGGTGCACAGTATGAAGGATGTGGAAACCATCCGGCCGGGCGAGTTCATTCTGGCAGCCATGCTCGAAAGGGCAGATATCCATGACCGGCTGATCGGAGCGGATTCGATCGAATCCCTGGCCGAGCGCGCGATCGTCGGCACGGCATCACCGCGCCGCAAGGCCCAGCTTTTGCGGCTGAGAAACGATCTCGATATCAGACTGATTCGCGGCAATGTGCAACGCCGGCTGCAGAAGATTGAAGACGGGGACTATGACGCGACCCTGCTCGCCGCTGCCGGCCTGAACCGGCTGGATATGAACGATGTCGGTGCTGATATTTCCGTTGAGGTCATGCTTCCCGCGCCCGCGCAAGGCGCGATCGGGATCGAAGCGCGGTCAGACGACTCCCATGTTCGCCGGCTAATGCATGCGATATCTTCGACGAACACATTTCGCGCCGTCATCGCCGAACGCCTGTTTCTGGAACAATTGACCGCCGATTGTCACAGCCCGGTCGCCGCTCTGGCGACGATTGACAGCGCAACCGTTTTTCTGCGAGCCGAAATATTGCTGCCCGACGGATCCGAGTGCATCAGCGGTCACTCCAGCTTTGATACCGGCGATGTTTCCGCGCCCGGCATATTGGCCAACACGCTATTGGGGCAGGCCAGTGCCAAGTTGAAAGCCGTATTTGGCCGATGAATCTGCCGCTGCTGATCCTTCGACCACTTGACGGGGCGCTGCAGACCGGGCGGCGGGCGAAGGAATGGGGTTTGCATGTGGTGGTCGATCCGCTGTTCGTCGTCGAGCCGATTGCCTGGTCCGGTCCGGAAACACAGGATTTTGACGCATTGCTCCTGACTAGTGCCAACGCGCTTAGATTCGGCGGACCACAATTGAACGCCTATCGGTCATTACCTGTATTGGCGGTGGGCGAGAAAACGGCAGCTGCAGCATCAGCAGCCGGTTTCCATGTCGCGGAAATGGGAGCGACCAACGCGCAAGACCTTCTGGGCAGCTTGGACAATGACCGGTACCGCAACATATTATGGCTGGCGGGCGAAAATCATACCGATCTTTCTGCATTAGATCAGCGGCTGGAAATCGTACCGGTGTATCGTTCAAACGCGATTGCACTGGGAGAACAGGCAAAAGCCTGTCTCGCCGGAGAGGCCGTCATCCTGTTGCATTCGGCCCGGACTGCGAAACATTTTGTGTCGGAACTGGACCGGTTGGGTTTGCCCAAGAGCAGGCATCACGTGCTGGCTTTCTCTGAAAAAGTGGCGGGAGCGGCCGGACAGGGATGGAAAAATGTGCAAACAGCAAGCCATCCGGATGACGACGCTTTACTGTCCTTGGCGGGCGCACTATGCCGGTCATGTTGAGACGATTTGGTCCGTCCTGCGGCCTGACTGAAGAAAAGGAGCCGTAATGAGCCGGGATTATGAAAGGCTTTCGCCATCAACTGGCAAGAGCAATTTGACGCGCAACGTGCTGATTTTGATGGTCGTGGCCTTCATCGGAGGGGCGATTCTGACCGGATGGATATTGTCGCGCTACAACCCCTTTGACAGCGAGCCTGACGCGGAAATAGCGACGGTTGCCAATGGCGCTGCCGGCAAAGCTGCTGACCCGGTGACCGCGCTTGCCAACCGCATTGATGCGGATGGCACCGTCTTGCCAGCGTCAACGCAATCAAGCGAGCCGGCGCCGCCGGCACTGACGCCGGAACTGGAGCGTGCGCTTGCCGTGCGCGTTGCCGATCTGGAAGACCGTTTGTCGCGAATCAATGTGCAGGCGCAGGCTGCGTCGGGCAATGCTGCCCGGGCAGAGGGGTTGTTGATCGCCTTTGCCGCTCGTCGGGCGCTGGATCGTGGATCACCGCTTGGCTATATCGATCCCCAATTGCGACTGCGTTTCGGCGATGCGCAGCCCAAGGCGGTGACGACTATTGTCAACGCTTCCCGTGAACCGGTCACCCTGGAAGAATTGTCCGCAGGACTGGACGAACTGGGTCCGGCGCTTACGACCGGATCTAGTGGCGCGGGCTTCTGGGCCGACTTTCAGCGGGAACTTTCCGAACTCTTCGTCATTCGTCGTCAAGGCACGCCGTCCCCGGCACCGCAACAGCGGTTAATCCGGGCGAAACGCTATGTCGAAACCGGCAATGTCGATGCCGCGATCGCCGAAGTCGAGAAGCTGCCCGGGATTGACGAGGATGGCGATGTCTTGCAGTGGATGGAAAAGGCACGTCGCTATAATGAAGCACGGCGGGCGCTGGATGTCATTGAAACCGCAGCGATACTCGAACCGCAACAATTGCGTACGGCCGAAGGGGAAAAAGTGGACCAGCCTTCACCGTTGGCGCCTTCTACCGCGATACCGGCCCCTTAACCCCTCAAGAACAGCTCTGCGAGATCAACGGGCACACGAACGGGGCGTCCGCTTGCCCGCTCGATAATTGCCCAGTTGGTTTTCGCGGCGACCTTGATCTTGTCATCGGGTCCGGTGAAGCTGACATTACGCCAGAACCGCGCGCCCTTGGGCGGTTCTGAAATCCACGTCCGTCCGGTCACCGTCTCGCCGACCCCGACATTGCCGCGATAATCGATCTCGTGCCGGCTCACGACCCAGATATAGCGGTCAATGGCGTCTTGCGGCGCGACCGCTTGCCAGTGCGCCGTCGCAAGATCCTGAATCCAGCGCACCCAGACTGCGTTATTGACATGGCCGAGTTCGTCAATGTCATCTGGCTGTGCGGTGAACGTCAGTCTGAAGCCTTGTTCTGTTTCGATCGGAGGAGAAGGAGGGCTTCCGCTACTCACTCAGCCATCCCCATCTGCCACAATATGAAAGCGAATTCTTCTGCCGTCTCTTCCAGAGCATTCCAGCGGCCCGACTTACCGCCATGGCCGGCGCCCATATTGGTCTTGAGCAGCAGGATATTGTCATCGGTCTTCGTCGCACGCAATTTGGCGGTCCATTTGGCCGGCTCCCAATAGGTGACGCGGGGGTCATTGAGGCCGCCGGTGATCAACATCGGCGGATATGCCTGCGCGGTCACATTGTCATAAGGCGAATAGCTGCGGATATATTCAAAGGCCGCCTTGTCTGTGACCGGATTGCCCCATTCCGGCCATTCCCCGGGGGTCAGCGGGAGGCTTTCGTCCTGCATCGTGTTGAGCACATCGACAAAGGGCACATGGGCCACGACGGCGCCCCATAGTTCGGGGTCACTGTTGACGATCGCGCCCATCAACTCGCCACCAGCGGAACCGCCCGAAGCGGTGATCCGGCCCGTGCTCGTATAGTCCTTGGCAATCAGGTCCTTTGCGACATCGACAAAATCGTTGAACGTGTTGGTCCGCTTGGTCAGCTTGCCGTCCAGATACCAGTTGCGGCCCAGATCGTCGCCACCGCGGATATGGGCAATGGCATAGACGAAGCCCCGATCGACCAGACTGAGCCGCGTCGTCGAGAAGCTGGGCGGTACGGCATAGCCATAGGCACCATAAGAATAGAGGTGCAGCGGCGCGCTACCGTCGATCTTGGTATCCTTGCGATAGACCAGCGACACCGGGACCATCGTCCCGTCGCGGACCTCGATCATCAACCGTTCGGTGACATATTGGCTGGCGTCATAGCCGGACGGGATTTCCTGAACCTTCAGCGTTTCGAGCGATTTGTCGGACAGATGATAGTCAAAGACCGTGCCCGGTGTGACCATCGAATCATAGCCGAGCCGCAGCTTGTCGACATCATATTCGGGATTGTCGTCCAGTCCGCCGCTATAACTGGCCTCGGGAAACGCGATACGCTCGACCTTGGCGGGATCGCCATAGGAACGGATTTCAATCTGATCGAGGCCGTTTTCGCGACCTTCCGTTACATAGAAATTCTTGAAGGTGCAGATATCCGTCAGATAAAATTCGTCCGATCCGGCGATCAATGTTGTCCAGTTGTCCGGGTCGGCAACAGGCGCGGTGGCAAGCCGGAAATTCACATGATCATCGTTGGTCAGGATATATAGCGTGCCGTCATGTTCCTCGACATCATATTCGCGGCCGGTCTTGCGTGCAGAGACCAGTATCGGTTCGGCGAGCGGATTGTCGGTCGGCACCAGCCGTATTTCGCTGGTCTCGTGATCGCCGGTCGAGATGGCGATGTATTTTTCCGAATGGGTCAGGCCAATGCCGACGCGAAATCCTTCATCATCTTCGTGATACAGCTCGACATCAGCGGCAATGTCGGTCCCCAGAACATGCAGCCGGGCATTATCGGTCCGCCATTGTTCATTGGCGAGACCGTAGAGCAGCATTGTTGAGTCGGCGGACCAGACCAGGCTCGAGAGGGTGCCGGGGATGATGTCGGGCAGCAGTTCTCCGCTGGACAGATCCTTGACCCGCGCTTCGAACCGTTCCGACCCGTTGTCATCATAGGCATAAGCCAGCAAGCGGCCATCTGGCGACACAGATGCTGCGCCGAGCCGGAAATATTCCTTTCCTTCCGCCAACACATTCTCGTCCAGCATCAGCTGGTCTTCGCCGCCCGATACCGCTTTGCGCCAATGCTGGCGATATTGCATGCCTTCCTCGAACTTGCTCCAGTAGAGCCAGTCGCCGTCCTTTTGCGGCACCGAGCTGTCGTCTTCCTTGATCCGCGCCTTCATCTCCTGAAACAGCGACTGGGTCAGCGGCTTGCGATCCGCCATATTCTGTTCGAACCACTGATTCTCGGCCTTGAGATAGGCGAGCACATCCTCGTCCTCGACAACCGGATATCGCGCATCTTTCAGCCAGTGCCACGGATCGTTGACGACATATCCGTGCCGCTCGTAACTGTGAGGACGCTGTTCTGCAAATGGCGGACGAGTCAGGTTTTTGGTCATATTCTCTCTATATCTCCGGCCGGATTTAGGTGGCGAATGGGGCCCGGAACCCCTATGTGTTGCACTATAAGCTTATTCAAGGAGTTTGCTCGGCGATGTTGATGTCTACCTATGAAGCCCGTCTCAAAGCGTTGCGGGAACAAATGCAAAAAGACGGCCTCGACGGCTTTGTCGTGCCGATCTGTGACGAGCATATGAGCGAATATGTCGGCGAATATGCGCAACGTCTGGCATGGCTCACCGGCTTTGGTGGTTCAGCGGGTTCAGCCATCGTGCTGAAGGACAAGGCAGCGATGTTTATCGACGGCCGCTATGTCGTCCAGGTCCGTGACCAGGTCGACGGAAATCTCTATGAATATGTCAATGTAGCGGATCAGAAGCCGCATGAATGGCTCGCCGCCAATGCCCCAAAAGGCTCGAAAATCGGTTATGACGGCTGGCTACACACCCGCGAATGGGCGGATACGGCCGGCAAGGCGCTGACCAAGACCGGCGCGGAACTGGTTGCCGTGCAAAATAATCCGGTCGATGCGGTCTGGGAAGACCAGCCGCAACGCTCGCTGGAGAAGCTGGCGGTCCATAGCGATCAATATGCCGGAAAATCGGCGCGGGACAAAAGAGCGGATGTCGCGACATGGCTCAACGACAAGGGCTATGATGCCACGGTCATCGCCGCGCTGGATTCGGTTGCTTGGTTCTTCAACGTCCGCGGCAAGGATATCACGAATACGCCGGTAGCTTTGGCTTATGCAATTGTTCGTGCAGACGAAACTGCGACCCTGTTTGTCGCGCAGGAAAAGTTGACTGATGCCGTGCGCGAGCATCTCGGCAATCATGTCGAGATTCGCGATTATGACGAACTGGCCGACGCCTTGTCTGATCTGGCTGGCAAAACCGTTGCGGTTGATCCCGAACGTTCGGTTGCCGCCATTTTCGAAGCGCTCGATAACGCTGGAGCCACAATCGTCAAAGATCGCGATCCGACCATTCTCGCCAAGGCGATCAAGAATGAAGCCGAAATCAACGGCCATAAGGCCGCGCAGAAGCGTGACGGAGCGGCGTTGACCAAATTCCTGCACTGGATGGCACAGGAAGCGCCAAAGGGCGCCTTGGATGAACTGTTGGCTGCTGCCCGGCTGCGCAAGTTTCGCGATGAAAGTCCGGAACTGAAGGATTTGTCCTTCAACACGATTTCTGCCGCGGGCGATCATGGCGCACTGCCGCATTACAGCGTGAACGAAGAAACCAACCAGCCGGTCGCGATGAATTCTCTCTATCTGGTCGACAGCGGCGGGCAATATCTCGACGGCACCACGGATGTGACGCGCGTGGTTGCGGTTGGTGAACCGACCGCAGAAATGCGCAAGCGCTATACGCAGGTCCTACAAGGCCATATTGCCCTCGATCAGGCGGTATTTACCAAAGGCACGACCGGCGGGCAGCTCGACATATTGGCCCGTCAATATCTCTGGGCCGATGGCGTGGACTATGGCCACGGCACCGGCCACGGCGTCGGCAGCTATCTTTCGGTGCACGAAGGACCACAGCGGATCTCCAGCTCCGGCGGCCTGAACGAGCCGCTGCAGCCGGGCATGATCCTGTCCAACGAGCCTGGCTATTACAAGGCCGGTGAATTCGGCATCCGGATCGAGAATCTGTTCCTCGTCGAGGAGCGGGAGATCGAAGGCGGCGAGCAGACCATGCTCGGCTTCGAGACGCTGACTTTCGCGCCGCTCGAGCGCAAGTTGATCGAGGTCGACATGCTATCGCAAAACCAGCGTCAGTGGGTCGATGACTATCATGCCAAGGTACGTGCGGTGATCGCGCCGCAGCTGCAAGGCGATGCGCTGGAATGGCTGGAGTCCCAAACCGCGCCGCTCTGAACGCGGTGATTGCAAAGCTGGTTGACAGCCAGGCGGCGCTGGGGAAAGAGCCAGCGCCATGACAGAACAGAAAAACCCCCGCGACGGCTTCCGCCTGATCACCCCGCTACGCGTGCGCTATGCCGAGTGCGATTTGCAGGGCATTGTCTTCAATGCCCATTATCTGGCCTTTGCCGATGTCGGCATGACCGAATATATGCGCGCCTTGGTGGCGGCAGACCGGCCGCGGGACGAAAACGACATGCTCGGCAGCTTTACGCGCCATTTTGGCGGCGACAACTGGGTGCGCCATGCCGATGTCGATTATCGTGCGTCAGCAAAGGCCGATGATCTGCTCGACATCGCGGTGCGAATCACCCGGTTCGGCCGGACCAGCTATACGCTGCTGGTGCATATTTTGCGCGGGGAAGAGCTGCTCAATGTGATCAAGCTGACCTATGTATGGTTTGATCCAGCAACCGAACAGGTCGCGCCGGTATCTGCAAAATTTATCGAGGCGGTCAGCGAGTTCGAGAATATCAAGCCCGAACGCGCGGTGGTGAACGCTTAGGCCCGGCCCCTAGGGTTGCGGTTTTGCGTCCGCATCGCTTGGTAATATCTGCTTGGCTTGCGCCTTGCGGAGACGCAGATTGGCGCGAAGCTGCGCGGAGAGCCGCTCGGCTTTCTCCGCTTCCTTGCGTAATTTTTCCGATTTGGGCTGGGGTTTTGGCATGGCGCCTGATTGCATTATCGAGTGAAAAATGCAACTCCGCTTGACAAGATGCTAAGCATTTGGTCTTAGCCCCTCGGTTCGGTGCAAACCGTCCCACGCGGCGGCTATCGCCAGCGTATCAAAATGGTCCGGCTGCTGTAGCTCAGTGGTAGAGCGCGTCATTGGTAATGACGAGGTCGAGAGTTCAATTCTCTCTAGCAGCACCATTTTTTCAGCTTAGTGAAAATCTTTTCCCTACGGGGAGTGCCCTAATGTGGATACCCGCTTGGGTATGGCATGGGTGCTAGATTAGCCGATCACTTTGTCGCCAGCAAGGACGATGACCATTACTTCGTCTATCCGGGCATTGTCCGTGCTAGTCCATTACTATGTGCCGGATTCGCCGGCAAGGCGACGATATAAATGCCAAGTTGTATGTCCGAGTACGGGAAGCACGACGAGAAGCCCCAGGAAAAGCGGCAGCATGGCAATAAACAGGGTGATCGCAATTACAAAGGCCCAAGTCAGCAGGACGAGTTTGTTTGACCGCACTGATGCCAGGCTCACAATGATTGCCGTAATGAAATCAACCTGACGATCGACCAGCATCGGTAGGCTAACGACCGTGATCGAATAAAATGCCAGCGCCATCAACGCGCCCGCCAACCCGCCGACCAGCAACATCATGATGCCCGCGCCAGTGCCAAAGAGCGCAAGCGATTCCGATCCGACGCCGGACGCCCCCAGAAAGATGGCGAAAATTCCATGAGCGAGTCCCAGCCAGAACCCGAATGCGACAAACAGAATAACGCCCATGGTCAATATCTGTTCATCGCCGCGTCCCCGCAATGCCCCGAGTACGGCAGGCCAATTCATGGCGATACCGGCTTCGCGGCGGCGGCTGACTTCATAAAGTCCGACGGCTACAAAGGGTGCAAGAAGCGGAAACCCCGCTGCGGCAGCAACTAACCACACAATCTCACCTTGGACAAAAAGCCCGAAATAGAGAAACATCCCGGCAGTCACATATATTGCTGCGAAAAACAGCCCGAATTCGGGATATGCCCTGAAATCGGCCCAGCCTGCAGCAAGTGCCGCTCGAAGGTCGCTCAGTTCAAGATCACTTGCTACCGTAGCCGAAGCGATCTCGGCCTGGTCGCCTGTACCCATTATCTTCCCTTCAAGCAGAAACGTTGGCAGATGGTGCATCAATACAATTGCCACATCAAGTTTTACTGCGGGCATGACAATATTGGGAAAATCTGCATGCTGGCCGATTCCAGGTTGCAGCCGTGTTGAATGGTACTTCCGGCGATCGTTGATAAGCGGCGGGAAACCGAGGAAATTGACGGGGCTCAAAAATTAGCGGCAGTGGATTTCAAAATACCTAAAACCAACTGAACTATATGGAGAAAGCGGGCTTTCTCGTGAGAATTCGAACCTTAATTAACCGAGACAAACTTACACTACCGATAGAAAACAAACATAATTTCCCATGCAGGTGGGGCTGGGCATTCCAAATACATGTTTGCGAAGACCGCTTATGGGCCGTTTGCGGCCTGTCGGGTTTTGGACAATAGGACCAACTAGCGGACGTCGCGCGGTTGAAAATCGTCACGACGTCTTCCGCCCTAAACGTGGACAATTGCGTTCGTCCGATCGAACGTCCGTTGCTGGTGCAACAGGACACCTTGGAACTATGTCGTAGTCTTCTAGAACCGCAATCCAACTTGCACGTTCATCTTGGGTGACCGGTCGCCGCTTTCGAAGCGATCGTCACTAACCGGAGCAGCGGCCTCAACGCCAAGATCAAATTTTCCGATTTGCGCGCGTACACCGCCGCCAGCGGACGCGAGCGATCCGTCACCGTAGCCAGTGCCAATATTGGAGACATATCCGCCATCGACAAATCCATAAAGCTGGAACCAGTCGAGCCAGCTATTGGCATTTTTGAACTCTTTGCGCAATTCGGCCAATCCTAACACGCCTTCATCACCAAAGCGCTCGCTGAAGTCATAGCCTTTGCCGAAATATGGTCCGCCAATAGCGATTTCATTGGGTGAGAGAAGTGGTCGCGATGCTATTTGAGCGTTGCCTGCTAGTCGCATTCCAAAACCGCCGCCGACATCCAGTATTGAGTTTATCCAGAAATTTGCTTTGGTAAATTCTCCGCTACCATCTCTGCGAGAATTCAGCAGATCGCCGACTTCGCTTGCTCCCAAAATTCCGAGACCCTGAGTTACGCCAATGCCTCCATAAATCCGTCCGATGCCGAGATTATAGTTCCCTGAAAAGTTCAAGGCGGCCGTGGCAATTCGGTCATCCTGAAATAGCTGTCCATTTTGCGATTGTTCGACGTTAAGATACGCGAGCTCTGCGTTAATCCAGAGATTGAAGTCATTGCTGCGCAACACTGCATGGCTTGCGAAAACAGAGGCGTAGCGATTGCGTCCGGTAAAATCAAAGCTACGTAAATAGCTGCCTGAGCTTGTCCGTCCGCCAGCCCCGGAGAAACCGATCACGGTTCCGCCATCGCCAAGCGTCATCGCATAACGGGCATTTATGTAGGTTAACTCACGGGGTTGCTGGACCGAGCTTATCACATTGGTGGTCAGCACATCGCCGTCCATCAATAGGCCTGCAATATCCAGATCGAGTCGCGCTCTGAACGGTCCAAGAGTTTTTGGCCCGTAATTGTCCAGTGCCGCATAGCCCTTCGCTTTGTCTTCGCGGACTGTTACAATCAACACGCCCTTGCCATTTTCGCGCTGGTAACTTGTGTTTTCGAGCGAAATTCCAGGAAGATCGCCCGCAAGGAGCAACTGCCGTTCGATCATATCGGAGTGGGCAGCATTGCAATGCAACTTGTTCAATATTTTTTGCAAGCGCTTGTTCTGCGCGCCTAGGATCCGCACTTCGTCTATCGCGCCGGGATCAAGCTGGACCGACACAACACCAATTGCGACCGACTGACGTGGAATTTGCGCACTGGCAAAAATATATCCGCGCTCGCGAGCGGCTGTAGAGATTGCACTCGCTAATGCGCTCAGGTTTTCCTGACTGGCTTCCTGCCCAATGAATTTTTCGTAACTGGTCACCAGTATTTGAGATGGGATCTCGGGCGCAGTTGTTACGCTGATAGCGCCAATGGTGATTGAACTGCTACCCGGCGGCGTCGGATGTAACGAATTTTCAGCCACAGTTGGTGCAACCACTTGTTCCATTTGGCCGCGCGTTCCGGCATCTCCCGCAACCCATTCTCCCCGATTGTCCACGCTCTCGAACGGATTCCGGTTCTGTTGCGCTAGTGCTGGAATCGAATGGCAACAAAAACTCATCAACATTGTAGATTGGATGATTGATCGCACGAACTGCCCCTGAAAATAAAACAACACCCATTTATCTTTAAATCCTTAGGAAATCCTTAGTGATGGCCAATATTAACCGAAAATTCAGGGTTATTTTAAACGGTATCGCTACATCGGCCGCTTAATAGAACAGTTATGAATTTGGTATTTGGCCAAGAGACGGAAGAATTATTGATGAAAAGATTGACAAAGTTCCTCGCAGTTACAGTGTTTTTGGCGGCCGGAACCGCTCATGCGGGCCCGCCGCATTGGAAGCTCTCAGAGAGTAGCGGTACCGTTAATATTTTGCGCTCCGGCGTCTCGACAATTGCGACAAGCGGCGGCTTATTGAGTGCCGGAGATGTCATTGCGACGGGCAAGAAAAGTCGCGCGATATTGGTTCGGGGACAAGAATATGTAGTTGTCTCCCCCAATAGCCGCTTGCGTATCAGTGCACCGGCACAAAGCGGTGGTGTTGTTCAGTTTTTTGAAGAACTCGGCAATGTGCTGTTTCGTATCGACAAGAAGGCAACGCCGCATTTCGGGGTAAAGACCCCTTATCTGGCGGCTGTCGTAAAAGGAACGACGTTCAGCGTAACCGTAACTGAATCGGGCACAGCGGTGCAAGTGACTGAAGGTGCTGTCCAGGTCTCCACGCTAGATGGAGGGGCAACGCAATTATTGTCACCCGGTATGATTGGCGTGGTAAACCGCGACCAGCAATATAGATTGTCAATCACCGGCGCGGAAACACGCACAATTGACTCTCCAAATGCACCCGCAGGAAGTGGTGACACGCCTGAACCAGTGGCAGAATCGGTTTTAGTCGAAATCGCCAATAACAGCTTTGAAGGTGTCATCAGCGCTCCTGTGATGGAAGCGCCAGTATCCCTTAGCAATGTTACGGGTGGATTGGTCAACAGTGGCGGACCTGCGCTCCCCGCCAACCAAATGGCAACGAACAGGGCCCCAGCTTCAGGCTTTTCTGGTGCAAATTCAAACAATGGTGTGAATAATAACAATCCGGGCGCCGTCGGCAATGGCAGCGGTAATCCGCTTGGTAACGGCAATCGCGGAGTTGGAAACGGCAACGCCGGCGGCAATGGTAACGGCAATGGTAATGGCGGAGTTGGAAACGGCAACGCCGGCGGCAATGGTAACGGCAATGGTAATGGCGGAGTTGGAAACGGCAACGCTGGCGGCAATGGTAGCGGCAACGGCAATGGCGGAGTTGGAAACGGCAAGGGTAAGGGAGGAAAAAATAACTAGAATCCCTTAAAATCGAACGGTTCAGTACTTGACCTGTGATTCAAATTCGGGGGTTAACCCAAAATACAGTCATCTACTGTAGAAATATCTGTTGGTTGAATACCGGAGATATTTTTGAAGACTTTCCTAACCTCAATTCACTTTAATGTGTTTCGCCGCGTTCTTCTGGCTTGGGCGCTGGCCTCGCTTGTGGGTACTGTGTTGGCGGTGATTGGTGTTGGCGGCGAGCTGGAACAGCAACTCAAGGACATGCGCGCCAATCTACTCGAGAAACCGGCATCCGGTGAAATCGTGCTGGTCGAGATAGATGCCAAGTCCTTGCAGGCTATGGACCGCTGGCCTTGGCCTCGCGAATATTATGGCCGGTTAATCGACATACTTACGGAATCCGGTGTTTCTCAAATCGCTTTTGATATCGATTTTTCTGCTTATTCCAGCGCCGAACAGGATAAGATTTTTGCAAACGCCATCGCAAATTCCGATGCAACAATTGTTCTGCCCACATTCCGACAGCAGGGATCTTCAGGGCAATCGTCCCACATAGAAAGCCTGCCGATCGAAGTGCTCAGGGAAAATGCATTTCTTGCATCGGTCAACGTCCATCCCGACAAGCGCGGGCAATTGAATCAATATAGCTTTGGTACCATGACTGCCGATACACCGCGACCATCTTTAGCCAGCATGGTTGCCGAAGTTTCCGGGAATATCGAAGAAAATTTCGTAATAGATCAAAGCATCAACCCAGCGACCTTACCGCGTGTCAGCTTCGTTGATATATTGGGTTCAGACAATCAGCCGACCGAACTTCTAGGCAAGAAAGTCCTGGTCGGAGCCACAGCAATAGAATTGGGTGACCGATATCCGATAAGCCGCTTCGGGGTGGTTCCGGGCGTGGTCATTCAAGCTATGGCAGCGGAAACATTGTTGCAAGGCACAAATATACCGAATTTTGGTAAATACCCGCCGTTATTATTTGCAACAATCCTGTTGCTTGGCTGCATCCTAACCAGAAAATTTTCTGACAAGGCATTGGTCTGGATAACGTGGTCCCTTGGGTTGCTTCTCGTCTGTTCGTTGTTGGTCACAGAGTATTTAAATCACTTTACCTTTTCCAACGTTCCTACCTTTTTTGCCCTCGGCACCTTTTTAATCGTGCGGAAATTGCTCACCACAGATTTGGCGCTTAAAATGAGCCGATTTTTCAACGAGGCTAGCAAGTTGCCGAATGATGCTGCAATGTTGAGATATATTTCCGATAAGAGCGATTGTCATATAGCTACGGCGCGGCTTTCGAACTTCCATGAATTGCTGGTTGTAACTGACAAGAATTCCCGAATGGAGATGTTTAACAGTCTAGCGGATCGATTGAAGTTTCTCGCACTTGAAGAGCGTATATTCCATGTGGATACCGACATAATGGCGTGGGTCATCAAAAACGAATATGCGGCGGATGTCGATGGCCATTTTGATACTGCCAACGTGCTATTTCAATCTCCGGTGATGGCCGGCACTACGAAGATCAAGATTAATCCTGCATTCGGTAGCAGCAACAAATCCATCGACAAAGCGATGGTCGCGTCAGAGCAGGCTCACGCTACCGGCAAAAGATGGGTGTCGCACGACGATGACGTCGATCAGGCCATTGGTCAAAAACTCAACTTGCTGGTGGAGCTTGATCAGGCGATCCAAAACAGGGAACTCAGAGTTGTATATCAACCCAAGTGGGATCTGCAGGCTGATGAATTGAATGGCGCAGAAGCTCTGGTTCGGTGGAACCACGCGGGACAGGGCATGATTAGTCCGGCAATCTTCATTCCAATGCTCGAAAAGGTGGGCCGGATTGATGACCTGACCTGTTTCGTGCTGGAACATGCATTGCAGGACTTGTCTTCCTGGGGCGCACGACAGGAAAATCTGAGCTGTTCAGTGAATATTTCCGCTCAACTACTCGGAGATAGCAAGTTTGTTGAGAAAGTAATTGCCATGGTTGAATCAGCCAACGTGGCTTGTGAGCAGGTAATATTTGAAGTCACCGAGACCGCCGCTCTGGCTGATCCGGAATTGTCGGTGCTTGCCCTTAACCGGATACGAGATGCCGGGATAAAAATATCCATTGATGACTATGGTACTGGACAGTCTACCATGAGCTATCTGCAGCGCCTGCCCGTAAATGAAATCAAGATAGATCAGAGCTTTGTTCGAACCATGACCACTAACAATGCAAACCATGTCATGGTCAAATCCACTATCGAAATGGCTCATGCATTGGGATTTAAAGTTGTTGCCGAAGGCATAGAAGATCAGCAGTGCAAGGATTTGCTGACGCAACACGGCTGCGATGTAGGCCAAGGCTGGCACATCTCCAAAGCGGTGACATCGGAAGTTTTTCAAGCGACATGGTTGGGAATTGAAAGCAATGCCCTTCTAAAATCAGCCTGATCGATCGAGATGTGAGGTGGCACACTAGTGTCCGCTCTCGGGATAAAACAGTCATCCCCCGGGGCGCATCTTAATGACCGCATTCCACCCACTTGTTGACATTCTTGCGCAGGCGAAGCCGTCGAAGAATCAGGCGAGCAACTGCGCGAATGCGGGCAATTCAGGGCTGCATCTGGTCTGCAATATGCTGCAGATTTTCGGCCTGGATGTGACTTGAACGCTGTTCAACATTATTGCCCGCGCTCTCACCGGACACCTCACGTTCAATCATAGTCCTGCTCCTTTTTTTGGCCAAAATTACAGTCGACATGTTAGACGGATCACAGCGTGCGTTGTATAGTTTGCAATTCGCCAAATATTAACCAAGAGGCCTTAATCCGCTAGGATGGAACAAAACTCGCCAATTACATCCAGGTCCCAGGGCGCGACCCTTGGTTTTCAGGCAATTGCATTGCCGATATTAGTCGCTCTCATCTATGGCGTGGTGGCTTGGGCCAGCGTGATAATAACGATTGAATCCGGGCGGATAGCGACCTTCTGGATCGCCAATGCGCTCCTGATCGGGTTTCTATTTCAAAAAAGCTGGAAACAATGTGCGCTGTTCCTGGCGGCGAGCGGATTTGCCAATCTGTTAGCCAATCTGGCGGTTGGCGATACTCCGGGCGTTGCCTTGCTGCTGACCTCCGCCAACTTGGCAGAAATTTCTTTGGTCGTGTGGGCCATGCATCGATTTTGCGGTCGTCGCCCGGATATGGGGAATTCAAGGCATATATCTATCTTGGTGATTTCAGGGCTCATCGCGCCGATGATTGCCGGCGTAATAGCGGCGCTGACAATCAGTGGATCTGATCATGCGCTGGCACTCGCCAACTGGATGGAATGGATGGCGGCCCATGCATTACCAATTCCAATTTTTGCCTCGGCCGTCTCGATCGCGCTTGGCAATCTTGGCAATGGTAAACCGGAGGATGTGAGAAGTACGGTTGATTGGGGCATCATGGTTATTGCAACCATTTCTGTCGCGATACTGGTTTTTACCCAGCCGGTATTTCCGTTACTGTTCCTTGCTTGCCCCGTCGTCGTATTCGCAGCATTCCGCACCGGATTGCTCGGAACAGCGATTTCGGTAACGGTTTTTGCCATCTTCGCCATATTTGCAACGCATTACGGGACCGGACCTATTGCTTTGGTGAACGGCAGTCTGCGGGAGCAGGCGTTTACGCTGCAACTGTTCCTGGGGGCATGTTTCGCAGTCGGTTTGCCAGTTGCTGCGGTGCTGGCGAACAGGTCGGCCGTACGGAGCGAATTGCACGAGAGCCGGGATTTTATAGCTTCGATTCTGGACGGGGTCGGGGAAGTTATTTTCAAAACCGACGTAAGGGGAAGGTGGGCCTTTCTGAATTCGTCATGGCATGATCTGACCGGTTATTCGGTAGAAGAAAGCCTCGGCTGGCAATCAACGCGGTTGCTACATCCTGACGATGTTCTGGCTGCCGCCAAATCCTATCCTAAAATCATTGCCGGTGAAGTCCAGGAACTAAACCTGCAACAGCGGTTCATGCATGCTGACGGTAGCTATCGCGATATCGCCGTTTTGGTCCAGAGACTGGCCGACAAAGATGGAAAATTCTGTGGTTCGGTCGGTAACCTCCGGGACATCACCGACGAGCTGGCGAGAAAACACGCGCTGGCAAAAAGCGAAGCCAGATTTCGAACCTTGGCAGAAGCCGCGCCCGTCGGAATATTCCAGGCCGATAGCGAAGGACGGCTTACCTATGTGAATGCAGCATGGGCGGCCCGCTTTGGCGTGGAGACAGAAGACCTGTTGGGTGACGGCTGGAAGTCTGTTCTTAAAACCGGTCAGGAATATGAAGAGGACAAGGCGTTTACAGGTTTCAATAAACCGGGAGACGTAAGGCGCAGGGTCGCGTTGTTCGTCGACGCCGACGGGAAAGATTTATGGGGCGAAACGGTCAATGCAGCCGAATTTGATCGCGACGGTAAAATAAGCGGATTCGTCGGGGTCTTCAATGACGTGACGGAACAACGTGAAAACCTGCTTCGATTGCAGGAAAGCGAGCGGCGGTTCCAGTCACTCACGAACCTGGCGCCGGCCGGGATTTTTAGAACGAGCATCGACGGAATGTGCACCTATGTGAATACCGCCTGGAAGCAGATTACCGGTTTGGAAGATGGTGCATGGGAAGGGACCGGATGGTCCAAAGCCATTCATCCGGATGATCTCCAGCGCGTCCAGGATTCATGGAGTTCTGCTGTAGAAAGGGAAGCGCCGTTAAACTTCGAGTTTCGTTGGCGGCGAGAGGACGGCACTATTGTCTGGACGGAACTATTTTCTGCTCCGGAAAAGGACGAAGCTGGCCGCGTGAACGGATTTATTGGCGTTCTCATGGATGTTTCCGAACGAAAGAACGTTCTGACGGCTCTTGCCCAGCGCGAGCAGCAGCTCTCCGTCCTTGCCGAAAATGCCACCGATCCAGTTTTCAAAATGACGCTCGACGGCATCTGCACTTACGCTTCGCCTTCGGTGGAAGATATGTTTGAAGTTCCACCAAGCAGTTTCGAAGGTTTGTCGATGCTCGAGCAGTTCCATCCGGATGACAAGGAAGCCGTATTGGCCGCATTTAAACTGCTCACCTCGGGAAAGCAGGACAATACGGTTTTGTCTTATCGTACGGAAAGTATTCTGGAACCGGGTAAATATATCTGGATGGAGGCAAATTGCGGCCTGCTACGCGATCCGGTCACGGGCGAGCCACAAGAAATCATAGCTGCGCTGCGCGATGTCAATGCGACGAAAAATCTGGAAGAGAAATTACGGCAGGCTAAAAATGACGCAGAGAATGCCGCTGCAGCAAAATCCGCTTTCCTGGCCAATATGAGCCATGAAATTCGTACACCGATGAATGGGGTGATTGGCTTTACCGAAATTGCTCTGGCGGGCGATCTGGACGAACAACAGCGTGAAAATATTGAAATGATTGCAGAGTCCGGTCGGGCGATGATGCGGTTGCTGAACGATATTCTCGACATGGCGAAAATCGAAGCAGGCCAAATGACTATCGCGAAGGAAGCTCTGGATTTACGTCATAAGCTTACCAACTGCATACGGCTGATGGAGCCCGTCGCTCGTACCAAGCATATCGAGTTATCGCTGCATGTTGATCCCTCGCTGCCCGCCTGGATCGAAAGCGACGCTATGCGGATACGGCAGATTGTACTGAACCTGATCGGTAACGCATTGAAGTTCACCGAGCGGGGCAGTGTCGAGGTAACAGTCGCGCTTGAAAATGATATCGATCATCCTCGATTGCGGATAAGTGTTAGCGATAGCGGCATAGGGATTCCGGCAGACCGGCTAGATTATATTTTCGAACAGTTCACTCAAGCAGACAGCAGTACGGCTCGCCGATATGGTGGGACCGGCCTTGGCCTTGCTATCAGTTCGCAGCTTGCGGAAATGATGGGCGGGCGACTCTTCGCATCCAGCATAGAAGGCAAAGGCTCTACCTTCACCTTCGAATTGCCATTGGTGACATGCGAAGCTCCCATATCTCCGGTTCATCCGATTGCACCTGAAGAAGATGAGGTTTCTTCGATTAGGCACCGGATTTTGGCGGCCGAAGACAATGACATCAATCAGGCCTTGATCCGCAAGATGGTTGAACAGCTGGGGCACAGGATCGACATCGCTCCGGACGGGATCGCCGCAGTGGCTATGGTTCAGGCGGCTTCAATCTCTGGCAATCCCTATAGCTTGGTCTTGATGGATATGCAGATGCCCGTAATGGACGGGATCGAGGCAGCCAAACAACTCAGATCCAAAGGCTTTGACGAAGCAACGCTTCCGATCATATCGTTAACTGCCAATGCGTATCAGGAAGACATTGAAACGGCGCTCTCGGCCGGGATGCAGCACCATCTCGCGAAACCGGTGCGTCGGCGTGATCTGGCTGCTGCCATTGCCAAATGGGGCAATAGCGCAGCAATTGAGGAAGCGCAGCATGACGATCCCGCTTTGCCCGAAGCTGAAAATAGCATGATCGACGCCGATTTGACCAAGCGATTTGGAGCCAGAAAGGACGACGCTGCCAACGCCATTACGCTGGCGCTGGGTCAGGATCAGTTGGACGACCAAACTGTAGCCGATATCGCCGAAATGCTCCACAAAATCGCCGGAACTGCGGGCTATTTCGGTGAAGCAGGACTGGGCGACAAGTGCGTGCAAATTGAGGTTGACCTGCGACGGGAAGAAGGTGCGGATGCGAGGGGCCTGCTTGCCGATGCTCTCGCCAGTCTGACGGCCTGAAACGAAATAAGAGCGGACAGGATAGGCTTCCGGGTCCGGAGGCTATCCTACTTGAACCGGTCTGCAGACACTGATTTTCAATCGTTGTGCGTTTTGACGGCACTCACGATCATTGCATATGGGCAAGCGACCGCTCCCGATCTGTTAACCAGAGCGTTGATTGTACCACCGTTGCTTCTTCTATTTGATGCTAGCCTAGCAACCAACGTGGCAATCAAGCGGCGCCAAAACCGACCCTCGGGACGGGGGACCAAGCAGTTTCCTTTTTGAAGTGGCGCTTTATGCCAATGAAACGGAACACGAGATTAGCCTGCCGGTACCCGAAATTCTCGATGAATGCTGCAACGCCGATTCTCGCAAGGTCGGCGGCATTCGGAGTCCGGCGGAGCTGTACTTCTTCCAGAATCAAGGTGCCCAGGCTGAGCCCCGTTCCAAACAAAACGGTCATGCAAAAATACGCGAGGGCCGCAATCGGGTCCAGCAATCCCAGCAATATCGCAACAGGCACCACCAGATAGCCTAACAATTCTGCAGGCGGACCGAGAATATCTTCGATCACGACTTGCGGCATGGCAAATAACCCTATGCGTCCGTACCGCGGATTGCCGATCATACGCCAATGCTCGATCAGCGTTTCAAGTGCGCCTTGCTGCCACCTTGCCCGCTGGTTTTTAAGGCCGCCCCATTCAGCGGGGGCTTCCGTCCAGCAAACAATTTCAGGGACAAAATCGATCTTATAGGCTTCCTTCTTGTCACGCATATGCCGGTGCATGCGCACAATCAGTTCGAGATCTTCGCCAACCGTATCGTGCCGATATCCACCCATTTCGACAAGGGTCGAGCGACGGAAAACACCAAAAGCCCCAGAGATCAGCAGCAAGGTATTGGAATGCGCATTGGCGACGCGGGCAGTCAAAAACGCGCGGAGATATTCCACAACCTGAAACCGGGGTAGCCAGTTTTTAGAGAGTCTGACCTTGCGCAGCGACCCGCCCCTTATTTCGCAACCATTGGCTATCCGGATTGCGCCGCCGACCGCCACCATTTTGCCATCATCAAGCATGAACGGCTCTGCCGCGCGAAGCAATCCGTCGGTCTCGATAATCGAATCAGCATCAATCACGCAAACCAGCGGAGTGCGGGCGAAACCTATTCCGGCATTTGCAGCATCGGCCTTCCGCCCGTTTCCCTTGTCGATTACCCAAAGGTTGGGATGCGTCTGTGATTTATATGTACCGAATATCTCGGTCGTTTGCAGTGCAGCGATCTGCTGGCGCTTGGCCTTCACCATATTGAAGCCGGCGATGAGAGTTGCCAGCGTTTTGTCGTCCGAACCATCGTTGACGACGATAACCTCATGTTCCGGATATTCGAGAGCGAGCAGCGCCTTGACACTTTCGACGATAGAAAGCTCTTCATTGAAGGCTGGCGCGATAACCGAAATGGGTAAAGCGAGGTCGGCATATCGGTGCCATAGGTCGAGGGAAGCCGGCGAAGGCTTGACGCGCGTAGCAAAGACATATGCGGCCAATAGCAATTGTGCGAGGCTGACCGCATTGCGATACACCACGATGATCATGCAGCCGAAAGCAACATATAGAACGATTTGAGACAGAATATTCGGAATTTCAGCCAGACTCATTTGCTAAGCTCTTCCTTGTTGGTTGTGGCGTTACTCAAGTCCGTCGTGAGAAGCGCTAGCGCTTCTTCGGCACGCAACCGGACCCAAAGCACATCATCGGAGAGAAGCCTCTGCAGGCGCGGAACGGCAGTACGTAACCTGAGGACTGCACAGCTATTTGCTGCCTGGAGCCGGACAATTTCGCTTTCATCATCCAGTAGATCCAGCACCCAGGGAACCGACGGGTGACCGATTTGCGCAGCAGCTCTCAAAGCGGAAGCGCGAACTTCAACATCTTTGGATCGTGCGGCTTTCTCCAGCGTGGGTAAAACCGACATATCTCCTGACCAGCCCAGTGCATCGATCAGCATGGCGCGGCGCTTGTCCGGTATGTCTTCTTCGAGAAGAAGGTTGAAATGCCCGACATATTTAGAGGCGAGAGACCGCAACAATGCGATGTCGAGACGCGAAGAATCGCGCTCGAACATTCCGAGCATTGTGATCGTTTCGCGCGGAGGTGGCAGGACATCCGATGCAGCCAACGCAAAGGCGGCGTTGAGTTGGACGTCCGGATTGCGATCAGTCTTCATCATTCTGCGCAATCGGGCAATACAAACTGCGCTGCCAAATTGTTGCAGGATACGTATCGCATCTATCCGTTTTGCGGCTCGAATATTCCGCGACATCCCCAACGCTTCGTCGAGCAGACCATCCAGTTCCGCAAATTCTTTGAGCCGGTCGCGTTCACCCCCGCGTAAAAGCAGCAGCAGATGACTGACAACTTCCAACCGAAGCGGTTTTGTCCAGGCCTGGCTCGTATCCGCTCTTTGGCCAGCTATCCGCTGAATATAACTTCGGGATACGTCGGTGTGTAACGCGCGGCGTTCCGAACTTTTCTTTTCACCCCACCAGCGATAAAGAATTAACGCTCCAAAGATTACGAGCATTGCGCTGGCCACAAACACTGACAGTTCGATCATTCCGACATACACGTTCATGACCCGCCGAACCTCCAGCTAAGGCCGAAATTAATGGCCTGACGGTGATAGCTATTCTCGCGTCGATCATCTTCCCCCGTCAGCCGGAACGTCCATCCTTTACCCAGTGGCACCAGCAGGCCGCCCGCAAAGGAGCGCAGCTGGCGTGTGCCGTCAGTCTCTGTATCCGGATATTCTGCCGCCAAGAGGAATAATCCCGCTTTGCCCTCGGGTCGATAATCGCCTCGCAACGCAGCACCGAACCGGTAGCTTTCACCGCCGCCGAATAGATTGATCGTCCGCGCGGTGAAAAAGAGATCGGGAGCAGGCCTGTATTCAAGACCGGCTCCGAGAGCGAAGACCATATTTGTGGAATAATCTGCCAGCTTGCCGTCAGCGATAATCGAGACGGATCTGGACAGGTTGATTTGTCCTGCGGCTTTGATGCTCCAGTTCTCCCGAAAGTCTGCATCGGGAGTGGCGGCTATTCCGACCGAGATGAATCCATTTTCCAGTCGATGAGCATATTCTGCTACCAACCTGATATCGGACTGTTCGCGTTGCTCCATATCCACAGTGGTCGTCAGGCTTCCGCTATCCGAGAGACGAAACGAGGCAGACGCGACCTGTGTCGTCCATGTCTGGCTGCTTCGCTGAGGGAAAGAGACGTCTGAAATACCTACATTGACCGCCGCGCCGATCATGCGCACGGATCGATCATCCTGGGCGCGCTTGAGAGCAATTCGAAATTCCGCCAGCCCGGGATAGTCCGGATGATTTTTCGCAACATCGTCCGCTTGTAACCGGGCTTGCTTTAACTGCCCTTGCCAGAGCAATATATTGGCATTTGCCATTTTAAGATCATTGTCATTGGGGAAAAGCGTCAACGCACGATCAATTGTCCGCTTGGCTGATGCCAGGTCGCCTTCCGCGGCATAGGCGGATGCCAATCGTTGCAAAAGTGCGCTGTCACGCGGATGATTAGCGGCCTCTTCTTCCAATCGCTCCGACTGGCTCGAATTTGACTCTGTGCTTCTATTCTGGACGTCCGCAGCGACTTGGGCTTTCGCCGGGATCGGCTGGAGACCGAACAGCATTGCTGCGATCGAAATTCCGGCAAATTTTGAAAGGGCACTATCCGTCATTCTTATATTTCATTAGAAGTTTGTCGATCCGGGCGATCAATTCCTGAGGGATGAAGGGCTTGGTCAGATAGTCATCCACACCCGCTTTCAACGCCTGAACAATATCTGCTTCGCCGCTCCGCGAGGTGAGCATGATTACCGGTATATCCTGTGTTTCCGGTTTGGCCTTGAGTTCTGACAAGACTTCCGAGCCCGAAAGAATGGGCATCATCATATCAAGGATGATGATATCAGGGCGCTGTCTGGAGACGGCATCGAGCGCCGCCTCGCCATCGGCCGCCACTTCGATGTGATGACCGTGCCCATTCAGCCGCAATCGAATCATATCGACGAGGATGTCGTCGTCGTCCGCTATAAGGATGTATGCCATTTTTTTAACGCTTCTCTGTGATTTATAGCTTCTATACCACAAGTTTGGTTAAGAAAGGCTGATGTTCTCAATATTGGGGATCGGCAGATAGCGTATTGCAGTCTCCGATCGCGCCCACTTCGAAATAGCTGTCTTCTATCTCACAGACCTTCATCGCTGCCGAGCGCAGCTGTATAGTGTCAGGCGTGCCCCCCCCCATTGATGCGGGTGGCCTATGGGTGCGAAACGCCAGCTCAAGCTCTTATTCCTCAGCATCATCTTATCCGATGAACTAATAAGCCACATCGACAGCAATCCGCAGCGTCCTTGGGCGGAGCGGCGTCAGATAGCCATCGCTGCCCGGGACGAAAGGTGTCCCCAAGGCAAAACGATTGCCACGCGAATCCAGCAAGTTGGTTACGGTCAAGGTCAGCCCACGCGCGTCATTGCCGATGCGCGCCGCAAAGCCGCTATCGACATAATCTCCTTGTCCGCCACCCAGTTTCGGCCCGATACCCAGGCGGGAAGGGCCGACATAACTGGCCCATCCCTGAATGCGGAAATCCTCGTCGCCGAGGACGGTCTCGTAATTGGCTGACCCGCGCATGGCATGGCTGGCGACATTGGGTATCCGACCAAGCCGCCCGGAACCGGGAATGACAACCGACGGCGACAAAGCAGCTGCCGAGCCACCAAATGTCACAGAAGCCAGTGGCAATTCAGAAGATAGCTGAGTGACGCGACTCTGGTTATATACCGCACCGAGTTCAAGCGACAAACCGGTCAGCGGTCTGGCGGCAATAGAAGCCGATATACTGGTGATTTTACCATCTCCGATATTCGCCGTGGTCGGGAAACCATTGGTATCAATATAATCTGCCTGAATATCGCGCCAGCGGCTGTGCGAGATCGAGATTGTGGCGTCGAACGGGGTAACGCCCTTGCGCCCGAAGCGCATGCCGGCATCATAAGTGGATACGTGATCATTGCGAAAGCGCTGAACAAAATTGCCATCAATCGACAATCCACCGGGGCGAAATCCCTCCTGATAGCGAGCATAAAATGTTACATTCCGACCCAGATTTGCAAGCAAAGATGCGGACGGTAACAGATCCTGCTCTTTGCGGTTGGCTGTTACCGCGCGACCGATTTCAGTGAAAGCCAGCAGCGCATCTACGTCCTCGCCCTCGCCGCCGAGCTCGGCATGGGTGTAGCGCAGGCCACCGGTCGCGACGATATCGGGCAACAGTTCGACCGACGCCTCACCATAGGCACTAAATTCCGTGATCTCGTTGGTGACACCGGAAATTGCCGTGCGTAGGGTGTCTTCACCGAAGGCTCGCGTCTGGCGCGTTTTATTATCGACGAAGCTCGTACCGAGCACCCAGCCCAGCCCGTTCCGGAACGGGCGTGACAATCTGGTTTCGCTGGAAAACATCCGCGTTTCATTTTTCTGGTCAAAGATACGGGGCGTATCGGCGACCAGGCTGGCGTCGAACCGCTCGTTAAGATGGTGATCGACATAGGCGTTCGACGACTGGAAATGCAGATCGCCCCAGTCCTTCATAAGCACAAGCATTGTCGAGCCGTAGCGCGCCTTTGCCCCTTGCTCGACGAGACTGCTGCGGGTTAGCGGTGGAGCGTCCTTGTCTGCATATTGTGCATCCTCAGCCGTTATCATCTGATAGATGCCGCCAAGATCTATCGCCCATCGGTCGCCAAGATCGAGGCGAAGCGTACCACGCCCACCGCGAATATTGGTTCGATTGACATCGTTCAATCCAAGCCGTGGATTGTCGATATAGCCACCGTCGCTTATCGAATAGCCGACCAGCCGCAACGCGTGGCCGCTGTCTCCGATCGGAATATTTGCGGTAGCCGATATATCGCTTCCCGGCGCGCCGTGCTGGACCAGCGAAACACCCGCGGACGCCTTTAAGGCTGTGGCAAAGGGATCGGGTGTTTCGGGTATCGTCCGGATAATGCCACCCAGCGATCCTGCGCCGTATAATGTGCCTTGGGGGCCTTCGAGCACTTCGACCCGGTCAATGTCATATAATCGCAAGTCGGGGTCGGGCGCGTTGTAACTCAAACGGATGTCACCCAGATATTGTCCGACGGTGGCTTGGGTCGGTCCGGTAAAACTGGAATCCGCGATGCCTCGGACAAACAGCTTGTTACGGCCGCTGCCGAGATGGGTAGAAGATATCGTCGCCATGCGCGACAATATCGAATCCATGCCCCGCTCCCCGCCAAAATTCAAATCGCTACCGTCCAAAATGGTGACGACCCCTGCATATTTGGCATATGGGGTGTTGATTTTGCTTGCCCGCACAACGATTTCTTCTGCCTGATCTTGCTCAGCCCTAGGTGGCGGCGCGCGCGCGGCGGTTGATGATGCTTTGAGGCGCGATTTCGTCTGGCGACCCGCAAGTTTTGCCCGGGTCGACCGCCGCTCTATCCTCCAGCTGGTGACACCCACTTTGACCGCGTGGGCATCGGTGCCCGAAAGCATGCGATTCAGTGCTTTTTCCGCGCTCATCCGACCGCGCACCGGTTTTACAGGACTTTGCCAAAGTTTGGCATCGGCGACGCTGATGCTGATGCCCGCCTGACGTCCCAGCAGCGGGAGGCTTTGCAACAATGTTCCGCGCGGCAATTCAATAGCGCGCGGTTCATCGCGCGCCGCGACGGGCATCGCGAACGACATCAACAACAAGGCGGAGAACAGGCGGGCGATCATTTTAACGGGTCAGCAACCATCCTTCCGTTTGTTTTTCTGCACTTATGCCGGCTAGCGCCGTCAGATCGTCAATCACCCTCTGCTTGTCATCGCTGACGAGCAGTGCGCCACGGAAGGGCAGGGCGGCAACATCGGGCGAGACAGAGATTTTCAGGCCGGCCGTTCTGCCAAGATCCTCGGAAACTTGCGCAATCGACGCACCATTGTAGACAAGCTGTCCTTTGCGCCAGCTGCCGATGCTATGAGTGGCGATAGCCCGTACTTCCGGACGGCCACCGGCATCCGAAGCTTCGATGCCATATCCGGCATTCAGCCGGATATTCTCCCGTTCTGGATTGTAGAGGACGAGACCTTCCGAAACGGCAACGCTCAACGCATCCCGCCGACGAATGACATTGAAGGCTGTCCCCATGTCGACAAGACGTGCCTTGCCGGCCTCGACCATGAACGGATCGCCCTCGCGGTGAACGACATGAAACATCGCTTCGCCGCTTTCTAGCCGGACGAAACGTGGCTTGTCCTCGTCGAGTTCAATTAATGTTCCACCATTGACCTCGATCCGCGAACCATCTGCGAGCGCTACTGTCCGGTGCTCTCCAGCATCGGTCTCGATGCGGGTGATGCCGCTGTTGAGCATAGAGAAACCGACAATGGCAACCAGCGCCGCTGCCATGGCGCCGCCAATCCAAGTCCTGCGGCTGGCAATGATGGACCGTTCCGGAACTGCGGTTTCCTCGACAGGCTTTGGCAGATGGCTGAGATCCGCATCGAGACTGGCAAGCCGGTCATAGATGGCGGCATGATCCGGACCGAGTTCCAGCCAGGTGGTGAAACCTTCCCAATCGTCAAATGCAGTATCCCGTTGCCGGATCAGCCAGTCGATTGCTTGTGCTTCAACCGTCGAAGGCATGTCATCACTCATCGATTTGCCCCTTTATTGCGGCGAGCGCCGTATAAACTTTGCGCAAATCCGCCTCAACGGTGCTCAGGCTGACGCCAAGCTGGGCTGCGATGTCGCGCTGGCTCATGCCTTCAATGCGGAAATAGCGGAAGGCAGCCGCCGCTCGTTCACCGAGTGTATTGATCGTTGCATCCACCCGGGCCAGCTCCTCCCGGGAAATGAGCGACCGTTCGATGGATGGATGACCCCGCCCGCTATCATGTTCGCCCCAGGCCTTCTCGCGCATTGCGGCAGCGCGTGCAGACCGGTAGCGGTCCAGCATGAGATTGTTCGCGGCACGGTAGAGATAGGAAAGCGGGTGAGCCACTGGCCCCGTGCGTGATCCGGCAATGTGAACCCACAATTCCTGAAATATGTCTTCCGCGCTATCGCCGGCGCCACGGGCTGCCAGAAAGCGGATCAGCTCTTCCCGATTTGCCAGCAGCACGGTTTCCATCCCGCGCGCGGTCTCAGATTCTCCATCCGCTCTAGTCATAAATTGTTCGCATCGGCCTTGGCGCTTCTTTTTCTTGATGCTCCATTTAGCGCATGAGTCATCGAGTGCGCCTCCCGCCGGGGCGATATATAACAACCGCATTGCACCACGCAATAGCGTCGTGTCGTGGCGAGCAGTGGTCGAGGCGGGGGTGGCAGAAATGTCATTCTCCGTGTTGTTTCAATATAAAAGGCAAGGGGGGAAAACAGGACTGGGTGCAAGGTTTCCCCCCTTGCAGTTTGGACTGGGCGACTTCTCTATAGCCCGAGCCGTATGCTTGCGCGGACTGATATCGCCGCATGATTTTGCTGTTCCTCCACGGATATTTCTCCGCCAACCTGAAAGCCGGAATTGCCGGCAACGGCACGCAAACGGCCAATCCAGCCGCTCTGACGTTCTTCGGGAACAAGAGTGAAAGGCGTGCCGTTATTAAACTGGGCAACGGTGACGCCAAGCGCACCACCAACAATCTGTCGGCGACCGCCTTCCAGTTCAAAACGGTACCAGCCGTCATATTGGTCAACGCCACCTAGATCGAGCCCTAGCGCCACAGTTCCCGAAACGGCGAGTTCATCGCTGCTTCGTTCAGCAACAGTCAGGTCGAGTGCGTCACCGCCACCGGTTTCGGCATAGCCGTCCTCTTTCAGCTTGTAATAGTCGACCGCTACGGTTGGGCGGATCGAGAAGCTACCCGAACGCAGGTCATGGCCAACAGCGCCGGATGCCGACCATAATGTGCCATCCCAGTCAGCGGTCATCGTCTTTGTGATCTCTTCGGTACCCAGCATGCCGTTGAAATAGCGATAGCCGTCAAAAGCGATTTTCGCGCCGGATATACGGGCATGGGCCATCCAGTTTCCTGTGTTTAAACGCCAATAGCTCGCCAGCTCAAACTGGTTTGACCAGACTTCGTTGCTGTTGCTGCCGTTGCCATCTTTTCCGTTCAGATAAGCGATAGAGGCGCCGAAATTTCCGATGCCGGTCTTGTGTTCGGCGCCCGCGGATATTCCCCAGCCGCCCACGTCATAGCTGGCGGTGTCGCCAAGGCTTTTTGAAACTCCCCATCCGGCCTGGGCAACCCAATAACCCCAGCTGCCTTCATCTTTGAACGGACCTTTGGGGTCGGCAAGGAACCGTGCGAGCGCGCGCGATCCCGAGGTGACATTTTCAAACAGGCCACCTTCATGCTCGGGTAACATCTGCCGGAGCTGGCTACGGAATTGCTCTCCATCGGCGATTGCGAGGAAAATATCCTCGACATCTTCATCGTCGACCAATGCCGCATAGGCCGCGGCAAAGCCGCCTGCTTCGGAACGGTTGAGACCCAGTTCTGTAGCGTCCTTACGAGCGACGCTGACGATGACCTGATTGGTGTTTGAGCTCAGCGAACCCTTGTAAAGAAACGGCAAAAGGGTCGTTGATGCCGTCAAATTGCTGGCGCCCGTAAGCGTGCCCGCTTGCACCACGATATGATCACCCTCGGCGCTTTGCACATCGGAAAGTCTGATCGCGAGTTTCGAACCGGTAGCAAAACTTGCTCCCCCTGATATTTGCAGGGCCGTGTCGGAGCTGCCGCCAACGGTCACGCCGAGCACGCCATTGCCGGTAACGGCAAGCGATGCGATCTGGGTAGAGCCTGTAACATCCAGCGTGCCGCCCGATACTGCAACCGCAAGACCCTGTGCATTGACCAGCGCGCCGTAAAAACGCGATGTGCCGGAAAGTGTCAACATGTCCGCGCCACCGCCAAAATCGGCACTGCCGTTGAACACAGATGAGCCTTCGAGCGCGATTATATCCGCGCCTGCGCCAAAGCTGGTTTTCCCACTGTAAACGGCATCACCCGATAAATTGAGCCGGTTGTCGCCCGCCCCGAAACTGGAGTTGCCCGTGACACTGCCATCTGCGATGTCAAACAGGTCGTCCCCGCCACCGAAGCGAATGTCGCCGGTGATGAAAGGTGCTTTGGCCGTCGCCGCTACAGCGGTCTGACGAACGATAGCGCCCGAATTGTTTGCCGACAGGTCGATAGCGATATTACGCTCAGATGTCTTGAGGGCGCCGGTGGCTGTAATCGCGCCGCTGTTCTCGACCAGACCAAGGTTGCCCGATTTGTCGATAATGGCAATGGCCGTTGCATCATCTCCGCCCGCTTTGGCGTTAATGGTGCCGCTGTTGCGAATAGTCGGGACGTTTGCGCCGGCACCGATCAAAACGGCGGTGCTGATCGATGTCGCGCTGCTGCCACCGCTCGCCTCGATGATACCGGCATTGCGGATTTCGGGTGTCGTCGCGCCAGCACCGAATTTAATTGCAGTCGCCGATCCACCATTGGAAGCTGCCTTCACTGAACCGGTCGAGCCGATGCCGATACCGCCCTGGATGGTGACCGTTCCACCTAGCCCACCGACTTGTAGCCCGTTTGCCTCGACGCCAGTATAGAGACCGTTTCCTGAAATGCCGCCATCGATGACGAGGCCGAATCCTGTGCCAGTGCCTGCAACGGGCCCAATGGTAACCGCATCGTTTGTGTCGCCGATACGCATCGCAGGCGCTGCACCATAGGAACGGACCAGAGCAGATCCCTCTTTCGAATCTTCGATACCATCATCATCTTCGTCATTATCGGTGGTGCTGTTGTCCTTTGGCGGCACAGCGAGAATGATGCCACCGGTGACATTTCCTTCCACTGACAGTGCCGGTCCGCCCTGCAACAGGTCATCGGCATCAAGCTTGGAAGCATCTGTTGGGGGCGTTGTATATCGATAGCCGCTTGAGCTCATCGTGCCCTGAACCACGAGCGCGCCGTTGACATTGCCGTCAATACGCGCGGCCACCGCATCAATGCCTTGCGCGGTGATTGTGCCTGCAAGCCGGACATTGCCATTTACATCCTGCAAACCAACGCCAAGCGCACGGTCACCAAGTACACTTGTCTTGCCGTCATGGACAAAATCCCCCGTCAATGTCCCGCCAAGGCGGATGCCTGCCGAGTCATTACCTTCGACCGTGATCGTTCCGCTATTTGTAATATTGCCGGTAAACGCCCCAGCGGTCGCAATGCCTGCCCGGCCCGTTCCGATGGCAAAGGCACCGTCAATGTCGCCGTCATTGTCTGAATCGGTTGGTGCGTAAGGTTCATCAATGATGATCTTGCCAGACGCAGCATTGTTAATCGTGCCGGTTACGCCAGCCGTTGCCAGGATGCCGGTGGCGTTATCGGCATTGCTGATCTCTATCGTACCTTCGTTGGTCAACTTGTTGTTGCTGTCGATGGTCACGGCACTGCCCGATGTCGGCTTGATCGAACCGGCCGACGTGATCTTTATGTCATCGGCAGCACCGGATTTGATCGTCGATGTTCGGACTGGGGTGGTCGTGGCTGTCGCGATGCTCGTTTCCGCCTGAGCCGGGATGGATATGACAGCGAACAGGCAGGTCGACCCGAGTAGATATTTGCGCATATAAATCCTCTTGTGAATGGCGGGATAAATTTCCCTGTGCAAACACAAGACGGAGTCATTCTTCTGTAGCCTTGATCAGAAGCGATGTGAATTGACTGAAACGGATAAGCCGAGTGCTGACCGACTGACAGAAGCAACATCTTGCGCTTATCGCGACTCGGGCTACGGATCTTCCCTTATCTCATCGGGGTTAACCAACATCATTAACAAAATTTGTATAGATTCGACATCTTGCTAAAAATATAAGGGGTTGAGTGTACGACGTCTAAAGATTTGGTGTTGGGCTTTCCGCATTGATTCATAAGATAATTTTCAATAAATCGCTCATTTGAAAGTAAAAGAGCTGCTTTGAATCACTTGCAAATCCTCGTGTTTTGTGGATGATGCTAAAGAACGGGCTTAACGGGATATTAACATTCATGTTAGGCCAGAGGTTATTGTTCAGTACTGGCTGTACCGACAATATTTATTGTAACAGGGTCGCAAGTTTAGGGGATGCATGCTGAGGATGCATGCTGAGGAGACTTGTTATGTTGAGCGACATTTTTCGCCAGCTTCGCACTATCGGAGCCGCGATACATTTGGCTGGGCCTGTTCGGAATTTATCCAAATTTTCAATCAAGGCATCACCAGATGCAAAATTCGCCCGGCTCGGACAGCTATGATGCTGCTCCGATCAAATCAATGGGGCCGAGGCCCAAATCCAGAAATTGGAAATCAGATTGAACTGACAAGTATGATTACTTGTCGGCCCAATTTACTCGTGCGCGATAGCTTAGCCCCCTCGATTTGGGATGTTAGCGCAGCATGCGAAAGAAGGGATAGGCGAAAAATCAGATAAGTTTTTTGGAAACCGGATTACCGCGTTTCCAAAGAAAGGGGGCCCGCCAGCGACCATGATTGGTGTCAAATCGCTGGCAGGCCAAACGGACAGGTTCACGGGAACGCTGCCCAGATTGTGAGCAAACTCACCCAGCTACTTTAGCAGGGTGCCGCGGTTTATACAACAATTGTTGCCTGAACCGCCGCTGAGCGACTTTCTCCGATCTCCCATTTCCCGTCGGCTGCATTCGAGGCCGGTCGATGCAACTGTAATTTCCGGTCGTCAAAAGCGGCTTCCAAATCGGAAATCGCATAATCGGGGGTATTCCCCACATACGGAGAAATGAAATGAAAAATCTTGTAAAACTAGCAGCCGTAGTTGCCGCTCCGGCCCTGATGATTGCTACACCTGCTGCTGCACAGGATAGCGAATCCTATGTTATCGGCCTGAGCGGGTCGGTCGACAGCAATTGCGAGCTGATCCCAGAGGGTAGCGGCACTTTTGCTGTGGACATGCTGAATGTCGGCAACCAGGGCTCGTTGACCATCCTCTATTCCTGCAACTCCCCATATACCGTGTCGCTGGAATCAGCCAATGGCGGTATGGAACATCAGGAAAGCGGTGGTGCGGTGAACATCGACTATGATGTCGAAGCAAGCTTCCTGGGCATAGGCATTGGAGCAACGACGACAAACTCGGCGACCATGCAAGGGTCCCCTGTTGTTATTGTGACCGACAATGACTGGAGCAACATTCTGACCAACGGCGGCACACGGACCGGCAATCTCGATCTGAGCTTCGACAGCCTCAGCGAATATGCCGTTGCCGGTACCTATGAAGACGAACTGACCATCACACTCGCAGCAAATTACTGATTGGTTTGTTCAAAATGTGATCAAGTGGCCGGCGTGCGGTTGGCATCCCGGCCACTTGTTTTTTTCGGTTGAGGAAATATCGATGTTCAATTTTCTGAAGCGCGCGGGCCTGATTTTGCCACTGGCAATGCTCGTCGTGCTGACGCCCGCATTTAGTTATGACATGAAACCGATTGTCATCCAGCTTTCGCCGACCGGTGCTGGAGCTACGCAATCGGTTGTATTAACAAATACGCATGATGTGCCGATAGCGATTGAAGTGCGTGCATATACTCGCGCTCAAAACCCGGATGGAACAGAAAACCGGTCTCCAGAAGATGATGATCTGATCATCACACCGCCGCAAATGGTGATCGCTCCCAAGGCCAGTCAGAGTTTCAAGGTCCGCTGGATCGGAGACCCGGCACCTGAAAAGGAACTCGCCTTCCGCCTGGTTTCAAACCAGTTGCCGATCAAATTCAAAAATGAGAAAAAAGGCGATGTATCCGTCAACGTCAGCATGAACTATCGCTATGAAGCAGCGCTTTACGTTGTTCCTCCGCAATCCATGCCATCGGCGCGTCTCACTGGCATAGCGCCGGTTAAGGACGAAAACGGGAAGACGTGGCTCGAAGTAAAGATCTTAAGCGACGGAACGCGACGCGCCATCATCGATAAGCCAATCCTGGTGGTAAGCCCGACCAATGGAGGTACGCCGGTAACGCTGGAAGGAGAACAGATGGCCAATTTGGCAAACCTCAATATCTTGGTCGGCACCGAGAGAGTTGTTCGCCTGCCATGGCCGGACGGGATTGCACCGGGACCGGTTCAAGGTGAATTGCGCACTGAATATACGGTCTTCAATTAGATTGTATCGTTCATCATGTGTGTTTCATTTCTGGACCGGACATCTTGCCTGGCGCTAGCTGTGGCAATTTTTGCTGGCAGCGTGGCAAATGCTGCGGTTCCGGTCGAAGAAATGGAAAATACTGAGATGTCTGCCACCGCGCAATCACAGAGCCAGCCCGAAGGCACAATTGATGATATTTTCAAGCAGGTCTTTGGTAAGGATCGCCCCGCGCTTGGCCAGGACAATTATGCGGTTCTGATCGAAGGGGTCAATGTCGGCGAATATCTGGTTACACCGGACAATGGTGTTGAGCAGGGATCTGTCGAGGCAAGTTTCGTCAGGACCGTTTTGGCCCCGATTGTCGTGGAAGATAGTGCCGAGTTACTGAGAGCTCTCGCAGATGGTAAGGATAGAATAAGCTTTGATCAGTTGCGCGATTTGGGATTGCAGGTAAAATTTGATAGCGCCCAGCTTGTTCTACGGATTGAAGTTCCCGCAGCGATCCGCACCATCAGAAATTTGAATCTACGCTCTTTGCGTAACCGGTCCGATATTGAACTGGTCGAGCAAAGCGATTTTTCGGCTTATGCTTCCATACGAGCCGGCACGACAATCGTAGAAGATTCCAAATTTTTGGAAACCGGCCTGACCCGCTTTGTGGCAGACATGGATTTGGCGGTAAATGTCCACGGTGTCGCTGCCGAGCTGGAGCTGCGTTATGATGACAGTCGCGGACGAAAATTATCACGTGGCGACTTTCGGCTCACCTATGATGACCGTGACACTCTGGTCCGTTATGAAGTCGGAGACCTCAGCGTTGGTCGCAGGCCATTTCAAAACGCACCGCGCATTGCCGGGATATCGGCCTTTCGAAATTACAACATTGACCCTTATCTCAATATTCGTCCGTCGCCAGAGCAGGCGTTTGAACTGGACCGGCCCGCGCGGGTCGAGGTTCTGCTCAACGGAACGCCGGTCAGGACTTATGATTTGCGCAGCGGGCGATATAATCTGAGAGACTTTCCGCTGATACCGTCGGCAGGAAACGATATAGAATTGCGTATCACTTATGCCAGCGGAGAAACGGAACTGCGCTCCTATCCGGCATTTTACGATCTCGAACTACTCGCTCCCGGCTTGGTCGACTTCGCTGGAAATATCGGCTTGCCCTACCGGGACGATGACGGACTCCGGCGCTATGATGACAATAATTACAACGGCACCGCCTATCTGCGCTACGGCCTTTCTCCTGCGTTCACTGTCGGCGTAAACTGGGAGGGAGACCGGTATTTTGATCTGCTCGGCGCAGAGATGGTCTGGGCCTCCCCAATTGGTACTTTCGGAATAAGCTCCTCGACGAATATTCGAGACCCGGAACCGGACAACAGCCAGCTTTCTTTGCAATATCGTTGGCGCGATACGGACGTCACCCGCGACCGATCCGTCGATGCCTCGGTGATTTTGACCGGGAAGAATTACAGGACATTGAACCAGATATTTTCCGGATCGTTTATTTCGAAACAGGCCAGATTTCGGGTTGGTCAAAAAATCTCCCAGAACGGGCGGCTTCAGTTTTTTGGCGGTTATGACGAATTTCGCAACGGACAACGTGATAGCTATTATGTCGGCTCCAACTATTCGCACCAGTTCCGCTTTGGTTCGGTTTCGGCGAGTGCGGAATATCGCAGGAGCGACGATAGCAGCGGTCCTGTATTCCGGATAGCGCTGTCGGTGCCGCTGGGACGTTCCTCCCTGACCTCGTCCTATACGACCGAAGATAATTCTGCCCGGATAGAATATAACCGGTTGGCGTCTGTGGGCGTCAATAGTGTCGGGTTTAGCGCCGGAGCCGAGCGACGTGATGGCTCGGATCGCCAGTTCGGACGGGCATCTTATGTCGGCAACCGGTTTGAAGCTTCTGTACAGCAAACCGCACGGAATTATTTCAGCGACCGTGATCGGGACCTGCGCACAGAAGTCACATTCGGCACCGCGCTAGTCATGGCAGACGGGCAGTTTGCGATCAGCCGCCCGGTCCGGAACAGTTTCGCCATTTTCAAGGCGAACAAGAAGGCAGGGGACTATCAAATCGCCGTCGAACCAAGAACCGGATTTGGTTCGAGTAAAACAAGCTATTCTGCATATAGCGGAGCGTTGGGACCCGCTGTTGTGACAACAATAACTCCCTATTTCAATCGGTCGCTGCAGGTCGATGCTCCCGATGCGCCCGCTGGGACTTCTTTGGGTGGGCAGGTATTTTCGCTCAATCCGGGCTATCGAAGCGGCTATAGTCTGGAGGTAGGCAACGCGCGAAATGTGTCCCTTGTGGGCAATATGGTCGATCGAGACGGTGATCCTCTGGTGTTTGTTACCGGACTGGCACGGGATGCCTCTATCCTTGATGAAGCAGCGGAAGCGACCCAGATATTCACCAATGCCAAGGGAAGGTTTTTCCTCGAAGGCGTGGAAGCCGGACGGACATATGACATCACCGTTACAGCCGACGGACAAACAGCGACGGAGGCTGTGGCAATTCCGGAAGATGTCACCGGAATATACGAGCTGAAAGCCAATTTGGCATATGATCTGGATTTCGAAGCGGAAGGAGAGAATGATGACTAATCTGAGCTTGAAATATTTCGCCTCTGTGACCGGAGCAATTCTATTGTTCCACAGCATCCCCGGCTTTGCGCAAGATGACATGATGGCCGCTGACGATCCGTGTGCGCTCGAGCTCACGGTCGATAATAGCGTTGACTGGCGAGGGCTTTATGGCCGCGGCTATGAGGTATTTGAAGAGGGAGAGTCGTTCGAAACCGTTACCCTGTCGGTCCGTCATCAGGGTGCCGCGTGCGGTTTTTTCCTGACCGCAGCACCTGTTTCCGGAGGTGGCGTTAACGCGCTAACTGGTCCCGGGGATCCGCTCTATTATGACATACTTAAAAGCTCGAGTGGCCCGTCATTTCTCAGTCCCGATTTTCAGGGCACTGAAACGTCAAGAGTTGACGGCCAGTTTCCAGAAGGCAGTGGCGTTCAGGGAGCAACTTTGCTTGTCTCAATCCCCGCCCATCAAATCGTCAGAGGCGGGACCTATAGCGGGCAGGTGATGGTCCGACTGTTTCGGGCCGGTGGCGGAATTCAGGATCTGGTCGGAGAAGCGCCGCTGGCGATTCTGGCTCCGGTCGCGTCGGTTCTGAAAATCCGATCAGATGATTTTCCGCAAGGCATTCGTGAAACTACTATCGACTTGGGTGATCTGTCCCGAGCCACCCGGACCGCCATTGATTTCAATATAATGAGCAATGCGGAAGTGGCAGTCACGTTCCAATCTGCCAATCGCGGTCAGTTGGCACATCAAGCCGGGGCGCCGGGCATTGACTATAATCTAGCATTCAAAGGCGAAAATATCGACCTTTCCGCGGCAACTTCATCGAGCAGGCTCAATTATGCGCCTAGCCGGATAGAGAGAGCAGTGCCGCTAGAGATCGTGGTGCCCGCACCCATTGGATTGCCGGCTGCAGGCCAATATAGTGATGCGCTGACGGTGACGTTTACGGCAGATTAAGACGCGGGTTTTCAGTAGTTTCTGTAGAGGCAAGTTTTTGTCTAGGCCTGTTTACTGCCAGCGAGCGAAAGGCAGATACTTGACGTGAAAGATCGCTTCCCGCCCAGTTTTCGTCATAACTGATCATCGGTATCATGCCTGGCATAGCTATGTCCTGGGTGAGGTCTTCAATTCCGCTTTCATCTTCCACAGGTGTAATGACGCTGACGGGGTACAACGAGCGAGGTCGTTACTTATAGTGCCGCCGTCTGTATTCCTCAGGTCAACAGGGCTGAGCGGCACATTTGTGGCAACCGAAACGGGCAAATTGGGAGACGCTGGCTATGCAATCCAATTCACATGAAGACCATCGCGTTAAACTTGGTCTACCAATTCTCTAGTCCTTATACTTATGCTCGATTCCTCTGCGGATTGATCGCGGGATTGCCTGCCGCGTGCTTGGTGGTGCTCATAGGTGCGGCTTGCCCCTCCTGCCGCGAGCGGTCTCCCTGTTATCCAGGCTTTGAGGATATGAGGACATATTTGAAAAATGCATATGAATATCCTGTTGATGGACTGTCGCTTAACGGTAAGATCCCAGCGAGTTGTGGCTGGAATCAGCTCGCTTAAATTATATTGGATTGAAATTTGCGCTCATCCCAGCATAATAATTCCAGCCGGCGATCTCCATCTAAAGTCGCTGTAACCGCCGAGAATACTGACCTTTTTATTTTTTACTTGATGCAAACTGCGTCCTCTAGCCTGCAGCTAATCAGGCGGAGATATTGGTATGACAAATTGGCATAGTTAATGGGTATGAATCATTGGTATCTAATATAGGTTGACGAATCGGTAGGACATTGTCATTCTCGAACCTGAAGCAAATAATAAATAATATTTAGGGAGGATTAGAATGCAATTGACGGGGATAGCTGCGCGTAACAAAATGGCGCGGAAAATTGAATCAAAACATTTTGTAGCAGCGCTTTTGACTGGCACCGCGTTGACGATGTTTGCAACCCCGGTCTGGGCGCAATCGACCGATGCGGTTGAAAGCGCGGACTCAAACGAAGATGTGATCGTCGTTTCCGGTATTCGTGGTTCGCTGGCAAAGGCTCTCGACGAAAAACGCAATGCGGACAGCCTCA
>NZ_CAXBHH010000002.1:0-546311 GCF_963975555.1 uncultured Parasphingorhabdus sp. | reverse complement strand
GTTTCAACCAAATGAACCCCACGCCTTAATTATTTGAGTCGCGATCGCCGGCCACTCTGTTGCACAATATGATTGTCATAGCGGGCCGCACACGCTTTTGAATTTGGCCGGATATTCAGGTCGAACGATAAACACACTTCTGCGCTGCTTGACGAATCCACCGAAAATCCCTAAATTTGCACGATGGCTATATTACCGATCCTAGAGGTGCCTGATCCGCGCCTGAAAACTGTGTCCGAACCCGTGACCGCGTTTGATGACGAATTGAAAACGTTGGTCAAGGACATGTTCGAAACCATGTATGACGCGCCGGGCATTGGTCTGGCCGCGATTCAGGTTGGCGTGCCCAAACGGATATTGGTTATCGACCTTCAGGAGCCAGTCGAGCATGACCACGAACATGAACATGGCGAACATTGCCATCACGAGCAGGAAGTAATCCGTGATCCGCTCGTCTTCATCAATCCCGAAATTCTCGATCCATCCGAAGATGTGAACATCTACAGCGAGGGATGCCTTTCGGTGCCTGACCAATATGCGGATGTCGAGCGGCCTGCCGCCATCACCGCACGCTGGCAGGACGAAAACGGCAAGCAACATGAAGAGCAGATCGAGGGGCTTCTCGCCACCTGTCTGCAGCACGAGATGGATCATCTCGAAGGCATATTGTTCATCGACCATCTGTCGCGTTTGAAACGCCAGATGGTGCTGAAGAAGCTGGCTAAATTGCGTAAAGAGCATGGAATCGCTGCCTGAGATATTGCTGATTCATCGCTTGAGTTAGATTGCAACACGGCCTAAGTTCTCTTTTCGTTCTTATTGAAAAGAGAGATGCTTTGGACCCTATTATCGTCATTTTCACCATCGTCATCGCTCTTCTGGGCGGATTGGCGCTGGGCTGGTTTATCGGCGGCAAGCCGGCCAAGGACGCAGCGCAGGCTACCAGAGATGCGGTTCTAGCGGCCAAAGAGGCCGCTCAGGCGACCGATGCACTGCGGATCACGCTGGACGGGGTCCGCGACGAGCGCGATGCGGCGAAGACCGATCTGGCGGCGCTACAGGCCGATGCCCGCAATCATGACAAGCAGATGCAGCAGCTGATGGAAGCGAAAGAAGCTCTGTCGGCGCAATTTTCCGAGATCGGTGCCAAAATGCTGGAGACGGCCCAGCGGCAGTTTCTCGAACGGGCCGACCAGCGCTTTGACCAGGCCAATGAAAAGGGCGGCGAGAAAATCGCCAAATTGCTGCAGCCGGTCCATGAACGTCTGGCGACCTATGAAGCCTCGATCACCAAGATCGAAAAAGAGCGCACCGAATCCTATGCCGGCATTACCGCGACGATTGAACAGGTCAGGCAGGGGCAGGACAGAGTGCAGCAGGAAGCCGCGCGTCTGGTCAATAGTCTCCGTAACGCACCGAAATCGCGTGGGCGCTGGGGGGAGCAGCAGCTCAAGAATGTTCTCGAAAGCTGCGGTCTGTCCGAACATACCGATTTTGTTACCGAACAGAGCATTGATACCGACGAAGGTCGCCTGCGTCCCGATGCGGTGATCAACGTGCCTGGCGGACGTAAGCTGGTGATCGATGCCAAGGTGTCGCTCAACGACTATCAGGATGCGTTCGAGGCCGAGGATGAAGGGGCGCGCAGCTTTGCCATGGCGCGGCACTGCAACAGCATGAAGGCGCATATCGATGGGCTTTCCAAAAAGGCCTATTGGGACCAGTTTGAAGACGCGCCCGATTATGTCATCATGTTCGTACCGGGAGAGCATTTTCTCGCCGCTGCGCTGGAACATGAACCGACTTTATGGGACCACGCCTTTGAGAAAAAAGTGCTGCTCGCGACACCGACCAATCTGGTCGCGATCGCGCGGACGGTTGCCGGCGTCTGGCGTCAGGAAAAAATGGCCGCCGAAGCCAAGCAGATCGGGCAATTGGGCAAGGAAATGTATGACCGGCTTGCGGTCGCTGGAGAACATCTCAAACGCATGGGTTCCGGACTTGGCAGCGCGGTCGGAAATTATAATAAATTTGTCGGCAGCTTCGAGCGCAACATCATGGCGACCGGGCGCAAGTTCGCCGAACTGCAGATCGAGACCGGCAAGAAGGATCTCGAACCCGTGCCCGAAATCGAAGCGCTGCCGCGCTATAGCGATGCAGTGACCGAAAAACTGATCGAAGATGACCGGGAGATCGGCGAAAAATCCGCGGAATAGGCCTTAGGGCGGTCCATCCGCTCCTTCGGTAACGTCACCGCCACATCCGTTCAATGTGCCATTCTCGCTGGCTTCAATCTTCACCGTGTCGGCATAGCTGCGATCGCTCATGCCATCGCTGCATGTTTCGCCGCTGGTGATATAGATATTGATATTGTGACTGTCGGAAAAGCCTTTGACTTCCCAGCCACTGTCGGTTTTTTTCATGCGTTGGACCGGAAGCGTAAAGTCATTGCCGCTCTGGGTGGTCAAGGCGATATTGTCGTCCTTGATGTCGACCCGCCAGCCCGGTTCGGTGCCGATGGCGCTATAATCACCCAGTTTTTCCTCGGCGACCGGTGCTGCGGCAGGTTCGTCACAGGCCGAAAGCGTCAATGCGGCGAGCGATGAAAGCAATATTATATTTTTCATATTTTTTCCCCTCCGCCTTGAAATGTAACATAGCAATGAGGGGAAGGCTATTTATCTCTTTCGGCCTTGATTCAGCACCTCGTAGGCCATGACCGAGGCAGCGACGGCGGCGTTGAGGCTGTCGGCCTTGCCCATCATCGGCATTTTGACGAGCGTGTCGCAAGCCGCTTCATATTCTTCCGGCAGCCCCTGCGCTTCGTTGCCGATGAGCAGGAAGGTCGGTTGCTTGTAATGAACCGACTGATAATCATTTTCGGTGTTGAGGCTGGTTCCGACCAGCTCACCCGTACCACTGCGCAGCCAGGACAGAAATTCCGGCCAGCGTGCTTGCGCAATCTGCTGGGTGAAAATTGCCCCCATACTGGCGCGCACCGCCTCGACCGAGAAGGGATCGACGCAGTCGTCGATCAGGATCAATCCGCCGGCACCAACCGCATCACCGGTCCGCAAGATGGTGCCGAGATTGCCGGGATCACGCAGCGCTTGCGCCACTAGCCAGATATTTGCCGCTGTTCTGTCCAGCTCGTCCAGTTCGACTGGATGATCAGAATAAATGCCGATGATCGACTGGGGATTGGATTTTCCGGAGAGCTTGGCGATGATGGCTTCGCTGGTTTCGATGACGTCGCCACCCGCGGCCACGGTTGCTTCCTCGATTTTTTGGGCGAGGGGGTGTAATTCGGTGCCTTCGACAACCACCAGTATTTTCGGGGTTCTGCCGCTGTCCAGCGCCTCCGCCAATATCCGGAGCCCTTCTGCAAGGAACAGCCCTTCCCGTTTGCGGTGCTTCTTCTCGCGCAGGCTCCTGAGCCGCTTGATTGTCGGATTGGAAAAGCCGGTAATCTGGTGGCGCATGACTTCAGTCTTCACCAAAGCCGTCGACGACCAGACCAGTCAGTTTTTCGAGCGCGCTTTCCGCCTGTGCCCCGGAAACAATGATTTCGATGCTGTCGCCCTTGGCCGCACCGAGCATCATCAGGCCCATGATCGACATGCCGGTGACTTCGGTACCATCCTTCGCTACTTTTACCTCCAGATCGTCCGGTAATTTGCTGACATAGGTGACAAATTTCGCACTCGCTCTTGCGTGCAGCCCCCGGCTATTCGTGATCTCGACGATTTTGCGAAATTCGCTCACGCATCGCTTCCCAATATTTCCGAAGCAACGCTGATATATTTCTGTCCGGCTTCCTTGGCTGCGGCGATTGCGGCAGTAATTTCCATCGATTTACGGACACCGTCGAGGCGAATGAGCATCGGCAGATTGACACCGGCAATGACTTCGACCTTGCCTTTTTCCATCAGGGAAATGGCAAGGTTCGACGGCGTACCACCGAACAGGTCGGTCAGAATGATGACGCCATCACCGGAATCCACTCTCGCTATGCTATCCGCAATTTCCTGACGACGTTCTTCCATATCATCACGCGCACCAATGCCGATCGCCGCGATCGCCTTTTGCGCGCCGACGACATGTTCCATCGCGATGACAAATTCCGTTGCCAGATGCCCGTGTGTTACGAGAACCAACCCAATCATGTTGATTAAATTTCCTTGTTCCCGTTCAAACTCTGCATGGATTCGAGCGCTTCCATTGGCTGTGACGCCAAGTTGCGATGCACGACATTGGGCGAAAAGCCCGCAGCACGCAAGTCTTTGCTCAGCCGCTCTGTAACATGTACCGATCTGTGACGTCCGCCAGTGCAGCCAATACCCACGTTGACGTAGGCTTTGCCAGTGTCCTGATAGCGCGGCAGAAGAAATTCGAGCATGCCGAATATTCTCTCGATCGCCTCGGGATAGGCCGGGTCTTTGCTGATATAGTCCGCCACTTCCGGATCGAGACCGGTCATTTTCTTCAGTTCCGGATCCCAGAACGGATTCGCCAGAAAGCGGACGTCGAACAACAGGTCTATATTGTTCGGGAGCCCCCGGGAAAAACCAAAGCTGGTGAGCGTAATCGTTGTCGCACTGTTCTTGTCGAGCAGGAACCGTTGCCGGATTTCGCGCTGCAGGTCGTTGGTCGTCAAATCAGTGGTGTCGATCAGATGATCGGCCCAGCGGCGAAAGGGTGCGAGCAAGGTCCGTTCCAGCGCTATGCCTTCTTTGGCCGGTCGATCCAGAGCCAGCGGATGGCGTCGCCGGGTTTCTCCATAGCGCCGCTCCAGTTCACCGCCGGCACAATCGAGGAATAATGTCGAGATCAGATAGCCCGGCTTTTTTTGAAGACGTTTCACGCTTTCGATCAGTTTGTCCGGTTCGAACCCGCGTGTCCGGCTGTCGAAGCCGAGCGCCAATGGCGGGTCGCTGTCACCCCGGGAACTGGACGGAGGTGTTTCCAGCAAGCCTTCGACCAGTCGAAAGGGGAAATTGTCGACCGTTTCCCAACCAATATCTTCCATGGTTTTTAGCGTCGTGGATTTCCCCGCTCCCGAAAGACCGGTGACCAACAGGACACGTTTGACGCCTTCACCAGTCATATGCCAGTCGCACCTTGTAATATTCGTTGCAAAGCCAATTCTGCCTTGATTGTCGCACTATTTTCCATGGCGTCCAGTGTACAGAATGGCATAGTTATTCCCAGCAAAATCATGGTCTGTTTGTCCATCGGGAAGCGGTCTGGACTCTCGCTCAATTTTACGATCAGTTTTAACGGAATTCGGGACAGATGCTCTTGTTCGAATATCCCCAGCGAACGGACCTCCAGCTTGCCGGCAAGACTGGCTGGCGGGCTCAGGAACAGCTTCCCGTTTGCGCGGCTGATGTCCACATAATCGTCGCTGATCAAGGTCGCGCCGCGGTCAATAAGCCGCAATGCCAGATCGGACTTTCCTGATCCCGATTTTCCGCAAATCATCAATCCCGCGCCGGAAATGGCGACGGCAGTCGCATGCATTTTGAGCTGATCGCTTTCGTCGCTGTTGTTTGACATTACGGAGCCTTCGGCAGGCGAATCTCGAAACATGCTCCCGATTCTCCGCCCGCCCGGTCAAGAATATGGATCTTTCCCTGATGACCTTCGATAATGGTCTTTGCGATCGCGAGGCCCAGTCCGCTGTGCTTGCCGAAAGCTTCCCCATCGGGTCGGTCGGAGTGAAAGCGCTGGAAAACTTCCTCTCTTTGATCCGGTTGCACGCCCGGACCCTGATCGGCGACATGGATGATGATTTCGTCGCCATCGGGTGTCGCCAATATCTCGACCAGCCCGCCATCGGGCGAAAAGGAAACGGCATTGTCGAGCAGATTGCTGAACACACGTTCAAGACGGCCGCCATCGCCCATCACTTTTGCCACATCCTTTGCCGGTCGCGCGAAGGCAATATGGACGCCAAGATTGGAAGTGCGTTGTTCGCGAGCGGCCAGTAACTGCTCCAGCATCTTGCCGATATCAATCGGTTCAAACTTGGCTCTGGCCAGTTCGGCATCGACCCTTGAAGCGTCAGAGATATCATTGATCAGCCGATCGATGCGCCGAACATCGTCATGGGCCACATCAAGCAGTTGCTTTTGCAAATCCGGGTCATCCACCCGTTCCAAGCCCTCGAGCGCCGAACGAAGCGAGGCGAGGGGGTTCTTGATTTCATGGCTGACGTCAGCGGCAAACGCTTCTGTGGCATCGATGCGATGGCGCAAGGCAGCGCTCATATCGGAAAGCGCACGGCTCAATTGGCCGATTTCGTCACGGCGACCGGGCATTCTCGGGATCGCGATTTCGTCCGAGCGGCCCATCCGCACCCGCACCGCTGCACGGGCCAGTTTTCTGATCGGCCTGACGATGGTCCGCGCCAGAAAAAGCGAGAGCAGTATCGAGACCGTAGCTGCAACCAGTATGACCAGCAGCACGCTGGAACGCTCCGCTCGCACTATCCGTGTGATGTCGCGCGCATTGGCGGTCAACAATATGGAGCCGGTGCCATCCGGCAAGGGCTTTCCGGCCGCAATCACCGGAGTGCGGTCCGGTGCCAAACTGACCGAGCTGACCGCATCTTGGCTATCCCGGGCAGCCAGAAGCTCCGGCCATGCACTCGCGACATCGCGGGACGGTTCGCTAAAATTCGGGATTTCTTTGCTGAAAACAAAGCTTTCAATGATCCGGTCCAATGTCCGGGCCACATCTTTGCGCAGAGGTTCGGCATCCGGATCTACAAATTCATAGGTCGGCTTTGCCAGAGCGAAGCTGTCGACGGTTTTCGTGCCATCGGGGGCGTAGATTCGAAGCCGTGCGTTCAAATGATCCGAAAATTGACGGATGAGCGCGTCTTGATTCTGTCCCTCTCCCGAAGACAGGGCGTCGGATATGATTGTCAATTGCATCCGGGCCTGGGTGAGGCGTTCGTCGGTCAGCCTGTCCCGGTAATTGTTCAGATAGAACAGACCGCCAGCCAACAGCGCAATCGCCAAAACATTGACGACCAATATGCGGGTTGTGAGAGAAAGCCGGGCCGACCAACGAAGGGAAAGGCCGCTTTCACTATCTTTTCCGCGATCATTCCGTGTAGCGATATCCGGCTCCATATAACGTATCTATTGCGTCAAATTCAGAATCAACTTCGCGAAATTTTCTCCGCAATCGCTTGATATGACTGTCGATCGTGCGGTCGTCGACGTAGACGTCATCCTGATAGGCGGCATCCATCAAAAGGTTGCGGCTTTTCACGACACCCGGTCGATGCGCCAATGTTTCGAGAATCATGAATTCCGTGACAGTCAGGGTTACATTTACTCCTTTCCATCTCACCAGATGGCGGGCCGGATCCATCTCCAGATTACCGCGGACGAGCGGCTCTGCGGATTCGTCATCCTGACCTTCGTCCAATGACTTGATAAATTCTGTCCGGCGCAAGATGGATTTCACCCGCGCGATAAGCAGACGCTGCGAAAACGGTTTTTTGATATAGTCGTCCGCGCCCATCGCAAGGCCGAGCGCCTCGTCCAGCTCCTCGTCTTTCGAGGTCAGGAAGATGACCGGCACGTTTGATTTTTCACGCACTCGACGGAGCAATTCCAGTCCGTCCATTTTCGGCATTTTTATATCGAAGACCGCAAGGTCCGGGGGATTCTCCAGAATCGCGTGCAGGGCCACTTCGCTGTCCGAGTAAACACGCGTGATAAAACCTTCAGCCTGCATCGCGATCGACACGGAGGTCAGGATATTGCGGTCGTCGTCCACAAGAGCAATGTTGGCTGCCATAAATTTGCGTTCCTTTGCCGCGCGCTCCGTCTCCGACCTAGTGGATGGGATAGTATGTTTCAAGACAAGTCGTTGTTAGCTGTGTCGGGAAAAGGAGTCCCGACCTGAACGCCGATTGTGCAATTTGCCGATGGTCGGCGGCAAGAAATTTGACCGACTCGATTTGGTCAAGTAAGCGCCGGTTCAAATTTATCAGATCGTTGTGAACTCATCCTGTTTCAAGCCATAGGGGATTACCAATGCCTAAAGTTTCGTCTGTTACGTTAAATGAACAAGGATTCCCGAACTCGGGCAAGCAGCTGTGGAATCTTGGCGCTCCTGCATTGGTCGAGGCCGCCGTATCGCGCGGTGAAGGGCATTTGGCGAAAGACGGCCCGCTGGTCGTTGAGACCGGTAAACACACCGGACGCTCCGCCAATGACAAATTCATTGTTCGTGATGCCGAAACCGAAGACAGTGTCTGGTGGGGAAAAACTAACGTCGGCATGACACCCGAACATTTCGCCGCACTGAAGGAAGATTTCGTCGCCGCGCTGGGCGAGAAGGACACTTTGTTCGTTCAGGATCTTTTTGGTGGCTCGCAACCGGAGCACCGGGTCAATGTCCGCATCATCAACGAACTGGCCTGGCATAATCTGTTCATCCGTACGATGCTCGTTCGTCCCAATGCCGATGAACTCGCAGCATTTGATCCCGAATATACAATCATCGATTTGCCCAGCTTCCAGGCTGACCCGGAACGCCATGGTACGCGCAGCGGCACCGTGATTGCGGTGAACCTGACCGAGAAATTGATCTTGATCGGTGGCACAGCCTATGCCGGCGAAATGAAGAAGTCCGTGTTCGGCCTGCTCAATTATCTGTTGCCGCTCGACTCGGTCATGCCAATGCACTGCTCTGCCAATATCGGGCCAGAAGGCGATACAGCGATTTTCTTCGGCCTGTCGGGGACCGGTAAGACCACGCTTTCCGCTGATGCCAGCCGCGTGCTGATCGGCGATGACGAACATGGCTGGTCCGATACCGCCGTGTTCAATTTCGAAGGCGGCTGTTACGCCAAGATGATCCGGCTGTCCGAAGAAGCGGAACCGGAAATTTTTGCCACGACGCGCCGGTTCGGCACAGTGCTTGAAAATGTCGTAATGGACCCTGATACCCGGGAGCTGGACCTCGACGACAATAGCAAAGCGGAAAATACCCGCGGCGCCTATCCGATCGATTTTATTCCGAACGCTTCGGAAGAAAATATGGGGCCCGTGCCCAAGAATATCATCATGCTGACCGCAGACGCGTTCGGCGTATTGCCTCCGATCTCCCGGCTGACACCGGAGCAGGCCATGTATCATTTCCTGTCGGGCTATACCGCCAAGGTCGCCGGCACCGAAATCGGTGTGACCGAGCCGGAAGCCACATTCTCGACCTGTTTCGGTGCGCCATTCATGCCGCGCCACCCGTCGGTCTACGGCAATCTGCTGAAAGAGCGGATCGCCAAAGGCGGCGTGCGTTGCTGGCTGGTCAACACGGGGTGGACCGGTGGCAAATATGGCGAAGGCAACCGGATGCCGATCAAGGCAACCCGTGCGTTGCTGAACGCAGCTCTGGACGGCAGCCTGAACGATGGCGAATTCCGGATCGACGAGAATTTCGGTTTCGAAGTTCCGGTATCGGTATCCGGCGTGGACAGTGGAATTCTCGACCCCCGTTCAACCTGGTCCGATCCGAGCGCCTATGACGAAACCGCTCAAAAGCTGGTCAAATTGTTCATCAATAATTTTGAACAATTCGCTGATCATGTTGATCAGAACGTCCGGGAAGCGGCGCCTACCGCTGCTTAACTCTTGATCATATTTTTAACTGGTCGACGTTGACGGTGCAGTTTTCGATAGTGATATCGACATGTGCCAGATCGTCGCTGGGTGAGAAGATCAGCGTTTCGCCCTCAATCATCCCCTTCGCCCGGGCTGGCGCATCAATCTTTCCGTGGGACGCGAAATCGTCGATGATGCGGACGAGGCGATTTGCCACATCTGCAACACTATAATCAGGCGGTGCGGTCAGGCGAATCTCCTGACCCGCGAAATAGTGCAAACCTCTGGTGATGTAATAACCGTCCCGGACTTCCGAAAATGAAGTTTGAAATAATGTGGGAAACGGCCCCCCGGCCAGATATTCTCCTACGGTTTCTTCGAAATAGCGAAAGTTCGTAATCCTGCGCGACGGCGTCCATGCCGCAGCAGTGGCTTCCACCGCTTCTCCGATCCATTTGCCCAACAAGAGTATGCGCTGGTTTACTTCGGGCAAATGCCGGGCACTGGTCAAAATGTCCCTCGGTGCCACCCCTATGAACGATTCATCAGGGGTCGGGAGGTCCGTAAATAGCGGATCAAATGTTTGCGCCGCAAACCGCTGACCGGTTTCAGCCGCTGTATAATGGGATAGCAGGAACGGCATCCCGTCCATAATGACCTCGACCATGTCGAGTTCGCTGAACTTGGCGTCATTGACCGTTATCTTCCCGCCTGCTGCCTCGGGCCAGCGAAAATGCGCGAGATCAAAATCTCCCCCTAGGGAGGCAATTATGAGCAGAGGAGGTTCGGAATTCACGTGGCCAGTTCCGCTTCTTGATCACCTTGTTCTTTTTATGTTCTAGTCAAAATCGCAAGCGAAAGCAATCCTGTCCACGAACAGCGGCCTGTCCGGGGAACTGTCGTGTTGACTGATCGGGCATAGGTTGCGGGGAATCGTCGAAACTAATGATTGTCAGTATGGCGATGCATCCGTAACTATCCGGGCATGTCGAACCTGATATTATCCGTATTGATGCTGGCCGGAACAGCGCTGCTGGCCGGGGGCGTCTTTGTCTTGCGCAAGGGCGATAACAAAAAGCAGGGCTGGCTGATGCTCGTCGCCGCTGCTGTAATGTTTGCAAATGTCTGGATTGGGCTGATTCCTGTCCCTGACAGCAACCAGCCATTAACGGCGCAGCCGGCCGACTGATCCTATTTGATCGGCGAATCCGGCGCGAGCCGCATGTCGAGATAATTGTCGATCGATCCCATCAGTAATTCCATTTCATTTTCGTAGAAATGATTGGCGCGGGGAATCTCGTCATGGTGAATCGTGATATGTTTCTGGGTCCGCAGCTTGTCGACCAGTTTCTGGACGGCACCGGGGGTGACGACTTCATCATTCACGCCCTGAACGATGATACCCGATGACGGGCATGGAGCCAGAAAGTTGAAATCATACATATTGGCCGGCGGCGATACTGAAATGAAACCGCGGATTTCCGGACGGCGCATCAACAGCTGCATACCGATCCAGGCGCCGAAGCTATAGCCGGCGATCCAGGTGGTCTGCGCTTCGGGATGAAAACTTTGTATCCAGTCCAGAGCCGATGCGGCATCCGACAATTCGCCAATGCCATTGTCGAATGTGCCCTGCGAACGACCGACGCCGCGGAAATTGAACCGCAAAGTCGCAAAGCCGCGCTTGACGAATGTCTTGTACATCGCCTGCGTGATCCGGTCATTCATGGTCCCGCCCGCTTGCGGATGGGGATGCAATATCATCGCAACCGGTGCGCGGTCACGGGGTCCTGGGCTGAAGCGGCCTTCGAGGCGGCCTTCGGGTCCGGTAAAAATTACGTCAGGCATGGATTTTCAATTCTTCGATCTAGATTGTCGTCTCCAGAGCGCGAGAAGTCAGAATAGCTTTTGCGCTGGATGCAGCGTCTATATAGGGAGAGTGAACAAATCCGCAACTCAATCCAGCACGCCAGAGAGTTTTTGCCAATATGGTGACCGAGTCCAAACGCATCTATCTTGATTATGCCGCTACCGCGCCGATGCTGGACGCGGCCAAAAAGGCGTGCGCAGAGGGTTTCGAGAATTGGGCCAATCCGTCTTCGCCCCATGGCGACGGTCGCGCGGCGCAAGCGATGCTGGAAAATGCGCGGCGGCGGTTCAAGACTGCGCTCGACTGGGATGGCGGCGTTATTTTTACCAGCGGCGCGAGCGAAGCGGTCCAGATTGCGCTGACCAAGTCCAAGCCTGCGCTGCAATATGTCTCGCCGGTCGAACATGACGTGGTGTTGAGATTTGCGCGGGATGCGAAATCCATTCCGGTAGATATGGGTGGCGCAGTGGTTCCGACAAATCTGAATCATCTGCTGAAGGGGGCGGACGGGCCAGCCCTGGTAGCGATACAGTCGGTCAATAATGAAACGGGCGTGATCCAGGATCTCGATGCGCTGGCGAAAGTTGTGCGTGACCGGGGCAGTTATCTTCTGGCCGATTGCTCGCAATCCATTGGCAAAATGCCATTGCCGGATGCCGACCTGATCATCGTCGCCGGGCATAAGTTCGGTGGGCCGCCCGGCGTCGGTGCGCTCTTGGTCAAGGATCTCAGATTGCTCGAAGCCGACGGCGGGCAGGAGCAGGGCTATCGGTCCGGCACGCAGAACCTGCCCTATATCATGGGCATGACCGCGGCATTGGAAGCACCCGCCAACTGGGCCGGGCGTGCGTCGGAACTGCGCCAGCATCTTGACGACGCGATCCGGAAAGAAGGCGGCTCGGTGATTGCCGAGAATTCGCCTCGGATCGCCACCATCGCCAGCTATCATATGCCGGGCGTGGCCGCGAACACGCAGCTGATCAAATTTGATATGGCCGGATTTTCGGTCTCCGCCGGGAGCGCCTGTTCATCGGGAACGCTCAAGACCAGCCATGTGCTCGAGGCGATGGGCACCGACCCGCAAGTGGCCCGGGAAGTGATCCGGGTCAGCATCGGCCGCGATACAAGCCGGACCCATATTTACGCTTTCATCGAGAAATGGAAATCGATTTTCGCGGAATCGCGGCGAAGCTGAGCAGGAGCAATGAGCGTCATCTATCTTGATAACCAGGCGACCACGCCGCTCGCGCCAGAGGCTCTCGAGGCGATGCTCCCCTGGTTGAAAAACAATTTCGGCAATCCGCACAGTTCACATGTGATGGGGCGGCAGGCTGCGGCTGCTGTCGAAGTCGCTCGTGATCAGGTTGCCGCTTTGCTCCCTCCGGGAGGGCGCGTGATTTTCACCGGCAGCGCGACCGAAGCGATCAATCTGGCGATGGGCGCTGCCCGCAACCGGCAAGGCCGTGACCAGATCGCGATAATTGACACCGAACACGCCGCAGTGCGCGATACGGCGCTTTGGTATGGCACGCAGGGTTTTGACACGAAGCTGCTCCCCGTCGACCCGCAAGGCTTGGTCAAAATGGAAGATTTGGAAGCATGTTTCGGCCCGAAAACTGCGCTTGTCGGGGCGATGCTGGTTAACAACGAAATCGGAGTGATCCAGCCGGTCGAGCAGATCACAGAGCGGGCTCATAGGGCAGGCGCGCTGATGCTTTGCGACGCGGTGCAAGGATTTGGCCGGATCGACATTCCGCAACAGGCCGATCTGATCGCGCTTTCCGGACACAAGATTTACGGCCCCAAGGGCATTGGCGCATTGTGGGTGCGGAATGGTATTGATATACCTCCCTTGATCCATGGCGGCGGTCAGGAACAGGGGATTCGATCCGGGACGCTTTCTCCCGCTTTAAGTGCAGGATTGGGCGCTGCTGCGACAATTTGTGCCAAACGCCGGGAGGAAGATATGCATCATGTTGCGAATCTGGCCGAAACAGCACACGGTCTGTTCGGCGCCTGGACGGTGAACGGATCACTCAACCATCGTTATCCGGGTAATCTCAATATCCGGCGAGACGGGCTTGATGTCGGGCGCCTGATGTCGGACGTTCGCGGTGTCGCATTCTCCGCCGGGTCGGCATGTGCCAGCGGTTCGGGACGGCCCAGCCATGTTCTGGCGGCTCTGGGACTGGAACCGGCACAGATTAAATCCTCTATCCGTCTGGGATTTGGCCGCTACAACACTATCGAAGAGGTGGAACGGGCGGCGCACCTGATCAACGAAGCGGCGGGGGAACAGCTATCATGAAGAAAATCACGGTCCATTTCGTCAAAACAAACGGCGAAACCGTTTCCGCCGAAGCATCGGAGGGCGACAATCTGCTTACCGTCGCGCAAATCCATGACCAGCCGCTCGAAGGAACGTGCGAAGGGCAGATGGCCTGTTCGACCTGTCACGTGATCGTCGATGCGGCCGATTTTGACAAATTGCCTGAGGCGACCGAGATGGAAGAGGATATGCTTGATCTTGCAGCCGGAGCGCGTCGCACCAGCCGGTTGGCGTGCCAGATTACGCTGACCGCCGACCTTGACGGACTGACCGTCCATATGCCGGTTGAAAGCCATGATATGCAGATCGTCTAACGGCTTGCATTTTTCCCCAACTCCCACCATATGCGCAGCGGGAGTCGGGTGGACGCAGTCTTCGCCAACCCGGTCAGGTCCGGAAGGAAGCAGCCGCAACGATTTTTCTGCGGGTCGCTCGGCTCCTACTTTCAAACACCGCCATGCTTTTTGCTGCGGTTGAAAGTTTCAATGCTCCCAACAATCAATAGTTCAGCGGTTTCTGTCCCAAATTTTGGATCAGACTCGCCATTGACGGCGAATAGCCTTCGACAAGCCGAGGCCTCTCGCCTAAACTCTTCGACACATGTCCGATTCACAAGATATTTTCGCTGCTGGCGGTGTGGATGCACCAGAACAGCCTGCTCCCGGTGCGGCGCAGCCCTATCGGGTGCTGGCGCGCAAATACCGCCCGTCGAAATTCTCGGAACTGATCGGTCAGGACGCGATGGTCCAGACGCTGGGCAACGCGATCAAGCGCGACCGGCTCGCCCATGCGTTCCTGATGACCGGAGTGCGCGGTGTCGGCAAAACGTCGACGGCGAGATTGATAGCAAAAGCGCTCAACTGCATCGGTGAAGACGGGCAGGGCGGCCCGACGATCGATCCCTGCGGTCAGTGCGAACCGTGCCGCAGCATTGCCGAAGGCAGCTTTATCGATGTCATCGAGATGGATGCCGCCAGCCATACCGGCGTCGACGATGTCCGCGAGATTATCGAAGCGGTGCGCTATTCCTCGGTTTCGGCGCGCTATAAAATCTACATTATCGACGAAGTCCACATGTTGTCGAAAAACGCCTTCAACGCATTGTTGAAAACTCTCGAAGAACCACCGCCACATGTGAAATTCATTTTCGCGACCACCGAGGTCAACAAGGTTCCGATCACCGTCCTGTCCCGTTGCCAGCGCTTTGACCTGAAACGGATTAGTGCCGAGCAATTGTCGGCACATTTCGGAATGATCGTCGAAAAAGAAGGCGTGACCGCCGAGCAGGAAGCGCTCGATCTGATCGCGCAGGCGGCCGAAGGATCGGTCCGCGACGGTCTTTCGATTCTCGATCAGGCTATTGCCCATGCCGATATGGATGGGGACGGTCAGGTCAAGGCTGTGCAGATCAGGGATATGCTCGGCCTGTCCGATCGCGGCGCTGTCCGGCGTTTATTTGCAAAATTGCTCGAGGGCGATTCTGCGGCGCTGCTCGATGCGATTGCCGATCAATATAAAATCGGCGTGGAGCCCTTGTCGCTGATGAACGGCCTGCTGTCGCTTTCGCATCAGGTGACCTTGTTCAAGGTCGGTAGAGCCAGCGACCCGACATTGTCGGAAGATGCCAGGCAGCAATTTTCCGATTGGGCCCAGCAGCTTTCCTATCCTGTCCTGCACCGGCTGTGGCAGTTGCTGCTCAAGGGCTATCAGGAAGTCCAGCAAGCGCATCTGCCACGCGAAACCTGCGAGATGGCTTTGCTTCGGGTGCTTTGTGCCGCGGATATGCCCGATCCAGGAAAACTCGCAAAAATGCTGGAGCAGGGGGGCGCGACGACCGCTAGCGCTCCACAAGCCCAGCAGGCCGCCCCGCCTCCGCCGATGGTCGAGCCAGTCGCGCAGATAAATCCGGCTCCAGCGCCTGCGGCCCCCCAAGAACCGCAAACCACCCCGCTTCCGAACCAGTTTTCCGACGTCGTCAAAACGGTCGGGCGGGTATCCGCCGTTCTGGAGAGCATATTGATCGCTGACATGCGGCTGATATCGCTCGATCCACCCAATGTCGTCTATCAGCCGGTCCGTGCGATTGGCGACGCGGATATCCGGAAAATCACCGACGCGCTGCGTCAGGAAACCGGACAGGACTGGAAATTCACCGAAGGGCAGGGAGAGGCGCAGCCGAGCCTTGTCGAGCAGGAACAACAGGCCCGGGATGCAGAACGGCAGGCGATTCTCGACGCCCCGCTGGTGAAGGCTGCGTTTGAAGCCTTTCCGGACGCCCAGTTGCTGGAGGATGAAGGTCCTCGCCCACAAGAATCAAGGAGCGCATAGCCATGAAATCGATGGAAGAAATGATGAAAGCCGCGCAGGAAGCCGCGCAACAGGTCCAGACCCAGATGGAAGAGGCCCAGAAAAAACTGGATAGTCTTGAAGTCGAAGGACAGGCCGGTGGTGGACTGGTCAAGGTCAAGGCAACTGCAAAAGGCCGCGTGCTGGCGGTAACGATTGATGAAAGCCTGATGAAGGCCGAAGAAAAGCAGATGCTGGAAGATCTGGTCGCCGCTGCGTTTAACGACGCCCGCAACCGCGCCGATGCCGTGAGCAGCGAGGAAATGGGCAAGATGACCAGCGGTATGCAGTTACCCCCAGGTTTTAAACTGCCGTTTTAGCTCTGCTTCCCTATCTGACGCATTCAGCTTGAAGTGTCTCTTATAGCCACCATATAGTGGATAGAAGCGCTGTCGCAGCGTAGTATGTGGAGTAAAAATGTCCGAGATCGAAGCCAGCCCAACCCCTGAATCCAAGGCCCTGCCTTTGTTGCCATTGCGCGACATAGTGGTGTTCCCGAATATGATCGTGCCGCTGTTTGTCGGTCGCGATAAATCGGTGGTCGCACTGGAAAAGGCGATGGATTCGGACAAGGAAATTTTCCTCGTCGCCCAACTCGATCCGGCTGAAGATGATCCGGTTCGCGATCAACTTTATGACCTCGGTGTGGTGGCGACTGTATTGCAATTGCTGAAACTGCCCGACGGCACCGTTCGCGTGCTGGTCGAAGGCAAGCAACGCGCCAAACATCTGTCGCTCGAAGAAAAGTCGGATGGCTATGTACTGGCTTCCGTTGAGTTGCTCGAAGAGCAGGCTGCCGAGGGGGCCCAGGCCTCCGCATTGATGCGCTCGGTCGTCGACCAGTTTGAAAATTATTCCAAGCTCAACAAGAAAATGCCTGCGGAAACCGTTGTGCAACTGGGCGAGATTGACGATGCTGCCCGCCTCGCTGATGCCGTAGCCGCCAATATCAATGTGAAGGTTTCCGACAAGCAGAGCCTGCTGATGGAGAGCGACCCGACCAAGCGTCTCGAAATGGTCTTTGCCTTCATGGAAGGCGAGCTCGGCGTGTTGCAGGTCGAGAAGAAAATCCGTGGCCGTGTGAAACGGCAGATGGAGAAGACCCAGCGCGAATATTATCTCAACGAGCAGATGAAAGCGATCCAGAAAGAACTGGGCGACGGCGAAGACGGTGAAGGTGACGAGCTTGCCGAACTGGGCAAGAAAATCAAGGAGCTGAAGCTTTCCAAGGAAGCAAAATCCAAGGCAGGCGCCGAGCTGAAAAAGCTCAAGGGCATGCAGCCGATGTCGGCCGAAGCAACCGTGACGCGCAACTATCTTGATGTGCTGCTGGGACTGCCCTGGGGGAAGAAGTCGCGGCTCAAGAAAGATTTGAAACAGGCCGAGAAGGTTCTGGACGATGACCATTTTGCGCTCGAGAAAGTCAAGGAACGGATTCTTGAATATCTCGCGGTGCAGACCCGTACCAACAAGCTAAAAGGCCCGATCCTGTGCCTCGTCGGTCCTCCCGGTGTCGGCAAGACATCGCTCGGCCGTTCGATCGCCCGGGCCACCGGACGCGAATTCGTCCGTCAGTCTCTCGGCGGTGTACGCGATGAAGCAGAAATCCGCGGTCATCGCAGAACCTATATCGGTTCGCTTCCCGGCAAGATTGTCTCCAATCTGAAGAAAGCCGGTACGTCCAATCCGCTGTTCCTGCTCGATGAAATCGACAAGCTGGGACAGGATTTCCGTGGTGATCCGGCCTCGGCCTTGCTCGAAGTGCTCGATCCGGAACAGAATGACAAGTTCCAGGACCATTATCTGGAAGTCGATATCGATCTGTCGGACGTCATGTTTGTGACCACCGCCAACTCGCTTAATCTGCCCCAGCCGTTGCTCGACCGGATGGAGATCATCCGTCTCGAAGGTTATACGGAAGACGAGAAGGTCGAGATTGCCAAACGCCATCTGCTCGAAAAGCAGATCGAGGCCCATGGTCTGAAAGAAGGCGAGTTTTCGCTGCGCGAAGATGCGCTGCGCGACCTGATCCGCTATTATACAAGGGAAGCCGGTGTCCGGACCCTTGAGCGCGAAATCGCCAAGCTGGCCCGCAAGGCGCTGCGCCGCATTCTGGAAGGTGAATATAAGAGCGTTGAAATCACGCCCGACAATCTCGCCGAATATGCCGGTGTGCAAAAATATCGCCATGGCATCGGTGAAGAAGAAAACCAGGTCGGCGCCGTAACCGGCCTCGCCTGGACCGAAGTCGGCGGCGAACTGCTGACGATCGAATCCGTCACCGTGTCCGGCAAAGGCCAGATCAAGACCACCGGTACGCTGGGGGACGTGATGAACGAGTCGATCCAGACAGCGCTCTCCTTTGTGAAGGCGCGCGCGCCATCTTATGGAATCAAGCCCAGCGTCTTCAGCCGCAAGGATATCCATATCCATCTGCCCGAAGGCGCCGTGCCAAAGGACGGTCCGTCCGCCGGTGTCGGTATCGTGACCGCGATCGTTTCGACCCTGACCGGAATTCCGGTGCGCCGCGATGTTGCAATGACCGGCGAGGTAACCCTGCGCGGTCGGATATTGCCGATTGGCGGATTGAAGGAAAAGCTGCTGGCGGCATTGCGTGGCGGGATCACCACTGTGCTGATCCCGGCGGACAATGAAAAGGATCTGGTTGAAATACCGGAAAATATCACGTCGCAGCTGAAAATCATTCCGTTGAAACATGTCGATGAAGTGCTCGCCGTAGCGCTGGCAGAGACGGTGGAACCGATAGAGTGGAGTGATGCAGACGAACTCGCCAGCCATGCTACCGCACCGATATCCGATGATGTGGCTTCAGCGGCGCGGCATTGAACGATTTCGCCATCGAGTCGCGATCGGGAAGCGATGGTGAAATTTGACAGGAAACTATTCAAAATGACCAAAGCCCTGTGGCCTATCGGGTGATTTACCATGGTTTGTCGCAAAAAATGGGGCTTTGGCGCAGAAAACAGCGGTTTTACTTTGACTCACTCAGATAATTTCGCATTACTGCTGCCAGACAAAGTTGCGATTCAAACGAATTGCCATCAGAGAAGGGGGGATACCCAGAATGAATAAACAGGATCTTATCAGTAACGTTGCGGACCACAGTGGCCTCAGCAAGAGTGATGCCGGTAAAGCGGTAGATGCCGTATTTGAATCCATTACCAGCGCATTGTCCAGCGGCGGCGAAGTTCGTCTCGTTGGCTTCGGTACATTCTCGACTTCTAAGCGTAAAGCTTCAACCGGCCGCAACCCGCGTACCGGTGAACCAATGCAGATTCCTGCATCGACACAAGCAAAGTTCAAAGCCGGCAAGGGCTTGAAAGACGCCGTAAACTAAAAAAAGACGATCGGGGGGCAGAGTTTCGCTCCCCATTTTTTTTTTCGCACTTTGTTCTAGAAAAAATCAGGCGGGACCTCGAAAAGAGGCCCGCCTTTTTCTATGGGCGCTTGCCGCAGAGCCGTCAGCTTGCAATCTTGTCTTTGCTCCTTACCTTTAGGACATAGCAAATTCGAAAAATATGGAAGTTCTTATGGCAGGCGGTTGGGCGCGCGACGGCGCAGTACAGGATCAGATTGACGATACCATTGCCGACGCGGTGAAGCGCGCGCGGGCAGATATGCCGTCCGGGGAAGCCGCGAAATATTGCGCAGAATGCGGTGAGGAAATCCCCGAAGCGCGCCGCCGCGCCTTGCCGGGTACGCGAACCTGTGTGGTGTGCCAGTCGGCTCGCGATGCGGACCGCGCAAGTGTCGGCATCAACCGGCGCGGGAGCAAGGACAGCCAGCTGCGCTAGGCGGTCGGTTAGAGGCGTTTGATCCGGAAAGGTCAACTATGCGTCGCACAAGGGCCTGCCAATTCCTGTGCGCGGTTGCAATGCGCTGCATCGCCGACTGTTCGATTTGTGATTGTGGATGGGGAATACCCTCGCTTGCGCTCGGGATTTTTTCCGGAAACCATCCGCCTGATGGTTTCTTTTTCGGAAAAAATGGTGGACGCTGTTGGTTTCGAACCAACGACCCGCTGATTAAGAGTCAGCTGCTCTACCAACTGAGCTAAGCGTCCATTAGAGGGCGTATATAGGGCCGGATTTTGTGAACGCAACAGCTTGGTTGCAGAAATTATCCAAATGCACCGCCTTGGCGACCGGGATGGCGGTCGATCGACATCAATATTCCGACGCAGATCATGATTGTCATCATCGACGAGCCGCCATGGCTGAGGAAAGGCAGGGGGATGCCGACGACCGGAGCCAGTCCCATCACCATCATCAGGTTGATTGCAACATAGAAGAAAATTGTCACCGTCAGCCCCGCCGCGGTCAGCTGGGAGAAGCGGGTTTGCGCTTTCATCGCGACGCCCAGACCCCAGCGGAACAGCAGGAAGAAGCAGAACAGGACGAGAATGCCTCCAAACAGGCCCCATTCCTCTGCCATGGTTGCAAAGACGAAATCGGTGTGACCTTCGGGCAAATAATCGAGATGGCTCTGGGTGCCGTTCATAAAGCCTTTGCCGAACAGGCCGCCCGAACCGATCGCAATCTTCGACTGGCTGATATGGTAGCCGGACCCGAGCGGATCATTCTCCGGATTCAAAAATGTGGTGACGCGCCTCTGCTGATATTCTTCCAGCGCAAAGAAATACGCTATCGGTGCCATAACCGCGATCGCCGCTGCGCCGCCGATGAACAGTCGCAGCGGCAGTCCGGCCAGAAACGCGACGGTCAGCGCACCGGCTACGACGGTTATCGTCGTGCCGAGATCGGGCTGGATAAGAATAAGCCCAGCGGGCACCGCCAGCAAGGCAAGAAGCGGCCAGATAGCCCCCCATGTCCGTATCTGGCTCGGTGGCAGAAGATCATAGAATCGGGCCACCGCCAATATGATCGCGACCTTCATCATCTCCGATGGCTGGAGCCGGATGAATCCAAGATCAAGCCATCTCTGGCTACCCCCGCCGACGGCACCGATCAGTTCCACGCCGAGCAGCATGAGGACGATGATGATATAGGTAGGAAAGGCCATGGTTTTCCAGAAGCTTTCCTTGAACCGCGACATCACAACCGCCATTGCCAGGAAGATCACGAACCGGCCCATGTGCATGCCGGCCCAGGGGCTCAGGCTGCCGCCTGCTGCCGAATAGAGGACGATAAATCCAAATGAGGCCATGACGAACAGCAGCAGGATTGTTTTCCACGGGAGCTGCGCAATCGGCGCTGGAATGAAATCACTCAATTTCTATTCTCCGGCACCGGTTTCGGATGACTCGGGTTTAGCCGGAGCCGGCTTTTCGGCCATCGCCTTTTCAAGACTTTTCTTGGCGCGATAGGCGTTCATTTTAATGTCCATCCGCTGCTGGATCGTGCCGCCCCAGGATTTTTCGAGACCGGTGAGAACATCCATCGCCTTCTGGCGATCATAGAGGAAGGTCAGAACGTCACGGGCGACCGGATAGGCCGAACCCGACCCGCCACCATGTTCTATCACCACAGCAGCAGCGTAGCGGGGATTGTCAAAGGGTGCGAAGCAGACGAACAGGCCGTGGTCGCGATATTTCCAGGCAACATCCTTGCCCCCGCGACCGAAATCCAGATTGACCACCTGGGCCGTCCCGGTCTTCCCGGCCAGCTTCACATTTTCAATCGGCAGGCGCGCGCGACCGGCGGTGCCGGGTCCGTTGACCACATCGCTCATCGCCTGATGGACATAGACCAGATGCTCCGGATCCAGGTTCAGGGTTTCGATCAGCGGCTTTTTCTCGTCGACGATCAGCCGCGGAACGATATTTTTCCCGGTCGCGATCCTCGCCGCCATGACCGCCAACTGGGTCGGGTTGACCAGCATATAGCCTTGGCCGATCGTGGTGTTGACCGTATCATAGGCCTGCCATTCCCGTTTATATTTCTTGCGCAGCCACGCCGGGTCGGGAACCGTGCCATAAAACTGGCTGAGCACCGGCAACGGATATTTCTGTCCCAGACCCAGACGATTGGCCATCAACGCTATGGGATTAATGCCGATCTTCTGGGCAAAATAGTAAAAATAGACATCGCAGCTCTGGTAGATGCCCTTGGCCATATTGACCTGTCCGTGGCCACCACGCTTCCAGCAGCGGAAACGCCGGTTGCCGACCTGCAGGCCGCCATTGCAATTGACGCTTTCATCGGGGTCGAGGCCGGCCTCGAGAAAGGAGAGGGCGACCATCGGCTTTACGGTTGATCCTGGCGGAAACAGGCTTTTGAGCGATTTGTCGAGCAGCGGAACATGATCGTCTTCGCGAAGCATGCCATATTCGGTGACACCAATGCCGTCGGAGAAGCTGTTCGGATCAAAGGATGGCATCGACGTCATCGTCAGAACATCGCCGGTCAGGCAATCGATGACGACCACCGACCCTGATTCGGGACCGAGCCGGCGAGCGGCATATTCCTGCAGATCGATATCGAGCGTCAACTGGAGGGCCTTGCCCGGAACATCCGGACGTGTGTTGAGTTCCCGGACGATCTTGCCGCGGGCCGTTACCTCAACCCGTTTTGCGCCGGGCTTGCCCTGCAGCCGGTCCTCGAAAATTTTCTCCAGTCCGTCTTTGCCGATCTTGTAGCCCGGCGTGATCAATATCGGATCCGGATTTTCCTTATAATCCTCTGCCGATGCTATGCCGACATAGCCGACCAGATGCCCGATAGCCGGACCGCTGGGATAGTTGCGCGAGAAGCCCTGACGCGGTGAAACTCCGGGAAGATCGGGCAGTCTGACGCTGACGGCGGCATATTGTTCCCAGTCCAGTCCGGTCGCAACCTGAACCGGTTGAAAGCTGCTGGCCTGCTCGAGCTCGCGGTTAATCCGTTCCAGTTCTTCGGAATCGAGCGCAAGCAGGTCAGCGAGGGTTGCGACGGTTTTTTTCCGGTCGCGCAGCCGGTCGGGAATGATATCGACGCGGAAATCGGTCTTGTTGTTGGCAATGGGTTTTCCGTTGCGGTCTACCAGCCAGCCACGCCGGGGCGGCACGAGTGTCAGATTGACCCGGTTGCTTTCCGACAGAAGCTTGTATCGTTCGTTCTCGGCCACCGAAATATAGGCCATCCGGGCAGCGAGGAGCACGCCGACGCCTACCTGCAATCCGCCGATCACCGTCGCCCTTCGGGAAAAGCTGAGCGTCTGCATCGCGCTGCTGATGGTTTTGACCGGCTTCATGAAGCGACCCGCCAATTGTCGATGCCGCCGATGAACCGGGTCAGAAACGGATAGAGAAGGGTCGACAAAATAATCTGCGGCGCGAGCAAATCGACCCGGAGGATATTGGATTGCAAATCAACGATCAACATACCGCCCACTAGCACAAAAATAGTGGCGAGGGAGGCAATAAGCCAATCTTGCCAATAGTCGCGGCTCACCATTTTCCTGTCGAGAGTTTCCAGCAGCACGAAAACGACCGACCAGAGGAACGCTGCGCTGCCAAAGGGCTGGCCGCTGAATATGTCATCGATCAGACCTAGCGGGAAGCCGGCCCAGACCGTCCAATATCCCGGTCGGATCAGACGCCAGGCCAATAATATAAGCAGCCCCATCGGCGGCAGAATCGGATAATCGGTGATGATCGGCAAAGCCGTGATCATCGAACCCAGAATAACGGTTACCGGTGGCACAAGCCTGATCCGCAACTGGGATGGTTGCCTGCCAATGTTGGAGTGACGGGACTTGGCCACTATTCGCCGGTTTCCTCTTCCGCATCAGCCGCAGAATCTTTTTCGATCTGGCGCATCGTCTCGGCCTGGAAAATAGGCTGGACAATCGCGTGGCTGACCTTGGCGGGATTGGCCAAGACCCGGCCAATGGCACCGGTTTCGGTTTTGCGGATGACAACCGCCACGGGGATGCCAGGTATATAGAGACCGCCGCTGCCGGATGTGATCATCAGATCACCACCCTTGAAGGGATTGGTGCCGATGTTGATCGGTTGAATATCGACCGTGCCGTCGCCGCGACCGGTGGCAAAAGCGGGAAGGCTGTCGCTGGCCCGCTGGACCGGCGTGACATTTTTTCCGTCCGACACCAACAGGACCCGGGCCGTGGTCGGTCCGGTTTCCAATATCCGGCCGACCAGGCCTTCCGGCGACCGGACAGGCTGGCCCGGCTCCAGTCCATCGTTGCTGCCAACGCCGAGCGTCGCAATACGGCGCGAGCTCGAGGAGGTCGAGCTTATCAGGCGCGCCATCGCTATCGAATCAGGGACGTCCTCGTTGAGCTTCAACAGCCGTTTGAGTCGTTCATTCTCTTGTTTTAGAGCACGGGCCTCCAGGATTTCTATGCGATTCTGCTCGAGCTCCCGGTCCATCGCGGCATTTTTCGATGCTGCGTTGAAATAGGCGGAAATCTCGCCGCCGGCACTGCCGGTCGCGCCGCCGACGCTGGAAAGAAAACGGCTTACAGGAGCCATTGTTTCCGCGCCGATCGTGCGAAGGGCTGAAAAGCCGAGAGGATCGATGAAAGATACGAGCAAGAGGAGCAGCCCCATGAACGCTCCCAATATGCCCAGTAAATAGCTAGCGAAAATACTATATTGCGCCCGCTTGGAAAATCCTGGACGCCGATTATTTGGCGGCGCCATATTGATCTATCCTTTCATTTCCAATCGTTGTTTCATCATTGGCCGGGTCTCAGGCTGTGGTGAGGACGCCCCGGAACATCGGGTCTTCCATTGCCCGACCGGTGCCGATTGCGACGCAAGCGAGCGGATCCTCGGCAACCGTTACCGGCAAGCCTGTTTCATCGCTAAGGGCCGCGTCGAGACCAGAGATCAAAGCGCCGCCGCCGGTCAGGACAATGCCCTGATCGACAATATCGGCGGCCAGTTCCGGTGCCGTATTTTCCAGCGCGATGCGAACACCTTCGATAATCGTTCCGATAGGTTCGCTAAGCGCTTCTGCAATCTGGCCCTGGTTGATCGAAATTTCTTTCGGCACACCATTTACCAGATCGCGACCCTTGATGTGGATCGTGTGACCGACGCCGTCGGCAGGAGCCTGAGCGACGCCAAAGTCTTTCTTGATCCGCTCAGCGGTTGTTTCACCGATCAGCAGATTGTGATGACGACGGACATAGGAAACGATCGCTTCGTCCATCTTGTCGCCTCCGGTGCGGACGGATGTCGTATAGGCCAGACCGCGCAGCGAGAGCACGGCAACTTCGGTCGTGCCGCCGCCCACGTCCACCACCATCGATCCGATTGGCTCGGTGACGGGCATGTCGGCGCCGATGGCTGCTGCCATTGGTTCTTCGATCAGGAACACCTGACGGGCGCCGGCGTTGGAAGCCGCATCACGAATGGCGCGGCGTTCGACCGAGGTCGAGCCGCTGGGAACGCAGATCACGATTTCGGGATAGCTGAACAACTTGCTCTTGCCGTTCACTTTCTGGATGAAATGCTTGATCATCTGCTCGGCGACATCAATGTCGGCGATAACACCATCGCGCAAGGGGCGGATTGCTTCGATGCTGTCCGGGGTTTTGCCCATCATCATCTTCGCGTCATTGCCGACCGCTTTGACTTTTTTCACACCGTTGATGGTTTCGATTGCGACAACCGATGGTTCGTTGAGAACGATACCCTGACCGCGCGCATAAACCACCGTATTAGCGGTGCCGAGATCGATCGCCAGATCTTGCGAGCGGAACTTGAACAGATTTTCAAACATATTTTTGTCCGTAATTTCTTATCTTCGCAGGCGAAGCTGCACCACATGGTCAACGCTCTGGTTAAGCTGGACGGGTCATGAAATTAACCATGATATTCGTCCAGAAAATCAGGGGTCGCTTGGTAAGGTCGCTTGGGCTAGGAACGCGATTATGTCAATAAGAAGACTTCCAAATAGCCTGATAAATCGGATCGCTGCCGGAGAGGTTGTCGAGCGCCCCGCCAGCGCACTGAAAGAGCTCGTCGAAAATGCGATTGACGCCGGGGCAAGCCAGATCAATATCCGGCTCGACGAGGGCGGGTTGGACCTGGTCCAGGTCTCGGACAATGGTTGCGGAATGAGCCGGGACGACATCGCCCTGGCGCTGGAACGCCATGCAACATCGAAATTGCCGGACGAAGCGATTGAACTGGTGACCACCATGGGATTTCGCGGCGAGGCGCTGCCATCGATCGCCAGCGTGGCACGGATGACGATTGAAAGCCGCATGGCCGGCGAAGATGGCTGGTCCCGCGTTATCGATCATGGCGAGCTTGTGCACGAAGGGCCGACCGCGATTCCGCCTGGAACCAAGGTCAGGGTCGAGCAGCTGTTCGGCAAGGTACCGGCACGCCGCAAATTCCTCCGCACGGCGCGCAGCGAATATGCCGCTTGCACCGATATTGTCCGGCGACTGGCAATGGCGCGGCCCGATATCGGGTTCACGCTTGAGCATCAGGGACGCAAGGCAATTGCGGTTCAGGGTGGCGAGACCGGCCCCGAACGGGTGGCCGCGCTGACCAGCCGCGATCTGCGCGCCAATAGCGTCGGCGTCGATCTGCAACGGGAAGAAATTCACCTGACCGGCGTGGCAGGTTTGCCGACTTATAATCGGGGTGTCGCCGATCACCAGTTTCTGTTCGTCAACGGACGCCCGGTCAAGGACCGGCTGCTGGTCGGAGCGGTGCGTGGCGCCTATGCCGAAATGCTCGCCCGGGACCGTCATCCGGTCGTGGCCCTGTTCATCGAAATGCCGCCGGAACTGGTCGATGTGAATGTCCATCCGGCGAAGACCGAAGTGCGCTTTCGCGAACCGGCAATGATTCGCGGGATGATCGTCAGCGGCTTGCGCAAGGCGCTCGACGAGGGCGGGTTTCGCGCGGTCCAGCGACCGGCCGAATCGGCGCTGTCGAATTGGCAAAGGGAACCGGCTGCTCCGGACCCGCAGACGAGTATATTTAGCGCGCAGGGCAGATCCAATATTGCGCAACAGCCTTATCCTTCGGCGCAGATGCACGAAGGTGCCAGCGCCTTTTCCGGCTTTGATCCGCGCGAGGATATCGCTCCGCTCATGGGCAAGGCAGAGGAAGCTTCCGGGCCGGTACCAGACGCAACGCGCCATCCCTTGGGTATCGCCCGTGGGCAGGTGGCAAAAACCTATATTGTCGCCGAGGCCGAAGACGGTTTGGTGATCGTCGACCAGCACGCGGCGCACGAGCGGCTTGTGCTGGAGCGGATGCGCAAGGCAGTCGACGGCGGCACTGTGGCTTCGCAGGCACTGCTGATGGCCGAAGTTGTCGAACTGGATGAAAATGCCTGCGATAGACTGGAAGCGCGCGCGGCGGAATTGTCCGATTTCGGACTGGAAATGGAACGATTCGGCCCGACCGCGATGCTGGTGCGCGCGACACCGGCGATGCTCGGCTCTGGCGATGTGAAGTCACTGGTCACGGATCTGGCCGACGAACTTGGCGCTTTTGACCAGGCGTTGAGCCTGAAGGAACGGATCGACCATGTCGCTTCGACCATGGCATGCCACGGCTCGGTCAGGGCAGGGCGGGTGCTCAATGTTGCGGAAATGAATGCGCTGTTGCGGGAAATGGAAGTGACGCCGCATAGCGGCCAGTGCAACCACGGTCGCCCGACATGGGTCAAACTCGCGCTGGAAGATGTCGAGAAGCTGTTCGGACGGAAGTGACGGAGTAGCGCCGGGACGCTAGTCCCCGCGCACGGCAATCAATCCGGTACTTTCCATCGTCATGACCGGCTCATCAATCTGATTGAAAACGGTCAGGCGGCCGATTGTAATGCCCATTTCCGGTCGGCTCTCCGAGCGGCGCTTGCTGATTATCTCGCTTTCGCAGCGCAATATATCACCGGGAAAAACCGGCTTGATCCAGCGCAGATTATCAATGCCGGGCGAACCCAGTCCTGCCTGTTCGTGTTTCTTGAAATTGTCCACGATCATCCGCATCGCCATCGAGCCGGTGTGCCAGCCGCTGGCGGACAATTTGCCAAAATGGGTTTTCGCTGCGGCATCATCGTCGAGGTGAAACGGTTGCGGATCATATATTGTAGCGAATTCGATGACTTCTTCGCGGGTGACCGGATATTCTCCAAAGGACTGGACGACGCCGATCTCGATATCTTCGTAATAGAGCATGGCGGAGGTTTACTTTCGGGGGCGCAGTGAGGGTTCAAATGGCGCGAGATCGCCATCGGATGCTTGCGGCGCAATACCGGCCAGTCTGGCGACCAGAGAGTAAATGTCGATATTGTCGAATAGCGGTAGCTGACCATCGGCTTCAATAGCCGGACCGTTCGCCAGGAAAAAGGCCATCATGTCGGCGTCCCGATGATCATAGCCATGGCCGCCACCGATGCCGGTCATCCATTCCGGGACGTCCTGCAATCCGACCCAGCCACTTTCGACCAGACAAAAGATCGAAGGCACGCGCGGATTTTTGCCATAAGCAAAATGCGCCGGAATATTTTCCCGGTCCCAGCATTCCATATGTTCGTGGGGGCGGAGAAATGCAGCGCGCACCGCGTCTTCATTGTCTTCGAGTGGCTCGATTCCGACATAATTTCCGTCTTCGACCAGATGATATTGGTCGCGCGCCATGATCCGCTCGAGCAGAATGACCCGTTCGGGCGACGTTTCGGTCATACCGTGATCCGATACGATGACGAAATTAGCTGGCTGCCCCATGCTGTCCAGCTGCTGTTTCAACCGGCCGATTTCGCTGTCGACAGCGGTGATCGCGGCGTGCAGTTTTTCGCCCGGTGCGGGTCCGAAATAATGGCCGGCTGTATCGACGGTGTCAAAATAGAGCGTGACCAGATGCGGCCTGATATTGGCGGGCCGCCGCATCCAGTCGACTACGGCATTGATCCGGCGATCATTGGACAGTTTCTGGTTGAACGGCCACCAGTCGGCGGGGCGCAGGCCGTTGAAATCCACTTCTGATCCGGGCCAGAACATGGTCGCCGAGCGGATGCCCTGTTTTTCGGCGGTGATCCAGATTGGCTCGGCCTGATTCCACCAGAAGGGATCCTGCGTCGCCATTTTGAAGACCTCGCCTGGTCGCGCGGCGTCTTCCATCGTGTTGCCGACAATGCCGTGATGATCGGGAGTCTTACCGGTCACCAGGGTCCAGTGGTTGGGGAAGGTCTTGCTCGGGAAGGACGGGCGCATCGGACCATATATGCCGGAAGCCGCGAGAGCGCCGAGATTGGGCGTGATCCCGCGTTCGAGATAATCGGGCCGGAAGCCGTCGATCGAGATCAATATCGTGACCGGATCGCGTATCTCGGCTTTTTCGGACTCTATATCGTCTTGCGCCGGTGTGACTGCGGCATACACAGGCACGCCAGCCAGCAGAAAACTAGCCAATATCAGTGAAAAAATCGATCGAATCATGCGCTCTGCTCCCATAGGTTCAGGTCCTAGCGGGCTATTGTGACAATTCAGACATTGAATTTGAAATTCATGATGTCGCCATCTTGCGCGACATATTCCTTGCCCTCCTGGCGGAGTTTTCCAGCTTCGCGCGCCGCGCTTTCGCCGCCGAGAGCGACATAGTCGTCAAAGGCAATGGTTTCGGCGCGAATGAACCCGCGTTCAAAGTCGCTGTGGATTTCGCCAGCCGCTTCGGGCGCTTTCGCTCCCTTGTGGACGGTCCAGGCGCGTGCTTCTTTCGGGCCGACGGTGAAGAAGGTCTGCAATTTGAGCAGCTGATAGCCAGCGCGAATGACTCGTGCGAGGCCGGATTCTTCCAGTCCGAGATCGGCGAGATATTCAACCCGTTCTTCCGGCTCCATGCTGACCAGTTCGGATTCGATGGCAGCAGAAACGATCACCGCTTCGGCGCCCTCCGCCTTGGCCTTTTCATAAACGGCAGCGCTCATCGCATTGCCATTCTGGGCATCTTCCTCAGCGACATTGCAAACATAAAGTACCGGCTTGGCGGTCAGCAGTTGCGACTGGTCAAAAATCCGTTGCTCTTCCTCGCCTTCGGGCTCGGTCAGACGCGCGGGCTTGCCTTCGCGCAGCAATTCAAGCGCCTGGCCGAGGACGCTGGCAGCAATCTTGGCTTCCTTGTCGCCGCTCGCGGCTTTTTTCTGAAAGGCGGGAACGCGTTTTTCCAGGCTTTCCAGATCGGAAAGCAGCAGCTCGGTCTCTACCACTTCGGCATCGGAAATTGGGTCGATCTTGTTGGCGACATGCTGGATATCGTCATCTTCAAAGCAACGCAGCACATGGACGATGGCATCGACTTCGCGGATATTGCCGAGAAACTGGTTGCCGAGACCTTCGCCCTGCGACGCGCCTTTAACTAGACCGGCAATGTCGACAAAGGCCAGTTGGGTTTCAATGATCTTGGCGCTGCCTGCGATTTTTGCGATCTGGTCGAGCCGCGGATCGGGAACGGCGACCTGACCGACATTCGGTTCGATCGTGCAAAACGGATAGTTTGCTGCCTGCGCGGCCTGTGTCTCGGTCAGTGCATTGAAAAGCGTTGATTTTCCAACGTTGGGAAGGCCAACGATACCGCATTTAAAACCCATATTATTGTTCCTGTTTCTGGGAAGGATCGATAACCAGCAATCGGCTATCACAAATTGCCGCCATTCGGTGGCCGATCGTTTTCATATTTTCTGGATCCTGCGCCATTGCGAAAAAACTTTCTACGCTGGATTGTCTTACCAGCAACACATGGTCCCAGATTTCAGCCTCTGGACCAATGAAATAATGCCCTCCGGACCCGGAAAAAATAACATCTCCACCGTGACGCTGGACAATGGGCAGGGTTGCCTGTTCGTAAAGCCGATACGCCTCCGAGCCGCTGATCGGGCTATCTGGGGCCAGTTCGGGTGACGCCGAATAATCAGCCACATCCCGGAAACGCAGCATATTTAAGTTCACCACCGGCCCCGTCAGCCCGCGTGATATAAGCCGGATCGCGGATTCTTGAGATGCTTCCAGATGTTGCATGATTGCTATTCCTCCTGCATCCGCATCGCGACTTCGCTCATGAACCGCGGGTCGTCGCCCTTGGCCAGCCAGTCCGCTTCGGATGCAATCACGCCGAGCATGTCCGCCAGATCGTCGATTTCCGACTTGGCGTAATTGCCCAGTACATGGCCGGTGACCCGTGACTTGGTGCCGGGATGGCCGATGCCGATGCGTACGCGGCGGAATTCCGGGCCGATATGGGCGATCATTGATCTTATGCCATTATGGCCAGCCGCACCGCCGCCGCGTTTGACCTTGATCTTGAATGGTTCGAGGTCGAGTTCGTCATAGAAGACGGTAACATCCTCGGGCTGCAATTTGTAAAAATCCATCGCCGCGCGAACGCTGTTGCCGCTTTCATTCATGAAGGTCGCGGGCTTGAGCAGGACCAGCTTTTCGCCGTCCAGTCTCGCTTCCATGGTCCAGCCCTTGAACTTTTGTTTGGGGGCGGGAAAACCATGCACTTCTTCAAGCGCGTCAATCACCATGAAGCCGACATTGTGCCGGTGCATCGCATATTGCGCGCCCGGATTGCCAAGACCGACCCATAGTTGCATTTATTTACGCGCTCTCCGCTCGTTCCGAGCTGTTCCAAAGGCAAAAAACCGCCCATGCCCTGTTTGATCGGCATGGACGGTTTCCCGTTACATTGTTTTGTAAGCGAAGGTCTAGTCTTCGGAACCGCCTTCTTCGCCTTCGGCTGCATCGCCTTCAGCTGCTTCGGTGCTGTCTTCGCCCTCTTCGGCTTCGTCGTCAGAGGATTTCAGAGCAGATGGTGCGGTCACACCAGCAATGGTGAAGTCACGATCTGTGATCGAGCTTTCCGCACCGGTTGGCAGGGTAACGTGCGAAATGTGGATAGAATCACCAATTTCGAGGCCGGTTACATCGATTTCGATCTGGTCAGGGATATGATCCGCATCGCACATCAAGTCGAGCTCGTGACGGACAACGTTCATGACGCCGCCACGTTTCAGACCAGGTGAATCTTCTTCGTTGATGAAGACAACAGGAATATTGACCTGAACCTTCGCGCCTTTTGCAAGGCGGAAGAAGTCAACATGGAGCGGACGGTCGGTGACCGGGTCGAAAGCAACATCCTTTGGCAGAGTGCGGGTTTTCTTCCCGTCGACTTCTACCTGAACCAGCGAGTTCATGAAATGGCCGGTACCGAGAAGTTTGTTCAATGCACGCTCTTCAACGTGGATTGCGATGGCTTCTTTTTTATCGCCATAAATAACGGCGGGGATACGGCCTTCGCGACGCAATGCACGGGAGGCTCCCTTGCCAGCCCGTTCGCGTGGCTCGGCTGAAATAGTCAGCTGGTCACTCATAATGTTGCTCCAAAATTAGGTTTTGTTAAAAATTTCCGCCACGCCTCCAGGGTGCTCATGGTCGGAAAGAGGGCGCTATAAGGTCGGAACGTCGCAAAGGCAAGGGGTTTGCGCGGCAGGGCAGGCTTATCGGAAAAATCCGATCTGCGAGCTTGTTGCGAGCAAAATTCCGCTTCTGGACCAAAGTTCGACCCGCCCGTCGGTCGCGCTGTTCCTGACGGTTGCGCCGGTTACGCGCAGCATCATGTAATCGCTACCAGCCGCCGCCAGATCTTCCTCGCTCGCATATATATAAGTCGCCATGGATACGGTCGAGCCGGGGCGGAATTGTTCGGTGACGAAAAATGTCCGTGGCATCGGCGTGTCGAGGATCGAGAACAGGCCAACCCGGTCGACCGGTCGACCGTCGGCTTCCTTGATCCAGACGATTGCTTCGGGAGAATCATTGATGGCAAAGGGCCTGCCTTTGGCGATGCGCTGGTCATAATGGGTGACCCATGCCGGCGCCATCGGATTGACGGACGGCAACGAGACGGAATCCTCCGGTGACTTGGCTTTCGGCATCTCCACCTGATAATCGATATCCGTCGGACGGCGGGTGCTCGTAACGATATCCGCTGCGTTGGTCAGCGATCCGTTTTGAGACAGTTCCACCCGCCAGAACTGGGTCGAAGATCCGGCACGGAGCAATTTGACCGACAGCTTGACCTCACCCGGGCCGACACCGGTCATATATATTATCTGCTGGGAAACCAGCGGGCCGCGGCACTCGGGATGAATTTCGACCGCCCGGGCGGCAATGGCGGCAACCCAGCCACCGAAGGCCATGCCGGTGGGATTGCGATATACATCGCTGGCCTCAATTGTGAATTGGCCGTCACCCTGCGCGACCAGCGCAGTTTCGCGATCAAATATAAATGTCATGTGATGCCCCGGTTATTGAATTTTTTCGATCTTATACCCGCGTTTTGCGAGCGTGGCCTGAACCGCGTCCGGCCCGACGAGATGTGCGGCACCAACCGCGATCATCGATGTGCCGGGTTTTTGCAGACGCTTGTCCAGTTGTTCTGCCCAATTCAGATTGCGCGCAACCAAGAGATATTCGCGCGTCTTCGGATCGGTCAATATGCCCGCATCGGAGAGAGTGACGATTTCTTCGACATTGCCGGTCATCCAGGCGTTGAACAGTTTTTCAAAGGCTTGCTGGGCATCACTCGAATCCTCGACCACGCTGGTCAGCATCTGGCGCTGCTGCTCTTCGGGAAGCTTGTCGAAATAGCCCAGTTGCAATTCTATCGTTTCCAGTGCCTCAATCGGCTTGCCCGCTTTTTCAAACTGGGCGCTGAGTTTCTTCTCGACCCCGCCGCTGGAATTTAGCCCCAGACTCTTGGTCTGCGCGGAAGCGAGTGACAGGGCAGCGGCCCAGGTTTCCATCCGGTTGAGCGCGCGTTCGGGAATATTGGCAGAGTCGATGATCCGGTCGAGATCGTCACGCAGCGACGGCTTGATCCGTGCGTCCAGCTTCTCCTGACCGGGGGAAACCGCGAGCCGGGAGAATATTTTGGCTGCATTGCGGGTATCTTCCAGTCCCAGCACTTCAATGACCAGAGTGTCGGAATCTGCAATCGCAGTCTCCAGCGCAGGCGTGCGCCATTGCACGTCGTCCGGCAGTATGTGGATAGTACCGAACATATAGGCCACGCCCTTTTGTTCGGGCTTGGTGCCGCTGACCTTCCACAATGCCGGGGTTCCGGTTTTCACAGTGTTCAGGGCTACCGGATCGGGTGTGTTGTTGCATGCTGTGAGCATCAACGACGCGATCAGTGTCAGGATGGATGTGATGATACGCATATTACCTATTTGGTGTGCTTGCCGGCAAAAGAAAAGCCGGAGGTGAAATAATCAATATTCAATGCGCTCTGCAACGATCCCTTTTTTGGCGAGCAATGCCTGCAGGCTGCTTTCTCCGGCAAGATGTCCGGCACCAACCGCGAGAAACACCGTTCCGGGCTGGGCCATCCGTTGATCGACCCATTCGGCCCAGATGGCATTACGGTTCACCAGCAGCGCTTCGTATAGAATCTTGTCCTCCAGCCCGGCGTTCATCAATTCACCCAGCGCGTCGATATTGGCGTTGGCCCATTCGGCAACCATCTGTTCCATGCCGTCTGCGGCTTCATCGATAGTATCGACAGTGAAGTTGAGGAAGCGGATCTGGACGTCTTCCGGCAAATTGTCGAAAAAGCCCAATTGCTGTTCCGGGGTTTCGAGGCCGGTGATCGTAATCTTCCGCGCCTTTGCATGGGCCAGTAATTCATCTTCGACACCCTGATTGGCATCATATCCGTTGCGCATCAGCGGAATGAGCGAAAGATTGACGCTGGCAAACCATGGGTCGAGTGGGTCGAATGCGGCAACCGGCATGCCCAGATTGGTCAATGCCGCTTCATAATCGGCCCGGTCTTCCGCAGCCAATTTGTCACGCAGCGATACGCCGGTCTTGTCAATTGCCAGATCAGCGACGATTTTCGCCATTACCGCCGCATCGGGTTTGATCATTTCGACCACCAGTTCGTCCGACGCGTCAAAACCGTCTTTCACCGCCTCGTCAAACCAGGTCATGCCGGGTTTCAATATATGGACGGTGCCGAACAGATAGATGGTCGTGTCTTCATCCTTGATCACCCACAATGCAGGGTCGGCATCGTCCGGCAGGACCGCAGGTGCCGTCACCGTTTCCGGAGCCGCATCGCTGCCCGCACTCGCTGTATCGTCAGGTGTCGCGGGGCAAGCGGTCAGCGACAGATATAGGGGAAGGAGTAAGCCGTTTAAAAGCCAGCGACGCGCCATGAAAATATACTCCAACAGAAGACAGGACGGGCTTCATTGAACAATTGACGGCAAATGCCCAGTAAAATTTGCCCGATGATAAGCCGCCACTGGCTACGGCGATGCAAATCTGTTAATCACATGGTTAAATCAAGGAGGTTCCCGATGAGCATGATCCACGCCCGCACCTGTCATATCTGCGAAGCCAATTGCGGCGTCTTGGTCGAGGTCGAGGGGCGCGAGATAATCTCGATCAAGGGCAATCCCGATCATGTGCTGAGCCGAGGCCATATCTGCCCGAAGGCGACCGCCATCGCCGATTTGCAGGATGATCCGGACCGCCTGCACAAGCCGGTGAAAAAAGTCGACGGCCAGTGGCAGGAAATTGGCTGGGAACAGGCATTTTCCGAAATTGCCTCGAAACTGGCCACGCTCAAGGGACAGGGCGCCAAGCCGGCCATGTATATGGGCAATCCCGCCGCTCATGATTATGGCATTGCGACCCAGATCAGTACCCTGCGCAAGGCGATCGGGCTAAAGAATATCTATTCCGCCTCGACGCTGGATCAAATCCCGCATCATGTCGTGCAATATCATATGTATGGTCATGTCAGCCTTGCTGCGGTGCCCGATATCGACCGCAGCCAGTATCTGCTGATCATCGGCGGCAATCCGGCGGCGTCCAACGGCAGCATCTGGACCGTGCCCGACTTTAAAAAACGCGTGAAGGAAATGCAGGCCCGCGATGGCAAGCTGGTCGTTGTCGATCCGCGCCGGACCGAAACCGCCAAGCTGGCGGACGCGCATCATTTTGTGAAGCCGGGGACCGACACTGCTTTATTGATCGGGATATTGAAAAGCGTGTTTGACGCAGGGCTGGTCGATATTTCCCGAGTCGAGGATATCCTTGATGACAGCTGGAGCGCCATCGAACCCGCCGTTGCCGGCTTTGATATGGACCAGTTGTCGAACCATTGCGGAATTTCCGTTGCTGACATGCAGGAAATGGCCGCTCAACTGGCCGCAGACCAGCCCGCCGCCATCTATGGCCGGATGGGTGTCTCGGTCTGCGAATTCGGCACGCTCAACCAGTGGCTGATCCAGGTGATCAACATCGCATCCGGCAATCTCGACCGGGTCGGCGGTACGATGGTGCCGGAACCGGCGCTCGACACGATCAATCTGGTGGGCAGGGGATCGGTGCGCACGGCGGAGACGGTGCGCGGCACCATGGCGTCGGTGATGAGCGAATTGCCGATGGTGACCTTTGCCGACGAGATGCTCCGCGAGGATGACGAGCGGATTCGTTCGCTGTTCGTGGTAACCGGCAATCCGGTGCTGTCCGCTCCCGACGGCGCTAAACTGGACCGCGCGCTGGAGAGACTCGACCTGATGGTCTCGTTCGACATGTATGTCACCGCGACCAGCCGCCACGCCGACTATATATTGCCACCCTGCGGACCTTTGGAGAAGGATCATTATCCGTTTTTCTTCGGCCCGCTGGCGATCCGCAACTATGCCAGCTACTCGCCGGCGATCTTCGAACTGCAGGACGGCGAGAAGACCGACTGGGAGATTATCGCGGAACTGGCCCGGGAAATATTGGTGCAGGACGGGCAGGATGTCCCCAATATCCGCGAGCCGCGCGATGTGCTCGACGGCATGTTGCAAAGCTCGCCCGCCGGACTGACGCTGGCGGAAGTGGAAGCAGCACCCAATGGCATTGATCTCGGGCCGTTGCGCCCGTGCATGGCCGAACGGTTGCGCACCGAGGACAAGATGATCCTTTGCGCCCATTCGGATTTTCTCGCCGAGTTGCAGCGTTTTGCCGCTTCGCTCGATAATGAGCAGCCGGATGCCCTGCGCCTGATCGGCCGTCGTCACGTGCGTCAGAACAACAGCTGGCTGCACAATAGCAAACGTCTGCTCAAGGGGCCGGACCGCTGCACCCTGATGATCCATCCCGATGACGCAGCAGCGCGCGGCCTGTCCGATGGCGGCATGGCGACGGTCACCAGCCGGGTGAACAGCGTCGATATCCCGGTCGAAGTGAACGATGACGTCATGCCGGGTGTGGTGTCTATCCCGCATGGCTTCGGTCACGGACGCAAAGGCGTCGGTCTTTCGGTGGCCCGTGAGAAGCCGGGGGTTTCGATCAACGATTTGACCGATACCGAGCGTTTTGACCCGTTGTCGGGTAATGCTGTATTGAATGCGGTGTCGGTTACGGTTGAGGCAGCAGAAGAATTGGTGGCGGCGGAATGAACTCGTCATCCTGAACTTGTTTCAGGACCCCGGGCCGCTGGAAAACATCTCGCGGGGTGCTGAAACAAGTTTCGCATGACGAATAAGGTAGCAGTCCGGCCATTCCTCCCTTGACCCTAGTGCCCTCCTTCGCCAAAGCAGCGCGTAAATATTGCACTCGCGAAGAAAGCCCTGAAATTGTCCGATACGAGGCCTCTCAGCTTCCAGCAGATCATCCTGAAGCTCCACAATTACTGGAGCGACAAGGGATGCGTGATATTGCAGCCCTATGACATGGAAATGGGCGCGGGGACCTTCCATCCCGCAACAACCCTGCGCGCTTTAGGGCCTGATCCGTGGAATGCCGCTTTTGTGCAGGCCTGCCGCCGTCCGACCGATGGCCGCTATGGCGAAAATCCGAACCGGCTGCAGCATTATTACCAATATCAGGTGGTGCTAAAACCATCGCCGCCGGACATCCAGCAGCTCTATCTCGACAGCCTCGTCGCGATCGGCATCGATCCGATGCTGCACGACATCCGCTTTGTCGAGGATGACTGGGAAAGCCCGACACTCGGTGCCTGGGGACTCGGCTGGGAAGTCTGGTGCGATGGTATGGAAGTCACGCAATTCACCTATTTCCAGCAAATGGGCGGCTTTGATTGCAAGCCCGTCGCCGGCGAACTGACCTACGGGCTAGAACGGCTGGCCATGTATATCCAGAATGTCGACAGCGTCTATGATCTGGATTTCAATGGTAACGGAGTGAGTTACGGCGATATCTTCCTGGATAATGAGAAGCAGATGTCGGAATGGAATTTCGAAGTCGCCAATACCGAGACCCTGTTCGACCTGTTCAACAAGGCGGTCGGCGAATGCGAAAATTGCCTCGAAGCAAAGCTCCCGGTTCCGGCCTATGAGCAGGCAATCAAGGCGAGCCACGTGTTCAACCTGCTGCAGGCGCGCGGCGTGATCAGCGTCCAGGAACGCGCCAGCTACATGGGCCGCGTCCGCGATCTCGCAAAGGGCAGCTGTGAAGCGCATATGGAAAAGAACGGGTGGGCCGCGTAATGGCTGATTTCCTCCTCGAACTGCTTTCCGAAGAAATTCCCGCCCGCATGCAGGCGAAGGCGCGCGTCGACCTCGAACGCCTGTTCACCGAACAGATGTCCGCAGCAGGCCTTAAAGCCGGCGTGATCAGGGTCTATTCGACGCCAAGACGACTTGCCCTCATCGCCAAGGACCTGCCCGCGCAGACCGAAGCGGTCAGCGAGGAAGCCAAGGGCCCGCCCGAAGCGGCGCCCGATCAGGCTGTAGACGGTTTCTGCCGCAAGAATGACGTCACCCGCGACCAGCTCGAAGTGCGTGACGTCAAGGGACGCCCGACCTATTTTGCAGTGATCAACAAGCCGGGCCGCGATACCAAGGATGTTCTGGCAGAAGCCATTCCCGCGATCATCAAAGCCTTTCCGTGGCCGAAGGCGATGCGCTGGGGTGACGCCAGTGCGTCAACCGAAAGTCTGCGCTGGGTACGGCCGCTGAGCGGTATCGTCGCGATATTGGGCGATGATCTGGTCGCGTGCGAAATTGACGGCATGACGTCAGGCTATGATACTGTCGGACACAGGTTTCATCATAAGGGCATGATCACCATCGGAAACGCCGGTGACTATGTTGAAAAGCTCCGCGCCTGCCATGTTCTGGTCGATCATGAAGAGCGCCAGAACATCATCCGCGATGGTGCTGCCAAGGCGGCAGCCAATGCCGGACTGGATCTGGTCGATGACGAAGGCCTGGTGATCGAGAATGCCGGCCTGACCGAATGGCCGGTGCCGTTGCTCGGGTCGTTCGATCCCGCGTTTCTCGATGTCCCCGAAGAGGTGATCCAGTTGACCGCCCGGGTGAACCAGAAATATTTCATCTGCCGCGACAAAAACGGTGCCTTGGCCCCGAATTTTGTCTGCACGGCGAATATCGACGCCAGCGATGGCGGCAAGGCAATTACAGCGGGGAATGAAAAAGTCCTCGCCGCGCGGCTCTCCGACGCCAAATTCTTCTGGGAACTTGACCAGAAGACCAAGTTGGAGGATCATGCGAAGAAATTGAGCAACATTGTGTTCCACGAGAAATTGGGAACGGTTGCCGACAAGGTAGAGCGTGTAGTCAAGTTGGCTGAGTGGTTGGCGTCTTTAGAAGGGACTGGGTTACTCCGTGCCAACCCAGAACAGACTCAACTGGCTGCACGTCTCTGCAAAGCTGATCTCGTCACCGAAATGGTCGGCGAGTTCCCCGAGCTGCAAGGCTTGATGGGCGGCTATTATGCAGAGAAAGAAGGACTTCCGGTAGAAGTCTCACACGCAATCAGAGATCATTACAAGCCGGTCGGGCAGGGCGACGATGTGCCTACCGATCCGGTGACGGTTTGGGTGAGTCTGGCGGATAAGCTGGATACGATCTCAGGCTTTCTATACCATGGCCTCGCACCTACCGGATCGAAAGATCCTTTTGCCTTGCGTCGAGCTGCAATCAGTATTCTGCGACTAATTTTGAAGAACGACATCCGGTTGAGTCTTCGTACGGTGTTTCATACATCCTTTGGCATGATCCATGAGGCAATGCGCAGTCTGGATATCCGAGAAGATTTTGTAGGAGACCCGTCAACTGAGTCAGTTTTGCTCGTAATCGACCGCCTGAAAGTCCAGCAACGCGAAGCTGGCGTCCGTCATGACCTGATCGACGCGGTGTTCGCGCTGGGCGGTGAAGATGATCTGGTGCGCTTGCTCGCCCGGGTGAAGGCCCTGCAGGCATTTGTGGAAACTACGGATGGCGTGAACCTGCTCGCCGGTTACAAACGGGCTTCGAATATTTTGAAGAAGGAAGCCGGTGATCGTTCGTCTGACGAGCAAAATGCAGAATCCCTTTCCTACACGCCCGAAAAAGCGGAAAAGGCGCTGATCGATGCGCTCGATGCGGCGCAGCCGGAAGTGACCGCTGCGATCGAGGCAGAACAGTTTGAAACAGCGATGACCGCGCTGGCGGCACTGCGCGGACCGATTGACCAGTTTTTCGAGGATGTGACCGTGAACGACGATGACGAAACGAAGCGCGAAGCCCGGCTTGCCCTGCTCGCGCGCTTTCGTAACGCCGTCCACCAGGTTGCTGATTTTTCGAAGATCGAGGGCTAGACGATATTTGATTCATAACAGTGTAAAGTTTGTAAAGTTTGACGGCGGGTTTTTTCGATAAGGAACCTGACCAACAAAACCCTCTCTTTCAAGCGAGGGGATCCAGGGGTGAAATATGCGGAAAGGGGCTCGATGGCACTTTCCGGATTTTACGGCACGGCATCACCCCGACCCTTCCTCCGAAGAGGTGGGGCTAACATATGGAGTTGAAAGCAAGAATGACCCAATATGTATATCGTTTCGGTGGCGGCATGGACGCAGATGGCGCACCCGGTGATTCCACAGAAGCTCGCAACCTGCTTGGCGGCAAGGGTGCCAATCTAGCGGAAATGGCCAATATCGGTCTGCCAGTGCCCCCGGGTTTCACGATCTCCACCGAAATGTGTACGCGTTATTATGCCGAGGGCGGTCAATATCCGGACAGCGTCCGCGTAGAAGTCGCGCAGGGCGTGACCCATATCGAATCCGTCACCGGCAAGAAATTCGGTAACGCTGCCGATCCGCTGCTGGTCTCGGTGCGTTCCGGCGCCCGTGCCTCGATGCCCGGCATGATGGATACGGTCCTCAACCTCGGCCTCAATGACGAAACCGTAGAAGGTCTGGCCAAGACCTCCGGTGACGAGCGTTTTGCCTGGGACAGCTACCGTCGTTTCATCCAGATGTATTCCGATGTGGTTCTGGAACTCGACCACGGATCCTTTGAAGAGGCTCTTGAAATTGCCAAAGAAGACAATGGCTTTTTCACCGATACCGAGATGGAGTCTAAACATTGGAAGGCTCTGGTCAGCGAATATAAAGCGCTGGTCGAGAAACAATGGGGCAAGCCTTTCCCGCAGGACGTCAATGATCAGCTCTGGGGCGCGGTCAGCGCCGTATTCGGCAGCTGGCAGGCGGACCGGGCAAAAGTCTACCGCCGTCTCAACGACATTCCCTCCGAATGGGGCACCGCGGTCAACGTCCAGGCGATGGTCTTCGGCAATATGGGCGAGACCAGCGCCACCGGCGTTGCCTTCACCCGTAACCCGTCGACCGGCGACAGCGCTTATTATGGCGAATGGCTGATCAACGCACAGGGCGAGGATGTCGTCGCCGGCATCCGCACCCCGCAATATCTCTCCAAAGCCGCGCGCGAACAGGCCAATGCCAAGCCGCTGTCGATGGAAGAGGCGATGCCGGAGACTTATAAAGAACTGACGACCGTCTTCGATCTGCTCGAACGCCATTATCGCGACATGCAGGATATCGAATTTACCGTAGAGCGCGGAAAACTGTGGATGCTGCAGACCCGCTCGGGCAAGCGTACCGCCAAGGCGGCACTGAAAATCGCCGTGGATATGGCGCATGATGGCCTGATCACCGAGGAAGAGGCGGTCTTGCGCGTCGATCCGATGGCGCTCGACCAGTTGCTTCACCCGACGCTCGATCCCGAAGCCGAGCGCGATGTGCTGACGACCGGCCTGCCGGCGTCTCCCGGTGCTGCCAGCGGCTTCATCGTTTTTGACAGCGACACCGCCGAACGGCGCACCGAAATGGGTGATGACGTCATCCTCGTCCGGGTCGAAACCTCGCCCGAAGATATTCACGGCATGCATGCCGCCAAGGGTATCTTGACGGCGCGTGGCGGCATGACGTCACATGCGGCTGTTGTTGCCAGAGGCATGGGAAGGCCTTGTGTTTCCGGCGCTGGCACGGTTTCGATCAACAATGAAACCAAGGTCATGAAAGTCGGCGACCGCGAGCTTAAAGAAGGCGATATGCTGACCATCGACGGCAGCAACGGTCAGGTCATGGCCGGCCGAGTCGATACGATCCAGCCCGAGCTGGTCGGTGATTTTGGCGTCTTGATGGTCTGGGCCGATAAGGTCCGCCGCCTTGGCGTCCGCACCAATGCGGAAACCCCGCTCGATTGCCAGGTCGCGCGCGATTTCGGTGCCGAGGGCATCGGCCTGTGCCGGACCGAGCATATGTTCTTCGACGCTAACCGTATTACCTCGGTTCGCCAGATGATCCTGGCGCCGGACGAAGAGGGTCGCCGGGTTGCTCTGGCAAAACTGCTGCCGGAACAACGCAATGATTTTCGCCAGATTTTCGAAGTCATGGTCGGCCTGCCGGTAACCATCCGCCTGCTTGATCCGCCGCTCCACGAATTCCTGCCGCATCACCAGTCGGAGTTTGAAGAAGTCGCGAAAGCCGCCAATGTCGGCGTCGAAACGCTGAAACAGCGGGCCAATGAACTGCATGAATTCAACCCCATGCTGGGCCACCGTGGCTGCCGTCTTGGCGTCACTTATCCCGAAATCTACGAAATGCAGGCACGGGCGATCTTCGAAGCCGCTTGTGAAGTCGCAGAAGCTAGCGGCGAAGCGCCCATTCCTGAAGTCATGATCCCGCTCGTCGCCACCGCGCGCGAGCTGGAATTGATGAAGGATGTGGTCAACCGCATGGCGAAGGAAGTCTTCGCTGAAAAGGGCCGCGAGATCGAATATCTTGTCGGCACGATGATCGAACTGCCGCGCGCTGCCTTGATGGCCGGCGCGATTGCCGAGCATGGTGAATTTTTCAGCTTTGGCACCAACGACCTGACGCAGACCACTTTGGGCGTCTCCCGCGACGATGCTGGGCGTTTCCTGACCCAATATGTCGACAAGGGCATCTTTCCGCGCGATCCGTTTGTCAGTCTCGATATCGAAGGCGTCGGACAACTTATTGAAATCGCCGCTGAACGGGGCAGGGCAGCCCGTCCGAATATCAAACTCGGCATCTGCGGCGAACATGGCGGTGATCCGGCTTCGATCGCCTTCTGCGAGAAAACCGGTCTCGATTATGTCAGCGCATCGCCATATCGCGTGCCGATTGCACGTCTGGCAGCGGCACAGGCGGCGCTGCGGAACAAATAGAATCACGCACTCCGCACGGGGATGCGGAGTGCAGGCGGCACGACAATTTTGCCTCATTCAGGCCTCCGTATCCGGCGGCGAGTGCGAACGAGGCAAGATTGTTTTGATTGTAGGGCCGGCAACGCAAATTATGGGTTGCCAGCAGGGAATTCACCCCCTATCTGCACCGTCTGGTTAGCGCCCATAGCTCAGCTGGATAGAGTACTTGACTACGAATCAAGGGGTCGGGAGTTCGAATCTCTCTGGGCGCACCACCATCCTTTTTTGTCAGACCATGGCCCAAGGTGCACTTGCGCATGGGTCGCTGCTGGCGTAGTTCGTCGGCATTGCATCTGATGAACCGAAGGACCTGATTTGGCCAACCATTCCCTTTCTATCGAAGACGCTCTTGCAGAGCGCGAAGCTCAGAAAATGCCGGTACCGGAGGAGGTGCAGGAAGCGGTCCGGACGCTGCTCCGCTGGTCGGGTGAAGATCCCGAGCGTGAAGGGCTGATCGACACGCCAAAGCGCGTGGCGCGGGCCTGGAAGGAATATTGCGAAGGCTATGCGGAAAACCCCGCCATGCACCTGGCGCGGACCTTTGAAGAGGTTGGCGGCTATGACGAGCTCGTGCTGCTAAAAGACATACCATTCCACTCCCATTGCGAACATCATATGGCGCCGATTATCGGCAAGGCGAGTATCGCCTATATGCCGACCGACAAGGTTGTCGGCATCTCCAAGCTCGCTCGCGTGCTTCATGGATTTGCGCGCCGCCTGCAAGTGCAGGAAAGGCTGACGGCGGAAGTCGCCGAATGTATCTGGGAAAATCTCAAACCCGATGGTGTCGCGGTCGTGATCGAAGCCAGTCACAGCTGCATGACCGCGCGCGGCGTACGCACACCAGGTGTATCGATGACCACCAGTCGTTTGCTGGGTTGCTTCCTGGAAGATGCGCGCAGCCGCGAGGAAGTCATGAGCCTGATGGGCTATTGAGCGGAAACGCTGCTCAGCGCATTCGTCGTCGTATCAGATTAGATTGTATCGTCTGCAGGCAGCTCGGCTGTCCTGCGGCATAGCTATGCCTGTTAGGCGGGTGTAACGCTTAGGCTGATTTGCCAGTCCCGAGGCCAACGCAACTGCCAAAGAAAAAGCCCGGGTCTGGTGAACCGTCTTGCGACGTTCCTGACCCGGGCTTCCCATAACTGGTTTGGAAAGGACTATTCCTTGGTTGCGGTATCGTCCTGTTCTTCAGCTTCCGTGGCTTCGGGAGCCGCTTCAGCTTCGGCAGATGCTTCGACGGCTTCTTCACCCTCGTCTTCGCTTTCGGGTGAAAGCGCTGCAGCAGCCAGCTCGGCCTGATCATCTTCAAACATTTGAGCGATCACGTCGACGCCGTCTTTTTGCATGTCAGCTTCGTCGTTAGAACGGGCGACATTGGCCTGAATGTTGACATTGACTTCCGGGTGGAGGCGAACGCGGACATCGAAAACACCGAGGGTCTTGATCGGTTTTTCCAGAATGACCATGCTCTTTTCTACCACGGTGCCCTTGCCGTCAGCATTCAGCGCTTCGATAATGTCGCGAACCGACACAGAGCCGTATAGCTGTCCGCTGGCGGACGATGCACGGATCAATACGATCTGCTTGCCATCGATGCTACCGGATGCCGCTTCGGCTTCCTTGCGCTTCGTTTCATTGTCGGCTTCGATCTGCTGGCGATTGGCTTCGAAGACCTTTTTGTTCGCCGCATTGGCGCGAAGGGCCTTCTTGTTAGGCAGCAGAAAATTGCGGGCATAGCCGTTTTTGACGGTGACGATGTCGCCAATGCTGCCGAGTTTCTCTACGCGTTCAAGCAAAATAATATCCATTGTTTCGCTCCTATTTCACGAGGTAAGGCAGGAGGCCAATGTGGCGAGCGCGTTTGATAGCTTTGGAAAGCTCGCGCTGCTTCTTGGCTGAAACTGCGGTGATACGACTTGGTACGATCTTGCCGCGTTCGGAAATGAATCCCTGCAGCGTCTTCACGTCTTTATAGTCGATTGGTTGTGCGTTTTTGCCGGAAAAGGGGCAGCTTTTGCGGCGACGGAAAAATGGACGTCCCATGTTTTAACTCCTTCTCTGGCTTAATTGTTGTCGAAATCGCGACGCGGCTTGCGATCGCGGTCGGGTTTACGCATCATCACGGACGGGCCTTCTTCATGCTCGTCGACGCGGATGGTCAGGAAACGGATAACATCTTCGTTGATCCGGGTCTGGCGTTCGAGTTCCAGGACAACGCTGCCGGGAGCGTCGAGACGCAGCATGACATAATGTGCCTTGCGGTTCTTCTGGATCTTGTAGGCGAGCGTACGCAGGCCCCAGGTTTCGGTCAAAACGACCTTGCCTTCGTTGGATTCAACAATTTTGGTGGCTTCCTGCGCAAGAGCATCAACCTGAGACTGGCTCAGATCCTGTCGCGCAAGGAAGACATGCTCATACATTGGCATGCAATCATTCCTTCATTTACCGCCGATCGCTGACGCCGCACCATGCGAACGCCCCTCCGGCTTTCTTCTTTTTCCCAGATGAGTCGGACAGGCCGGTTCACGCGGAAGCGGCGCCTATGGCGGAATTGATTGGGGATTGCAAGGGGTGTCACTGGCACGAAATCATCCGGTCGTCATAGCGGGAAATGCCGCCTTTTACCAGAATCGACGATAGGGTTGATTATATAGATTAAAAAGGGCGCTCTCCGTTCGGAAAGCGCCCTTCCAGACGATGCTAGTCTTGCGATCGGGTCGCTATTATCGCAAGTCTTCCACCGAAACCCATCCTTTCGTACCGTAATTGTCGCTGACCTCGACAAACAGGCCGGCTTTGCTGCCGGTCGGTGTCAATTCGGTATCGGCGCGTAATGCGCGGACCTTGTCGGCGCTTTTGTTCGCGCTGGCGTACAGGTTCGTATCGATCGCAACGGTATATATAGCGCTTGGCTCGGCCACAGGAGCCGCCGTCTGGACGGCCGATAGCGCGCCGGCCTGGGACACGACGCTATTATAGGCGATGATGAACGCCTCGGTCAGCATTTTGCCATCTTTGGAGTCCGCATAGCCCGCCGTGTTGGCGCCAGCCACCCAAGGGGTGCCGCTGGCAAACGACAGGGTCGATTTTTTGACCTCGCCGGTTCCGGCAACCAGCGTCTGGCCGTTGGCGGGGCTGACAACGCGAATGCCTGCGGCAACGACTTTTTTCTTGCCGCCCAATCCGCCAAACATGCCCATAAGCGCGCCTGCTCCCGGTACACTGCCCAGCATCTGTCCAGCTGCGCCGGAGCGGACGAAGGCATCTGTCGCAAGGCCTTTTGCCGCCTGAACGCCCTGATCGACCTCTTCCTTGTCACCGGCGATGACATTGACGAGGAAGTCTGCAGGCGTCGCGCTTGCTGCGCTATGGACCTCGAAACAGCCGGATTGCTGCGCAATGGCTGTCACCAGTTCGCGCGGGCTGCCCAGTTCGAATTTGCTCCAGCCCTGTGTATCGCCCTCGACCACCGCAATCGTGCCATAGCTTGCATCGCAATGTGTCAGCTCAACCGCTGCTTGCTTTGCCGCCTGCGCCGACGCGCCGAAAGCGATCATGGCGGCAAAGGCGATGGCTGATGTCGAGATAAATTGTGACTTGGTCATGATATTCTAGCTCCCTGTGCAGATAAACCGCTTTTCAAGCGGAAATACTTGGCTCCCCCGTCGAGGAGCCGTGAGATTGTTTATGCGTGGGGATAAAAGACGGTTCATCATTCAAATGAATGATAGCCGGGAATATTCATGGTCTTTAGAAAGCCGCAGCCGCGTTGGTCGCGTCGGTTCACGCTTGCGCGGGTCGCCTAGCTGTCCGGTTTCTCGTCGCTTTGACCGAGTGCGATATTGGCAAGCAGTCCGACCAGTTCGGCCTGACGGCCACAGCCGGTCTTTTCGAGGATGCTGCTCAGTTGCGATCGTACGGTCGTGATCGACACGCCGCCGTCTTCCGCAATTTCCGCCAATGTCCGGCCCTTAACCAGACCTTTGGCGATGCGGGTTTCAGCCACGGTCATATCGAACAAGCTTCGCATCAGATCGGTCGACGGCGCCCGCGTCTGGTCAAGCGGTGTGAAGAATAGGAGCGCGTAGCTATTGGCAAAAATATCGTGGGCCGCCAGCGTAATGGGCATGACATGGCCGACGAAAACCGCATTGCCATCCTGATTGCGGATAGGGAAGGAAAGGCTGTCGGTCGAGGCAACGACGTTCAATGTTTTCAAGGCGCTGGCTAAAAAGGCGTCCGAATGCCGATCCGAAAAAGCCACGCGGCGACCCGGTTCGTTGAATTTCACATAGTCGGCAACGGATTGGGCCCGGTCATTGGCTTCGACAAATTTGCCCTCGGCGTCGAGAACCAGAGCGGGCAGGCCGAATTTTGAAAGGGTTTCGCTAGCGCCTTGCGCACGTTGCAGGCCGAGTCTGGTCGATACAAAGGCGCTGCGCAACAGATGCGGACGCAGTTCGTTCAGCCGGTCGACGTGATTGCGCTCGATCGGTCCCTGGTCGAGCTGACGTTCAATGCTGAAGACAATATTGTCTCCGGTCGGCATTTGCAGAAGCGTTCCCGCCGACCAGCCGAGACCGCGCGGGTGAAAGAAATCCCGGTAAAAGGGATTATTGGCCAGTTCTTCCTCGTTCCAGAAATCCTGCTCGACAAAAAATGTCGGTTGGGATTTGCCTATCATGCAAGTCCGCCGGGGACATTTTTCGAACCAGCCGTCTTTGACATAGGTGTCAAACGCATCGAACACACTTTCCGAAGCCGTCCAGTTTACCGCTTTGCGGGCGGAAAACAGCATGCCGCCGATCGAATCGGTTATCTGCGCCAGTTCATCCAGAACATCAGGCCAGAGCTCCGGCACCACGGAACATTCATAAATACGATCAATCAACTGTTCCTGCATCGTCCGAACTACCTGTTTTTTCGATATTCTTCGCTTGAATATTGAACGATCAGCGTAGCGATGCAACCCAGAATTGCTATTTCTTCCTGTTCAGGAAGCCGAACATGTCACCACCGATCTTGCGCATCTGGATTTCTTCCGCGCCTTCGGTGATCCGGTAGCGGCGGTGATGCCGGTAGATATGCTCGAACGGTTTGTGGCGGGAATAGCCCATGCCGCCGTGGACCTGCATCGCGCGGTCGGCGGCGTCGCAGCACAGGCGGTTTGCGCGATAGTTGCACATGCTGACCTGGGCCGAGAGATATTTGGCGACGTCGGTCTTTGGCATGGTGTCCATCTTCGCCGCTGTCGCGTAGATCAACTGGCGCAGCATCGCTGCCTCGGTATGCAATTCGACCAGCGGGAACTGGATGCCCTGATTGACCGACAAAGGCTTGCCGAACGGTTTGCGTTCTCCGGCATATTTTACCGATTCATCGATGCAATATTGGGCGGCACCCAGCGAAGAGGCTGCCTGGCGAATCCTGTTCTCGTGGACAAAATGCTGGGCGCAGGCGAGACCCATATCGAGATCGCCGAGCACCGCGTCGGCGGGAATCCAGACATTGGTGTAGGAGCATTTCGGATGATCGGTGGGCATGTTGAATGTCCACATATATTCGCCGACCTTGAAGCCCTCGGCATCAACGGGCACGATGAAGCAGCCGATACCTCTGGCGTCACCGTCTTTGCCGCTGTGCCGGGCGAAGGTCATCACGTGGGACGCCTTGTGCAGGCCGGTGGTCCACATCTTGTTGCCGTTGATCAGCCAGCCGTCGACTCCGTCGCGGGTTTCCCGGACAGCGGTCGTGTCCATCCATGTCGCGTCCGAGCCGTGATCTTCTTCGGTCAGACCAAAGCACCAGCCCATTTTGCCGGCCAGCATTTCCGGGATATAATCGCGTTTTTGCTGCTCGGTACCAAAGTCGCGGAGCATCAGCGGCTGTACGAGATTGCCGACGATACTATTCTCGTTCTGCAAGTCATTGTGCAGGCCGAGTCCTTTATGCGCCAGATGCTCCCGGATCCGTGCCATGCCAAGATTAGTGCCGTTCTGGCCGCCAAATTCCTCCGGCAAGGCATAGCGATAATGGCCCGCCGCATCGGCGATCTTACGCATCTCGACCAGCAATGCTTCCCAGTCCTCGGTCGGCAGGCCCTGATTTTCCCAATTGGTCCGCGCATCTTCGCGCCGGTGGTCGAAGAAGCGAATATTGTCATCGCGCTGTTCAAGCGGCTTGATTTCGGCCTCGATGAAAGCATCCAGCACGCCGAGATAGTCTTCAATTTCCTGCGGGATTTCGAAAGCGGTCATGATGGTCTCCATTTGTTAAGCGCGACCTTCAGGCCGGCATATTTGGGTTGGTCGATAGACAGTCGTTCAAGGGCGGACAGGCGCAGATGGTCCCAGACCCCCGAACCGGTAATTTCGATTTCACCTTCTGAAAGTCCGCTGCAAAGCTGTCGATGATCATAACCGATAGCGGCGAGTCTCGCGTTAGCGGCGTCCCTGAAGCCGGGACCCCATTCCGTCTGCCGCTGCGCGATGCCGAGGGCATTGCCGGCGACGCGGGACTGGAATTTGTCATGCCCCTGCAGTCCGGGCTGGACCTGCTCCATGTTCCATTCGCCCAGAGCCGTCAGAAGCTCGTCATAGCCGGTTTCACCAGAAGCCGGTTCCGGATCGGGCGTTGACCAGTCGAGCGGGGTGCAAATATTGTCCGGTAAAATTTCTTCGAACAACAAGGCAAGATCGATCTCTACCTCGGACACGCGCCGGCCGATCACCGTGCGCTCAAGCGAGCGGTCGCCATGACTGCGCCAGATTTGGCCCATCACCATGCAGGCGATGCCCCACCAGAGCGTGGAATAGATCAGCCAGAAACGGAAACGGTCCGGGTCCACTTCTGCGCCGCTGGCGGCGGCATAGGCGCGCAAGAAGGATGTCGCGCTGTCGAATCCGCCCGCGGCCTTCTCATAATGTCCGAATCGCCAGCTTGGTGTGCAAAGATAGGCAAGGTCCTGCACCGGATCGCCGATCCGGGCCAGTTCCCAGTCGAGCACCGCAGAAAGACCCTCTTGGGCGATCATCAAATTGCCCATCCGGAAATCACCGTGCACCAGATATTTGTCGGATGCGTCCGGCGCATTTTGTTCCAGCCAGTGGAAAACATATTCGTAGATCGGTATCTGGCCCCCAATCTCGTCATATTTATCCTTCTGGACGCGGATCAGTTCGGCGGGCGAGAAATATTCCAGTGAGGCGGGCAGGGAAGCCAGCGGAACCTTGTGTATGGCTGCCAGTTCTCTGGCGCATTGTTCTGTCAGACTTGCTTCGGCTTCGGCAAACTCGGGATTACCCAATATTTTGTGCGGCAGGGTTTCTCCTTCCGCCTTGGCCATGATGAAGCCTTCTCCCAGTCCGTGCTCCGGTTTTAGCCTGCCGCGAACCTGCGGGGCCGTCACGCCGGCAGAACAGGCCAGTTCGATGATATCGGCCTGGGCGGAAAGCGGTACGCCGCGTAATCCGTCGTCATCAGCGGAAAGGCCGGTGGGCAGGCGACGCAGGACGAATTCTTCGCCACCATATGCAAATGCCCAGCTTTCCATGCTCGCACCGCCGGAAAGTCGCCGCAATTCGCTGAATTCACCCTCTGCACCAAATGTGGCTTTGCAATAAGCTTCCAGCTTTTCTTCAAATAGTTCATCGGTCATAGAGACGGCTTAATCAGGCGATTAAAATTGCGCAAATGGTTTCGTCCGATGCGCTTCAGACATGCGCGGTGCTTGCATGACCAGCCAATCATGCTTAATTCCTCCAAATATATTTGAGAACCAAGGGGTCGATATGCGTGCATTTATTTTTCCGGGTCAGGGTAGCCAGGCCGTAGGAATGGGCAAAGCGCTTGCCGAGGCGAGTAGTACCGCCCGGGAAGTGTTCGAGGAAGTCGATCATGCGCTGGAACAAAGTCTGTTCAAGCTGATGTGTGACGGGCCTTTGGACGAGCTGACGTTGACGGAAAATGCGCAGCCGGCGATTATGGCCAATGCCATCGCAACGTTGCGGGTCATGGAGAAAGACGGCGGCAAATCGCTCGGCGATCTATGCTCTTATGTCGCCGGTCACAGTCTTGGCGAATATACCGCGCTTTGCGCTGCCGGATCTCTTGACCTGACGACGACAGCGGGTCTGCTGAAATTGCGCGGCCAGTCGATGCAGAAGGCTGTGCCGGTAGGTGAGGGCGGCATGGCGGCCTTGCTCGGCGCCGATATCAAAAAGGCGTCAGCATTGGCAAACGCATCTTCACAAGGTGAAATTTGCACGGTTGCCAACGACAATGACCCGACCCAGGTTGTGATTTCGGGACAGATTGGCGCGATCGAGCGGGCGATTGCGGCGGCAAAGGACCATGGCATCAAGCGCGGCATATTGCTGCCGGTGTCGGCACCTTTCCACTGTTCGCTGATGCAGCCTGCGGCCGAAGCGATGGAAGAGGCGCTCGCAGAAGCGAGCATATTCTCGCCGATAGTTCCGGTTTTTGCCAATGTCACTGCAGCCGCGGTTTCCGACGTCGACGAAATCCGTGATCTGCTGGTCCAGCAAGTAACCGGGACCGTGCGCTGGCGCGAATCGGTTGGCAATATGGCAGAAGCCGGCGTCGAGCAATTTGTCGAATTTGGCGGCAAGGTCCTGACCGGGATGGTCGGACGCATTACTCCCGACGCGCAAACCGTCAGCCTTATATCAATGGATGATATCGAGGCGTTTCTGAAAAGTCTGTAACAGCAATATCGTCCGGTCTCGAACGGCCGGAATTTTGAAGGAATTGGGAATGTTTGATTTAAGCGGAATGACCGCGCTGGTGACCGGAGCATCGGGAGGGATCGGTTCTGCGATCGCCAAATCCTTGGCTGAACAAGGCGCGACAGTCGCGCTTTCCGGAACGCGCATGCACGTGCTGATGGAGATGATCCCGCAAATGGCCGGTGAAGGCCATATCGTCATGCCTTGCGATCTTTCGAAAGCGGAAGAAGTCGATGCGTTGGTACCGGACACGGTGGCAAAGCTCGGCAAGCTCGACATATTGGTCAACAATGCGGGAATCACCCGCGACGGACTCGTGATGCGCATGTCGGACGAAGATTTTTCCGACGTGATCCGCGTCAATCTGGAGTCGGCCTTTCGCCTGATCCGCGCCGCTGCTCGCCCGATGATGAAGGCGCGCCATGGCCGGATTATCTCGATCAGCTCGGTCGTCGGCGCGACTGGCAATCCAGGACAGGCCAATTATGTTGCGTCCAAAGCCGGTCTCGTCGGCATGTCCAAGGCCTTGGCCCAGGAACTGGCCTCCCGCAATATCACGGTCAACTGTGTCGCGCCGGGATTCATTGAATCACCAATGACCGATGCGCTGACCGATGCCCAGAAAGACGAGATCAACCGCAAGATTCCCGCAGGAAAAATGGGTAAAGGCGACGATATCAGCGCTGCGGTGGTCTATTTGGCCAGTCAGGAAGCCTCTTATGTCACCGGTCAGACCATCCATGTGAATGGCGGCATGGCTATGCTCGGCTAGGGCCAGATCGGGATGTTATCCGCCATTCTGCTTTTGGTGACGGCTGCAAACCCGCAAGCCGCGATGCCGACTCAGGGTCTGCTGACGATTGAAGGATTGGACTGCATAAGCAGCCAAATCCCGGCTGATCGGGCGCGGGGCCATTATGCAATGGTTCGTGCGGGCAAAGAGACAGACGCCTTTGAAAGCGAGCGGATTCTCGCTGAGGCCTGTCAGGCCGAGCACGGGTGGTCCGACATTCAAGCGCGGAACGCTTTCCGGCTTTCGGTGATGGACGGAGGCGCGCTCGAAGAAGGGTTGATCGACAGAATTCAGAATCTCGGTGATTTCAAGCCGTTTCTGGATCAATATTATGTGGATAATGTCAGTGAGACCGGACGGCGAATGCTGGAAGAGGTCTTTCAGTCCGGAAAGATGGATAAGGATCTGACCGCCGCAGGCTATCCAGAACATTTGGAAATGCGCGAATGGGTCTATAATTATTTTGAGTGGCGGGGCGCGCTTCGGATCATCGAGGATGATTTTCGGAACGGGGAATTGCGCCAATAAATTCACTCGTGTCACAAAGCTGCTGTTGCCCTCTTGCAAGCGGCGCAGCATGCCAGTAGGACAAACGCGAAATTAATAAAACTAAGAAGGAACTCTCATGAGTGAGACTGCAGACCGGGTTAAAAAGATTGTTGTTGAGCATCTGGGTGTTGAAGCTGACAAAGTAACCGAAGAAGCGGCGTTCATCGATGATCTGGGCGCTGACAGCCTCGACATTGTTGAACTGGTCATGGCTTTTGAAGAAGAATTCAGCGTCGAAATTCCAGACGATGCGGCTGAAAAAATCGGTACCGTCAAAGACGCCATCGATTTTATCGACAAAAACAAAGGCTAATTGATTTTGAGGCGCTGCCACGAAAACTGGCGCGCCTCGGGGCCAATGATCGCTGAAAAACAGCAAAGCGGCTCACCGGCCCGGGAGGAATATCCTGAACCGGTGGCCGTTTTTGATTTAGGGCAGGGAAAGCCCGCAAGGAGAGGCATGATATGCGCCGTGTAGTTGTAACGGGAATGGGCCTGGTAACGCCGCTGGGCGGAGATGTTGAAACGACCTGGGCCAATATATTGGCTTCCAAGTCAGGCGCGGGAAAAATCACCCGCTTCGATGCATCGGACCAGAAATGTCATATCGCCTGCGAAGTAAAACCCGCGGACCATGAATATGGCTTCGATCCCAACCTGCGCGTCGACCACAAGGTTCAGCGTCAGGTTGACCCGTTCATCATCTACGGTATCGATGCCGCCGGCCAGGCGCTCGAAGATGCCGGCCTTACCGATATGCCCGAAGAAGAACGGCTGCGCGCCGGTTGTTCGATCGGCTCCGGAATCGGCGGATTGCCGGGAATTGAAAAAGAATCGATCGTTTTATACGAACGCGGACCAAGCCGGGTCAGCCCGCATTTTGTCCACGGACGCCTTATCAATCTCATTTCTGGCCAGGTTTCGATCAAATATGGCCTGATGGGACCCAATCATGCGGTTGTGACCGCTTGCTCGACCGGCGCGCATAGCATTGGCGACGCGGCTCGCATGATTGCACTTGATGATGCCGACGTGATGTTGGCCGGTGGCGCGGAAGCGACCATCTGTCCGATTGGTATCGCCGGCTTTGCCCAGGCAAAGGCGCTATCCACCAAACGCAATGACGACCCGACGGCAGCATCGCGTCCGTATGACAAGGACCGCGACGGTTTCGTGATGGGCGAGGGCGCAGGTGTCGTCGTTCTGGAAGAATATGAACATGCCAAGGCCCGTGGCGCGAAAATCTATTGCGAAGTTGTCGGCTATGGCATGTCCGGCGACGCATATCATGTGACCGCACCGCATCCTGGTGGCACCGGAGCTTTCCGCTCGATGGAAATGGCGATTAAACGCTCGGGCCTGACCACGGCTGACATCGACTATGTCAACGCACATGGCACATCGACGATGGCCGACACGATCGAGCTGGCGGCGATCAAGCGCCTGTTCGGTGATGACCTCAAAACAATGTCGATGAGCTCGACCAAATCGGCGATTGGCCATCTTCTCGGCGGCGCCGGTGCGGTTGAAGGTATCTTCAGCATTCTTGCTCTGCGCGACCAGATTGTGCCACCCACGCTGAATCTGGACGATCCGGATGAAGGTTGTGAAGGCGTGGATCTGGTGCCGCATTTTGCCAAGAAGCGCAAAGTGAAGGCTGTGCTCAGCAACAGCTTCGGTTTTGGCGGAACCAATGCCAGCATCATCATGAAGGCCATCTAGTAAGATGCGTCGTCTCGGTTGCCTGATACTGGCGGCAGCGGCGATCATTGCAGTCCTGCTGGCGGGCAATTTTCTCTATGGCTGGAACAGTAGCGGTCCGCTGGAAGAGCAGCGCACGATTGTCATCCAGTCGGGTTCCAGTCTGGCCATGGCCGCAAAAGTCATGGAATCGGAAGGCGTCATCAAGTCCGCCGATACATTCCTGAACCGGGCAAAGATTCTTGGTGGATCGGAGCCGATCAAGGCCGGAGAATTCGAAATCCCGGCGGGCGCGAGCAACGCGCTGGTGCTGGATATTCTGCAAGGCGGCAAATCGGTGCAACGGCTGATCACGGTTCCCGAAGGAACGCCGTCGATCATAGTCTACGAAAAATTGATGGCCGAAAAATTGCTCAAGGGTGATATTCCGGTTCCCGCAGAAGGCTCTATCCTGCCCGACAGCTACAGCTTTGAACGGGGTGAGCAACGCTCTGCGGTATTGCAGCGGATGCAAGATGCGATGAAGGAAACGCTTGCCGAACTCTGGCCGAAGCGGACAAAAGCCAGCGTCGTAAAAACTCCGGAAGAAGCGGTCATCCTTGCCGCAATCGTGGAGAAAGAGACGGCGCTAGCCCGGGAACGGCGAACGGTAGCGGGTGTTTATGGCAACCGTGTCCTGAAAAATATGATGCTGCAGGCCGATCCGACGATTATTTATCCGATCACCAAGGGGAAACCGCTGGGCCGGCGCATCAGGCAATCGGAAATCGCCCAGGTTAATGACTATAATACTTATGCGATGGTGGGCTTGCCGAAAGGTCCCATTGCAAACCCGGGGCGCGCGTCGATCGAGGCGGTTCTGAATCCGGCGAAGACCAGCGCGCTCTATTTTGTCGCGGACGGCAAGGGCGGGCATATCTTTGCCGACACGCTGAAAGAGCATAATGCCAATGTCGAAAAATGGTTTGCGATACGGCGCGAACGCGGGGAAATGTAGGATTTCGGCGCTGAAACGATGGTGAATTGCGGATGGCCGGACTGACCTGGTCGGGCGTGAAATTCGTCTCGTAAGCGGAAGGAACCGGATATGTCTGCAAGGCTGGTTGAAATACTCGTACCCGACGCAGAAGTGCCGCGGACCAAAGAGATTATTGCCAGACATTGTAGCCGATTCTGGCAGGAACCCGTGCCCGACGGCCTCGAAAAATTTTCCTGCGTGGTGGCCAGCCGGTCGATCGAGTCGTTGATCGCCGAGCTTGACCGGAATTTCAAAAATATTGCAGGATTTTCGGTTCTTGTCCTCCAGGTCGAGGCGGTCTTGCCCGAAATTCCGGAACTGGAGGAAATAGCGCCGTCCCCGTCCGGCGAGAGCAAACCGCCGAGCAAGCTGGAAATATTCTTCACCCGCGACCGGATCAGCACCAACGAGCTTTATGACGATATCGAGGCCAGTCTCGAACTGCGCCCCAATTATCTGCTGACGGTGATCCTGTCGGCGCTGATCGCGGCTTTGGGGATGCGCAGTGGCCAGACCGCCGTGGTCATCGGCGCGATGATCATCGCGCCGCTCCTCGGTCCAACCATGGCGCTGGCAATGGCAGCCACTCTCGGGGATCGTTCGCTTGGCCGGCGAGCGTTGAGCACGCTTGTCGTCGGGATATTTTCGGCTCTGGCCTTCACCTTCCTGCTCGGCATGGTCATCGACGTCGATCCGCTGGTGCCGGAACTGCGGAACCGCACGATTGTTCACCCCGCCGATATCGCTTTGGCTCTGGCCTGCGGTGCCGCGGGGGTCTTGGCATTCAGTCAGGGAGCCTCGCTCTCGCTTGTCGGCGTCATGATAGCGGTGGCGCTGGTCCCGCCGATTGCCGCAGCCGGATTATTCTTTGGCAGCGGGCAGGAAATACTCGGTTTCAGGGCGCTGTTCTTGCTGGCAACCAACCTTGTCTGCATCAACGTGGCCGGGATTGTGACGTTTCTGGTGCAGGGACTGCCACCGAGAAACTGGCGAATCACCAGCGGCATATTCCTGATCTGGCTGCTGATATTGCTGCTCTTTGTCGGTCTGGTTGGCGGGCGTTTTGCCATCGGTGCGGACAATCCGATATTCAGCATTGCGGCATCGTTACCCGCTGCAGAAACCGGATCTCGATAGGCAACGCGCTGTCGACGTCAGGCCAGTATCCTCGTGGCTATTTTTCGGTGTTTCCACCGTTCAACAAGCGTGCTGCCTGCTGGTTGATATCGTCAAGCACCTCTTCCGCCGATGATATGTCGTTGATCAGGCCGACATCCTGACCAACGGTTATATGGGCTCTGTCGTAATCTTCCTGACGGACACCGCTGGTATAATCTTCGATTGCTGCCGCAGGGTCGGAGCGCAGTTCGTCGATCCGGCCTTCCCATTTCCTGTGCAATATATTTCTGATCGCCCGAAAGTCGAATTGCTCCGGCCAGTTTTTACCTCTCAAAATGTCGAAAATACTGGTTCTGGCGGTGTCATCTCCTCCGGCCTGAAGAGCCACATTCTTTGCGCTTGTTGCGGCCAGAGATTGCGTGGTTGCCCATAATCTTGATCCGATCAGCGCTCCGTCAGCACCTAGCATCATCGCTGCAGCGAGGCCGCGACCATCGGCAATCCCGCCGGCGGCGAGCAATATTGTCTGTGGAGAATGTTTCGCGAGCCAGTCAGCGATTTCGGGGACGAAGGTGAACGTGCTGCGGCCGTCGAGTTCGTTCACGCCGTGACCGCCCGCCTCGGTGCCTTGCGCGACAATCACATTTGCGCCGGCGTCCACCGCTTGCGGCAGTTGCGCCATTGTCTGGATTTGGCAAATGACGGGGATTTTATGATCGGATAATATATTGGCAAAGGGCGTCGGATCACCAAATGACAGCATGACGGCTGCCGGTTTATGCTGCTGGTCCAGCAACCAGTCAAAGGCGCTTCGATCTTCCGCGAGTTTCCACGAGATAAAGCCGCAACCCAGTCGCGAGAGATCCTGCGGGTTGCCGTCAAGCAGGCTGATCGCATCGCGATATTCGCGCCTTGTCCAGACAAGATCGCCATAGCCACCGCCGACCAGGCTGAGCGCTCCGGCACGCGCGCATGCGGCAGCCAGGTTACCTCCGGTCGCCAAGGCCATCGGGGCCAGGGCAATCGGGGTCGATAGATTGAAGCGTTCGACGAATCTGTTGGTGATCAATGGCTGTTGCATCAGGAATGATATCCTTTCAGACCGAAGCCATTGTCACCGCATTTGGTGCCAGACGGCGTTCAGTAGTTAAACCGCTCTTTCAGGCTTTCGCGGGCAGCGCGATATTCGGCGGTGAACTGGTCGACCATGTCTTGGACGCTCATCACGTCGTTGATCAGGCCAATGCCCTGGCCGCAGCCCCAGATGTCTTTCCACGCCTTTTTCTCGGTATTGCCACCGGATCCGAAGTCCATGGTCTTATAGTCGCCCTGAGGCAGGTTGTCGGGATCCAGACCCGCCTGCTCGATCGACTTGCGCAGATAATTGCCCTTCACGCCGGTGAACAGGTCGGAATAGACGATGTCGGATGCTTTGCCTTCGACAATGCCTTCCTTATAGCCCTGATCGGCATTGGCTTCCTTGGTCGCAATGAAAGCCGAACCGGCATAGCCAAGATCCGCGCCCATCGCTTGCGCTGCCAGTATCGATGCGCCGTTGCCGATAGAACCGGACAGAGCGACGGGGCCGTCAAACCACTCGCGGATTTCCTGCATCAAGGCGAACGGGGACAGCGTGCCGGCATGGCCGCCAGCGCCGGCCGCTACCGGAATAAGTCCGGTCGCGCCCTTTTCGATCGCTTTATGGGCGAAGCGGTTGTTGATGATGTCGTGCAGGGTGATGCCACCCCAGCCTTTTACGGCCGTGTTCAGATCTTCGATCGCTCCGAGCGAGGTGATGACGATCGGTACTTTCCATTTTGCGCAGGTCGCCATGTCCTGATCGAGCCGGTCGTTGGACTTGTGGACGATCTGGTTGACGGCGAAAGGAGCCGCAGGCTTGTCCGGATTATCCCGGTTCCACGCCGCCAGTTCTTCGGTAATCTGATGGAGCCATTCGTCGAGCATCGACTGCGGACGGGCATTGAGGGCAGGGAAGCTGCCGACGATACCGGCCTTGCACTGGGCGATGACCAGTTCCGGCCCCGACACGATGAACAAGGGTGAGCCGATGAGCGGCAGGCGAAGATTGTCAAAAATAGCTGGTAAAGTCATGAAAACCCCGATTTGAAAAATTATGCCACCGCATTACCCGATGCGGCGGCATATTCTACTGTTTTCTTAACCGACTGCTTAAATACGGTTCACCGCGCTGAGCAATGCCTCGACGGACGCGGTGGCAACATCGCTGTTGATACCGACCCCGTAGAATTCTTTGCCGTCCTCCGTTTTGCACTGAATATAGGCTGCTGCCTGCGCATCCTTGCCGGAACCCAGCGCATGTTCGCTATAGTCAACGATCTCGAGATTTACACCAAGAGCTGAGGAAACGGCGTCAACTACGCTGGAAATAAGACCATTTCCGCGACCGCTCACCGAAATTTCGCCATCGGGCCCTCTGACCTTGCCGACAAAAATGCGCTCGCCACCGGTTGCCCGCTCGTCATAGTCGATCAGGTTATATTTGCCGCTGCCGTCAATGTGATAGCGTTTCCGGAATGCGTCCCAGATATCATCCGACGACAATTCGCGGCTCGTCTGATCGGCCAGTTCCTGCACCGTCTGGCTGAAATTGGCCTGCAGCCGCTTGGGAAGTTTGAGTCCGTGGTCCTGTTCCAATATCCAGGCAATCCCGCCTTTACCGGACTGGCTGTTGACCCGGATAACGGCTTCATAGTCACGGCCAAGATCGCGGGGATCAATTGGCAGATAGGGCACGTTCCACAGTTCGTCATTCCGCTGTTCCTGGGCGGTAAAGCCTTTCTTGATTGCATCCTGATGCGATCCGGAGAAAGCGGTAAAGACCAGTTCGCCGGCATAAGGATGGCGCGCCGGAACCGGTAACTGATTGCAATATTCCACGGTCTTGACGATTTCATCCATATTGGAGAAATCCAATTCCGGATCAACGCCTTGGGTGTAGAGATTCAGACCCAATGTCACCAGATCAACGTTGCCGGTGCGCTCGCCATTACCGAACAGGCAGCCTTCGACCCGGTCCGCACCGGCCATCAGGCCCAGTTCGGATGCGGCAATGCCCGAGCCACGGTCATTATGGGTGTGCAGGCTGATCACGACATGATCGCGCTTGCTGATATTGTTGCACATCCACTCGACCTGATCGGCGTATATATTGGGGGTCGCCGCTTCGATCGTAGCGGGCAGGTTGAGGATCAGAGGCTTCTCAGCGGTTGGCTCGATGATTTCCATCACCGCTTCCACGACTTCCAGGCTGAAATCCAGTTCGGCTGTCGAGAAAGTCTCCGGCGAATATTCGAAATGCCAGTCGGTATCGGGATATTTCTCGGCTTGCTCACGCAATATGGTTGCGCCTTCGCGGGCGATATCCTTGACGCCCTGCTTGTCGAGCCGGAACACGACATCGCGCCAGGCTGGGGATACTGCATTGTAAAGATGGACAATAGCTGCCCGCGCACCCTCGAGGCTGGCAAAGCTGGTTTCAATCAGGTCACGGCGCGACTGCGTCAGTACCTGCACCATGACATCATCCGGAATCTTGCCGGATTTGACGAGACCGCTGATGAAATCGAAATCGGTGGCACCGGCGGACGGGAAGCCGACTTCAATCTCCTTGATCCCGATCTTGACCAGCAGATCGAAAAAGCGCTGTTTCTTCTGCGCATCCATCGGGTCGATCAGAGCCTGGTTGCCGTCGCGCAGGTCGGTGGACAGCCAGCGTGGTGCCTTGTCTATGGTGCGCGATGGCCATTGCCGGTTGGGCAGGTCTATCTGCGGAAAAGGGCGATATTTTTGTGACGGGTTCTTATGCATGACTTCACTCTTATGCTGCTGAAAGATGTGCGCAAGGCACAAAATCCGGGGTTTACTTATATTTTCTGGAAAATCGTCCCTTAGGCGGGACGCTGCGCCAATCCGGCAGCAGCATTGGTACGCCTAAGGGCGTATAAGTCGTAGTAGCAGAAGAGCTTTTGACCGTGTCATGCTGCTCTATCTATTCAGACTGGCAGATAAAGCAACCGTGCAGGACGATTTTTTTGAGCCGGCGCGACTTTCTGATTGGCTCGGGCACGCCTTGGGCGGGCTTCTGATGATGGTCGGATCGCATTCCCGCGGATCGCATTGTTCGACCGATAACAGCGCTGGACTGGATAAAAACGGCGCGGGCATAACGCCGCGGGAAACCATATTTCTCTATATGTTGTAATTCTTTACGGTAGATATACTATCGATACCAATTCGAGGCTACGGGAGGGCTGTGGAATGTATCGACTCGTTTATATGAGCACGCCCAAGCGTCCGCTATCCAGGGAAGATCTGGATGCGATGCTGGCAGCGGCGACTAGGAACAACAATCGCAATGGCATCACCGGTATATTGATTCAGGATCACAAGCGTTTTTTGCAGTATCTCGAAGGGAATGAAGACCGGGTTGAGGAGACATTTGCCCGAATATCCCTGGATAAACGGCATCATGCAATTTTCCGGTTGAAGAGCGGTGTGATCGTCCGGAGACAGTTTCCCGGATGGAGCATGGCGTCGAAAACTGTTGATCAAAGTGGCAGCCTGACCAATGTGGTCAGGGAACTGGTAAAAGCCTGCGATCGTGATGTGGCCGAGGAATTGTTGAACTTCGCTGCGGCTCGCGACCGGGCGACCTGAAATTCGGTCACCCGGTCTCGCTGCCTTTTAGTTCTTTTCTTTATCAACCAGCTTGTTGGCGCCGATCCATGGCATCATGGCGCGGAGCTGAGCACCGGTTTCCTCGATCGGATGCGCTGCAGCCTGCTTGCGAGCGGCCTTCAGTTCCGGTTGACCGGCGCGGTTGTCGAGCACGAAGTTTTTCACGAAACGGCCTGACTGGATATCTTCCAGAATCCGCTTCATCTCCGCTTTGGTTTCCGAAGTGATAACCCGCGGGCCGCTGGTGATATCGCCATATTCTGCAGTATTGGAGATGGAATAGCGCATATTCGCAATCCCGCCTTCATAGAGCAGGTCGACGATAAGCTTGGTTTCGTGCAGACATTCGAAATAGGCCATTTCCGGAGCATAGCCTGCTTCGGTCAGGGTTTCGAAACCTGCCTGGATCAGATGGGTGATACCACCGCAAAGTACGGCTTGTTCACCGAACAGATCGGTTTCGCATTCCTCGCGGAAATTGGTTTCGATGATACCCGAACGTCCGCCGCCGACGCCGGATGCATAAGCAAGAGCCACGTCATGGGCATTGCCGGATGCGTCGCGGTCAATCGCGATCAGGCAGGGAACGCCGCCGCCGCGCTGATATTCGCTACGCACCGTATGGCCGGGGCCTTTTGGAGCGATCATGATTACATCGAGATCTTCGCGTGGCTCGATCAGGCCGAAATGGACGTTGAGACCGTGAGCGAAAGCAAGGGCAGCGCCCTCTTTCATGTTCGCGTGCAGGTCATCGGCATAAATGGCAGCCTGATGCTCGTCCGGCGCGAGGACCATGACGATATCCGCCCATTTCGCAGCTTCGGCGTTGGTCATGACCTGGAAACCGGCGCCTTCGGCCTTTTTCGCGGTGGCTGAACCGGCGCGTAGCGCAATGGCGACTTCCTTGACGCCGCTGTCGCGGAGGTTCTGGGCATGGGCATGGCCCTGGCTGCCGTAACCGACAATCGCGATTTTCTTACCGGTGATCAGGCCGAGGTCAGCGTCGGCGTCATAATAGACTTTCATTTTTCTTCCTTAAATTTCAGATGATGGCGAATAGAGTAAGGGCGCCCACTCCGGCTAGCATAGGCCAGCCGATATGTTTGCCCTTGGTAACAATGGCATCGTAAATGCCGGCGACTAAAAATACTGATCCCGTGACCGCCAGCAGAGCGATATCCGCGGCTGCAAAATCATAGGCGCCTTTTGCCAGTATATAAATGGCGATCAATCCCAAAAGGCTGGTCAAATGCCATGCAAAGCGGACGACCTGTTGGGAAAGATCCTTCCGCATGACTCCTTCGCCGGAATTTACCAGCGGGCCGATAAGATATTTCTCTCCGAGAATGGAATGAACAAACAACGTCGCAAGTCCCAGTATCGCAGCCAGCAGGAGCAATATCTCGCTCATGCAGGATCTGGCCCCCGGCCAATGGCAACGACGCCGGTCCGGCCAACTTCGACCAGGCCGACTTCGCGCATCAAGCCGACAAATGTCTCGATTTTTTCCGGCGCTCCGGTAATCTCGAAGACAAAGCTTTCGGTCGTCGCGTCGACGACCCGGGCGCGGTAAATATCCGCCAGCCGCATGGCTTCTATACGATGCTCGCCCTTGCCGGCGACTTTTACCAGCGCCAGCTCGCGCTGCACATGCGGTCCGGATTCGGTCAGGTCGCGCACGCTGTGCACCGGAACAAGCCTGTCCAGCTGGGCAATGATCTGCTCGATCACATGCGGCGGGCCATTAGTGGCGATAGTGATCCGGCTCACGGCATGATCTTCGCTGATATCGGCGACAGTCAGGCTGTCGATATTATAGCCGCGCGCGGTGAACATGCCCGCGATACGCGCCAATATACCGGCTTCATTATCGACCAGAACGGCAAGAACGTGACGTTCAACGGCTTCTTCGTAAATATGCATCAGACAAGAGCCTTTGCTTGGTCGTCCATCGTGCCCTTTACGTCGGCTTCGGTCAGAAGCATCTCTGTATGGGCTGCACCGGACGGGATCATCGGGAAACAGTTAGCCAGCTGAGCGACGCGGCAATCAACCATTACGGGACCGTCGGTTTCGAGCATTTTCTGTATCCCAGCTTCAAGATCAGCGGGATCCTCAATCCGGATGCCGGTCCAGTCATAGCTTTCAGCGAGCTTCACAAAATCTGGTAGACTATCGCTATAACTATTTGAATAACGGCTTTCATAGGTCAGTTCCTGCCATTGGCGGACCATGCCCATATATTCATTGTTGAGGATGAAAATCTTCACCGGCAACCGATATTGTGTGGCGGTGCCGAGCTCCTGGATATTCATCTGGATCGACGCTTCACCGGCAATATCGATGACCAGAGCATCGGGGTTGCCGAGCTGCGCGCCAATCGCGGCAGGCAGGCCATAGCCCATGGTGCCAAGTCCACCGCTGGTCAGCCATTTGTTAGGGCTTTCAAAATCGAAATGCTGCGCGGCCCACATCTGGTGCTGGCCGACTTCGGTTGTGATGATCGGCGAGCGCTTGTGAGTGGCTTCCCACAATTTGCGAATGGCTTCCTGCGGCATGATTTCCGTCTTGCTCTCGGGATAATCGAGACAATTGGTTGCCCGCCAGCCGGTGATCCGCGACCACCATTCACCATGGTCCGGTGTCGTAAAGCGGCGGCCCTTGAGCACCGCGATCAATTGTTCCATCACCCGGCCGACATCGCCGACAACCGGCAAATCGACCCGAACGGTCTTGTTGATCGACGAACGGTCGATATCGACATGGATTTTCTTGCTGTTGGGCGAGAAAGCGTCAAGCCGTCCGGTAATCCGGTCGTCGAAACGGGCGCCAAGGCAGATCACAAGGTCGGCCTTGTTCATCGCCATATTGGCTTCAAACGTGCCATGCATGCCGAGCATGCCAAGCCATTTGTCTGACGAAGCCGGGAATGCGCCCAGTCCCATAAGCGTCGAGGTTACCGGGCATCCGAGCAATTCGGCCAGTTCGCGCAGGGTTTCACTGGCCTTCGGACCGCTGTTGATGATGCCGCCACCGGTATAGAGGATCGGCGCTTTGGCGTTCATGATCATTTCGGCGAAGCTATTGATCGCCTTGAAATCACCCTCGGTCTGGGGCTGATAGCGGGTATTGGCCCGGGTTGCATTGCTGCTATATTCTGCCGCTGCAACCTGGACATTCTTGGGAATATCGATGACCACTGGGCCGGGGCGGCCCTGGGTGGCGATATGGAAGGCTTCCTGAACGACTTGCGCCAGATCGGAAGGCTTTTTCACCAGATAATTATGTTTGGTGCAATGGCGCGTGATACCGACCGTATCGGCCTCCTGAAAGGCGTCCGTGCCGATCAGATTGGTTGCGACCTGACCGGTGATGACGACCATCGGAATGCTGTCCATCAGAGCATCGGTAATACCGGTAACGGCATTGGTCGCACCCGGGCCGGACGTAACTAGCACGACGCCGGGTTTGCCGGTCGAACGGGCATAGCCTTCTGCCGCATGGGTCGCGGCTTGCTCGTGACGCACCAGAATATGCTTCATTTTCGGATGCTCGTAGAGCGCGTCATAAATGGGAAGCACCGCGCCGCCCGGATAGCCGAAAACGGTATCCACGCCCAGATCCAACAGGGTTTCGACCAATATATCGGCGCCGCTTTTTTCGGCCACATCATGCTCCATTAGCTGTCTGTTTGCGCTGTTGCCCCGCCATGATGCACCGCAACACAATAGGCAAGGCTTAGTTAATTCGGGGGTCGCTACATATCTGAATATGTTATGTCAAGGGTTAATCACGTAATATAGTTTCAATTATCTCATCAAAATCGTTATTTAATGGTTCTTCAAGCCTTGGCCATTCGGACGGGCTTTGGTTGCGGAACCACGTATATTGGCGCTTCGCATATTGCCGGGTCGCCGTCTGTGCCTGCTCTACCGCGGCTTCCCGGCTGATGTCACCAGCGATCCAGGCCGCGATGTCAGCCACCCCGATCGCCCGCATAACCGGCAGATTTGGCGGCAAGTCGCGTTGCAGAAGATTTTCTACTTCGTCCGCGGCGCCTTCCGCCATCATCTGGTGCAATCGCAAGTCACAGCGCTGATAGAGCCATTCGCGCGGCGGTAGCAGAACCAGCGAATGCAATTTGATATTCTCGCCAATGCCGCCCGTCTTGTGCTTTTGCCAATGGTCCAGCGGCTTGCCGGTCGACCGGATCACTTCCAGCGCCCGCTGGATGCGGGTGATATCACTCGGGTTCAATCTGTCCGCCGAAACGGGATCGAGCATCTGCAGGGCGTGATATGCTTCCAATAGTTCCATTTCCCTGATTTCCTGCCGGATTTCCGGAGCGATTTCAGGAATTGGCGCAATGCCGTCGAGGAGTATCCGGACATATAGGCCGGTGCCACCAACCAGTATCGGCAGGATATCGCGTTCGTGGGCTGCCGCGATTGCCGTCTTGGCGTCATGAGCCCAACGCGCGGCTGAACAGGCCTCGTCGCCGTCGATATAGCCGAACAGTTGATGCTCGATTCCGCCCATTTCTTCCTCGCTCGGGCGCGCACTGAGGATCCTGAGGTCGCGATAGACCTGGGCGCTGTCCGCATTGATGATCACCGAGGCTTGCTTTTTGGCAAGCTCCAATGCCAAGGCGGATTTACCGCTGGCCGTCGGTCCGACGATCAGCGCGACATTCTTGTCCAGTTTCGGAGAAATCATGTTCATCGCCACGCTCATAGCAAAAGAATCTCTGAATGAGAGAGATATTCAGTCTGCAAACATCAGTCTGGGCAGAGCCGATGCCACCATCATTCGTCAGTCGGAGTTGATCGATGGGCGCGTACTCGATATTTTCTTCGATGGCGACCCGGTCGCAGCGCGCGCGCGTCTGGAAATGATTGGCAATGGCGTTGATATCGCGGTGCAACCCGAAGCAAACCGTCTCAAAAAGCTGCTGATCTCTGACATGGACAGCACGATGATCACGGTCGAATGTATCGATGAACTGGCAGATTATGCCGGTATCAAGGCACAGATTGCGGAAATCACCGAACGGGCGATGCAGGGCGAACTGGATTTCGAAGAAGCTCTACGGGGCAGGGTGGCGCTTCTGAAGGGATTGAACACTTCGGCGATCCAGCAATGTCTGGATGAACGGGTAAAAATCATGCCGGGCGCCGAGATGCTGGTCAGAACGATGGCACAGCGCGGAGCAGAAACGATTCTCGTATCGGGAGGTTTTACAAAATTTGCCAAACCTGTCGCGCAAGCCATTGGCTTCAAGTCATTTCACGCCAATGTTCTGGGAGAAGCTGCCGGTGTGCTGACCGGAGGGCTGGACGGACCGATCGTCGATTCGACCCGGAAAGTTGAAGTGCTTCAGACGGCATCGGATGCGGCAGGCCTGCCATTGGAACAAACCATCGCGGTGGGTGACGGCGCGAATGATATTCCGATGCTGCAAAGAGCCGGCCTAGGGGTCGCCTATCACGCGAAGCCAAAGGCCGCTCAAGCGGCGGATGTAGCGATCAGATATAATGATCTGACGGCGCTATTATATATTCAGGGCATAGCGGCGGACCAGTGGGTCAGCCAATAATCGCAGTCTGATAGCCCCAACCTAGTTCCGTTTGGCCCTAGTTCCGTTTGGTGATGCAATCATTGCCGGAGGCTTTCACGCTGCCGCATACTGAATCGGCCTGCGCCTGGGTCGCAAATGGCCCAGCTTGCAAACGGGTGATTCCACCGGCTCTGACCAGATAAGGCTGCATTCCCGCGAGAGCGGAAACGCTGCCTTCCAGCTTGGTCCATAGGGTTTTGGCTTTATTCTCGTCGCTGAACGCGCCGAGTTGTACCCGCCAGTCGCCAGCCGCAGCCGTGCGTACCGGAGCGGAGGTCGCGACAGGCGTTGCTGGTGCAGGTTTCGGACTGGGAGCATAAGTTACGCCGGGAGTGATCGGACCGGGCGCCGGAACCGGATCGGGCAGAGCGGGCTGCGAAGGCGGTAATTGTGCTGTCTGCACCGCTCCGGTCGACTGGACCGGGCGAAAGCCGCCGATTTGCGCTGTTCTCACGCGCTTCTCGTCTTGCTCCATCTGACCAGCCAGTTCGATCGCGCGGCGCCGGTCCTCGACCGGAATGAAGCGATCCATCTGGGCGAGGTTGGAGGTTGCCTGCGGCAGTTCCTGCGCCGATGCCCGGGTCATGAGCGCATAGGCCTTGACCCAGTCTTTTTCGACAAAGTCGCCGTTAAAATGACCGGTGCCCAATACATATTGAGCCCGCGGTTCGCCCCGGTCGGAGGATGCTTGCAAGTAGGGCAGGGCTTCTTCCCGGCGGTTGTTCTGGAATAATATCAGGCCATAATTGTCATTGGCTTGCAGATGGCCCTGGTCTGCGGCTTTCTTGTACCATTGCTCCGCTTGCCGCAAATCCTGCGGCACACCGCGACCCAGTTTATAGGCTTGCCCGAGATTGAACTGCGCATCGGCATCGCCTTTGTCGGCAGGGCCGCGCCACTCGTTGATCGCCGTTGCAAAATCACCGCGTCCCCATGCATCGACGCCAGCTTTTACATCCGCCAAGGCTGGAGCAGCAGCCGCAATGAGCATGATGCCAAGCAAATGAGTGATGGGACGGTTGGCCGTTTTCATGGTTTATTCCTTGGTGATCAAATAACAATTACGATGTGATGCTTGCCGTTTCCGCTGTGCTAAACCGCTGGAACTCTTGAAGTCTAGCAGAAACTGGAGGCGTCGTTCATCCATTTCTTGACGGAAAGAGGTAAATTTTTTTTTACAAACTCAAAATCGTCGTGAACTTGTTAACCCTATTTTAGCCCTGCTCTGTCACAAAAGCACCCGAATAGAAATTTTCGGGCAAATTCTGCCTGTGATGAATAAGGGGAAGAGCGTGCGAGTTCTAGCGATGGCTTCGCAAAAAGGCGGTTCCGGCAAAACTACATTGTCGGGCCATCTGGCTGTACAGGCACAACTGGCCGGGGCTGGCCCCGTTGTATTGATCGACATCGATCCGCAGGGTTCGCTTGCTGACTGGTGGAACGAACGGGAAGCGGATTTGCCGGCATTCGCGCAAACCACCGTATCCCGGCTTGCTTCCGATCTAGCGATCTTGCGTCAGCAGGGTTTCAAACTGGCCGTCATCGATACGCCGCCGGCGATCACCATGGCGATCCAGAGCGTTATATCCGTCGCGGAACTTATCGTCATACCGACCCGACCCAGCCCGCATGATCTCCGCGCTGTTGGCGCGACCGTCGACCTTTGTGAACGCGCCGGCAAACCACTGCTGTTCGTCGTGAATGGCGCTACGCCGAAAGCGAAGATTACCTCCGAAGCGGCGGTTGCCCTCTCCCAGCATGGCACGGTAGCCCCGATTACCGTCCATCATCGCACGGATTTTGCCGGGTCGATGATTGATGGCCGCACCGTCATGGAAGTTGATCCAAAAGGGCGGTCGGCTCAGGAAATCGTGCATCTCTGGACTTATATTTCTGACCGGCTCGAGAAAAACTTCCGCCGGACAATCTTTAGTGCGCCGGCAATGGCGCAGAATGTCAATCAAGGCGTTCAACGTCCGGGCGGCAATTTTGGCCGGCGGGTCGTTGGTTCTTGATGGCAGGGGCTGAAAAAATGAGCGAACCAAAACCACAGGCGTCCCTTTCGTCCAGTCTATTGGCCCGAAAAGGTGGTGCGAAGCCGGCGATGCGTCGTCAGGGCTTTACGCATTTTCCCGACAATTCATTGGATCACGATAGTGATGCACATGAAGATCTGGGCTGGAATGACATGGGTTACGATGTTGACCCTGATCATGACGCGCATCCGGTAGAGCATATTCACCATAATCCTCTGGCTGGCGCGATTCCAAATCCTGGCTCCGTTGTCAGGCATCAGCAGGAAGAAATTGCGGCCAAACTGGCGAAGAAACCCGCCATTAAAATCGAGGCGCCAAAGGTCGAAGAAAAATCCGTCGCTGCTCCGGTGCCGCTGCCAATTACCCGCGAAGTTCAGCCACTGGTTGAAAGTTCGACGGTGTCGGAAACGGCGAAAGAACAGAAGCGCCAAATCAAAAAGCCTCGTCCGGCCACGAAATCCCGGACGCGGAAGGCAACGACTGCGTTCACCCTCCGGATGGACCCGGACCGGCATTTGAAACTGCGGTTGGCGACGGCGGTAAAGAACATCTCTGCGCAGCAATTGGTAACCAAAGCTGTGGACGAATATTTGAGGTCTATCCCCGAGTTGGAGGGATTGGCCGAGCGCATACCGTCGCGTGGGGCTGCTTGAACAGGGCTTGAAGCGAATTTTGAATTAATAAGACTGACTATTATTGCGAGGGCATAGAAATGAAACGCGATGTGATTTTGAAAATGGCTGCTTCCTCCATGGTGTTCGCCACCGTGTTGACCGGTTGTGGTCCCTTTGGTGGCGGCTCTGTCGCATCCGTGTCGGGTACGGCAACGGTCAAGGATGGTGCCAAATATGCCAAGAAGGCCGAAAAGGCGCTGGCGAAGGGCGATGTCGAAGCGGCGATTGTCTATGCCGAACGCTCGGTTGCCGGAGTTGGCAGCGATCCTGAAACGCGGGCGCTGTTGGCTCAGGCCTATTTGTCCGCCGGACGGATGGCTTCCGCGGAACGCAGCTTTCAGGATGCCATGGAATTGGGCAAAAACGATGCGCGCACTATCCTCAGCCTGAGTCTTGCTCAATTGGGTCAAGGCAAGGTCGACAAGGCAAAAGCGCTCGTCGTCAACAATCGTCAATATATTCCTGCCGCTGACTACGGGCTCGCTCTGGCGCTCACCGGCGACAGCAAGACCGCGATCGAGGTGCTGGAACAAGCCATCCGCGAATCCAATGTCACTGGCCGCACACGCCAGAATCTGGGTCTGGCTTATGCTCTGGACGGTCGCTGGAAAGAAGCCAAGTTGATGGCTGTTCAGGATGTGTCACCGGCTTCGGTCAACGAACGCGTGATGCAGTGGGCCCAAATGGCCCGTCCCGGCGCCTATGAAACACGCGTTGCGACAGTGCTGAACGTCAATCCGGTCGCCAACGATCCGGGTCAACCGGTTCAACTCGCGCTTTCGCCAACGCAGGTGCCGGTCAGTGTTGCTGCCTCTTCCGATGAAGATTATGGTCGTGAAGTGGCGAGCTTTGACCGCAACAGCCCGCTAGCGGCCGTAGGCCCGGCTCCAAAGGCCGGCAATGATGTGGATTTCCTGGCCAAGGAAAATAACGTCAAGGTTGCGACCGTATCCGTCCCGGCCAGTCAGGCAGCAGCGAAAACAACGGCAATCGCTCCTGTGACCACGGCAGTGGCCAAGCCAGTGGCCAAGCCTGCGGTACAAAAAGTGGCCTACCAGCCAGCCGCGAAGCCTGCCTCTTCGGTAGCGGGAACGCATATGGTCCAGCTGGGCGCCTTCTCGTCGGCTGAAGGTGCCAAACGCGCCTGGGGGATTATGTCTGCCCGGAACAGCGAGCTGAAATCTTTCGAATATGCAAGTTCGCGGATCAATGTGAAGGGCAAGACCCTGTACCGCCTGGCGGCAGTCGGTTTTGGTAATGCGCAAACAGCGGAAGCCATGTGTGCCGGTATCAAGGCCAAGGGTAGCAACTGCATCGTGCGTCAGGCACCGGGCAGCCACTCCGCCCCGACCCGTATGGCCAGCAAGGCACCGAAAAAACTAGCTTCACGCTAGTTTATACCGATCATCAAAATCGCATGAAGGCGGTGGAGCTAATAGGCTCTGCCGCCTTTATATATGGCGGTTACGCGGCCCTGAACGGGTAGGCCATCAAATGGCGTATTGCCTGCTGCTGCTGCCATCTTCCTGGTATCAACCTGCCAAGGACTGTCTTCGTCGATCAGGATGAAATCGGCCTGATATCCCGGCTGCAATATGCCCGCGTCTACCGCCAGAATTTTTGCCGGATTGGTGGACAGGAGCTCGAACAGCCGGCCAATGGAAATTGTCCCGTCGCGCACCAGCGTCAAGGAAAGTGCCAGCAGGGTCTCTGCGCCCGCCATGCCCGGTGCTGCTTCTGCATATGGTAATCTTTTGTCTGCGGCGCCGCGGGGATCGTGACCCGATGCGATGACATCGATTGTGCCGTCCTTTACTGCAGCGATACAGGCGAGGCGATTCTCGTCGCTCCTCAACGGCGGCGATAGCCGGGTAAATGTCCGGAAATCATTGATCGCGATATCGGACAAAAGCAGATGTGCGGGCGTGATGCCGCAGGTTACCGGAAGATTCTCGGCTTTGGCGGCGCGGATCAGGTTCAAGCCGTCTTCTGTGGTGACTTGTCGAAAATGGACATGGGCTCCGGTTTCGCGAACCAAGGCGATATCCCGGGCGATGGAGATGGCCTCTGCCGCCGCGGTGGCGCTGGATAGTCCCAGCCGGGTTGCGGTTTCACTATTGGTAGCAACCGCACCACCGGTCAGCCCCGCATCCTCGCTGTGCACGATCAACGGCAAATCCAGCGACCGGCAATATTGCATCAGCTTGAGCATCAGTCCGCTGTCAGCGATCCATTGCCGGCCGGTGGCAACCGCTTTGGCGCCCGACCGTTTCATCAAGCCGATTTCGGCCAGCTGTGTTCCGGCCAGTCCCTTGGTCGCCGCGGCTATCGGGTGCGACCACAGGTCCGGTTTGCCTTCAACCGCATTATGTTTGATGATCGCGGGCAGATCCAGAACCGGAAACTGATCGGGCATCAAGGCGGCCCGGGTGATCCCGCCATAATGGAAAGCCGGCTTGTCGATAGCGAAAACACCGAGATCGACGATGCCCGGCGCCAATAATCGGCCCTTGCAGTCTATTTCTTCGCCCGTTTGCTTGTCGGTGCCGTCATCGGTTGAAGCGATGCGATCACCGTCGATGATCAATCGGCCTAGCTGAGGCTGTTCTTCGCCCGGCAACATCAGGCGTGCGTTGGTAAAAATCTTGTTCATGACCAGCCCTCCACGCCGCGGGATTTGCGGGTGAGTATGTCCAGACAGGCCATCCGCACGGCAACGCCCATTTCGACTTGTTCGGTTATAGCGGAATGGCTCAGGTCATCGGCAACATCGCTGTCAATCTCGACGCCGCGGTTCATCGGTCCGGGGTGCATCACCAGCGCGTCCTTGTTGGCCAGCATCAGCCGTTCCCGGGTCAGCCCGTAGAGATAATGATATTCGCGCGGGCTGGGGATGAAATCGCCATTCATGCGTTCATTCTGCAGCCGGAGCATCATCACGACATCGCTGCCATTAAGAGCCTCGTCAAAATTGCTGAATACCTCGACATTGAACCGGTCAAGCGCGGCGGGCAGCAGGGAAGGAGGCCCACAAACCCTTACTTTTGCGCCAAGCGTGGTCAGACAATAGATATTGGATCGTGCCACCCGGCTGTGCATCACGTCGCCACAAATGGTAACTGTCAGCCCGCTGATCTCGCCCTTGCGCCGCTGGATAGTGAGGGCGTCGAGCAGTGCCTGCGTCGGATGTTCGTGGCTGCCGTCACCGGCGTTGAGCACCGGACAGTCGACCTTGTCGGCAATTAATTGCACCGCGCCCGAACTGCCGTGGCGGATGACGATTGCGTCAGCCTTCATCGCATTGAGCGTAACCGCCGTGTCGATCAGCGTTTCGCCCTTTTTGATGCTTGATTGCGCCGCGTGCATATTGACCACATCCGCGCCCATCCGTTTTCCGGCAATTTCAAAGGAAAGCAGGGTTCTGGTGCTATTTTCGAAAAACGCATTGATGACGGTCAGGCCATCCAGCTTGTTCGCATGCTTGCTGGATTTTTTGTTGAGATCGACCCATTGTTTGGCCTCCTCGAGCAGAAATAATATCTCCCAGGGATGAAGCCCGGCGATGCCCAATAGATGACGATGGGGGAAAGCATCCGATCCGGCTGGAAAGGATTGCGACGATGCGGTTTTTATCGATGTCATTAAAGCGGGTTCTATAGAGTCATCATGACAGCGCGGCAAGCCTGTCGATGGCTCCTTGCAAAATATAGGCGGCGGCCATCTTGTCGACGACCTTGGCCCGTTTTTTCCGGCTGACGTCCGATGCAATAAGATCGCGGGTGACGGCCTGCGTGCTCCATCGCTCGTCCCACAATAATATCGGCAGACCTAGCGGTTTGAGATTTTGCGCAAAAGATCGCGCTGCCTGGGTTTGCTGGCTCTGGCTGCCATCAAGATTGAGCGGCAGTCCAGCGACAAGCCCGACGATATTCTGTTCGGCAATCACCGTCTTGATCCGTTCAAGATCCTTGGAGAATTTGCGCCGCTCTATCGTTTCCGCTGCCGTTGCGAAGGTCCAGTGCGAATCGCACAATGCCATGCCGACGGTCTTTGTGCCGATATCGAGACCGAGCAGCCTGCCGCAGTCGGGCAGGGCCGCATTGAATGCCGCGACATCATCGGAGATTAACGTGCCTGAAATGCTGTTATCCTCCGGCGCGCATCGGCGCGAACATTGGCCCAGAACAGGCTATAATCGTAGACATGGTAATTATTGCCGGGCAGGGCATAGGGGCCTATTTCCGGCGGATCACCGATCAGCAGAAAGCCCCGGTCATCACATCTGGCCGGTACTGACCCGATGGTCAGGCTTGCTTCGCTGAGATCATCATTAGGAACCAGTGTCCCGAGATTGGCTGTCGCCGGCGCAGAGCTATTGATGTCACCGTTGATCGGGTTGGTGCAGAGCAGAGCGGTGTCCTGGCGCGGATGGCCATTGAAACCGATGGTGGTGTCATAGACCTTGATGATCCGCTCATAATCGGCGGGTTCTGCAAAGCTTTGCCAGCTCAATATGCAGCGGGTCTGGTCGGGGGCTTCGCAAATATCGAGGCCCATTTCCGGGATGTCATTCTCGGCAGAAACCGGCCAGCCGACAACATAAGCGGCGACAATCCGGTTGGCGAGCGGTGTTCCCGCTACCCGGTCTTTGAGCAAATTGGTCAGATGCAGGCTGCCCTGGCTGTGGCCTGCCAATATGATCGGCTGATCACTCGGGATCTCCGCGACAAAATAGTCAAAGGCGGCCAACACATCCTGATAGGCGGCATCCAGCGCCTGCTGGCCTTCCTTTTTCTCGGTCAGAAAGGCGCCCAGAGTCGCCTGCCGGTAGCGTGGTGCCCAGACAGTGCCGATGGCGTTGAACGCGCTGGCCTGTCCGCGCAGGAATATCCGAGCCCGCGCCTGCGATTCCACGTCATCCAGCGGCGCGTTCCAGCGGTCTTTCTTCAGAAAGGAGGTGGGGTGAATGAAAAAGACGGCGGCTTTCTTCGCCTCCGGAAAGGGTTCGTCCGTGTCTTCATATCCTGCCGGCAACCAGAGAGCAGGGTTACCCTTCACCAGTTCCGGTCGCGCCAGCCACATGCCGGTATCGGCATAGACATTATTTTCCAGCACTTCCTGCGCCGTGAATTCTGTGTCGGGCACGAAGGCCACTTCCATCAGCTCGTCGCCATAGACCTGAAAAACAAACGCGCCGGCGAGCACGAGAACGACCATGCCTGCGACAAAATAGAGAAATTTACGGGCCAAAAGATACTCCAACCAATATGCGACTGCTTCAATCCGCTTGAAGCGGCTTCGCGCCAGTGCTAGCGGCGCTCGGTACACAATTTATATCCGCATTACCCGAAAAAAGATGAACTGAAAAAGAATGAGTCATGTCAATCGATAAGGAAACCGTCAAAAAGATCGCCAGCCTCTCTAGGATCGCGATTACCGAAGCCGAAGCGGATGCCTTCGTGCCCGAGCTAAACCAGATATTGGGTTGGGTCGAGCAACTGGGCGAAGTGGATTGTTCGAAGGTGGAGCCGATGACGGCGGTCATCCCGAACAAGTTGCGGCTGCGCGAGGATGTCGTCACCGACGGCAAGATCAGCGACAAGATATTGGCCAACGCGCCAATTGCCGAACATGGCTTTTTTGCAGTTCCCAAGGTGATTGAATAATGACCGCAATATTTGAAATGGGTATCGCAGATATCCGCAGCGGCATTGCGGATGGCGATTTCACCGCGAAGGAAGTCGCAGAGACTTTCATCGCGCGGGTCAGTGCAGCCAAGCCGTTGAATGCATTTCTGGTCGAAACGCCGGAACATGCACTGGCGGCGGCAGAAGCAACCGACAAGGCCAAGGCGGCCGGCGAGGAACTGGGCAAGATGGCCGGTGTGCCGATCGGCATGAAGGACCTGTTCTGCACCGAAGGCGTGGCGACCACTGCGGCCAGCCTCATTCTCGAAGGTTTTGTTCCGCAATATGAATCGACCGTTTCGGCCAATCTGTTCAAGGCTGGCGCCGGTATGCTCGGCAAGCTCAACATGGACCAGTTCGCGATGGGCTCGTCCAACGAGACCAGCGCATTCGGCAATGTCATCTCGCCATGGCGGCGCAATGACGGCGGCAATAGCGATCTGACTCCCGGCGGCTCGTCGGGCGGCAGCGCTACCGTGGTTGCCGGACGCATCGCGCCTGCAGCAACCGGCACCGACACCGGCGGATCGATTCGCCAGCCAGCGGCCTTCACCGGAATTACCGGTTTCAAGCCGACCTACGGCCGCTGCTCGCGCTGGGGCACGATAGCTTTTGCCAGTTCGCTCGATCAGGCAGGCCCGATGGCCCATGATGTCCGTGATTGCGCGATCATGCTCGGATCGATGGCCGGCTTCGATGCCAAGGATTCGACCTCGCTTGATCTGGCCGTTCCCGACTGGGAAGCGGCGCTCAGCAGCAATCTCGCGGGCAAGAAAATCGGTATCCCCAAGGAATATCGCGTTGAAAACATGCCCGCCGAAATCGATGCACTTTGGCAGAAGGGCATTGAAATGCTCAAGGACGCCGGCGCGACCATCGTCGATGTCTCGCTGCCGCACACCAAATATGCGTTGCCCGCCTATTATATCATCGCTCCTGCCGAAGCATCGTCCAACCTCTCCCGCTATGATGGCGTGCGTTACGGTCTGCGCGATCTGCCGGACGGGGCAGGGCTGCAGGACATGTATGCCGCGACCCGCGAAGCCGGGTTCGGCCCGGAAGTGAAGCGCCGGATCATGATCGGGACTTACGTGCTGAGCGCTGGCTATTATGACGCTTATTATACCCAGGCGCAGAAAGTCCGGACCCTGATCTCGCAGGATTTCGACAAGGCCTGGAACAGCTGTGATCTGCTGCTGACCCCGACCGCACCAAGCGCGGCCTTTGGTCTGGGCGAGAAAAGCGACGATCCGCTGGCGATGTATCTGAACGACGTGTTCACAGTGCCCAGCTCGCTGGCCGGTCTGCCCGCCATGTCAGTGCCCGCCGGGATCGATGGCAAGGGATTGCCCCTCGGTCTGCAGATCATTGGCAAGGCATTGGACGAACAGAGCGTGTTTAACGCGGGTCTGGCGCTGGAAGAACGCGCCGGCTTTGTCGCGAAACCGGAGCAGTGGTGGTAGAAATGACTGAATCAACATATCGTATCCAGGGCGGAACCGGCGAATGGGAGGTCGTAATCGGCCTCGAGGTCCACGCCCAGATAACCTCCAAATCGAAGCTCTTTTCCGGGGCTTCCACCGAATTTGGCGCAGAACCCAATACGCAGGTCAGTCTGGTCGACGCGGCGATGCCCGGCATGTTGCCGACGCTGAATGGCGAATGTGTCCGTCAGGCGGTGCGTACCGGTCTCGCGATCAATGCGCAGATCAACAAATATTCGCGCTTCGACCGCAAGAATTATTTCTACGCCGATCTGCCGCAGGGATACCAGATTTCCCAGCTTTACCATCCGATCGTGGGTGAGGGCGTGATCCAGATTTCGCTCGATGAAAAAGATCCCGATGCCCATGGCAAGGCGATCGGTGTCGAGCGTATCCATATCGAACAGGATGCAGGCAAGCTGATGCACGACCAGCATCCGACCATGTCCTATGTCGATCTCAACCGCTGCGGCGTTGCCTTGATGGAAATCGTTTCCAAGCCGGATATGACATCGCCCAAGGAAGCCGCGGCCTATGTCCGCAAGCTTCGCTCGATCCTGCGCTATGTCGGGTCATGCGACGGCAATATGGAACAGGGCTCGATGCGCGCCGACGTCAATGTCAGCGTGCGCAAGCCCGGTGGCGAACTCGGCACAAGGACCGAGACCAAGAATGTCAACTCGATGCGCTTCATCCAGGCGGTGATTGAATATGAAGCCCAGCGTCAGGTCGATCTGATCGAGGACGGCGGCACCGTGGTCCAGGAAACTCGGCTGTTTGATCCCGACAAGAACGAAACCCGGTCGATGCGCTCGAAAGAAGATGCGCATGATTACCGCTATTTCCCCGATCCCGATCTGCTGCCGCTGGAACTGGAAGATGATTTCATCTTCGACTGCAAGGCAAGCCTGCCGGAATTGCCGGATGAGAAACGCGCGCGCTACAAGAGTGTGCTCGGTCTGAGCGCCTATAATGCAGCGGTCCTGACGGCAGAGCATGAAACGGCTTTGTGGTTCGAGGAACTGCTCGAAACTACCGACAAGCCGGAAGAAATTGCCAGTAGCGCCGCTAATTGGGTTACATCGGAACTATTCGGTGCGCTCAACCGCATGGGGCTCGATATCGAGAATAGTCCCGTCTCTCCCGCGCAGGCCGCTGAATTGCTCAGCCTGGTTGCCGACGACACGATTTCCGGCAAAATCGCCAAGCAGGTGTTCGAGATCATGCTCGAGACCGGCGAGGGCGCCACGAAAATCGTCGAGGAACAGGGCCTCAAGCAGGAATCCGATACCGGTGCGATCGAAAAAGTTATCGCGGACGTGATGGCCGCCAACGAAGACAAGGTCGCCCAATATCGCGACGGCAAGGACAAGTTGTTCGGTTTCTTCGTCGGCCAGACGATGAAAGCAATGCAGGGCAAGGCCAATCCGCAGGTGGTGAATGAACTTCTCAAGAAGGCACTGGGTTGATTCGTTCGTAAACCACACTTGCCCTCAACGTGCCTTTGGGCTAGGCGCGCGGGTCAATCGTACTTCGATAGAGTTTGACGACGTAACTGGGCGGGCGTGGCGGAATTGGTAGACGCGCCAGATTTAGGTTCTGGTATCTTAGGGTGTGGGGGTTCGAGTCCCTTCGCCCGCACCAAGTTAGTTGCAAAGTCTTTCGAATAACACCGAATATGAAGGCACCAAAGGATAGTCATGCAGATTGTTGAAACGCTGAACGAAGGTCTGAAACGGGCCTATGAAATCAAGATTACCGCGAAAGATATCGAATCGCGCGTTGTAGCCGAGGTGCAGAAAATGGCGCCGCAGGTGAATATGCCCGGTTTCCGCAAAGGCAAGGTTCCTGCGAATCTCGTCCGCAAGATGCATAATGATGCCTTGATGCAGGACGCGCTGACCAGCTCGATCCAGGAAAGCATCGAGAAAACGATGACGGACAACAAGCTCCGTCCGGCAATGCAGCCGAACGTCGATCTTGAAGAAGGCTATGAGCCCGGCAAGGACGCGAACGTCAAAATCGATCTCGAAATTCTGCCTGAAGTTCCGACACCGGATGTCGAAGGTCTGAAGCTCGAACGTCTCCAGGTTGAAGCGGACAAGAAAACCGTTGATGAAGCCCTGCAGAAATTTGCAGAGAGCCAGAAGCAGTTCGAAACCGCAGCGAAATCCTACAAAGCCCAAGTTGGCGATCAATGTCTGATCGATTTTGAAGGCAAGGTCGACGGCGTCCCGTTTGACGGCGGCAAGGGCGAAGGCATGGCGATCGAACTGGGCTCCGGCCGTTTGATCCCGGGCTTCGAAGACCAGCTGATCGGCAAGAAGGCCAATGACGAAGTGCTCGTCAAGGTAACCTTCCCGGCCGATTATAATGTTGAAGACCTGAAGGGCAAAGACGCGACGTTCGATGTTGTCATCGGCGAAGTGCAGAAGCCTAAGGTCGCCAAGGCTGACGACGAAATGGCCAAGTCCATGGGGCTCGAAGGCATTGACCAGCTGACCGAACTGCTCAAGGGGCAGATCGAGCAGGAGCTCAACGGCCTGACCCGTACCCATATGAAGCGGAAGCTGCTCGACCAGCTCGCCGCCAGCCATGATTTCGAAGTGCCACCGAGCATGGTCGAAGCCGAGTTCAGCCAGATCTGGCAACAGCTCGAGCAGGAAGCGGCTCAGGAAGAAGATCCTGAAGCGGCCCGCAAGGAAATGGAAGACGAGAAAGACGAATATCGCGAAATCGCGGTCCGTCGCGTCCGTCTCGGATTGCTACTGTCGGAAATCGGCCAGAACAATGGCGTCGAAGTCAGCCAGCAGGAAATGGGCATGCTGATCCAGCAGGCGGCCCAGCAATATCGTCCGGAAGACCGTGACCGGTTCGTCCAGTATATCCAGCAGGACCAGATGGCAGCAGCCCAGCTTCGCGCACCAATGTACGAAGACAAGGTCGTCGACTTCCTGTTTGACAAGGCAGAAGTAACCGACCGCAAGGTCACGCGCGACGAACTAGAAGCCGCGATCGAAGCAGAAGACGACGCTGAAACCAAGCCAGCTGCCAAGAAAAAAGCGCCAGCCAAGAAAGCCGCTGCGAAAAAGCCTGCTGCTGACAAGAAACCTGTCGCTGAAAAGGCTCCGGCCAAGGAAGAAGCAGAAAAAGCACCGGCCAAGAAAGCCGCAGCAAAGAAGGCTCCGGCCAGAGCTGATGCCGACAAGGCGCCTGCCAAAAAGCCAGCGGCTAAGAAGCCAGCTGCGAAAAAGGCACCTGCCAAGAAATAATGGATTTGGTTTGAATGTAAAAAAAGCCGGGCAGGGCGAACCTGTCCGGCTTTTTTTATGCGCTGGTCTTTGCCAGTTTCAATCCGCGAGTTGCGGCTTTACCCGGCATCAGATCGTGACTTCGCTCGCCTTGTTGATAACCGTACCGAGAATGCCATATTTCTTGGCTTCTTCCGTGCTCATCCAGTAATCGCGGTCGATATCCTTGCGGACCCGCTCGACATCCTGCCCGGTTTCTTCCGCGATAATCAGTGCCAGTCGTTCGCGCATCTTCACGATTTCCTGCGCCTGAATCGCGATATCAGATGCCTTGCCACCGGCGCCACCGGATGGTTGGTGAATCAGAAATCTTGTGTTGGGCAGGCAGAAACGCCGCTCCTTGGGGACGCCGAGGAAGATGTGGGTGCCTGCGCTGGCTACCCAGCCAGTTCCGATCATGGCGACTGGTGAACTGATATAGCGGACAAGATCGTGGATCGTGTCGCCCGATTCGACATGGCCGCCTGGAGAATTCAGAAAAATACGAATGGGGTCGTGATTGACGTGGTCGAGATACAGGAGCTGCGTGGCTACACGTTCAGCCAGTTTCTGGTCGATACCGCCGAAAATCATGATGGTACGGGCTTCCAGAAATTTTGTCATCATGGCGCCCGGCAGGCCGCCAGACTTGTTCTCGTCGTCATTGTCCTCATCATTGAATGAGGGAAATATTGGGCTGTTATTGGTTATCATTCTGGACTCCGCTAATTAATTTCGAGAAGCGCCGATCACGGAACGATCAGCGTTGCCTTGGAGAACATGTAGGGATAGCGTACATGGTGCGCAATGATCGTCGTCTCGGGGGGGGTGTTTTTTCCGGATTGCAATCATTAGTAGCGAACATCGTTAAACCCCTTGAACAATTCCGCTATAATCCCGATGTAGTGCCGAAGCCAAAAACAGGACGATTTACAAGATGCATGATCCGATTACAGACGCTCTAATCCCTATGGTTGTCGAACAGTCCAACCGGGGCGAGCGCAGTTTCGATATTTTTTCCCGGCTGCTGCGTGAACGCATCGTTTTCGTCACCGGTCCGGTTGAGGACGGGATGGCATCGATCATCACGGCGCAGCTGCTCTTTCTGGAGTCGGAAAACCCAAAGAAGGATATCTATCTTTATATCAACTCGCCGGGCGGCGTAGTCACCGCTGGCATGGCGATCCACGATACCATGCAATATATCCGTCCGCGGGTCGGCACGGTTTGCGTAGGGCAGGCGGCTTCGATGGGCAGTTTCCTGCTTGCAGCCGGTGAGCCGGGAATGCGGATGGCGACAACCAACGCACGGATCATGTTGCATCAGCCATCCGGCGGCGCCCAGGGCATGGCGTCCGATATCGAGATTCAGGCCAAGGAAATCCTGCGTATCCGTGCTAGTATGAACAATCTTTATGCCAAATATACCGGTAAACCGGTGGAAGAGATTGAAAAGGCGATGGACCGCGATACTTTCCTGGAAGCCGACGAAGCCAAGGCATTCGGCATCGTGGACGAAGTTTACAACAAGCGTCCAGTACCTACAGAAGATGCTAAATAAGCGGTTAGCGACCGCCTAAATGAAATTTAAGCACTATTTGATAGACTTGGCTTTGCGCTAGGAAAACCGTGAAAAAAGCGGTGGCATTTTGGAATTTGACGGTTAGATTACAAGACTATCCGCTTTAGAGGACTTTTTATGACGAAATTGACGGGATCTGATTCGAAGAGCACTTTATATTGCTCCTTCTGCGGCAAATCCCAGCATGAAGTCCGCAAGCTGATTGCGGGACCTACGGTCTTCATCTGCGATGAATGTGTCGAGCTGTGCAATGACATCATCCGGGAGGAAACCAAGGGCACCGTCACCGGCCGCAAGGATGGCGAAGTTCCGACACCGCAGGAAATCTGCGATGTACTGAACGACTATGTCATCGGCCAGAAACGCGCGAAACGCGTGCTTTCGGTTGCAGTTCACAATCACTACAAACGACTTAATCACGCTGCGAAATCCGGCGATATCGAACTGGCAAAATCGAACATACTGCTGGTCGGTCCGACCGGTTGCGGCAAGACTCTGTTGGCGCAGACGCTGGCGAAGACATTTGATGTGCCTTTCACCATGGCCGATGCGACAACCCTGACCGAAGCCGGCTATGTCGGTGAAGATGTCGAGAATATCATTCTCAAGCTGCTCCAGGCGTCCGACTATAATGTCGAGAAAGCCCAGCGCGGCATCGTCTATATCGATGAAATCGACAAGATCAGCCGCAAAGCGGAAAATCCGTCGATCACCCGCGATGTTTCCGGTGAAGGCGTCCAGCAGGCTTTGTTGAAGCTTATGGAAGGCACGACTGCCAGCGTTCCACCACAGGGCGGTCGCAAGCATCCTCAGCAGGAATTCCTGCAGGTCGATACCACGAATATCCTGTTCATCTGCGGCGGTGCATTTGCTGGTCTGGAAAAGATCATCGGTGACCGTCTGGAAGGCAAGTCAATCGGTTTTGGCGCCCATGTGGCGGCTCCGGAAGAACGCCGGGTTGGTGAACTTCTGGCCCAGGGCGAGCCCGAGGATTTGTTGAAATTCGGCTTGATCCCTGAATTTGTCGGCCGCTTGCCGGTAATCGCGACGCTCGAAGATCTCGACGTCGATGCTCTGGTAACGATTCTTCAGGAACCGAAAAACGCGCTGGTGAAACAATATCGCAAATTGTTCGAACTGGAAGATGTCGGTTTGACCTTCACAGATGACGCGCTGGTTGCGGTCGCCAACAAGGCGATCGAACGGAAAACCGGTGCACGCGGGCTGCGTTCCATCGTCGAGAATATTCTGCTCGATACCATGTTCGACCTGCCTGACTTTGAAGGCGTGGACGAAATCGTGATCGACAAGGATGTCGTCGCTGGCACCAAAGAGCCGGTGAAGGTGATCGCCAAGAGTAGCAAGGCGAAGAAGGAAGACGCCGCTTAGGCCGTTTCGCCGTTACGCTCGAACCATTCTATTCATAGAGCTATGGCCGTGTCGCACTTGCGATGCGGCCATTGCTTTTTGAGCGGAGTGGCGTTGCTGAGCGACATTGCCCTATTCTCATACACGCGGCTGCAAAATCATTTGTAGATACAGCTGTCCAGCTTCTCGTTCCGGACGACATTGATCCGGGCGGCGATGGTATTGCCATAGCGCCGGGTAAAGCCGCTGGCACCGTTGACTGCGCGCTTCTTGGGCAAGGGCAGGGCCGCCGCGATGCGTGCCGCCTCGATCTTGGTCAGGTCTTTCGCATCCTTGTTGAAATAGCGCTGCGCACCGGCCTGCACGCCATAGGTTCCGATGCCGGTCTCGGCGATATTGAGATAGACTTCCATGATCCGCTGTTTGCTCCAGATCGTCTCGATCAGGAAGGTGAAATAGGCTTCCAGCCCCTTGCGGAAAAAACCGCCACCCTGCCAGAGGAACGCATTTTTCGCGACTTGCTGGGAAATCGTCGAGCCACCGCGAATTCGACCGCCCTGGGCATTGCGTTTGATCGCCTGTTGAATGGCTTCGGTATCAAATCCGTCATGGCTGCAAAATTTCCCATCCTCGGCAGCTATCACCGCGCGCACCATGTTCGGGGAAATGTCGCTGAAGCTCGTCCAGTCCTTGGTGACGCTATTTTCGTCCATGATCATCGTGGCGGTGATCGGCGGTGGCACGATCGCATAAAGCCCGACCCACGCGACCGTGATCAGGATGAAATAGATGAAAAATTTGAAGAGAAATTTGATTGCCCGCATTTTGGCAATCTAAATGGAAAACGCCCCGAAAACAAATCCTGTTTCGGGGCGCTTCACTATTTCGTTCTGCGATGAACTTTGAAAATCAACTCGTTGTAAGAAGCTGCTTTTCTCCGGCAATGCGAAGCATCGCTTTTTGCAGTTTCTCGAACGCGCGGACTTCGATCTGTCTTATGCGCTCGCGGCTGACTTCATAGACCTTGCTCAGGTCCTCAAGCGTCTTGGGATCTTCCGACAGGCGGCGTTCAGCGAGAATATGCTGCTCACGCTCGTTTAGCGAACCCATTGCTTCTGTCAGCATGTCATGCCGGACATCGGCTTCCTGAGCCGCAGCGATGGATTCATCGTGCAACGGGCCGTCGTCTTCCAAAATGTCCTGCCACTGGCCACCATCGCCATCGTCCGAAGACAGCGAGACGTTCAGGGATGCGTCTCCGCCCATCGACATGCGGCGGTTCATATTGACCACTTCATGCTCGGCAACGCCGAGGTCGGTAGAGATTTTCTGCACGTCTTCGGGTGACAGATCGCCATCTTCGAAGGCGTCGAGATTATTCTTCATCCGGCGCAGGTTGAAGAAAAGCTTCTTCTGTGCGGCGGTCGTCCCCATTTTAACGAGGCTCCAGCTGCGCAGTACATATTCCTGGATAGATGCGCGAATCCACCACATCGCGTAGGTCGCGAGGCGGAAACCGCGTTCCGGTTCAAATTTCTTCACGCCTTGCATCAGGCCGACATTGCCTTCGGAGATCAGATCCGAAACAGGCAGGCCATAGCCGCGAAAGCCCATCGCGATCTTGGCGACGAGTCGCAGATGCGACGTAACCAGCTGGGCTGCTGCTTCCTGATCCTTATGTTCAGAATAGCGTTTCGCCAGCATATATTCTTGTTCTGGGGTCAATAACGGAAATTTCCGAACTTCCGAGAGATACCGGTTCAGGCTCGCGTCCCCCCCTAAGGCAGGGATTTTTGCCGGAACATTGCTACCATTAGCCATTTTCGTTCCTTCTTCTGTTGTGCCGCCGGGCCTCATCAAGCACCCTTTGGTCAGATGGTGATATAAGGTGTATTACCTATATCCGCAACTTCATGAATAGTTCCTGCATATCTTCGGGAAAATCGATAGAAAACATCAATTTCTCCTCCGTTATGGGGTGAACAAATCCAAGACTAGCAGCATGGAGGGCCTGGCGTCCAAATTGAATATCTTTCCGACGGGAAAGCATTGATTTTCGACGAGTGCCGTAAAGCGGGTCCCCGATCAGGCTGTGGCCGATATGGGTCATATGGACCCGGACCTGATGGGTGCGGCCTGTTTCCAGCGTGCATTCCACCAAAGCGGCTCCGTCGAGCATTTCCTTGACCGTATAATGGGTCATCGCCGACTTGCCCCGGTCATCGCCGACAACCGCCATTTTCTTGCGATTGACATTGCTGCGGCCGATGGCGCCCTCGACCGTCGCCGACGCCGGATTGGGTCTGCCGTTGACGATCGCCATATAGCGCCGTTCGATGTCATGTTCGGCGAACAGGGCGCTCAGGCCCTTGTGCGCGGCATCGGTCTTGGCGGCTACCATCAATCCCGACGTATCCTTGTCGATCCGGTGGACAATCCCGGGTCTGGTGACACCGCCAATGCCCGCCAATTGCCCCCGACAATGGTGCAGAAGGGCGTTGACCAAAGTCCCGTCGGGATGGCCGGCTGCCGGATGGACGACCAGTCCTGCCGGTTTGTTGATGACGATCAGATGCGTGTCTTCGAAGATCACATCGAGCGGAATGTCCTGCGCCAGGGCCGGGCCGGCAATCGGTTCGGGGATGGTGAGCTCGAATGGCTTGTTGCCGATTTTCTTGGCCGAAGGATCGGTGAAGGTCGCGCCGTCAAGCAGAAGATGTCCGCTCGAGATCAGCGATTTTACCCGCTCGCGCGAAAGCCCCTCTACGACCTCTGTCAAAGCCGCATCGAGACGCTGTTTTTTTGGAGAATCCGGTAATGTTCCGGATATTGTGGATTGCCCCTCGTTCATCGCGTAGATGTGGGCCATGCAGGTCTTTATATCAAGCGCCATATTGGCAGAAATCCAACAGTTGGTCCTTGACAATGCACCGCAAGAAATCTGCGGAATTCTTCTGGGGCGCGATGGCAGGGTGAATAGCTATCGTATCGCGCGCAATGTCGCAGCCGATCCGGTCCGCCATTTCGAAATTGATCCGGCAACTTTGATTGCTGCGGAACGAGCCAGCAGGGACGGTGGTGACCCGATTCTGGGCTATTATCATTCGCATCCCGCGGGAACCGTCGAACCTTCCAGGACAGATGCCGAAAGCGCCGCGCCGGACGGTCGGCTATGGCTGATTTTGAACGGGCGCGATGCGGCAGCATGGCGCACGGCGGATAATGGCGAAATTTATGGCCGTTTTGACGCGATCATGCTTGATTGCTCGGGTGCAAACGGCCAAACAGCCGCGGAATGAAATCATAGTTAAGGGCGCGTTTATATGTCGAATAGTGAAGTTGATCTGGCATCTCTGCTTTGTTCGAAAATATGTCATGACCTGTTAAGTCCCGTGGGAGCGATCAACAACGGGCTCGAGTTGCTGGAAGACGAAACCGATCCGGTCATGCGGGACCGCTGTATGGATCTGCTGGCGGACAGTGCCAGAGTGTCAGCGGACAAATTGAAATATTTCCGGCTCGCATTTGGTGCTGCCGGCGGCTTTGGCGACAATGTCGACCCGGCAGAGGCGCGGGGCCTGATCGAATCGCTGATCGGTGATTCGGGCAAGATCACGCTCGGTTGGGCGCTGCAAGGCGAGGCATTGCCGAAAAAGGCGATCAAGATTCTTCTCAACCTGGCGCTCATTGCCAAGGAATCGCTGGTCAGAGGCGGTACTCTCGACGTCGGCGCGGAACAGGGCGAACTGGGAATCGAAGTTGTCGTGCGGGCAGAAGGGATTAAAATCGCGCTGGATAGCGGTATCCGGACCGCGCTCGACGGCACGATCGACCCGATTGATCTCAGCGCCCGCACCGCCGCTGCCTGGATGACACGCGAGCTTGCCATGAAAAATGGCGGGGATCTGAGGATTTCGCCACCATCGGCGACAGAATTGCTTTTGGGTGCTATCGTCACCGCTTGAGGTCACAAGGGGAGGTCTTTCATGGAACTGATATGGACGCCGTCTCCCAATTTTGACGACCGGCAGTTGCCGGTCAGCATCCTCGTCATGCATTATACCGGTATGAAGGACGCTGCATCGGCGATCAGCAGGCTAGCCAATCCCGAGGCCAAAGTCTCTGCCCATTATGTCGTGACCGAGGACGGGCAGATCGTCCAGATGGTCGATGAAGAAAAGCGGGCATGGCACGCAGGGCGGGGTTTCTGGCGCGGTATCACCGATGTAAACAGCGCCAGTATCGGCATTGAAATCGTCAATCCCGGTCATGAATGGGGCTATGTGCCGTTCCCGGAAGAGCAGATGGATGCGGTGACCAGGCTGGCGCATGCGATCGTCAAGCGCCATAATATCCTGCCATCCAATGTCATTGGCCACAGTGATCTCGCGCCCGCGCGCAAACAGGACCCGGGCGAGTTGTTCGACTGGGAGCGCTTGGCGCGTCACGGCATTGCGCTGAAAAAACCGGTGGCGAAACTGAACGATCCACCGTGGACCGATGGCGGTTTCATGCTGGCGCTGGAGCGTTTCGGCTATGATATTTCCGACCAGTCCGCCGCAGTCGTCGCTTTTCAACGGCGTTTCCGGCCGAAAAATATCGACGGTGTGATCGACGGCGAATGCCGCTCGCTGCTTTTGTCTTTAATGTTGGACAGAGAGCGCGGAATCTCTAAATAGGGCGAACCAGAGGGTCGGCCAGCCGTCCGCCGAAGCTTTAGCGAAGGTGGAAGGAAAGTCCGGGCTCCACGATTAATAGGTGCCGGATAACGTCCGGCGGGGGCAACCCTAGGGAAAGTGCAACAGAAAGCAGGTCGCGACGACTTCGGTCACGTGACATTGAAAGGGTGCGGTAAGAGCGCACCGCGGGACTGGCAACAGGCCTGGCATGGTAAACCCCACCTGGAGCAAAACCAAATAGGGGCGGCATATGGCTTTTTCGGCTTGCTGCCCGGGTTGGTTGCTGGAGCCATGCAGCAATGCATGGCCTAGATGAATGGCTGGCTATTCCGTTTCGGCGGATGGACAGAACCCGGCTTACAGACCCTCTGGTATTATCTTAGCGGTAGAACTCGCTCGGTTCCTCTGTTAGAATAGAGACTATGCCAAAAGCAAAACGATCCGATAATTGGGGTTTCCCCCGCTGGGGAAGCTATGAAAGCTCCCGCGAAACGCAGCAGGTCAAGATTTGTGACCGGCACGGCTGCGATGAAGCGGGCAACTGTCCTGCACCGAAATCTCCCAACAGTCCCGAACGCTGGTATTTCTGCCAGACCCATGCGGGCGAATATAATCGTGGATGGGACTATTTCGAGGGACTCGACAAGGAAGAGCGCAAGAAGCGCGAAGCCGACGAGCAGCGCGATGCCAATGCCTATCAGGAATCCGCCCATTATAGCTGGATGGGTTCCGGCGACGGCAGCCGTTCGCGCGATGAAATGACGGCGCTGGAAATTTTCGACCTGACGCCCGATGTCGAGTTTGAAGCGGTGAAAAAGGCCTGGCGATCGATGGCCAAGGAATATCATCCCGACGTCAATCCGGGCGACGCAGACGCTGCCAAGAAATTCCAGACGGCACAGGCGGCTTTTGATGTCTTGCGGATTGCCGAAGAGCGGCGCGTCTGGAAGCCGGTTTAGGCTTTTTGCAGCCGCGACGCCGTTTGCTGGATCAGCGCTATCATATTGGGAATACCCTGGGTCCGGTTTGAACTGAGCTGATTCTTAAGATCAAAGGGTTCGAGCACGGCGGCGATATCGGTCTTGGTAATATCGCCCGCTGCCTGATCCTGCACCGTTTCCAGCACCAGCGCGATAATGCCCTTGGTGATGGCGGCATTGCTGTCGGCCAGAAAATGCAGCCGCCCGTCATCCAGTTGCGTCGGATAGACCCAGACCGAAGCCGAACATCCCCGCACCAGCGTCGCATCGGTTTTGAGGGCATCCGGCATCGGATCAAGCTCTTTGCCGAGATCGATCAGCAACCGGTAGCGATCATCGGGTTCGAGAAATTCATATTCTTCGATCAGGTCGTCAATTTTGCTCATGGGGAGGGCGGTTAGCAGGGCTGTGTTGAAAGGTCATCTGTTTAAAAAGGTCCGCTCGTGCTGAGCTTGTCGAAGTACGCACTTGCGCGCGATGCCGACCCTTCGACAGGCTCAGGGCGTACGGGGTCCCGTTACAGCTCCACGCCAGCGGCGATTGCTTCCAGTTTACGGATACGTTCTTTCAGATCGGCAACCTCGATCCGCGATGTTGCGGTCGGCGGATTATCTTCGCGTCGCTGCTCCAGTTCGCGGGATTTAAGCGCGATCCAGTCGCGCCATCCGCGCAGGGTCACGAGAGCAACCACCGTCAGGCCAATCAGTGAAAAGGCTGCGGTAATCATGTAAAAAGCAGGTTCTTGCATCATGCTCGTCCTTCTACTTTCCGGACCGGATTAGCGGTCGCGCAATTTTTCAATCTCTTGTTCCAGCTCGCGGGCACCGCGGTCATCGGTGGCTATTTTCTCGAGCACGGCGACGCGCTCCTTCAAATATTTCACCTCTTCCTTCAGCCGCCCGGCATCGGGATCGCTGGCTATCAACGCATTGCCATTTTTATCTTCGGCAATGCCGTGTTGCGCCCGGTAGCGGGTGCTCAGTACTTTCCCGATTGTGATGACAACAATGATGGCCACAACCATTTCAAATGGATTCATTTCAATATTCCCTCCGCCCTGCGCCGAACCGGATTAACGGTCGCGCAATTGTTCAATCTCGTTTTTCAGCTGCTTGCTGCTGTGACCGTCGGTTGTGATCTGTTCGAGCACCGCCACGCGATCTTTGAGATATTTCATCTCCTCGCGCATCCGTTCGGCGTCGGGATCGGCAGCCCCCGGAAGATGGCCGTATTTTTCTGCCATTTTGCTTTGGTGCCGTGTCCAGATCACGAGGCCACCCAGCATGAAAGGCGCCAAAGGTATCAATGCCCAGACTAAATCACTCATCAGTTCAGCTCCTTTGTCTCGCCGGGATCCCGCAGATTCTCAATCTGTTGGGAAATATCCATGCCCTTGTCGGTCACGATGCGCTCAAGCACACGAACGCGCTGTTCCAGTAATTCGGTATGGGCAGCATATTGCGCTGCCTTTTCCGCTGTCATCTGCGTTTGAACCTTAAGCTGTTCCTGTTTGTATTTTATCCAGGGTTTTACGAAAACGCCGCCGATAATCGCGAGCATTCCGCATGAGATGCCGAGGATGGGGATAAGTATTGGAAAGTCCATTTCGTCGGCTCCCTGATTGGTCTGATGGCTCTAGTTCGCGCGCTTGTCGCGCAATTGTTCGATTTCCTGCGTCAGCCGGTGGCTGTCATCGGTGACAATCCGCTCGACATTGGCGAGCCGGTCTTTGACCGAACCCAGTTCGGCTCGCAGTTCGGCATTCTCGTTGGTCAGCAGTTTGACCCGCTCGACCGCTTCGCGATCTGTCTTGGGATAGACCGACTTGCCCCACTGGTTTTCCAGCGGATAGCCGTTCTTGATCCGCATCCAGGTTGTCAGGACCCAGCCGCCAACTGCAATGCCGGCGACAGCTACTATTATCGGGGCAAGCTCTGTGATCATGGCGATTTTCTCCGGGTCCATCAGTTCTTCTCCCGTAATGCTTCAATTTCGTCGGCAGTGCGTTTGGCGGGATCGGTGGCGATCCGTTCCAGCACTTGAAGCCGTTCCTGAAGCCGGTCGATTTTACCGACCAATTCTGCATTTTCATTGGACAGCAATTCGATCTTGCGATGCTCGTCCGGGCTGGTCTTGGCTGATTTGCCAGACTTTCCGCCCCATTCGTCTTCCAGTTCGTAGCCATGTTTGGCTCGGATCCAGTTATTGACGATCCACGCTCCGTAACTGATGGCGATAATCGCGATCACAAATTGCGGGCTTCCCCAATCCATATCCATTCTCCCTGTTCGGCCGCCTAGCGCAGATTTTCTATTTCGTTAGACAGCGTCGTATTCTTGCTTGTGTAGTAAAGTTCCATGTCGGCCAGCTTGCGGTCGATCTCCCGGAACCGTGATTTGATATCGCGGGTTGTGCGGCGGGGTGACTGGCGCACGCCCTGCCAGAATTTGGTATCTTCCGGGTCGCTGAGATACATGCCGCTCGGTTTGGGCTCGGAAATTTTCGCCGCAATCCAGTAAGCGATCAGCGTCCAGGGAAAGGCAAAAGTAACCGTTGCTATGATCGCTGCCAGCCGTACCCAGGCTACGTTGATCCCGGTATAATCGGCTATCCCGGCACAGACACCGCTCCATTTTGCGCGCTGTTTGTCGAGATAGAATTTGGTGCGGGAGGAGCTCATGAGGGGTGCCTTTCTTTTTTCAGAAGCTCGTCGAAATTGTCGAGCGTGGGTGCCGGAGCAGAGGAAGCCCGCGGCAGTGCGGATTGCCGCCAGTCGGGGTTGTCCGCCGCCATGATCCGCTCGATGGTTTCCATCCGGTCATCCAGCCGGCGCGCCATATGGTGCAATTCCTCGAGCAGATTCTCGTCTTCATTGGTGATGGTCGCTGCTGTCTTCCATTTGGTGACATAGTGGAAAATCAGCCATGGCAGCCCGATGAACAAAGTACCCATAACGATGGGAATGATGATGAGTTCTTCCTGCATTATGCGTCACCTTTTTTCATGGCCGCCTTCATGGCTTCCAGTTCTTCATCAACCTGGTCGCTGGATTCCAGCGCCGCGATCTGGTTTTCCAGGCTCTGCGGTTCTCCGCCCATGCCCAGCGAGTCGGCACGGCCTTCGGCAAAGTCGACCTGACGTTCGAGATATTCGAAGCGGGAGAATGCATCATGGACCTTCTCGCCATTATACATCTCGCGCAGCTTGACCCGGTTTTCAGCGCTTTCGAGGCGATTGACCAGGCTGCTCTGGCGCGAGCGGGCTTCCTGCAATTTCTTCTGCAATTTCGCGATGTCACCCTCCGATGCGCGGAGTGAATCATCGAGCACCTGGATCTCGGCTTTCAGTTGATCGGCCATGTCGGCGGCCTTGCGTTTTTCAACCAGCGCCGCTTTGGCGAGATCTTCGCGATCCTTGGAAAGGGCGAGCTGGGCCTTTTCGCCCCAGTCTTCGGTCAGATGATCGAGCTTGTCGATATGCCGGCGCATTTCTTTCTGATCGGCGATTGTGCGGGCGGCAGAGGCGCGGACTTCAACGAGGGTTTCTTCCATCTCCAGAATGATCATGCGGATCATCTTCGACGGGTCCTGCGCCTTGTCCAGCATGTCCGTCACGTTGGCGGCAATGATGTCACGCGTTCTTGAAAAAATACCAGCCATGTACATACTCCGGTTACGTCTGTGATTATGTTCGAACTTGTTCGAGCCTTCGCTCCAGTTCCGTTCTACATCATCTTGTTGAATTTCAAAAGGTGGCCGGGACTTGACTTCGGCAAGGGGGAAAGAAGTGGTCCCGGCCATTTTGTCTGTCATGCCCGATAACCTAGGTTAATCAAGCTGACAGAGGGGGAAGAGATTTGGCTGCTGGTTGCCTTGCCTTCGGCCTGTGCAGGTCCGACGGCGCTGATCAAAATCGTTGCGCCAAAAAGCAGGACCGAGATGATCGCGGAAGCATCGGTGCGGCTCATTTTGTTCAGTGCTGACATGATTTGCTCCAGAAGTTGGTTTGTTTCGTATCTGAAACCTACGTTGCAGAAGCCGTGCCAAGTCCACTAAGTAATTGAATAACAATAGAATAATGATTTTTTCGATCAGATGAACATGGTATTAATTGCTATTTAGTGGGATTTTGCACTATATATTGGCCATGAAACGCGAAAATCAATTTGTCGGGGAATCGGGCGCTTTTCTTGATGCGGTGGAAAAAGCCAGCCGGGCGGCGCCATTGGACCGTCCGGTGCTTGTAGTCGGTGAACGCGGCACCGGCAAGGAGCTGATCGCGGAACGGTTGCACCGGCTGAGTTTGCGCTGGGACGGGCCATTCATCACCCTGAACTGCGCGGCGATGCCGGAAACCCTGATCGAGGCGGAATTATTCGGTCACGAAGCCGGTGCCTTCACCGGCGCGACCAAGGCGCGGGCAGGGCGTTTCGAGGAAGCCGACGGCGGCACATTATTCCTCGACGAATTGGGAACCCTGTCGACCGGGGCGCAGGAACGTCTGTTGCGCGCGGTTGAATATGGCGAAATTACCAGAATCGGGGCTTCCCGGCCGCAAAGGGTGGATGTTCGCATCGTCGCGGCGACCAACGCCGATCTTCCGAAAATGGCGCAGGAAAAGAGCTTTCGCGCGGATTTGCTCGACCGTCTCTCCTTCGAAGTGGTTACTTTGCCGCCGCTCCGCGTGCGGGAAGGGGATATTCCGGTGCTCGTTGACTATTTTGGCCGTCGCATGGCGGCCGAACTGGAATGGCCATCATGGCCCGGCTTCGGACGTCTCGCGTCGGAGGCGCTGAACCGGCACGAGTGGCCGGGCAATGTTCGTGAATTGCGCAATGTGGTCGAGCGTGCCGTCTATCAATGGAATGATCATTCGATACCGGTCGATCACATCGTGTTCGATCCCTTCGCTTCGCCCTGGAAACCCAGAGAGACGGCTGCGAAAGCCGAAGCAGAGCCGGAGGCACTCGCGGCTGTGGAAGATCAGCCTGCGCAGAGCCCGCCCGCTGCAACAGAGCCGGCCTTCCACGATGTCGATGATATGAAGGCAGCGGTCGAAGCCTTTGAAAAAAGGATATTGGAGACCGCGCTGGCGAAATCCCGTTACAACCAGCGGCAGACCGCCAAGGCGCTCAATCTGACCTATGACCAGCTTCGCCATTCGCTGAAGCGGCACGATCTGCTCGGGACATAAAAAAGAGGGCCGCCAAGCCCTCTTTTCATGCTTCCAAATCTTCCATTTTTATCCGGCGTTGGCGTTTACCATCGCGTAGAACATCGGCAGCGAAAGCAGGACATTGGTCCGCGATGCTATCAGCGCGATTTTCCCGGCTGCCGCTTTCTCGTCCGCTGTGGCTTCGACAATGCCGAGAACCCTCTTCTGCTTGGGCCAGATGATGAACCAGACATTGGCGGCCATGACGATGGCGATCCACATGCCGACACCGATCATCTGAAATGGCGCTTGCAGGGTCATCGCCTGATGGACCCAGCCGCTAGCCCAGGCAACATAGAGGCCGGTGACCACAGTGAGCAAAGCAGCCCAGCGGAAATAGAATAATACTTTCGGTGCGATATGTTTGCCGACGGCGGGTTTCAGTTCGTCAGGGATAGTCGGCATCAGCGGCACCTGAACAAAGTTCAGATAATAAAGCAGTCCGATCCACAACACACCGAAGAACAGGTGCAGCCAGCGGCCGATTGTATTGCCGGTAACCATGTCGCCGTGCATGCCGAACATCAGTGCGAGAGCAGCTATCAGCCCCACCACCATCACTGCATTCAGATTTCCAAAAAATTTCGCCATAATTCATCCCCCCGGATTTAGATTTTACATTTAGGCCTCAACACTATGTCGCCGTTGGCTGGATGTCACTAAAAAATGGATTTTTAGCCCTGCGAACGGCTGAAAGGCACATTTCTCCTTGCATCTTTTCCTCTATTGATGCGTTTACGCAGCGTGTGTCACCTATTAACTGGAGAAAAGACAAATGGCTTTCGAACTTCCCCCGCTTCCTTATGAGAAAACCGCATTTGGAGATTTGATCTCCGAAGACACTTTCAACTATCACCATGGCAAGCATCATAATGCCTATGTCAGCAAGACCAATGACGCGATCAAAGGCACGGATAAAGAAGGCAAGAAGCTTTCGGAAATCATTGAAACTGCCGATGGCGGCCTGTTCAACAACGCGGCCCAAGTCTGGAACCACAGTTTCTACTGGCTTTGCCTGTCGCCCGAGAAAAAGGAAATTTCCGGCGAACTGAAAGAGCGTCTGGAAAGCACGTTCGGTTCGATCGAAGATTTCAAGTCCAAGTTCAAGGACGAGGCTGTTGGCCATTTCGCCAGTGGCTGGGCCTGGCTGGTACTCGACGGCGACGAGTTGAAGATCACCTCTTATCATGATGCCGATTCACCAGTCGCTCACGGCGTCAAGCCCGTGCTGACACTCGATGTCTGGGAACATGCTTATTATCTGGATTACCAGAATGCACGTCCAGACTATGTTTCCGCGTTGCTCGACAATGCGATTGACTGGGACTTTGTTGCCCTGAACCTCGACGGAGACGGCGTCAGCCGCGCCGACCAAGGCTAAAAGCAGACATGCAGATCAAGCCGCGTCCTGACTGTCAGGGCGCGGCTTTTCTTCGACCGAAAAACCGTGCTTCATCAGCATCGGAATATTGGCCATCGCGAAAATGAACGAAGTGGTGGTTACGCCCCAGACCTTGACTGTCAGCCACAAGTCAAAGCTCATCGTTGCGACCATCAGCTCGTTAATCACGGCCATCGCCGCAAAAAATATCGCCCAGTTGCGCGACAATTTCAGCCAACCTTCATCGGTCAGGCCTTCGAAAGCCGCCTGTAGCAGACTCTTCAACATCGCTTTGCCGCGCAGCAGCCCGCCAAATAATATAACGGCAAATCCGGCATAGATGATCGTCGGCTTATGCTGGATGAAGCGTGGATCATTGAAATAGATGGTCAGGGCGCCAAATCCCAGAATCAGAATGGCCGACATCCACATCATCGGCGATACCTTGCCCAATTTCCATTTGGAGACGATCATCGCGACGACGATTGCGATCATGAACGCGACCGTGCCATAGATGGCGGAGGTAATCGGATTGCCTTCCGGCGCGCCAAATTTGTAAACCAGAAAGAAAATCAGCAGCGGCCCGAAATCGAGCGCGAAGCTCAGGCCCCGATGTTCTTTTGGAATTTCTTCAATTGCTGTTGCTTCGGTCATTTTTCTATCCCGGCTATGGCTGCGGCCAAATCTTCGGCCTTGAAAGGCCTCAAGTCGTCTACGGTTTCGCCGATCCCGATGGCATGGATCGGCAAACCAAATTGCTTTGCTGCTGCGACCAGCACCCCGCCGCGCGCGGTACCGTCCAGTTTGGTCATGATCAGCCCGGTAACCTTGGCGACATCCCGGAATACCTCGATCTGGGACAAGGCATTCTGTCCGGTGGTCGCATCCAGCACCAGCACGACATTATGCGGCGCTGCCGGATTAAGCCGTCCCAGGACCCGGCGAATCTTGTCCAGTTCGTCCATCAACTCGGTTCGGTTCTGCAGCCGACCGGCTGTATCAACGATTAATACGTCGATCCCAGTTGCGGTGGCCTGCTTGACACCTTCATAGACAATGCTAGCGCTGTCGCCGCCTTGCGGGCCGCTGATGATCGGAACACCCAGTCTCTCGGCCCAGATTTTCAGCTGCCCGATGGCTGCCGCGCGGAACGTGTCGCCGGCGGCCAGCATGACACCATAATCCTGTTCCAGAAACAGGTGGGCCAGCTTGGCAATCGTGGTGGTCTTGCCGGAACCGTTGACGCCGATGACCAAAATCACCTGCGGTCGCGGAAAGGCGTCTATTTCCAGAGGAATGGCGACCGGTTCCAGGATCGCGGCGATTTCGCGCTGGATAATCTCCTTCACAGCGTGCTCGCTCAGACCCTTTTCAAATCGCTCGACCGCAAGCTTTTCGCGGATCGACGCTGCGGTAGCGGGACCAAGGTCCGACATGATCAGCGCATCTTCGATATCGTCGAGCGTGGCCTCGTCCAGCTTGGCCTTTGTTACCAGCCCGGCGAGATTTTCGGTCAGCCGCGAGGATGTCTTGCCAAAGCCGCCAAACAGGCGGTCTTTCCAACTGCTTTTTTCGGTCACGCTGCTATCCTGCCAATCAATTGCTTGTCCTGCACGTCGACGATCTCGACCGGAACAATCTGTCCCTTGTTGGCGGAAGCATCAAATCGAACCCGGGCAAAATTTTCCGAATATCCGGTGTCGCCGGACATCTCGGTCAGTATATTCTGTCGGGACCCGACCAGGGACTGGCGCCATGAGCGGGCGCGTCGGCTGACTGTTTCTCGCAATATTTTCGCTCTTTCCTTAATCACATGGCCGTCAACTTGCGGCATTTTTGCTGCCGGTGTGCCCTGTTTCGGCGAATAGGGAAAAATATGACCATGAACAACATCGCACTGCTCGATTATCGAGCGGCTGTTGGCAAACATGGCATCATCTTCGGTCGGGAAACCGGCGATAATATCCGCGCCGATCGCAATCTCCGGACGTCTGGCTTTCAGCCGCTCGACCAGATCGATCGCCTGTTCCCGGCTGTGCCGCCGTTTCATGCGCTTCAGGATCATATTGTCACCCGACTGCAGCGACAGGTGGATATGGGGCATCAACCGTAATTCGCCGGTCAGCAGATCAAACAGGCGGTCATCAATCTCGATACCGTCCAGCGAGGAAAGCCGGAGCCTTGGCAGCTCGGGAACATGTTTCAATATCCGTTCGATCAACATGCCCAATGTCGGCGCGCCGGGCAGGTCGGGGCCATAGCTGGTGACATCGACGCCGGTCAGTACGACTTCCTGAAAGCCCTTGTCGACCAGAGCCTGCACCTGTTCCACGACAATCCCGGCGGGAACCGAGCGGCTGTTACCACGGCCAAAGGGGATGATGCAGAATGTGCAGCGATGGTCACAGCCATTCTGGATTTCGACAAAGGCGCGTGACCGGTCGGCAAAGGCGCTGACCATATGCGGAGTGGTTTCGGTGATCCGCATGATATCGGAAACCCGGATTTCCGGACGGTTGCTTTGCAGGCCCAGCTTGAAATTGGCCGCGTCATATTTGTCGAAATTTCCGACCACGGCGGTGGTTTCCGGCATGTCCGCGAACATTGCCGGATCGACTTGCGCAGCGCAGCCGGTCACGATTATATTTTTCTCCGGATTGTCTTTCTTGGCCCGGCGGATGGCCTGCCGCGTCTGTCTGACCGCCTCGTTGGTCACAGCGCAGCTATTGACGATGATCAGATTGTCCCCGTCAATATTGTTGGCGGCCAGATTCTGCCGCAACGTCTCGCTTTCCGCGATATTGAGCCGGCAGCCCATGCTGATCATTTCCGGTGCGCTCATCCGAACTGCGACCAGTCAGATTCACCCGAAAAGACATAGGTGGTCGGGCCCTGCATCTGGATTGTATTGCCGTCTTCCCAGCTGATGATCAGGGTCCCGCCCGGCAATTCGACTTGCACGGGACTGGTCACCATGCCGCGTCTGATCGCGGCGACAGCGGTTGCGCAGGCTCCGGTGCCGCACGCCCGGGTCAATCCCACGCCGCGCTCCCAGACGCGCAAATGGATCTTGCCGTCCTTGATATGGGCAACATTGACATTCACTTTATCGGGAAACAGCGGATCGACTTCGATCATCGGGCCGAGGCGATCCAGCTCGACGATATTGCTATCGTCGACGAAAAAAATCACATGCGGATTGCCGACATTGACGGCGGATGGATTTTGCAGGTCTTCCCAGCCAACAGGCATAGTCAGCGTGTCCATCGCATAACCGAGCGGAATCGATTGCCATTCGAACCGGGGTGTGCCCATGTCGACGATGGCGCCGTCTTCTGTCGCATTGCCGGTGATGATGCCGCCACCGGTTTCGATCCGGGTTTCGTCGCCAATCAGCTTGGCGACGCATCTGCTGGCATTGCCGCAGGCCTCTACTTCACTGCCATCGGCGTTAAAAATCTGCATTCTGACGTCGGCTTCGCTGGACGGGCGCAAGATGATCAACTGATCACATCCGATCCCGCTATGCCGGTCTGCAATGGCCGTGACTATTGCTGCGGACAGTTCGATTTCGCTCGCGCGCGCATCGATAATGACAAAATCATTGCCCAATCCATGCATTTTATGAAAGCGTCCGGTCGTCATGTCTGGCGATTTAGGGATGCCGGTCCCGCGAGTCCAGCAATTCGGCTCGCTGTGACGTTAGACAATGGGACTTAAGCGGATTTTTTCCGGCTAGGCTCATCGACAATCTGGGCAGGGGCAATGTTTTGCGGTCCCGAGATTTCTCCATCTGTCTTGGCGGGCAGCAAATTGCGTTCGGCCAACATCTCCCGTGTCTGTACCATCGACAGCGGGCGACCGTAATACCAGCCCTGGCCTTTGGCACATCCGATCCGCCGGAGTTCGCTCTCTGCTTCCTTGCTATCGATACCCTCGGCCGTGATCTTCATGCCGAGGCTTTCGCCAAGACCTGTGATCGCTTTTACGATCGCTTGGCTCTCAGGATTTTGAATGATCGATGTTACGAAGCTGCGGTCGATCTTTATCTGGTCAAAGGGCAGGGCGCGCAAATGAGCAAGCGAACTATAACCGGTTCCAAAATCATCCAGTGCGATTTTTATGCCCTGGTTTTTCAGACTGCGGACGATGGACTGGGCCAGACTAAGATTTTCAAACAGAGAACTCTCGGTGATTTCGATTTCCAGTCGATTTGCGGGAAATCCCGATTCAACGAGCAGTTTGACAATTTTTTGCGCCAGCCACGGATCAAGCAACTGGATCGGTGATATGTTGACGGAAATGGTAAGGCCCGGATCCCAGTCTTTGGCGTCCTCGAACGACTGGCGCAAGACGCTCAGCGAGAGTTCGTCGATCATGCCGGTCTCTTCGGCTATCGGGATGAAAACTTCTGGAGAAATCAGCCCCTGTGTCCTTGATTCCCAGCGACACAACATCTCGAATCCGGTCAATTTCCCGGTCGCGAGATCGACCTGTTGTTCATAATATGGAACGAATTCACCCTTAGGAATGCCCGCGCGCATTTCGGTTTCGAGCCAGTTGCGGGTCTGCAATTCCTTTTCCATGATATCGTCAAACCAGCAATAGCGGTTCCGGCCCTGTTTTTTGGCACTATACATGGCGATATCGGCTTGGCGCATCAGCGCGTCGACAGAATCTTCATCAGGATTGTAACGAGACATCCCGATTGATGTCGTGACCACGAGATGGGTGCCATTCTCGACGATTGGTGACGCGATTGCGTCGATTAGGTCATCGGCAATTCTTTCCACCATCTCCGGCTGCTCGGGATCAAAGATGAAAGCGCAGGCAAATTCATCGCCACCCAGTCGCGCCAACAGGTTTTTCGGCGGCAGGACGCTCGCAAGGCGGTTCGCAACCTGTTTCAGGACAACGTCGCCGGCGCTATGGCCGTGGACGTCGTTGATATTTTTGAAATTGTCGAGGTCGAGCATCATGAACGCTATGCTTTTGTGCTTCCGTTCGGCAGCCTCGACCAGGTCTGCGGTTTCTTCTGCGATTGTCCGACGATTGAGCAACCCGGTCAACGGATCGGTAACCGCAAGCGAATGGGCCCGCTGTTCGGCAGCAGCTCTTTCCTCGACTTCAATAGCCAAGTCCCGATAGCGGCGCCAGCCGAACAGGATCAGGGCGATATTGAGCAGGAATGCGGAAACGAGTACATTGTCGCTGCCGTTGGTTTTTCCGGAAAGGGAAGAAATGGCGTCGGACAATACGGTGCCACCCGTACTTGCAAACAGGAGGATTGCCAAAATTACAACGACACCGGTCACAGCATCGCGTCGGGCAGATAGAAGATATCCGTTCTTCATTGATTTGACGCGCTGGTCGGCTACTGGTCCAGCCATGTTGATTTCCCCGCTGTTTATGCCCGCTCATTACCTCGATAGTTCTCAATTTCTAGTTAACAGCAATCTATACTAGCTAAAATCCGGGCTTGCGATTAATCGAGGACTGGACTAATAGACCGCTACTAGAGGCAATATCCGTATTGCCGATCCAGTTTAGAGTTCGAAAAACTCACACGTCGATCAGCGAGGTTTCGCCCATCGGCGTTTTTTGCGTTGGCCGGGAAACTGGCCGTTTTGAAGAAGGAAGGCGGAACATGTTTGATAAGTTAAGCGACCGCCTTGGCGGAGTCTTCGACAAGCTACGCGGGCGCGGCGCGCTACGGGAAGAAGATGTTCGCGGCGCGATGCGTGAAGTGCGGATTGCCCTGCTCGAAGCCGATGTCGCACTTCCTGTCGTTAAGGACTTCGTCGAAAAGGTCACCGAAAAGGCCGTCGGCCAGTCTGTTCTCAAATCGGTCACGCCGGGTCAGCAAGTGGTCAAGATCGTCAATGACGGCCTGGCCGAAATGCTCGGCTCCGAGGTCAGCGCGCTGGAATTGTCAGTCGCGCCGCCCGCGATCATCATGATGATCGGTTTGCAGGGCTCCGGTAAAACGACCACGACGGCAAAAATAGCCAAACGGCTGAAAGACAAAGATAACAAGAAGGTCATGATGGCCTCGCTCGACGTCAATCGTCCGGCGGCTCAGGAACAACTGGCTGTATTGGGCGAGCAGATTAACGCTGCCACCTTGCCGATTGTCGCTGGACAGCAACCGGTCGAAATCGCGAAACGCGCTCTGCAAGCCGCCAAGTTGCAAGGCTTTGACGTACTTTTGCTGGATACTGCCGGTCGGCTCCATGTCGATCAGCAATTGATGGACGAGATGAAGGCTGTCGCCGATATCTCCCAGCCACAGGAAATCTTGCTCGTGGTCGATGCGCTGACCGGACAGGATGCCGTCAACGTCGCGCAGAATTTCTCCGACCAGGTCGATCTGACCGGTGTTGTTCTCACCCGGATGGACGGCGATGCGCGCGGCGGTGCGGCTCTGTCGATGCGGGCAGTCACTGGCAAGCCGATCAAATTTGTCGGTGTCGGCGAAAAGATCGATGCATTGGAAGAATTTCATCCGGAACGCGTTGCGGGCCGGATATTGGGCATGGGCGATGTCGTCAGCCTGGTCGAAAAAGCGGCTCAGGTCGTCGACAAGGAAGAATCCGAGGCGCTCGCCGAGAAGATGCTCAAGGGGCAGTTCGATCTCAACGATCTACGCGCCCAGCTGAACCAGATGACCAAAATGGGTGGTCTGGGTGCAATGGCGTCGATGATGCCGGGTATGAAAAAAGCCAAGGCAGCGATGGCCGGTGGAGCGATGGACGACAAGGTTCTGGTCCGGATGGATGCGATCATCGGTTCGATGACCAAGGAAGAGCGTACGCGGCCCGGTCTGCTCAATGCCAAGCGCAAGCGGCGGGTCGCTATTGGCTCCGGTACAACCGTGCAGGACGTCAACAAGCTACTCAAAATGCATCAGGAAATGGCCAAGGCGATGAAGCGCATCAAGAAGATGGGCGGAATCAAGGGACTGATGTCGATGTTCGGTGGAGGTGGCGGAGCCGCTGGCGCCGGAATGGGCGGTCAGGGCGGCGGCATGGCTGGCATGCCCGGCCTTCCGGATATGTCTCCAGGCGGTCTTCCACCTGATCTGGCCAATTTATTGAATAAGAAGAAATAGTCGTAACAATTTGAATTTTGGTATTTTTAGAAAGGTTTATTACAATGGCAGTAGCAATGAGAATGTCCCGGGGCGGATCCAAGAAACGTCCTTATTACAAGATCGTGATCGCTGACGTCCGCGCACCACGCGACGGCAAGTTCATCGAACGGATTGGCAGCTACAACCCGCTGCTCGCAAAAGACGACGAAAAGCGCGTTGTTCTCGACGCAGAGCGTGCGAAACATTGGTTGGAAATGGGTGCGAAGCCTTCCGACCGCGTTGCTCGTTTTCTGGACGTAGCCGGTTTGTTGAAGCGTGAAGCACGCAACAACCCGAACAAAGGCAAGCCAGGCGAAAAAGCCACCGAGCGTGTAGAAGAGAAAGCTGAAAAAGCTGCTGCTGCTGAAGAAGCCGCCAAGGAGGCCGCTGCGGCTCCTGCGCCGGTAGAAGAAGCTCCGGCTGAAGAAACTGCTGCTCCTGAAGCTGCTGCAGAAGCAGCGCCAGCTGAAGAAACACCTGCGGTTGAAGCGGCTCCTGCCGAAGAAGCAAAAGCTGAGGAAGCTCCTGCAGCTGACAAAGCCGAAGGTTAATCAACCCATGATAACGCGCACCGTTCCTCCCGAGCTCGTCGAAGGAGAGCGGTGCGCTTTTTTGTGGTGGCCCTGTGAGTTTCATGAGGCCGACAGCCATGGCGTGAACGGAAACTATCGATGAACCCGGAAAAACCCGTCCCGCTTGCCGTCATCATTGGTGCTCACGGGATCACCGGCGAAGTCCGGCTGAAACTATTCTGTGACGGTATCGATAGTCTGACGGTCCACAAAAACTTCAACAATGGCGCATTGACGCTGAAATCCGTCAAACCCCATAAGATGGGCGCGATTGCACGGATTTCCGAAATTACCGACCGCAACGGCGCCGAAGCCGCCCGCGGCACCGAACTAACCGTCCCGCGCTCCGCCTTGCCGGAGCTGGACGAGGATGAATTTTACCATATCGACATCATCGGCCTGCGCTGCGTCTCCGACGCCGGCGAGCAGCTGGGCAAGATATTTGCCATCTACGAATTCGGCGCCGGCGACGTGATCGAGATAGAGCGGGCCAATGGTACCAAATTCATGGTTCCGGTGATCGCAATCGATATGGCTAGCGATCCGGCGATCGTGGAAGCGGATTTTGTCGAGCCGCAATGATCCTGATTGTCATCATCTTCCTGATCGCAGGACTTACCATCGCGATTGTCGAGATTGCGAAACGGCTCAAGCCGGACATAAATCTCGCTTGGCTGCCATTTTGGGCGAGTCTTCCGATACCCGGATTGCTTGTGCTATATTGGCTGTTCAACCTCTGGTGGCTGCAATCCGATCATTGCCTCGAGGGCCAGGTTTGTGGTCGGGAAGGCATCATGTACATGTCGGTTGGGGCTGCTGTGGCTATGTTCGGCAGCTTCTTCGTCGGTATGACGACTTCCATATTGTGGATAAACTGGCGCAAGAAGAAATGACCTTCACCGCCCAAATCCTGACCCTTTATCCGGAGATGTTCCCCGGTCCACTCGGTACATCGCTGGCGGGCAGGGCGCTTTCGGAGGGGAAATGGATTTGTGACCCCATAAACCCGCGCGATTTTACCACCGACAAGCATCGCAGCGTCGACGACACGCCGGCAGGTGGTGGTGCGGGCATGGTGCTCCGGGCTGATATCATGGCGGCAGCGGTAGATCAGGCCATTGAAAATCACCCAAAAGTCCCGATCCTCGCCATGACCCCGCGCGGAAAACCGCTGACACAGGCCCGTGTCCGGGAAATCGCAGCCGGTCCCGGCGTCACCATAATCTGCGGCCGTTTTGAAGGATTTGACGAGCGTCTGTTCGATGCTCGCCCGATTGAAGAAGTCTCGATCGGCGACTATGTGCTTTCCGGCGGAGAAATGGGCGCTCTGGTGCTTTTAGACGCTTGCATTCGGCTGCTTCCCGGGGTAATGGGCGCGTCTTCTAGCGGAGATGACGAGAGTTTCGAGAACGTTATTCTGGAATATCCGCAGTACACCCGACCTCAAATATGGGAAGGGCGCATAATCCCTGAAGTCTTGCGATCGGGGGATCATGCGAAAATAGCTGCTTGGCGGAAACAAAGGGCAGAGGAAGATACACGGCTAAGGCGGCCGGATTTATGGGAGCGTCACAGGGACTCTCCGGATCAGTCGCCCTCTGGTGCGCAGGAAAAAGATAAAGATAAGGAATAGGTCATGAACCTGATTCAAACACTTGAAAAAGAAGCCGTAGACGCGTTTATCGCTTCGAAAGAAATCCCCGAATTCCGTGCTGGTGATACAGTACGCGTCGGTGTTCGCGTCGTTGAAGGCGAGCGCGTTCGTACCCAGAATTATGAAGGTGTGTGCATCGCACGTACCAATCGCGGCATGGGCTCCAACTTCACCGTACGCAAAATGTCGTTCGGCGAAGGCGTCGAGCGTGTGTTCCCGCTTTACTCCCCTAACATTGACAGCATTACCGTGGTTCGCCGCGGTATCGTGCGTCGTGCGAAGCTTTATTATCTTCGCGGTCTCACCGGTAAGCGCGCTCGTATTGCGGAACGCCGTTTGAACCAGCCTACGAAGGGCACCGAAGCAAAAAAATAATTTTCGCTTCATAAGAGTTTCAAACAGCCGGTTCTCCCCACCAGGAAAACCGGCTGTTTTCATATCAGCCACAGGAAAAGTTTCATGGGTTACAAAATTGTAGTTGTTGGTGCCACGGGCAATGTCGGTCGCGAAATGCTCAATGTTCTGGCAGAGCGCGAATTTCCTTATGACGAGATCGCCGCCGTCGCATCTTCGCGGTCGCAGGGCAGCGAAATCGAGATTGGCGACACCGGCAAGATGCTCAAGGTCCAGAATATCGAGCATTTCGATTTTGCTGGCTGGGACATGGCTTTGTTCGCTGCCGGTTCGGCCGCGACCAAGGAATATGCCCCCAAGGCTGCAGCCGCCGGTTGTGTCGTGATCGACAACAGCTCGCTCTATCGTATGGATCCCGACGTTCCGTTGATCGTGCCCGAAGTGAACCCTGAAGCGATCAGCGGCTATACCAAGCGCAATATCATCGCCAACCCCAACTGCTCGACCGCGCAGATGGTCGTGGCGCTTAAGCCGCTGCACGATGCCGCTATCATCAAGCGTGTCGTTGTCTCGACCTATCAGTCGGTCTCCGGTGCCGGCAAGGGCGGCATGGATGAGCTGTTCGAACAGTCCCGGGCGATCTTCGTCGGTGACCCCAAGGAAAACCACGTCTTCACCAAGCAGATCGCGTTTAACGTGATCCCGCATATCGACTCGTTTCTCGACGATGGTTCGACCAAGGAAGAATGGAAGATGGTCGTCGAGACCAAGAAGATCCTTGACCCCAAGATCAAGCTTACCGCGACCTGCGTCCGCGTCCCGGTCTTTGTCGGCCATAGCGAATCGATCAACATCGAATTCGAAAAAGAGCTATCCGCTTCGGACGCTCAGAAAATCCTCCGCGATGCGCCCGGCATCATGCTGATCGATAAGCGCGAGGACGAAGGCTATGTCACGCCGGTCGAATGTGTCGGCGACGGAGCTACTTTCATCAGCCGCGTGCGCGAAGATCCGACGGTCGAAAACGGCCTGAACATCTGGTGCGTCAGCGACAATCTCCGCAAGGGTGCGGCGCTAAATGCCGTCCAGATCGCAGAACTGCTGGGTCGCAAGCATCTTAAAAAGGGCTAGTGCGCCGCACTGGCCGCTTCGGCCGAATTGACTTTCATCCGCTGGGGTTTCTTCATCAGGAACACCAGCGGAACACATAATGCGGTGACAACCGACATTAGCCAGAAGTCCCCCAGATAGGCGATCATCAGCGCCTGACGGTTTACCTCTCCGTCAATCATCATCATCGCCTGCTCGCCATATTGCCCAAGCCGGCTGATGCTGGTCGGGCTAAGCGGCGACAGCCGTGCTTCGGTTACATTGCCGGCAAGATCGGCGTGGCTGGTTTGCCAGTTACGGCCGAGCAGACCGACAAATACCGCGATCCCGACAGAGGCGCCGATGGTCCGTGCGAGATTGAGCAGGCTGGCACCATCGGTCCGCAAGGCGGGTGTGAGCGTGGAAAAGGCCAATATATTCATGGTGACGAACAGCGCGCCCATCCCGAGTCCCTGGACAACACCGCTGGTGATCACTGGCCAGCGGTCCATTTCCAGACTCCATCCGGTCATCATCCAGGCCGAATATGACGCCAGCGCCATCCCGGTTGCAACGACATAACGGGCATCCACTACCGTCGCCAGCCGGCTGCCGATTGCCATGCCGAGGAACACGCCGATCCCGCGCGGTGCCAGTATCAGGCCTGCATCAATGGGCATATAATGATAGATATTCTGCAGCATCGGCGGCAGCAGCGCCATCGTTGAAAACATCGAAACGCCGGCGACGATCATCAGCAGCATTGCCGTAATCAAATTGCGGTTCCGGAACAGATCCCGGGACAGAAACGGATTTTTCGCCGTCGCCATATGGATCGAGAATATCCACAAAGCGGATGCCGCTATGCCAAATTCGATGATGATCTCCCAGCTGTCGAACCAGTCCTCGCTATTGCCCCGATCGAGCATGAGCTGGAAGGATGCGATAAAAATCGCGAACAGAAGAAATCCGGACAGGTCGAACTTCCGGCGGGCGATCGGCCGCGAGGGCAGGAGCGTCCAGAGCATGACGAAGGCGATGATACCGAGCGGAACATTGATCAGGAAAATCCATTGCCAGCTGAAGTTCTCGGTCAGATAGCCGCCGATTATCGGTCCCATGATTGGCGCGATCATGATGCCCATGCCCCAGATAGCCATGGCCCGCGGATGATTTTTTGGCGGGTTGATGTCGAGCATCACCGTTTGCGAAAGCGGCATGACAAAAGCGCCGGACAGCCCTTGCATCACCCGGTAAAAAACCAGCATTTCAAGATTTGAGGCGGTCGCGCAGAGCAGTGACGAAATAGTGAATCCCGCAATCGACAACAGGAACAGATTGCGGGAACCGATGCGATCGGCGATCCAGCCGGTAATCGGAATAGCCACTGCCGAGGCCAATATATAGCTGGTCAGAACCCACGTCACCGTATCCAGTGTCGCGCCCATCCCGGACTGCATGTGCGGCAGGGCGACATTGGCAATCGTCGAATCCAGTATCTGCATGATATTGCCGAGCATGACGGCAACCGTCAGCAGCAGCCGGTTGTCGACCGGCAGTGCTGCTACATCAGGATCTGGGGCGGTCACTCTTTACCATTGCGAAGATCGACGGTCACTTCTGCGGAAATACCGGCGATCAGCTGCCGTGGTGATTTATCCAGTATCTTGATCCGCACCGGAACCCGCTGGGTGACCTTGACCCAATTGCCATTGGCGTTCTGGGCCGGGAGTACGGAAAATTCCGATCCGGTTCCGGCGCCGATACTGTCAACCCGGCCATTCAGTTCCAAGCCGGGATAGGCGTCAAAGGTGATCTTCGCTTTCTGTCCGACTTTCATCCGGGCGAGGTCGGTTTCCTTGAAATTGGCTTCTATCCAGCTGCTGGCGTCATTGACGATCGACACCATCGGCAGGCCGGAGACCATCATCTGGCCGATTTGCAAACGCGTCGACTGGGCGATGCGTCCGGCGACGGGAGCCAGGACCCGCGTGCGTTGAAGATTGAGCTGCGCTTGTTCCCGCGCGACTTTCGCATCGGCAATTGCCGGATTTTCTCCCGGTGCTGCCGATCCGGTCGAGAGCCGTGCTTTCGCGGCAACAACGTCGGATTGCGCGGATTTCAGCTTGGCCCGGGCGAGATCGACTTCATGCTGGGCCGCATCCAGTCGCGCTCGCGTAGTGAAGCCTTTGTCCATCAGCGCCGCCTGTCGTTGATAGTTGGACAGGGCGAAGGCAATGTCCTGCCGCGCCACTTCTATATCAACGCCGCTGACCTGATAATCGGCCTGGAGATTCTGCACCTCGACCTGCGCAGCGGCAATACGGGCGTTGCTCTGGGCAACCGCCAGTTCAAAGGGAACCGGATCAATCACGAATAACAGGTCGCCTGCATCGACCAACTGGTTTTCGCTCACGCCGACCTCGACAATCTTGCCGCCGACCTCGGGAGATACAGAGACGATGTCCTGCTGGACATAGGCATTGTCGGTCGATGCATAGCGGTCGCTGGTTATCCAGTAATAGACTCCAAAACTTGCAAGCAGCAGTGGAACCGACAGCATCAATATCCACCGGCCAATGCGTCGGCCAAGCGAACGCTCTGGTACAGGTTTGGGAGCCATGTCCTCCACAAATTCCGCCATTTCGATTTCCGGGTTGGGATTATCCGCCATTGGCCGCTCGCTTCTCTTGAGAATCTTCGTCATCAATCGTCAGCAGATTGCTGCGAAACTGTTCGAGCAGTTGATGAAGCTGTTCCTGATCTTTTTCCGTTACGTCGTGCAGTGCCTCTTGCAGCAATTGCTCTCCGAGCGGTTTCAACTGGCTCGTCAACGCGATGCCTTTTTCTGTCAGATAAAGTTTCCACGCACGGCGATCGGCGGGATCGGAACGACGTTCGACCAGTTCTGCGGACTGCAACCGGTCAACCATGCGGCACAGCGTCATGGCGTCCAGTTCGAGTCGATCTGCCAGTGCGCTCTGGTTGATGCCTTCGTTATATTGCAGCCAGGTCAGTACCCGCCATTGCGGCCGTGTCACGCCGATCGCCTTGGCCCGCTTGTCAAACGTCCGGCGAATCAGGCGCGAGACGTCGCCGATCAGAAATCCTAAATTGTCACTCATTTCCACGATTTAATAACATAGTTTATTATATGCAATGATTAGGTTCGAAAATCGTGGATGGAGACTTATTCTTGTGCCATATGACCGGCATGACATTGAAAGCAGACGTATATTGGTCCTTCCGTTCGCCCTACAGCTATCTGGCTACGCGGCGTTATGTGGCGCTCACGCAGGAATATGACCTGCAGATCAACCAGCGCTTCGTCTATCCGCTGGCGATCCGCGAACCGGATTTTTTCGAGAAGAACCATCCCAACTGGCTCGGCTATGTGTTCAGGGATATATTCCGGGTCGCGCAGCATATGGGCATCCCGATGGCACCGCCCAATCCCGATCCGATCGTGCAGGATATCGCAACCCGAAAGATCGCCGCTGAACAGCCCTATATTTTCGAACTGACCCGGATGGGGCAGGCCGCATCCCGGCGCGGCAAGGGTCTGGAATTTGCCAATGAAGTCTCGCAGATGATCTGGGGCGGCACCGCTGGCTGGAACGAAGGCGACCATCTGGAAAAAGCGGCGGAGCGGGCCGGACTGAACCTGACCGAACTTCGAGTCGAAGCAGCAACCCAGTCGGACGGTCTGGACGCCGAAATTGCGGAGAACCAGATAGCGCTCGAGGCTGCTGGCCACTGGGGCGTGCCGACGCTGGTGTTCGAGGGTGAACCTTTCTTTGGGCAGGATCGGATCGATTTGGCTGTATGGCGGATGAAGCAAAAGGGCCTTGCCGAGCGATAGTTTTTTCGGTCTTTCCACGATCAGTATGAGGCGTTAGGCTGCGCGTGATGTTCGCATTTTATCTTGGTCCAAGCTGGGCTTCCCAATCCAGGGAAATCCGAAGCCGACGGGCATGACGGAATCTCTTCGTTTGGCGCTGGCTCTGACACATTTTGGAATATGAGAACCGATTGATGACCGCAAAAAACTGGGACTTTTCATCCTTTGACGGAGTAATCCTCAAAATCCACGAAATGGGCGCAGGCCGCCCCGTGATCCTGCTCCACGGGCTGTTTTCCAACGCCGATACCAACTGGATCAAATTTGGTCATGCGCAGGCCTTGGTCGACGCCGGCTTCCGGGTGATCATGCCCGACCTGCGCGCTCACGGTGAAAGCGCGGCGCCGCATGATCCGGCTGCCTATCCCGACGATGTTCTGGTCAAGGACGTGCAGGCGTTGATCGAACATCTGCAATTATCCGACTATGATCTTGGTGGTTTCTCGCTCGGAGCCCGGACGACGGCACGGCTGCTGGTCACAGGCGCAAAGCCGGCCAAGGCGATGCTGATGGGTATGGGGCTCGAAGGGCTTGCCGGATGGGAACGGCGGCAGGAATTTTTTCAGGAAGCGATCCGGATCAAGGACACGGCCAAACGCGGCGATCCGCACTGGATGGCTATCCAGTTCATGAAGAGCCAGAAGGTGGATCCGGTCGCCGCATCCTATCTGCTCAGGACTTTCTCCGATCTGGAGCCAGAAGCGTTGGCGGTTATAGACACGCCTACACTGGTGCTGTGTGGATCGGAAGATCGCGACAATGGCGATCCGGTGAAGCTGACCGAACTATTGTCCCGGGGGCAACATGTCGCCATACCGGGTACCCATATGAGCAGTGTGACCAAATCGGAAATGAGCCGGGAAATGGTGCGCTTTCTGGCCGGATAGGAGAGACAATGCCGAAATTGTATAGCTGGCGTAATTTCTGGATATTCTGGGGCGGTGGACTGGCGCTGTTTATCTATCTGGTTGCAACGGGCGGAGTGCTCGAAACGACGGTCGCGCCGGGAGGCATATTGGATCACCAGAGCGCAGCGACGGCGGAGCGGGTGAACGCGATCCAGCAGAGTTGGGCCGCTGCGGGTGTGCTCGATCTCGCTCGCTGGGGCATGATCGCCGATCTGGTTTTCATCACCCTCTATATGTCTGGCGGGATAATCGGCGGACGGCTGATCTGGCAGCGGGCCAATTCCCCGACACTCAAAAAGGTCGGCCTGCTGTGCGTGCTGAGCTATTTTATCTTTGGCCTGACCGACTATGTCGAGACCGTCTGCCAGCTGGTTCAGCTGGTCAACGAACAGGGCAGCGACATTCTGGCCGGAACTGCGGCGCTGGCCAAACCGGTCAAGACCATCAGCTGGATTGTCGGCACAGTCGCCATGATCGTGGCGCTAATCTGGCGATGGCGCGAAACACGGGCTTGACCGGCAGGCAATAAAGTTTCAATTCCAACCAAATTCAAAACAGTTGAGGATCATATCATGAGAACCGCCGCTTCGATCGTCGCAATCGCCACTATGGCTCTAGCAACACCAGCATTGGCCCAGCATCACGAAACTGATGCCGTGGAAGCAACCGCTGTCCCGACCGCTGCCGATGCAAAGCAATTCGTCGAGGAAACCGAACAGAAATTGTTCGATTTCTCTTTGGACGCCTCTCGGATCTACTGGATAAACGCGAACTTCATCACCGATGACACCGACGCTTTGGCCGCCAAGGTCGGTGCAGAGGGAACGACGATGTCGGTGCAGGCAGCCATTGATGCGGCGATGTTCAACGATGTCAAGGGGCTGGACGCTGTCACACGGCGGAAACTGGACAAATTGCGCGGCGGTATCGTGCTCCCCGCGCCAACCACAGAGGGCGCTTCGACTGAACTGAACGAAATCGCGACCAAGCTGAACTCCGCTTACGGTAAAGGCAAGGGCACGCTGAACGGCAAGGAAATCAACGGGTCCGATATCGAAGCCGAAATGGGCACCAATCGCAACCCCGAAGAACTTTCCGAAATGTGGGCCAGCTGGCACAGCAATGTCGGCGCGCCGATGAAGGATGATTATGCCCGCATGGTCGAGATTGCCAACGAAGGCGCCAAGGAACTCGGCTTTGCTGATGTCGGCGCGATGTGGCGGTCGGGCTATGACATGTCTGCCGATGATTTTGCCAAGCTTACCGATAAGCTATGGGCGCAGGTCAAACCGCTTTACGACCAACTCCATTGCTACACACGCGACAAGCTCAATGAAAAATATGGCGACGCTGTGCAACCGGAAGCCGGCCCGATCCGCGCCGATCTTCTCGGCAATATGTGGGCGCAGGAATGGGGCAATATCTATGATATCGTCGCACCGGAAGGAGCTGGCGACATTGGGTTCGACACGACCGAATTGCTGGTCGCGAAAGATTATGACGCGATGAAGATGGTCAAGGCAGGCGAGGGCTTCTTCTCCTCGCTCGGCTTCGATCCGCTGCCGGAAACCTTCTATCAGAGGTCCTTGTTCACGAAGCCTGCTGATCGCGAAGTCGTGTGTCACGCCAGTGCCTGGGATATCGACAATGTTGACGATATCCGGATCAAGATGTGCATCAAGGTGAATGGCGATGATTTCACCACCATCCATCACGAGCTGGGCCATAATTATTATCAGCGCGCCTATAACAAGCAGAGCTATCTCCATCTCGACGGCGCCAATGACGGTTTCCATGAAGCGATCGGCGATGCTGTAGCGCTTTCGATTACACCGGAATATCTGGTTCAGGTGGGCTTGCTCGACAAGAGCAAGGTGCCGAGCGCAGACAAGGATATCGGTCTGTTACTGCGTCAGGCGATGGACAAAGTGGCCTTCCTGCCATTCGGCCTGCTGGTCGACAAATGGCGCTGGCAGGTGTTCTCCGGTGATATCCAGCCGGCGGATTATACTAAGGCCTGGCATGACCTTAAGCTCGAATATCAGGGCATTGCGCCACCAGTCGAACGTCCGGACGATGCCTTCGATCCTGGCGCAAAATATCATATCCCGGGCAACACGCCTTATTCGCGCTATTTCCTCGCCCGCATCCTGCAATTTCAGTTTTATAAAGCTGCCTGCGATGCTGCTGGCTGGAAAGGCCCGCTTCACCGCTGTTCTTTCTATGGCAACAAGAAAGTCGGCGCGAAGCTGAACGCGATGCTCGAAATGGGCGCATCCAAGCCCTGGCCCGACGCTCTCGAAGCCTTCACCGGCACCCGTGAAATGGACGGCAAGGCTATGATCAGCTATTTCGCGCCATTGATGGACTGGCTGAAGGAAGAAAATAAAGGCAAGTCTTGCGGTTGGTAGGCATAGAAAAGCCGGCGGGAACCTGAGTTCCCGCCGGCTATTATTTTGTCGCTTATATTAAAGCTGGTCGAGCATATATTCTGCGGTGCTGACCTTGAAGTCGCCCGGCGCTTCGACGTTAAGTTCTTCAACGACGCCGTCGTTAACGATCATCGAGAAACGCTGGCCGCGCTGGCCCAGACCAAAGCCGGAACCGTCCATGGTCAGGCCAACTGCCTGAGCAAATTCGCCATTGCCGTCAGCCAGCATGGTGACATCTTCTGAACCCGATGCATTATTCCATGCACCCATTACGAACGCGTCATTGACTGCGGTGCAGGCGATTTCGTCTACGCCTTTGGCTTTCAGCTCGGCGGCTTTGTCGACATAGCCGGGGAGATGTTTCGCGGAGCAAGTCGGCGTGAACGCGCCGGGAACCGAAAACAGTGCCACTTTCTTGCCTGCGAAATATTCGCTCGAGCTGACCTGCTGCGGACCTTCTGCGGTTGCCTTGACCAGTTTCACTTCTGGAATTTTATCGCCTTTGTTGATCATCTTATGCTCCTTGTTTGGGTTGGACTGAATATGCCTGCCTCTACAGCTAATAGTGGTGACCGGCGCGGGAAATTGCAAGCGAGCCGGGCAAACAAATCAGCGACGAAATTTAATATGGGCAGCGGATATTTGCGTTGCTATGCTGCCTCCGATGCATGACACGATATTTTTCTCCGGACAATTTCTTCTCGCCACACCCGGAATGGCGGATCCACGGTTTTCCCGATCAGTTGTGGCGATCTGTTCCCATGATGAAAATGGTGCCTTGGGCATCAACATCGGCGAGACGGTAGAGGGCATCAGTTTCCACGATATTCTCCGGCAGTTCGATATCGACACAACCGAAGCGCCCAACTGCGATGTCTTTCTGGGCGGTCCGATGGAAACACAGCGCGGCTTCATCCTCCACAGTCTCGATATCAACATGTCGGATACACTGCAGGTCGGGGAGTGCTGGGGGCTCAGCAGTTCGATCGATATGCTGAAGGCAATAGCCCAAGGGCGCGGGCCGGAACACTGGATCATCGCGCTTGGCTATTCCGGATGGGGTGAAGGACAGCTGGAAAGTGAACTGACCCAGAATGGCTGGACCATCGCCGAAGGGTCTCCTGACTGGCTGTACGAGACAGGGTCGGGCGACAAATGGCTGATGGCATGGGACGCGCTGGGCATTGATCCGTCGAAACTGTCCAGCGGATTTGGCAGCGCCTGACCTTTTGATTGTTGCGGCGCGCAAGGGAGTGACCTCACAAAATATCAAATATAAAGACATCTTTATATTTGCTTCAGAGGCCGCAAGGCGTTATTGAAAAGCCATGTTGCCGCACAGGATCGCCCGTGCGGCATTTCGTTTTTCAAGGAGATATGACGTGGCCACCGCAACCCAAGATTATGTTATCAAGGATATTTCCCTCGCCGATTTCGGTCGCAAAGAGATTGAAATAGCCGAAACCGAAATGCCGGGTCTGATGGCTTTGCGTGAAGAATTTGGCGCAGACAAGCCTTTGAAAGGCGCCCGGATCACCGGTTCGCTGCACATGACTATCCAGACCGCAGTATTGATCGAAACCCTGCTCGATCTCGGCGCAGAAGTCCGTTGGGCATCGTGCAACATCTTCTCGACCCAGGATCACGCCGCTGCCGCTATCGCAGCGGGCGGAACTCCGGTTTTCGCGATCAAGGGCGAAACTCTGGAAGAATATTGGTCCTATGTTGAGCGTATATTTGACTGGGGCACAGACGAAACCTGCAACCTGATCCTCGACGACGGCGGTGATGCCACCATGTTCGCTCTCTGGGGTGCTCGGGTTGAAGCCGGTGAAAAATTGTTCACACCAGAAAACGAAGAAGAAGAAGTCTTCGTCGCGACCCTGACCCGCTTTCTGGCCGAACGTCCCGGCTATCTGACCAAGACAGTTGAAACCATCAAGGGTGTTTCAGAAGAAACCACCACCGGTGTTCACCGTCTCTATGAACTCGCCAAAATCGGCAAACTTCCTTTCCCGGCGATCAACGTCAACGACAGCGTGACCAAATCCAAGTTCGACAATCTCTATGGCTGCAAAGAGTCGCTGGTCGACGCGATCCGTCGTGCAACCGACGTCATGCTGGCCGGTAAGGTCGCAGCGGTCGCAGGCTTCGGCGATGTCGGCAAGGGTTCCGCACAATCGCTCCGCAACGGCGGCGCACGCGTGCTGGTAACCGAAATCGATCCGATCTGCGCGCTGCAGGCGGCGATGGAAGGCTTTGAAGTTGTGACGATGGAAGAAGCGACGAAACGCGCTGACATCTTCGTCACCACAACCGGCAACAAGGACGTCATCACCGTTGATCACATGCGGGCCATGAAGGATCGCGCGATCGTCTGTAACATCGGTCACTTCGACAGCGAAATCCAGATCAGCGGCCTGAAGAACATGCAGTGGACCGAAATCAAGCCGCAGGTTGATGAAGTCAAATTCCCGGATGGCAAGAAACTGATCATTCTGGCCCAGGGTCGTCTGGTCAATCTTGGCTGCGCAACCGGTCACCCGAGCTTTGTTATGTCGGCAAGCTTCACCAACCAGGTGCTGGCGCAAATCGAATTGTGGGTGCGGCCCGAGCAATATGAAAATGATGTTTATGTTCTGCCGAAGCATCTCGACGAGAAGGTCGCGGAACTGCATCTCGCGAAACTCGGCGTGAAGCTCGACAAGCTTAGCCAGGAACAGGCTGATTATATCGGCGTTCCGGTCGAAGGCCCGTTCAAGCCGGACCACTACCGCTACTAGGCGATACAATATTCCGAAATGAAAAGCCGGGCAGTGTGAAAATCACTTTCCGGCTTTTTGCTGTCAGGCGTTTGGGACCCGGAGTTTAGCGGGCAGTGAACTGGGTCTTGCGCCCGTCCGGATGGCCAGGAAATTCCGGCCAGTGATTTTGTGACAGCGCACGCGCGCTGACGGACTGGATGCCCGCCTGCTTCTCGTACATCCAGTAGTTGCGCAGGATGATTGAGACATAACCGCGGGTCTCGACATAGGGGATGCTTTCCATGAACAATAGCGGATCGTCATTGTCCCGTATCTCCGTGTTCCAGCGCTGCACCGCGCCAGGGCCGGCATTATAGGCCGCTGCAATCTTGGGCAGCTTGCCGCCGGTGATCGATGATCTCCCGAGATATTCCAGATAGGACTGGCCATATTCCAGATTGGTAGAAGGCTTGTAGAGATCGGCTTCGCTAAAATGCATGCCGTTGGCTCTGGCGATATCGCCGGCGGTGCCCGGACGTACCTGCATCAATCCGATGGCATTGGCCGGGCTGACCACCTGGCTGCGAAATCCGGATTCCTGCAATGTATGGGCGTAGATAAGAGCGGGATCGACCCTCCAGCCGCCGTCGGGTGTCCATTTCGGCGCGGGGAAGCGGGCCTGGGCGTCGGGCGTCATGCCGCGTGGTGCATTATGAGCGAGCCACAACTGGGTCCGTGGCAGATCCAGTTCGCGGGCGAGTTTGATCAGGGCAGGGTGATCGGCATCCGGACCGATAGTGGCCTGATGCCGCAGCACTTCATCGGCCAGTCGCTCCTCGCCGATCTCGACCAGCGCAATGGCCGCGCGGACATTCTCATGCCGCTCGAGCGCCCGCCAGTCCGATTTTTCGAATAGCTTCGTCTGTTCCGACTGGTTTGGTTCCATCCCCAGCGTTTGCGCGGCAAGCATTCCGTAGAAGCTGTCGTCATAGCGCGCTGCCGCTTGCAACTTGCCCTGTACCTTTTCCGGCTGACCGCATTTCAGATCGGCCCGCGCGCTCCAGTAAAGGCCAGTTGCCTTCAGGTCGACATTGTCGGCAGACCGTCCGACTTTCTCGAAAGAACTGCTCGCCGACCGGCAATCGTTCAGCCGCCATGCCGCCAGTCCTGCAACCCAGTCGGCATGACCGACCCACTCTCCTGCACCATTTTGAGCCTGTCGAGCCATACGCAGGGCGGAGGCGTCGTCATTTTCGATATAATAAGACCATGCGACCCGCTGTTCGAGTTCGGTACGCCCTTCGGACGACATGTTCATCGCGCTGCCGCTGAGCAATGATTCCGCGCCTTGCGGATTGTCATTCTTGATAAAATCGATGATCTGGCCGCGTACGCCATTGGCCGCGCTATCCGAATTCACGTCATTCGGTTTGGAACGGATGGGAGAGCCGGGCACCCATGAAAGATTCCGGCGCTGTGGCAGGCTGGGCAGCAGTTGCGCGCCGCGTTTTTCTGCCAGTCGGCCCAGTTGGGCGGCTTGCGGTATCTGCGGAGCTTCGTTGACCAGAGTCAGCAACGGTCCGAGTTCTGCTCGCGGACTGTTCGCCGCGAGAAAAAATTCTGCCTGTGCGATCGACTTGAGCGGACCGGTTGGCGCTGTGTCCATCAGGTTCTGCGCAACATCCCACTGGTTGGCGGTCATCGCCGAGAAAAGCGCTCGGTAATGGTCGGATTGTTGTCGCTTCAATTGCGAGGGGATGTCCTTGGCGATCGATGCACTATTGTAGAGCACCGCTCCGTCGTCGGCGAATGCCGGCGACGCCATGAGGGTGAAAAGCGATACAGTCAGTGCAAATTTCAGTTTCACGGGGCAGAAATCCTTGTCAGCATTTGCAAATCCTTCCAAGCTTCGGCCTTGAACAATGGCCGCTCGATCAGGATCCGGGGATGAAATGTTACGATCGTCTCTGTTTTTGAGGCACCATGGTTAATAATTTGCTTATTTTTGCGGGCAGACAGCAAGTCTTCACCAAATATGATCTTCGCAGCAAGGTCGCCAAAACAGATTATCCGCTTGGGTCGGACCAGCCCGATATGGTGTAAAAGCCTCATTTTCAGGGCTTTCCAATGTTGTTCATCGATTCTGCCGTCAACGGGAAGGGATGTGGCGATGGTCGCCATATAAGATTTTTGCGAATCGGCACCGATTGCTGCCAGCATGTTGTTCAACAGCTTCTGATTGTCCTGACTGAACAACTGGACGTTGCCATCACGATTTTTTTCGGGGAGCGCGGAGATGGTCATAATTTCCGGTTCCAATATGCCCTCTGGCAGCACTCTGCTCCGCGACCATTTCGCTTCGATCAAGTTCTTGTCATTGGCCAGCCAGTCGAGAAAGCCCTCATGAGACTCCGGCAACGGCTCGTCGCGGACCGGGATTATGGTCTCTTCCGGCAAAGGTTTCGTAACGGAAGCCGGGGTCGGACGGACAGCGACGGGTGGTGCAACCTCCGCTGCCAAAAGCGCCGACGGCTGATCATTATAATCCAGTTCGACACCGGCAAGTGACCACCAGTTTTGCAGGCTGTGGATGATCGACTCAGTGGATGGATTTGCCGTGGGGGGGGTAATTAAATTCATTCATGCATAGAGTCATGAGTTGACGAATAGGTCAATTGGCGGGAAAGCAGGTTCCTGCCCAGAGGGTTTCGGTTTACGACAGACCGAATGTAGATGAGAATAAAAGCAAGAATTGTAGGAAAATCGACATGAGCGAACGAGAGTCAATGCCGTATGATCTGGTGATAGTCGGGGGTGGTCCCGCCGGTCTCAGCGCAGCCATAAGGTTCAAACAGCTGGCGGACGAGGCAGGCAAGGAGCTCTCGGTTTGTATCCTTGAAAAGGGGTCCGAAATCGGCGCACATATCCTGTCTGGCGCGGTTATCGATCCCAAGGCGCTTGATGAATTGATTCCGGCTTGGCGGGACGAGGATTGTCCGCTGGCGAAAACGCCGGTTACCGAGAATCATCACTGGGTGCTGACCAAGACCAAGAAATTTTCGATACCCCATCTCATGACACCGTCGTTCATGCACAATAAGGGAACCTACACCGGATCACTTGGCAATCTGTGCCGCTGGCTTGCCGAACGGGCCGAGAATATGGGCATCGAGATTTTCCCCGGCTTCGCTGCTGCGGAGATTCTTTATAATAACGATGGATCGGTAAAAGGCGTCGCCACGGGAGATATGGGCGTCGCCCGCGATGGCAGTCACAAGCCGGATTACGAGCCCGGCCTCGAACTGCATGCCAAATATACATTCTTCGCCGAGGGCGCCCATGGCCATCTCACCAAGATATTGAAAAGGCAGTTTGAACTGACTGCAGACAGCCAGCCGCAAATCTATGGTCTCGGTGTCAAGGAATTGTGGGATATCGACCCGGCCAAACACAAGGCCGGTCGAGTCATCCATTCGCAAGGCTGGCCGCTCAGCGGCGGCGCAAACGGCGGCGGCTTCCTCTATCATCAGGCTGATAACCAGGTCGCACTCGGTTTCGTCACCTGGCTGAACTATGAAAATCCCTATCTCTCGCCGTTCGAAGAAATGCAGCGCTGGAAGCAGCATCCGGAAATCCGCAAGATCCTGGAAGGCGGCAAGCGCGTTTCTTATGGCGCCCGTGCGATCAACGACGGCGGCTTCCAAGCCGTTCCGAAATTATATTTCCCCGGTGGCGCCCTGATCGGATGTTCTGCCGGTTTCGTCAACGTACCTCGGATCAAGGGCACGCATACGTCGATGAAAACCGGTATGATGGCGGCCGAGGCAGCCTATGAAGCGATTGTCGCCGAGCGCACAAGCGACGAGCTTGTCGCTTACGGAACTGCTTACGAGAATAGCTGGGTTCGTGAAGAATTGCGGGTTGTTCGCAATGTCCTGCCCGCGGTCGAGAAATATGGTGATTTCCTCGGCACGATATTGTCCGGCATGAATATGTGGGCAGAGCATCTCAAAATCAAAATGCCGTTCACGATGAAATTGCATCCCGACTGGTCACGACTGAAACGGGCCGAACATTGCGAGAAGATCGAATATCCGAAACCGGATGGTGTGATCAGTTTTGACCGTCTGTCTTCGGTGTTCCTGTCCAACACCAATCATGTGGAAGACCAGCCGGTGCATCTGCAGTTGAAGGACCCGAATATTCCGGTTGATGTCAATCTGCCCGTCTTTGCCGGACCATCGGCGCGATATTGCCCGGCGGGTGTCTATGAATTTATCGAGGACGAGGCCGGAAAGCCGAAGTTCCAGATCAACGCGCAGAATTGCGTTCACTGCAAAACCTGTGATATCAAGGATCCGTCCCAGAATATTAACTGGGTTGTTCCCGAAGGGGGCGGAGGTCCAAATTATCCGAATATGTAAACTTGGTTTTTGTGCGTTGGTGGTTGCCGGACTAGCCGGTACTCCGGCGCTGGCCAGCCGCGGCGACAGCTCGTCGGCCCTGAACCGTTTTGTCGCGGCGCGGCTTGCTGAATCATCCAATGAATCTCAGGCCGCCGCCGCGATTTACGCGGAAAGCCTGAAAGAGCAGCCGGATAACGAACTGCTCGCTGGCAAGGCCTTTGTCAGCGCTATTGCTGTGGGTGATTTCGATCTGGCGGTGACAGCCGTCCGCACGCTGCAACTGCGCGGCAAAGCGGATCCGGAGATGCCGTTGCTGCCCTTTGCTGCAGCTTTCGCACAGAATGACTGGAATGGTGCCGAGCGGGCGATCGTCGAGCTGGAAGCGCTCAAGAATTTTGCGTTCATGCAGCCGTTTCTGCAAGCCTGGCTCGAAACCGCCAGAGGTCAGGATGCCTCGGCCACTCTGTCGCTGGCACAGGCGGATACCACGGCGAGATATTATCTTGAAGAGCAGCTCATATTGAACAGGCTGGCAAGCCGGAAGGAAAGCGAAGCCATCGGCTTGCTGGCCGGACTGGTCAAACGCAACGAAGCCCGCATGGCACCGCTAAGGGTCGCCGCAGCGCGGCATTTCTGGGCGAATAATGATCCGGCCACGGCGAATGAAATCCTACAGTTCCGGTCATCGGGACCAGAGCAGAAACTGTTGCAGCAGATCGAGGCGGGCCAGAAAAAGGGTGTGGCCCTCAGGGTAACCCCGTCCACTGGCATGGCGTTTCTTTTTCAACGACTGTCAAACGATCTGCTGGCTCAGCGGGTCGAGTTCCTCTCGCAGGTTATGGCGCAAGTGGGCGCGCGGGTAGCCGGTACATCGGACTATGCATCGCTGACGCTGGGCCGCGCATTTGCCAGTGCCGAAAACCACGATCTGGCCGTGGCGGAATATGAACGTATTGCAGTCGATAGTCCTTATTATCTGGTCGCGCTGAGTTCCCAGATCGCCAGTCTGGTCACGAACAGGCAATATGACCGGGCACTTGCCCGGCTGGATATGGCCTTGAAATATAACCCGGATGCTCCCGAACTGTACATATTGCAGGGTCAGGCCTTGCAAGCGATGGGCGATAACAAGGCTGCGGCAAGCTCGTTTGAATCGGCGGTCGCGCTGGGTGAAAAACAGGATCAACCGGCTCTGGTCATGGCCAATTACTGGCTGGCATTGGGCGGAGCGCAGGAACAGGCCGGGATTTGGCCCGCAGCTTTGCAAGCGTTGCAAAAAGCAAATGAACTGCTGCCCAACTCCCCGACGATTCTCAATTATCTGGGCTATGCCCAGCTCGAACGCCGCGAAAACGAGGAAGAGGCCATTGCCGCGATCAAGCAAGCGCATGAGCTGCGCTCGGATTCGCCAGCGATCACCGATTCTCTGGGCTGGGCTTATTATATTACCGGCGAGCATGACCGGGCTATCGGCTATCTGGAAAATGCTCTCGAAGGTCAGCCAAAGGACCCGACGATCAACGAGCATCTAGGCGATGCCTATTGGACCGCTGGTCGGCTCTATGAAGCGCGCTATGCTTGGAGATCTGCTGAATTATTCGCCGAGGGTGATGATGCCCAGCGTCTCGCCAGCAAAATAGACATGGGGCTCCGGCCCGATCTCGTATCGCCCTGATGCCCGATCCGCTTTTGGATATGGTGAACAGCGAAACGGCCTATGCAAAGATAAATCTGGCGCTGCATGTCCGCAAGCAACTGCCAAATGGCTATCATGAACTGGAGACGATATTCGCCTTTCTCGATGCTGGCGATGTGATTTCTGTCGAGCCGGGAGATGGTGTGATTTTGGACATTAGCGGTCCTTTCGCCGAAGGGTTAAGCACGACGGACAATCTGGTTATCCAAGCGGCCAAACGGCTTTTAGGGAAATCAAATCTAGCGCGCGGGGCGCATCTGCATCTCGACAAGCGGCTTCCGGTAGCTTCCGGTATTGGCGGCGGTTCCGCCGATGCTGCGGCAACGCTGCGGCTGCTCAATCGCTTCTGGGGGCTGGACTATAATATCACAGAACTGGCCGAAATTGCCAAACCGTTGGGTGCCGATGTTCCCGCCTGTGTGATCAGCCAGACATGCAGCGGTACGGGCATCGGTCAGGACCTGGCCAGCATAGCCGACGACGATCTGAGGCAATGCACCGCGCTTCTGGTCAATCCGCTGGTTCCTGTCTCCACGGCTGACATATTTGCTGCCTGGGATGGTGTCGATCGCGGTGCTCTCGAAAGCGGGCCGGTCATCACTGTCGCGCGGAGCGGCAGAAATGACCTGCAGAAACCGGCGGTCGCGCTGGTGCCGATATTGACCGATGTCCTGAAAATGCTCGAAGAGTGCCAGCCGGTCATCGCGCGGATGTCCGGCTCTGGCGCGACATGTTTTGCCTTGTTTGATACGCTCGCTGAGGCCAAAAATGCCGAAAACCATTGTCTGCAGGCAATGGACGGGGCGTGGACCATGATTGGGAGTTTTCGATGACCGAAGCTTTTGAAATATCCGGAGTTCCTTCCGAAGGTGGCGTGTTGATCGTGGTCGATCATGCCTCGAGACATATACCCGACGATATCGATCTGGGTATCTCGCCGGAATATGAAGATGACCATATCGCCTATGATCCGGGCATCGCGCCGATTGCGCGCCTGATGACAGAAAATAGCGGATATCTTGCCGTTCTCAGCGCAAATTCCCGTCTGATTGTCGATCTCAACCGCTATCCTGACGAAGCGGCCGTTATCGTGGAAAGCAGCGATGGCATAGAAATCCCGGGCAACCATCTGTCTGACGAGGACCGACAAACCAGACTGGATCGCTTTTTCACGCCCTATCACGACCGGGTGGCGGCGCTGATAGCGGACCTGAAGCCGGCCCTTGTGGCTTCTCTACACAGTTTCTCGCCGGTGCTTCGTTCCAAACCGGACCTGCAACGTCCGTGGGACATGGGAATCATGTATAATGAGCATCAGGCGGCCCCGCGTCTGGCGCTCCAGTTTCTCGGCGAAGAAGAGGGGCTGATCATTGGTGACCAGATGCCTTATTCCGGCAAAGACCTGAACGCGACGATGAACCGGCAGTGCGAAACCATTGGTCAGCCCTATATCGGGGTCGAGATTCGTCAGGATCTGATCCGGGAAGAGGCCGGACAGCGCCGTTTCGCTGATATATTATTGCGTAGTTGCGATAAAATAAGAACAGCCCTTGCTTAACCGGCGGACTTTTGAAAGGACGATCCGGAAATAGCCATATTGGAAGCCAGAATGACCAACAGATTCGACAAGTCCCGTTTGCCAAGCCGTCACGTCAGTGTCGGACCAGAGCGCGCACCCCAGCGCAGCTATTATTATGCGATGGGCATGACAGAAGAAGATATTGCCAAGCCGTTCGTCGGCATCGCCTCGGCGGGTAATGACAGCGCTCCATGCAACACCTTGCTCGACGGTCAGGCCGATATGGCGCGCGAAGGCGTTATCGAAGCCGGTGGTACGCCGCGACGGTTCAACACGATCACGGTTACCGACGGCATTGCCATGGGCCATCAGGGCATGAAAGCATCGCTGGTATCTCGCGAAGTCATCGCCGACAGCGTCGAACTGAGCGTCCGCGGCCACTGCTATGACGCGGTCATCGGCTATGCTGGCTGCGACAAGAGCCTGCCTGGCATGATGATGGCGATGCTGCGACTCAACGTGCCATCGATCTTCGTCTATGGCGGTTCGATCCTTCCAGGCCGCTTCCACGACCATGACGTAACCGTTGTCGACGTGTTTGAAGCCGTCGGACAGCATAGCGCCGGCAATTGCCCGTTGCAGGAACTGATCGAACTGGAAAAAGTCGCTTGCCCCGGTCACGGTGCCTGCGGCGGCCAGTTCACCGCCAACACCATGGCCTGCGTCGCAGAAGCGATCGGCCTGTCCTTGCCGAACAGCAATATGGCACCAGCGCCCTATGAAACCCGCGACGATATGGCGCGGGCAGCGGGCCGCCAGATCATGAACCTGATCGAGCTCAATTTGCGGCCGCGCGATATCTGCACCAGAGATGCTTTCATCAACGCGGCCCGCGTGGTTGCTGCCACCGGCGGTTCGACCAACGCTGCCTTGCATCTGCCGGCCATGGCCAGCGAAGCGGGAATTGAATTCGATCTGTTCGATGTCGCCGAGATTTTCAAAACAACGCCTTATCTCGCCGATCTCAAACCGGGCGGCAAATATGTCGCCAAGGACATGCATGATGCCGGCGGTGTCTATATGCTGATGAAGACGATGATGGATAACGGTCTGATCAACGGTGATTGCATTACCGTCACCGGCAAGACCCTGGGCGAGAATATCGAGGAAATCGTCTGGAACCCTGACCAGAAGGTCATCTATGATGTCCAGCACGCGATCACCGCAACCGGCGGCGTAGTCGGCCTGCGCGGTTCGCTGGCACCCGAAGGCGCAATCGTCAAAGTAGCCGGCATGGAACGCTTGCAGTTCCGCGGCCCGGCCCAGGTGTTCGAATGCGAGGAGGATGCCTTTGCTTGCGTCGAAAAGCGCGAAATCAAGGAAGGCGCGGTTGTCGTCATTCGCAACGAAGGACCAAAAGGCGGTCCCGGCATGCGCGAAATGCTGGCCACCACCGCTGCGCTTTATGGCCAGGGCATGGGCGAGAAGGTCGCGCTGATCACCGATGGCCGTTTCTCCGGTGCGACACGCGGATTCTGTATCGGTCACGTCGGTCCGGAAGCGGCGGATGGCGGGCCTATCGGTCTAATCGAGGAAGGCGACATGATCAATATCGATGCCGAGAAGGGCATCATTGATCTGGAAGTCGACGAGGCAATATTGGCGGAGCGTAGAGAAAAATTTACACGACGCGAAACCGATTATGGTTCAGGAGCATTGTGGCGCTATGCGCAAAACGTGGGACCGGCCTATCAGGGGGCGGTGACCCATCCTGGAGCCAAAGCAGAAAAACATGTCTATGCGGATATCTAATATTGTCGGCCTGACGCTGTTGCTGACCGCCTGCGAGAACCGGCCCGATAATGGCGTTCTCGCAGACGCGGAACAGCGGGCGGCGGATCAGGCCGGTGATGACGGTAAAATCGAATGCGCGATTGATGGCGCAAGCGACTATACACGTGACTGTTTTACCGAACGGTTGAGCGGTGAAGGCGGCGTCACGATGATCATCCGCCATCCCGATGGCGGTTTTCGCCGCTTTAACGTCCTGACCGATGGCCACGGCCTCGAAGCCGCCGACGGTTTCGACAAGGCGCAGATATCTATCGTCGAGGATGGCAAGATACTGGTCAGCGTCGGCCCCGACAAATATCTGCTGCCGGCACAAATCAAGTCCACCGCAAAATCCGAAGCCTTGCCCGCGAACGCGACAGAGACTAGCAAAGATCCGGCACAAGCCGGAAACTAGAGGCATTTTTGCTGAATAACGGGAACATATTGACCGCCGCTGAAATGAAGCTGGCGGAGCAGCTCTTGATCGACAGCGGTGTTGCGGTGCAGGAACTGATGCGTCGGGCCGGGCAGGGCGCCGCGCAAATGATCTGGCGGATCGCCGCCGATATGCCAACGTTGGTGCTGTGCGGTCCCGGCAATAATGGCGGAGACGGCTATGTCATCGCGCAATGGCTGCTCGAAAAAGGCGTCGATGTCAGTATTGCCGCACCGCTGGAACCGACAACAGAAGCAGCGCGACATGCGAAATCGCAGTGGCGAGGCAAGACTGTCGCACTCCCAGATGCGCAACTGGCAGCGCAATTTGTCGATTGCCTCTTCGGCACCGGCCTGACCCGCGCAGTCGGCGACGAATGGTTCGCCCATTTCACCCGCCTGTTTGTAGGCGCAAAGCGACGGATTGCGATCGATCTGCCCAGCGGTGTCGAGTCCGATCATGGCAAGCTGCTCAACGATATCCCGGCATTTGATACATGCATCGCCCTCGGCGCGTTCAAGCCTTCCCATTTCCTCGAACCTGCGCGATCCAAAATGGGCGATCTGGTCGGGATTGATATAGGTATCGCAGGGGACAGCGATCTCGGGATTCTGTCCAGACCCCGGATTCCCCCGCCGACATCGCACGACCATAAATATAGCCGTGGCCTAGTCGCCATCGTCGCCGGGGCCATGCCCGGCGCAGCCCAGCTCACCGCGATGGCCGCCCAGAAAACGGGGGCAGGCTATATCAAAATCTTCGCACGTGCCGGTTTTATCGCTCCGCATCCCAGCATTGTGGTCGAGACGGTGCAGGACATGGCCGAACTTCAACATAAGCTTTCCGATCAGCGTATCTCCGCCATCGTCCTGGGTCCCGGTCTGGGCCGGGATGACCGGGCGAGGGAATTACTCACCACTGCGCTCGCTGCAGATGCACCACTTGTTCTGGATGCCGATGCGCTAACCGTTGGGGGATCGCAATTTATCGACCTGGTGAAGGGCCGCTCTGCCGAGACCATCGCAACACCCCATGCGGGAGAGTTTTCCGGTCTGATGCCAGACGCTTCGCACCACAAACTCGAGGATAGCCGCAGTCTTGCCAATCAAGCGGAATGCAGCATTCTGCTGAAAGGTTCCGATACCGTAATCGTCAGCCCGGACGGCAAAGCATCGATATCGGCGCAATCCTGTCCATGGCTGTCAACAGCGGGTACCGGTGACGTGTTGGCCGGGATTATCGCAAGTCGCTTGGCAACGGGCATCAGTGCTTATAAGGCAGCGTGCGAGGGCCAATGGCTGCACAGCAGGGCAGGACAACTGGCTGGCCCCGCTTTCACGCCTGAAATGCTTATCGACCAACTCCCCGCCACTTTGCAGGAATGCTTATGACCGCGACTCCCGATCCCGACCTGATTCTTCGTGTTGCCGCAAAAGGTGATGGCGTGACCGCTGATGGCCGCCATGTCGCCTTTTCTGCCCCGCTCGACCGGTTGAATGAAGATGGTGGCCTGATCAAGGGGCCGCATCATGTCGAGCCTCCGTGCCAGCATTTTCAGACCTGCGGCGGTTGCAATCTGCAGCATCTTGATGACGAAAGCTACACCCGCTTCCTCACCGAGCGAGTGGCCTACGCACTGGAAGGACAGGGGCTGGCGGCAGAACTGCTGCACCCGCCGCAGGTCTCCCGGCCAAAAACCAGAATCCGCGCCAGTCTGCGCGCTGCCAAGCTCGGCGACCAATTCAAGCTAGGGTTCAGCGGTGCCGGCAGCCATCGCATCGTCGATCTGCAGCAATGCGAGATCATGGCACCCGAATTATTCGCGCTTCTCGCGCCTCTGCGGACGTTTCTGAAAAATGCGTCGCGTCGCAAGCATGACATGAATATCGAGATGACGCTCGTGGATCAGGGGATCGACCTGCTGATCAGCAATTACGAGCCTGAGGGCTTGGAGCAGCGCGAGGCCTTGTCGGATTTTGCCAAAGCCAATGGATTGGCGCGTCTGTCCGTCGATGGCGGCTATGGCTCGGAGACACAGTGGGAACCGGAGCCGGTGACGATCACGTTGGGCGGAATGGCCGTCAGCTTCCCGCATAGCGCCTTTTTGCAGCCGACTCGCGACGGCCAGCAGATGCTCGTTTGGGCGATGCTCGAGGCCGTTGGTGACGCGCGGCTTGTCGCCGACCTGTTCGCAGGACTGGGCACGTTCACTCTGGCGCTCGGCGATGACAAGAAGGTCTATGCTGCCGAAGGCGCTCGCGACACGATGGGCGCGCTCAAAATGGTGGCCAATCATTCCACCCGTCAGATATTCTGCGAGCATCGCGACCTTTTCCGTCGGCCGCTGAGCGCTGAAGAGCTCAACCGTTTTGATGCCGTCATTCTTGACCCGCCACGGGCCGGCGCACGCGAACAGATCTTGCAACTGGCACAATCAGAGGTCGAGAAAATCTGCTATATCAGCTGCAATCCGGCGAGCTTCGCCAGAGATGCAAAGCAGCTTTGCGATGCCGGATACAAGCTCCGCCAGGTATGGCCGGTCGGGCAGTTTCTATGGTCTACCCATGTCGAGATCGTGTCCAGCTTCAGCCGCTAGCCGGGGCCTGCGAAAGCAAATGCCTCCGCAGGAACGCCGGAACTAGTGGAATACTGCAATCGCCGCATGAATTGCCAGGGCGATGATGCAAAGACTGGACAGGGAAAATAGCATGAACCGAAAGATCACGCGGTTGATTGTCACCTGAACAAGACTGTGTAGAACCCGCAGGCCGACATAGATCCAGGCGATGGTCAGGTTCAGTCCATAATCCTGACCGGAGAGGATCAAAACGACACAAATTGCGTAAAAAAGCGTCGGTTCTGTCAGCAAATGGTTATAATTATGCGCTTTCCACTGCACTTCCGGTGGCAGCAGTTCATCAAGATCGCCACCCTTGCCACCGACCAGATTGGCTGAGTCGATCTTGGCCTTGTTCATCGCCGGTATCCGCGTGACATACATCCACAGCCAGATCAGCATCGTCCATAAAATGAGCGCAACCATCGGCTGCAGCAACAGGCTATTCTCCATAAATTCCCTCCCTTATATTATTATTACTCTAAACAAGCGTGGCCCACAGCGCATTGATCGCCATGACAAGCAGGCAGATCGTCGACAGCACAAAGAGCATGAAGCGGACTTTCACCAGATTGACGGTTGCCTGCCAGATGCTGTGGATGATCCTGATGATGACATAGGCCCAGGCGAAATAGAGATTCATCCCGTGGCCTGCGCCGGCAATCGCAAGGATCGCCACCGTGGCGTAGAACAGTGTCGGTTGTTCCATCAGATGGGTGTAATTGTGGGATTTCCAGTTCACCTTGTCAGGGATTACCCCTTCCAGATCACTTCCCCGTCCGCCGGGCGCGGCCTTGGACAGATCCGCCCCCGATTTCGCCATCGCCGGGAATCGCGTGCCCGCCATCCACAGCAACATGATCAGCGACCACAAGACAAGCACCGCAGCGGGTGTCAGAATAGCAATATCCATGATTCTTAATCTCCCCAAGCCCGGGGAGAAACTGCTTCAATTACAAAGGATTGTCAATTGCAACCTAGTTTGGCCGTCAGGCGGTCGGGAAAGACACCACATTGTCGCGATCGGACCGGTCCAGATTTTCGCCGACATAGAGGCTGGCCATGGGTTCGTCGGTGACATCATATTCGTGACTGCTGCCATAGCCGTTGAATTTCGTCCGCATCGCAGAACCATAAGCACCGATCATACCGATCTCGATATAATCATCGGCCTTGATGCTGTCGGGCAGGTTAAACGGGCCGGCCATGAAATCCATGTCGTCGCAGGTCGGACCATAGAAGCTGAAGCCGGTGGTCGTTCCGCCTTCCCCATCCGCACCAACCTGGCGCACGGGAAACCGCCAGCCGATATGCGCGGCGTCGAACAGGGTGCCATAGGCGCCGTCGTTGATAAACAGCTCGTTACCACGGCGCCGTTCGACCTTAACCACCAGCGAGCTATATTCGGCAGACAGCGCACGGCCTGGCTCGCACCAGAGTTCGGCGGAATAGCTGATCGGCAAATCTTCGAACGTGCGGTCGATAGCAGTAAAATAATGGTTGAGCGAAACCGGCTCCAGATCAGGATAGATCGATGGAAAGCCACCCCCTACATTGACGATGTCGACGGTAACCGACGCCCCGACAATGGCGGTACGGACCCGTTCCAGAGCATGGACATAGGCAAGCGGCGTCATCGCCTGGCTGCCGACGTGGAAGCAAATGCCGAGGCTGTCTGCCCGTTGCCGCGCACGCTGGAGCAATTCTGCGGATTCATCGACATCAATGCCGAATTTCGAAGCAAGGCTGATTTCCGCGAATTCGGACGCAACCCGGATCCGGACGCAAAGTGTCAGGTCATCCGCAAACTCGGTGCCCAGTTCGACTTTTTCCAGTTCTTCGATACTATCAAGCGAGAAAATCCGAACGCCATGGTCGCGATAGGCTTCGCGTATCGATGACAATTGCTTGACCGGATTCATGTAGCAGAGCGTCGCGTCGGGCAAAGCTGCGCGAACGATGCGGACTTCGTCGATCGAAGCCACGTCGAAATGGGTCACGCCTTCTTCCCACAGCAATTGCAGCAATGCGGGCGAAGGATTCGCTTTGACGGCGTAAAGGGATTTGCCGGGAAATTGCTCGACAAAATAACGCGCAGCACGTCGGGCTGCATGTGGCCGGTTAAGCAAAACTGGAATGTCTGGGCTTAGAGCCTTCGTCAGCTCCTCAGCATCAAGATAATGGTGCAACTCAAGGGACCCCCTTATAGGCTAAGATCGATTGAGCTGCCTTGCGGATACGCAAGCGGCCATGGGGCAGCAAGGCGCGGCTATATGGCCACTTGATGGCTCTGTAAAGACCGAAGTCCTTACAGAAGCTGAACAAAAGCATTTTTTAGCTGAGCCGATCCCTGAACGCCGTCCAGTCGAAGGTTTTGACGCATTTCAGCTCATCCTTTTCACTGTTCCACAGCCAGATCGACGGCAGGGGAACGCCATTGAACGTGTTGGTCTTGACCATCGAATAATGGGCCTGATCGAGAAACGCGATACGCTGGCCGATATGCGGGGCTTCGGGCAGTATATAATCGCCGATAATATCTCCGGCCAGACAACTCGGTCCCCCGAGTCGGATCGCTGTACCTTCGCTGCGTTCATCCAGCATGGCCGGGCGATAAGGGGCCTCGATAACATCGGGCATATGGCAGGTTGCCGAAATGTCGGTGATCCCGACCGGCATGCCATTGTCGAACACATCCAGTATCTCGCCGACCAATATGCCGGCATCCAGTGCCACGGCTTCACCGGGTTCGAGATAGATCTCGCAGCCGGATTTTGCTATCAGCTCTTTCAGAAAGCCGACCAGCGCGTCACGGTCATAATCGTCACGCGTAATGTGGTGACCGCCGCCAAGATTGATCCATTTCAACGTGCCGAAATGCGGTGCGATAATCGGCTCAACTTTCTCCCAGGTCCTCTGCAGAGCATCGAAGCCCTGTTCGCAGAGATTGTGGAAGTGGATGCCAGAGAGATGCTGAAAATGGTCAGGCCGCAACTGGCTGATCGGGAAGCCCAGCCGGCTATGGGGCTGGCTCGGATCATATTTCTCCGTCTCGCCCAACGGGATTTGCGGGTTAATTCTTAAACCAATTTCTGAGCTATCAAGTGGAAGATTCTGATTAGAATCATTTTTCCATCGATCTATTTGGGCCGGATTGTTGAAGGTGATATGCTCGGAAATCCGGCATAGTTCGGCCAGATCGTCTGCCTTATATGCCGGTGAATAAGTGCTGATGGGGCCGCTAAAATGTTCTTTGGCAAGCCGAGCCTCCCACAGGCCAGAGGCGCAATAGCCATCAAGATATTCGTCGATCAATGGCGCCAGCGACCACATCGAAAAAGCCTTGAGCGCCAGCAGGACCTTGGCGCCCGACCGTTCCTTGATATCAGCCAGAATTTCCAAATTCCGCCGCACCGCGACTTCATCGACGACAAAGGCAGGCGAGGGCACCCGGCCTAGGTTAAAGCGCGAAAAAGCGCCGGGATTGCCTGCCTTGGTCTCCATCCTAGAACGCCAAAGGTGCTTCCAATTCTTCCAATGTCCATGGCAGGCCATGCTGGTTCAGCATCTCCATGAACGGGTCCGGATCGAACTGTTCCATGTTGAATACGCCGTCGCCCTTCCACTGGCCGGACAACATCATCGCCGCGCCAATCATCGCCGGAACGCCGGTGGTATAGCTGACACCCTGATTGCCGGTTTCCTCAAACGCCGCTTCATGGCTGCAGATATTCTTGACGTAGAGCGTCTTCTGAACGCCGTCTTTCACGCCGGTCGCGATGACACCGATATTGGTGTTGCCCTTGGTTGTTTCGCCGAGGCTCGCCGGTTCGGGCAATACGGCCTTCAGGAACTGCAACGGGATGATCTCGCGGCCTTCGTACATTACCGGATCGATCCGCGTCATACCGACATTCTGCAGCACCTCGAGATGGGTCAGATAAGCGTCGCCAAAGGTCATCCAGAAGCGGATGCGCTGGATTTCCGGGAGATGCGTCTTCAGTGATTCAATTTCCTCGTGATACATTAAATACATATTCTTCGGGCCGACCGCCTCGAAATCAAATTCCTGCTTTTGCGTCAGCGGCGGTCCTTCCACCCAGTCGCCATTTTCCCAGTGGCGGGAATTGGCAGTCACTTCCCGGATATTGATCTCCGGATTGAAATTGGTCGCGAAATGCTGACCGTGATCGCCGCCGTTGCAGTCGAGAATATCGAGCGTGTCGATCCGGTCGAAATGATGTTTCTTCAGCCAGCTGGTGAATATGCTGGTTACACCAGGGTCAAAGCCGGAGCCGAGCAGCGCCATGATCCCCGCATTCTTGAACCGGTCCTGATAATCCCACTGCCATTTATACTCGAACTTCGCCTCGTCGCGCGGTTCGTAATTGGCGGTATCGAGATAGTCGGTCTTGGTCGCCAGGCACGCATCCATGATCGGCAGATCCTGATAGGGCAGCGCCAGATTAACCACGAGATCGGGCTTTTCCTGCTCGATCAGTGCGGTCAGGGCCGGAACATCATCGGCGTCAATTTGAGACGTTCTAATGGTCACACCGGTGCGCTGCTTGACCGAGTCGGCTATCGCTTCGCATTTTGATAAAGTGCGACTGGCCAATAGAATTTCGCTAAAAGGGCCGCTGTCTGCCGCTATCAACTGTGCCATTTTATGCACTGCTACCGAACTGACGCCGCCTGCGCCGATCACCAATATCTTACCCATGATTTCCACTCTAAATGCTGGAGAAATGTTAGCTCCGCATATAGGGAGAGACCATGACAGAGCAATACCTGATGGACCCGGAGCGCCAACCAAGTTTCAGGGGTGTCGAACGCGCGGCGCAGAAAATCGCCTCCATTCTGCCCGCCACACCCTTGCTGCCGCTCGATATCGACGGCACAACAATCTGGTGCAAGGCGGAATGCCTGCAACCGATTGGCGCGTTCAAGATTCGAGGAGGATGGCACCGTCTGACCGATTTGACCGACGAACAGCGCAAATATGGTGTTGTCGCGTTTTCCAGCGGCAATCACGCTCAGGGAGTCGCATGGGCGGCCCGCGAACTGGATGTGCCCACGACCATCATCATGCCCGAGGATGCTCCCAAGGCGAAACTGGAGAACACCAGGGCATTGGGTGCCAAGATTATCACCTATGACCGGATGAGTGGCAATCGCGAGCAATTGGCGGCAGAATTTTCGCAGAAAACCGGAGCCGTGGTAGTGCCCAGTTTCGATGACCCATGGATCGTCGAAGGGCAGGGCAGTTGCGGTATCGAGATACGCGAGCAGATGCTGGCACTAACCGGATATCAGCCGGATCAGCTGGTCATCTGTTGCGGCGGTGGCGGTCTTGCGAGCGGCACGGCTCTGGCCAACCCCGATGCCAAAATTCTGGTCGTCGAGCCGGAAGGCTGGGACGACATGAAACGCTCGCTGGAAGGCGGAGCAATCGTACCGGTAGGGGACAACCCGCCCGCCACCGATTGTGACGCGCTGCAGACGCTCAGCGTCGCTCCAATCACGTTCAATATTCTGAAAGATCGCAACGCGACAGGGATCTCTGTTTCCACCGCTGAAGTGCATCACGCGATGCGGGTCGCATTCGAGAAATTGCGTCTGGTCGTTGAACCGGGCGGCGCCGTTGCTCTGGCCGCAATTCTTGCCGGCAAGGTCGGGCTGGGCGACCGGACGGCCATCACCCTGTCCGGCGGCAATGTAGATCGTCAGCGGTTCGCGGAAATCATCGCGGGTGGCTAGGGCCTGATAATTCTTTCCTACACCGGCCCTGAGGGCATATCTTCTGGCGGTTCTAATTTGGGCTCTTTGACATATTGGATAGATGATAGCGCCACCGCCCGTCCGCGCGCGAAACCGTACTAATTTTGACGCCCGTCTGGAAGGTCACACTCGCCTACAAGGGTCGAAACGAAAATGGCCGGAATTCTGCGGACTGGAGCCAAAGGTCACAGAAAAGAAAAGCGCGCGCCTGTGTAAAGTTCCGGCGGATTTTTATCGTGCGGCGAAAACAGCGAGCTTCAATCGGGAAATTGGCCCGATAATTTCACTATAATGCGGGACTCCTGATCCGGAAACTAGGCCGCGATCGCCAGTTCCAGATCCAGTCGGCTCCAGATTTCGACCAGCGCCTGGGCCAGGTCTTTCATCATCGCTTCGCTATGCGCAGGGCCAGGCGTAAACCGCAGCCGTTCGAGACCGCGCGGTACGGTGGGATAATTTATCGGCTGTACATAAACACCATATTCAGCGAGCAATATGTCGCTGATTTTCTTGGCTTTGACCGGATCACCGACCAGCAGCGGAACAATATGGGTCGATGAATCCATTACCGGCAGGCCTGATTCTGCAAAAAGGTCCTTGAGCATCTGGGCAGCAGCCTGCTGACCATCGCGCTCTGCGGTTGACTGTTTCAGATGACGAATGCTTGCCAGAGCACCGGCAACAAGCACTGGTGACAGGCTGGTGGTGAAGATAAAGCCGGGTGCATAGGAGCGGATCACGTCGACGATCTTCTGGTCGGCGGTAATATAGCCGCCCATGACGCCCACGGCCTTGGCCAGCGTGCCTTCAATGATCGTGATGCGGTCGGCGGCCTTGTCGCGTTCCGAAATACCGCCACCGCGTTCGCCGTACATTCCGACAGCATGCACTTCATCGCAATAGGTGAGCGCATTATATTTGTCGGCCAGATCGCAGATCGCGTGCAATGGCGCGATATCGCCATCCATCGAGTAAATACTTTCGAAAGCGATCAGCTTTGGTACTTCCGGATTTTCGGCCGCCAGCAATTCTTCGAGATGTTCCAGATCATTATGACGGAAAACCCGTTTCTCGCAGCCGCTGTTCTTGATCCCGGCGATCATCGACGCATGGTTCAGTTCGTCGGAAAAAATAATGCAGCCCGGCAGGATTTTGGTCAGCGTCGAGAGCGTGGCTTCGTTGGATACGTAGCCGGACGTGAAAAGCAGTGCGCCGGATTTATTGTGCCAGTCGGCCAGTTCCCGCTCGAGCTGAATGTGATAATGGGTGTTGCCGCCGATATTGCGGGTTCCGCCCGAGCCGGCGCCGACATTGTGCAGCGCTTCTTCCATCGCCACGATCACATCGGGATGTTGGCCCATCGCCAGATAATCGTTGGAGCACCAGACAGTGACCGGTTGCGGTCCGTTGTGATGCGCGAAACAGCGGGCGTTCGGGAACGAACCCTTGTTGCGCAAAATGTCAATGAATACCCGATAGCGTCCTTCGGCATGGAGCCGGTCAATCGCTTGCGAAAAAATCTTGTCGTAATCCACTGTATACCAAATCCTGCGTCAAATCTGTTTTGCGGTTGTCTTGAAATGGCCCTTAGCGGCCTTTCCTCGGAATTTCCAGCGCAAACCACTCGCAATAAGAGTTGCCTACCATAGAGTTAGAGGGTTTCGAACCGTTTGATGCCATATTGAGCGATAGTCGGGCGATAGGGTTCGATATCGTCGAGCGCTCCTGTTGTAACAAATATTCCCTCCCGACCGGCCGCCGGCCAGGATATTTCTTTGGTAAGATAGGCAATGCGCCGCGCAATTCCCGCTGCGCCGTCGATGAACTGGACCGGCCGTTGGGCTGCCTCTGACAATTCGTCGCGCAATAGCGGGAAATGGGTGCAAGCGAGAATGACGGTATCGATCTGCCCGCCGTCCGGCTGATCCATCAATCCTTCCATGGCCTCTCTGATCACCCGCGGATCCGGTTTTTCCCCGCGCAGCTTGGCTTCTGCTGCATAGACGAGATCGGGAGCAGCATGACGAAGCAATATCTTGTTGGATGCGAAATCGGCGGCAAGCCGGTCGACATAGGGTTGCCGGATGGTTGCGCGGGTTCCCAGTAGGCCGATCACGCCGGTTTTGGTCAACATACTGGCGGGCTTGATCGCGGGTACAGTCCCGACAACCGGAATATTCAAGGCGGACCGGACATGATCCAGCGCGATAGTCGAGGCGGTGTTGCAGGCGATCGTCGCCAATATCGGCTTATAGCGCTCGACGAGTCGGCCGAGAAGTGCCGGTACCCGCGCTGCCAATTCCGCTTCGGATTTCATCCCGTAAGGTAGTCCGGCATAGTCCGCAGCATAGACAATCGGCGCATGCGGTAGCAGTTTGATCGTTTCGCGCAACACCGACAATCCGCCGACGCCGGTGTCGAAAAATAACAGGGGAGGGCATTCGGCAATCTGTGCTTCTGTCATATTTTGTCCATAGCCAGAATTGCACGGACACGGCAACTGCTTCGGTTCGTCCGACAGATGTTTGCCCTTGGCCGTTTTTTGCGACGAAACGCTTGCCGAATATCCGCTGTGAATATAGCGCGAACGCAACAAGGGGTAATTTCGGTGCAGTCTATGTGGGTAGAACCAATATTGGCGTTGTTGTTCGGCTATTTGCTGGGCTCGATCCCCTTTGGACTTCTGTTGACCCGCGTGACCGGCGGCGGCGATTTGCGCAAAACCGGATCGGGCAATATCGGTGCGACCAATGTATTGCGCTCCGGCAACAAGGGGCTCGCGGCCCTGACCCTGTTGCTCGATATCGGCAAGGGATATGCAGCGGTCTATCTGGCCATGCAGGTTTCCGGTGGGCTTGGCGTACTTGCCGGGCTGGGGGCCTTCCTTGGCCATCTTTACCCCGTCTGGCTCAGGTTTAGCGGCGGCAAGGGGGTTGCGACCCTGCTCGGTGTCGTAACCGCCCTGATCCCTGTCGCAGGGTTGATATTTGCGGTCACATGGCTTGGCTCGCTTGCGCTGTGGCGCTATTCGTCGGTGGGAGGAATGCTTGCCGCCATATCGGTACCGATAGCGGCCTTCGTATTGGGGGAATCCAGCATGATTCCCATGTTCATAGGACTGGCGCTGCTGGTTTTGTGGAAGCATCGCTCGAATATCGAGCGTCTGATAGCGGGCGAAGAACCGAAAGTCGGAGCATCTAAAAAGGTTTGAAGTGAATGGGAGAAAGCCAGGAAGCGTTTGACCGGCTCCGGCTTATCCGATCCGAGAATATCGGACCCGTTACATATCAGCAATTGATCAGAAGATATGGCTCCGCAGCGCGCGCGCTGGAGGCTATCCCCGATCTGGCTGCACGGGGCGGCGGACGGTCGCCGCGGATTGCTGACGAGAAGCAAATCATCTCTGAAATGAAGGCGGTTCACAAACTTGGCGCCCGGTTTCTCTTCCTCGGCGACGCTGCCTATCCGGCTCTTCTGGCGGAACTCGGCAATCCGCCACCGGCATTGATCTGGCGCGGGAGGCTGGAGCTTCTGGAACGTCCAACCGTCGCCATGGTCGGCGCACGAAACGCCTCTGCGGCTGCATGCCGCTTTGCCCGGGACCTTGCCAATAGTCTGGTAGAGGCGGGTGTCGCCATTGTATCTGGACTGGCAAAGGGTGTCGATACGGCGGCCCATCAAGGTTCTTTGGGGAAGGCGACCATCGGCGTTATTGCTGGCGGACTCGACATATTCTATCCGCCGGAAAATATGGATCTCCAGCGATCGATCGCCGAACACGGGCTGTTGTTGGCGGAACAACCACCGGGCACGGAACCGCGCGTCAGGCATTTTCCTTATCGCAACCGTATCATCGCAGGACTGGCGAGAGGAACGGTGGTTGTTGAAGCTGCGCCGCGTTCCGGTTCGCTGATTACGGCTAGATTGGCGGCGGAATCGGGACGACAGGTCATGGCTATCCCCGGCTCTCCGCTCGATCCGCGGTCGAGGGGCTGCAACATGCTGATCCGCGATGGGGCAAATCTGGTCCAGTCAGCTGATGATGTCCTGGAACTGATCCATCATTTTGATGATCGGGCGGAATCTGCGATCCGCAGCGATGAAATTCCGAGTAATTGTAAATTCTCGGATATCGGAAAATCCGATCTTGCGGATGTCCACGGCGCGGATAGGACCTCTCTATTGCCCTTGCTCAGCGTGACCCCGGTCGCCGTCGACGAACTCGTCCGGCAATCCGGAATGTCCCCCTCTTTGGTGCAATTGGCTTTGCTTGAGCTGGAACTCGCCGGCCGTCTGGCGCGTCATGCGGGTGCTCGTGTAAGCCTGTCCAGCTAGCTACTGTTGACCGCGCTAAATTTTCATCGCCATTGACAAAAAACTTCAATCAGGGCCTTGACCTAACCCTAATCCCTGTCACAGCCTCGCGCGTATACGTGAGAACAAAGAAAATCGGAACATATGCAGCTAGTTATTGTCGAGTCCCCCGCCAAAGCCAAAACCATTGAGAAATATCTGGGATCGGATTTCAAGGTATTGGCTTCCTACGGCCATATTCGCGACCTTCCGCCCAAAGATGGTTCGGTCGATCCGGACGATGGCTTCTCCATGACCTGGCAGAACTATCCCGACAAAGCCAAGCAGCTCAAAGAGATTACCGCTGAGTCGAAAAAAGCCACACGATTGATCCTCGCAACCGACCCTGACCGTGAAGGGGAAGCGATCAGCTGGCATGTTCAGGAAGTTCTTCGCAATAAGAAGGCGCTTCCCGACAAGGTCGACCGCGTAACCTTCAATGCGATTACCAAGGCTGCCGTGACCGAAGCCATGGCTCATCCGAGGGCATTGGACGAGGATCTGATCGACGCCTATCGCGCACGCCGGGCACTGGATTATCTGGTTGGCTTCACCTTGTCTCCGGTCTTGTGGCGGAAGCTTCCCGGCGCGAAATCTGCGGGCCGCGTACAGTCTGTCTCGCTCAGGCTGATCGTCGAGCGGGAACGTGAAATCGAAATATTCAAACCACAGGAATATTGGTCTGTCACTGCGCAAATGGAACAGGGCGGTCAGGCATTTGAAGCTCGGCTGACAATCCATGACGGCAAGAAACTGGGCAAGATGGATCTGGCCAACGAAGGGCAGGCCATGCTGGCCAAGACCGCTGTTGAAAACGGCCTTTTCACGATTGAGTCGATCGAAACCAAGCCGCTGACCCGCAATCCGCCGCCGCCGTTCACGACGTCGACCTTGCAGCAGGAAGCGGCCCGAAAACTCGGCTATTCGGCTAGCCACACCATGCGGATCGCCCAGCAACTTTATGAAGATGGCGCAATTACCTATATGCGTACCGATGGTGTGCAGATGGACGGCAGCGCTATTTCCGAAGCGCGCAAGGCGATCTCGGATCGCTATGACGCAAGCTATGTTCCGGACAGCCCGCGGATCTACAAATCCAAGGCAAAAAATGCGCAGGAAGCGCATGAAGCCATCCGCCCGACCAGTTTCACCAAGAAAACCGTCGGTAGCGGCGACCATGCAAAGCTTTATGATCTTGTCCTGAAGCGCGCGATGGCCAGCCAGATGGCGTCTGCCCGGCTCGAACGGACCACCGTCGAAATGCTCGATGGAACGGGAAAAACCGGTCTGAGGGCAAATGGTCAGGTCGTGAAATTCCCCGGATTCCTTGCCCTTTACGAAGAAGGCAGGGACGACGACAAGGATGAAGATGGCGGCTTGTTGCCGGCCATGTCCCAAGGTGACAGTCCGGCGAAGAAATCCGTTGATGCTTCCCAGCATTTTACCCAGCCGCCACCACGCTACAGCGAAGCCAGTCTGGTCAAGAAAATGGAAGAACTGGGCATCGGAAGGCCATCGACCTATGCTTCGATCATCAAGACGCTAAAAGACCGCGCCTATGTCAGGATCGAGAAAAACCGTTTCTTTGCAGAGGAAAGCGGGCGCTTATTGACCGGATTTCTCGAGCGGTTTTTCGACCGTTACGTAGCTTATGATTATACGTCCGCGCTGGAAGACGAACTCGACGAAGTCAGTGGTGGTCGCGCCCAGTGGCAGGCCATTCTCGAAGCCTTCTGGCATGACTTCAAGCCCAAGACCGTCGAAGTAATGGAGAAATTGCCGTCGGAAGTGACGGCAGAGCTGGACACGTTCCTGGGGGATTATCTTTTCCCGGAAAAGGAAGATGGCAGCGATCCCCGGCTTTGCCCGCGTTGTAACGAAGGAAAGCTGGCCTTGCGCGGCGGGCGCTTTGGAGCCTTTGTAGCTTGTTCCAACTATCCGGAATGCAAATTCACCCGGCGTTTTGCGCAAGGTGGTGGCGCCAATGCCGACGAGGACGAAGGTCCACAGGAACTGGGAGTTGATCCCGACAGCGATGAAAAAATCACCAAAAAGGTAGGCCGTTTCGGACCCTATGTCGAAAAAGGCGAGGGCAAGGAAGCCAAGCGCTCGTCTATTCCCAAGGATATCCCGGCCGAAGATTTCGGGCTCGAATGGGCGGTTAAACTTCTGTCACTGCCGCGCGAAGTCGGTATCCATCCGGAGACCAGCGAGCCGGTAACAGCGCAAATTGGTCGCTATGGCCCCTATCTGAGCCACAATGGTAAATCGGCACGGCTCGAGAATACGGTGGAAGTGTTCGAAATCGGTATGAACGCTGCCGTTGCCAAATTGGCGGACGCCGCGAAAAACGGCGGTGGTCGAGGTCGCGGCAAGATGGAGCCACTCAAGATCATGGGCAAGCATCCGCGCACAGAGGAAGAGATCAAGCTGATGGACGGCCGCTTCGGTCCTTATGTCACCGATGGTACGACCAATGCGTCCTTGCCCAAGACGGTCGACAAGGACCAGCTGACGCTGGAAGAAGCAGCGCAGCTGATTGACGATCGCGCCGCCAAAGGCCCCGCCAAAAAGCGGGCTAAGAAAGCCGCGCCTAAGAAGAAACCGGCCGCCAAGAAAAAGCCCGCTGCGAAGAAGAAACCGGCAACAAAAAAGAAGCCTGCCGCCAAGAAAGCTCCGGTTAAGGCCAAAGAAGAATAGAATGTAGTTTGGATGCGCCTGCCAACGGGTTCGTCCAAACTATCGGTTTTTGCAATCATGGCGCAGGTAGCTTATTTTAGTGCATCCTGCGCCATTTTTCATTCAGGCGCCTTTGGCCTTTGAAATCATGGTGGCAACTTCGTCCAGAATCAGCAGACGCTGCTTTTTCAGCTCTTCGCTGCGCTCGTCAGATGCGGCTTCGACTTCTGATTCAATGCGATGAATTTCCTTGTTAATATCGTGATAGCGGTCGGAAACTGTTTTGAAATGCGCGTCTGACAATTTCAGTTCGTGAAGTATTTTCTCGTCATTCGGGAATTCGGCGTGGAGGTCATGCGATACGTGGCTCATATATATTCCTTTGCTGCGACTGGTAAATTCTCTCGAATGAAAGCGGGCTGTCCGGGGCACCAAAGCAGTGCCTTCTTTCCAGTCTTCGAATATTCGCAACTCTGGTTTTCGGATATCAGGAGATTTACCTATGGCAGGCGATGCGCGCATGAGCGGATTCTTATCTACAGATTCTTCGGTATTTGTGCCCAAACATGGATGCAGATTATGCCGCGATTTCCAGACGATTTCGCCCCGCATGTTTTGCAGCGTAAAGCGCAATATCTGCCAGTAGCAACATTTTCTTCAGATCATCCGCCCCGGAGCTTTCTGCCAGTCCCGCGCTAACCGTTACTCCGATACCGCGGTCGGGCAACCGCGCGTTCATTATCGCTAGGCGCAACGTCTCGACTTGGGCTTCGGCCTCAGCGATGGAAGTGTCCGGCATCAAAACCAGAAATTCCTCACCACCTATACGGCCAATCAATTGTTTTCTGGTTTGGCTGCGCCTGGCGACCTTGCCGATCATGCTGAGTATTTCGTCTCCGACGGCGTGTCCGAACTGGTCATTGACCGATTTAAACTCATCCACATCAAAAATGGCGATGGATAGGACCCTGCGTCCCGATTGCGCGCGCTGGAAGGCTTGCTCGCTTTGTTCCATGATATGGCGTCTTGATGAAAGACCGGTCAGTTCATCACGAGCAAGCAGACGGATCTTTTGTAGCTTTGCCGCATCGGCCTTTCGATGGGCCTTCTCAGCCATAGATCGAAGCAGTTTTTCATGTTCGATGATTTTATCAACCTTGCTCTGTCGATCGGCCAATAGGGACGCGATGGGCAGCGCCAACATCAGCTGGCTGGCGATATAGGCCTGTAAAACATATATTTTGGTGATCTGGCTCGCATCCAGTGCGGCAATCGGGCCAAATCCCGAAATAGTTAAAAACTCCGCCACAATGGCGACGATGATTGTCGATGCCATAGCTCCCAATGGCCCGAAACGGAACACGGCGATAAAGACCGGTATCGCGGTAAGGAACAATAATGGGATAATCGATTGGACAAGCGCCGCGGATGAAACCGCGAACACGAGTAACAGGACAGCTGCAAATTCGAGCCGCCGGTTATTTGGCCAGATGTATTTTTCGGCGCCCGTCAACGTCGCGTGAACAATATTGAAACAGGGCAAGAAGATTAGAAGACCGAGCAGGTCCGATCCAAACCAGGACAACCAGGATTTTCCGAATCCCTCATTGCTGCCCAAGGACGCTGTGGTGGCCGAAATTGCCGTAACAATCACCGCAACGATACCGAATTTAGCCAATTGTGCCGGATTATAGAGGCCTGTCTTGGGGAAGCCCAGTCGCACGATAATATGATACGCCAGCACTGCCTCCAGCACATTCGACAGTGAATAGAATATCGCCGTTTGCAGTGGAAAGTCCGAAAATAGATTGACCGTCAGGCTCGCCAGAAAAACGCCTGCGCAGTATAATATATGCTCTTTGCGCGGGAATAGCATCAACATGAAAATCAGGCTGGCATTCGCAGACCAAAGAGCTGCAAAACCTCCAGTGTAATCCGATGCAGCGATAACGATCACTGAGTTGACGCAGAATACGGCCACAACAAGCACGGTGCGCGCAATGATATGTCGGATGCCGGTTAAGTCTGAAGCCAGATATTGCAATATCATTCCCTATGCAGAACGTCATTCGTTCCTGCAGGAGACCATCGTCGTAATTGGCTAATTTATCGCTAAGATTACCAGTCTTTTAATCTTTTAAGCTTGGATATAGGCGGATCGAGGCGATCCGATGCCACTGAATGGAATTTCAGGCGTGCCTTTGGCGACGTTCGCTTCAAGATAAGGTGGAATCTACTTTACCCAATCCAGCCCCATATCCTGATAAAGGCTTTTATCTTCGTCCCAGTTCGCACTGACCTTAACGTGGAGATAAAGATGGACGGGCTTGCCCAATATTCCGGATAGCTCCGCACGCGCTTTAGCGCCGATTTCCTTGATCTGGTGCCCGCCTTTGCCGAGGATGATCGCTTTCTGGCTGGCTTTCTCGACCAGTATCTGCTGGTGAATCTCGAGCGAGCCATCCGGCCGCTCCTTATATTGTTCCATCGCAATGGCGGTGGCGTAAGGCAACTCCGCATGCAGCTGCCGGAAAACCTGCTCGCGGGTGATCTCCGCAGCGAGGATACGTTCGCTGGCGTCCGAGACCTGATCGGCGGGGAAATGCCAAGGGCCTTCGGGCATGGCGTTGACCAGATAGGCTCGCAGTTCTTCTAGGCCGTCACCGGTTTTGGCACTGACAAAAAATGTCTCGTCGAAATCGGCCAACTCGTGCAGCTTGACGACATGGCCGAGCATCTTGTCTTTGGCGGCAATATCGACTTTGTTCATGACCAATATGGTCTTTTCCGACCGGTGTTTGATCCGTTCGACAATCGAGGTGACTTTTGTCCCAAGCCCGGCGCGAGAATCGACCAGCATCACGATGATATCCGCGTCTTCGGCGCCTTCCCAGGCAGCGGAGACCATTGCACGGTCAAGCCGGCGGTGCGGTTCGAAGATGCCCGGGGTATCAACCAGCAGAAGCTGTGTATCTTCCTCGAGAGCGATGCCCAACAGGCGCGTCCGCGTGGTCTGCGGCTTGGAACTGGTAATCGCGACCTTCTGGCCGACCAAAGCGTTGATCAGGGTTGATTTGCCGGCATTGGGTGCGCCAATTAATGCTACTACGCCGCATTTTTGTGTCATGTGAATTTTTCCAGAAATTTCTTTGCGGCTGCGGTTTCGGCAGCCTGAATAGCAGAGGCGGTAGCCTCGACCTCGCCAATGTTGCGAACGCTCAACCGTATGGTGAATTTTAAATCGTGATGCGGGCCGCTTTTGTCGACCAGTTCATATTCCGGAATCTTGCGATTATTGGCGGCTGCCCATTCCTGCAACGCAGATTTGGGATGCCTGACATCAGCCACGGTTGCCGTTACCCGGCTGTCCCAGTGGCGCAATATGAAGCTTCGGGCGGCCTCCATGCCATGATCAAGGTAAACCGCGCCGATGAGCGATTCCATGACGTCGCCTAGGACCTTCACGCTTTGCCGCGCACCGTCATCGCGCGCCTGTTTGCCGAGCAGGATATGATTGCCAACGCCGATATGCTTTGCAACAGCACCGCAGACTGGGCCGGATACAAGCCCGTTGAGGCGCTGTGATAATTGTCCCTCCGGTTCTTCCGGAAACTTCTGATAAAGATGATCCGCTATGACAAGCCCGAGTACACGATCACCCAGGAATTCCAGCCGCTGATAGTCTTTCTCACCGTGGCTGCCGTGGGTTGCTGCTCTTACGTATAGCTCTGGTGACGATGGCTGTTCGCCAGTGATTTCGACAATCCAGTCGCGAAAGTCCGGGCGGTTCAAAACCCTTCTCCGATGCGTTCCCACCGAGCAGCGGTGAACCATGTCCACGGCTTGATCCATTCAGCCGAACCATCGGTTGAAAAGACCGAGACCAAAGCGCGGCCCACAAGATTTTCTTGCGGTACCATCCCGATAGCCTGACCTTCTACAGCGGGAAAACGGCTGTCGGCACTACGGTCGCGATTGTCGCCCATCAAAAACATATGACCTTCCGGCACAACAAACGCCTGAGTATTATCGCCTTCCGAATTCTCGTAAATATCGAGAATTCGATAGGTCACTCCGTTGGGCAGAGTCTCCTGAAACTGCGGATAACGGCAGATCGTCTCGCCATTTCCTGCGGCCGATTCAAATTCTTCGCGGTAACAGGGGCTGTTGGGCGTGACCGGATGCTCGAAATCTTCGATTCTTTTCCGCTCTACGGCTGCACCGTTGATCGAGACCACGCCATCGGACACCTGCACGATGTCACCCGACAGGGCGATCACCCGTTTGATATAATCATCATGTGCGTTTGGCGGTGCCTTGAACACGACGACATCGCCTGGTTCCGGTGAATCGGGCAATACACGCCCGGGAAACAGGGGTACGCTGAATGGCAGGCTATATTTGGAGAAACCATAAGGCCATTTTGCAACTAGCAGATAATCACCTACGACCAGACGCGGTTGCATCGACTCCGACGGTATATTGAACGGCGAAATGATGAAACTGCGCAATATCAGGATGAACAGTGCAAGTTTTACAAGGAACGCGACAAAGTCCCGCGTTTCGGATCGTTCTGCTTTATTTCGCGCCATGGCGCCCCTTCGCCGACATTGGCGTTGGCGTCAAGATTTCTTGCATTCTCCGGCGGGCAAGATTTTCAACTTGAGACCGGCCTGTCAGACAGATAGGGCGAAGGAGTTCAGGGGACGCACGAAATTTTATGATTTAAAGATCGGATGATGAAATGATTTCAGACCATTGGCAGACCATCAAAGCGCTCCCGCAAATCCCGCTGACCGGTCTTTTTGAAAAAGATGCCAATCGGGTAGCCAATCTCGGTCTGGAACAGGCTGGCATTTATTTTGATCTTTCAAAAACGCACCTGGACGAGAGAGCCATTCAGGCCTTTGAAAAACTCGCCGATGAAATGGGCCTGTCCGCGAAAGTGGAGGCTTTGCTGACGGGAGAGCCGATCAATATCAGCGAAGGCCGGGCAGCGGAACATAGCGCCGAGCGCGGAACAGGGAACCCGGCAAGTGTCGACAATGCCCACATGCTGCATCAGCGGATGAAAAGCCTGATTGACGTCATTGAAACGGGTGTTCTGGGCGATTTTACCCAGATCATTCATCTTGGCATTGGCGGCTCTGCACTGGGTCCAAAAATGCTCCATCAGGCGCTCAAGCTGGGCGACGAGAAATATGAGCTCGCCGTCGTCTCCAATATCGATGGTGCGGCGCTTGAACCGGTGCTCGAACGATTTACCGCGAGTAAAACGCTTCTGGTGATTGCATCCAAGACTTTTACGACCGCAGAGACATTGCTCAACGCAAATGCGGTACTGGACTGGATGCGCGAAGACGGCATTACCGATCCGCTGGGGCAAGTCGTCGCTTTGACGGCCGCTCCCGATCAGGCGGTTGAATGGGGCGTCGATGAAACGCGCGTTCTGCCCTTTTCGGAAAGTGTTGGCGGACGTTATTCCTTATGGTCGTCGATCGGGTTCAGCGTCGCTCTGGCGCTGGGATATGAGGCGTTCGAAGACTTGCTCGCCGGCGCTGCCATGATGGATCAGCATTTTCGGGACACCTCCTGGGCACAGAATATTCCGGTTCTCGCGGCTTTTGCCGATCAATATTATACTCAGGTAAGGGGATGCGAGACGCGGGCGGTGTTTGCCTATGACGAGCGCCTAGGCCTGCTGCCCGATTATCTTCAGCAGCTCGAAATGGAGAGCAACGGCAAATCGGTAACGCTGGATGGTGAGCCGCTGGAACTTCAATCCAGCCCGATCGTATGGGGCGGCGTCGGTACCGATGCCCAGCACGCGGTTTTCCAACTGCTCCATCAGGGAACCCATCTGGTGCCGGTCGAGTTTCTCGCCGTTATCGAGCCGGGCGATTCGCTTAACCCTGCCCATCATAATGGCCTGCTGCTCAATTGCTTCGCGCAGGGCGCTGCATTGATGGCCGGTAAAAAATCCGATGACAGTGATCGAAACTATCCGGGTGACAGACCATCGATGACCCTATTATTGGAAGATTTGGAAGCATGTTCACTGGGGGCGCTGCTCGCTTTTTACGAGCATCGCACTTTCGTGAACGCGGTTTTACTGGATATCAATCCGTTCGATCAATTTGGCGTGGAGCTTGGAAAACAAATGGCAAACGCGCTAGCCGCTGACGATGGTAACCAATTGGACGCTTCGACCGAAGAACTGAAAAAGCGGGCCTTCGGACCGCGGCAATAAGGAAATTTACATGGCAGAATATGATTATGACCTGTTCGTTATCGGTGCAGGTTCCGGGGGAACGCGGGCTGCGCGGGTTTCCGCGTCCTATGGCGCGAAAGTTGCGGTGGCCGAGGAATATCGCGTTGGCGGCACCTGCGTAATCCGCGGCTGTGTACCGAAGAAGTTGCTGGTTTACGGCTCCCATTTCTCCGAAGAACTGGAAGATGGCAAGAATTTCGGCTGGACCTGGGAAAATGCCAAATTCGACTGGCCAACGATGCGCGATCATATTCTCAAGGACGTTGACCGGCTTAACAATGCCTATACCGACACGTTGAAAAATCACGGTGTCGAGATCATTCTCGAACGGGCCGAACTGACCGGGCCGCATGAAATCAAACTGGCTAACGGCAAGACCGTAACCGCCAAATATATTCTGATCGCCGTTGGCGCATGGCCTGCCGTAGCCGAGTTCCCGGGCAGCGAGCATATGTCGACCTCGAACGAAATGTTCCATCTTGAGACACTCCCAGAAACCGTCATCATCGCGGGCGGCGGCTATATCGCCAATGAATTTGCCGGGATTTTCAACGGTCTGGGCAGTGATGTCACCGTCGTAAACCGTTCCGATATCATACTGCGCGGATATGATGAAAGCGTGCGGGATCGTTTGATCCAGATCTCGCTCGCCAAGGGTATCAGCTTCAAGTTCAACTGCACATTCGACAGAATCGAAAAGCGGGATGACGGGGCGCTGGACGTCTATATGGATGGCAAAAGCGCGCCGGTTCGCGCTGACGTGGTTCTGGCGGCTACCGGTCGACGGCCGAAAATCGATGGGCTCGGTCTCGAAAATGCCGGCGTTGCAACCAATGACAAGAGTGCCATCATAGTCGACGACTATAGCCAGACCAACGTCGAGAATATCTATGCAGTCGGTGATGTCACCGACCGCGTCCAACTGACCCCGATAGCCATTCGCGAAGGGCAGGCGTTTGCCGATACCGTCTTCGGTGATAATCCGCGTACGGTTGATTATGAGAATATCCCTTCGGCGGTCTTCTCGCAGCCACCGATTGCATCCGTCGGCCTGACCGAAGGCGAAGCGCGCGAGCGATATGGCAATATCAAGGTCTATTCGTCCGATTTCCGCGCGATGCGGAACGTGTTTGCGGACCGGGCAGAGCGCAGTCTCTACAAGATGATCGTGGAACATCCGACCGAGAAGATACTTGGTCTGCACATGATCGGTCCCGATGCGCCAGAAATTTTACAGGCGGCGGCGATCGCGGTGAAAGCTGGTCTGACCAAACAGGCATTTGACGATACGGTTGCCCTGCATCCTAGCATGGCTGAGGAACTTGTCCTGTTTAAATAGATAACGTTACGGCACGCGCGGCCAAAGCTGAGGTTTAATCGCGTGATTAATTACTATTGACGATTGCCTAACCGGCTGTGCATTGGCTAGGGCCTACCGCACCAAGTGATTCACAGCCGGGGGTTTAATGTCAGACATTATCGCACAATTGGAAGCCAAGCGCGCCGAAGCCATGCTCGGTGGCGGGCAAAAACGGATTGATAGCCAGCATGCCAAGGGCAAGCTGACCGCGCGGGAACGGCTCGAGATATTGCTCGATGACGGCTCGTTCGAAGAAATCGACATGTATGTCGAACATAATTGCGTCGATTTCGGCATGGATGAGCAGCATATTCCCGGCGACGGCGTGGTTACCGGCTCCGGTACGATCAACGGCCGTCTGGTCTTTGTCTTCTCGCAGGATTTCACGGTCTTCGGCGGATCGCTTTCCGAACGCCATGCCGAGAAAATCTGCAAGGTCCTCGACAATGCGATGAAGGTCGGCGCTCCGGTTATCGGGATCAACGATAGTGGCGGCGCGCGTATTCAGGAAGGCGTGGCATCGCTCGGCGGCTATGCCGACGTGTTCCAGAAGAACGTGCTGGCCAGTGGCGTCATTCCGCAGCTCAGCCTGATCATGGGACCTTGCGCTGGCGGCGCGGTCTATTCACCGGCGATGACTGACTTCATCTTCATGGTGAAGGACAGCAGCTATATGTTCGTCACCGGCCCCGATGTGGTCAAGACCGTGACCAACGAGATTGTGACGCAGGAAGAACTAGGCGGAGCGGTAACGCACACGACCAAGACCAGCGTTGCCGATGTCGCTTATGAAAATGATATCGAAGCATTGCTCGCGGCGCGTGATTTTATCGACTTCATGCCCTTGTCCAACCGCGAAGAAGTGCCCGAGCGCCCGACCGCAGATCCGTGGGATCGTCTGGAAGAAAGTCTCGACACGCTGATACCCGACAATGCCAACCAGCCTTATGATATGCACGAAGTCATTCGCAAGATGGTCGACGAAGGCGATTTCTTTGAAGTTCAGCCCGCCCATGCCGGCAATATCATCTGCGGTTTTGGCCGGATGGAAGGCTCCACCGTCGGTGTGGTCGCCAACCAGCCGATGGTCCTCGCCGGTTGCCTCGACATCAACGCGTCCAAGAAAGCGGCGCGCTTTGTCCGCTATTGCGATGCGTTCAATATTCCGATCATCACTCTGGTCGATGTTCCAGGCTTCCTGCCCGGCACTAGCCAAGAGCATAACGGCATCATCAAACATGGCGCAAAGCTGCTCTTTGCCTATGCCGAAGCAACGGTGCCGAAAATCACCATCATTACCCGCAAGGCCTATGGCGGCGCTTATGACGTGATGGCCTCCAAGCATTTACGCGGCGATCTCAACTATGCCTGGCCGACCGCGGAAATCGCCGTGATGGGCGCCAAGGGCGCAGTCGAAATCATTTTCCGCGGCAAGACGCCGGAAGAGATTGCCGAACATACAGCGGAATATGAAGCGCGCTTCGCCAACCCGTTTATCGCGGCGCAAAAGGGCTTTATCGATGAAGTGATCAAGCCGCATGCAACGCGGCGCCGGGTGGCTCTGGGGTTACGGAAGTTGCGCAACAAGCAGCTGGAGAATCCTTGGAAGAAGCATGATAATATTCCGTTGTGATGCGCTTGCAGATTTTTCGATCGATGCATCGCTGCCCTGCAGTGTTGGATAGATTATGCCAACAGGATTAGTAGCCCTCCTCGACGACGTCGCAGCCATTGCGAAAGTCGCTGCTGCATCGATTGACGATATCGGTGTTGCCGCGACGCGTGCTGGCACAAAATCTGCTGGCGTGGTGATCGATGACGCGGCGGTGGCCCCGACCTATGTGACCGGTTTTGATCCGTCGCGTGAATTGCCGATGATCTGGAAAATCACCAAGGGATCGTTCAAGAACAAGCTGGTCTTTTTGTTGCCCGCAGCGGTCCTTTTGGGTCAATTCGCGCCATTTTTAATACCGATCATCCTGATTTTTGGCGGGTTGTTCCTCTGTTACGAAGCCGCCGAGAAGGTGCTGGAGTTCTTCCACGTTGACGAGTCCACAAAACATGACCAGCCCGCGATCGTCGAGGGCCCAGGCCGGGAGCAAGACATGGTATCGGGCGCGATCCGTACCGATCTGATCCTGTCGGGCGAGATCATGGCCATCGCCTTGTCGGAACTGACCAATCAGGTCTGGTGGGAGCAGGCGATCATATTGGCGATCATCGGCATCGTGATCACGGTCGCCGTATATGGCGCGGTCGCGCTGATCGTGAAGATGGATGATATCGGCCTGCATATCGCGCAGAATAATGATGGCGCATTGCGAAGCTTTGGTTGCAGTCTGGTCCGGCTGATGCCGAAACTGCTCTCCGCCCTGTCGATTATCGGCACGCTGGCGATGGCCTGGGTTGGCGGCGGGTTGCTGGTCCACAATATTGCAGCCATTGGCTGGCATGGCCCCGAACATCTGATCGATCTGGTTTCGCATCCTCTGGTAGGCCTGTTCCCGGCTTCGGCAAAGCTGCTGGTTGGCGGGATCGCCTTTGCTCTACTGTCGGGCATATTGGGCGTCCTTGTCGGCGCGGGAATAGCGCCGCTGGTACATAAATTCATACCGCATGGAGAAGCACATTGATCGCTGCTCACTCATTCGGCTGTCCTGTCGCCCCAGCGAAGGCTGGGGCCTATACCAATGTTGCGAATTACGCGGAGATTGGATTGGATTCCAGCCTTCGCTGGAATGACGAACTAGGAAATTGATATGAAACTAGGCAGACTGAACCATATCGGCGTAGTCACGCCGTCCATCACCGACAGCATAGCCCATTGGCGTGATGTCATGGGCGCTACGTCGATTTGCGAGCCTTTTGATTTGCCTGCGCAGGGCGTGAAGGTCTGTTTCGTCGATACGCCGGCGGAAGGCCCGACCAACGGCACCCAGATTGAACTGATCGAACCGCTTGGCGAAGACAGCCCGATATACGGGTTCCTCACGAAAAACCCGCTCGGCGGCCAGCATCATATCTGTTTCGAAGTGCCCGATATTCATGCCGCCAAGGCGGAATTTGAAGCGATGGGCAAGCGCGTTCTGGGCGAACCCCGCATCGGCGCGCACGGCACGCTTATCTTTTTTGTGCATCCCAAGGATATGGGCGGGATGCTAACCGAGATTATGGAAACGCCCAAAGGGCATTAATTATACAATCGTCATCCTGAACTTGTTTCAGGACCCTGCGAGATCCTGAAGCAAGTTCAGGATGACGAAATATTCAAAAGGACCGCACATGGAATTCGAAAACATCAAGCTGGATATCACCGATCAGGTGGCCACGATCACGCTCAACAAGCCGGAACGGCTCAACGCCTGTTCGCTGGGCATGGCGGATGATATCTATGTTGCGCTCGACAAGCTGGAAGACGCTCGCGTCGTGGTGATAACCGGCGAAGGCCGAGCATTTTGCGCCGGTGCCGATCTTCAGGCGAAGAATGACGGCGCGCTCTCGGGCGGACAGGCAAGCTATGCCGCGCTCAATCAACATTATAACCCGTTGATGCTGAAACTGGCGAAGCTTGATATTCCTAGCATTAGTGCAGTCAACGGGCCGGCTGCCGGCATCGGATGTTCCATAGCCTTGGCCAGTGACTTCGCGATTGCCGGGAAGTCGGCTTATTTCCTGCAGGCCTTTGTCAATATCGGACTGGTGCCGGATGGCGGTGCTTCTTGGATGTTGACCCGTCTTGTCGGCAAGGCCCGGGCAACAGAAATGATGCTGCTCGGCGAGAAAATTCACGGTGAAAAAGCCGCAGAATGGGGACTGGTCTATAAATGCGTCGACGATGATGCGTTGATGGCCGAGGCAGGCACGTTGGCAAAACGTCTGGCAGGCGGTCCTACCGTAGCATTGGGCGTGATGCGCCAAAATCTGGCGGCGGCGCTCGAAAGCGACTATGCTTCGGCGCTGGTGCGGGAATCTGAAGGACAGCGGATTGCGGGTAATAGCAAGGATGCGCGCGAGGGAGCGATTGCGTTCCTGCAAAAACGCAAAACGGAATTCAAGGGTGAATAAAGACCGTTAGTCCCGAGCTTGTCGAACGGGCGCTGCTCGTTTGAGTGGGGTGGTTCGACAGGCTAGCCACCAAAGGCTAATATATTCGAATTTTGATACACAGGGCAGATATGACCGATAAACCGACGATCAAGGACTGGCAGGAACTCGCCGACAAGGAAGTGAAGGGCCGCGACCTCACCTGGGAAACACCCGAGGGTATCGCCGTTAAGCCGCTTTATACTTCCGAAGACGCCGGTGATCCGGGATTGCCGGGCTTTGGTCCGTTCACCCGTGGCGTCAAGGCCAGCATGTATGCCGGGCGTCCCTGGACGATCCGCCAATATGCCGGTTTCTCGACCGCTGAGGAATCCAACGCCTTTTATCGCCGCAATCTCGCGGCGGGGCAAAAAGGCCTTTCGGTAGCCTTCGATCTCGCTACGCATCGTGGCTATGACAGCGACCATCCGCGCGTGGTTGGCGATGTCGGCAAGGCCGGCGTGGCGATCGACAGTGTCGAGGATATGAAAATCCTGTTCGACCAGATTCCGCTCGACGAAATGTCTGTGTCGATGACGATGAACGGCGCGGTCATTCCGTGCCTCGCTTTCTATATTATCGCCGCGGAAGAGCAGGGGGTTTCTCAGGAGAAGCTCTCAGGCACAATCCAGAACGACATTCTCAAAGAGTTCATGGTCCGCAATACCTATATCTATCCGCCCGCGCCGTCGATGCGGATCATCTCCGACATTATCGGATACACGTCCGAACATATGCCAAAGTTCAACAGCATTTCGATCAGCGGCTATCATATGCACGAAGCCGGCGCGACAGCGGTGCAGGAACTGGCATTCACCATTGCCGACGGCCGGGAATATGCCAAACAGGCGATGGCGACCGGGCTTGATATCGACGCGTTTGCGGGCCGTCTGAGCTTCTTCTTTGGCATCGGCATGAATTTCTTCATGGAAGTGTCAAAGCTCCGCGCCGCGCGGACATTGTGGCACCGCGTGATGACCGATCTGGGCGCGCAATCCGAACGATCCAAAATGCTGCGCACCCATTGCCAGACTTCGGGCGTCTCGCTGACAGAGCAGGATCCTTACAACAACGTGATCCGCACGACGATCGAGGCGATGGCGGCAACACTGGGCGGAACCCAGTCGCTGCACACCAATGCGCTCGACGAAGCCATTGCGCTTCCGACCGATTTCTCCGCACGTATTGCCCGCAACACCCAGATCGTGTTGCAGGAAGAGGCTGGCATAACCAAAGTCGTCGATCCGCTCGGTGGCAGCTATTATGTCGAGGCACTGACCAGCGAACTGGTCGAAAAGGCCTGGGGGATTATCGAACGCGTCGATGCCGAAGGCGGCATGGCCAAGGCGGTTGCCGATGGCTGGCCGAAGGCGATGATTGAGGAGGCCGCTGCCGGTCGTCAGGCCGCAGTGGACAAGGGCGATGCCGTGATCGTCGGCGTGAACAAATATCGCCTGGCCGAAGAAGACGCGATGGAAACGCTCGATATCGACAATGCGATGGTTCGTGACGGTCAGATCAAGCGGCTCGAGAAAATGCGGGCCGACCGTGACGAAGCAGCCTGTCAGGCAGCGCTTAAGGCGCTTACCGAAGGCGCGAAGGGTAGCGGCAATGTGCTGGCGCTCGCGGTTGACGCGGCGCGCAAGCGGGCTTCGCTCGGCGAGATATCCGATGCCATGGAAGCGGTCTTTGGCCGCTACGAAACCAAACCGACGCCGGTCAAAGGCATTTATGGCAAGGCCTATGAAGGCGATGCCCGTTATGCGATGGTCATCGAAGGCGTCGATGCCGTGTCGCAACGGCTTGGCCGCAAGCCCAAGATTCTCGTCGCGAAAATGGGGCAGGACGGCCATGATCGTGGTGCCAATGTCGTCTCGAGCGCCTTTACCGACATGGGCTTTGACGTGATTTCGGGGCCGTTATTCCAGACGCCCGGCGAAACCCGCGATCTTGCTTTGGCAGAAAATGTCGATGCGGTTGGCGCGTCCAGCCTGGCGGCGGGTCACAAGACATTGATCCCGGAACTGATCAACCTGCTGAAAGAATCCGGACGCAGCGATATCAAGATTTTTGCCGGCGGGGTTATTCCGGCCAAGGATTATGAATTTCTGCGGAAATCCGGTGTTGTCGGAATCTATGGACCAGGCAGCAATATTGTGGAATGTGCCGCGGACATATTGAGATTGCTGGGTCATAACATGCCCCCTGAAGAGGAAGCTGCGGAATGAATGAAGTGATAAAGTCTGAAGAAAACGCAGTGCGGCAGGACTGGTCACGCGAGGAAATAGCGGCTCTGTTCGACCTGCCGTTCGATGACCTCGTTTTTCAGGCGGCTACCGTCCATCGTGCCAATCACAAGGCAGGGCAGGTGCAACTCTCGACTCTGCTGTCAATCAAGACCGGCGGCTGCCCGGAAGATTGCGGCTATTGCAACCAGTCAGCGGGCGCCAAATCCGGATTGAAAGCGGAAAAGCTGCTCGACGTCCGCACTGTGCTGCAAACCGCGGCGCAGGCGAAGGATCGCGGTTCCTCGCGCTTCTGCATGGGTGCAGCATGGCGCAACCCCAAGAACCGCGACATGCCGGCGATCATCGAGATGATCAAGGGCGTGCGGCAGATGGGCATGGAAACCTGCATGACGCTGGGCATGTTGACCAAGGAACAGTCCGAAATGCTGTCCGAAGCCGGCCTCGATTATTATAACCACAATATTGATACCTCGCCCGAACATTATGAGAAGGTGATCACCACCCGCACCTTTGGCGACCGTCTCGAAACGCTTGAGAACGTCCGCAACAGCGGCATCAACGTCTGCTCCGGCGGCATCGTCGGCATGGGCGAGACCCGTGAAGACCGGGTCGGCTTTGTCCACGCTCTGGCAACCCTGCCACGCCATCCGGAAAGTGTTCCGGTCAACGCGCTCGTCCCGGTCAAGGGCACCGTGCTTGGCGACATGCTCGCCGACACACCGCTGGCGAAAATCGACGACATCGAATTTGTCCGCACGATCGCGGTGGCGCGGATCACCATGCCCGCATCGATGGTGCGCCTGTCCGCTGGCCGCGAAAGCATGAGCGAAAGCACGCAGGCTTTGTGCTTCCTGGCAGGTGCCAACAGCATCTTTACCGGCGACAAATTGCTGACCACCGGCAATGCCGGCGATGATGCGGACGAGACATTATTTGCAAAACTGGGGCTGGTTCCGATGGAAGCAGAGCCGAGAGACATTCAACTAGAGGCAGCTGAATAAACTATGTTCAAGAAAATCCTGATCGCAAACCGCGGCGAAATTGCTTGTCGCGTCATTCGTACTGCCCAGAAAATGGGGATCAAGACGGTTGCTGTCTATTCCGATGCCGACGCGCGCTCGCCGCATGTCAAAATGGCGGATGAGGCTGTCCATATCGGTCCGTCTCCCGCCGGTGAATCCTATCTGATCGCGGACAAGATCATCGCAGCCTGCAAGGAAACCGGCGCGGAAGCGGTGCATCCGGGCTATGGCTTCCTGTCCGAACGGACCAGCTTTGCCCAGCAACTGGATGACAATGACATCGCCTTCATCGGCCCGCCGATCAACGCGATCGCAGCGATGGGCGACAAGATCGAGTCGAAGAAACTCGCGGAGAAGGCAGGGGTCAGCGTTGTTCCCGGTCATATTGGCGAGATTGACGATACCGAACATGCGGTGAAGATCGCCGGTGAGATCGGCTACCCAGTGATGATGAAGGCCAGCGCCGGCGGCGGTGGCAAGGGCATGCGGCTCGCGTGGAATGAAAAAGACGTCCGCGAAGGCTTTGAAGCGACGAAGCGCGAAGGTCTGGCCAGCTTTGGCGATGACCGCGTGTTTATCGAGAAATTCATCGAACAGCCGCGCCATATCGAAATCCAGGTGCTGGGCGACAAGCATGGCAATGTCATCTATCTCGGCGAACGCGAATGTTCAATCCAGCGTCGCCACCAGAAGGTTGTCGAAGAAGCGCCATCGCCTTTCGTCGATCCGGAAATGCGCAAGAAGATGGGCGAACAGGCCGTCGCTTTGTCGCAGGCTGTCGGCTATTACAGCGCCGGTACGGTCGAGCTGATCGTCGGGGCGGACAAGAGCTTCTATTTCCTCGAAATGAACACCCGTCTGCAGGTCGAGCATCCGGTCACCGAATATATCACCGGTCTCGATCTGGTCGAACAGATGATCCGTGTCGCTTATGGCGAGAAATTGCCACTGACGCAGGATGAGGTCAAGCTAACAGGCTGGGCGGTCGAAAGTCGCGTCTATGCGGAAGACCCCTATCGCGGCTTCCTGCCTTCCACCGGTCGTCTGGTCAAATATCGTCCGCCCGAAGCCGAAGAAGGCATTCGCGTTGACGATGGCGTAGCCGAAGGCGGCGAGGTTTCGATCTTCTACGATCCGATGATCGCCAAGCTGATCACTTATGGTGAGACCCGCATCGAGGCGATTGACCGCCAGATCGACGCGCTCGACCGGTTCGAGCTGGTCGGCCCCGGCCATAATATCGATTTTCTCTCGGCGCTGATGCAGCACGAGCGGTTCCGCGAAGGCAATATCACCACCAATTTTATCGCCGAAGAATATCCTGACGGTTTTCAGGGCGCTCCGGCGTCCGACGAGTTGCTGGCGAATCTTGCCGCAATCGGTGCCTTTGCCGCCACAGCCCATGCTGATCGCGCCCGTCGGGTCGATAACCAGCTTGGCAAGCGGCTTGATCCGCCATCGGAATGGCAGGTCAAGATCGGCGAAAAGGTCATGGACGTGTCTATCTCCGAAGAGGAAATCTCGGTCGATGGCGCGCCGGTCGATCTGTCGATGGAATATACGCCCGGCGACAGCCTGATCCTCGCCGAGATAGCGGGCAAGCCGCTGTCGGTGAAGATTGCGAAAACCGCCAACGGCTTTGCGCTGAACAGCCATGGCGCGACCCACAAGGCCCGCATATTGCCAGCCCATGTTGCGCAGCATGCCGTGCATATGATCGAAAAGATTCCACCTGATTTGTCTAAATATCTACTCTGCCCGATGCCCGGCCTGCTAGTCGCGCTGCACGTTGCCGAAGGCGATGCGGTGGTCGAAGGCCAGCCTCTCGCTGTTGTCGAGGCCATGAAAATGGAGAATATCCTGCGCGCCGAGAAAAATGGCGTGGTGAAATCGGTCGAAGCCGCACAAGGAGATAGTCTTGCCGTCGATGCCGTGATACTCGAACTGGAATAGAATAAACGCCTTGGGGAGGGTAAAATATGGCCAGTGAAGTAGCAATGGCGGGGCAGGGCGAACCGACGACCAAGGAAATCCGTCTGGTCATCGCGGCGTCCTCCGCCGGCACCATTTTCGAATGGTATGACTTCTTCATCTATGGCACATTATTCTATATTATCGGGCCAACCTTTTTCCCCAGCGGAAACCCGACGCTCGAAATCCTGATGGTATGGGCGACTTTCGCCATCGGCTTCGGCTTCCGTCCTGTCGGTGCCATTCTTTTCGGTTTTCTGGGCGATAAGCTGGGGCGCAAATATACGTTTCTGGTCACGGTCACCCTGATGGGCATAGCGACCGCCGGGGTCGGATTCATCCCGAGCGCCGAGACGATCGGGCTGGCGGCTCCACTGATCGTGATCTTCCTGCGGATATTGCAGGGGCTTGCGCTCGGCGGTGAATATGGCGGCGCGGCCATTTATGTGGCCGAACATGCCCCGACCGAAAAACGCGGATATTATACAAGCTATATCCAGGCGAGCGTCGCCGGCGGATTTGTTCTGTCGATCGGCGTCATATTAGCCTGCCGCTTCCTGATCCCGGAAGAGGCTTTTAACGACTGGGGCTGGCGGGTACCGTTCCTGCTTTCGATTCTGCTGCTGGTGATATCGCTGTGGATGCGGCTAAAACTTAACGAAAGCCCGGTCTTTCAAGCGATGAAAGCGGCGGGTGAAACCGCTGGCAATCCGTTTGTCGAAAGCTTTACCTATCCCGGCAACAAGAAGCGCATTTTCGTCGCTCTTTTCGGGATTACAGGCATTCTGACCACCATTTGGTACACGGCGTTTTTCTCGGGCATGTCGTTCTTGCGGGGGCCGATGAACATGGACGCAGGGACCGTCGACATCATATTATTTGTCTCCGGGCTGATCGCCATGTCATTCTATCTTCTGGTCGGGAAATGGTCCGACCGGGTAGGACGCAAAAAACCGATTATCGTGGGCGCTCTGCTTTCGTTGCTCTTACTTTTTCCAGCATTCTGGGGACTGGGCCAACTCGCCAATCCCGGACTGACAGAGGCAGCTAAGGCAAGCCCGGTCAGGGTTGAAGGCCATGCTTGCAGCACAGACCCGTTTGCCGAACTGTTCAGCCGGGAACAGAGCGATTGCGGTAAAATATTGGAAACTCTGACATCTGCCGGCGTTTCCTACTCGTTGACCGATGCCAGTGAATTGCGCCTGAGCGCCGGTAGCAATGCGATCGCCATCGATCCTGCATGGTTGGCGGATGGCGCAGCCCGGACGAGCGGTATTCGTGATGCACTTACTAAATACGGTTATGACTTTTCCAAACAGCAGCCCAGCATGACGAGCATATTGGGAATTGTTGCGATATTGCTGGTATTGGGTGGTCTGAGTGCCTTGACCTATGGGTCCGTTGCAGCATTGCTGTCGGAAATGTTCCCGGCCAAAATCCGTTACAGTTCCATGTCGATACCTTATCATATCGGGGCGGGTTATCTGGGTGGCTTCCTGCCGCTGATCGCCGGATATATTGTCGCGCGGTCAGGTGATATATATGCCGGTCTCTGGTATACATGGGTCATCGTTGCATTCGGGGTTGTCGTGGCGTGGTGGGGTATCCCCAATGACCCCGAAGCAGCTCTCGACGAAGCACCATAAAGGCCGTATCGGTCGCTCCATGAGTGACGCAAAACCGATCATACCGCCGACCGCGACGATAAAGCTCGATTCCGACGCGCTGGTGGCAAACTGGCGTGCTCTCGACCGACTGTCGGGACAGGCAAAAGCAGGGGCTGCGGTAAAAGCCAATGCCTATGGTCTAGGTGTGCGGGAAGTTGTGCAGAGGCTGGTCGCAGCAGGATGCACAGACTTTTTTGTAGCAAACTGGCAGGAAGCGCAGGAAATTGAAGACCTGACCGCCAGCAAGGCATCGGTCTCGGTGCTCAACGGCGTGCGCGAGTCTGACATGCCCTTTGCTCTGCAATCTCCGGCCAAGCCGGTGATCAACAGTCTCGAGCAGCTTGGGCGCTGGAAGCCATCGGGCAGGGCGTGTGATATCATGATTAACAGCGGAATGAACCGCCTCGGCATAAATCCGGAGGATCTCAATGGAGATCTTTTTGCCGGAATGGCGATCGATATGGCGATGAGCCATCTGGCTTCGGCGGACGAAGACGGGCCGCAAAATGCAGCGCAGCTCGCACAGTATAAGGCTGCAATCGAAATTGTCCCGGCCAAGCGCAATAGCCTTGCTAATAGCGCCGGCATAGCGCTAGGCAGTGACTATCATTTCGATGTAACGCGCCCCGGTCTGTCGCTCTACGGCGGTATTCAACGCCCGGCTTTGGACGACATCATCGGGCAGGTGGCATTTCCGCAAGCGGAAATTATTCAGATTCGTTCGCTTCATAGCGGTGCCAAGCTCGGTTATAACGCACAATATATTGCAGCGGATAGCCATGATGTTGCGATATTGGCGATGGGCTATGCCGACGGATATTTGCGGGGATTTTCGAATAGCGGTATGTTCCTGCACGGCGGCATTGTGCTTCCTGTGCTGGGCCGTGTCTCGATGGACCTGATCGCAATAGATCTTTCGGACGCACCTGATCTGAAAGAGGGCGACTGGGTTGATTGCGAATATGATCTCGGGATCGCATCATCGCAATCCGGTCTGTCGCAATATGAACTGATCACCGGTCTCGGCAACCGGTTGGCGAGACAGTGGACATAGCGTTGTAGAAGCCGATACTCGAACGCAGCTGCACAACAGATAAATGCTGCGCAAAAATACTGGATAACAACAGAAGTTGCGGCAATGCACAAATAGGTTTAGTGCTTGTGCAACATGCAATAAAGGACGGTTAGAAACCCGACAGCCTTCAGTATTTCTAACCGATCGGGAGCTTATATGGCTAAGTCGAAAAAGAAGATTCAGGACGGACCGATAGTCATTAAAAAATATGCCAATCGGCGTCTCTATAACACCCAGACATCCAATTATATAACCCTCGATTTTCTCGCCGAAATGACCCGCAAGGATGAAGATTTTGTGGTTGTTGATGCTAAAACGGGAGACGACATCACTCACAATGTGCTGACCCAGATCATCGTCGACGAGGAAAGCAACGGCAAGCATATGCTGCCGGTCAATTTTCTGCGCCAGCTGATTTCCATGTATGGCAACAGCATGCAGTCGCTGATGCCGTCCTATCTGGAAGCGTCGATGGATAATTTCCGCAAAAACCAGAAACAGTTTCAGGAAGCAGTCGAAGGCGCGCTCAACAAAAACCCGCTGGGCCAGATGGCGGTCAAAAACCAGAAGCAGTTTCAGGAAGCGGTTGAAAACGCCCTGAAGGCAAGCCCCCTCGCCGGCGTGTTTGAAAAAGCGCTCAGCCTTGGCCAAAATGGTCGGGATGAGACGGAAGACGAACTACAAGAAAAACCATCCGCAAAAGATGTCGAGATCATGGAGCTGAAAAAGCAACTGGCCGATATCCAGTCCAAGATTGATAAACTCGATATTTGATTATCGGAAAACTATAATCCGCAGGAAAACCAAGTGAAGAAAAATGCTCTTACAATCACCCGCGAAGATGATTTCGCGGGATGGTACCAGCAAGTAATTGCTGAAGCCGACATGGCCGAAGAATCCGGTGTCCGTGGCTCAATGATCATGCGGCCCTGGGGCTATGGCATCTGGGAACGGGTGCAATATCTGATGGACCAGCGGATCAAGGCCAGCGGCCATGAAAATTGCTATTTCCCCCTGTTCATTCCGCTCAGCTATTTCGCGAAAGAAGCCGAGCATGTTGAAGGCTTTGCCAAGGAAATGGCGGTTGTCACACATCATCGCCTGAAGAAGGGCGAAGATGGCGGACTGATCGTCGATCCGGATGCCAAGTTGGAAGAACCGCTTGTCGTTCGGCCGACCTCGGAAACCGTGATAGGTACGGCCTTTGCGCGCTGGGTGCAAAGTTGGCGCGACCTTCCGGTGATGATCAACCAGTGGGCGAATGTCGTGCGCTGGGAAATGCGGACCAGAATGTTTCTGCGGACCACCGAATTTCTCTGGCAGGAAGGTCACACGGCCCACGCCAGCAAAGCCGAGGCGATGGAAGAAACACTCAACGCTCTGGAAATGTATCGCGAGTTTTCGGAAAACGTGCTGGCGATGCCGGTTGTGGCCGGAGAGAAGCCGGAAAATGAACGTTTTCCCGGCGCAGATGCGACCTATTCGATCGAAGCGATGATGCAGGACGGCAAGGCATTGCAGGCGGGCACTAGCCACTTCCTTGGCCAGACCTTCAGCAAGGCGCAGAATATCCGCTTCCAGGACAAGGATGGCGAATTTCAGTTTGCCTATACCACCAGCTGGGGCACGTCGACGCGGATGATCGGTGGCGTCATCATGACCCATGGCGACGACGACGGCATGCGTGTGCCACCGTTGATCGCGCCCTATCAGGTGGTGATCGTGCCGATGCTGCGCGACAAGCCGGAAGATGAAGAAGTGCTCGAATATTGCAAGGCACTGGCGAAGGAAATCGCCCAGCTCAGAGCCTTTGACGAACCGGTCCGGGTGAAGCTGGATATCAGCGGCGCCAAAACCCAGACCAAACGCTGGTCTTGGATCAAGAAGGGCGCGCCGATCATTCTCGAAATTGGACCGCGCGACATGGCGGAAGGCAAGGTCGCGATGATCCGTCGCGATGCACTCTATCAGGACAGCGGCAAGCTGGACACGAAGTTTCTCGACAAGGAGGATTTTATCCCTGAAATTCCTGCTCTATTGTCCGATATCCAGACCGCATTGCACACCGAAGCGCAAGACCGTCTCGATAGCAACGTCAAGAAGGGTGTTGAATATTGGTCGGACGTAGAACGTTTCTACGCGGCGAAAAAGAAACATCCGGGATGGCTGGAAGTGCAATGGTGCAAGGCCACCGGCGAAGAACTGGAAGAAATCGAAGAGCGGCTCAAAAAACTGAAGCTGACCTTCCGCAATGTTCCGGTTGATGCTGAAGCCGCAGATGGCAAATGCATCTTTACCGGCAAACCGGCGGTCGAGCGCATAATCATAGGTAAAGCTTATTAATGGCAGGTCCCAAAAAATCTCACAAACCGAAACAGGTTCCCACTCGCCAGCAGATACTGGACTTTATCGAGCAATCGGAGCGACCTGCGGGACGGCGAGAGATATCAAAAGCCTTTGCATTGCGGGGACCGGACAAGATCGCGCTCAAGGCTTTGCTCAAGGACATGACCAAAGAAGGGCTGCTCGCCGGAGATTTGGGGCGGGCCTTGCATAAGGTGGGCGGCCTGCCGAAGGTGACCGTGCTCAAGATTGTCGAGATTGACGGCAATGAAGCCATTGGCATTCCCGAACGCTGGGAAGACGAAGGCGGACCCGCGCCCAAGATCAGGGTCAAGGAAAAGGGCCGCCGCGCCGCATTGGCGATCGGCGACCGGATACTGGCACGAACCGAAGAACGCGGGCAGGGGCATGTCGCCTTCCTGATGAAGAAACTCGCCCAGAGCAACGAAATGCTGCTGGGTATCGTCGAGAAAGACGAACGCGACCGTTTTTGGCTGAAGCCGGTGGATCGCAAAATCCGGCGCAGCACGCCGATAATCGAACTGGGCGAGGCAAAACCGGGCAATCTGGTGCTGGCCGAACCGATCAAGCGCGGCTCGGAGGTCAAGGCGCGGGTAAAGGAAATATTGGGCGATCCGTTCGCCGCCAAATCCTTCAGCCTGATTGCTATCCACAAATTCGAAATTCCGCTGCATTTTCCCGATGCCGTGGTCGAAGAAGCGGAACAGGCGATCAAGCTGGAAATCTCGCAAGAGAAGCGCGAGGATCTTCGTGATCTGCCGATTGTCGCCATCGATCCGGCGGATGCCCGTGACCATGATGACGCGATCTGGGCCACAGCGGATCACAGTCCGGATAACAAGGGCGGTTTCAAAGCCTTGATCGCCATTGCTGACGTTTCCTATTATGTCCGCTCGGGCAGCAAACTCGACCGGGAAGCCTATAAGCGCGGCAACAGCGTCTATTTCCCCGACCGGGTTGTCCCGATGTTGCCGGAAGCTTTGTCCACCGATGTCTGTTCGCTGAAGCAGGGCGTCGACCGGGCAGCTCTCGTCTGTCACGTGACAATAGACAGCAAGGGGCAGGTGATTGCCTCGCGCTTCACCCGCGCCATCGTAAAACTGGCCGGCAATATTGCCTATGAAGATGCGCAGGCGGCGATGGACGGGAAGCTGGATCATCCGCTAAGAAGCAGCGCTCTCGAGCCTCTTTGGGCCTGCTGGAAATTGCTCGCCAAGGCGCGCGATGCCCGCGAACCGCTCAATCTCGATCTGCCCGAAAAGCGGGTGGTGCTGGACGATCAGGGCAAGATTGTAGAAATTGCCATCCGCGAACGGCTCGACGCGCATCGTGTGGTCGAGGATTATATGATCGTTGCCAATGTCGCAGCCGCGAAGATGCTGGAGTCGAAAAAATCGCCGGTGATCTACCGCGTTCACGAAACCCCGTCGCGAGAGAAGCTGATCGCGCTGAAAGATTATCTCAAGACCTTCGATATGAGCTTTGCCATGGGGCAGGTGATCAAACCTGCGGTCTTCAATAATCTGATCGAACAGGTTGACGACGAATTGCTGCTGCCTTTGGTGATGGAACAGATATTGCGGAGCCAGACGCAGGCTTATTATGGCCACACCAATATGGGCCATTTCGGCCTTTCGCTGGGAAGTTACGCCCATTTCACCAGCCCGATCCGCCGCTATGCAGATCTGATCGTCCACCGCGCTCTCGTCAGCGCCTGCAAGCTGGAACAGCCGGCACCCAAAAACAGCGCCATTCCGGAATTTTCAGGATTGAGCAAGGAAGAGGCAGGCCGCCTCGAAATAATCTCGGAGAAAATCTCCAAGCTCGAGCGCCGTGCGATGAAGGCGGAATGGGAAACCATCGACCGCTATATCTCGGCGCACTTGGCGGAGCGGATCGGCGAAGTGGTGAAGTGCCGGATCACCGGCGTCCAGAATTTCGGATTTTTTGCCACCGTGGACGAACTGGGCGGCGACGGGCTTGTCCCGGTTAGAACGTTGGGGGCAGAACGTTTTGATTATGACGAGGCCAAGCAACAGCTGACCGGCATGGATAGCGGTACGACCTATAACATCGGCCAGAAAATCGAACTGCGTCTGGTCGAGGCCAATGCCGCCACCGGCAGCCTTTTGTTCGAACTGGCCGAAGGCGCCAATCATATGCCGGGTCGTCCGGCGCCCGCTCGCGCTGGCAAGGGAAAGCCCCATCGCAAGGGCAAACCCGGCCGTCCCGCGAATGTTCGTGGCAAGATGGGTAAGGCTCGCCGAAAGTAATAGTTGTTTGTCATCGGGCAACCATTGGGCTTGGGTAGGGTTGTAGATTGAACAAGAAAAAGGAAATCCCCCGATGCCCAATATTCTACCAGCCCAAGCCGTGCCCGATTTTACCGTTCCGCTTATTGACGGTGGCAAGTTTCAGCTGAGCCAGCGGCTCGGCGATAATTTTACTCTGTTGCTGTTCTACCGCGGTGTGCATTGCCCGATCTGCAAGATGCAGTTGCGCGAATTACAGCGCAAACTCGGTGATTTTTCTGAGCGCGGAATTACGGTTGTCGCGATCAGTATGGATAGCAAGGAACGGGCCCAGAAATCGGTCGAAGAATGGGAAGTTGACGAACTTCTGCTCGGCTATGGCCTCAGCGAAGATCAGGCTCGCGATTTTGACCTCTATATTTCGTCGGGTCGTCCCGACAGCTCGGAGCCCGAGATTTTCTCCGAACCCGCAATGCTCCTCGTCAAGCCGGACCAGACGCTTTATTTCGCGAGCATCCAGAGCATGCCGTTCACCCGTCCTCCGCTCGATCAACTGTTGCAGGGAATCGACTTTGCGCTGAAAAATGATTACCCAGCCCGCGGCGAACTGGCGAAAAAGCGCTAGCTCAGCCGGTCAATTTCTTCCTTGGTCAATGATCCGGGAACAACCATCACCGGGCAGGGCAGTGACCCTGCCTCGGTGGCGGCAAAATGGCTTACCAACGGTCCGGGCGAACCGGTCGCCGCTGCTCCGAGCACGAGGGCTGCGAGACCGTCGACTTCAGCCATCATCTCACGGACGACCTTTGGTCCCTTACCCTGTTTTACTGTTATTGAAGGCCTTATGCCTGTTTCGTCAAATAAAGTTCCGGCCGCGCTCGAAACAAGCGCTTCGGCCCGGCTTTTCGATTCTTCCTCCAGCGTTGCCTGAACTCCGCCCCAGGCAACAAAGCCCTCGCTTGCCACGAGCGCAAGAATATGGAGGGCGCTGTTTGTCTTCATCGCCCGTCGGGAAGCGAAGCGCAGCGCGATGCTAGCCTCGTCGGTCTCGTCGATTACCACCAGATATGTACGCATGAACCCTCCTCGCCCTGTCAGAAACACCTGTTGCGATAAAAATGGCCACAAGGCAAGCGAGCGCCCTTGACGCCATTGGCTCAATGTTAGACAGCTTTTAGTGACAACTGGACCAAATCAGGAAAGATAACCGGCCATGCCCATCAATCTCCAAATGCCTGCGCTCTCCCCGACGATGGAAGAAGGGACGCTTGCCAAATGGCTGGTGAAGGAAGGCGACAGCGTTTCTTCCGGCGATTTGTTGGCCGAGATCGAGACCGACAAGGCGACGATGGAATTTGAAGCGATTGACGAGGGCGTGATCGCGAAGATCGTCGTTCCGGAAGGCACTGAAAATGTGAAGGTCGGCGCGGTGATCGCGATTATCGCCGAAGAGGGCGAAGATGTCGGCGATGCGAAAGCCACTCCCGCGCCAAAAGCGAAAGAGGCAGCAGAGCCTGCCGCCAAGGCGGAAGAACCCGCTCCTGCTCCTGCGCATGCGCCAGCACCAAAAGCGAGCCCCGCCCCTGCGCCAAAGGCCGCAACGGGTTCCGGCGATGACCGCCTGAAGGTCAGTCCGTTGGCCCGCCGTCTGGCCGACCAGAAAGGTGTCGACCTGACCGCTGTGTCCGGCTCGGGTCCCGGTGGACGTATTATCAAGGCCGATATTGATGCGGCAGAAGGCGGCACGGCTCCGGTCAAGAGCGAAACCTCTGCCCCGGCTGCAAGCACTGCGCCTTCTTCAGCCCCAGCACCTGCTGCAGCTACCGGCGACTTCGACATCCCGCACACGGCCGAAAAATTGTCGGGCATGCGCAAGACCATTGCCCGCCGCCTGACCGAGGCCAAGCAAACGATCCCGCATTACCGGGTCAGTATCGATATTAATATCGACAAAATGTTGAAATTGCGTGGCGAACTCAACGCTTCGCTCGAAGCGCGTGGCGTCAAGCTGTCGGTCAATGATCTGCTGATCAAGGCTCAGGCGGTGGCGCTGATGCAGGCGCCTGACAGCAATGTCAGCTTTACCGAAGAAAATCTGATCCGCTATTCGCGCGCTGATATCTCGGTGGCGGTAAGCATTCCCGGCGGCCTGATTACGCCGATTATCACCAGTGCCGACAGCAAATCGCTCAGCACCATCGCCACCGAGATGAAAGATCTCGCCGAGCGTGCCAAGGCAGGGAAGCTGAAGATGCACGAATATCAGGGCGGCACGGCGAGCTTGTCCAACATGGGCATGTTCGGGGTCACAACATTTGATGCCGTGATCAATCCGCCGCAGGCCATGATCCTGGCGATCAGCGCCGGTATTAAAAAACCGGTTGTCATCGATGACAGTGTCCAGATCGCCACGATCATGACCGCTACCGGCAGTTTCGATCACCGCGCGATTGACGGTGCAACCGGTGCGGCCTTCATGAAGGCGTTCAAGGAAACTGTTGAAAATCCGCTGGGGATGCTCGCTTGACCGATCTGGCCAAAAAAATCCCGGCGATCCGGACCATAGTCATGCCGACCGAAGGCAATCCCTACGGGGTGGCCTTTGGTGGCTGGCTGATGGGACAGATGGCACAGGCCGGAGGCGCTCTGGCAGCTCAGCATAGCAAGCACCAATCGGTTGTTGTTGGTGCCAATGATGTCAGTTTTGGCCAACCGGTGGGTATTGGCGACGAATTGTCCGTCTATGCAGATTTCATCAAGATCGGACGCAGTTCGATGACCGTGCAGGTCGAGGCTTATCGCCGCGACCGGCATGAAGATGAAATGATGAAGGCGGCGTCGGGCGTCTACATATTTGTGGCGGTGGACGGCGAAGGCAAGCCGGTGCAGGTTCCCGCACTAGTCTAAAGATTATCGAAAAGGAATAACATGGCAAACGGATATGACCTCATCGTTCTCGGTTCCGGCCCCGGTGGCTATGTAGCCGCAATCCGCGCTTCGCAACTGGGTCTCAAAACCGCCATTGTCGAACGCGAAAATCTTGGCGGCATCTGCCTCAACTGGGGTTGTATCCCGACCAAGGCTTTGCTTCGCTCGGCCGAAGTGTTTCACAATATGAAACATGCGGCGGATTATGGTCTGGTCGCAGAGAATATCAGCGCAGATCTTGATGCGATCGTTAAACGCTCGCGCGGCGTCGCCAAGCAGCTCAATCAGGGCGTCACAGGCCTGATGAAGAAGAACAAGATTGATGTCGTCATGGGCGATGGCACGATCACCGCTCCGGGTAAGCTTAGCGTGAAAACTGATAAGGGTGATGTCGAGCTGGAGGCGAAGAATATCATCATCGCCACTGGCGCTCGCGCCCGCGATCTGCCTTTTGCCAAGGCGGACGGCAAGCGCATCTGGACCTATCGGCATGCCATGACACCAAGTGAAACTCCGACCAAATTGCTGGTCATCGGCTCAGGCGCGATCGGCATCGAATTTGCCAGCTTCTACAATGACATCGGCGTCGACGTGACGGTCGTCGAAATGCTCGATCGGATTGTGCCGGTGGAAGACGAGGAAATCTCAAAGTTCCTCGAGAAGTCTTTGAAAAAGCAGGGCATGACCATCATGACTGGCGCCGGCGTGAAGAGCATTGAAACCGGCGATAAAGGCGTCACGGCGGAGATCGAGGACAGCAAGGGCAAGAAGGAAAGCCATGACTTCAGCCATGTCATCGTCGCCGTCGGGATCATGCCCAATATCGAAACCATCGGCCTCGACCAGCTCGGCGTCCAGCCGGACGACCGCTATCATATCAAGACCGACGAATATTGCCGGACCAATATCGACGGTATTTACGCGATTGGTGATTGCACCGCTGGCCCGTGGCTGGCGCACAAGGCTAGCCACGAAGGCGTTATAGCGGCCGAAACAATCGCCCAGTCGATGGACAAGGACGGGCATCCGCACACCATGGATGTAAACAATATCCCCGGCTGCACCTATTGCCACCCGCAGATCGCCAGCGTTGGTCTGACCGAAGCCAAAGCAAAAGAAGCGGGCCATGACGTCAAGGTCGGCAAATTCCCCTTCATCGGCAATGGCAAGGCGATTGCACTGGGAGAGACCGAGGGCTTCATCAAGACCGTGTTTGACGCCAAGACGGGTGAATTGCTCGGCGCGCATATGATCGGCGCAGAAGTGACCGAACTGATCCAGGGCTATACCATCGGCAAGACGCTCGAAACGACGGAAGCGGAACTGATGAACACCGTCTTCCCGCACCCGACGCTCAGCGAAATGATGCACGAGAGCGTGCTCGACGCTTATGGCCGTGTTTTGCATATGTAGAATTGGTTAGGAACTGTTCCCCTCCGCCGGGCGGGGAACAAACCTTGCCCTTGAAGACTTTTGCCGTGTTTGCCTTCTCCCGTGAGGGAGAAGGATCGGCAGGCTTATCCGGCAGGATTAGCCGCAGTTGGATGAGGGCGTTCTGAACGCCGAAGCGAAGTGCAGTCTGAGCCAATTTCTGCTCGGCGGATCAGGCTATAGCGCGTTCAACCTTGTGGGGTTGTCTGCTTGCCGATCCGGTCAAACAGAGTGCCGTCCAGCACCATGTAAAGAATGCCGAGGCCAGCGAACCAGAGGATGTCATTTTTTGCAACCATCCAGACGATGGAAGGCATGAAATTCTGGACACCGCCAAGGAACGTTGCTGCGACCAGCAACAGCGTTTGATAAGTGATAAAGCCCGCGCCGAAGGCAAGGCCGAGCGAGAGGAAACTGCGGTCTGAACGAAAGTCCAAGACCTTCTTCGCGACGAACAGGGTTGCTATCGCTGTGGCCCCAATGGCGAGGCCATGACCGAAGCTATTGGCCGTCTGCGGATAGCCGAGCAGCAGATAGCCGACCAGTTGATTGGCAAACCATACCGCGCCCATCCAGACCGCTGCCTTGCGGAACGGCAATGTTGCCGCCAGCAAGGTCGCGATCGCAGCGAAAGGGAATATGCAGGCCAATGCAAGGCTGCCCAGAACCGACGACGTTGCCAGCACACCGGCCCAGATATTCTGGACGGATGATGAAGTTTGACGGAGTTGCATGTGATCATATTCCCTTTTGCTATTGGATATCAGAAGCGCGCGCGCGCTCCAATGTACGCAGAACGCCCCGGAGAGCCAAAATCAGTGGCTGTTTCATAGGTGACATCGAACAGATTGTCGATACGTCCAAAGACTTCAAATATATCGGAGACCGGTATGCTCGCGCGTGTTCCGGCGAGTATATAGCCGTCGATGCGGCGGTTGTTGGCGAGATCGTCGAAACTGTCGCCAACCATTTGCAAGTCGGCGCCCAGATTCAGACCAAAGTCCGTCTGGTAGCTGGCGTTCAAATAGAGGCTGCTCGCCGGACGGCGGGCGAGTTCATTGCCGAAATTTGCGCCGGATGAACGATTCTCGGTGTCGAGCCAGGTGTAATTCGCATCGAAGCGCAGTCTTTCGACCGGAGTGATAGACAAAATGGCCTCGACGCCTTTCGTGCGATTGCGCTCGATGTTCAGGGTCGTACCAAATGGACGGCTGCCGTTGGTGCAGACTTCTGGCGCAGGATCGGGTGCTACGGGGCAGGCGGCAAAGGCGATCTGGTTTTTCGTGTCGCGCTGGAACAGGGTCACCGAGACCTGTACCGCGTTGCCGATAAGCGATTGATCAATGCCGATCTCATAAGATTTCGCGGTCTCTGGTACGAGGTCCGGCGTGCCATAGCCAAAAGGGCGATCATCGAGATCAATCAGGGATGGGGCGCGAAAACCTTCGGCATAGCTTGCACGAATAGTCGGTCCGTCTTCGCCGATGCGATAAGCCAAGTTGCCGGAAAAGCTTGTGTTTCCGCCAAAGTCTTCATGATCATCGTGCCGGACGCCGCCGGTCAGGGTCAGTCCGTCGAGCGGCTTGACCACGGCCTGGAAAAAGATGGAATCGATACCGGTGGAGTCGGTAACGCCGCTATTTTCGTAACGGCTGTCTTCTGTCTCGGCCCCGAAAACCAGACGCAATTGTTCGACCACGGCAAAATCACCCCGATATTCGAACCGTTCTGTCCGTCCTCTAGGCAGCGAGGTGAAGAAGGGGTTGATGATATCGCGGTTTATGTCGGAAATGCTGAAGGCAAAGCGGTTCTGGAACCGGCCGTCAAATGCCTGGGCCACTATGGCAGCATTTCCGTAAATTTCCTCTGCGAGAGAAAACTGGGCATTGTCCGAACTAAAGGGCGGAAAAACGCTGTCATTGTCGACCCGGCTGTCCGCATAATAGCCGCTGGCTTCAAAACGGATCGCATCGGTCAATTCAACCTGCAACTGTCCTGACGCCGAATATTGGCGATAGCCGTCCAGTTCGGTTCCTCCGGAATAGGCACTGATACCGTCCGCACGCACATAGCCACCACCGATGCTCAGGCCAACGGGCCCGATCTTGCCAGAGGCGTTGCTGACCAGACGCACCGTATCATGCGCGCCATATTCGCCTTGGGCGAACAGGGTAAGATCTTCGGTCGGAGCTTTGGTTGTGATATTGACCACGCCGCCTACAGCCTGACTGCCCCAGGTTACGCCGCTTGCGCCGCGCAATACTTCGATGCGCTCAATATTGCCTGCGAGCAAATTGCCGAAATCAAAAGCGCCGTCCGGCGAGGAGGGGTCATTAACTCTGATGCCATTGATCAGAACGAGGGTCTGGTCGCTTTCAGCGCCGCGGATGCGGACCGAAGTTTGCGAGCCCAATCCGCCGCTCTGGGTGACATTGACGCCCGGCAGTTCCTGCAGAATATCGGCAACTGAAACAATCTGCCGGTCGCGTATGTCCGCTTCGGTAATCACCGATATGGCGGCACCGGTATCTTCTATATCCTGTTCGATGCCGGTGGCGGTAACGACGATCTCACGATCATCAGCGGCCATTGCCGGTAGAGCATAGCAATATGCGGAAGACGCCAAAAGCGTGGCTAAGGTTCGTAATTTATACATTGGGAGTCCCTTTTGTTAACGACATAGTTGCCGCTACGCAGGGGAAATCCCCGTTCACCCGACACACCCCGTCCGGCTGAAGAACGACGATATAGGGCAGGTCTCCTGACTTGCGGATCGCTGCTGAACATGCGCCTTCCCAGATCCGGAGATCCAGTGGCTTGTGGCATATCAGCTAGCCGCTTACAGTTGCGGGGGCAGTACCGGGATTGAACCGGGCGCAAACCCCATTCTCACCGATTTCCCATTGAATTCTCAATTAAGAGAAACCCTATATCTGGGGCCCCATTCTCTCAAAACCATCCGGGTTGCAAGCCCAAACTGGATTTTAGAGCACGAGTCGGGCGCGGATGCGTTCAATCTCTCCGAGAACAGGCTGAGGGAATATCATGGCGATCTTATAATAGGCTGATATATTGAGATAATATCTGAGATAAGGGATGCTGAATCTGCTTCGCTCACCGATTTTAAATATGCTATAGTCGGTCATTATTAGAGGATTGATCGTCATGTTTGCATTTTTGAGTATAGCCTTGTTCAGCGCTGCATCCGCCACCAATGTAGCCGACGCGGGAACCGCACGTGTCGCCTATTCCAATTGCCTGGTCGAATTCACAAACGCCCAGCTTGATGAAAAAGTCGGGACTGGTACTTTCAAAAAGGCCGTCCAGACCGCTTGTTCTGACGAACGCAATGCCATGATCGCCGCGATGAAAAAGGACGAAATGGAATTTGGCAGTTCGCAAAGCGAAGCGACTAGCTATGCGACCGAAGAAGCCGATGGCGTATTATTTGCCTTTACCGACGGTTATGCCGGATTTGCAAGTTCGAGCACGCGACCCGTCAAGGAGGATTGATGGCGTCGCTTCTGGGAAACTAGTTTTCCAGAGGTGTCGGTCTTTGAATAACGACCGTTCATTCAAACGTGATAAAATCCCTGATTTCGGCTGAATTCGGGCCTAAGGTGATCGGGTTGCGTACGCCGGGCAATACGCAGATGTCGAACAATTCGGTGATCGCGCCATCAAAGCGGAGCCAATGGGCGACATTACCCGTTTCCAGATTGAGGATATGCACACCGCACCAAGCATCGGCATCCTTTTCCTCCAGCTTGTCGTCCAGTGCCAGCCCTTCAAAACGGCCATGGCGTGGCTTTGATAAGGTTGTGACGGCGAAATTGCCGTGAAACGCCAGCCCTCGCAGGAAGCCAGGGAAGAAGGCCACGGACTGGAAGTTCTTGTCTTCGGGGTCGATCCAGCCAAGTTCACCGCTGCCGGAATTGAGTACCCATAATTTCCCGTCGTACCAGCGCGGACTATGCGGCATCGACAGGCCTTCCGCCATGATCTCGTTGCTATCAATATCAATGATTACGCCACCATCATGGCGCCGGTCACGCCATCCATCGACGACATCGCTGCAACAGACGGCCGAGACATATTTAGGTTCGCCGTCCACCATAGCCAGCCCGTTGAGATGGCAGCGGTCCTCCGGCGCAAGCTTGCTGATAAAATCCGGTTTCCAGATCGGCTTGAAACTATGCTTGATATCGGGTTCGCACAGACAACTATAGCGCGTGTTGATATAGACCAACCGCCCGTTCTTGCGGATGCCCAGTTCATGAATGTCGATATTGCCGGTGGTCTGCATATTGCGCGGCACATAGACCTTGTCGTGCACATTATTGGCGGTCTGACCCGCCGCGAGCACATTTTCTAGCCGGACAACCTGGGTCAAGGTCCCCAGGTATATCCGCTCGCTGTCGCCCGCGACGCCCATGGCTTGCGGATATTGCGCTTCATGCAGGGCAAGCTTTCCATCCGGACCGGAGCCGATCAGATACAGGCGTCCGGTTTGATAGGATGTGAAGCCAAGCGAGATATCGTTCGCGGCGAGAAACGCGGCGAGCCCGTGCGAGAAATCTATGTCAATCTTGGCCGCGTCCGGCTGCGTCGGAGGGGCCGCCTGTGTTGGATTAGTGGTGTTTTTCTGCGAAGCTTTTACGCTCTTTCCTGCCTCCGCCGGTTTTTCTTTTGCCACACCATGCCCCCACTGATTTCCAATGCATGTGCCAAATCCGTCATCCGGTCACAAGATAAAAGGGAATTTTGACCGTTAATCCCTTGGTCCCGGGCCATATCACCGATCGGCCCTTTATCCGCAACTAACCACTGCTGCGGATGCGTGGAATAATCATCGGCGAAGCGGAGCCGAGAGCAGGGCGTCGGCAATTGCTGTGCGCATCTTCTTCGGACGCAAACGTTCGTCATACGGATGGCCGCGCAATGGCAGCTCGTCGGTCCTGCGCTTGTAATCCGGATAGCCGGGACGGTTCATATAGCTGACCTGATCCGCCAGAGACCATGTTATGATTTGCTTTACATTCGGAAAGTCCAGCGTCAGGTCGAGATAGGCTTTGGTATAGGCCGCGGTTTCCTCGTCACGATATTCAGGGTCCATATTCTCTATATTGCGATCGCTGCAATCCAGTTCGGTCACGATAACATCCAGCCCCATAGCCGCGATTTCTTCCAGAAAAAGGCGCCAGCCGACTTCATCCCGGGGTCTGCCCAGCGTATTACCGAGGTGGCTCTGGATGCCGAGAGCGTCAATCGGCACATCGCGTGCCAGCAGACGCTCAAGCAAGCGCAGAAGCGCATTGCGATGGACTGGTGAAGCCTCCCAGCTCATCGTGTCGTTATAAACAAGCTGTGCCGCGGGTGCTTTCGCCTTCATCATTTTGAAGGCTAGATCGATGAAGCGTTCGCCCATCAATCTGTTCAAAGCGGTAGCCCGAATTTGACCGCTTCTAGGATCAATAGCTTCATTGACCGCATCCCAGGACGTGATCTCCGGAAATGCCCGGCCAAGATAAGCCGCGTGTCGCCACATCCGCTCGGCCAGTCGCTGTCTTCGATCACGGGGCAAGCCATCCATCTTTTCAACCAGCCAGGCTGGCATACGCTCATCATGATTCCAAAGGAAGCAATGACCGCGGAGTGCCAAGCCGTTGCTCCGTGCAAATTTCGCAAGCTTCTTCGCCGGCCCGCTGTCGCGTCCATTGTGTTCTGGTTCGAGATATTTCCACTTGAGACTATTTTCCGCCGTGATGGTATCGCACTCGCGCGCTACCAAGCGGGCAAATTTTTTGTCATCTAGCCATCGGGCCGATACCGCGCTCCCGAAAGAAATGCCGCGTGCGCCGGCAATCGTAGCAAGGGACTTATATGGCGCGGCAGCAGCCATCGACCGAAACGGCGATCCGACCGCCAATCCTGCCGAAATCGCACCGGACAACATCTCCCTGCGTGTCAAGACCGGCCTCATCATCTTTGATCTTGCTCCCTTTTGCGGAGATTAAGCTGGTGTGGACAAGGAATGTCAACGGCCTTGGTCATTCGAAAAACCTGACGACTTTCCAGTATGTTAATGGTTGTTAACTCTGAATTCATAAGGAAATCTGCGACATCTTGACATGTAAACAAGTCTAACAGGATGTATTCGATTCTTGTTGTCGGGGGCAAAGACCTGCACATCAAACCTGCGCAGCGAGATATTGCGCGCCAGTAGTACCTGGCCAGGGAGCTAGCCCGATAGAGATGCTAGCCCGATAGAACAGCAACACTAAAAGAATAGGCCCCCGATATGAACGGCAAAAAAATACTTGTGCTTGGCGGAGACGGATTTTGTGGTTGGCCAACGGCCTTGCATCTTTCGTCCATCGGTCATGACGTCACCATCCTGGACAACCTGTCGCGCCGGCGGATCGACCTTGAACTCGGCATCCGCAGCCTGACTCCGATCGAACCAATCGACGTCCGGGTAGAGGCGTGGGAAGAAGTCTCGGGAAACCGGATTGACTATGCCGTCATCGATATTGCCAAGGACTATCAGGAATTTTCCGATTTTCTTGAAGAACTTCGTCCGGATACGATCGTGCATTTTGCCGAGCAACGCGCGGCCCCATATTCAATGCGCGGCGCGAAGGAAAAACGCTATACCGTCGATAATAATATGTCGGCGACGCATAATGTGCTTGTGGCTCTGACCGAACTCGGGCTGGACACCCATCTGGTGCATCTCGGCACGATGGGCGTGTACGGATATTCCGGTGCTGGTTTCCAACTGCCGGAAGGTTATCTTCCGGTTGAAGTGACCGATGACGAAGGCCAGCGGCACAAGCGTGATATCCTCTATCCGACAAATCCCGGCAGTGTGTATCACCTGACCAAATCACTGGATCAGTTGCTGTTTCAATTTTACGCCAACAACGACAAGATGCGCATAACCGATCTGCATCAGGGCATTGTATGGGGCACGCAGACCAAGGAAACCCGGCTCCACCCGGCGCTAGTTAACCGGTTTGATTATGATGGCGAATATGGAACGGTATTGAACCGGTTCTTGGTCGAATCCGCAGTCGGCTATCCGCTGACGGTGCATGGTACCGGTGGGCAAACCCGTGCTTTCATCAATATTCAGGATACCGTTCGCTGCGTCGAACTTGCCGTGAATAATCCTCCGGCAGCGGGTAGCCCCGTGAAGATTCTCAATCAGGTTGCTGAAACCTTGCGGGTCAAGGAACTGGCACAACTGGTTTCGGGTCTCACCGGCGCTGAAATTGCATATGTCCCGAACCCGCGCAAGGAAGCTGAGGAAAATGATCTTAATGTCAGCAACAGGCATTTGCGGTCACTTGGCCTTGATCCGATATTGCTCGCAGCCGGTCTGCTCGACGATACGTTAGAGATATCATCGCGTTACAAGGACCGGATCAACCTTGCCAAAATCCCGGCCCGTACGGCCTGGAATGAAGATCGTTCCAATGCTCTGGATGCTGGGAGTGCAGGCGATATCAAAAGCCAGGTTGTCGATTCACTAAGCCAAAATCCGAACCGGCAAGCCGCGTAATAATATAGCGAAAAGAAGAATATAATGAGATTAATCGGTGTAGGATTGCTGGCCTTTTTGCTGGCAGGAGTTCTTGTCCTTTTGGGGCAGGGCGGTGCTTTCAAGACTGGCTGGAGCAAACTTTCCGGCAGCGATCAACTGCAATTTTCCGACTATGAAGGTGCGGCAGAGCGAGGCTCTGTTACCAGCGGGACCGATGTTTTTACTACCGGACAAAATACGGATATTCCGCTCATCCTCAGCGGCTTGCCATCTTATACAGGCCAAATATTCCGTCTGCCCATAAATGCACGTCCGGTTAAGGGCCGGTATCAGCTGGTATTCTCAAGTCGTGTCTCCGATGGCGTTGAAGGCGTTTTGCGTGTTTCTATAAATGGTATCAAGCGCGCCGATATTTTGTTGAATCAAAGCAAAGTTCAGCAGAAAGTAGAGATTGAGCTGACCGCCACGGAACTTTCCTCCGAGGCTCTTGATGTGGGGTTGAGCTTGCAGGGTCGTGGCCCAATAGCCCAATGTTCGGTCGATGATTCTATTGCTGCGGTCGTCGAGATCAAACCGGAAAGTGGAATGCGGCTTGAGCTTTCCAAACCGGTCGATACGACCAGGGACCTGCTTGCTCTTTGGGGCGACCGTGTTCCGGTTTTGTGGAATGCCAAAAATGATAATGCAGATGAGTTGGTGACGATCGTCCACGCTGCCCGTCTGGTCGAGAAAGGCTATTCGCTCCAGTTCGGAACCAATGGCCTGGATAGCACTGCTCTGAATAAATTGTCCGGCGAAGCCAAAAGCCGTGGCAAATCTTTTGTCGGAGCAGCCTATCCAATCGCGATTGCCGATACGAGCATAAATCGCGGTACAAGAAAATTCGATCGTCGGACCAGCTGGCGCTATCACTATAATGCAAAGGACTTGCCCGAACAGATTTTGCCTTCCGCTTTGGATATGCGGCTGGCTGTCGGGCCGACCGGTAACGATGCTAGCTATGATCTCACCGTCATGCTGAACGATCATATGTTGTTTTCGCGTCGCCTCCCTGCTCAGACGGAACGCATAAGCCAATCCCTTTTGCTTCCTGCCAAACATCAGCAATCGGAAAATAAGCTGGAAATATCCCTCGCCAAAGCTGATCTGAACCTCAATCGCTGTGGGACCGAAACCCAGTCCATGGCCGAATTATTGCCGGAGACGATGTTGAGAGGGGGAGGGGAGAAAGCTTCAGGCAATCTCTCGATTTTGCAGGCGCAATTGCGTGCTGCTAATATGGTTGCGCTCGTTGGCGATATCAACACTGCTGTGGATGCCCAGGCGGTGGCACAATTGCTGGGTCAACTAGAACCTCGCGGATTGTCTTTTGTAAAAGGGACGTCGGGTGCAAACATTCGCATCGTGATCGGTGATCTTGCTGCGGGCATTGCGAAAAAAGGTGCGCAACCTACAGACTGGGTCATTTACCGATCAATGGACCGCAATGTCGGAATTGTTGTTCGCCCTGCGAGTCAGATTGAGGCGCTAACGGCTCCTGCAATAGCCTTGCTGATTTCGATCCCGAGCAATGGCAAGGATAATCGCCAGTCTGGAAATGCTGGTTGACCGAGCCTCAATCTGGCGATTCCAGGCGAGAAGCGCAATTTGGATCGGTCGATAGCCGCCCGCAGGGTCTGGCTACTTCGATATCGCCATTTCGCGTGCCGGCCATGCTGCTGACTTTTTGTCTTCTGGCATTGTTCCAGCTCTGGATATTCGGAACAGGGCAGGTCGACTGGTTGTTTCCGCAACGCGACTATATTTTTGCACCTTATACCGGACAGAATTCGATCGCTATCCGGACCTATATTGTCTCCTTTTACATTGCTTTTGCCTGCTACGGCAGTGGCTCTGTCTTGGCCCGGCTGTTTTTCGGTTTTGATCTTGTTCTGCGATTTCTCCTGATCTGTTGCTTGCTGGATCTGATAAACACTATTTTCCTGTCCTTGTTTGGCGATCCTTATGCTCTCGGGGTGGTGCAGATTTTTGCCGGATTGATCGGCTTTGGTTTGTTTTCGCTGATGCTGCTGGAGCGCGGATCAATGCCGGACAAAGTCGATATGGATATTGGGGAGAATCAAAATCTCCGTCCGGCGTTGCGCTTGGCAGCGACTGCGGTGATTGCAGCAGCCCTGTCGGGGTTTGTCGGCTATTCAAATTTTGCGGTCATTGAAGGACTGCGGGACATCACGTTGTTGGGCGGGATCGGTCCGGGTGTTTTGCTGTTTCTGCCACTGCTTTTTCTTCAGCTATATGTGATCAGCGTGATCGAGCGCAGATTAGATGCAAAGGAGGATTATCGCTCCCCCGTCAGCATCATTGTGCCCGCCTATAACGAACAATATATAATCGCAGATACGATCCGCCATATCGATCAGGCGGCGCTGCATTATGGCGAGCTCGTAGAACTCATCGTGCTGGATAATGCTTCTACAGATGATACGGCAACGGTCGCGCAGGCAGCAATCGATGAGGCGACTTCGTTACAAGGGCGGATCGTTCATGTCGCGCAAAGCGGCAAGGCGCACGCTCTCAATCGCGGTATACAGGAAGCCCGGCATCCGATCACCATCCGCATCGATGCAGATACGCTCATCGGACCTGACAATATAAGTCTTGCCGTGCAGAATTTCTCCGACGATGAAATCGGCGTCGTTGGCGGCATACCTTTGCCCCCCGGTGGCGCCATTTTCGACCGCGCCCGGCTGGTCGAGGTGCTGGTAAAGCATGGCTATTATTCTCCAGCGCTCAGCTCATTGTGGGGCCTTGTCGGCGTGCCCGGCATGTTTGCGGCTTACCGGACCGGACCGCTTAAGAGTGTCGGCGAATTTGCAGCGGGTATGAATGGCGAAGACACTGACATGTCATTGCGGATCGGTGAAATGGGCTATCGGGCTATCGTCGATCATCGCATCCACTATGTCTCGGAAGTGCCCACCAGCTTTGCGCATTTGCGCGAGCAACGGTTGCGTTGGTTCCGTTCCGTCTATCACGTCTCTTCCCGTTGTCAGGACATCATCACTTCGTCTTCTTTGACCATGCGCGGCAAACTCATTTTGCCCTATATGCTGCTGAATTCCGCACGCCGGGCAATGATGGTTCCGATTCTTCTTTTCGGCATATTCCATTTTTTTACCGACACAGATCCGACCAGTCCGCTGGTGTGGCAGGCGATTGCCGCGGTGCTGATCGGCGCCCCGGTCTTGGTCGCGGTCGCGGCGGTTCTGATCAACCGGAGGCCCGATGCATTATTGGCGATACCGGAATATGTGCTGTTTCGCGTCATGCGCGCGTGGTTCACTCTGGAATCCGTGCTGACCATTCCGATTACTCGGACGGCCAAATCCTTCCGCAAACCCTCTCTCTCGACACAAAGCGATGCAAGCCAATGAAAATATCTGTTCTGCTCATGACTTTAGCCCTGGCGGTTCCTGCAAGCAGTGCTGCGAAGGCAAAAGACAACGAATTTTTTGCCACCGCAGAATTGTTGGCAGGGCGAGACGTCGTACCGGCCGACATCATCGAAAATGGGAGCGATCAAGACCGCATTGCCAGCGCCATCGAGAGCGAGGTCCGGCTGGGCTATGATCTAGGGGCGTTGCTGGTCGATTTTGGTGCAGAAATCGCTGTCTACCCGGAGGACAGCCGCTTCAATCGCTACGCATTCGGTCCCAGCATTCGCGGTGACTTTCCTTTGGCAAACAAGGGGGCCATGCGATTGCGGCTCGGCGCTGAATATCAATATGTTCTGGGTGACGACGGACGCGTGTTTGACCGGCCGCGGGCCGAAGCGCAGATAATCCATCGCCACTCCAGAGAACATACCACTACGGGCCGCTTGCGTTACGGCTTCCGCAACCAGTCGGAGGATCGCTTTACCGGCTTCGATCAATCCGAATGGCTTGCCGAATTGCGTCACAACTGGCGTCCTGACGGTGGCCCAACATCGATCAATATGTCACTGCTCGGAATGAAGCATGATGCCGATGACGGCCGCTTCAGCTATACCGGATATGGTTTTCGTCTGGTGGGCAGCACGCCACTGGCTGACAAGCTGACCGGCGTCGCCCGTTTCTCCGTCGTGCAGCGCGATTATGAAGACGATTTTTCGACGCTTTACCCCGTGCGCCGCTCGGATACGCATATACGGGCTACCGCCGGTCTCGACTATCAGGTCTGGAATCAGGTTTCGATATTTAGCGAGGCGGGATATGTCAGCAACGCGTCCAATGTGCCGGTTCGGGACTTTGACGGTTTTGTCGGCCGGGTAGGCCTCCGCTTTATCTTGGGAAACAGATAGGTTCGTGCGTCGATCGCGACGAGAATATCACGGACCGGCAGCACTATTGGATATGCGCAAGTTATTGCCGATCTCGTGACAAAGGTTGCGTTTGAAACTGGAAATGCGATAGCAGCTTCTTCTCAGTTAGGAATCACACGGCGCCGCCGGTGATCCGCGGCTGCTCACACAATTATATCCGAACCCCTCGATCCGAAAACCACGTAGGTAAATTTGTTAGGAAGGCTTCGCCCCATGAACACTCTGATGGACTACCGGGAAAAAATCCGCACGCATCATCGCACCGATGAAGCCGAGATTCTCGAGCATCTGATATCGAATTACGGTCCGGACGAGCAGACACGCAAGCGTATTCAGGAGCGCGCGATACAGGTTGTCCGGGACGTGCGGAGTGCTTCGGGGCCGACGCTGACCGAGAGCTTTCTGGGTGAATATGGTCTGTCTACAGACGAGGGCCTGGCTCTGATGACACTGGCAGAGGCGCTATTGCGCGTGCCGGATAATCAGACGATCGATGCGCTGATCGAAGACAAGATCGGCCCATCCAACTGGCGCGACCATATCGGCCAGTCGGAAAGCTCGCTGGTCAATGCGTCCACCTATGCGCTTGAGATGACGCGCAGTGTGATCAACAAGCCCGAAAGCCGCGGGCCGCTGGACGCTCTCCGGGGTGCAATCAAACGTTTGGGCGAACCTGTGATCCGCGTCGCTGTGCGTCAGGCGATGAAAGAGCTGGGCAATCAATTCGTGCTCGGGGAAGATATGAAGCTTGCCCTGAAGCGGGCAGAGAAGTGGAAGGCCAAGGGCGCCACCTATTCCTATGATATGTTGGGAGAGGCCGCGATCACGCAGGAAGGCGCGGATGAATATTTCGCCGCCTATACCGATGCGATCAGGGAGATCGCAAAAGTCGCGGATTCCGATGACTTGCGGGAAAATCCCGGTCTTTCGATCAAATTATCGGCTCTCTATCCCCGTTACGAGATGAGTCAGCAGGCCAAGGCTGTTCCCGATCTTGCCGAACGTGTCGGTGAACTGGCACGCGCTGCGCGCGACGCCAATATCGGCCTGAATATCGATGCCGAGGAAGCTTACCGACTTGGCATATCGCTCGACATGATCGAAATGGTGCTGAGCGATCCGCGTCTTACCGGCTGGGACGGCCTGGGCGTTGTTGTCCAGGCCTTTGGCAAACGGGCCAGCTTCGTACTCGACTGGCTTTATTCGCTGGCGACCCAACTCGACAGAAAGATCATGGTTCGTCTGGTCAAAGGCGCCTATTGGGACAGCGAGATCAAGCGGGCGCAAATGGATGGCGTGCCCGATTTTTCGGTATTCACGACAAAATCGGCGACCGATATCAGCTATATCTGCTGCGCGTCCCAGTTGCTGAAAATGACCGATCGCATCTACCCACAATTTGCTACCCATAATGCCCACAGCGTTGCGGCCATATTGGAAATGGCGGGCAACAATCAGGATTTCGAATTCCAGAGACTGCACGGCATGGGCGAAACATTGCATGATGCATTGCTTCGCAACGAAAAAGTCCGGTCACGGATATATGCGCCGGTCGGCAAGCATCGTGAATTGCTCGCCTATCTGGTGCGGCGCCTGCTAGAAAATGGCGCGAACTCGTCTTTTGTCAACCAGCTGGCCAATCATACGGTCGCCGCCGAATTGATCGCAACTGATCCTTTCGAGACGCTGAAGGCCGATCAGCAATCCAGCCAGTCGAAGATCATCAGGCCTGCTGATCTGTATCAGCCGGAGCGCGTCAACTCGCGCGGTTGGGATCTGGCCAATCGCACCGATATGAATGAATATGTTGCAGAGCGCGCGCCGTTCGCCGAGAAGCTATGGCGTTCGTCAGCTATAACTGTGCGGCCAGTTACCAGCGGAACCTCAAAAAAGATATTCAATCCGGCACGGGTGGACAGTCAGGTCGGCGAAGTGATCGAGGCTGATGAAAGCCAGGCGCTTGCAGCCATAGAAGATGCGCGCGTCTGGGATGCTCCGGTAGCCGAACGGGCCAGAATATTGCGGAGAACTGCCGACCTCTACGAGCATCATCACGGCGAAATTTTTGCGTTGCTGGCACGGGAAGCGGGAAAGACACAGTTCGATACGATCGCGGAATTGCGCGAAGCAGTCGACTTTTTACGCTATTACGCCAAGGAAGCGGAGAAATACGTCGATGGCAAGCCGCGCGGAATAATCAGCTGCATCTCTCCATGGAATTTCCCGCTGGCGATATTTACCGGTCAGGTGGCTGCGGCGCTTGCCGCGGGCAATGCGGTACTGGCGAAACCGGCGGACCAGACTCCCCTTATTGCAGCCCTCGCGACCAATTTGCTGCACGAAGCTGGTGTGCCCGTGGAGTCCCTCCAGTTGCTGCCGGGTGCCGGTGCGACAGTGGGCGCCACGATCAGTGGAGACCCGCGCGTTCAAGGCGTAGTTTTCACTGGCTCAACCGCCACCGCACAGACCATAAACCGAAATATAGCGAAAAATGGTCAGGCGGACTCGCTTCTGATCGCTGAGACCGGTGGTCTCAACTGCATGATCGTGGATTCGACTGCTTTGCCGGAACAATCGGTTCGCGATATTATCACCTCTGCATTCCAGTCCGCCGGGCAACGTTGCTCGGCCTTGCGGGTGCTCTATCTGCAAGAGGATGTCGCCGAGCCATTTCTGAACATGCTATATGGTGCAATGGACGCAACGGAGATGGGCAATCCCTGGTGGCTGTCGACCGATATCGGGCCTGTCATCGATCAGGCGGCCCATGACAAGATCAGCACGCATATCGCCGCCGCAAAGGCCGAGGGCAGGCTGCTGAAACAGCTCGACTATTCCGATGATGGTTATTTTGTCGGACCGGCGGTCATCAAGGTCAGTGGCATTGACGATCTGGAAGAAGAAATATTTGGTCCAGTCCTGCATGTTGCCACATTCAAGAGCGGCGAGCTCGACAAGGTGATCACCGATATTAATGGCCGCGGATATGGGCTGACGTTTGGTCTGCAGACCCGGATCGAGCGCCGTATCGACAAGCTGACCAGTGCGATGAAGGTCGGGAATATTTACGTCAATCGGAACCAGGTCGGCGCAGTTGTCGGTTCGCAACCCTTTGGCGGAGAAGGGCTTTCCGGCACCGGTCCCAAGGCTGGCGGGCCACATTACCTGCCGCGCTTTTATCAAAGCTCCCGGCCCGTATCACTGGTCAATAGCGGCGACGAATTGAAGCTCGAAACCGTTCAAGCGGCTCTCGACAAACTCCCGGCTGTTGATACGCGGCCGCGCAGCTCTGAAATCATGCCCGGGCCAACCGGGGAATCGAACGAGCTGTTTGCTTATGCGCGCGGGACTATATTGTGCCTCGGGCCAACGCCGGAAGATGCCGCAAAACAGGCGCAGACGACACAGGAGCAAGGTTGTGTATCGCTGATCTGCGTGCCCGGTGTTACCGGAGAAAATGCTCTTGACGGCTTCATACCTCGGGAAGCTTTGTCCACGTTGACGGGTATAGATGCGGTTGTCTGCTGGAGTGAAATCGAAGATATCCGTGCGATCCGTGGGGCGCTTGCCAAACGCGACGGGGCGCTGATCCCGATCATCACAGAAGAGAAGTTTGGCCACCGTTGTTTGGTTGAACGACATGTTTGCATTGATACAACTGCTGCAGGCGGAAATGTTTCGCTTTTGACGTAATGGGTTTTGACATCACTGGCTGAATAACGAGCCGATGCCGGCAATTATTGCATCGCGTTGTCAATAAGGGCATCGCAATTCAGTGATTTCGGTTTCCGGATAAAGGCTGCGTCCTGCTTGTCGTCTTTGCCGATGCCCAGAGCGCTGCCAATAGATTTGGTCGCGACGGTTAAGACATCGCCAAGCGATGGCTTCTCGGCTTTCTGAGCAAGTCCCAGACCAGCAACCGAAACGGTTGGTGCGTTCAGGCTTCCCGATATCCTGATCGGGTCAACGATATGCAGCGCGCTTTTGCCCTTTGCACCGCCACGCATGATCAGGGCAATTTTTTCACCGTCGAGAACAATATTGCCTTCGGCGCGTCCCATTGACACGGTCGTATCGACGGCAACCGGCGAGGGGGTCAATATACCATTATTTGCGCTGAAATTGACCACCAGACAGCGCAGCGGAACACGCGCTTTTGGGTCATCGATTATTTTTTCGATTGCTCCACCGAGATTTTGGCCAAGAACATGGGCCGCGGTCGCCCGCACGCTGCCACCGCTGGCAACCATCGTCGCCTTGCCATTCGCTTTCTCAAGAGCTGCCCTGATTGTGTCGCCGCTGCCGGATAATTTTATCCGGCCCCGCATTTTTGCCGAGATAATATCATCATCGCCGATCAAATCCGCAATTGAAGTGCCATCAAGGGTCAAGTCAGTCGATAGTTTGGGTGCTCCGCTACGATGATCCAGTCGCACACTGCCTGTAAGTTGGCCGCTTTTCATTCCGGCGACCAGATTGGTAATGTTGATGATGCGGTGGTCCAGCGTCAGCTTGCCCTTCAGGCTGCGGAAGACACTGTCTCTGCCAGAGATAAGCCGGGCAATGGTGAAGTCAATTTGACCGTCCGTCGGGCCCATTTTTGACAGATTAATTTTGGTATTTGGAAGAACCCTGGGGCCTATCCGCCTCTTCTCTGCGGCCGCTCTTGCAAGACCCTCATCGTCGGCCAAATCATCGAAGTCCATGCGGGATGCATGGACCGTGGCATCAATTTTCGTGCGACCGTCGCGTTTCAAGATATTTGCTTTGGCGGTAAGCCGGGATTGCCCGATCGAGCCGTTTAATTCATCGATGTACCAGTCCTTATTCTGGTGACGTATAGTGGCGTGGAGGTCAATCGGTTGGGTGCCGAAAAGTCCTGCTTCTATAATTTTATCCAGATTTTTGAGCGTAGGTGCGCGGGCGGAAAGCGACGCCGTAAAGCGGTCTAAATTCAGGCCTCCCGCCATCTTTCCGGTGCTCGTTAAATCCAGTGCTGGCGATCGGAGTGACAGAGTAAAAGGGTAATCGGCATCTAGGTTGTCACCCGTGAGGGCGGGCCCGGTGAACTGGAAGTCCGCTTTGCTGTTCAGGAAAGTGCCGCTTGCAGTCATCCGCACTCCCTTTTCAGCATCAATCGCTAGGGGGCCAGCGAGTACAAGGTCCCGTTTTTCGTCTTTGAAACTGAACTGGGAGTTTGTGACAACAACGTCGGCAAACTCCAACGCATTGCCGCCGTCACCGCCGAACTCCCAATTTTTGCGACCGTCCTTGTCACGGACAAGAGATATTTCCAGGCCGTCTATCGTGACGCTATCGAGACTGTTTTTGCCGGCTATTATATCGAACACATTAACCCGCGCCGATATCGCCTGCAGTTTCACAAAATCCGATTTTCCCGCCCAAGTCGGCTGTCCAATCCGCAGATCGTGGACGGTGATGACAGGGGAATAAGAGAAAAAACTATCCCTGCTTAACACCCCGATTTCGACGGGACGGTCGGATGCTCCACGCAACTCGCTGGTGACCAGGCCCCGGATCATGGAAGCGGGAACCGCTCCCAATGCGAGCACCAAGAGAACGCCACACGCCACTATTATGACGGCGATAATAGCCAGCCATCGCTTGTTTCGAAAAGCCGGGCGTGTGACGTTCATATCGGACGAATGCTGAGCAACGGAATATCCTAGCTGATGTCTAAAAAGATGTGACGATAGGAATATCCAGAAACTGGCCTAGACCCGTCGGACCAAGTGCATGACAAGACCGACAACGAATAGCACCAGGAATATATAGAATATTATTTTTGCGATTCCGGCAGCCGCACCAGCAATGCCGCCAAAGCCAAGAAGGGCAGCAATAACGGCGATTACAAGGAAGATAATGGCGTAGCGTAACATATCAATCTCCTACCTATTGGATTGCTATGTTACGCATCCCCCGGGAGATGGTTGCAACAAAAGAGTTTTTTCAGCCGATCGCGACGAAAATCACAGTGCCGCATGATCTTGAATTCGATTGTTCTGCAAGCCAGCTGTCGGCCAGCGACCTCTCCCCTCTATCATCCTGCGCTCAAATCAGGCTGGAAGGCCTGAGACAGATTTCACTTCCATGAATTCTTTGAGGCCGAAAACACCGCCTTCGCGTCCGTTGCCCGATTGCTTGTAACCACCAAATGGTGCACCCGGCGCGGGGCCCCAATTGTTAATTATGACCATACCTGCTTTAAGTTTGGGCGCGACTTTGGCAGCCTCTGCCGGATCACCGGAAATGACCGCGGAAAGACCATATTCGGTATCATTCGCTATCGCGATTGCCTGGTCAAGATCGTCATAGTCCATCAGGGTGACAACGGGGCCGAAGACTTCCTCCTTGGCGATACGCATATCCGGCGTCACTCCGCTGAATAACGTAGGCTTGATATAATATCCGCGATTGACGTTCGACGGCAGGTCGGTGCCGCCGGTTTCCAATGTTGCTCCCTCGTCAATGGCAGACTGGATCAGGTCCTGAATTTTGTCATATTGTGCCTTGTTGACCACCGGACCGATATGCGCGCCCTCGGACATCGGATCGCCGACTTCCTGACCAGACACGATATTTTTCACCAAAGTGATGGCATCGGCTTTCTGGCTGCGGTGAACAAGCACCCGGGTCGGTGCGATGCAGCTTTGACCGGAGTTGATCATCACGCCGCTGATAGTAGGCGGCAGTACCTCTTCGAGGGTCGCGCCTGGCAATACAAGATTGGGAGATTTGCCGCCCAGTTCCTGATGCACGCGTTTCACCGTATCCGCTGCAGCTTTCGCCACCATGATACCGGCTCGCGTCGATCCGGTGAAGCTGATCATGTCGATTTGAGGATGGGCTGACATAGCAGCGCCAACCGTCGGACCGTCGCCCTGCACAAGGTTGAAGACGCCCGCCGGAACGCCAGCGGCGTCCATGATTTCCGCCAATATGGCTGCGTTGCCCGGGCATTCCTCGGAAGGCTTCAGGATCATGCAATTGCCGCCGGCAATGGCAGGAGCCACTTTCAATGCAATCTGGTTCAATGGCCAGTTCCACGGCGTGATCATTCCGATCACGCCGATGGGTTCGTACATTATCGTGTTCGGACCGTGCTGTTCGGAAAACTGGAAGCCTTTCAAAGCCTCTATCGTGCCCAAAAATCCACCAAGACCGGCGGGCCCTTGCGCCGCCATGCCCAAGCCGACAGGCGCGCCCATTTCACTTGCCAGTGACTTTGCGATATCGGGCAGGCGCTTCTGATATTCTTCGACAATCCGTCCGAGTAACGCTAATCGTTCTTCACGAGAAGTCTGGCTGAAGCTTTTCAATGCTACTGTGGCGGCGGCAACGGCGGCATCAACATCTGCTGCCGAGCCTAACACAATGTTTGTGCACGGTTCTTCCGTGGCCGGATTGATTACCTGATGCGGAGTGCCGCCATCTGAACTGATCCATTTTCCGTTTATGTAGTTTTGCTCATAGCTTTTCATTCATCGTCTCCGGTTCATCATATTTCTGGCAGGAATTTATCAGCGCGTCTCAAGAACCTGAAACCGCCACAGAGACTGCGGTAGCGATCTTGTTGGAACATGCGCTGTTGAATGTAAGCAGCATATCCGCTCCCCGCTGTTCCAGCGTAACGGGGCTGGCATCATCCAGTCGCAATGCCTCACCCGCTAATTTCAGATCTTTCACCAGCAACTGGGTGGACCAAACGGGGCCCTTGAAGATCAGGTTGACGCGTCCGGGCGAGGTGGTGAAACGCACGGCCTGGCCGGCTTCGGTCTCTCCATCCGATTGAGTCCACGGCCGGGTTCCATAAATTGCGTCGCCATTTGCCCGTAGCCATTTACCAAATTGCTTGAGGCGTCTCAGCTGCTCGTTCGGGATCCCTCCATCAGTCCCGCGAGGGCCGACGTTCAGCAACAGGTTTCCGTTGCGCGATACGGCATCGATAAAATCATGAAGAAGTTCCTCGGCGCTGGCATAATCGGCTTCGGTGTCATTGCGGTTGAAACCGAAAGAATGGCTCATGCCACGGGTAGCTTCCCACTTCTTGACCTGAATCTCGGCAAATGCCGCATATTCCGGTGTGCGGAAATCGCTGTGCGGGACTGGCGGCGGGATGATACCCTTGGATTCCTCTCCGCTCCGTTTACTCAAGACGGACTTCAGTTTCCAATCGATCAGTTTCCGTACCAGCGGAATTTTGAGCAGATTTCGCGGAAGGCTGGCGGCGACCCAGCGGTCGTTGACCACGCCGTCAGGAACAGCCGAATAATAATCGGCAAATAGCTGATAGAGTGATTTGGAAGGAGTGGGCCACGATATGTCATTCCAGAGCAGGGAGGGTTCGTATTTATCGATCAATTCGCGAACTTGGGCCATTGCATAGGCCGGATAGTCACCTCCGGGCGTTGAGGATAAAAAGTCGCCAAGCGTGCGTATCGGTCGACGATTGAATGTCCAGTCAATGCCCCCCGAATAATAGACGCCAAACCGCATCCCGGCTGCGCGGACCGCTGCCGCCAGTTCACCGACGATGTCACGGCTCGTGTGCCAGTTCTTTTCGTGCGGGTTCTCAATGTCCGAGGGCCAGAGTGACAGGCCGTCATGATGCTTGGTTACGAGGACGACATAGCGAGCGCCTGAATCACGGAATGCCTCGGCCCAAGCAGCCGGATCCCAGTCCTTCAACCCGTCTTCGAACTGTTGCTTGAAATCTGTATAAGGTGCGTCACCGTAATTCGCTTTATGAAACTCGGCCGAAGGAGATCCCTCAACCTTGGTCGCGTTCCAATACCATTCGGTATACGGGACCATCGCAACGGCCCGGTCATAATCTTTGGCGAATGCTTCGCCAATCGAACCCAGGCGAGGGGCAAAGCCGGGGATGGCGAAAGCTCCCCAATGGATGAATATCCCGAATTTTGCATCATCATACCATTCAGGTAGATTGCGTGCAGAAAGTTCCGCGAGGGAGGACGATGAGCTCATGTTAAGGTCTCCCGGAATCGCGTTGAGCAATATTGAACACGCGCTGGCATCACCGCTATTTTTCTTTTTTGAGATATGTTCGGCCAGTTCATCTGGCGCATTTGTCGAGCCATTTTTCCAATCCCCATTTTCTGCCTCCATCTTTGTGGTGGCTTGATCGCTGTCGGTGTGATGAAACACATCGAGACACTTAATTCTACTGTCATATAAAAATCTATCCGACAACTATTATATAGGTAAAGGTCGAAATCAGAGGCGCCAACCTGTGCCGCCTTATAGTTCAACTGTTGACGGTTAGAGGGGATTCTCATTTCCCCGAAATTGCAGCGCAGCAGCAGCATTAATTTCGAAACCAATATCAATGGATATCCTGATTTTTCTGCGGAATAGACGGCGTATGTCCCGCAGAATTCCGCCGTATTATCACTTATCTATCAAGATAATTATATGATTATAGACTAATATATAAATCTACTATAACATCTGTTTCAGGAGATGCCGAGAAGGCATGTTCGGAGACAAATATTGTGAGACCCGTATCAAGCGGGATCACTATTCTAGGTATCGACCAGCGGATCGCTGGCGAGGGGAGAGGATGGCTATGCGAAACATTTCATGGATGCTTGCGAGTGTTGCATTTGTAGGGACGCCAGTTGTGGCACAAACACAGGAGCCGGCGCCGGGGGCAGATCAGCCGGCCGACGAAACAGCCGCTTCCGGCCTCGCAGAAATCGTCGTCACGGCTGAAAAGCGCAGTGTCAATCTTCAGGACGTGCCGTTGCCGATATCCGCCTATACAGCTGATGCGCGACAGATCGCGGGTATAAATACACTTCAGGATTTTGCGAATTTTACACCCGGGCTCAGCTATTCGGCCAGCAACGACCGTGTTTTTATCCGCGGCATCGGCCGGCAAACGGATACGAACGGCAGCGATCCGGGCGTCTCGACCTATACCGATGGAATATATGATGCTTCGACCAACTCGATCGCCGCATCAGACTTTTTCATCGAACGCGTAGAAGTATTGCGTGGCCCGCAAGGGACGCTCTACGGAAGGAACTCCATCGGTGGCGCTATCAACGCGATCTCCAAGCGACCGACCGAAGAACTGACCGCGGATTTGCGCGGCACGGTTGGGAATTACGGTCTTTATACACTGGAAGCTTCCGCGTCAGGCGAGATAGTCAAGGGACTTCGTGCGCGGCTGGCTGGCGCATTTCACAACCAGGATACCGGCTATTTCAAAAATGAAGCTGCCAAAGTCAGTGAAGGAGGACGGGGCGAGCGCCGCTATGTCGAGTTGCAACTGGAAGCCGATCTTGGCCCGGACGTGGTTGGCTGGCTCAAGCTATCCACTGCGAGTACCGACCTCAATCCGCGCACGATCAACCGCATTGGCGACTATGATTTTTCACCTTATCCTTCGGGAGCAATCACCCCGGGTGCTGCCTTTGGCTATTTAATTCCAGGGGTCGTTACTCTGAATCCGAATCCTTCACCACCAGGTGCGGACGACATCAGGCGCTTCAGTGCCGACACGACCCAGACCGAGCGCTTGCGCGACAATTTTAGTGTGACCGGCGACATAAACTGGACATTGCCGACCTTCGACGTTCGCCTGCTCGGCGGCTACCAGGAATATCTTACCGAAAACACTTTTGAGCTCGATGACACCAGCGTGATATCTTATACATTCCCGCTTGCAGCAGGTGGGGGGATCTGCGCTTTTATTCCCGGATGCGCCCCTTTGACAGTATTCCCGTCGTCACAAGTTGACCTGAACAACAGAAAGTCGTTCGGCAGCGGTGAACTCAATCTTACCTCAAACACCAACGGACCTCTCCAGTGGGTCGCCGGTGTATATTATTATCAGGAAACGCTGAAGCAGGAAACGCACTTCCGCGCGCCCGATCAGGTGCAATTGCAAATGCCGGCCAATGGACCGGCCAACCCGTCTAGTGATTTCGTATATGCAGCATCGACGTTGACCACCAAATCGATGGCGGCGTTCGGCCAGATCGACTATCAGATCTCCGACGATTTTAAAGTGACAGGCGGGCTGCGGTATACCCATGACAAGAAAAGCGGCACTGAATTCTTCCGCCTCCTGTGTTTAGGGTGCGGTGGGTTCTCACCCGATCTCTACGGCACGTCGACGCCAGCGCTCGACATTACTGCGTCGCAAATTTCATTAGCCGCCGCACCGGGCGTCGCATCTGCTGCCACGATCGACCCGGCGACCGGTATCGCAAGCCGCGGCTTGTCCAACAGCTGGGATGCCGTAACCGGCACTGTCGCAGCCCAATGGCAACCGACAGACGATGAACTGGCATTCTTGCGCTACAGCCGGGGATATAAATCGGGCGGATTCAACGCGGGCGGTATTTCGGCGCTACCACAAACCGGCGCGGAGCATGTGAATGCGTACGAAATAGGGTATAAACGGACGCTTGGGACAAAATTGCGGATCAATCTGGCTGGCTTTTATTACGATTATCAGGGACTTCAGGTTCCACTGACGGTTTCGCAGCCCGGGGGCGCACAGCTTACCGAATTTTTCAATCTGGACAGTTCAAAGAGCTACGGAGCGGAAGTAGAGCTGGCTTGGCAACCGACCGATGCTCTGCAACTGGGATTGAATTACGGCTTTGGTGATTCAAGTGTTAACAGCGGATGCTGTTTTGTGGATGGCGAGGACCCCTTGGCTATCCAGCCCGGCGCTCAGCCGTCGGGTGCAATCGTAGCAGGACAGCAGCCGCAAAGTGTTGATGGTGCGCGCCTGCCGAACGCTCCGCGTCACAAGATTGCGGTGAATGCGGTGTATAACATCGATTTCGACCCGGGTACGTTATCCTTGTCAGGCAATTATGTCTGGCGCAGCGCGGCATATAGCAACATTTTTAACCGCGAATATAACCGTATGCCATCCTATGATCAGGTTGACCTGCGTGCGATTTGGACTGAACGTAACGATCGTTTCCGGGTTATCGCATTCGTAAAGAATGTTTTTGACAGCGTGGGTTACGATAGCGCTACGGGCGATCTTCTCGCTTCCTCGCCTACACTGGAGGTGGCGCAGTCATATTCGTTGACGCCACCCCGAACCTTCGGTGTTCAACTCGAAATTCGCTTCCGATAGGTAGCGGCGGGTGTCACAAACCAGTTCGGCGACCGGAGGCAAGTTGCCAATTTCAACACGGCTTCTTTATGGCTCGGGTACTATAGCGTTTGGCGTCAAGGATCACGGATTCAACGCTCTTCTGATGCTATTCTACAATCAGGTCATTGGTCTTCCGGCTGCCTGGGTAGGATCTGCGATCATGATTGCCATGATCGCAGATGCACTTTTCGATCCCTTGCTCGGGCAATATTCTGATAATTTCCGCTCCCGTCTGGGGCGGCGGCACCCTTTCATGTATGCCGCCGCTTTGCCTATCGGGCTTTTCTACCTGTTGCTCTGGTCGCCGCCCGACGCCTCAAATACGATACAATTTGCATGGCTAGTAACGACCGCAATTTTTGTGCGCTTCTCTATCAGCCTTTACGAAATTCCATCTACCGCTCTGCTCGCCGAGTTCACCAGCGACTATGACGAACGCACAAAACTCGTCGCTGCCCGTTTCTTCTTTGGCGTTTGCGGTGGTCTTGGAATGACAGTCGTGACATTCGGCTATTTTCTGCAGCCGACGCCGGAGCAACCGGTCGGTCACCTAAACGCCGGGGGCTATGCAGTCTACGCTTGGGTCGCGGCAGCCATCATGGTGGTATCGGTCCTCATATCGTCGTTGGGCACGCAAACAGAAGTGCTGAAGCGCCCGGCACCGCCGCCCCGCGCAGCGATATCAACATCACAAATGCTGAAGGAAATGTTGAGCATATTGGTGCACCCCTCTTATATTTCCATCCTTCTCGCCAGCCTGTTTTTTGCCATCGCCTCCGGTATCAACATGGCTCTGCAAATGTATTTCTCTACCTATCTATGGGAACTGAGCGCAAACCAGATCGCCATGGTCGCATCTACCAGCGTCATCGGCATAGTCTTCGCTTTCGTCGTCGTCCTGCCTCTGTCTGTACGTTTCGGGAAAAAATCGTCTGCGTTGCTGATGTTCAGTTTGGCGCTGGTTTCCAATGTAACACCATTGATTTTGCGGCTGGCGGATCTGTTTCCAGCAAATGGTGAACCGATGTTGTTATGGCTGTTGATGGGCCAGTTCGCTTTCACGATGATGGCCACTATCGCAGGTGGCATCCTGGCGGTATCAATGGTTGCGGATGTCACGGACCAAATCCAGCTGGAAACCGGGCACCGGTCCGAGGGGCTGCTCTTTTCCGCCTCGACGATGGTCAACAAAGCTGTCTCCGGCATGGGAATTTTATTAGCGGGCCTATTGCTCGCCTTCGTCAATTTCCCCGATAATGCTCAACCCGGACTCGTCGGTGATGACGTTCTGCGAAGCCTTGCCGGCGTCTATATCTGCACGACATTGTTGGCGACGATACTCGCGATCATTTGTCTCGCATATTATCCGATCAACCGGTCGCGTCATATCGAGAATATCCGGCAACTGGGCGAGAATACGTTATGATAGCCCGGATCGTGTTGTCAGGCGGGATCTACGGATCCCGCTGTGCCGCGTTTGATCAGTGGCACGCCGTTCGCGAGCACGGCTTCGGCAGCGTCCAGTAACCGCTCGTTTTCTGCAACGAGGTCTCCGGCACGGCCACTTTCGATCCAGTGGTCGAACGCCATTCGACCACCCGCGACCAACATCGCAGCGACCATTTGCGCGCGACGATCTTCCACCGGATCAATCCCGAGTTCGTCAGCTATATAATCCGTCATCAAAGTAATCTGGAGGCGTTGATGGGCGAACCAGACGGGCAATAATTCCGGTTCACCGGCAATGGCTCGTCCCAGATTGATCTGTCCGTCACCGTCGCGCTCATAAGCATGGGCAATTCGCGCTACCTGGTTCCGCCAAAACATCAGCACCGGGATACCCTGTTCGCGCTGCGTTTCGATCACGGATTGAAATCGGGTGCCGGCCACAACAGCGATCTCGGCAGCGAGTTTACGCTTTGACGAAAAATGCGTGAACAGAGTGGTTATATGGATATCGGCAGCCTCGGAAATTGCCGCCATTGTTGCGTCGGCATAACCGTGGGTGACAAAAAGGCGCCGGGCGGCATCGACAATGCGCTGGCGTGTGCGCGCTTTTGTCGCGGTCCGCCTCGGAAAACTGGTTTTAGCTGGTTCTGACATAGCCCCATTATAGTCAATAAACAGGGGAGCGCCAGTTCTAACTTGATCATTCTATCTTTATAGTGTTATCTCCAAAAAAAGGGATTTTAGGAGAGTGATTATGACGATGGATCTATCAATGCAGAATGAATTCGAAACATGGGTCGAGACGGGCCAGCCGCCGCTCGAGGAGCAACCTATACTGGGGATTGCTGCGCTGATGACGACAGCTGCGTTTGTCGATCCGGTTGCCCAGGTGCCGATCTTCGACGCCATCGCCGCGGCGACTTTAGCCAGCAACGACAGCGCCCAGCGCGCCGCTGAAATTACCGAGGCATTGCCATGGGTAAAAACCGGAAAGCCGCGTATCGCATTGCCCCGGCCATTATGGGACGGATTCTGGAATATTGTTCAAGCGCCGCCTTTGCTGACCGATGGCGAGCTGGATTTGACATTGCAAGTTGTCGCGCTGGGCGATCTTTACGACGATCGGATGTTGGATTGCTGCGAAGAGGCACTTCTTGAATTTGACGGGGTGCACGACCTGATTGCCCAACCCGAAGTGCGGCTCACCACTGCCGATCTGGAAAAATACCCGACGGATACGCTGGCGACCGAATTGCTAACGATGTTGAATTCGAACGGATATGATATCGAGGTGATTGATGCCGATAACGTGGTTCTGCCGGGAGACTATCCGGCGCAAAACAGGACCAACCGCCGTATCCTTCAACTTCACGATATCTGGCACCTGGTAGGAGGCTATGGGTTTACGGGACCCGGCGAAGTGGCGATTTCGGGCTTTCAAATGGCACAGTTCGGACAAAATTACTCGACGCGCTTTTTGGCGACTGTCGCGACCAAGTTTTCCAACCATACGCCAATGGTGATGGATATGTTCCTGTCCGTTACGTTCGATGGCTGGCGTCATGGCCGCGCCACGAGACAATTGATTGCGGTACCATGGCACGAGCGCATTGCCGATCCGATTAGTAAAATCCGCACGGATATGGGAATTCATCCGATCGACAGTAACGCAATGCGGATGATGGACGCCCTTATGCCGGCTGCTTGAATAGCGATTGCCGGAATGATTGAATGAAAGAAGCCGTTCGGCTGCGGATTAATCCGCAGCCGCCGGTGTAGTAGTTGGGCGATATTGCCGCGCGTCGGTCGTAAACTCTGCATGACCATAATCAGCCAGCTGGGCCTTAAGCTTGGCGACCAGGCGGCGATCCGCTATCCCGCGCAGGCCGGGAATATGTGCGGCAAGCGCGTAGAGGCGCATTCTGGCATAGATAAACAGACCCGCTATAGCGGCGAGGCAAATATCCCCGGATGTAAGCTTCACCCCGATCGACGCGGCTTTCTCCTTGTCGTTGCCCATGAAGCTCTTGACGAAAAACAGCTTCGCGAAAGCACGTTCGAACGTTTCATGGGTGCGTGCGCGCAGCGACTCATTCGGCCGTAAATCTGCAGCCATGGTTGCCCGCAACAATACGCCACATGTATCATCATCATATCCGCTGAGCAAAGTACCGCTGCGCGCGTTCATAAGATCCACGATCCCCTGCGGTGTGTCGGCGAGCAGGTCTTCGGGAAGACCAAGCAGGAAACATCGATAGCGCGCCAGTTCTACCATCGCACGCTCAGAGTCCGTGAATTGCTCCCGTCCCTCCGCGATCATTTTATACGATAGAAGAAAGATGGAAATTAGCCCCGCGGGCATCTGATCGACTTGCGGAATAGGGATGCCGTAAACGCTGACGTCCCATTCGCCGGGACGGCGCAACACGTTCGCGCGCACCATGGAATGCATCAACCGTACCATTGCGGCGGATTTGAACCCCGGACCATAGCGTTCCAGCGCGCCTGGCAACAGCGAGGTGGTGAAAAAAGTCGCGGTATCTTTGACGCGTCTGGCAGCCGTCTGGGTCGTTAACGTGCCCGTGATCGCCATCGGCAATGCAGCATATTTGTTCATGAAGGTCGCTATGAACGCGCCGCGGATGATGAACGGGCCAAAGTTGGCGGCTGAATTCCGGTCGAGGCGCGCGCCTTCCTCGACAAGCTCCATGTCGACCCACGCGGGACTAGCTTCCATTTCCCGGATCAATTCGATCAGTTCAGGGGGAGCGTCGGGTACATTTTCTACGCCTTGGTCGCAGGCCAGGGTCAGCATGTCGACCAGGGCGCGAAAGCTATAATCGCGCATCAGGCTGGCATAGGCATCGGCGGCCACATCACCGGTCATCGTATAGGCGCGGATAAAATCGACGCGCTCTGCGTCTGCGAGCAACGCGACCCGCGCGGAATCATATTCTCCTGAAAGCGCGGTAGGGTCGCCCGGCGTCGTCGTAAATCGTTCGGGTATGAGGCTGAAATCTATGTTCCCATACATGGCGGGCACGCGCTCCCGCTGCGACTCCACTTTGTTCCAAAGGCTCTCATGTGCCGCGCGTGTCATCGGTTATATTCCTCTCTCGACTTGTTGCAGTTTCATATATATCATTTGATATAATTTCAAGCAATTCGACCGAGCATTTACTGATGACCGAAACCACATCCTCCGCCTCGCCTGTCCGGACCGCCGTGGATGGCTATGCCAAAGGCGAAGAGACGCGCGCGCGCATTCTTGATGTTGCGCTGACCGCGTTCGGTAACAGCGGCTTCTCGGGCGTAACAACGCGAGAAATAGCGAAGCAAGCGGGAGTAAACCTCCCCGCGCTCACTTATTATTTTGGAAACAAGCGCGGCCTTTATCTGGCCTGCGCACATGCGATCGTCGCGAGCTATCGCAACGGTATGGCTCCGGTTGCCGAAGTATATTACGCAACATTGCGCTCGCCGCTGATAGTGGAGGAGGCGCGTAGTTTGCTCAAGCGCCTGTCCGCGGAGTTGGCCCGTTTCCTGCTCTCTACGCCGGGAGCGCAAAATCCCGCCTTGTTCGTCCAGCGCGAGATTGCGAGCCCCGGACCGGCCTTCGAAATTCTTTATGCAGAGCTCTGGCGTCCGGGTATCGAACTGGTGACCAACCTGATCATGCAGGTGTCCGGCGGAAGTCTCTCCGAGACTGAAGCGCAAATAAGAGCGGTTCTCATGATATCCAGTCTCACAGGTTTCTTGTCGGGGCTCCCAGTGATTGCGCGTGCAGCGGGGAAAACCGACTATCTGGCACTCGTCATCGCGGCGCTTGATGGGCAGATTGATTCACTATAGCAAAGCGGCTGACCGTCCGCGAAGTTCTTCGTCTCTGACGTCGGGAAATCGTCTAGCTGAGTATTGAGGAAACTGCGGGGCGTTCAGTTGGTATTTGCTTCAACCAGATTTCGCTCACGTTCCTGTGACGCAAACATTGCGTGCAGGGCAGCAACCACCTGTGCACCATCTCCCACCGCCGCGGCCTGACCGGTAGAGTTTCCACCTCCAACCAGCGCGACTTCCTCATTTTCGACCAGCGCTGCCTCAAGTGGCGAAGCCCCATAATCGACGGAACTACCTTCAAAACGTTCAAGCACCTCGACACTGAGGCTTCGACATCACGCGCCGGTGGCGATGACCGCAGCCGGTGCCTGGACGACCTCTTCTGAATCCAGCTTCAGCCGAAGCGGGCTTGCGCTGCATTCCAGTTTCAGGGCCTCATCCGGGGTCACCATTTCGACTTCGAACTTCTGAGCCTGATTATAGGCCCGGGCCATCAACACCATTCCCGAGATGCCGGTGGGAAAACCGAGATAATTCTCGATTCTCGCCGAAGCCCCAGCCTGACCGCCGAAGGAGCGGCAATCGAGCACGAGTACCGACCGACCCTCCGAACCGGCGTAAACAGCCCGATCTTCAGACAGTCCTCACACCCCAGCGCGCTTGGTGTCACCTTTCTGACACCCGAAACATGGTCGCAGATCCTCGACATGCCGAATCAGCTAGCTTCGTCGGTCAGGAGAGCGCCTGGTTCAGCCGTGGTCGCTTCGCCTGCCGTGGCGTCTTCCGAGATAAACGCCAACAGATCGGGGTTGATGATCTCGGGATGCCTCGTGCACATGCCGTGCGGCAGACCTTCATATGTTTTGAGCGTACCGTGACGGAGAAGCGCGACGGCCAGCGGCGCGCTATCATCATAGGACATGATCTGGTCATCCCTGCTGTGCATCACCAGCCTCGGCACGGAAATCGCCTTCAGGTCTTCGGTAAAATCGGTTTCGGAAAAGGCCTTGATGCAATCATAATGGGCCTTTGCTCCCCCCATCATGACCTGACGCCACCAGTTTGCCGCGGTGCCCTCTATAAATCCACGCAGTCCCTATTGAAGCCATAGAAGGGCCCTTCGGCCACCTTGCGATAAAATTGCGCGCGATTGGCCACCCGCGCCGAGCGGAAACCATCAAACACATCCATTGGCAAACCGCCGGATGCATGTGCTATGCGGAGGATCTGTTCGGTATCATATTCCAAATATTACAACGTAGCTAAGAACTTACCTTTTCGGACGGGCCTATTCTGAATCGACCGGTTTGATTAAACGGCGGCATCGGGTCTGGAGCAGATCAATAGGATCTCGACCACGCAACCAAACCTTAGGAAGTGCGTTGTTTGCCAGAAGAGCAATCAAAAAATATAAGGCAGATTTATGAAAATTCTAATGGTCCTCACATCGCACGACCAGCTTGGCGACACCGGCAAGAAGACCGGTTTCTGGCTAGAGGAGTTTGCCGCCCCATATTATGTGTTCAAGGATGGCGGCGCAGATGTAACGCTTGCCTCACCCAAGGGCGGACAACCGCCGCTCGATCCGTCGAGCGATACAGACGATGCACAAACTGACGATACAAAGCGTTTCAAGTCTGACGAAGCAGCGCAACACGATCTCGCAAACACGGCTGTTCTGTCTGCCGTTTCGGCTGACGGATTTGACGCAATATTCTATCCCGGTGGGCACGGTCCGCTCTGGGACCTGGCAGAAGATGATGACAGCAAGGCGTTGATCGAAGCATTTGCCGACAGCGACCGTCCCTTTGGTGCAGTCTGCCATGCGCCTGCGATATTCAAGCATACCAAGAATGCGGACGGTAAGCCGCTGGTGTCCGGAAAGAAGGTGACCGGATTCACGAATACCGAGGAAGAAGGGGTTGGATTGACCGATGTCGTGCCTTTTCTGGTTGAGGACATGCTGAAAGAAAATGGCGGTGACTATCGCAAGGGTGACGATTGGGATTCTTTCGTCGTTGTCGATGGCAAGCTGGTGACCGGACAGAACCCTGCCTCGTCGGCAGAAGCTGCACGCAAGCTGCTTGACCTTCTTTAACCCCAAATATACGGAGCGACCTATGCAAATTCTTATCGCCGGTGCGACCGGCAACGCCGGGCTGCGGCTCGTCGATCAATTGAAATCCAACGGCCATTCCCCAATCGCGCTAGTCCGTGAATCCTCCGACACCAGCTCTCTGCCGGCGGACGTGAAGCAACGACAGGGCGACCTGACCGATCTTCAAGACGGTGTCTGCGATGGTTGTGACGCCGTAATCTTTGCTGCGGGCTCTGGCGGTTCCACTGGCCCTGAAATGACCGACAAGGTTGACCGGGACGGTGCCAAACGGCTGATCGACTTGGCTGCAGAGGCCGGCGTTTCGCGCTTTGTCATGCTGAGTAGCGCTGGCGCGGACAAACCCGATCCGGAAAGCGATCTTGCCCATTATCTGCAAGCGAAGCACGAAGCAGACGAGCATCTGAAGGCCTCGGGTCTCAGCTATGCCATTGTTCGGCCCGTCGCCCTCACTGACGACGACGGCAGCCGCGATATGCGTTTCGGCAATGATGTCGACCCCGAGGGGAAGGCGGCGCGAGGCGATGTTGCCGCCGTGCTGGCAAATGCGGTGGACAACAGGGAATGGACCGGCAAGGCCCTGTTGATGCAGTCTGTCTAGGCCGGTGCCTGACCAACCCGGCCTGACAGACGATAGTGCAGGCTATAGGTTCAAGCAGCACGAATTGCCGATCTTGCCGGGATCGCCAGCTAACCCTGATCATCCGGCACGCCGCAAACTTGCCTATCTGGTAATAGGGCTATTTCTAGGACTCGTCGGTGGAGCGCAGAACGGCTTTCTGCTGGCCAATACCGCCGCGCTGCAGGGCGAAATGGCGCTAACCCCGGTTCAAGCCGGTTGGATCAGCGTCGCCTTTTATTCGACCTATGCCTGCATGAGCATGTTGCTATTCCGCGTCCGACAGGAATTCGGCATCCAGCCATTTGTCAAATATGCCATGATCGGCCTTGTTGCTGCGAATTTCATCCAGGTGCTTGAGCTCGGCTATTATCCTGAAATTGCCGCACGAGCGATGGCCGGGATCGCCGCCGGTGGCCTGTCCGCGCTGTCGATCTATTATCTGATGCAGGGGCTTCCGGCATCGGCACGGATCGGCGCACTCATCCTCGGTATCGGGCTTGTCCAGACGGCTTTCCCGTTAGCCCGGGCCATATCCCCATATTTGCTCGTCGACGGGAATATTAGCCGCGCTTTCCAGCTGCAATTTGGCCTGTCAATAATTTCGCTGGGTGCGGTCTATCTTTTGCGACTTCCCATCGGGTTCAGGAAGAAGACATTCGAGAAACTCGATCTGCCGAGTATCACATTGTTCCTGGTTGGCGTTGCGGCACTGTTGGCTTTTCTGATTCAAGGGCGGATTCAGTGGTGGGATGCCAGCTGGCTTGGATGGGCGCTGGCGCTAGCTATCCTGTGTCTGGGGGGCTGCCTGCTGATTGAGATGAACCGGAAAAGCCCCATGCTCAACACGAGCTGGCTATCGAGCCGGGCGATCTTGTCTCTGGCAATTACCGGTGCTGGAGTACGGGTTCTTGTCGCCGAACAAAGCTTTGGCGCGAGCGGCCTGTTCTCCGCGCTCGGCTATGGTAACGAACAACTGACCGGCTATTATTTCGTGCTGGCCGGAGCAACCGTGGCTGGCAGCATCCTGTCGCTCGTGCGTCTGGACCCAAGGGATCTGACCCGCCCTATTCTGTTTGCCATATTGGTCATCGCGATCGCCGCTTTTGCGGACACGCGTACCGGCATCATGTCGCGTCCCAGTGACCTTTACTGGACCCAAGCCGCCATAGGCTTCGCTGCCGTTTTCGCCATGGGGCCGGTGATGATGGAAGGTATGTTACGCGCCCTTGCAGCGGGCCCAGCCTATGTGATCAGCTTCATCGCGGTCTTTTCCCTTTCCCAAACCCTCGGTGGCTTGGCGGGCGTGTCTGCGCTCTCGGCCTTCCACACAATCAGACTCAAAACGCATCTGATCGACGCCGGTGCCACGCTCACCGCGACCAACCAGCAGCTTGCCAGCGAGATAGGACAAATTTCGACAGGTTTTGCGGCCACTATCTCTGATCCGGTGCTACAGCAGCAGGCCGCGGCTGCACGCATCTCTCAGGAAGTCGGCCGTGAAGCGGCGGTATTGGCGTTTAACGATGTCTTCTTCCTGATCGGATCGCTCGCTTCCATCGCCTTTGTCGCGGTGCTAGTGCCTTGGGTGATCAATCGCGTCCGGGGACGCAATCCACTCAGTAAAGAACTCGTCTTTCTCGAAAACATGATCGCCAGGAGCAAGCGTTGAATCAGCAGAAGAATAACGACAAGCCAGACGCGGAGACCACGGAGATGGACAACGTTTCCAATCCTGAAGAGGTGCCCGAGGCAGGCGCCGATGACGAAGGTGGCTGGAAGCCCAACATTTCTCGCAAGAAGCTTGTGTTGGGTATATTCGTGATATTCGCGGGTGTTCTGGTAGCGCTTTTTGCCTGGGGATTGACTCCTTTCAACAGCGGCAATCAAACGACCAACAACGCCTATGTCCGTGGCATGACAACGGTGATCAGTCCGCAGGTCTCCGGCTATCTAACCGAAGTTCCGGTGAAGGATTTTCAGCGCGTCAAGAAAGGGCAATTGCTCGCCCGGATCGATCCCGCTCCCTATCGCCAACGCCTCCAGCAGGGCGAAGCGAATACCGCGGCCCAGCGCGCCAATTTTGCCAACAGTCAACAAAGCTTGCGCTCAAGCCAGGCACAGATGCGCTTGCAAGACGCCACGGTCGCCAGCGCCCAGGCTGGCTTACAGAAGGCACAGGCCGACATGCGACGGATTGAAGAACTGGTTGGCGAAGGCTCGGTGTCTCTCCGCGAGCGGGATCAAGCACGTGCGGCGCTGAAGCAGGCAGAGGCTGGCGTCCTGCAGGCGAAAGCGCAACGCGCCATCGCGGCCGAGCAGGTGCGATCGGTCCAGGTCGGGCGAGGCGCTCTTGAAGCGCAAGTGCAGGGGGCAAACGCCTCGGTTGAGCTGGCAGAAATCGAATTGTCCCGCACCAATATCCGGGCACCCCGCGACGGTCGGCTGAGCGAAATTTCGGCCCGTCTGGGCCAGTTGGTGACCGGTGGCACCCAGCTGATGTATCTCGTGCCGGATGATCTTTGGGTCACCGCCAATTTCAAGGAAACCCAAACCGCCAAAATGGCTGTTGGTCAACGGGCCACATTGACGGTCGATGCGCTAGGCGGAGCGGAACTGACCGGCACAGTGCAAAGCATCGCGCCAGCCGCAGGCAGCGAGTTCAGTCTGGTCAAGCCAGACACCGGTGCTGGCAATTTCGTTAAAGTCCCGCAACGGATTGCAGTCCGAATAAAATTCGATCCTGACCAGGAACAAGTCAAGCGCTTGGGGCCGGGCATGTCGGTCATCGCCACAGTGCATACGCAAAAAGGGAAGTGATCCGATGATCCTGTCATCCCGTCTCGCCTTGCTTGCATCTACGCTGGCTGGTGCACTCGCGCTCGGTGGATGTGCGCCCACCCTGAGTCCTTTGCCCGCGTCGACCGCCGTGCAACCGGCGCTCGAATGGCGAACTGAGATACTGGGTACCGCTGCTCTGGAGCATAGTTGGTGGCAGAGATTTGGTGACGCCCGGATGGTGGCGCTGGTCGAGCGTGCGCGCGAGAATAATCCTGATATTCGTCTGGCCGCTGCACGGGTCGAGGAAGCCCGGGCGACGGAAGCCGTGTCACGCTCTCTGCTATTGCCGACACTCGAAGCCGGACTGGTTGGAGGTGCGCAACGTGAAGTGTCGGCATTTGGTCAGGGGCAGAATTCATTCGTCGCTGAGCCCGCATTCCGTGCATCCTATGAAGTGGATCTTTTCGGCAAAAATCGCGCAAATATCGATGCAGCGCAAGCGGGTGTCGCGGCTAGTGAAGCTGCCCAGGAAGCCACGTTGCTGTCGGTTAGTGCCGCGACGGCGAGCAGTTATGTCAGTTTGCTGGCGCTTGACACCCGGCGCAAGGTCCTGAGCGATACGCTCAAACTGCGCGGCCAGGCACTAAAGTTTGCCCGCGACAGAGCGGAAGTGGGTTATACATCCCAGCTCGAATGGCGCCAGGCACAGGCGGAATATCAGGCGACCGCGCAACTCGTGCCGCAGATCGAAGCGCAAATCGCGCGGCAGGAAAATGCTCTGTCGGTGCTGACCGGCGAGATGCCGGGCGACATCATCCGCGGTGGCGCGCTCGCAGACTTGCAGCAGCCAGCAGCTCCCGATGTTATTCCGTCCCAGCTATTGCGCCTGCGCCCCGATATTGCGGTGGCAGAATATCAACTTGCGGCATCCGACGCGCAAATGCGGGCCGCACGGGCACGCTTCATGCCGACCCTAGGCCTGAGCGCTTCGGCTGGTGCAGCCATTTCCGATCTATTGGCGGATCCGATCTCGATATGGTCGGTCGGCGGCAGCTTGCTCGCACCGATCTTCAATGCCGGTCGGATCCAGGGGCAGTTTGACGCCGCTACCGCGCGGCGCGATCAGGCCGTCTTCGCCTATCGCTCGACCGTTTTAAACGCCTTTCGGGAGGTCGAGGACCGCTTGGCAGTCGTAGCTCGCCTCGATGACCAGCAACGCGCTCTGGAGGCACAGCGCGCAGCTGTTGCCGATGCATTACGGCACGCGCGGAACCGCTACCGAGCCGGCTATACGCCCTATATCGAGCAAGTGGACGCGCAGCGTAGCCTGCTCGGTGTCGAGCTGTCTCTGGTTCAGCTGGAGGCCGACCAGATCACTGCGATGATAGGTCTGTATCAGGCTGTCGGTGGCGCACCGGATACCGATGCGATTGTAAACTAACTTCTTGCGGTTGGGTTTGGTTAAAAAAAGTCATGCTATTCTAGACAACTATCTAGTGGATTAGCAGCGCGGACGTATTTTGGAAATATCCGGTCGGGGTTAGGTGCGAGCAAGACCAAGTTCATAATTTTGAGGGCGAAGTGACTGACATGGTGTGAAGATACGTTTGGCGAGCCAGATTCAAGCAAAGAAGAAATTGCATCAGTGGAAGGCCAGTTTCTCTTCAGTTCAGCCTCGCGTTGGTAACAAGCCTTATTCGGACGTGAAAGTAATATTCCAATTGAGAATACAGTTGACGAATAAACCTTCAATTGAGCGGTCTGCAACCCTTCGAAAGCGGATGCCAAGGTTAGTGAACCAGTAACAGCCTTAGATCATTGACGTTGGTGCCGGATGGTCCGGTCATCAACAAGGCATCGGCCTTTTCAAAGGCGCGATAGCTGTCATCGTTTTCCAGAAACTGGCGGGCCTGATCGGCGCCACCCATATTTGTCATGATGTCCGGCCACAGGAACGCGCCGGCATTGTCTTCCGACCCGTCGATACCATCGCTATCGGCTGCGAAGCCGCAAATATCCGGCTCGCCTGCAAGCGCCAAAGCACAGGCGAGCAGATAGGCGGTGCATCGGCCACCGCGACCATTGCGGTTGCGCAAGGTCACGGTCGCTTCACCACCCGATATCAGGGCTGCCTTGCGGCCGCTCGCCTTGATGGCTAGCGCTTGTGCAGCATGATCCCGTCCGAGTTCCAGTGCGTCCCCCTCCAGCGCGTCGCCAAGCATGATCGGCTCATAGCCCATCACTCTGACGGCTTCGGCCGCCGCCGCGCACATGTCGGCCGGCCTCGCGCAGAGTCCGGCGGTTGCGCGCTGCATCTTGGGATCGTCGGCTTTCGGTGTTTCCAGCGCTCCCGATGATAGTTGGCTTTTGATCGCTGGCGGGAGGGCGATGTCATATTTTGCCGCAATGGCCAGCGTGTCGGCACAGGTCGAGCGGTCCGCCACCGTTGGTCCCGATCCGATCATGGCGATATCGTCGCCGGGAATATCGGAAATGGCGATCATATGGGTTGCTGCGGGCCAGGCTCTCGCCGCTAGACGTCCGCCCTTGATCGCCGAGAGATGTTTGCGAACCATATTCATTTCGCCAATCGGTGCGCCACTGTGCAACAGAGATCGCGTGACCGCCTGCTTTTCCGCCAGCGATATGCCCGCAGCCGGAGCAGGGAGCAGCGCGCTGGCACCGCCCGACATCAGCACCAACAATAAATCATCTTCGCCTAGCGCGTCTGCCGCCTGCAATGCGGTTTGCGCCGCTTCCACACCGACGGAATCGGGGACCGGATGCGACGCCTCGACTATCTGCAAATTGTCAGGCGCAAATCCTGGCTGAACATAGCCATGCCGCGTAACGATCAGGCCATCGACATTCTCCGGCAGACGATCCAGAATAGCGGTAGCCATCTGCGTAGCCGCCTTGCCGATGGAAAGCAGATAGGTCCGTCCCGAAACCTCAGGCCATTGGACATCGCGCATGGCGTTGGCGGGCAGCGCGGGTTGCAGCGCCTGCAGATAGAGATTCTTTAAAAAAGCTTTTATTGAATCGGGATTTGTTGTTTGATGCACTGCACAATAAGGGCCCGATTGTTCCGCCGGGGTCAAGAAGATTTTCGGAGTGACAGAGCAGCCATGAATGATTCCGCCACTATCGACCATCTTCTGCATCGCCTGACGGCCCAGCTGGGTGTAGTTTATCCCGACCATGATTGCGACATATTGACGGAGCGCATCGTCGATCTGTTCTGGCCCGACAAGAGCAAGATGATCCCGCGATCACAAATCGCCGACAAGCATTTGTGGGACGAGAGTGATATCGCGATGATCACTTACGGTGGCACGATCCGGTCAGAGGGCGAGCGCCCGCTGCGGACATTGCACCGCTTTTTGAAACAGCATATCGGCCAGACGATCGGCGCTGTGCATATTCTGCCGTTCTTTCCCTATAGCTGTGATGACGGTTTCGGGGTGATCGACTATCTCACGGTCGATGAGGATCTGGGCGACTGGTCCGATATCGAAGCGATCGCCGGCGACTATCGCCTGATGGGCGATCTGGTGATCAATCACGGGTCAAGCAAATCTGTCTGGTTCCAGCAATTTCTGTCCGACGAGGCGCCTGGCAAGGATTATTATTATACCGCTGATCCCGCAGCCGATCTTGGGCAAGTGGTGCGTCCCCGCGCGCATCCCCTGCTGACGCCGTTCCGCACAGCTTCGGGAGAACGTTACGTCTGGAGCACATTCAGCACGGACCAGCTCGATTTCGATTTCACCAATCCCGAAGTGCTGATCGAATTTGTCAAGATTATCGCCGCCTATATCGACCATGGCGTGCGGATTTTCCGGCTCGATGCGGTCGCCTTCCTGTGGAAGAAAATCGGCACGCCCTCGATCAATCTCGACGAAACCCACGAGATTATCCGCCTGCTCCGTACCTTGATGGACCATCATGCCGAAACGCTGGTCATCATCACCGAAACCAATATCCCAAATCACGAGAATCTGACCTATTTTGGCAACCAGAACGAAGCGCATGTCATCTATAATTTCTCGCTGCCGCCGCTGCTGGTCCATGCGCTGCTGACCGGCAACGCGCTCTATCTGAAACGGTTGACCCGCAGCAATCCCCCGGCGCTGACCGGCTGCACCTATCTCAATTTCACCGCCAGCCATGACGGGATCGGGCTGCGTCCGACCGAAGGCGCCTTGCCGCAGGGCGAGGTCGACCAGATGCTGACCGCCATTCAAGGCTTTGGTGGAAGGGTTTCGATGCGGCGCGGGCCGGGCGGAACCGAAAAGCCCTATGAGATGAACATCTCGTTTTTCGAAGCGATGCAGGGAACGCTGGACGGGCCGGACGAGCATCAGATCGATCGTTTCATGGCAGCCATGGCGATCATGCTGGCGCTGGAGGGCATCCCGGCGATTTATATTCACAGCCTGCTGGCAACGCCAAACGGCTATGAAGAGGTCAACCGGACCGGCCACAACCGGTCGATTAACCGGCGCCAGCTGGATTATGATGAAATTTCCGCGAAACTGGCCGATCCGGAAACCGTCGAGGCCCAGGTATTTAGCCGTTTTCTCTCGCTGGTCGAAACCCGCAAGCAGCAGCAGGCCTTTCACCCCAATGCGGTGCAATTCACCCTGGCGCTGCCCGAAGGCCTATTCGGCATCTGGCGCCAGAGCCGGGAGCGGAAGCAGAGCATTTTCGCCATTACCAATGTGACGAAGGACGAGAAAATGCTGTCGCTGGCGGACATCAATCTGATCGCCGGTGACCAATGGTGGGACCTGATCTCCGGCCATATCATCACCGATATCGAGGGTGATTTCAGCCTGTCGCCCTATCGGACCGTCTGGTTCAGCAACGTCGCGCCCGACCCGGCCGAGTCTTCCCAGAGCTAGTCTTCGTTATCCAGCCGGACCGCTTCCTTGAACCGGTCGGTGAAATCCGGAATGGCGCTGTTGATCCGGTTCCAGTTCGCCATGAAGGGCGTCTCGTTCGGTGATTCCAGAAAGACTTCGCCCGCCGTCATGATATTTTGCGCAAACAGTTCGACCGTCGTTTCTTCCTCGTGCCGATCAAGAGTCAGGCCATTCATCACCGCATCATTGTAGAAAGTCTCGATCCTATCCAGCGCGATCCGGAAATAGGTCGCTTTCAGCGTGCGGAAGGTGCCGGCGGAAAAGACCTGCCCGTCGGTGGCGAGCTTGCGGAACAGCGACTTGGTGATGTCGATGCTCATTTTCGACAAACCGCCTTCGGGATTGTCATGCGAAACCGATTGGTGCTTGTGATCATAATTGTCGGCAATTTCGACCTGGCATATCGACTGGGTCGACTGGTTGCGCCAGACTTCGGACAATACGCCCACTTCCAGACCCCAGTCCGAGGGAATGCGGATATTCTTGACGACTTGTCGTCCCATCGCAAACTCTCCGGCAAGCGCGTAACGGAAACTGTTAAGGTAGGTGATATAGTCATTGGGATCGCAGACTTTTTTCAGCGCCGCCAGCAAGGGCCCGATCAGTAGACGCACCACACGACCGTTGAACTTTTCCTCCGTCGTCCGCGCATAATAGCCTTTGGAGAAGACATAGGGGAATGTCGGATTGGCCACCGGATACATCAGGCGCGCCAGGAGTTCCCGGTTGTAGGTCAAGATGTCGCAGTCATGCAGCCCCACCACCTGGGCGTTGGTGGCGGAGAGAAAATAGCCGAAGCAGAACCAGACGTTGCGGCCCTTGCCCGGTTCTGCCGGTGACAGGCCGCGCTCCTTCAGTTCTGCGTCGAGCGCAGTCAGCCGGGGGCCGCTGTTCCACAGGATATGATGGCGTTGCGGCAGGCGCGAGAAATATTGCTTCGCATATTCGAACTGCTCCTTGTCGGCGCGGTCCAGTCCGATGATGATATCATCCAGATAAGGCACTTCGCACAGTTCATCGACGATATTTTCGAGCGCGGGACCTTCGAGTTCCGAAAAGAGGCTGGGCAAGACCAGGGCCATGGGATTGGCCTTGCGGAACCCCATCAAGTCGGCTTCCAGCGATTCCACCGACCGGCCGGACAGATTATGAAGTGTCGAAATGCTACCGTTTTGATGAAAATCAGCCATATATGTCCTTCAGTATGAAGCGGCGAGCCTAATCAGCTTTGGCGCAGGTTTAAACCCAATTCTGCCAAAATTTCTGTCACAGCGATCACCCACCCCTGAGGCCCTGGCAAGGGAGCCGTGCGAACGTGAGGTTTCGCAGATATTATGGTCATGCCCTCGGGATTAGGCATGATCACGCCAAAGTCCGCCGCCTCGATCATAGCAAGATCATTGGGACCGTCCCCGAGAGCGATCGAGACTATCTCGAAATCGGGTTTCCGTTTGGCTATCGCCTTGACGATATAGTCCATCGCCTGTTCTTTGGTGGCGCGGCCGGTCAGATGATAAAATCGTCCACCGCGCTGAAGCTGGATATTGGCCTGTCCGACTATAGATTCCAAGGCAGCCAGTTCCTGATCTGAACCGGACCATAGAAAAGGTTCCGTTGCCTGGCGATCTTTGGCCCGTTTTGCATCGTCAAGGGATAGTCCGGTAGCCTCACCAACTTCTGCCACAGACATATCCGAAAACCCGCTTAAGTGCCGGCGAATAGGTAGGGGCAACTTTTGAATTTGGCTCAGAATCTCCTGATATTCTACTCCTAACGTAAGGATCTGCGATCTCTTGCCATCCTTCTGGAAATAGTCTTCTGGGCCATGAATGACCGATCCATTTTCCGTCACGCCAATCGAAAATGGAATGGGAACTTCTTGCTTCAACCAGAGCAATTCCCAAATTGTCTTGCTGGTTATCGGAACAACTTCCGCAATATCCCGGTCGCATAGCAGCTGGACAAGCTGATCAGCCGGTCGTGCTGAATAGCTCTTGTGATCCAGCAAGGTACCATCCAGATCGGTAAATATAACAGGATGGATAGATGGTTGTGGCATGATTGCCAGCGACATAGCATCTTGACCGTAGATGGAAAACGGGAATGTGGTTATAGTCCGTTGTTGCAGTGAGGGTGCGAGCAAATGGCGCAGGCGGAATGGTGAAGATGCCCGCGGACGCTCTATTCCGGATGTTCCGGTTCGGCCATCGAGATCGGTCAATCTGGTTGTAAAATCAGCAAATGCCATTGAGCGGTTGGACCAGCCTATACTGGCTTCGAAAAATGGCGGGCAGATAGAAATAAGATGTTCATCGGCTGGCGGACAGGGTGTCCTCCATGACATATGGTTAAATTATTGTTATATAATGATAATATTAAATTATCACTCAGTCGCTCTTACTTATGCTCTTATTCTATAAACTGGAATGCTTTCACGTGAGTGGTTGAGTTTGCCAATCGAACATCACTCATTTGCCATTATCTTGTATTCTAAAAGCAGCGTGTAGCATTGAGTGAATCCTTAACTTGCTCTCATTTTCGAGTATATCAGGCGAGATTAACGGCTCATCTATGTGAGAATAAATTAGCCTATCTCCAACTCCCACTTTGATGCCAACGGCACCGACCCGATATAAGATGGTTGCTAAGTGACGAGCGAACATACCATTATCGTTTTCACCTGAATCAACATAATTTTTGGCAGATTTATAGAGGGGGTCGAAGCTAACCTTTCCTTCAGAGTAAATGCTTAAAGCAAGATCGTCTAGACCACCGTCACAAAGCTCTTTTAAAGAGAATGCAATTTTCCGTTGCCGTCCAATAAAATCCAAAAGATGTTTTAGAGTTGGAAAACAACTTAGCCATTCTTGCTCCATTGCAGCTTTACGCTTTCTAGCAAATTCAACTTCGGCTTTATGTATATCGCTAACCAATATCTTCGACCGTCCATTTGCCGCATTAATACATTCATTAACAAATGCGATAATATCTCTAGGTCGCATCAATGTCCGCTCCAACATCCAATCAAAAGTTTTCCGCTGCGACACAGTTTCAGGAAAAACTTCGGCAAAGCCGATGCTTTCGTTGGTGTATTGCCGCTTAAAAAGCTCGATTAATCGCTTTTCGACGAGTGACATAAGCTCAGCTTTGTCCCAGAAAATATTTATAAAATAATCTTCAAATTTTTCGCGCTGAAAAGAGACTTCTGCCGTTTCGAGCACTACCCGCTCCAACACGTCAGTCCTCAATGCGACTAAAACTTTTAAACTGCGTATTTTTCTAAAAGAGCGCAATGTTTCGACTAAGGCGCGGATCATCCTAAACCTTACAGCCACATCAACCCAATTTTCGTCGAGTTTGTCTAAAAGTATGTAGTAATTCGTAACCGACCCTACCTCTTCAGAAAGCATTTCGATAACACCGTGCAAATCGGCTAGCTGTTGTGAGTTAATTATCTTCTTGGTTCTCGCAACAAGTTCCGTTTTTTGGCCATTGCTCAAACGCTGCTCGTATTGCCCCCCCGCTTTGAATTTTGATATTTCAGACCCGAATTCAGCCAACAATTGCTCTTCGACTGATTCTGTGATTTCTTTAATGTTAACGTCCATAGTTATCCAAAATTCGCCTTCCCACTTGCGAAGATATTCTACCGACCGTTTCTTTCGTTCATCTGTGAAATATTTTTCAACGAGACTGTTGAAGATTGTTTTCGATTTTTGAGCTGTTTTGACGTCGTATCGCAGTCTAATAAATTCTATGCATAAGACGTGCTTCCACAGAGTTTGAAAAAGCAAATTCAGATCGCCGCCGATCATATACACAAAGCGGAGCGCATCTGAATTGGCGACATAATCCATAGCCATTAACGATGGATCTATTTCAATATGGTAGTCATTTTCTTGCGCTATGCTTCGAAGTATTGCCGTCTTGCCCGCTCCGGTGCGCCCAGCAATTATCATTCCTGATGAATTGATATCCTTTGCCTCGACAAGCGCAGCATTTTCAACAAAGCATTTAAATAGGAAATCATCATCGCTTTCAGCATTACCGGAACCTATCGACATCCCCCTTTTGAGAACCACTGGATTTAGATCAACCTTGTTAGCCTTGTTTTTGTTCATACTACCCGCCCCCGGTGGATTCTTGTCAATATTACGCTCACTATAACCTAATGAAAATTTTATGCTATATTAGTCAGATGATTGAGACCAACAACAAATTGAAATTTAGTGCCAAATAGAGTGCATGTTATTTGACCTTTCTTGCGGAATTCACGATCTAGGCACTTAATTCGGTGAGCGTAACAATCGCCAAACGCACAGCATGAGATGAGGCATGACCAATGTTAGCGTAGCGGTTGTTCCTTGCGGTCGCTTTAGTCATTTAGCCAACGATCTAAGGTAATCATTGGCGTGTTTTTGCCCTCCGACACCAAAAAATGACATTTGCCTTGGCAAGCATAAATTCGGCAAATCGGGTGGCGGCCTAGCAATGAATAATCTCGCCCCTTGGTGGCGATAATATTAGGCAGATTGACTTTAAAAGTTTGCCCACATTGTCGGCAGCTAGCTTTGATATTCACCATCGCGTCAAGCATGTTTCCGATCGTCGTGTAGCTCTTGGGCAGAATCGGCCTGTTTCGCATTTTTCCCATCGGCACTTAGAGAACATAAAAAGAACGTGAAGGAAAGTGGCTTTTCGATAAAGCGCCTTTTCCTCAGAAGTTAAGGGTCACTTGTGCCTAATCCGAACATGTTAAAGGGCGCACGGGTCAAAACAAAAAATATTAGTCCGGTGACAAACGCCTGCGCCACGCCAGCAAAAATCCGTAATATCTTGTCGCATCTATTTCTAGGAAGGTGGCGGCTATGAATCGGAATAAGAAAAAGACAATGCGGAATTAAGCGCGGTTAATATGGTCTTCGGCAAACCGCTTTGAAAAGGAGGCGACTAACGCAGAATCATACTCTTGTTCAAATCACCAGTAGTACCTAAATAGAGAACTCATCAATCAGGGAAATGGATATGCCCACTACATTCAATGCCGGTGATATTGTCGAACTTAAATCAGGCGGACCTTACATGACAATCGAGAAGGTCAATGTTTCCGTGCATGGTGAGCGCGAAGTTAGCTACACATGCTCTTGGTTTGCTGGAGCAAAAGACAATCGCAAGGTATTTGCTGAAGCTGCTCTCAAAGCCGCTGACCTAGACTAATGACGCCGCAAGACGCTGCCCAGTGGATGCTGGCGCATTTGCAGAAGCGAAAATTCATAGATCAGGAGACGGCAGCTTGGCATTTTCTCAAACACGCTAAAGAGCTTAGTTACATGAATGATAACGGCAATCCCGCAATTGATAAGCGGGTGTTAACGGAATTTAGAAAGTTAATGCCGGACAACGTGGTTTGGTCAAGAAGCTCCCGTCATTGGCGTTTCCGTGAGAAACATGACAAACCGGGGCGAATGCAAAGCTAAAGTGCGGCGGCTCTATAGTCCGCCATGATTCTAACGCAAAGCATTGTTAGAAATAGCATAATCTAAACAGACGTTGCTCCGCTCTTACTTTCGTTATTATCGGAAAGCCCGTTGGCATAATTGGCCATCAAAACGCTGGAGCCAAGCTCCCGGCTGGCACGATTTATAAAACCAACTAACGTTTCACCACATCGGCGCTCGATATTGCCCACATTGCAGGACGCGCCTAGAAGCTCGCCAGCACCTTCACTATCGTAAAGACTCACCAAGACAGCCCGGCGCGGCCTTTTGCGCCGCTGCGTGCGCTCTAGTCGCTTCAGGCGCGTTAAAAGCATAGACCGGCTCACTTGCCGCCGCCCTGCGCTTCTAACGCCTCAATCCGTTGCTCTAGCTCGCTGCGCTCAATCATGCGCGAACTTAAATCCAAAATATATGCAAGCCGGGTAGCGGTCTGTGTTGTTATTTCTTCATTGCGAGCCGCGATAAACAGCCGCTTTAATTCCCGCCGACAATCGCGAACGGTTTCCAGCCTAAGCCTCATAGAAGCGGGTTTCTTAGCTGTAGGGGTAGGGGTCGTCTTCACAACAGCAGGGAGAGCCGGGGTTTCCGACGTACTCCAACCGCCATTATTCGTGTTTTCCGGGGTAGCAATAGGCCAAAGGTTAGACATTATCTGTTTCCATATCTTGGCCCGGTTGAATTGCAATCTGGTCCATCACGGCCCGCCGTGCGAGCTCTAATCCTGCAACGCGGTCACTTGCTGAATTGCTCTTTTTACGGCCTATCGCCAAAGCCCTGCCAGTTATTTCAGCCAGTATTTCAGCCGGGCTAACACTTACCAATTCAACCGGCTTGTTGGCTTCAGCTTTTTGTTTTGCCTGAAGTTCATTCCACAATTTGACACTTTGTCCGGGGATAGGAATGCCGCTGTCGCCTTCAGCAAAGTTTGAATAATCGTTTGTCATTTTAATATCTTTCGCAAAATGGCTGCCGCGCCAAGGTTACTCGCTGACGCAGCATTGGAATTTAAGAGAGAGCATATGATTCAATAATGCTGTCCCACATTTTGGCTTTTTCATCGTGCACCTTAGTGCCTTGGTAAGAAGCTTTGAAAGCGGGGAGCAATTGCTTTGCAGCCGCATCAAGGCGGGTTTCAGCCAGCTTAATAGATTTTAGGTTGGCAACCTGGTCTTCAGCATATTTGGCATCATAACGGACCTGCAAGCCAGCCTGTTGCTCAATAGTAAGGCCGCTCACATAATGCGGGCCGTTCAACAAAGCCGCCATTGTCCGCTTATCACCGCGCTGCAAAGCCGCTTCCGCTTCAGTTATCCGATCGCCATCGGTTTGTTTTGCAAAAGCTGCAGAGATTGACGTTGCCCACATTCCATCTTGCTCTAGTCCGCGTGCCTTTTCCAATTCGCGCAAAGCCGCGTTACGGCTATTGCCAATTGAATTGCGAGCATCCTCTAGTTGCTTCAAAAGCCTCTTTTCCACTTTGTCGGCAAGTTCAACAATGCGAGCATCGTTATCGGATTGCGTCCGCCTAACATCGGGATTAACGCGAATATTGTTAATGTCGCCAAACATAATCCGGGCGTCGCCGAGGAACTGGCGCACGCTGCCAAGGCCGGTATCAGTTTTAGCTTCGTCTTCGTTGATCCAAAGCTCGTTAAACGCATCGGCAACTTCAATTGCAGGTTTTGATATCGGGTCCGGCAACGGCGTTGGATAGCCAGCCCGGACAACTTGAGATTGTAAGTTATTATCAGTTTCAAATGACATTGTACTAATTCCTTTATCTATTACTTTGTTTGATTGGGTTTTAATGGCTTTAATGGTAAGATTAAAACCTATAACCCGTAGAAAAACTGACTTAAATACTACATTTTTAACGTTTTAACGTTTTAATGATAAGCATAATGTCGGTTTAAATTCGCTAATCAGATTTGATATTTTCTCCTTTTTCCTATTTCAGCGTTAAAACGTTAAATCCGTTAAAACTGTCGGAAAACGAGGATTCTAGCGTTAAAATCTGCACTAAAACCTCGCTAAAACTTAGTCAGGGTCCCGCCAGAATTGCTTTAGGGTCCGAAACAACAAATGCGCGGGGATGCTTGCCAAACATTTCAACCATTTGTTTTTGCGAGACTTCGCGAATTATATCGCTTTCGAGTAGCGATTTAATGGTGCGAATAACCGCATCACGCGGCCCTATTCTATCATTCTTGAATGCTGCCGTTGGCGAAAGCCGCTGTTGAATGTGAGCAAAGCTAATGACGCCGCCCCGGTGCATAATTTCATCGCCATGATATTTAGAGCAATCCAGCCAAGACCTTGACATATAATCGCGGATAACCCGGACGACTTCAGCCTGTTGCTTATTTTGATTGCCGCCTAGCTCGCCAACTTCTCCGCGTTCAAACTTGGCTAGGACGCCTTCAGTTTGAGCCATCACCATATTCATTGCCCACACAAAGTCAGCTTCGTTTATGATGGGATTTAGATAGTTGTTTCCAACTGCCCGAAGAGCAGCAAGCTTCAGTGTTTTCAAATGGGCGCGGTTCCATAAATGCCGATTAACTTCAGCCGTTGCGTCGTTAATGTTTCGGGTGGCAAATGATGACATTCCCCGCGATAGCTCTTGCGCGGGGCCATCAAGTTTAACATCAGTCACGCGCCCAATGTGGGCAGACTGAAGGCACTGCGTAGCTAAATCAGCGACCGCCTGTTGCAGCTTAGGCCACGGCTCCTTTAATGCATTTTCATTAAGCTCGCCGCGTTTGCTGCCAGCATGAAACATTAACCAGCGCGGCAAAAATCCGTTGGCAATGTCGCTTTCGCCAAGGTTTTCAAATAGCGTTTCGGGCGTCGTATCGCCAAGAATCGACAGGGCAGGGGATTTGGCTGCAATCGTATTCTTGTCTCGGTCGCTATGCTCTTGCCCCTGTAATATGCTGCCAGCGCCACTTTTGCCGTAAATGTCGAGAAGTCCCGCCATCATGGCAACCTTAGCCGGATTGGCATTGCGAGCCGTCATGGCCTTAATCTTATATCCAGCTTCACCGAAAAACAGCAGCCCGCATGGGTTGACGGCGAGCCGCTTTAGTAATGCCTCAATTGATACGGGATTGCCGCCTAGAAAGTCATAAACAGCCGGGACACTGGCAGAGACCGCTTGCACCAGCTTTGTTATGCCGCCCGGAGCGCCCTCTTTGCCAATACCAGTTTGGCCAATAATAAGGACGTACTGGTTTAATCCTGTGCCAGAAACATTGTAAGCGCCGCCAGTTAAGCCAGCCATGAAAGCAACAGCGCCAGCTAACGCAACATTTATTTCACCTATTGGCGCAGAATTGTAAATGAAGTTACCGATATCGCTTAGTAATCCGGTTCCGAAGGCAGTCTCTTTGTGATCCACAGGGCAGTTAATGCTATTTAGTTTTTGATTTTGCTCTTGATCCGCTCCTTGCTCATGCTCCGCACCCTGCATCATGCCGGGACGGAAGCTTATGTTTTCCATAATCTTAATTCGCTTCGATATTCTGGCGAGCTTCAACGAATTTGGCTTCAATAAATTCGTTCAATTCACGTTCTAAAACGACTGTTTTTTTAGGGAAAAGCTTGATTGGCGTGAGAACGCCAGATTTAAAAAGAGCGTAAATTGAGCTTCTTTTTAACGAAGTCCGCCTTTCTATTTCTGGCATATCTAAACAGCGCGGCGGCTGAATGTTGTTATCAATCTCAATGATCATGGCACGTGTCCTCGCGGTTGCGCTCGCTACGAACTTTAAACGTGCAACGAGCTTGTGAACGCCCGCCGCCCCATCAGGGCTTCTCCTTCCTTGCCGTCACTCACCCGCCATCTAACGGCCTTGCGGAACTGGCATTACCAGTGATGAGCCTCGCGCAGAAATGCTGCTGGACCTTTTTTAGGTGCATAGAATCCCATATGCAACTATAAATGTCGAAATATGCAAATAAAAATACGGAATGGCAGATTTACTAGTGTACTTATAATCTGGTTATAAGAAATACTTTATTTAATAAGCCAGTTTAATTGCCAGCTTTATTGCCAACTAAAAATTCAGACCATGATTTTATGATAGATGTTCGGATTTCAAACAGGTTAGATTGTTGATAAGCCGCTTCGACTTTGTTTGGATTAGCGTGGGCCAAGCATAGCTCTAAAGCTTCAGGCGCAAAGTTGGTATTGTCAGCTCCCCACATTCTAAAGCTTGACCGAAAGCCATGCGCTGTGACGCCATCGCGAATTGAATGAAGGGTTTTGTTGACCGCAACGTCACTTAATAGGCCGCCGCTAGCACCGGGAAACACCCGGTTTGTTGAAGGATGTTTGCGCCCGGCCATAATATTCAATACCGCCAGAGCTTCAGCCGACAAGGGAATGCTATGTTCTTTGCGGGCTTTCATCCGCTCCGCTGGCACTGTCCATATTGCCGCGTCCCGATCAATTTCATCCCATACGCAACCCCGCGCCTCGCCAGACCTTGCGGCTGTCAATATCGACCAGCGCAATAGCAGGGCGCTAGTGCTGTCCCGCTCGCATAACTGCGCGTAAATGGCTGGCACTTCTGCCCAAGGGGCGGCTGCATGATGCTTTATGCTGTCAGGGTCGCGTGGTTCTAATTTGAATGAAGCCGCTGGATTATAGCGGTGCGGCTCGTTTTCTTCTTTAGCCGCTTCATCAAGAATTACCTTAACCCTTTGGCGAACTCGCTTTTGAGTTTCCGGCAATTCAGCCAGTGCGGTTTGAGTAAGAACGCTTTGAATGTCGCGGTAGGTTATATCAGCGGGCCGCTTGTCGCCAAGTTTGGGATAAACCCATTTAGCCAGTGTTGAAGGCCACTGATTAACAGCCTTTTGATTGCGCGGCTTTCCTTTGCGCTTAGTTGTGCGAAGCAAACCAATATAATGTTCAGCCGAAGCTTTAAAAGTAAGAGCGCCGGGGTCATGCCTTGGCTTTAAGATTGAACGCGGGTCATCGCCATTGCGAATTGCAGCCCGCATATTGTCCGCATATTCGCGAGCTTCAGCTAATCCGCGTTCTCTAGTGCCAGCTTTTCCTAAGCCAATCTCAGCAACTTTGCCTTCAGATTGATAGCGAAAAACCCAACTTCTAGCCCCTGTGGGCTTTACCCGTAAAATAAGATTAGGAGCCGCAGAATAAGAACCAGCTAAAACCGTATCTATTTGCCGTGCTGTAGTTACTTTTTTACCCGCCATAGCCAAGCTTTCCCGCCATAAATGCGCCAGCAAATAGCCGCCGCTCCGTTCTTACTTTCAATCTTATAACGGTGCGTAAATCAATGCAATCCCATGCGAACCCATGCGAACGCAAAGCTAGCCGTAAGCCGCAGAAAAGCATACTTTATGGAATGGATAACGGCGGAAATAGGTGGGTAGTTGGCGGACAGGGTGGGATTCGAACCCACGGAGAGCTTGCACCCTCGGCGGTTTTCAAGACCGCTGCATTCGACCACTCTGCCACCTGTCCGCATAGCCATCAAGGCCTGGTCGCACGCGTCCTAGCGCTCCGGATTTAAAAGCGCAAAACATTTTGTAAGTGACTAGAACTTTGAAGTGAATTTCCGGCCTCTGGCGGCTTTCGCGGCGAGCGGTTGCCTCTGCGGGTTATTTAGGGATTCCCCTAGGACTAGCTTTGTGCGACAACGCGACGACGAAAGGGAAGTTTTTCATGCGTATAACGACCGCTATAGCTTGCGGCGCTATTGCACTTTTTAGTGCCAGCGTTGCAACACCGATGGACTCTGCCGAAGCACAAAGTAACTCCAGTTTTGAATCCTATCTCCAGCAAGTACGTCAAAAGGCACTTCAGGAAGGTGTGCGTGCGCAGACCTTGGATCAGGTTCTCCCGGGACTGACCTATAATCCTAGAGTTATCCAGTTGGACCAGTCCCAGCCTGGTGGCAGCACGGACAGCGCGATACCGCCTTTCGCTCCCTATCAAAAGCGCCACATCACTAGCCAGCGGATTGCGAACGGGAAGGCGGCCTATCGCCGTCTGATGGGCAAGCTTGTCGATGTTGAACGTGAAACCGGCGTGCCGGGTCCGATTATCATGGCTATTTATGGTAAAGAGACAAACTACGGCTCCTATATGGGTGATTTCGATATCCCGCGCTCCCTGGCAACTCTCGCCTATGAAGGAAGGCGACGCAGCCTTTTTGAACCTGAGCTGCTCGCGGTTTTGAAGTTGATTGACGGCGGTGTGCCTCAATCTGCTCTCAAGGGAAGCTGGGCAGGGGCCATGGGCATGCCGCAATTTCTGCCCTCGGTTTATTTGCGATTGGCGAAAGATGGCAGTGGTGATGGATATGCCGATATCTGGACCAGCGAATATGATGCAGTCGCTTCGATTGCCAATTATTTTGTCAACTCGGGTTGGCGGCGGGGTGAGCCTTGGGGCATCGCCGTCAACGTTCCTTCTTCGCTCGATCGCGCTTCGATAGAAAGCAAGATTGTCCCGACCCGTTGTCCGCGCGTGTTTAATCGCCATAGTCAATGGAAAACCGTGTCGGAATGGCAGAGACTTGGTGTTGTCCCTGCAACCGGAAACCGTCTCGACGAAAGCGTGATGGCAACTTTGCTGGAACCCGATGGACCGGCCAGCAGGGCGTATTTATTGACTGGCAATTATCGCGTCATTCTGGACTATAATTGTTCAAATTTTTACGGACTAGCAGTGGGGTTATTAGCGGATGAAATACGCAGTTAAACTTGGAATTCTCTCGACGGCAACTCTGGCCGTTGCGGGTTGTAGCGGATCTCGTGATTTTGGCAATTTTCCGGATGGCTCACCCCCTCCTGTCGGCGTAGGTGTGCCGACCGGTGCAACGGTCGTTTCCGACTATCCGCAAAAAATTGGTGAGCCCTATCAGGTCAGTGGAAAAACCTACACGCCGGAGGATGTGCCTAGCTACGACGAAGTCGGCTATGCGAGTTGGTACGGCGAAGAACTGTCTGGCAATCAGACAGCCAATGGCGAAACGTTCAATCCCCAAGGCATCTCGGCGGCGCACAAGACTCTGCCCCTTCCTTCCTATGTAGAGGTCACCTCTTTGGACACAGGGCGGACGATCTTGGTCAGGGTCAACGATAGGGGCCCATTTGCAAATGATCGACTGATCGACCTTTCCCACGGGGCTGCAAAACAGTTAGGTATAGATCAGCGTGGCACCGCAGGTGTCCGCGTGCGCAAAGTTAACCCCAACGAACAGGAGCGTGCAGTATTGCGCGCGGGCGCACCTGCGACCGAACGGATCGGCACGCCGGATTCACTCCTTTCAATATTGCGGAAAAATCTGGCCAAGCTTCCGCAGCCTGTGGCTCCGATTCGGCAGATCGCTGCGCCAGCCTACACTTCACCAGATCGCCCGCCTTCAACGTCGCAAGGTGCGGAGAAACGCGACGGCCGTTTCATAATTGAAGGCGGCGGACGTCCAGTTGCGGTCGACAATAATGTCGGAAAAAATTATGTCGGCGGCTTGCCTGGTTCCTATGTTGTCCAAGTCGCCGCTTTCAGCGAAAGATCACGGGCAGATACTCTGGCCAAAAAGATCGGGGCCAAGGTTATGGCTGATGGAAGCAGATCCATTTGGCGAGTGCGATATGGTCCCTATATGAGTGAAAAAGATGCACAAGCAGGACTGGCACAGGCTCAACAGCGCGGGTATAGTGGAGCTCGAATCTTGCGGGCGGACAAATAGCTGTTTTACCGCTAAACAATGATCGGGATTGCTAGCATAAATGAAAAAATATCTTTTGGCATCGTTGCCTTTCGTCGCCCTTTCGTCCGTTGTTTTAGCGGCACCCAGTTTTGATACCGATGCACCCATTGCGTATATGACCGATTTGTCCTCGGGAGCCGTGCTGTTCGAGAAAAATGCAGATAAACAGATTCCTCCCGCTTCAATGGCGAAGATGATGACCGTATATGTTGCATTCGATCTGATCAACAAGGGCAAGCTCAAGCTAGATGACAAGTTTCGCGTCAATGAGGAAACCTGGAAGAAGTGGAACAATCGAGGTTCTACGATGTTCCTAGGCGTTGGCGATCAGGTCAGCGTAAGCGATTTGCTACATGGCATCGTGACCCTGTCCGGCAATGACGCTTGCGTCGTTCTTGCCGAAGGCATTGCGGGTACGGAACAGGCCTTTGTCGGACTGATGAACAAGCACGCCAAGGAACTCGGCATGTCAAAAAGCCGCTTCGGCAATAGTAACGGCTGGCCAGATGAAGGCCAGACCATGGTTACTGCCCGGGACTTGGCCAATTTGGGTTCGGCGACTGTAACCAATTTTCCGAAACTATATGATGATTTCTATGGCCAGGACGAATTTGCCTGGAATGGTATCACGCAATCGAACCGCAATCCCCTAATGGGGAAAGTGGCCGGATCCGACGGGCTGAAAACCGGTCATACGGAAGAAGCAGGCTATGGCTTTACCGGTTCGGCCGAACAGAAAGGCCGACGCTTGGTGTCGGTACTCGCCGGGCTTGACAGTTTTGGCGGGCGGATTGAGGAATCTGTAAAATTTATGAATTGGGGATTCAACGCTTGGGAACCCAAGAAGCTATTCGCCAAGGGTACCACAATCCAGAATGCCGAAGTGCAATTGGGTAGCAGTTCCACCGTATCCCTTGTCGCAGCCAAAGATCTCTTTGCAACGATACCGAAAGCTTCGGATGGAAAAATCTCGATGAAGGTAGCCTATAACGGACCGATCAAGGCGCCAATCGTCAAAGGTCAACCTATCGCAACATTGATTGTCACCACAGCAGATGCTGGCCGGCAGTCAGTGCCTCTCGTCGCAGGCGAAGATGTTGGCGAGGCCGGTTTTTTCAACCGGGTCTGGGCCGGGTTTAAATCTTTGGTAGGAGTGGCATGAATAAGAAAATTGGCCGGTTTATAAGCTTGGAAGGTGGGGAGGGGGCTGGGAAGTCCACTCAGGCCAAAGCACTCGCCTTTGCCTTGGAGGCAAAGGGATATGCGGTTACGCTGACACGGGAGCCAGGCGGTACTGTAAGCGCGGAAATTATTCGCGACCTGCTTTTGAGCGGTGCTGAGGAAAAATGGCATATTCGCACAGAGGCCCTGCTGTTTGCCGCATCACGCGCAGAGCATTGCGCAAAGCTGATCCGGCCCGCACTCGCCCGGGGAGAGTGGGTGATTAGCGACCGCTTTGTTGACAGTAACCGCGCCTATCAGACGGTGAGCGGCGAACTTACCGACGACGACATTCTCGATTTGCACCGTATCGGAAGCGGTGACCTTATGCCCGACAGGACGTTCATTCTTGATGTTCCCGAAGCAGTGTCGGCCAAAAGAGCGGCGGCAAGAGATCGGGGCGGCAGCGACCGTATCGGACGCAGAAACAGCGAATATCACCGGGCCGTGATGACAAGCTTCCGCAAAATGGCAGCAAATTCTCGTGAGCGGATAAAACTGATTGATGCTGCGCAGGCGCCGAACATCGTCACAGATACCCTCATCGCCAATATGAGTGATTTGATGCTATGATGACATGACGTCATTTCTGGGTCACGATAAACTTCGGCAGACATTCTGTCAGTCCCTTGCCAAGGGCAAGCTTCACCATGCTTGGATTTTGGCCGGAGATAAAGGTCTTGGCAAGGCTGGTTTTGCGCAGCAAGCCGCACATTTTCTTCTTAATTCCCGCAACGAGCCCAGCGATTTCTCCCATTCTCAGGATGATGAGGCAGGGCACCTTCTTGCTGCGGGATCCCATCCGGATTTTCGGTTGCTTCGCCGTGGTGCAAAGGGCGACAAAGAAGAGAAGAAGGCGAGGGACAACGGGCTTGATTCGCTGGAAGAACACGAACTGGCACGCAATATAAAGGTCGACCAGATACGCGCCTTGCAGCCATTGTTTCAAAATCAGGCGTCGATATCCGAATATCGCGTCGTGGTTATCGACGCCGCCGATGATCTGGAACGAGCTGGAGCCAATGCGATTCTGAAAAACCTTGAAGAACCACCAAAAAATACGATATTCTTCCTGATCAGCCATATGCCTGACCGGCTACTGCCGACCATCCGTTCGCGTTGCCAGATGCTGCGATTCGATCCACTCAGCGACGCGGATATGCGTATTATTTTGAAGGATGCCGGGCCGACATTAACCGAAACCGATATCGAGGCCCTTGTCGTCGCCGGAGAAGGCTCGCCGGGCCGCGCTTTGCAATATATCGAGGTTGGGCTGGCGGAACTTGAAGGTATTGCCCGTCAAATCATCAGGACCGGTGATCGCGACAATAAATTGAAGAGCGAACTTGCTCGGAAATTGTCGTTGAAGGCTGCAACTCCCCGCTATCGCGCCTTTCTCGAACGGGTTCCCAGCCTGATCGCCGAGCAGATAAAATCGGTGGAAGGATCCTGTTCGATACAGACTATCGAAAAATGGCGGGAAGCCGACGATTTGGCCAGTGCTGCGTTGCCGAAAGCGCTGGATAATCAGGCTGTCATATTCCGCCTTGGCAGTCTGATGGGAGAACTTGCTCCCGCCGGCCGCGTAAAATAGAGATTTTGGCTGTTTACAACGGCCGCCAATCCATCAAGAGAGATGGTTATGTCCAAACCATTTTATATTACCACCGCGATCAGCTATCCCAATGGTCGTCCGCACATTGGCCACGCCTATGAGGCGATTGCCGCCGATGCCATCGCCAGATTTTATCGCTTGAGTGGTCGCGATGTCCGCTTGATCACCGGAACCGACGAGCATGGCCTGAAAATGGTCCAGACTGCCCGGGAAGCAGGTGTCGATACTATAAAGCTTGCGGACGAAATGTCCTCCTACTTCATAGAGATGTGCAGCAAACTTAATATCGGTCATGACGGATTTCGTCGCACCAGTGAACCCGCCCATCATGAAGCCAGCAAGGCCTTGTGGAAAGCAATGGAAGCCAACGGCGATCTCTATCTCGACCGCTATGAGGGGTGGTACTCGGTACGGGACGAAGCTTTTTATGCAGAGGACGAACTGGAGACAGGCGAGGGCGGTGAAAAACTTTCGCCACAGGGAACACCTGTCGTATGGACGGCCGAAGAAACATGGTTCTTCAAACTGTCCAAATATCAGGATAAATTACAGACGCTTTATGCTGAGCATCCAGAATTCATCGAACCTGAAAGCCGCCGTAATGAAGTCATGCGCTTTGTTGAAGGCGGACTAAGGGATCTCAGTGTTTCGCGGACCAGTTTTGACTGGGGAGTCCCTGTGCCTGGGTCGCCGGGGCATATCATGTATGTCTGGGTCGATGCGCTGACGACCTATATGACGGGCGTCGGCTATCCGGACACCGAGGGGATGTTTGCCAAATATTGGCCGGCGGACCTGCACCTTATCGGAAAAGATATTGTCCGCTTTCACGCCGTTTACTGGCCCGCCTTCCTCATGAGTGCCGGTTTGCCGCTGCCAAAACAGGTCTTCGGACATGGTTTTCTGCTCAATCGTGGTGAGAAAATGTCGAAATCGGTCGGCAATGTTGTTGATCCAATGCAATTGGCGGAACAGTTCGGTGTTGATCAGCTGCGCTATTTCCTTCTCTCCGATGTGGTGTTCGGCAAGGACGGGACCTATTCGGCGGATGCGATTGTCACTAAGACCAACGCCGATCTGGCGAATAATTTCGGTAATCTGGCCCAGCGCAGCTTGTCGATGATTGGCAAAAATTGTGATGGCAAGGTTCCTGCGCCGGGAGAACCGACAGCAGCCGAGGAAGAGCTGCTCGCCCAATTGGATCAGTGTTTTATCGACATCAATGCAGCAATGACCGGCGGTCTGTTCAAGATCGACACAGCGCTTGATACTATCCGCGAACGGTTGAGCGCGACCAACACCTATTTTGCCGATCAAGCACCGTGGGCCTTGCGGAAGACCGATCCTGCAAGAGCCGATACAGTGCTTTATTATACCGCTGAAGCAATCCGGCAATTGGCGATCATGCTCCGCTGGGCGATACCGGAAAGCTGTGACCGGATGCTCGATTTGCTGGCGCAGCCCGCTGACGCAAGGGATTTTGAGCATCTCACTACAGCTATTGTGCCGGGGGTAGCTTTGCCCGCACCCCAAGGAATTTTTCCGCGCCTAGACCTGCCCGTATCGGAAACGGAGGCTTGAGATGTTGGTCGATAGCCACTGCCATCTGAACTACAAAGGTTTGATCGAGGAGCAAGGTGCGGTTCTTGAACGCGCGCGCCAAAGCGGAGTCACCGCCATGCTCAATATATCTACCCGCGAAAGCGAATGGCGCGACATAGTCGCGACAGCCGAGCGAGAAAAAGACGTCTGGGCAAGCATCGGCATCCATCCGCACGAAGCCGATGGTCATCCCGATGTCGATCTTGCCAAACTGGTCGAAGAAGCGACACACCCTAGGGTCGTTGCCATAGGAGAGACGGGTCTCGACTATTATTACGAGCACAGCGACCGCGAGCGCCAGAAACAAAGCTTCCGCACCCATATTCACGCGGCGCGCGAAACCGGATTGCCGATCATCGTCCATACCCGCGATGCTGAGGCCGACACGGCTGAAATAATGGCCGAAGAAATGGAGCAGGGTGCCTATTCGGGTGTCATCCATTGTTTCACTGCAAGCGACGATTTTGCGCAAAAGGCCTTGGCGCTTGGGCTATATATTTCGATTTCTGGTATCGTGACCTTCAAAAATGCCAAAGATCTGAAGGAAACGGCAGCCAAGTTGCCTGCTGATCGCTTGCTGGTCGAAACCGATGCGCCCTTCCTTGCTCCGGTCCCGCATCGAGGAAAAACAGGGGAGCCTGCTTTTGTCGCCGATACGGCTCGGTATCTGGCGGAACTGCGAGACGAGGAATATGGTGAGCTTTGCGAGACCACCGGCCAGAATTTCTATAAGCTATTCTCCAAGGCGCGACCCTGAATGTGGCTTTAAAGCTCACGATATTAGGATGCGGAACATCTTCAGGGGTACCGCGTATCGGTAGCGATTGGGGTGATTGTGACCCTGATGAACCGAAAAACCGGCGAAGCCGCGTATCGATTTTGGTGGAAAGTCCGACTACCCGGATATTGGTCGATACATCGCCCGATTTGCGCAACCAGTTTCTCGATAATGGTATCGACCGGATAGAAGCGGTTATCTGGACACATGATCATGCCGATCATTGTCACGGAATTGATGATTTACGGGCAGTTTTCCAGAACACGCGTGAACCGATCCCCGCCTATGCACGACCATATGCGCTTGAAAGTTTGAAACATCGTTTCGCCTATGCATTTGAGGGACACAAATATTATCCGTCCATTTGTGACGGTATTGCTCTAGAGGGCGCCGTCGAGATCGGTGATATTTCGCTTCGTTATGTTGACCAGCCTCACGGCGGAATTACCTCGGCGGGGCTTCGCTTCGAGCATAAAGGGAAATCTATCTGCTACGCCACGGATTTTGGCGAGGTGACGGCTGAAATGCGCGATTTATATCGGGATTGCGATCTGCTTGTCGTAGACGCCTTGCGAGACAAGCCACATCCGACGCACGCACATTTGGAGATGTCTTTGGATCTCATTGAGGAACTGCGCCCCGAATTGAGTTTGCTGACACATATGGACAATTCCATGGACTATAACCATCTTGTTACCATATTGCCGGATCATATCCGGCCCGCTTATGATGGCTATACGAAAGAAATCTGACCGTTGACCGAAGATCAAAATATCAATCTTGTGTTTGCGATAGGCGCGCTGGTGTTGGTAGCAAGTGCATTATTTTCGCGGCGAATGGGTTTCGGAGAGATCGTTCGGACGGCCTTGGCCTGGGTCGCCATATTTGCGGTCTTCATCATTGGGTTTTCTTACCAGAATGAAATATTTGCGGTCTGGAATCGGGTATCCGGCGAAGTTACTCGCGCAAATGAGCAATTTGTCGATGGTGATATGTTGCGTATCCGTCAGTCAGCCGACGGTCATTTCTGGGTAAATGCCACGGTCAACGAACTACCGGTACGGTTCTTGATCGACAGCGGAGCAACCACAACGGCAATGACATTGCAAACTGCCAGAGATGCGGGGATTGAAATAAGTGAAAGCCCTTTTCCGGTCGTGCTGACGACAGCGAATGGAACGGTCAGCGCACAAAGAGGAACAATTCAGGCGCTTCAAATTGGTTCGATGGTCGCACGGGAATTGCCGGTTGTTGTTGCTGAAGAATTCGGTGATTCCAATGTTATTGGTATGAACTTTCTGTCAAAGTTGCGAAGTTGGCGCGTAGAAGGGACGGAAATGGTGTTGGAACCGCAGGATAGTCGCACTGCCGGATGATCATTAATTTAACATAATATATATTATCAACCTTATTGATAGATTAGAACGGATGCACAATTGATCGATCCCCTGCTAGAAATCATGCGGCGTTTGCGCGATCCGGACAGCGGTTGTGAATGGGACAAGGTGCAGACCTTCAAGACGATCGCGCCTTACACGATCGAGGAAGCATATGAAGTTGCCGATGCCATCGAACGCGATGATATGTTGGCGCTGAAAGATGAATTAGGCGATCTTCTGTTACAGGTTGTTTTCCACAGCCAGATTGCTTCCGATGCGGACCAGTTTGATTTCAATGATGTGGTCGAGACAATCTGCGACAAGATGATCCGCCGCCATCCGCATATCTTTGGCGCAGCCGATGAAAGCCCGGGATGGGAACAGATCAAGGCCGGCGAACGGGAACGAAACGGACAGTCCAGCGCGCTGGATGGTGTCGCCCTTGCCCTGCCCGCTTTGTTACGGGCCCAGAAAATCCAGAAACGGGCAGCCCGTGTCGGGTTTGACTGGCCCGACAAGGCACCGGTGAAGGACAAGTTGCTCGAAGAGCTGGACGAGGTCACGGCCGCCACTAACGAAGAAGAAGTGCACGAGGAAATCGGCGATCTGCTGTTTTCCGCGGTCAATCTTGCCCGTCACTACAAGGTCGATGCGGAACGTGCCCTCGCCGATGCCACAACGAAATTCACGAAAAGATTCAACGAGGTAGAATCCAGTCTTACCAAAGATATGCAGGATATGTCGATCGAAGAACTGGAAGTAGAATGGCAGAAAGCCAAGGCAAAGCTAGCCGCGAGCTGATCGATCAGTCCAGCGCTTGATAGCGCCCCCAGTTTCGCGGTGACATTTCGACCGACAGGATCAGATTATCCGCCTGTTGTTCGCTTTTCAGCACCCGGCCATTCTCGTGCAACCAGGCCATTCTTTTGCCATCGGACGCCGCAATCGTGATCTGTTCGGACTTATAACCTTCGGACAGGGTTTTCGCGATCAGCTTGACCAGCGTCTCGACGCCGGCACCGGTCTCGGCAGAGATCGTGCAGACATTTTCCGGCAGCGGTGACGAAATACGCGCATATTGCGGATCAACGGGCGAGATCTTGTCAATCTTGTTCCACGCTTCGATAACGGGAGGCCCCTCTCCCGCTTCTTCGGAAACACCAAGGTCTGCCAATATTTGCCTGACATCGCCGGCCTGTGCGTCGCTTGCCTCATGCGAAATATCGCGGACATGGACGACAATATCGGCCGCACTGACTTCTTCAAGCGTGGCCCGGAAAGCCGCCACCAATTGGGTTGGAAGGTCCGAAACAAATCCAACCGTGTCGGACAATATCGCCTTGTCATAGCCGGGGAGCGGAAATTCCCGCATTGTCGGGTCGAGGGTTGCAAATAACAGATCTTCGGCGAAGACATCGGCGCCGGTCAACCGGTTGAACAATGTCGATTTTCCGGCATTTGTATAGCCTACCAGCGCGATGACCGGCCAGGGAGCGCGCTGACGCCGGTCGCGGTGCAAGGCGCGGGTCTTGCGCAAATGAGCCAGATCCTTGCGTAGCTTGGCCATGCGGTCGCGGATCATCCGGCGATCCGACTCGATCTGGGTTTCACCCGGACCGCCGAGAAAGCCGAAGCCGCCCCGTTGCCGTTCAAGATGGGTCCAGCTACGGACAAGGCGACCGGCCTGATAGTCGAGATGGGCAAGCTCCACCTGCAAACGGCCTTCGGCCGTAGCGGCCCGAGCACCGAATATTTCGAGGATGAGGCCGGTCCGGTCAATGACCTTGACGTCGAGTTTCTCTTCAAGATTTCTCTGCTGAATGGCACTCAAGCTACCGTCAACAATCAATATTGTGGCCTCTTGTTCCGCCATCATCTTACCGATTTGGTCGACCTGCCCCGATCCGAACAAGGTGGCGGGCTTGGCTTTGCGGACGGAAAAATAGTGCGAATCCGTCGCCACCAATCCGATTGCCAAGGCCAGACCAACAGCCTCTTCCAGTCGATGCTCGAGCGCCGACTGGCTCAGTGAAACCATGTCGGGATGGACGATAAGCACCCGCCGGCTCTTGCTATCGAGACTTTCCTTCTCAAATGGTATCAATGCGCACCATCATCTGCTTGGTTATAATCTGCCAAATTGAGCGGCCCGCCCGGTTGCACGGTTGATATAGCGTGCTTGTAGACGAGTTGCGACAATCCTTCCCGCTCGAGCAAGATGCAGAATAGGTCATAAGCGGATACTGCGCCTTGCAACATCACGCCGTTGACGAGAAACATCGTCACTGGATCATTGCTGTCCCGGACTGCCGAGAGGAAGACTTCCTGAAGAACCCCGGCCCTTACCTTTGCGTTCTCCATCATCTCGGCGAACGGCTTGGTGTCGAGCGCCTCGGAGGGCATTATCGTTGATATTGCGTGCTTATATACCAGTTGAGACTGACCATCGCGACGCAGCAATACTGAAAAATTGTCGAACCAGGTCACAATGCCCTGAAGTTTAACACCCTTGACGAGGAACATTGTCACCGGGGTTTTTGATTTCCGTAGGGAGTTCAGGAATAAATCCTGCAAGTTATTTGATCTATCGGTCATTTTTGACTCCAATTATTGGCCACCTTTATGACGGCATTTTATAATTAACGCGACCAAGGCAGTGTGTCCAAAGGATCGCAAATTGTCATATATGGGATTAGCAGCGTCACGACAACCGGTTAACCCTAAAGATCATTCCCCGTCGGGTTTCTTGCGGGCCGCCAAGCCCAATATTTTCAATTTTCGATGGAGAGCGGACCGTTCCATACCGATAAAATTCGCGGTTTTCGATATGTTGCCAGAAAAGCGTCTGATCTGGACCTTCAAATATTCTCGTTCGAAACTCTCCCTCGCTTCTCTCAGGGGTGATCCCATTAACGACGCGACGCCCTGGTCAAGTTCATCATCATTGCCGAGAATTTCGGGTGGCAACATTTCGACTTCTATTTTTGTGAATTTTTCTTTGGGAGCCAAAATTATCGTTCGCTCGATAACATTGCGCAATTGCCTGACATTGCCCGGCCAGTCGCATGCCTGCAGTGCAGCCATTGCTTCATCGGAAATTTCCGGCGGATGCAAGCGTTGATCGGCGGCAAAGCGTGCAGCATAATGTTCCACGAGAACCGGGATATCTTCGCGTCTCTCATTCAATGGCGGTAATATCACCGGCACGACATTGAGGCGGTAGAAGAGATCTTCCCTGAATCTCTTTTCCCGTATCTCTACTTCCAGATCACGTGACGTTGCGGACACGACCCGGACATCGACATTCACTTTTTGCGAACCGCCAAGCCGGTTGAAGCTTTGTTCTGTCAGAACCCGGAGTATTTTTCCCTGGGTATCGAGCGGCATGTCGGCGACTTCATCGATGAACAAAGTTCCTCCATGGGCTTCTTCCATCAATCCGGTCTTTTCGATTTTGCCGTTCCGTTCAGTGCCGAACAGTTCCTCTTCAACGCTTTCCGGGGATAATCTCGCTGCGCTAATTGTAACGAAGGAGGCATTGGCCCGAGAGCTCCAATTGTGCATCAAGCGCGCGGCAACTTCTTTGCCAACCCCTGCCGGCCCGGAGATCAGTAGGCGGCTGCCCGTTCCGGCCACCCGCTTCAGTGTCGCCCTCACATTGTTTACCGCGGCCGAGTTTCCAGTCAATTCGTCGGCGAAACCCACCCGCGCCTTGAGTATCTCGTTCTCCCTGCGGAGGCGTTCGGTTTCAGTCGCTCTGGAGACCAGATGAAGCAGCGTTTCCGCTTCAAAAGGTTTCTCGATGAAATCAACCGCCCCCTGCGAAATTGCGGCAACTGCAGTGTCGATATTACCATGGCCGGAAATCATGATGATGGGCAGTTTAGCGTCTAGTTGCTTTAATTCGGTCAGCAGTTCCAGGCCATCCAGTCGCGACCCCCGCAGCCATACGTCGAGCAGGACCAGAGAAGGGCGGCGCTCGTTTACCGCGGCAAGCGCGGCGTCGCTATCAGCAGCCACGCGGGTGCTATACCCTTCATCTTCCAGGACACCGGATATCAGATCACGAATATCGGGCTCGTCGTCGACAACTAAAATATCTAACGCCATGCTGAACCTCTAATCCTCATTTCTCAAAGTCTGTCCGTTGTCGCCACTCGCGGCAGGACCGCTAGCTGTACCACCAGAAATCTCTTCACCATCGTGCGACAATCTGGCCAATTTGGATGGACTGAACCGAATGGTGACGCGGGTGCCACCATCAGGCGCATCGCAGAACTTCATCTCGCCAAAATGTTCCTCGACAATCTTCTTCACAATCGCGAGGCCCAATCCTGTGCCACTGGCTCTCGTCGTCATATAGGGTTCGACAATACGCTCCCGCTCGATCGGCAAACCTATTCCATTATCGGTCAGTTCGATGACGACAATCTGGTTTTCTGCACGAACGGACAATATTATATCCCCGTCTGAGACGTGAAAGTCAGGGCTGCGTTCGGCTTTTTGCTCGATAGCTTCGGCAGCATTTTTAATGATATTCGTAAGTGCCTGTCCCAGCTGCCGCCGATCACAAACCAGCGAAAGAGGTTCATCATCAGCGATAAATTTAAACGCGATAGACGGCCATGCCACATCTTGCATGAACAGGGCCTGCTTCAGGATATCGTCGAGATTTTCCTCACGAAAGACCGGCTTTGGCATCCGCGCGAAGGACGAAAATTCATCGACAATATTTCTCAGATCGCCGACCTGCCGGACTATCGTATTGGTGAGATTTTCAAACACAGTGGTATCATCTTTGATCCGCGTGCCAAATCTCCGCTGCAATCGTTCCGCGGCCAACTGGATCGGCGTCAGAGGATTTTTGATCTCATGGGCTATGCGTCTCGCAACATCGGACCAGGCAGCGCGTCTCTGATCCAGCAGTTGCTGGGTAATATCTTCGAATGTGATCACATGTCCGGTCGGGCCGCCGACAATTTTGACCGCCAAAGTACGCATGTCGGAATCCGACGCGAATTCGATGATACTATTCTCTACACCTTCATGCACAAGGTCCGCAAATTGCGGTGCAGCCTTGACGATATCGACATCCAGCAGTTCGTCGATGGATTTGGAAAGCAGCGACAGAGCCTGCGAATTGACAAGCTTTATCTCGCCCTTCTCGTCGAGACTGATGATGCCGGCAGTGACAGATTCCAGCACCGCTTCGATAAAGGCCCGCCGGCTTCCCAATTGCTCGTTAGCAGTAATCAGGGCCGTTGTTTGCGTTTCCAGACGTTCGGTCATACGATTGAACGCACGCCCCAACGTGCCAATCTCGTCATTTTCAAATGTTCCTGGGACCCGCGTCGCAAGGTCGCCTTCCGTGACCCGCTTCGCCGCATGGACCAGATCACTCACCGGTTTCACCATCCGGTCCGCAACCAGCAACGCGATCCACAAAACCAGACCGACAATCAGGAGAGATATAACGAACAAGGCAATATTGAATTGCAGTTGCAGGCTTCTGGACCGGGAAAAGAGATCTTCATAATCCGCGAGAACTGACTGAGCCCTTTCCCACTGACTCAGCGCAAGCATGTCGGAATCCCGGGCGGCATAGAGGAAGATGCGTGATTTAAGATCTAGCGCCGTCACCGCTTCAATCTTGTCCGGCCTGGCAGTCACGACATAGGCCTTGCCTTGCTCGAGCTGCTTCAGCACCGCATCGGTTATCTTCGGATTCTGGTCTGCCTCATCGGGATCGACCGCCGCTGCCGTCCGAGCGACGCCATCGGGGCCATATTCAATAATTGCGGACTCGTTCAGCTTTCGGGAAAGCACTTGAAATACATAACCCTCGGCAAACTCGGGACTTTCGAGATCGGCCTGCTGCAAATAATTGCGGAGATCAATGGCCATGGTGGTGGTCTCAGCACCAATTTCCTGCTGATTCTGCTCATAATAGCCCCGCGCCAGATCATTGGCATTTTCGAGCATGCCCCGGGCGCGATCGGAAAACCAGAATTCTACGCCATATTGAAAAAGCAGTGAAGCAAATATGACCACGAGCAGCATCGGAATGCTTGCGACCAGAGAGAATAACGCAACGAGACGAACGTGCAGTCGCCCTTTACTGCCGATCGAGGATTTCGCGGCCCTGCCCTTTGCAATTCGTCGACCGGAGAGGACGAGCAATGCCATGGCGGGAACAAGATTTGCAACGAGCAGCGCGGCCGTCAATGGAGGGGATATAAAATCGGTCTGGTCTGATTGTCTGCTCAGCAGAAAATAAGTGCCAACCATTATTACGCCAAAAAGCAGGAGCGTAATCCATTCGATCCGTCTCATCACAGCGTCCCGCTCGGACATGAGGGAAAGACGCCGCAGCCAATTGGGAACTGGCCGTGTCAGATGGTGACTGAAAAACTTCATTGTGCTTTCAATACAACGGTTTCGTTGCAAGAAAAGCACTAATATTGCAAAAATATCACGGTTCAGCGAAGCAATCCGTCATTTCGTCGTAGATAGCTATTTGGATTCGGTTGGATCGATCTGATATTCGTTGAGTTTTTTACGCAGGGTATTGCGATTTATTCCGAGAATTTTTGCTGCTTTTATCTGGTTGCCATGGGCGTGATGCATCATCTCTATCAGCAAGGGCTTCTCGAATTTTTCCAGCGCCTTGGCATATAGATTTTCTTTTTCCGGATCGGCCATCAGCCCGAGTACGATAGACTTGATATGGGCTTCGAACTCCAGGTTTTCTGATTCAACCCGATCCTCACCGCGTTCAGCCGTCAGGATCTGACGGATTGCGTCCTCGGAAAGCGTGTCTTCCCTGCCGGTCACGACCAGGCGATAGATGACGTTCTTGAGTTCGCGAACATTCCCGCGCCAATAGTGATGACACAGCAGACTCATCCCCTCCTCGGAAATCTGCTTGTGGGGCAGTCCTTCGGTCATTGCGAGCTTGAGGAAATGCGTGGCCAGCGCGGGAATATCGCTGGCCCGCTCCCGCAGAGGCGGCAATTCAATCGGGACGACGTTGATACGATAATATAGATCTTCCCGGAATTTTCCCTGCTCGATCAATTCCAGAAAGTTGTGATTGGTGGCGGCGATGATCCTGACGTCGAGTTTGACCAGTCCTTTGCCACCTACGCGATTGATTTCACCCGACTGAAGCGCCCGCAACAGTCGCGTTTGGGCGTGCATCGGCATATCGCCAATCTCGTCGAGAAACAGTGTCCCGCCCTGCGCCTGTTCAAATTTTCCCGAGGCGCTGGCCACGGCACCGGTGAAGGCGCCCTTTTCATGGCCGAACAGTTCCGCCTCGATCAGTTCAGACGGAATAGCAGCCATATTGACCGCGATGAACGGACCGGATTTCCGATGCCCCAGCCCGTGTATGGCCTCGGCGACCAGTTCCTTGCCGGTCCCGGATTCTCCTAGAACCAGAACCGAGAGATCATTTTTCAGGAGGCGCGCGATCATGCGATAGACTTCCTGCATCGCCGGACTTCGCCCGACCAGCGGAAGACTTTCCTCGTCCATCGATGGCTCGATCGGCTGAATATTTTTCGGCTTCAGCGCCTGCCCGACCACCTCGACCAGTTCATCAAGATCAAAGGGCTTGGGCAAATATTCGAAAGCCCCGGTTTCCGAAGCCCGGACGGCGGTATTGAGGGTATTTTGAGCAGAAATGATGATGATCGGGATGTCCGGATGGGTGGTTTTCACCGTGTCCAGCGAAGAAATCCCGTCGCCCTCCCCCAGTCCGACATCGGTGAGCAGCAAGTCATAGCTGCTGCTCGCCATGAGCGCGTCACGCTCGGTTATCGACTTACAGCTTTCGACTTCATATCCGTCAGCGCGCAGCGCAGTGATAATGACGTGACTGACCGACAAATCGTCTTCGACTAATATGATTTTTGCTTTGGCCATGTTTTGTCCTGACGTCAGTTTTTCGGTGCAACGGGGAGAAATAGCGTGAACCTGCTCATTTCATCCTGGTTTCCGCGATCATAGCGGATGCGTCCGTTCATATCGCGCATCAGCTTCTTTACCAGAGCAAGGCCCAGCCCCTGCCCTTCTTTCTTGGTCGAGACGAAGGCTGTAAATATTTCTTGCTCCAGCTCAGCCGGAACACCGGGGCCATTGTCGCAGACCATTATCTGGATCGGCAGTCTTATTGCCTCTGTTCCACCTTGCGCCGACAAAGAGGCACCGAAACTATAGCGGGTGACGATGCGGATTTCGGGATTTGCGAGATGTCTGGTGGCATCCACGGCGTTGGATAACAAGTTGGTCAAAACCTGCATCATGGCATCAGGGTCAACCAGCGCGTCCGGTAGCGATGGATCGAATTTGTCCGTAATTTTGACGGCCTGGCCGGTGGCCGCCTCTATCGATCGCCGTGCCCGATCGATTAAAGTGTGAATGTTGACGGCCTGGGTCCGGGCTGGCTGGTTGGAGGACAGGGTTTGCATTCGATTGAGCAAGTTGACCACCCGCTCTACTTCCGCCGTAATCATCTGGGTCAGTGTTTTTTGCGAATCATCCAGCTGCCGTTCCAGAAGTTGCGCTGCCCCTCTGATCGCCGCGAGCGGATTCTTGATTTCATGACTGAGAATATCCGGAGCCCGGATCGCCAGATTGGATGGATCGCTATTTTCGCTCTCGAGAATTGGGCCGTCTTGCGCCATTAACGACAGGGAGATCAACCGCCATTCTGGACCCGATGCCAGCGGATGAATATCAAAATCGGCAAAGCCCAGTTTGCGCTCGTCGCTGTAAATCATAACCCCGCGAGCGGTCAGGCTAATATCTTGCTCGACCAGAGCCTCATTCAGCCTGAGGTCTGCAAATTGCAGGACATCTGTGATCTTGCGCCCAAGGAGATGTTTGGCACTGGTGCCAAACAAGGCTTCACCTGCAGGGTTGATCCGTGCAACCAGATGCTGGGAATCCAGGACGATCAACGCATGACTGATACCCGCCAGAATTAGCTCTCCCGACGGGTTTCCGTCCATCAGGCTGCGGCTTTGTTCAGCCAGGGCGTATAAAACTCCTCCAGCATTTTCAGCACGACATGAGGGTCCGCCTCGCTATTCGCCCGATTGCGAAATTCTGCCGAACCGGTGAGCCCCTTGGTATACCAGCCGACATGTTTGCGGGCGACCTTGACGCCGACATCTTCGCCATAGAGTTTCATCATGTCGCGATAATGTTCATCAAGAACGGCATATTGGGTCGTGATATCGGGATCCGGCAGCCGTTCTCCGGTCTTGAACCAGTGCATGAACTGGCCCAATAGCCACGGCTTGCCGTAAGCACCGCGGCCGATCATCACACCATCCGCGCCGCTTTGCTCCAGCGCCGCTTGCCCGTCTTCGATAGTGCAAATGTCACCGTTCACGATAACCGGCAGCGAAACCGCTTGCTTGACCTTGCTGACAAAAGTCCAGTCGGCGCTGTCCCGGTACATCTGGCAACGGGTTCTGCCGTGCACGACAATCATTTTTGCGCCGAGATCTTCTGCGATATGCGCGAGCTCCGGAGCGTTCAGGCTTTGGTGATCCCAGCCCATCCGCATCTTTACCGTTACCGGTACATTTACCGCCTCAACCGTTGCCTTGATCAACGCAGCCGCCAAAGGAAGGTCACGCATCAAAGCCGAACCGGCATCACCGTTCACGACCTTTTTCACCGGACAACCCATGTTGATGTCAATGATCTGCGCACCACGATCTTCATTAAGCCTGGCTGCGTCGGCCATTACAGCGGGATCACAGCCGGCAAGCTGCATCGATACCGGCTCCTCGGTCGGGTCCCAGGCGCATTTCTGCAAAGATTGGCGAGTTTCCCGGATCATCGCCTGACTGGCGATCATTTCCGTGACATTGAGGCCAGAGCCAAATCGCCGGACCAGCTTGCGAAAGGGCAAATCGGTGACACCGGTCATCGGTGCCAGCAATACCGGGCTTTCGATTTCAATATCGCCAATGGAGATTGGGTTGAGTTTCATTGATACTGCCTAAAATTTAAGCACCCCTTATCGACAAATCAATTTCGAGGCAAGAATTGCTTCATTCCTATTCTCGGCGTAGATCGCGATCCATGGTACAAGCTAGTGATCCCTCCGACAAAACCCATGCGTTGATTGTAGCTGCAGGTACCGGTGCACGGGCGGGATTGGACCTTCCCAAACAGTTCGAGCTGATCCGTGGCAAGCCGATGGTTCGTCATAGCGTGGAAAGCTTTTCATCCCACGCCGCCATTGACCGGATCTGGATTGTGATCGCAGAGGGACAGGAAGAGCAACTCGGCAAGGCTCTTGGCCCCGATTCTCCACACCAAGTTGTAATCGGTGGTGCTACGCGCCAGCAGTCGGTTTTCAACGGCCTGACCGCGATCCGCAACGGTGGCGGCGCGAAAAACATTCTCGTCCATGACGCCGCACGGCCATTTGTCTCTCATCCGGTTATCGACCGGCTGATTGAGCGGTTGGGGTCGGCAGCGGCAGCCATACCGGTTTTGCCCTGTGTCGATACTATGGTTCAAATCAACGACAACCAACTCGACCAGACCGTAGACCGCGACAGCCTGTGGCGTGTGCAAACCCCGCAGGCCTTTGACTTTGCAAAACTGCTGGTGGCGCATGAACGGTTTCCCGCAGATGAAAATGCCAGTGATGATGCCCAGATTTTCAGGGCAGCGGGACGTGCTGTAGCAGTTGTCGATGGTGACGAGGCCCTCAAAAAATACACATTACCCGGTGACTTTGGGGGGGAAAGGACACTGAATATGCGTCAGATACGCACGGGGATGGGCTATGATGTCCATCGGCTCGCCGCTGGTGAGGAATTGTGGCTCGGCGGCTTAAAAATCGAGCATGACAAGGGTCTTGCCGGGCATAGCGATGCGGATGTTCTAATGCATGCCCTGACCGATGCCTTGCTGGGCACCATCGCAGCCGGGGACATTGGCGACCATTTCCCGCCATCGGACCCGCAGTGGCGCGGCGCGGCTTCCGCCCAGTTTCTAGAATATGCAGCTTCGCTCATCGCCGAGAAAGGTGGCATAATCCATAATGTCGACATGACCGTCATTTGCGAAGCCCCCAAGATCAAGCCCCACCGGGAGTCCATAAGACGCAATATCGCGGAAATATTGTCGATTGGAATGGATCAGGTCAGCTTGAAAGCAACAACCACCGAAGGTCTGGGGTTTACCGGGAGGAAAGAAGGCATGGCCGCTCAGGCCATTGCAACGATTTCATTGGAGGAAAATTGATGAACAAAAATTGCATGGCCGGATTGGCATTATTTGCTCTTACACATTCGATGGCAGCGCAAGCGACTCAGGCCGAACAATGTCTGAGCGTTGCACAAGCCGAAGCGCTGGTGACCTATGTGTTGCCAACGTTAGTACAGACCAGTCGCAACAAATGCTCCACCAGCCTGCCGGCGACGGCATCTTTGCTAAAGGAAAATTCCGAACAACTCGCGAAATATCGAGCGGCATCGAACGACGCGTGGCCAAAAGCCAAAGGTGCGGTATCGGTGCTGGCTGGCGAAAAACTACCGCCGGAGATTGACGATACGCTCTTGCGACCAATAGCTGATGCCATGTTCAGCAAACTCATAAGTGACGAAATAAAGCCCAAAGATTGCAGTTTGATCGACAAGATATACAGCGATCTCGAACCAATGCCGTCTTCAAATCTTGCCAGCCTCGCTATCACAATCATGCAGGCCGCGACCAAGGATGACAAGAAGCAGGATATTCCCATTTGCAAAGCACCGGCATGATGCGCTAACGGCCCCGGTCTATGAAAAATCTCCTCCCTCCCGAACTTGTTGCCTTGGCGACAACGGTTATCGAGAAAAATCGCGCTGCCGGTCGACGGATAACAGTCGCGGAAAGCTGTACCGGTGGACTGGTTGCCGCGGCGCTAACCGAGGTTCCGGGGAGTAGCGACGTTTTCGATAGCGGCTTCAATACCTATTCCAACGGTGCCAAGCAGAAGATGCTGGGTGTCAGCAGTGATGTGCTGGAAACATTCGGCGCGGTTTCGATCGCGGTGGCCTGGGAGATGGCACAGGGCGCGCTCGATCAATCGGGTTGCGATGTAGCGGTGGCGATTACTGGCGTGGCAGGACCAGGCGGCGGTACCGAGAAGAAGCCAGTAGGCACTGTGGTTTTCGCGAAAGCCGAAAAAGGCAAAAGCGTCGATGACGTGGTTGCCGACCGGAAAATGTTTGGCGAGGACAAAAGCCGCGCCGATATCAGATTTCAGGCCGTACTTGTCGCGCTGGAACTGCTATTGCCAGAGGACAGCGAGTAGCTGGTTCCGTATATTTCACCAGCGCGGTCGACGAAGGCGCTGGTCATCTTGTGCAACGCCTTGGCAAACATTTGCCCGGCCAGTTTCTCGAATACACGATTTTTAAACGTAAACTCGACATAGAAATCGACGTGACAACCGCCGCCTTCACGCGCCCTGAACCGCCATTCATTATGCAGTTGCTTCAGAGGACCGTCCAGATAATCGACATCGATCGACAGGTTATGCGCCTTGATCACCCGCGATGAAAATTGCTCCCGCAGGCCTTTGAAGCCGACCAGCACATCGGCGAGCATTTCGGTCTCACTGTCGGCTCGGATTCTTGTTCCTACGACCCAGGGCAGAAATTCCTGATAACGCCCGACATCGGCCACCAGCGCGTACATTTGTGCGCTACTGTAAGGCAGATCGCGCGTTTCCCTATGGACGGGCATTCGATGCACCCGAACGCGCCAGCTTTTCCTCGCGCGCCTGACGCATCTTGGCAAAATCCTCGCCGGCGTGATAGCTGGACCGGGTCAGCGGACTCGAGGCGACCAGAAGGAATCCTTTTGCGCGAGCAACCGAGGCATAAGCATCAAAGGCCTGAGGCGTGACAAATTCGCTCACTTTGACGTGCTTGGTGGTTGGCTGGAGATATTGGCCCATAGTCAGGAAGTCGACATCGGCGCTTCGCATGTCGTCCATCACCTGATGCACTTCGAGACGCTGTTCGCTCAAGCCCAGCATGACACCGGACTTGGTGAAGATGGACGGATCGAGTCGCTTGACCTGCTCGAGCAAACGGAGCGAGGCATAATAGCGTGCGCCGGGCCGGATCGTCGGATAGAGTCGGGGCACCGTTTCCAGATTATGGTTATAGACGTCGGGCCGCGCCGCGACGATCGCTTCGACCGCGGCCTCCGATTTGTTGCGGAAGTCCGGCGTCAATATTTCAATCGTGGTGTTCGGAGTCGTCCGGCGCAAGGCCTCGATCACCTTGACGAACTGGCTCGCGCCGCCATCGGCCAGATCATCGCGATCGACCGACGTTATCACGATATGCTCAAGTCCGAGTTTCGCAGCGGCATCGGCCGTATGCTGGGGCTCCAGCGCGTCCACCGCCATCGGCATGCCGGTCTTAACGTTGCAAAAGGCGCAGGCGCGGGTGCAGACATCACCGAGGATCATCACCGTGGCATGTTTCTTGGTCCAGCATTCGCCGATATTCGGGCAAGCAGCCTCTTCACATACCGTGTTAAGTTTATGCTCCCGCATCAACGCGCGGGTTTTTTCAAACTCGACACCCATCGGCGCTTTTACGCGGATCCAGTCGGGCTTGCGTTGGCGTTCCGGCGGGCTGTCGGGCGAAGTGATTTTGGTGATTTCATTCATTTCTATCAGATAGCGATGGAAAACCACTCTTGCCACCCCCAAAACCGGTGATATGGATTGAAACATGAGAAAATTTTCAGACCTGCTCGATGGCTACCGCCGCTTCCGTTCCGAACAATGGAAAATGCAGCGCGAACGCTGGAATGACCTCAAGGAAGGCCAGAGTCCGAAGGTCATGATCATCGCCTGCAGCGACAGCCGGGTCGATCCTACGCAGATTTTTGATACCAATCCGGGCGAGACCTTCGTTGTCCGCAATGTGGCAGCCCTGGTCCCCCCGTTTGAAACAACCCCCGGTCATCATGGTGTTTCCTCGGCTCTGGAATTCGCCGTGCAGTTTCTCAAGGTCGAAGAAGTGGTGGTCATGGGCCACGGCAGTTGCGGCGGCTGTGCAGCGGCGCTGTCCGAACAGATGAAGGACATGCCGCACGGCAAAGGCGGTTTTATCGCCGACTGGATCACCTTGCTCGATGATGCCCGGGCAAAAGTCGTGCACGACCATGGCGACCTGTACAGCAAAGAGGCGCAACTGGCGATGGAGCATGAAGGCGTCCGCACCAGCCTGGCCAATTTGCGGACTTTCCCCTGCATTCAGGAGAAAGAAGCGGACGGATCGATTCGCCTGATCGGTGCCTGGTTCGCGATTGCCGAGGGCAAATTGCACGTACTGGATGACGAGAGCGATGAATTTTTGGCTGTGGAGTAATAAATTTCGAGACATACCAGTTGATTAACAAAATCTCTTCAGAACAATCGAAATATTATTGCGTGTGAAATTTTGCTCTGCTGGCCGATGAACTTTACACACTTTACACTGTTATAAATGAAAACTCCGACGGCCCCCATTTTGCAAAAGAATAGCGTGCGCGCGAACATGATTCACGCGATCCTGCGACCGGATATGTCAAAGAGCCGAACATAGCATAATCGATAGAACCCTTTGTAGGACAGCATTTTTCCGCTTGAACGCCCTGCCCTTGCGGTCCATCTTGGCACTATGAACCAACATATCAACAATATCGCCCTGCTGATCGACGCGGACAATGCCAGCCACAACGGGATCGATCCGGTCCTGACGGCTCTGGCCGAGCTAGGCACCGTCAATATCCGCCGTGCCTACGGCAACTGGACCAAGAGCGCGCTGAAGGGCTGGGAGAAGATACTTCACAAATATGGCATCGAGCCGCAGCAGCAGTTCGACATGACCAAGGGCAAGAATGCCACCGACATGAAGATGACGATTGACGCCATGGACCTGCTGTTCCGCGGCAATATCACCGGCTTCGGGATCATGAGCAGCGACAGCGACTTCATGCCGCTGGCGATGCGGATTCGCCAGGAAGGCCTGCCGGTCTATGGCTTTGGCAGCGCCAAGACGCCGGAAGCGTTCAAACAGGCGTGCAGCCGGTTTATCGACGTCGACGCGCTCATACAGGTCGACAAGCGCAACCGCAGCGGTGGAGGCAAGCCTGACGTCATGTCGTCAGCCAAAGCGGAAAGCCCGTCGGGAGCAAGCGAAAGCAGCGGCAAGGTGGACGAAGAACTGCTCAACCTGCTGATCGACGCCTATCAGGCGACTAAACGCGACGGCGAAGGCTTTGCCAGCCTGAGTGAAGTCGGCAAGATTGCCGGCAACCGGTCGAGTTTCGATGCGCGTAATTACGGTTTTTCAAGACTACACGAGATTTTCGACGCGGTACCGAATTTCCAGACCAAGCGCGATGAACATGGCAATTTATTTGTGAAACGGTTGCGGTAAGTGCGCGTTCTCCCGTGAGGGAGAATTAGCATTTCCTCCCCGCTTGCGGGGAGGTGGCAGCCGGAACGGCTGACGGAGGGGCGGTTGGCCGAGGCGCTGCGTTCAGACGCGCGCCCCCTCCACCACGCTTCGCGCGGTCCCCCTCCCCGCAAGCAGGGAGGAAAGGGAAGCTGACAAGTCTAATCACCTGGCAATCCTGAGACGCGCATTGCAGTTCTCCCCTCCGCAAAAGGCAGATGGTGACATCGAGGCTAAAATCGTTATGACCGTCGGATGCAAACAGGAGCCTTAGTTTCACTCGCCCTATATTTCGTTGGTATGTTGGCCATCGGATTTTACGCTTGGCGCAAATCCACCGATAGCAGCGAAGGCTATCTTCTCGGCGGCCGACAGCTCAGTCCTGCAGTGGCAGCGCTGTCCGCCGGAGCTTCCGATATGTCGGGCTGGCTCCTGCTGGGCCTGCCCGGCGCGCTTTATGCAGCGGGTCTGGTCGAGGTGTGGATCGGCATTGGGCTGTTCGCCGGCGCTCTGTTCAACTGGATCGTTGTCGCGCCACGGCTACGCGAACAGACCGAAAGACTCGGCAACGCCCTCACCATCCCCGAATTTTTAGCCAACCGTTTCCCCGACAAAGCACTGGCTTTGCGGGTAATCTCGGCAATCATCATCGTACTGTTCTTCGCCGTCTATACCGCAGCCGGCCTCGTCGGTGGCGGCAAATTGTTCGAAACCAGCTTTGCTGGCCTGTTCGGCAACACTGGCATGAGCGACTATATGACCGGCATCTGGCTGACCGCCGGCGTCGTGCTCGCCTATACGATGATCGGCGGTTTTCTGGCTGTCAGCCTGACCGATTTCGTTCAGGGCTGTATCATGGTCGTTGCACTGGTGCTGATGCCGATAGTGGTCCTGACCAATGATGGCGGGATCAGCGCGGTTACGGCGCAGCTCTACACGATTGATCCCGATTTTCTCAGCCTGACGGCCGGCTTGTCCTTCATCGGATTTCTCTCCGCCGTAACCTGGGGCCTCGGCTATTTCGGGCAGCCGCATATCATCGTCCGCTTCATGGCCATCCGTTCGGTCGCCGACGTCGCCAAGGCGCGCACCATCGGCATGAGCTGGATGGGCGTGGCATTGCTCGGCGCCATCGGCGTCGGCATCACCGGACGCGCCTATGTCGAGATGAACGGGCTGGTGCTCGATGATCCCGAAACCATCTTCATCTTGCTGGCCAACACATTATTCCACCCGTTGATCACCGGCTTCCTGCTCGCCGCTCTGCTCGCCGCGATCATGAGCACGATCAGCTCGCAATTGCTGGTGTCGTCCAGTTCGCTGACCGAGGATTTCTACCGCCTGTTCCTGCGGAAGAACGCCAGCGAACGGGAAACCGTCAATGTCGGACGGCTTGCCGTGGCCTTGGTCGCGCTGGTCGCGATCTATATCGCGCGTGACCCGGACAGCAAGGTACTGGGACTGGTCAGCAACGCCTGGGCCGGTTTTGGCGCCGCGTTCGGACCGTTGATCCTGCTGTCGCTGACCTGGAAGCGGATGACCGGCGCTGGGGCGGTGTCCGGACTGGTGATTGGTGCCGGCGTGGTGATCCTGTGGATCGCGATGGGCTGGAACAAGGAATTCCTGGGCGGTCCCGGGGTTTACGAGATCATTCCGGGGTTTGCTGCTGCGATGGCGGCTATTGTCGGGGTTAGTTTGATCAAGAAGGCTAGATTTAGTTGAGTTAGGTGATAGGTATTTCCTGATGGCACTACCTACTGATCAAATAATAGCACTTTTGGCCTGTCTCCTTAGCTTGCTGGTGGCGATGGCTACATTTCTGACGGTCCGACAGATTGCTAAACAAAGGGAGGCCTCATATCGACCAGAATTGGTCTTCGCGACAGCCGTCTACGAAGCTTGGTCAGCCCAAAACAACATCCATTGGAAATGTTCGTCATTAAGCAGTGAATCGAAAAGAGAGAATTTTGCCAGAATTACGTTCATCAACATAGGCCTGGGAGCGGCGAAAGAAGTAGCAATTGAATGGGATTTTGATATCCAGAAAGCTGTAACCTTGGTAAATTCTGCGGCTCAAAAAGCACTAGCAGAAGGCTATGTTGAAAACGAAACCGGTAGCGTTCATTTCAACTCAAAAAATGGAGGCAATGCCTCTCATATCTGGACAAACCAGAAGAACCGTAACCTTGATTATATTCTTTCAAATTCTGAAGGTTTACGCGAGAAATCCTTGGAGCTTCCATCTGCATATTTGTCTTTGTATGCTTCTTATTGCGCCCATTCGATGATACCTAAAGTACAAAGCCTTGAGGAGTTTCCAGCTTTAAATTCAATGGTGACGTATAAGGATATCGCGGAAAAAGTATATTCTTCTGCTTTTACGCTAAAACCAGAACTAGCGATGTTTGCTCACGGTAACGAAAAAACGGATCCATACTTACATTTCTCGCTATCACCGGAAAAACTCCATCGACTTCCTTCTGCTCTGATAGCTACCAAAGTTCTTAAAGACGCAATAATTGAAGCTTTGCCGTTCAGCAAACTCATCACCTAGTCAATTTCTTATAAGCCACCCGTGTCGGCCGATCCGCAGCATCACCCAGACGACGCCGCTTGTCTTCTTCATAGCTCTCGAAATTCCCTTCAAACCATTCCACATGGCTGTCACCTTCGAACGCCAGGATATGGGTCGCGAGGCGATCGAGGAAGAAGCGGTCATGCGAGATGACCACGGCGCAGCCGGCGAAGGTTTCCAGCGCGTCTTCGAGGGCGCGCAACGTTTCGACGTCGAGATCGTTGGTTGGCTCATCGAGCAGCAGCACGTTGCCGCCTTCTTTCAGCATCTTGGCAAGATGGACACGGTTGCGTTCACCGCCGGATAGCTGGCCGACTTTCTTCTGCTGGTCGACGCCCTTGAAGTTGAACGCGCCGACATAGGCACGGGTCTGGACTTCATTCTTGCCGAAGGTGAAAAAGTCGTGGCCGCCGGAAATTTCTTCCCAGATATTTTTCGACGCATCGAGCGTGTCGCGGCTCTGGTCGACATAGCCGAGCTTCACCGTTTCGCCGAGTTCGAGCGTACCGCTGTCGGGTGTTTCCTGACCGGTGATGATCCGGAACAGGGTCGTCTTACCCGCGCCGTTGGCGCCGATGATGCCGACAATGCCGCCTGGTGGCAGCGAGAATTCAAGATTTTCGAAGAGCAGCTTGTCGCCATAAGCCTTGGTCAGGCCCTTGGCTTCGATCACCTTGGAACCGAGACGCTCGGGCGTCTGGATGAGGATCTGTGCCTTGCCGACTACGCGGTTTTCCTGCGAAGCGACCAGATCGTCGAACGACTTGATACGGGCCTTGGACTTGGTCTGGCGCGCCTTGGGGCTCTGCCGCATCCATTGCAGTTCGTTGTCGATCGCTTTCTGGCGGCTCTTGTCCTCGCGGTCTTCCTGCGCCATCCGTTTGGATTTCGCTTCGAGCCAGTTGGAATAATTGCCTTCGAACGGAAGGCCCTTGCCGCGGTCGATTTCCAGCACCCAGTTCACGACATTGTCGAGGAAATAGCGGTCATGGGTTACGAGAATGACGTTGCCGGCATAGTCGATCAGATGCTTTTCAAGCCAGGCGACGCTTTCGGCATCGAGATGGTTGGTAGGCTCATCGAGCATCAGGATTTCCGGCTTGTCGAGCAGCAGGCGGCAAAGCGCGACGCGGCGTTTCTCACCGCCGGATAGATCGGTTACCGGGCTGTCGCCGGGAGGGCAACGAAGCGCTTCCATCGCGATTTCCAGCTGGTTGTCGAGGGTCCAGCCATCAACCGCGTCGATTTTTTCCTGAAGCTCGCCCATTTCTTCCATCAGCGCATCAAAATCGACGTCTTCCGGCGGATCGCCCATGATGTTGGAAATTTCGTTGAAGCGCGCGACCAGATCCGCAACTTCGCGGACGCCGTCCATGACATTTTCCTTGACCGTCTTGCTGTCGTCCAGTTGCGGTTCCTGCGCCAGATAGCCGACGCGGATGCCCTCGCCTGCCCAGGCTTCACCCTGAAACTCGTCATCCTGGCCAGCCATGATCTTCATCAGCGTCGACTTACCCGCGCCATTCTTACCGATGATGGCGATTTTCGTGCCGGGCAGGAATTGCAGATGGATATTGTCGAGCACCGGCTTGGGGGCTCCCGGGAAAGTCTTGGTCAGACCTTTCATGACATAGCTATATTGGACGGCCATTATATTCGCTTTCAAAGTTGCGCGTCATCCCAGCAGATGCTGAAATCTCAGGCGGCTTGGCGCTCGGTTGTTGGAGATCCCGGCTTTCGCCCGGATGACAGGTTATTTTCAGGGCTTATGTAGCTATTCCGCCCCTCCCCCGCAAGAGACCATTGGCAAAGCATAAAAGGCGGGTTAATCAGCGTCCATGAGAAAAATAACCACCCTGCTCGCTGGCGCGTCCGCGCTTTTTTTGTCCACCACCGCTCTGGCCGATAATCACGATCCGGTCGCGCTGCAGGCCAAGGCTCTGCAGGATGATGTCGCCTGGGACATAGTCGAGGGTCTGACCACCGAAATCGGGCCACGACAGGCTGGCACAGAAGCCGAAGCAAGAGCGCGCATTTGGGCGGTCGCCAAGCTGAAAGCCTTGGGGTTCAGCAATGTTCGCAGCGAATCCTATATGATGCCGACCTGGATAAGGGGCAAGGAAACCGCGGCGGTCGTCAGCCCGTTCCCGCAGGCACTCGCGATCACCGCGCTCGGCAATAGCGGCAGTACCGGCGACAAGGGACTGACTGCAGAGGTTGTTTATTTTCCGACTCTGGCAGATCTGATCGCCGCGCCGGATGGCAGCCTGAAGGGCAAGATCGCCTTTGTCAGCCACAAGATGAAGCCGACCCAGGACGGGTCCAGCTATGGTGCTTTCGGCCCAGCGCGCTTTGTCGGTCCCAATATCGCCGCCAAGAAGGGTGCAGCAGCGATCGTCATCCGCTCGGCCGGAACCGATCATCATCGCAACCCGCACACGGGTAACACCAATTTCGAAGCGGGCGTCACGCCGATACCCGCAGGTGCGCTGTCCATTCCCGATGCGGAAAATCTCGAAAGAATGTTCGCTCGCGGCAAAGCGGTGAAACTGAAGCTGGTGCTGACCCCGCAGAATATCGGGCAGCAGGAGTCCGGCAATGTGATTGCAGAACTCCCCGGCAGCGATCCGTCGCTCGGCATGATCGTTATCGCCTGTCATCTCGACAGCTGGGACCTCGGCACCGGCGCGATTGACGATGCTTCGGGCTGCGCCATTACCACCGCCGCCGCGAAACAGATCATGGCAGCGGGCCAGGCCAAGCGCACGATCCGGCTACTTTGGGCCGGAGCCGAGGAAGTCGGCCTCTGGGGCGGCAAAGCTTATGGTGAGGCGCATAAAGGCGACAATCATGCGCTGGCGATGGAATCGGACTTTGGCGCCGACCGGATCTGGCGAGTGGAATTCAACCTGCCGGAAGGCGCTTCTGCGCTGGCTGACAAGGTGGCAACAGCGCTGCAACCGCTCGGCATCGGACGCGGACAGCAAAAAGCCAGTGGCGGAGCGGATGTGCAGTCAATCATCGCCAATAATAATCTCGCGGTCATCGATCTGCAGCAGGACGGCACACGCTATTTCGATCTGCACCACACGCCGGATGATACGCTCGACAAGATCGATCCGGAACAATTGCGCCAGAATGTCGCGGCGTGGAGTACGGTGCTTTCGATCATCGCCAATAGCGACGCGGACTTGACCCTGCCGGCAAAACAATGAGAATCCGCGCTCTTCTGACGGCGTCCGCGCTATTGCTTTCTGCCTGTGCCGAGACACCGGTTGAGGAAAAAGGTGACGACGCGATCGCCGAAATGGAAAAGCAGATCGAGCAGGACGCCCAATCTCTGGAAGAAGCAGCCGACGAAGCCGTCAAGGCAATGGCAGAGGATATTGATGCCGAACTGGCTGCCGACGGCATTGCCGGTCCGGCAACAGCGCCAAAGGCGGAAGTGACAAAAAACTAGCGCCTGATATCCGGGTGTTGCGGTCAACCGATCGGCAGCATCAAAGTAGCCCGTAATCCGCCGTTTTCACGATTCTTCAAGATGATATCACCGCCATGGTCCCGGGCAATAGCGCGGGCAAGCGTCAGCCCTAGGCCGGAGCCGCCGGTTGCCCGGTTTCGCGACGCATCGCCGCGTGAGAACGGCTCGAACATCGAATCGATCGTTTTCTCGGGAATGCCCGGTCCATCGTCATCGACATATATCATCAGCTTATCGCCAGACTTTTCCACAGATATATCCGCAGTCTTGCCATAGAGAATGGCATTGCCGATCAGATTTCTCAGCGCCCGCCGCACCAGAGTCTCGCGGACAGCAGCAATCTGCTTTTCGCCGCGTTGATAGCGGACATTGTGACCGAGATCGGTGAATTCATCGACAATGGTTTCGATCAGCGAGCGAATGTCGACCGGATCCGATTCCTCGCTCGAGCGACCGACACGGGCGAGCGACAATATGTCATCGAGTGTATGGTCGATATCCTCGATGCCGGCGATCATCCGCTCGCGATCTACATCATCTTCGACACTCTCAACCCGTACACGCAGAGCCGCCAGCGGCGTGCGCAAATCATGGCCAATGGCGCCGAGCATGACGTCTTTTTCGTTGATCATACTGGAGACCCGGCCGCTCATGTCGTTGAAGGCCCGGATCAGTTCCCGCATGTCGGGTGGTCCCTCTTCTGCCAGATCGCTGGTTTCACCGGGCTGGAACGAATGGGCCCTTGCGGTGAGCGACTTCAGCGGTCTCGATATATAGCGCCCTAGAAGGATTAGCGGAATCAGCATCAGAAGGTAGATGGTAACGGTCTGGAGCAACAAGGTCCGGATCAATAGAGGCGTGCGTTCACGGACAGCAGAGGCAATGCTGATCCATTGTCCATCTGCATCCTGTAACGAAATTATAACGAAACCCCTGGTTTCCGAGGGGGGTGAATCGCCGCCCATCGACCGGTTGATCGGACTGTTACGCCAATCGCCCTTATTGGCACCGATCAGATATCCCGACATATCTGTGGTCAGATGACGTGTGAAAGTCGCCCGGATATCGGAAAAGGTGATGCCCATATTGGTAAAGGCCTGGCCAGCTCGCGTTTCGAGTTCCGGCAGGCGGCCCATATCTTCGGTGACGGCGCTCTCAGATCCGGTTTTGAGCCGGCCCCAGCGCCGACTGCGTTTCGGGACATCCCGCAAATCAGAACGGTCCACGGCCTGGCGATCCAGACCATAAGCAATGCGGGCCACTGCAGCGGTAGAGGCCTCGACCAGATTCTGGTTTTCCGCGCCTCGATAGAGCAGGAAGCTGTTTATGCCCTGCGCCAGAAAAAGCATCAGCGCGACGACAAGCAGAAGCTGGCCGACCAGACTACTGGGCCAAAGACGCTTCACAGTGATTTTACCTCGCCCGCCAGCATATAGCCGCCGCCCCAGACAGTCTTGATGATTTCGGGGTTTTTCGGATCCGTCTCGATTTTCCGGCGCAACCGGCTGATCTGGTTGTCGACGGCGCGATCGAAAGCATGGGCCTCGCGGCCCTGCGTAATGTCGAGCAGCTGGTCGCGGTTCAGCACTTTTCCGGCGCGCGACACCAGCGCCAGCAACATCTGATATTCCCCGGTAGACAGGGATACATTCACGCCTTCTGCATCGATCAGACTGCGCTTGTCACATTTGAGGGTCCAGCCAGAAAATTGATAGGCCGCACCCGTGGTTTCAATCTGCCTGGCACCACCTTTTTCAGTGCGCCGCAACACGACCTTGATCCGCGCGACAAGTTCCCGCGGGCTGAACGGCTTGGTGATATAATCATCCGCGCCCAGTTCGAGCCCGATGATCCGCTCGGTTTCCTCGGTTTTGGCGCTGATGAAGATGACGGGGATGTTGGTCTTGTCGGTGACAAAGCGGCACAGGCTGAGGCCGTCTTCGCCGGGCATCATGATGTCGAGCAAAATTATGTCGAAATCATAGGCGTTGAGTAGGGATCTGGCGACGCTGGCGTCGCTTGCCTGCTGGACCTTATAGCCCTGCTTGATGAGATATTCCGCTAACGGCTCGCGTAGCGTTGCTTCGTCATCGACCAGTAATATGTGAGTCTTGTTCGTCATCCAGTCGCCCTATCACAGGATCAATAAAAAGAAACGGACCGCCAGCCAATTTGGGGGAGAGGGGGAGATGGCTGACGATCCGTTCGCGAAAAGAGTGGTTCAGGGATTAACCGCCTCTTTTATTCCGTTCACCCTTGTGGGCCTTGTGAGCAGCCTGACGCTCTTCCTTGGTCAGCTTGCCGTCACTATTGGCATCTGCCTTGTCAAAGCGGGTCAGTGCCGCTGTCGTAAATTCGGCTTTGCTGATCTTCTGATCACCATTGGTGTCCGCATCGCGCATCATCGCCATACCGTTACCGCCGCGCTTGTGGCCTTTGCCGCGCATGCCTTTACCGCCGCGCTTGCCTTTCATTGCCTGAGCCTCTTCCTGGCTCAACTTGCCATTGCCGTCCTTGTCGGCGCGAGCAAATTTGCTGGCTTTGCGCTCGGCACGAGCCGCTTCCATTTCGGTCTGGCTCAATTCACCATCGCCATTGGCATCTGCCTTGGCAAATTGCTCACCGCGCTTGGCCGAACGATCTGCACGTTTTGCATCACGATCTTCTTTCGAAAGCTGACCGTCGCCATTGACATCCATCTTGGTAAAGCGGGCTTCCAGCGATTTGGTCAGCTCAGCACGACTGATAACACCGTCGCCATTGCTGTCGGCACGCATTCCCCGTTCACCGGGAGCGGCGACGGCAATGCCGCCAACCATCAACAATGCCGTGGCGCTCGAAATCAAAATTGCTTTTTTCATAATATTTTCCTTATCTTCCAGTTGTGCGTCCCGGTCTTATCGTTCCGCCATGAATGCTGTTCTAGCGACCAGTTGTCGCGGAACTTTGTCAAAACGGCAGAAAATTGTCGCAATTTGTAACAGAAAGCGCGCGCGGTTCACGCGAGTGCAATATTAACGGAGGAACGTGCCTGAAATCTTTGATAACCCGGCGCAGCATTCAACCTTTTTCAGCTTTCGAACGCAGAACTGCCAGATCACATCGCTGGCTTGTGGCTATCAATCTAGGTCCACCATGGATCGCAATCCTCGCTACAGCATGGTTCTTATGCGGAGAGGTCTAAAGCCGATCTGCTTTTGGATATTTTGCTATCAAAAGCGCGAGCGGATAACGGGCTTCGACTTCAGCGAACCAATATTTTGCAAGCCCGGTAAAACGCGGGTTTAACGGAGATTTAGGCCCTTAAATGAAGCTCCCGCACCAATCTATTGCGGTGCTCACAGCGATCGGTGCGCGTTTATATGATGCGTTTACCAACCTGTCGCAGTCCATTCTTGTCATAGCTGATAGCGGCTCACTTCAACTGGCATCAGACCTTGTTGTCTCTGTTCAGTAGTTTTCGGCTCAAACTCCCTACAGGAGCTCAAATATGTTGTATTGAACTGCACCACCAACTGAAGCCCCCAAACCGACCGCAACAATGTCATTCAACCAAGAATAGCGTTCATCACCTGTTTCAAAAATAGGTGCGGTCCGGAAGTAGATTTCGCTTTGCTCTACGTCATTTTGTGGCCCGCCATTTCGTGCATGTTTATGGGCAACCGATAATGGCCGCAGCACACCCCGATAAGAAACATAGATCAACGCACCATCCTGCGTTTCTATCGTCACCCGGGCATCAAGCCGCAATGTATCATTTTCATCTATGGTAGCCCAGTCACCGCCGCCGGGCATCACGCGACCGTGGATTCGCTCGCCTTCGACTTCTCCCCCGGTCAATGCGGCGATCATCCTACGACCAAAATGCGCTTTCCCAATCTGCTGTTGTGGCTCGGTAAAAGTGGCCCGATAGGAGCATAGATAACGAAATTCGGGTTCAAGCATCTTCAATCCTTCGCTTAAAAAGAACGACGCGGCGGGAAAATCGACCCCGCCGCGTTTCCGCTATATTTTGAATGCCAGCGTCATGCCGTATGTGCGTGGCGGCGCATATGGTGTCAGTATCTGGCGGAATGGACCGAAATAGGTAACATATGTAGGCACCAGTTCATCGGTCAGATTCTTGCCCCATATTGCCAGCTCCCACTCGTTGTTCGCACCGGCAATAGATAGCCGTGCATCCAGATTGTCATGGCTGGGCCAGAGCTGTTGTGGGATGTTCGAGGCTTCGAAAAATGCGTCGTCCACCCAGCTATAATCGACCCGGAGTTTGGCCGACAAGTCTCCAATCGGAACTTCATAATGACCGCCAATGTTGAATTTGTTCTTTGGCGACCGAGGCAGTTCGTTGCCGGTATAATTCTGGCCCGGAATAGCATATTCTGTAAATTTTGCATCGAGGTAGGCATAGCTTCCGTCGATTTGCAGCCCTCGGACTGGGCGGATCACAAACTCGGCCTCCGCGCCCCGAATCCGGGCTTTGGCAGCGTTGCTGACAACCACACAGCACAGAGGAACGAGTTGCGAAATCTGCAAATCCGAATAGTCGGTCTGGAACAGCGAAACGTTCAAACGCAATGCTCTGTCAAACCATTCCGTTTTCGCCCCCAACTCATAACCCCAAGCAAATTCAGGATCATAAGGAGCCGAGGCGCCTGCGGCAGTGCCTGAGAGTCCTTGGAAACCGCCACTCTTATAACCTCGTGCGGCCGATGCGTAGAGCAGTATATCATCAGTGGTTTTCCAGTTAAGCGCAACGCGCGGTGTGAAAGCTTTCCAATCCTCTTTGCCCGTCACATCGTAGCCCGCGGCCGAACCGAGCGGTGGTGGAATTCCTGGACCGTCATCAACCTTGAATCCGGCGAAACGGCCGCTTTTGCGTTCCCAAGTCATTCGTCCGCCGGCAGTAAAGGTGAGCGACGGGACTACTTCAAAATCAAGCTGTCCGAATACTGCAATGCTGCGCGCATTCACCGATTGTGGATAACGGCCGACCCCAGAAATAGCAGGACTGGGGAACTGCTGAATCTGTCCCTGCACACGCTCATTGTCCTCCTTCAAATAATAGAGGCCCGTCTGACCGGTAAGTCGACCGTTGAACGCTTCGAAAGAGAGACGCAACTCTTGGCTGAACTGACTGTTATCTTCCTGTCCAAAATCCGTCGATTCAATCTGGTTAGGTGGATTGACGGGATTGCTGAAAAAGGCTGTTTCGAATTCTAAGTCAACTTTGCGCAGGGCGGTCAGCGAGGTGAGCGTGCCAAACGGCAGGTCTAGGCTTATCTCCGCTGAATAGGACTGAACGGTTCGTTTGATTTTACCGTCAGTATAGGCATTCACCACGCGCGGATCAGGGTTGATGCCAATGCAGTGGACACCACCGTTGAAGCTGGTATCGCAGTTATTATGCCGCGGATTGCCCTTCTGGTCCTGATCTGACACATCGGCACGCAGAATGATGTCGAGCGTGTCGGTGGGCAGCAAGCGCAACGCGACCCGTCCGGTAATGAGCTGTTGATTGTTGACATCATTTCCGGTTGTTTCGTTGAATTCATATCCGTTGCGGCGTTTCACCGCGAGACCAGTGGAAATAAATATCTTATCCGTAATCGGCATATTACCGCGCGCAGATGCACCAAACTTGTCATAGTTCCCCAAAGTCGCTTCAAAAGCGAACGACGGGTCATCGGACGGTTTTCGGCTAATGAATTGGACGAGGCCGCCAATAGCGTTCTTACCGAATAAGGTCCCCTGGGGACCCCGCAGTACCTCCACCCTCTCAAGATCGAGCGCGTCCAGATCCGGCGTGCCGCCACGTCCTGCATACACACCATCCACAAATACCACGACAGAAGGATCGCCGCCTGCATTCTGACTAATTCCCGGGGCGCTACCTATTCCGCGCATCGCAAAATTGGTATTTATCGGATCAACGGCACTGACACTCAATCCCGGTGTCCGGGCCGCAATATCCTGCACCGTTTCGACATTGCCGTCACGTAGCTGTTCGCTACTAAATGCGGTCACCGACACAGGGACATCCTGAAGTTTTTGTTCCTGACGCTGGGCCGTCACAATGATTTCGCCATAGTGCCCGTCTATTTCCTGTGCCGCCGCAACATATGGACCTGCCAGCAATGCTCCCCCGGCCATTAAAGATGCAACTCGACTCAATCCCTGCTTCAACATTTCACTCTCCCAAATGCAAGTTCGTAACCGATGCGCTTGAACACGCTTGACTGATGTTACTGTTTATACTTAGTTCTCTAAGGAAGCTTTTTATAGAATAGCTTTTTGCGCTGTGCAAGGGGCCAAAACAAATTGAAGCTTGGGAGAGCATTATGGTGAGTCACCCTGACAGCGAACATGTTTCCGGAATGGACACAAATCCGCCTTGGCCGCGACCAGCATATAGTTGGTATGTCGTCGCTATTCTGCTGCTCGCCTACACGTTGTCGTTTATTGATCGAATGATACTGAGCTTGCTTGTAGCGCCGATCCGGGCGGCATTGGACATCTCGGACACGCAGGTCAGCTTGCTTATCGGCCTCGCCTTCGCACTTTTTTACACGGTGCTCGGTCTTCCGCTTGCGTGGATCGCTGACCGCTACAATCGTCGTAATCTGATCGTTGCCGGGGTCGCGATATGGAGTGTTATGACCGCCGGGTGCGGACTTGCGGGGAGTTATGTGACCTTATTTCTCGCTCGTATGGGTGTCGGTGTCGGGGAAGCGACCTTGTCTCCCGCAGCATATTCTATGCTCAGCGACTATTTTCCGCGCCATAAACTGGCAAGAGCGATGGCTGTCTATTCAATGGGCGTGCCTTTGGGTGCCGGGATCGCTCTCATCCTAGGGGCTTTTGTTGTCCAGTCTCTGTTGACGGCACCGATGATAGCGGTTCCATTTATCGGTCCAATGGAAGCGTGGCGACTGATTTTTGTCTGGGTAGCCGCACCCGGAATACTCGTCTGCCTGCTATTGCTCACTGTACGGGAACCGCTTCGCCGGGGCCGCAAAACAACAAAGGCTGCAAACATTGCTGTCGATGCGCCGAGCCTGATCGCACATCTCGTGACACAAAAGGTAGTTCTCGTGACCCTTTTTGCGGGCATGTCATTGATTGGTCTGGTGATGTATGGAGTAATCGCATGGATTCCCACCTTTTTTGCGCGCACCTTCGGTATGGAAATCGCTCATGCCGGGATATGGTTTGGGGTCATTATGGCAATCGGTGGAACAATCGGCTTGATAGTCGGTGGCTCACTAGCAGATCGACAATATGAAAAGGGCGTCGCGGATTCCCATTTACGGGTAATGCGGCTATCGATCATTCTCGGTGGCCCGCCTCTGCTCGCCGCAGTGCTGATGCCAAATGCTTGGCTATCGTTTATGATGCTCGCTATCGCCTTTCCAGCAATGACGATGCACGGAGTTGGTGGCGTCGCGCTTCAGTTAATCACACCGAACGAATATCGTGCTCGCATGACTGCATTCTATTTCTTTGTCGTCAATCTTGTCGGTCTGGGGTTTGGACCGATATGCATCGCCTTGCTCACCGACGAACTCTTCCAGAACGATGCTGCACTCCAATATTCGATAGCGACCGTCGCAGCGATTGCGCTGCCGATTGCAGCGATTATTCTAACTCTCGGTTTCAAGCCTTTTGCACGCGAACTGGCGCGCATGTCGGCGGAGGCTGCGTCCATTTGACCTTTGTTCAGCTTGATGCACAAAGACGATCCCCTTTTTTTGGGGGCGCCTCAAAGACGAGAGTGAGCAAAATGGGGGTATTACCGTTTATATCGCAGTTCCCAGCAGCAAGTAGCGAATTTTGCGGACACTGGACGATAAGTGGAGCGGGTGAAGGGAATCGAACCCTCGTCGTAAGCTTGGAAGGCTTCTGCTCTACCATTGAGCTACACCCGCATTTTCAGATCGGCCGCCAAGGTGACCGAATGCGCCGCTATTGCCACCGCTTTTGTGGCTCGTCAATCACGAAAGGGCGCGATTTGGCTTTGGCCGTTGCTTCTGCTCGTCAAACCATTGCTCCACGGCTTGTTTCTCGGCGTCGCTCATATGCAATCCCAGTTTCGAGCGCCGCCAGAGGACGTCCTCTGCCGTACAAGCAAATTCACGGTCGATCAGCCACTGGATCTCGATCTCATACAGACCTGAGCCAAATAGCTGGCCGAGATCCGCGATATTTTTGACATCCTTCAGGATACAGGCTGTATCAGTACCATAGGCCCGCACCAGTCGATGCACGACAGATTTCTCGACAAAGGGCCATTTGCTGGCATATTGATCGACCAACTCCTCAAACCCGTCTGGCGAGAAGTCGCCGCCGGGCAGATGCGCTTCTTTGGTCCAGTCGTCTCCGTTGACATCCAGCGCCTCGGACAATGTCCGGATCGCTTGCAGTGCCAACACCCGATAAGTTGTTATCTTGCCGCCAAAAATGGACAGCACCGGTGCACCCTTTTCAATATCATAGTCGAACACAAAATCCCTGGTCACCGTCGCAGCAGTCCGGCTGTGATCGTCAAACAGCGGGCGGACACCGGAATAAGTCCATATGATGTCGTCGCGGGTTACCGGTGCCTCGAAATATTCACTGGCAGCGTCGCACAGATAATCGATTTCGCCATCGTTGATCTTCGCTGGGCCTTCGGCGTAGCTCCACGGTTCGTCGGTTGTCCCGATCAGCGTATGATCGCCTTCATAGGGAATGGCGAAGACGATCCGACCGTCCCTATTCTGGAAAATATAGCTGTGTTCGCCCTCATATTTCCGTTTCACGACGATATGGCTGCCCTTGACCAGACGCAGTTTCGCCGCGTGGCTGCTATGGTCATACATCGCCGTGACCGGATCAACCCAGGGACCGGCGGCGTTCACCAGCACCCTGGCTTGCTCGCTCTTTGTCTCGCCATCCTTCCGGATTTCCAGGTTCCAGTGGTCCGCACCGCGATCGAGCGCCACGCATTCGGCCCGGGTCCTGATGTCGGCACCCCGGTCAGCAGCATCACGCGCGGTCAGGGATACGAGCCGGGCATCCTCGACCCAGCAATCGCTATAGGCGAAGCCCTTCTTGAGACGCTCTTGCAGCGGATCACCGCGATGATCCTTGAGCAGGTTTACGCTTTTGGTGCCCGGCAATATATCGCGGCCGCCCAGATGATCGTAGAGAAACAGACCGAGGCGGAGCAGCCAGGCAGGCCGCATCCCCTCGTCGACCGGTAAAACAAAACGCATTGGCCAGATGATATGCGGGGCCGCGCGCAGCAGCACTTCCCGTTCCTTCAGCGCCTTGCGAACAAGATTGAATTCATAATGTTCGAGATAGCGCAAACCGCCATGGACCAATTTGGTACTGGCGGAGGATGTATGCGACGCCAGATCGTCCCGTTCGACCAGCAGGACCTTCAATCCCCTGCCCGCTGCATCGCGCGCAATTCCGACGCCGTTTATGCCGCCGCCAATGATGGCCAGATCATACATCGCGACAGTCATAGAGAAACCAGCGATTCGCGCAATGTTGCATCGCAATATACTGCATCATGGATTGCTTTTTCTTGCCTTTTTTATGCCAGCTTATAGCGTGCCCAAAACATCAGGGAGCAGACAATGTTGGCGCAGCAGATTTTGGTCATTGACGAGGGAACGACGTCGACACGGGCGATGCTTTTCAGTGCAAATGGCAAGTTACATGGCTCCCAACAGGAATCCTTGCATCAATATTATCCGGCTCCCGGCCTGGTCGAGCATGATGCTACTGAAATCTGGAAAAAGACCTTGAGTTGCTGTCAGAAAATGATCGAGAAGGCTGGCGGCGCTGACAAAATCGCGGCAATTGGCATCACTAATCAACGGGAAACCGTCGTCGCATGGGATAAAAGGACGGGTGAACCGCTTGGCCGGGCGATCGTCTGGCAGGATCGCCGAACCGCCGCGAAATGTGATGCTCTGAAGGCCAATGGCCTCGAACCGATGGTACAGGAAAAGACCGGCCTGCTGCTCGACCCCTATTTCTCGGGCAGCAAAATCGGCTGGATGCTGGAGAACCGGCCCGAAGTCCGGGCGGCGGGCGACAATCTCGCGTTCGGTACGATTGAATCCTACCTGATCTACCGGCTGACCGGTGGTCAGCATATTACCGATGCCAGTAACGCCTGCAGGACGATGCTGATGGCCTTGGATGGTGATGATTGGGACGATGATCTCCTCGCGCTCTTCGACATTCCCAAGCATACGCTGCCGACGATTATGGACTGTGCAGGCGATCTGGGAACCACTGCGGTCGAATTATTCGGCGGACCTATCGCAATCTGCGGTTCTGCCGGCGATCAACAGGCGGCAACAATCGGCCAGGGTTGTCTCGAGATCGGCCAGACCAATGCAACATTCGGGACCGGCGCGTTCATCTTGACCAATAGCGGCGACAAGCCACTACGCTCGGAGCATCGCCTGCTCTCGACCATACTCTATCAATATGAGGGCGAGCGCATCTATGCGCTCGAGGGCTCGGTTTTCGTGGCCGGCAGCCTGATGCAGTGGCTGCGCGACGATATCAAAATGCTGAAATTCGCCGGCGAGAGCGAGGAGCTGGCCCGTTCGGTCGAGGATAATGGCGGAGTCTACCTGGTTCCCGCCCTGTCCGGCCTTGGTGCTCCCCATTGGCGGGCCGATGCGACAGCAACCATCTCCGGCCTCAGTTTTTCATCAAGAAAAGCGCATATCGCCCGCGCTGCGCTCGAATCGATTGCTTATCAATGCCATGATCTGAAAACCGCATTTTCCGCAGATGGTGTCGACTGGCAAAACCTGCGGATCGACGGCGGCATGGTCGCCAATGACTGGATGGTACAGGATCTGGCGGATATACTGGATATCGACGTGGAACGCCCTGGGTTTTTCGAGACAACCGCTCTCGGCGCGGCCATGTTGGCCGCAGTAGGTTGCGGAATCTACGAGTCCCTCGAAGCGGCAACGGTGATGATATCGGGGCTCGACGTGCACCAACCGGATATCGACCCTGAGACCAGAGAAGAGCGGCTTGCGGGATGGAAGCGGGCCGTCGACGTCGTTTTGGCTAACTAGATTTCAGTCAGACTAAAATCAATCAGACATAAAGAAGCCCGCCAAAAGCGGGCTTCCTTAATTTCTAGCTGTATTGAAAAACAGACTTACGCAGCTTTCTTTTTCTTCTCGGCCTTCACGTCCGCCCAGATCGTCCGGTAGGACAGATAGGCGAGGATCGTCGCGATCAGCAGGAAGGCGAGGACCGCCCATCCAGCTTGATGGCGCTCTTCCAGCTTCGGCTCTGCGCTCCAGATCAGGAAGGCGGAAACATCTTCGGCCATCTGGCTGATGCTTGCCTTGGTACCGTCCGAGTAGCTGACCTGATCTTCGGCCGCCAGTGGTGGTGCCATCGCAAGGTTCAGGTTCGCAAAATAAGGGTTATAATGCAGCCCCGGTCCCGGTTGATTGGCTTCCGGCAGATTGGCCGGTGGATTGGTGTAACCGGTCAGCAAGGAATAGACATAAGGTGCCCCGCCTTCACGCGCCTTTGTCATCAAGGACAAGTCAGGCGGAATAGCGTTATTATTCGCAGCAGCGGCAGCAACGTTGTTGGCAAAAGGCTTGGGGAATTTGTCGGCAGGAAGCGGTGTCCTCGTCGACATTTCGCCAGTAGCCGGATCGATATCCGGAGTCTGGATCGCCCAGTTGGCTGCAATCGCCTTCACTTCATCTTCGTTATAGCCGATTTCTTCCAGATTGCGGAAAGCGACAAGACGCAAAGAGTGGCAAGCCGAACAGACTTCCTTGTAAACCTGGAAGCCGCGCTGCAGTTGCTGGCGATCGAATTTGCCAAGCGGACCATCGGAAGTGAAAGATATTTCTTTCGCTTCCTTGTGGAACTCATGCTCTGCTGTTTCAGCTGGCGGGTTCGATATATATGCTACAGCTCCCATTCCGAATGAGACCAAGAGCCAGCCTGAGAAAAACAGGCCAATCAAGATTCCGAAAATTCTTACCATTACGACAGGTCCCTAATTCTTAACTGGCGTTTTAAGTGGCTTGCCGGTGACCGATTCCGTGATGCTGTTCGGCAACGGTTCGGGCTTTTCCAAGCTCGACAAAAGCGGCAATATGATCAGGAAGTGCGCAAAATAATAAGCTGCAGCCAACTGACTGATCATCACAAATGGTTCCTCTGCCGGCGCACCGCCACAATATCCGAGTATCAAGACATCGATCAACAGGACGATGTAGAATATCTTGAACTTGGGGCGGAAGCTACCCGAACGTACCGGTGATTTGTCCAGCCAAGGCAGGAAGAACCAGACCAATATCGCGGAGAACATCGCCAGCACACCGAGCAATTTCGCCGGAATGAAGAGGAAGTCGAATGTGAAGGCCCGCAGAATTGCGTACCAGGGCCAGAAATACCATTCCGGAACAATATGGGCCGGAGTGGAAAGCGGATTGGCCGGGATATAGTTATCGGCATGGCCAAGCGCGTTCGGCAGGAAGAACATCAGCGCGGTGAAGAAAATCAGCGCAAGTCCAACGGTCCAGCCATCTTTCGCGGTATAATAAGGGTGGAACGGAACCGTATCCTGTGGTCCCTTCACGTCAACACCGGTCGGGTTGTTTGAACCCGGAATGTGCAGCGCCCAGATATGCATGATGACAACGCCGACAATGACGAATGGCAGAAGATAGTGGAGCGAGAAGAAACGGTTCAAAGCAGCATTATCAGGCGCAAAACCACCAAGAAGCAGTTCCTGAATCGGCTTGCCGATGAACGGAATGGCTTCAAACAGGCCGGTAATCACCTTGGCACCCCAGAAGCTCATCTGTCCCCAGGGAAGCACGTAACCGAGAAAGCCGGTTGCCATTGCCAGCAGATAGATGACAACACCGAGCAACCACAGCATTTCACGCGGCGCCTTGTAAGAGCCGTAATACAGCCCGCGAGCGATGTGCATATATAGAGCAATGAAGAAGAAGCTTGCGCCATTGGCATGGGCATAGCGGATCATCCAGCCACTGTTCACGTCGCGCATGATATGTTCGACGGAATCAAAGGCAATTTCCGAATTGGCCGCATAATGCATCGCCAATATGATGCCGGTGACAATCTGGATGACCAGAAACAGGCCGGCCAGGGAACCGAAGTTCCACATATAGTTCAAATTGCGCGGAGCAGGATAACCGGCACCAACGCTGTTATAGACGAAACGAGGCAGCGGAAGCTGCTTGTCCATCCACTGACCTAATTCGGTTGTTGGTGTATATTGTTTTGCCCAAGGAAAGCTCATTTTTCTCTGTCCTTTAGCCGATTTTCACGACGGTGTCTGATAGGAATTCATAGTCTGGAACATCCAGATTTCTTGGTGCGGGGCCCTTGCGAATTCGGGCCGCTGTATCGTAGCTCGAACCGTGGCAAGGGCAGAAATATCCGCCGAATTCGCCCTTGTTTTCGCCTTCGGCTGCACCGAGAGGAACGCAGCCCAAATGGGTGCAAACGCCCAGAGTGATCAGCCAGTTTTCCTTGCCGACCTTGGTCCGTTCCTGCAAAGTTTGTGGATCGCGCAGCGATGAAACGTCTACCGCGTTGGCTTCACCGATTTCCTTGTCGGTGAGATTGCGGACAAACACAGGTTGTTTGCGCCACAGGATTTTGATCGCCTGACCGCGCTCAATCGCTCCTATATCCAGATCAACAGATGCCAGAGCGAGAACGTCCGCGCTCGGATTCATCTGATTCACCAACGGGAAAACGGTAGCAACCGCCCCGGCACCAGCGAAACTCACTGCTGCGATATTGATAAAGTCCCGGCGGCGAACGCCGCCATCTTCTGCGACTGCCGTTTCAGCTGTTTCAACCGTTGCCATGCAAACAAGCCCTATAGAAAAATTATGACCCCTGACTGCCCGAACGTTCGATACTGCTTCACAACAGCTTGAACAGGCAGTGAATTGCGCGCCTGATAGCCGCGTAGGATAGGGTTTGCCAACAGTGAATTTTCGATTGACCTAACATTCCCTTCTTGCGCATGATGATCGGCCCATGAGGATAGCTTTATATCAGCCCGAGATTGCGGGAAATTTAGGAACAATATTAAGGACTTGTGCATGCCTAGGTGTGCCGGTTGATATAATAGAACCGTGCGGTTTTCCATTCAGTGACCGCAGTTTAAAACGCGCCGGAATGGATTATTTCGACCATGTCGACTATATTCGCCATGCTGACTGGGTCGCATTTAAACAGACAGCGAATTCCCGCAACGCGAGGATTATCCTGCTTTCCAGCAAGGCCGAACACCCGCATCACGGATTCGCATATAACGATTCCGATATATTGTTGTTCGGATCGGAAGGATCAGGAGTTCCCCTGACTATACAGGAGCAATGCGATGGTCGAATCACCATCCCCATGAAGCCGGGAATGCGCAGCTTGAATCTAGCCGTTTCGGCTGGCATGGCCTTGGGAGAAGCACTCAGACAAACAGGACAATTTCCGGAATGACGACAAAATTGGATGACCAGCAGCACACGGCCCAGACGTGGTTCAAAGAACTGCGCGACCAGATCTGTGCGGAATTCGAGAAAATCGAACAGGAAGCCGGTAGTGACGCCACGTTCGACTATATCCCGTGGGATCGACAGAATCCCGATGGGAGTCCGGGCGGCGGTGGCACCCAGGGCCTGATGAAAGGCAAGATATTCGAAAAGGTCGGTGTGAATATTTCCACGGTCGACGGCGTGTTCAGCGAAGAATTCCAGGCCCAGATCAACGGCGCGGAAGATGATCCGCGCTTCTTTGCCACCGGAATCAGTCTCGTTGCCCATATGGCCAACCCGCATGTGCCTGCTGTCCATATGAATACCCGTTTCCTGTGCACGACCAAGCGCTGGTTCGGCGGCGGTGCCGATCTGAACCCAGCGATCCCATATGACGAGGATACAGAGCAATTCCACGCCAGACTGCGTTCGGCATGCGCGCCGCATAATCCGGAATATTATCCGCGGTTCAAGAAATGGGCGGATGACTATTTCTATATACCCCACCGCAAGGTCCATCGCGGCGTCGGCGGTATATTCTATGATCATATCGAACTGGACCACGAATCGGATTTCGATCGCCATTTTGCTTTCACCCAGGATGTGGGCCGGTCTTTTCTCGATATTTATCCCAAGCTGGTGCGCAAGCGCATGGATATGGAATGGACGGCGGAAGAAAAGCAGCAGCAGCTGGAATGGCGCGGACGCTATGCCGAGTTCAATCTGGTCTATGACCGGGGCACGACGTTCGGTCTCAAGACTGGCGGCAATGTCGACGCGATATTGATGAGCCTGCCCCCCGAAGCCAAATGGGTGTAGCCAAAAATGGGTGCAGATAGTCCCGCAAACCTGCCCCAGACCATTCCTGCAGGTCATGTAGCAACCATCATCACCCATCTCGAGATGCTCGAGAAGCCGGCTCTAGAGGAGATTGGATCGAGCCTCTCCCTCGAAAAATGGGCAAAGCCGCCTGTTGCGGAATATTTGGCTTTATTCCGGGCTGTCGGGGAACCCTGGTTCTGGACATCCCGCATATTGATGGCAGAAGACGACGTTCGGGCCAACATTCAACACCCCGACATCGATATTTATATCATCCGCGATGGTGAAGCGTCGGTCGGTTTTATCGAACTCGACTTCCGGCAAACCGGCCAGTGTGAAATCGGCTTTTTCGGACTGGTTCCGGAAATGAACGGCAAAGGCCACGGCAGCTGGATGATGAACCAGGCCTTGGAAAAAGCCTGGGCGGACGATATCGAACGCGTCTGGCTTCATACCTGCATCCAGGATTCTCCGCGCGCCCTGCCCTTTTACCAGCGCTGTGGTTTCCGCATTTTCAAACAGCAATTCGATATCATGCCGGATCCGCGCCTGTCAGGACATTTACCGAAGACAGCGGCACCACATGTGCCGATACTCAGTTAAATATTTCGCCGACATTGCCCTTCTTACCGGTCAGCTCGATATAAATTGATATAATCACGCCCGCGAGGACAAGCTGGAAAGCTGTACCGGTAAGTGCGGCCACAAGATTCTCTATAAAAGGCCAGCCTGCTCCCCCGGTTACGAGACCGGTGATAATCCCGGTGAGCGCCTGCAGAGCGCCAATAGTGATCGTACCGACGACCGCGATGATCAGGATGAACAACAGGATCGAGAATCCGTTGTTCCGGGTCAATGCCCAGCTTTGCTTGAGTGCCTGGACCGGATTCCGCTCGCCTTTGTCGACAATCATGATCGGTACCAGGATGAACCGGCAGGCAATATAGAGACCGGGAATGACGAGCAGGAAAAAACCCATCAATGTAAACAGGCCGGTCAGCAGATTGGCGATCAGATAAATCAGGAATACCTTAAGCGCGGCTACGAGGTCTTCCGCGACCGTGTTGTTGCGGGAGGGAGCCAGGGCAAAATAGATCGCGAGGCCGCCAAAACTGATCACCAGATTGGATGCCATGATGGAAAGGGCGTTTTCGCTGAAATAGGCGGAATAAACGAACGCCAGACCATTGACATCCTCATCACCGGTAAAGACCGGTTGGGCGACGAATTGCGCGAATAAAAAGGTCGGCAGAAATAAAAAGACACCGGCAATCGCCAGAACGGCCTCTTTATGCGCGCTGAGCAGAGCCATCGCACCATTCCAGCATTGCATATAGTTGAGCTTCATCTTTTCGTTCCCGGATCCATTTCTTGATTACCAGCCCTTGCCACCCGCTCGGCAAAAGTGCACGAAAATATTATGAATGGTCCTGATGATATCGAATGGCGCATATCGCCCGAAAAGGTTGAATATCCTGAAGCCCTGGCCGAAATGGAACAGCGCAACGCTTCTGTTCAGGCCGGTGACGCCCAGGAGCTGATCTGGCTGCTGGAACATCCGCCGCTATATACGGCCGGAACCAGTTCGGATCCGGCGGAACTGCTCAGCCAGGCATTTCCGGTTTATGACACGGGTCGTGGTGGCCGGCACACTTATCATGGTCCCGGCCAGCGGGTCGGCTATGTGATTTTGAACCTGAAAAAGCGCAACGCGGATGTCCGAGGCTTCGTCCATGCTCTGGAGGATTGGATCATCGCCGCCCTAGCGGAGTTTGGCGTCGTCGCACGGGCGGTCGACGGCCGTGTCGGAATCTGGTGCGATACGCCGGACGGGCAGGAAGCCAAGATCGGCGCGATCGGCATTCGTATCCGCAAATGGGTTACCATGCACGGCTTCTCGGTCAATATTGATCCCGATCTCAGCCATTTTGGCGGGATCGTCCCGTGCGGCATCAGCGAATATCCTGTAACCAGCCTCGCTCAACTGGGTATCGCGATAAAGCTTCAGGAGTTTGACGAAGCGTTGCAAAAAACGGTTGGCGGCTTCCTGAAGGCGATTGATCAAGGCTGATCCAAGGCTATGAAGGCTTGGTGAACCCATTTAACATATGAGGACAAAATCATGGCTAAATTCTCGAGAATTGCTGCGGTCGCAGCGGTCGCACTGACCATCTCGGCCTGTTCCGGCAACGAAGCGCCCGACGCGGACGAAGTCACTGAAACCCGGATGGACGATGTTGATGTCATCGATGGCACGATCAGCGACGAAATGGTCGACGTCGATACAATGAAAGCCGTCGACGCTACCGGTGAGGAAACCGACGAATCTGCAGACAAGCCAAAAGAAGAAGCATCCGAAACAACAGCAGATGCGACGGAAACACCGGCTGAGTAAAATATCAGGCCAGACCCAGTATCTTGTGAGTCTGTAGCGACAAACGCCATTTCGGATGGGCCTGGACAAATTCTATGGCCTGTTCGAGATTGGCCTGGCTGGCAGCCTCATCGCCACGCGCATCCATCGGCTGCAGCAATAGATTGGCGAAGTCCCAATCTTCCATCGCTTGCCAATTGCTGTCCGTCTGCGGCCAGACCAGCTTCAACTCGTCGCCCGAGCGCTGGACGGTATCGCTCTGCGCTTTCGGACTGATGCAGATCCAGTCAATCGCGCGCGGAACGGCTAAAGTTCCATTCGATTCGATAGCGATGAAAAAGCCTTCGGCGTGCAGCGCATCGATCAGATCCTGATCGATCTGCAACATCGGTTCGCCGCCGGTCAGGACCACGAAACGCGATTCTCTGTCGCCATCCCATGTTTCGGCCGCTGCCTTGGCGAGATTTTCCGCCGTATCGAAACGACCGCCGCCCTCGCCGTCCAGTCCGACAAAATCGGTGTCGCAGAACTGGCAGATTGCAGTAGCCCGATCCCGTTCCAGTCCGGACCAGAGATTACAGCCGGCGAAACGGACAAAAACCGCTCGGCGTCCGGCATGGACGCCTTCGCCCTGAAGGGTCAGAAATCGCTCTTTTACCGCATAGCTCATGATGTTACATATTCGGTCGGGTCGACGATCCCGGCTTCTTCGAAACCCTTTTGCCGCAAACGGCAGCTGTCACAGAGCCCGCAAGGCAGGTTTTCCGGTGAAGGGTCATAACAGGACCAGCTCCAGGAGGGATCGAGATTGAGCCGTATTGCTTCCCGCGCGATATCCGCCTTGGTCATGTGCTGCAGCGGTGTTCTGATGTTGAAGCCGCTGCCCTGATCGCCAGCCTTTGTCGCCAGATCGGCGAGCCTTTCGAAACCTTGAATAAATTCTGGTCGGCAGTCCGGATAACCGGAATAGTCCAGCGCATTGACGCCGATGAAAATATCCCGTGCGTTTCTTGCCTCGGCCAGCCCGAGGGTTAGTGACAGAAAAATAAGGTTGCGGGCGGGAACATAAGTCACCGGAATATCATCGGCGACGCCGGTCTTCGGGACATCGATATCGGCGGTCAGCGCCGATCCGCCAAAGCGGCTCAGGTCCAGCGGCAAGATGATATGTTCATCGACCCCTAGTTTCGCTGCAATTTTTTCTGCGGATTGCAGTTCGATTTTATGGCGCTGGTTATAGTCGACCGTCAGGGCGATCAGCCGATACCCCTGCTCTGCAGCAATTGCTGCAGAAACCATCGAGTCCAGCCCGCCGGATAATAATATAATCGCTGCTTTTGATTCGGATGTCATGATGCGCTCCGCTAATCGCCTTGCCGACTTGGTGCAAGTTTTGAACGCGGATTGCGTTTAGCAACTACCCGTGCGTCGACCTTCAAAGGCGATCGAAAAGGGCGCGTTATTGCGAATTCCCTGTGAGTTTATCTGTACTACAGTGCTGGATTCCTGCTTGATTTCGGTAACACCATGACCGGCAGCTCCACATTTGTAGCTCACCCGGAGCTTCTTCGCGCCATTTTCGATCACGTAGCGGGTACAGGGCATATAGCTATGCTGGATTTGCAGCAGCAATTCAGGGTTTCCGAGGCAGACTTTTTGTGCGATTTCGTTGGAACCACGTTCTTTCAGCGTCCACTCGCCCTGCATCAGCCCCTCAAGTACAAACAATTTTGGCGTTTGCGCGGGCGCAGCCATCGCAAATCCGGACAGAAACGCGGCTGTTACACTGACGGTCTTGATCAGTTTCATGCCTTTCATTGATATTCTCCTGTCCTGCTGGTTGCGTGAATGATTGCAGCGAATCCTGCCATAATCTGTAAATACGGCGAATATTGTCACGAATTACGTCAATCGATAGGAAATTTTAGACAAATCGGACAAGCTGCCACATTTGCCGTGATGTTCAATTATTCAGGCTAGCACCCGTAATAATGAACTTTTTGCTGCAAAATGCGCAGTCAATCCCGATATTTCCCTCGTCGTCGACCATATCGGCCTTATCTTCTTTCGGGAAGCGTGCGATCACATCCCGGATATGATCCTCATTACAACGACATCCCTTAACGCACGATTTACCGCTCAGAAGTCTCACTTCGTCGCTCTCGCTGAACAAACGCCATAAAATTTCTTGCAGGGCGAGCGCCGGATCGGTCAGTTCAGCAGCCTTTACGCTGCTGCCCATGATCTCGACATGTTCCCATTCCGGATGATCAAGTTTTGTATGAAGCCGTTCGCGGCCTTCCTCTCCCTCGGGCAGATGCTGTACCAGCAATCCGCCGGCCACAATCTTGCCATCGGTCTCGTCAATCGCGACGCGTATCAGCGTCGGGATCTGCTCGGACTGGAGGAAATAATTCTGCACCGCTTCAGCGAGGCTTGCGCCTTCGAGCGGAACAATGCCCTGGTTGCGCCCGCGGGGCTCCGGCTGGTCAAAGGTGATCGCAAGATAGCCTTTGCCGAACAGTGCCATCAAGCTCGGCTCTACCGGTTGGGAGGCAAGCCGTTCCCGGTCAAATTCAACATAGCCGCGCAGAGCACCGTCTTTATAATCGCAGGCTAGCAGGCTGATAACACCCGCCTCGGTCTGCGCCTGCAGCGTTAACTGGGAATTCTCATCCTTTAACAACGCGCCCAACATCGCAGTCAGGCAAACGGCTTCCGATAATATGTCACGGATCACCGACGGATAATCATGTGCCGCGAGAATATCGTCCAGCGCAGGGCCAAGGCGGACAACCCGCCCGCGACAATTTTTTCCCGGGATCGCAAAGGACAAGATGCTGTCAATGAGGGCGATCTCGATCATCAAATCTGTCCGAAACACCAGCGCAATACCGATTTTTGCGCATGAATCCGGTTTTCTGCTTCGTCCCAGATAACCGACTGCGGGCCGTCGATGACCGAAGGCATGACTTCCTCGCCGCGGTGGGCGGGCAGACAGTGCAGGAACAGTGCGTCCGGCTTGGCCTGTTCCATCAACACATCGTTGACCTGATAAGGCATCATCGCGGCCAGCTTGTCCTCCGCATGTTCCTGTCCCATCGATATCCAGGTATCGGCAACCACCACATCCGCGCCGGCCACCGCTTCATTCTCGTTCCGATAAATCGAGATATTGGCGCCTGCTGCCCGGGCATTTTTGATAAATTCCGGGTCGGAATCATAGCCTTCGGGGCAACCGATCCTGACGTTGAACTTCATTAGACCGGCGGCCTCGACGATGCTGTTGAGGACATTATTGCCATCACCCAGCCACGCGACTTCCAGACCGGGCAAGGATTTCCCGTGCTCCACCAAGGTCAAAAGATCGGCAACGATCTGGCAGGGATGCGAGAGGTCGGTCAGGCCGTTTATGACCGGTACCGTGGCATTTGCCGCCATTTCCTCGATTTTGGCATGATCGTCTGTGCGGATCATGATCGCGTCGCACATGCGGGACAGGACCTTGGCAGTATCCGCCACGCTCTCTCCGCGTCCGAGTTGCATCGAGCCGCTGTCCATGACGATACTGCTGCCGCCAAGCTGGCGGATGCCTACGTCGAAAGAAACCCGTGTCCGGGTGCTGCTCTTTTCAAAGATCATTGCCAGCGCATGATCGGCCAGCGGCTTGTCCGCATCCGGCTTGCCCTTGGGAAAGCCAGCGCGCGCCGCTTTGCGATCGATTGCATCGCTGATCATGGCTGCGATCGCGTCTCCGCCTGCGTCGGCGAGATTGAGAAAATGCCGGCTCATGATTCCGGTGCCTGATAATCGGCCGCGCCGGCAGATAGCTTCTCGATGAAGGTTGCAATATGGCTGTCTTCAATATTCAGCGGCGGCAATATGCGGAGCGTATTGTCTCCTGCGGCCACGGTCAGCAGACCATGATTGTCGCGGAGATGAGCGACGAAGCTGCGCGCTTCCTGCGTCATCATGATGCCGAGCATCAGGCCCTTGCCCCGCACGCCAAGAAACAGATCGGGATAATTGCCGATAAATTGCTCGATCGCCGCGCGCAGTTTTTCGCCGGTCGACCGGACATTTTTCAAAAACTCGTCATTGGCAACGATGTCCCAGACGGCATTGCCAGCGGCCATAGCCAATGGATTACCGCCATAGGTCGAACCATGGGTCCCGACCACCATACCGCGAGCCGCTTCTTCGGTTGCCAGACAAGCTCCCAAGGGGAAACCGCCGCCGATACCTTTGGCGGTAGCGACGATGTCTGGTGTTACGCCATATAATTCATAGGCATAAAGCTCGCCGGTCCGTGCCACACCGCATTGCACCTCGTCCAGTGCCAGCAAGATGCCGTGCTTGTCGGCAAGATCGCGGAGCCCCTTCATGAACTCGTCGGAGGCTGGGCGGACACCGCCCTCGCCCTGGATCGGTTCGACCAGAAAGGCAGCGGTCTTGTCGGTGATTGCCGCTTCGGCGCCTGCCAGATCGTCAAAATCGACATACTTGAAACCCGCGAGCAGTGGCGAGAAACCGTGATGCATTTTTTCCTGATTGGAGGCCGAGATGGTCGCCATAGTCCGGCCATGAAAGGCGTTTTTAAAAGTGATAATCTCGAACCGGTCGCTGCCTGCCGATTGGTGGTAAGCGCGCGCCGTCTTGATCGCGCACTCGACCGCTTCCGCCCCACTGTTAGTGAAGAATACCGTGTCGGCAAAAGTGGTGTCGACCAGCCGCTGGGCAAATTTTTCGCCTTGCGGGCTGCCATAGAGGTTCGAGACGTGCATCAATGTTGCGGCCTGATCCTGGATCGCCTTGGTCAGATGCGGATGGCCATGGCCAAGCACATTGACCGCGATACCGCTGGCAAAGTCCAAAGCCCGCGAACCATCTTCGGAAATAAGCCAGGCGCCCTCGCCTCGGACGGGACGAAAACCACACCGGGGATATACGGGCATGAGCGGGGTAATCGTCATCTTACTTTCCTTCCAACAATCGGACGCAAACAAAATAGAAAAGGCGACCCGATTGGCCGCCTCTCGAATATAGGCTGTTCCTATATGCCGCTTCGCGAAGGCGGTCAATCGTGGTACAATGCAGCGACCACCATGCTCCAGGTGACCGGTCTAAGTGACAATAGTGATCACTCAGACAAGGACAATTCGTTTAGCGCGCCGATCGCCATAACGTAAGCAGGGTCATCGGTGATGATGCGACAGAAACGCAGCACCAACAAAGGAGATATGCAATGGATATGAAAACAACTGGTTCCCCCGACGGCTGTCCCATGAGTTCTGACGGCGGCGTCCGCGCTCTTCTGGGCAGGCAGAACCGTGACTGGTGGCCAGATTCCCTGCAACTCGGAATTCTCACGCAAGGCGGCACTTCGCCCGATCCGATGGGTCCCGACTTCGATTATGCAAAGGCGTTCAATAGTCTGGACTTTCAGGCACTGAAGGACGACCTGACCGCGCTGATGACCGACAGCCAACCGTGGTGGCCGGCAGATTACGGTCATTATGGCCCGTTCTTCATTCGCATGGCATGGCATGGCGCTGGCACCTACCGCACCGGTGACGGACGTGGCGGCGCTTCCAGCGGGCAGCAACGCTTCGCTCCGCTCAACAGCTGGCCTGACAATGGAAATCTCGACAAGGCGCGGCGGCTGCTGTGGCCGATCAAGAAAAAATATGGCCAGAAGATCAGCTGGGCCGATCTGTTCATCCTCACCGGCAATGTCGCGATCGAGTCGATGGGCGGCCCGGTGTTCGGCTTCGGCGGCGGTCGCAAGGATGTCTACGAGCCCGAGACCGATGTCTATTGGGGCTCCGAAGAGCAATGGGTGAATGAAGGCGTCGCAACCCGCATCATCCCCGACGAAGGCAAGGCGATGGAGAATCCGCTCGCGGCGATCCAGATGGGCCTGATTTACGTCAATCCGGAAGGTCCGGGCGGTAATCCGCACGACCCCGAAGGCATGGCGCGCGACATGAAAGAAACCTTTCTGCGAATGGCGATGAACGACGAGGAAACCGTCGCGCTGACCGCCGGCGGTCACGCTTTTGGCAAATGCCATGGCGCGGTCCCGCCAGACCAGTTGAGCGGCGATCCGGAATCGGGAGACTTGCAGATGATGGGGTTTGGCTGGGCCACCGACCCAGAGCAGATTGGAAAGGGACATATCACGACTTCCGGCCTCGAGGGCTCATGGACGCCGAACCCGACACAATGGGGCGGCGACTTTTTCCGGCTGTTGTTCAAATATGATTATGAACTGGTCGAAAGTCCCGCAGGCGCCAAGCAATGGCAGCCGGTCAATCCGGACCCCGAGGATATGGCACCCGATGCCCGCGATCCTTCGAAGAAGGTGCCGACGATGATGACCACTGCCGATATGGCGCTGAAGCGCGATCCGGACTATTGCAAGATTTCCGAACGCTTCCGTGACGATCAGGCTGCGCTGGACGATGCCTTTGCCCGCGCATGGTTCAAGCTGACCCATCGCGATATGGGACCCAAAGTGCGTTATCTCGGTCCCGAAGTGCCCGCCGAAGACCTGATCTGGCAGGACCCCGTTCCCGCTGGAACCCAGGCATCCGACAGCGATGTTTCTGCGTTCAAGTCTGCTGTGCTCAATAGTGGCCTTTCGGTTTCCGAACTGGTCAAGGCGGCCTGGGCTTCGGCTTCCACCTATCGCAAGAGCGATCATCGCGGCGGTACAAATGGTGCCCGTGTAAGGCTCGCTCCGCAAAAGGACTGGAAAGCCAATGATCCGGAAGAGCTGGCCAAAGTGTTGGCGAAAATCGACGAACTGCGCGGTTCGCTTTCGATGGCCGATGCGATCGTGATTGCGGGTAGCGCTGCGGTCGAGAAGGCAGCGCAGGATGCCGGCTTCGATATCAGCGTTCCGGTCACCACCGGTCGCGGCGATGCGACGGACGAGCAGACCGATGCCGAAAGCTTCGAACCGCTCGAGCCTTTTGCCGACGGCTTCCGCAACTATCTGCAGACCAAGGCGAGCGTGAAGACCGAGGATATGCTGGTCGACCGTGCCAACCTGCTCGATCTTTCGATCCCCGAAATGACGGTACTGGTCGGGGGACTGCGGGTACTCGGGGCCAACCATTCGAGCGCGCCGACCGAAGGCGTGTTCACTGATCGTCTCGGTCAGCTGACCAACGACTTTTTCGTCAATCTGCTTGAGATGGGCACGGTCTGGGAGGTCGTGGACGAGACAGGCGACGAGCTGTTCATCGGCAAATGCCGCCTGAAGAGCGAGGAGAAATGGCGCGCGACACGGACCGATCTCGTGTTCGGATCGAACTCGCAACTGCGGTCGGTCGCCGAAGTCTACGCCGAGGATGGCCATGAACGGAAATTCGTGGACGATTTCGTGGCTGCGTGGGCCAAGGTGATGGATGCTGGTCGCTTCGATCTCGCGTAGATTAACCTAAATCACGGAATAGAGGGCCCGCTGGAACAAACAGCGGGCCTTTTTCATTCCGGTTCTGTTGCTACAACCCGGCTCTGGATTTTTCCCAATTCCGGCCATCAAATTTTCTGATCGTCGGTTTCACGTGATGACCATCATCAACGCAGTGGTAGTTGACGCTCCAGCCATTCGGATGAGAGCGCGGCTGATAGAAGCTTTTGACGCCGCAATGCTTGCAAAACAGATGTTCCGCCTGCCCGCTGCCGAACCTGTAGCTGGTCAGATCGTCCTCGCCTCTCAGCAGCGTAAAATCCCGATGCGGCACGATCAGATGCAGAAAGCCTGTCCGCGCGCAGATAGAGCAATTGCAGTCGAGCAGCTCCGGTGCATTTTCGACGGTCCCTTCGAAACGCACAGCGCCGCAATGACAACCGCCGAAAATGTTTTGCTCGGTCATGGAGTATCTTCCAATCGGCAAATATAGCGAGTCCCATATTCGCCCGTTTCAGAATCGAGTTCACCCTTTGCCATTTGAGCAAAGGCGCTTAAAAACTGGGTGCCTTGAGCTCCATCCCGAATAATATCCGGCAGACCGACACCGTCGTCGCTGACTTCCAGCACTGCGCCATCTGATACCGCAAGCAACTCCACTTTGATGGTCCCCTTTTCGCGATCAACGAACGCGTGTTTTACGGCGTTTGTGACCAGTTCGTTGACCAACAGCCCGACCGCACCGGCACGATCGCGGGAGAGCTGGCACGGTTCGGCGACAACGACCAGCTTAATTCGCCCGTCAAGCGTCAAAGCCTCTCTAAGCGAACCACAAAGTCTGTTCAAAAAGTCCCGCATATCGACGATCGCAATATTATCGAGATTATCATATCGTAAGCTTTCATAAGCTTTCGAAAGGCTCTGAACGCGGCCCGCTGCCCTGCCAAGCGCTGATATCACTTCAATATTATCGCTTTTCCGCTGCTGCAGTGAGAGCAGGCTCGACAGGATCGCAAGATTGTTTTTGACGCGATGGTCAACTTCGGCAAGCAGCATGTCTCGTTCGGCAATATGCTGTTCTTTTTCAAGCAGAAGCCAACGGCCAGTCGTTCGCGCCGCATCACCAAGACATACTATGATCAAACCGATTGCTGCGTTCACCAGCGTTCTGGCTCCGTCACCGGGGGCTTCGAATGAAAAGCTGCCGGTGAAGGGCAATACATAATACCAGGAGTAAACCGTCGTTAAAAGCAAGGCCAGGAGCCCGGCGCGGAACCTGCCGAAAAGTGTTGCAAGCAATATAAACGGGACATTGACGACAAATGGCCCTGCGCCATCGGCCCAGCTGTTGATGATTTCTCGCGCGGCTATAGCAATGCCGGAAAAAGTAACCGCAACGATGATCTGCACAATGAGCGGAGGAAAACGCGGGGTAAGATCAACCAGGTCAAGCCGGTTAATGCGCGCCAGCGAATCCGTATTAAACAAGCCAAACATTTGCGTCGCCTTCTTAAGGAGAGACACGTTTACATTCGTTTGTAGCGCCTGAATATAACATAGATCTACATTATCATTTTATCCTGAAGCAAGAACCGGGGCCGCGCGCAGCCAATCATCGTCTCGGAGGGCCGGCGCGACTTCGAAATGCGGTTTGAAGCGGACAGCGCGGCAATGGGACCCGCCGGATATGCTGGTTATTCCCGCACTTCCAGCGTGTGAATATCGATCCGGTTCTCCAGCGTGCGGTGAACCGGGCATTTTTCTGCGATTTCTAGCAGTTTTTTGCGCTGCTCATCGGTCAAGTCGCCCTGCAGCACGATGGACCGGTCGATGACATCGATCCGGTTGTCATCATTGTTGCAATTGGCACAATCTTCCGCATGTTCGCGGCTGTGCTCCAGCACGATATGAACGCCTTCAAGCGGAATGCCCTTGCGGTCGGCATACATTTTCATCGTCATCGAGGTGCAGCTTCCCAGCGCAGCGAGCAGCAGATCATAAGGCGACGGTCCGCTATCGGTGCCGCCGAATGATTCTGGTTCATCGGCAAGGAAGACATGTTTTCCGACCGTAACCGTCTGCTGGAACTTGCCGCTGGCGGTCTCGACCGAGACGAGGGAGGGATTCGTTGCCATGATTATTCCACCGTTACTGATTTTGCGAGATTGCGGGGTTGATCGACATCGGTCCCCTTGGCGACCGCTACATGATAGGCGAGCAACTGCACCGGGACAGCATAGACCAGCGGTGCAATCAGCGGATGAACCTTCGGCATCTCGATCGTCGCCATGCAGCCGTCTCCGGCTTCGGCTATGCCTTCGGCATCGGAGATCAGTACGACTTTTCCACCCCGAGCCATGACTTCCTGCATGTTGGACACGGTTTTCTCGAACAAAGGTCCGGATGGCGCCAGCACGATGACCGGCACAGCTTCGTCGATTAATGCGATAGGACCGTGCTTCATTTCGCCGGACGCATAGCCTTCGGCATGGATATAGCTGATTTCCTTGAGCTTGAGCGCGCCTTCCAGTGCGAGCGGGTAATCCGGACCACGGCCAAGATAAAGAACATCCCGCGCCGGCGCGATAAGATGCGCCATATCGGCAATATCAGCATCATGGGCCAAGGCAGCGTTGAGTGCAGCAGGTGCTTCGGTCAAATGCTTGACCACTTCACGCTCTTCGTCGCGGGTCATTTTTCCTTTCACCACGGCGAGATGAGCAGCGAGCGCGGCCAGAACAGCGAGCTGACATGAGAATGCCTTGGTCGAGGCGACACCGATTTCCGGTCCCGCATGGGTCGGAAGCAGAAGATCCGCCTCGCGCGCCATGCTACTGGTCGGAACGTTGACGACAACCGCGATTTTCTGGCCCTCTGCCTTGGCGTGGCGCAATGCCGCCAATGTGTCAGCCGTTTCGCCAGACTGGCTGATGAACAGCGCTAGTCCACCGGCCTCTAGAACCGGATCACGATAACGGAATTCCGAGGCGAAATCGAGATCCACAGGCACGCGAGCAAAAGTCTCAAACCAATATTTAGCCACCATCCCGGCGTAGAAACTGGTCCCGCAGGCAACGATGGTAACCCGCTTGATATCGCGCAAATCAAAATCCATTTGCGGCAATGCCACTTGCTGTTCCAGCGGACGGATATAGCTTTGCAGCGTCTGGGCGACCACGGTCGGTTGCTCGAAAATCTCCTTCTGCATGAAATGGCGATAATTGCCTTTTTCAATCGCGGCGGCGGAGACCCCCGATGTCGTAACTTCACGCTCTACGGGCTTGTTATCTTTATCATAAATAGCCGCACCTTCGCGGGTAATGACGACCCAGTCCCCTTCTTCAAGATAAGCGATCTTCTGGGTCAGGGGAGCCAGAGCCAAGGCATCAGACCCGAGATAGGTTTCGCCTTCGCCATAGCCGACCACCAGAGGCGAGCCCAGACGCGCGCCGATCAACAGGTCGGGATGCGAGCGGAACGCTATCGCCAGCGCGAAAGCACCGCGCAACAGAGGCAAGACAGCTTTGACTGCCTCTTCCGGTGACTTGCCTGCTTCGACCTGCTCGCTCACCAGATGGGCAACTACCTCGGTATCCGTTTCGCTTTCAAACTTGCGACCGCGCGCGCTCAGCTCTTCGCGCAAGCTTTTGAAGTTCTCGATAATGCCATTGTGGACCAACGCCAATTCGTCCGTAGCGTGAGGATGCGCGTTGCTGGTGGTCGGCGCGCCGTGCGTCGCCCAGCGGGTGTGGGCGATGCCGATATTACCGGCAGCGTCGTCGGTTTTGAGGACGTTTACCAGATTGGCGAGCTTGCCTTCTGCGCGGCGGCGAATCAGCTGGCCGTCATGCACGGTGCAAATACCGGCGCTGTCATAGCCGCGATATTCCATGCGTTTCAGGCCGTCGACGAGACGATCCGAGACAGCTTCCTTGCCTACAATTCCAATGATTCCGCACATGGCTTTTCGGACTTTCCTCTTAGAGTGTGTAAGGTACGCGGACCCCCGGCATATTTGCCGGAAAATCCTTTGTATTTCGTGAAATCAGGATCGCGCCATTGACCTGCGCGGTAGCAAGAATCATGGCATCAAGCAGCTTCATTCCCGTACGATAGCGGATATCCGCTGCGGCATCACCAATTCGTGCATCCAGTTCGACGATTTCGAACGGGGAAAGCAGGTCCTGCACCTTGCGGCGGGTTTCCAATGGCTCTCCTGCAATCACTTCTGACCAGACAATGCGGCTGATCCTGTGCTTTGCATAGCGCTCAAGCTCGGTAGCCGCTCCGGGACGGTCCTGTAGCCAGTCGATGATGATATTGGTGTCGAAAAAGGGTGTGGACATATGATGCTATGCGGGATCGCGGTCGACGCGGATAGTCCGCTGATATATTATGCTGTCTCCGATATCACGCCGGTCTTTCCAATAGCCTCGCCCTTTGGATATCCAGTCCTTGCTCCCCTCGGCCCGATATGCGCTCACCGCCTCCCGCAACAACTGCGCCCGCGACTTGCCCTGCTCGGCCGCTTGCGCGTCGAGCCATTTAATATCTTCTTCGGGAAGGTCAGCGAGAATACGTGTCATGAGGCCCTGATATCATATCATGATATCATGTCAATGATAAGCCATCGAAGTTCACTTGTGATTATTTCGTGCTCTCATTAACTTGCCAAAATCTAGTTAATTCCGTGAGGGTTGGAAATGAAAAAATCGTTCTTGGGGATTGCCCCCGTTTTCTTGGCAGCGGCAACGCCTGCGATCGCAACGGACAGTCAGATGGAAGATGATAATGCTGCCGTCATTGCTGCTTTTGAAGCAATCAACGCCAAACAGTTCGAACTCGCGATAAGCAAGGCGAACATGGTTATAAAAAATTTTGAAGACGGAAAGCGGAGCGATAGCATCTATAGATGCGCATCCGGCCTTTCCGATAATCTGAATACTCTTCTTGGCGCTGCGCTGAGGCTCGATCAATCCGATCTGGATGAAGGAAAATCCGTTACCGCTGCAGTTTCAGACGATATTTGCTCCGCATATTTTGCCAAAGGATTTGCGTTAATCGACATTGGCAATCGCGACGAAGCGTTGCCAAATCTTCAGATGGCCGTGGAAATGGATCCTGATAATCAGCATTATATGAATGAACTCGCTGAATGGCATAAGGTTGGCCGTGATTGGCAGACATCCCTTGATATCTTCACGAAGGCTAGTGAAACTAACGACCTATCCATTGCCCTGATGGAAGACGAAAAACAGTCCACAGAAATAACAAATTCAATGCGCTGCAGATCCTATCGCGGTATCGCGTTCAATCATGTCGAAATGGGCAATTGGACCGACGCACGGTCGGCAATTGATGAATGCTTGAAGCTAATCCCCGATGACCCTGGCTCGCTACAGGAACTAAAATATATTGATGCTCAGTCGGTCGAGAAATAGATCCCTTCCCTGCCGCTCACCCGTGAGGATGAATGACTCATCCCATTGATCTTAGCGGAGAATCTACCTTCACCACATTTCCGCGCATCTCGATTGATGTATTCATTTGCTGTGTATGTGCCTCATCGCTGCATGCAGCAACGGCGAGAATGGTTGGCATGACAGCGTTCACGATTTCGTCTCCTTGGCTTTCTTCTTCGCGCTCGCTTCATTAAATCGATTAGCCCAGCCCGCCTTCACAGTCTGCTCCGCCCGAACCAGCGCCAGATCGCCCGCGGAAACATCCTTGGTCAGCGTCGCCCCTGCCCCGACAATCGCGCCGTCACCAATGGTCACTGGTGCCACCAGCGCGCTGTTCGACCCGATGAAGGCGCCCTTGCCGATCACTGTCTTATATTTGAAATAGCCGTCATAATTGCAGGTAATCGTACCCGCCCCGATATTGGCGCCCTCGCCCACTTCGGCGTCGCCGAGATAGGTCAGGTGGCTGGCTTTGGCACCCTTGCCCAGCGTGGCCTTCTTCATCTCGACAAAATTGCCGACTTTCGAACCTTCTTCCATCACCGCTCCTGGGCGCAGACGGGCAAAAGGACCGACATTGGTGTTAGGCCCGATGGTCGCGCCTTCGATATGGCTGTGGCCGTATATTTTCGCGCCGGATGCAATCGACACGCCGGGACCGAAAATCACATTGGGCTCTACGACCACATCTGAAGATAATTTCGTATCATATGAAAACCAGACGGTTTCCGGTGCAATCAGGCTGACACCATCGGCCATCGCCTGTTCGCGGCGGCGGGCCTGCCACTCGCCTTCGACGGCTGCGAGTTCGGCGCGGCTGTTCACACCGGCGACCTCGGCCGGATCATAGACTTCGATCACCGCGCTTTTCTGGCCGGGCAGCATGACAATATCGGGCAGATAATATTCGCCCGCCGCATTGTCATTGCTGATCTGGTCGAGCAGGATGAACAGGTCGGTCGAGCGCGCCGCCATCAGGCCGCTGTTGCACAGGTTTACATGACGCTCCTGTTCACTGGCGTCCTTATACTCGACCATCTTCTCGATTTCGCCCTGATCATCGGCGATGATCCGGCCATAAGCGCCTGCATCATCGGGACGAAAGCCGAGCACGACAGCGCGCGGTTCAGAGCCGTTGTTCAGTCGGTAGATCATGTCCCGCATGGTATCGGCGCTCACCATCGGCACATCGCCATAAAGGATCAGCACATCACCCGCGAAGCCTTTGAGCGCATCATGCGCCTGTGCCACCGCGTGGCCGGTACCGAGCTGGTCTTCCTGCACCGCAATCGCGACATTGCGGCCCTCGACGCTCGCTTCAATCTGCTCGCGGCGCGCTCCTACGACGATGACCGTGCGCTCGACGCCGATCGAATCCACTGTATCGAGCAAATGATGGAGCATCGGCTTGCCGGCGATCGGGTGCAGCACTTTGTGCTTTTCCGATTTCATGCGCGTGCCTTGTCCAGCGGCCAAAATGATTGCGGCTAGCGGGCGGTCGGTCATCGGGTTACTCCGGAGAAAATTGGTTGGTAGCGGCCTAATCCCGGCCATTTGAAACGGCTAATGCCATGCAAAACCGGCTGAAGCCAGTCTGTTTATTTACCTCTGGCGCGTTCAATTTGATGGCTTTCCGCCTTTGCGCCATTTGGTCCACAAGTGCCGCGCCAACATCAACGGCGGCATCCGGAGCCAGTGAGAGCGGACGTAGAAAGCGAAGCGGGTCAATTTTCGCGTTTCACGGCCATATCCATCGCGGGCGAGTAAACGGCGGACATACACCCCGTCAGAAAATTTTCTCTTGTCGGCGTAGATATTTTGAACGGGTGCTGCATATAAGCGAGCAGCAAGGCGCATCGCTCTCGCCAGTTCATCGACCAGCCCATGGGTTTTTGCGCGCGCATCGAGTTCAACCCAGAAATCTTCATTCCGTTCCGAAAAATACCGGACCAAATGATTGATATCCCAAAGGTTCCGCAGTCCACCTGCGAGATCGCCATCGGCGAATAAATGGGCAATGGAATGGAGCAACATATCGGAGGGAGCCATGACATAGAGCCCGTCCGCTAACCGCACTGCTTTATCCAATATCGCTCCCGCATCCGGTTTCGGGCCGGCGGTCAGCGGCAAAATCGTGTGGTGGACATCGATCATCCGGTCGCGCTCACGGTGGATCAGCGGCGGCAGTTCGTGCATATGATCGCGATAATATTGGTCATCATAGGGATCGGGCTTAACCCATTCCCATCCGGCATCCAGCAAAGCGGCTTCGACGACCGGCAAGTCTTCCCGTGCAACCATGATATCAAGATCGCCGATGCTACGGCCTACCCCCGCATCAAGATTGGCCGCTACATAAGCGGTCCCTTTCATCAGGACGATCTTGCCGGGATAATCAGCCAAGGCCCTTCGGGCGCAATCGGCTTCCCACAAGGCCTGCTGGCGCGCCAGGTCATGCGCTTCGATGGCATCCTGAAGAACAGCGCGCACGCGATCCGGTAGCGAGACGTCCTTCACCCTATGGGCCAGTGAACCGATCAACGATTCTGCGCGTGCGATGCTGATCAATTCTGTCCACTGGTCGCTGTGGAGCGTTTCGACGCTCGCCGGATCGCGCAGTGCATCAACCAAAAGGCGGGCATCGCGCATCATGGCAATTGACTCCACAGCTCATGGATCATCTCTTCCGCCTGATCGGTTGATTGATAATCCATCGCCTTGACCGGAACGTCGTCGACGAAACGGGTCAGCGCGTGAAAGCCGGATTCTCCCAGCGCGACATAATTGGTCGAAGCCTGGGTCAGCCGCACGAATATTTCCGATTTGCCCATTTCCCGCAATTCCGGCGCATGGCCGAAGCGGGGAAAGAGCAGCAGAGCCGGTTTGGCGCGCTCGCCCATCCGCGCAATCGCGGCTTTCGGCGGGACCAGATGGCGGATATCGCCCTTTGGTGTGGCCTTCATTTCGGGACCGAAGCGGTTTGCGGGAGCCACGTTCTGCATCGCGCCTATCGCCTCGTTTTTCAGACTGATCAGTCGCGGAAAGGGAGTGATTTCACCCGTATCTAGACTTAACAGGGCAAATTCGTCACCCATGAAGCGCCAGCCTCTTTCGGCCAGCATCGCCGATAGGGTCGATTTCCCGGATCCGGAGAGACCGGTCATGATCAGCGCCTTGCCTTCTTTTTCGACACTGCTGGCATGGAGCAACAGATGCCGCCGCCAGCCGAGTGCCATTTGCAGGTTCATGCCCATTTCGGCAGCGAGCAACCCCTGTGCAAGCGGTAAAGGCGCGGCATCGGGTAACCAGAAGTCACCGCCTATATGAACCGATGGCCGGAGGAAACGCCGCCACGGCTTTTCGGGCTCAAGACGGACCGTGAAATCGACGCTTTGATCGGCCGGCTCCGGATAGTCCTGATATAGAGCCGTCAATTGATCCAGCGGTTGCTTCCATGCCGACGCGATCCGGAACGCGGCTGGCCCGATTTTGAGCAATTTCTGGTGCATCTCGCCCATCAGCCGGATACTCTCGATACCAGACCCAATGCGGAGAGCTCTTCGAGACGGGCAATCACAATATCTTCTGCGTCCACGCCGGTATCAACATCAAATAAAGCCGTCAGCCGAAATGCAATTTCAGCAGCGGTGACCTCAGCCTTTCCCATCACCTCGATTATCGCGGGAGCGGGATCGGCTAGCAAATGGGTGATGCCGGACGGTCGATGATATAACAGCGTCATGCTGTCGAGATCATGCCAGACCAGATCATCTTTAGGCGGAGCCCGATATTTTTGGGACATGATGGATTACCTGCGATTCTGGTGCGACATACCAGTCTGATAGCAGGCAAATGTTAAAATTGGTCGCGAATATCAGCGCGGCATCTGCAGCGAGGCATAGCATGTAAATCCGCTCTGCCCGGATTGCAGTCTGCGGATATAATTTACATAGGCTTCCGACTGGTCACGCGAGGTGCCCGGCAGCGTCCGTCCGTTCATCGCCCGGCGCACTTCTTCACCGGTAAAATTGCGACCCGCTGGCGGATATGCGCCTGGCGTGTCCGAAGTCACCACCGCGCCATCAGCGGCGATATATCCACCCGAAGCATGGTTGCCGGGGACCGGAATTTCACAATTGAGCACGGAGCCCGCGGTTTGTGCCAATGCAGGTTTGATGCTCACCACTGCAGAAGCTGTCACCGCACCCATCATCAAGGCGCGACGGCGGGTTACGATACCCTTGTTCAGATCGCTATCTTCTGACGGTCCAGATGGAAGGTCTTCATTCATCGAATTTCTATCCATGGTTGCTCTTGCTCCAGATATCCGCCCATTATCAGAAATAGCGTAAAAAGCGAGTAAACAGTCCCGCACCACAACCCGCGTCCAAAATCGGGACATAGACAGGGGAATTGTTAATTTGATCTACAGGCTTTAGCAGTCCGAACAAAGGTTTCGAAACATTCTCGTTGCCGTTCCGGCAGTGCACGGCTTAAATGGATCACATGATCATGCCAGAATGCGCCCTATGACCTCTATTGCCCCCGCCCGCCTGCTGGTCGCATTGCTGTTCATTGTCGGTGGCGCGATATTGGCGAGCCAGTTGTCGCAGTCGGGGCCACAGATCATTGTTGTCATCTGTGCCAGCGTGATTGCCCTGTTCACGGTTTTGCAAAACCCGCCGCCGCCACCTCAGCCGGACCTCGCCGCACAGGAACGTCAGCGAAAGCGCATCCTCTATCAAGGCCGCTCGGAAGCCTACCAGGACATTATCGACCCGATCACCGATCCGATATTGCTGGTCCGCAACGCAAGGGTCGCAGCGGCGAATCCGGCGGCGGCCAAGGTTCTCGGAAACCATATTGTTGGCGAAGACGTACGCATTGCCATCCGTCACCCCGCGGCTGCCGACCGGCTCGCCAACCCGGAGGCTAAACACACGGGAGAGCCGATTCTGTTGGTCGGCGTCGGCAGTACCGAGCAAAGATGGGAATTGCGGATTCATACGCTGGAGGACGGTTTGAAACTGGTCCAGCTTTCGGATCAAAGCAGTCGCTATGCGGCGGAAAGAATGCGCACCGACTTTGTCGCCAACGCCAGCCACGAACTGCGCACGCCGCTAGCCGCGATCAAAGGGTTTCTGGAAACTCTGGAAGACCCGAAAGCCGGTAAGGATGATGCGACACGCGCTCGATTCCTGAAAATAATGTATGACGAGGCCGACCGGATGCAGCGTCTGATCGAAGATCTGATGTCGCTTTCGCGGATCGAGGCGGAAAAGTTCCAGTTACCATCCGATGTGATCGACCTGAGCGAACTGGTCGAAGAAGCGCGCAATTTCTACATCAACAGTCGCGGCAAGAATGAAAAGGAGATTCTGCTCAACCTTCCTGCCGACCTACCCCTGATCCATGGAGATCGGGCGCAATTGTCCCAAGTCATCTATAATCTGCTTAGCAACGCGTTCAAATATGGGAAGAAAGGGACGCCGGTCAGAATAGATGTGACACCCAATAAAAGCGGGACGATGCTGTCGCTGTCGATAACAGACCAAGGCGACGGCATTGCTGCGGAGCATATTCCACGGCTCACGGAGCGTTTTTATCGCGTGGACAAAGGGCGCAGTAAATCGATCGGGGGAACCGGTCTGGGACTTGCCATCGTCAAACATATTTCGGAACGGCACGGCGGTCGGATGGAAATTACCAGCAAAGTTGGCACCGGCACGACGGTATCCGTTTTGCTACCCATCGCCCAAAATACTTCTGTTCCGGGCGATGCAGGGACAGGCGCGGCATAGAATGACCGTTGCGCGATCTTCCGGTTGGATATCTTTTGAAGAAGCCAGTGATCAGTCATTGTCACATTTCTGTAACATAATTGTAATGCTGAAGACTTTGCGTCTCCCTAAAAGCAGGCCAACAAGTCTGTGGTTCTGTTCATTGGTGGTTTCCCTAAGATTTCAGCCCGGAAGAATTGAGGAATATTTCATGTTTAGAAAACTCGCTTTCCTGACCATCGCTTCTCTTGCGGCCTCTGGCTGTCAGGATCAGGCTTCGGGCGGCCAAAGCGGGACCCGGACTGAAATCCGGATTGTCGGATCATCGACGGTTTTTCCTTTTGCCAAGGCAGTCGCCGAGCAATTCAGTCTCAACGGAGAGAATTCGTCTCCTATTCTTGAATCAACTGGCACGGGTGGCGGCATGAACCTGTTCTGCGCTGGCGTCGGTGCCGGAACTCCGGATATCGAAAATGCATCGCGGCGGATCAAAGCATCCGAACTGGAATTATGCCATAGCAACGGTGTGAAGGATGTTGTCGAAGTGCAAATCGGTATCGATGGCATTGCCATCGCCCAGGCAAATAACGGCACTTCCTTTTCTCTGACGCCTGTACAGATCTACAAGGCCATCGCGGAACGTCCGTTCGGCAAGGAAAATACCACTAAGAAATGGTCGGACATTGATCCTTCCCTGCCCAAATTTGCGATCAGCGTTTATGGTCCGCCATCAACCTCGGGTACGAGAGATGCGCTCACCGAGCTGATCATGGAAGTGGGCTGCGTTACCGATCCGGCGACCAAGGCGCTCAAGGACAGCAACAAAGCTGAATTTGAAGCCGTCTGTCATGAAGTCAGAGCCGATGGTGCCTATGTTGATGCTGGCGAGAATGATAATCTCATCGTCCAGAAGCTGAAAGCCAATCCCAACAGCGTCGGCATTTTTGGCTATAGCTTCCTCGAAGAGAATCTCGACAGTGTGCGCGGAATAGCTGTGTCCGGGGTCAACCCGACTTATGATGCGATTGCTTCAGGAGAATATCCCGGCGCCAGACCGCTGTATGTTTACGTAAAGAAGCAGCATGTCGGTGTGATACCGGGACTGAAAGATTATATGCTTGAGTTTATCAACGCCGGTGGCCGAGACGGCTATCTGGTGAAAGCCGGACTGATTGCTTCACCTGATGATACCAGAGCAAAGATGACCGAAGTCGTCCGCAACATGACGCCACTCGACCTTAGCGAACTTAAATAAGCGCTCGGCAACGAGCGTCCTTTCCAGATGATTTTGAACCAGGGGCGGAACCAGATATTGTGACTAGTACTACGCTTCTTTTTCTCGTGATCGGCCTAGGCCTCGTCGCGTGGTTTTTTGGCCGCCTGAAAGCAGCTGGACTGCAGTCCAATGGCAGAAAAGGTTCCCGTTCGGTCCTGCATTCCCTGCCCAGCTATCACGGTTGGTATGTTGCATTATGGGCCATTGTTCCGGCAACAATTTTCATGCTGGTGTGGAGCTTCGTCAGCCCCGCCCTGATAACCGATGCCGCGCTGACCAGCCCTGCTGCGCTACAATTGCCGGAAGGCGGCTTTGCCCGAGCTGCTATTCTGTCCGAAGCCCGTTCCATTGCTTACGGATATCAGGTCAACGCGTTTAATCCGCTGTCCCAGTCGATGGTGAATCCCTATCGCGATGCAATCTCCTATTACCAGATGATCGGCGCTGTCTCGGCGTTGCTCATGGTCTTCGCTTTTGGTGCTTATGCCTGGCTGAAGATCAAACCGGATCTGAGAGCGCGCACGAAAATCGAACGGGTGACGATGCTGGTTTTGCTGCTCGCTTCACTGATAGCGATCATTACGACAGTCGGCATATTCCTATCGCTGGTTTTCGAATCGGCCCGTTTCTTCTCGATGGTATCGCCGATCGATTTTCTGTTCGGCACGGAATGGAACCCGAAAGCGGTGGCCGGACCAAGGGGCGAAACCGGGTTCGGTGCGATTCCGCTTTTCTGGGGTACAGTCTTTATCGGTGCGATTATCGCGATGATCGTGGCTATCCCGCTCGGATTGATGAGCGCCATCTATCTCACCCAATATGCACCGGCGAAATTTCGGGCTTGGATGAAACCCATATTGGAGGTGCTCGCCGGCGTACCGACGGTGGTCTATGGCTATTTTGCTGCTCTGACAGTGGCCCCTGCTCTGCGCGATTTCGCGGTTTCTATAGGTATCACCAGCGCCTCTTCGGAATCCGCTCTAGCGGCGGGTGTGGTGATGGGCATAATGATCATTCCTTTCGTTTCCTCCATGGCCGACGACAGTATTGCAGCCGTGCCAAGCGCGATGCGTGACGGTTCGCTGGCGATGGGCGCGACCCATAGCGAAACCATCAAGAAGGTCCTGATCCCCGCTGCCCTGCCCGGCGTCGTCGGTGGCGTCCTATTGGCGGTCAGTCGCGCGATTGGCGAAACCATGATCGTCGTCATGGCTGCCGGTCTTGCTGCCAATATGACAGCCAATCCGTTTTCCAGCGTCACTACTGTCACCACCCAGATCGTACAGTTGCTGACCGGCGATCAGGAATTTGACAGTCCCAAGACCCTGGCTGCCTTTGCCCTGGGACTGGTTCTGTTCCTCGTGACATTGTTGCTCAACCTCATCGCCTTGCGCGTGGTCAAAAAATACCGGGAAGCTTATGAATAGTCTCACCGAAATGAAGCGTCGGCCAACCGACTGGCAGGGTGCTGCAATGCAGAAGCGCATTGCGCGGCGCTATGCGGCTGAACGCCGGTTCAAGGCGATCGGTATGGGAGCCGTCATGCTGTCCGCAGGCTTTCTCGCCTTTCTCCTGATTGTCATGGTGGGCAACGGATTCCGCGGCTTCACCCAGACCGAACTGCCACTCGAAATTGATTTTCCCGCTGCCACAGGCGGCGCGTCTTCCAGCCAGTTTGAGGGGCCCGACGCGAATAGCAATTTGCAGTCGATGGGACTACGGGAGATTGTCGATAGCAGTATCGATCTCCAATATGGAGAGACCGGCAATGATCTGTTCTCACCCGGCGGCTGGACAAGGGTGAGCTCTATGATCCTCGCCGACCCGAAAATCGTTGAACAGAAAGCAACGATATATCTGCCGGTTCTCTCGGACATAGATGTCGCTTATAAAGACGTTGGCAATCCGGAAGCGGAAATGAAGGTCAGCGAATTTTCCGGCCAGTTCTCGACCGGGTTCAACTGGAATTTTCTGAGCAATTCGGATGCAACAGACCCGATGCAGGTCGGCATCTGGGGGGCGTTCAAAGGCTCGCTGATCACGATGATCGTGACGTTGCTGCTGGCCTTTCCGGTTGGCGTGTTCGCCGCGCTCTACCTTGAGGAATATGCACCGAAAAACCGCCTGACCGATCTGATCGAGGTTTCGATCAACAATCTGGCAGCTGTGCCATCGATCATTTTCGGCTTGCTCGGCCTCGCCGTGTTCCTCAATTTTTTCGGCATGCCGCGTTCCGGCGCGCTGGTCGGTGGCCTGACTCTCGCCCTTATGACCATGCCGGTGATTGTCATTTCCGGACGCAACGCGGTTAAGGCGGTCCCCCCGTCGATCCGCGAAGCCGCGCTCGGTATCGGCGCAAGTCCGTTGCAGGTGGTGTTCCACCATGTCCTGCCGCTCGCCCTGCCTGGCATATTGACGGGCACGATCATCGGGATGGCGCGGGCCTTGGGCGAAACCGCTCCTTTGCTGATGATCGGCATGCGTGCTTTCATCGCGACCCCGCCAAGCGGCATTACCGATCCGGCAACCGTATTGCCGGTCCAGATATTCCTCTGGTCGGACGAAGTCGATCGCGGCTTTGTCGAGAAAACTTCGGCAGCGATCATTGTGCTATTATTGTTCCTGCTGACGATGAACGCACTGGCCATCTATTTGCGCAACCGTTTTGAAACGCGCTGGTAGGTACCGCCCATGAAACATGATGAAAAAATGCAAGAATCGAGCGAAAGCGTAAATATGACAGACTCGACCACAACAGAGACGACCGGCGAAACCAGCACGCCAAAAATGACGGCTCGCAACGTCGACGTTTTTTACGGCGACAAGCAGGCCATCAAGGACGTGTCGATCGACGTGAACATGGATAGCGTTACCGCGTTTATCGGACCGTCCGGCTGCGGCAAGTCCACCTTTCTCCGTTGCATGAACCGGATGAACGATACCATTCCGATTGCCCGCGTCACCGGTGATATCATGCTGGAAGGCGAAGATATTTATGCGGCGAACATGGACGTTGTGCAATTGCGCGCGCGGGTCGGCATGGTATTTCAGAAACCCAATCCCTTCCCCAAGTCGATCTATGACAATATTGCCTATGGCCCGCGTATCCACGGGCTGGCGACCGGCAAGGAAGAACTGGACAATATCGTCGAATCCTCGTTGCACCGCGCCGGTCTATGGGGCGAGGTTAAAGACCGGCTGCAGGACAGCGGCACAGCCTTATCGGGCGGCCAGCAGCAGCGGCTGTGCATCGCGCGCGCTATCGCGGTTGATCCCGAAGTAATCCTGATGGACGAGCCCTGCTCGGCCCTCGATCCGATAGCGACCGCCAAGATCGAAGAACTAATCCACGAATTGCGCGGCAAATATGCCATCGTCATCGTTACGCATAATATGCAGCAAGCGGCACGTGTCTCCCAGAAAACCGCCTTTTTCCATCTCGGAACCCTGGTAGAATATGGCGATACGACAGATATTTTCACCAACCCGCGCGAAGAAAAAACGCGCGATTATATTACCGGTCGTTACGGTTGACCGGCAGAGGATTAGGAACAAGACATGGCCAATAGTGGTACAGAACATACCGTCAAAGCGTTTGATTCCGATATCAACCAGTTGCGGGGGATGGTCGCGGAAATCGGCGGCCGCAGCGAACAGGCAATTGACAAGGCTATGCGCGCGCTGGAAAATAGCGATCTGGAACTGGCCGCGGAAGTCGTCAGGGAAGACAAGCTAATCGACGATCTCGAAAAGCGGATTGACGATCTTACCTTTCAGACGATCGCTCTGCGGGCCCCGATGGCCGATGATCTGAGAGAATTGATTGCCACGTTCAAAATATCCGGCGTCGTTGAACGCATTGGCGATTATGCTAAAAATATCGCCAAACGGGTACCATTGGTCACCAAAACCCGTCGCCTGACGCCAATCTCCCTGCTTCCGTCGATGTCGAAAATCGCCAGCGAACTGGTCCGCGATTCACTTGACGCCTTTGCCCGTCGGGACGCAGAACTGGCGATGGAAGTGAACCGGCGCGATCAAATCGTCGATGATTTTTATAATAGTATTTTTCGCGCCGTGATCACCCATATGATCGAAAATCCCAAGGATATCAGCGAGGCTGCCCATTTGCTGTTCATCGCCAAAAATCTCGAACGGATCGGCGACCACGCAACCAATGTCGCCGAGATGGTCTATTTTGCCGCGACCGGTGAACCAATGCCCGAACGTATCCGCGGAGAAGACCCGACGGATACGCTGGACGCTGCATTGAGCGATGGGGCTGACTGATGGTAAATGCGAAATTATTGCTGGTTGAAGATGACGCCGCTCTGGCGGAACTCCTGTCCTGGAATTTCAAAAAAGAGGAATATGACGTCATCCACACCAGCGATGGCGAGGAAGCGCTTTTGCTGGTGCAGGAACATCGTCCGGACGTGATATTGCTCGACTGGATGCTGGAGAGTCTTTCCGGCATCGAGGTCTGCCGACGGCTTCGCCGTTCATCGGAAACCGCCAATATCCCGATCATCATGCTGACCGCCCGTGGCGAAGAAGAAGACAAGATCCGAGGCCTGGAAACCGGTGCCGACGATTATATCACAAAACCGTTCAGCCCCCGGGAACTGATTGCTCGGGTCAAAGCCGTTTTGCGCCGTGTCCGTCCCGCTCTGGCCGGCGAAAAACTGACTTTCGGTGATCTGGAAATGGACACGGTCGGTCACAAGGTCAAACGTGGCGGTGACACCGTCGCGCTGGGTCCAACCGAATTCCGGCTGCTGCGCCATTTTCTGGAACATCCCAACTGGGTTTTTTCCCGCGAGCGGCTGCTCGACAGCGTATGGGGTCAGGATAGCGATATCGAGCTTCGCACCGTCGATGTGCACATTCGGCGGCTCCGCAAAGCGCTCAACGCCAATGACAGAGCCGACATCATTCGCACGGTCCGTTCGGCTGGCTATGCTCTCGACACCGATGCTGTTCAGACATAGTTGCTTGGCGAACCTATCGAAAACCGGAGCCTATATTTCTAGTCGGTGACAAGCTTCACAAGCTTGCGCTCGACCGGCGCCAATATACCTGCGAGATCATGGCCACGTTTCAGGATCTGGCCTTGTTCTCCGTGCAACGACCACATACCCTGACGGTTGCGGTCCGCGGGTCGTTTCTCGATTCGTATCTGCGGACGTTCCGATGCCCGGCGAAAGGCTGCGAAAATCGCAACATCAGGCCGCATGTCCATGGCATAATCTTTCCAGTGGCCGGCAGCCACCATCCGGCCATATAGGCCGAGAATTCGTTCCATTTCCGTGCGTTCGAATCCGACCTGAGAAGGGCCGCTACGCTGCGGAAATGCCGAGATATTGGACCCGGAAAAACGCATCAAGCGCGATCACGTCCCTTGGTCTCTATACCTTTGCCGTTTTTGTTCCGCTCATCGGCAAAAGCCGCAATACGCTTTTGCAATTGCTCCATTTCGCATTGCAAGATTTCCAGCTTTTGCGTCGATGGATCGAATATCTCGCTGCACGGCGTTCCGTAAGGAACAAAGTCTTTTTGATATTCCTTTGCCTCGACCAACGTCGGACGAGCGCGAACTCCGACCATAGTCGCGCCTTCCGGTACGTCCTGCGTCACAACTGCATTCGCACCGACGCGCGCCCGCTTGCCGACGGTTATCGGTCCGAGCACCTGCGCGCCGGAACCCAAGATCACGTCGTCTTGTATCGAGGGGTGACGCTTGCCGCCAACGCCGTTGGTCGGGTTAGTACCACCCAATGTCACGCATTGATAAATGGTCACATTGTCACCGATGTCAGCGGTCTCGCCGATCACGGTAAACCCGTGATCGATAAACAGATGCCGTCCGATCTTGGCACCCGGATGGATATCGATTGCGGTGAAGAAACGCGAGATGTGATTGATCAGCCGGGCAAAGAAATAGAGTTCGCCTTTAAACAGCCAATGCGCCAGCCGGTGCAGGCCAATAGCCAGCACACCAGGGTATAGCAGCACTTCCCAGCGCGACCGCGGGGCCGGGTCGCGAGCCTTGATGGAATCCAGATAAGCGCCCAGTTCCCGAAACATATTCATATTCTCCGGATGTTGCGAAGATTTTTAAAATAGGGACGACAAACCACTATTTCCAGTCTTTTCTTGAAACGCAAATCTGATGGCACTTTTCAAAACCCTATTAATCACTATATTAGATTAAAGAATAAGCACTGATCGAAAGCCTCGATAATGTCGACCTACCTCCCCACGCTCAAGCAATTGCAATATCTGGTGGCACTGAAAGAACATGGCCATTTCGGCAAAGCGGCGGAATCCTGCTTCGTCACCCAGTCCACATTATCCGCGGGTATAAAGGAACTGGAAGCCTTGCTCGACATCGTGCTGGTGGAGCGCACCCGCCGGGTCGTTCGTTTCACCGAACTGGGCAACCAGATGGTGGAGAAATCCTACCGGATCTTGCGCGAGGCAGAAGAATTGTCGGAAATGGCCCGATCTGCAGGCAAGCCATTGGCCGGTGATGTCCGGATGAGCGTCATCCCGACAATTGCGCCCTTTCTATTGCCGCGCTTGCTCCCGCAATTGCGCAAGGAACGGCCGGAGCTCAAACTCTATCTGAAAGAGGAAACCAGCCAGGCCGCCTGCGATTCGCTGCATCACGGCCATGCTGATTGCGTTTTGCTGGCGCTACCTTTCCCCTGTGGCGACGTAGAATCCGAAGTCCTGTTCAGCGACGAGATATTTGTCGCTTTCCCGAAAGACGATCCGCGTGATCCGCCGGCTCAGGTTGATCCGGCTACGCTGGACGAAACCCGCTTGTTACTGCTCGAGGACGGGCATTGCCTCAAGGATCATGCTTTGGCCGCATGCAATCGTCCGGAGCTGAGAGCCTCTGCGAGGATGATGGGAACGTCGCTGCACACGCTGGTCCAGATGGTCGACAATGGATTGGGTCTGACACTGCTTCCGAAAATGGCGATCGACAGCGGCATCTTGAATCACACCAATATAGTCGCGCGACCGCTGAAATCGGAAAACGCGGCCCGCGACATTGCGCTGGTATGGCGCACCAACAGTCCGCGACGCAGCGAATTCCAGCTATTGGCGGAGATTATGAAAGGTGCACAGAACTGGGTTTCCACAGCCGGTTCGTAGAAAAGCCGATAAATAAACCGGCCTAGCCTATGCTATTTTTGCCATTTTTCCGATGCCTTGAGATCTGATTCACGCTCTTCGATCCATTTGGTGGATCCGTCAGAACCGGTCTCTTTCTTCCAGAACGGCGCCACCGTCTTCAACCGGTCCATGATGAAGGAACAGGATTCGATCGCCGCCTCGCGATGATCTGAACCGGTCACCACCAGGACGATATTCTCGCCAACCGACAGTTTGCCGACCCGGTGAATAATCGTGATTGCATGGAGCGGCCAGTCGGCTTGCGCTGTTTTGGCAATGTTACGAAGCGCCTTATCGGTCATAGCCGGATAATGTTCGAGTTCGAGTGTTTCCAAATTCCCGTCATTGCGGACCTGTCCGACGAAGCTGGCGATCGCGCCGCCACCCTGCGCGGCAACCTTCGCAGTCTCGGCGCCAATATCAAAATCAGCGGTACCGACTTCAACCCTGATCATCCGCCGGTTACCGGTGGAAAAATGGCCAGTTCCTGAGCCATGCCTATTGGAGAATCGGGCGTTCCATAATCCTGATCGAGAGCGAAGCGCAATTTCGCCACATCCGAGAAAACATCCGGATAGGCCCCGCCGCGTTCGACCAGCATGTTCAGGACATCATCTATTGTCTCGGCTCCTGCTCCGAGGGAAATTATTTCGCTATCGAGGCCGAGCCGTTCCCGCACCCAGGCGAAATATACCAGATTGATCGAACGATCCATCAGTCCATGTGCTTCAGACCGACCCGGAGATAATCCCAACCGGTGACCAGCGTCAGAATCGCAGCGGCCCATAGCGTCCACAGGCCGACCGTTTGAACGATTGGAAATTGCGGCAAGCCTCCGGCGAGGATGAGCGCGCCGAGCGAAATCATCTGAAATCCGGTTTTCCATTTGGCCAATTGGGAAACAGGAACGCTGACCTGCAAGCCGGCAAGAAATTCCCGTAAACCGGACACGGTGATTTCCCGTAGCAAGATGACAATGGCCGCTATGGCATGCCAGCCGTGGATATCCCGCGTGAATATCAGCATCATTACCACCGCGGCGACCATGATCTTGTCGGCGATAGGATCCAGAAATATCCCGAGCTTGGAGACGGTGCCTTGCGAACGCGCAAGATAGCCGTCGAAATAGTCGGTAATCGCCATCAGACAATATAGTCCGAAGGTGAGCAAATAATCGATCGGCAGCGGTTGCGGTCTCACCACAGCAAAATTGGGCCAAAGCAGAAATACCAGAATCGGCACGGCGAATATTCGCGAGAGTGTTAATATGTTTGGCAAATTCAGCATCACGGCTCTCGCATAAACAGATTCTGACGAAATGAAAATTGTTTCAATCAACTCATCCGCAAATTGATGGACTTTCCTCTCGTCATTCGATTTGACGCGGAGGCTCAGAGGGTTAAAGATGCGCTGACACTCAAATTTTCCCTCGAAAAGAGATTTTCCCTTGATGCAAAACACTGCGCATTTGCTGCGGACAAAAAGATTTTTGCCGCTGTTCCTAACGCAGCTGCTCGGGGCGTTTAACGACAATCTGTTCAAATTCTCGATGATCATTTTGGTAACTTACGGAATTTACGACAGTGAATCCGAGGATTTCGCGTTCAACGCCCTCGCCTCCGGTCTCTTCATTCTGCCGTTTTTCCTGTTTTCGTCTCTGGCTGGACAGTTGGCAGACAATTACGACAAGGCGCGGATCACGCGATTGGTCAAGACCCTCGAGATATTCATTGCCGTGATTGGCGGGGTCGGGCTTTGGCTGCATTCAATTCCCATCATGCTGACCGCATTATTCCTGCTCGGACTGCAATCGACATTTTTTGGTCCGATCAAATATGCAGTCCTACCGCAGCATTTGCAGAAAGATGAAGTCCTAGGCGGCACGGGTCTGGTCGAAGCGGGCACCTATATTGCGATTCTTGCCGGCACGATACTGGGCGGCATCATCATTGACCGCAACGGCAATGGCGTCGAAATTGCCGTCGTTACGGTTTTTCTGGTCGCGATTCTGGGCCGGGTCGCAGCCCAGTTCATGCCGCCGGCCCCCGCGCAAAAGGAAGTCGAGAAAATCGACTTCAACTTCATTCGTTCTTCCATCCAGTTGATTTCGGCGACGTTGCATGTGCGTAAATTATATCTGGCGATTATCGCGATCAGCTTTTTCTGGACGATCGGATCGGTCCTGATCATCCAGTTTCCACCGCTTGTGGAGAATGTACTGACGGCGACACCGCAGGTAGCGAGCCTCTTTCTGGGCGTTTTTTCGATCGGGATCGCGATTGGCTCGGTTCTGGTCAACCGGTTGTTGAAAAGCGAAGTTTCGGCGCGTTTCGCACCGGTCAGCGTCATCTTGATGGGCGTATTTGTCCTGATACTCTACTTCATAACTCGGAGCTGGGATGGCTTGCCCAATGGCGAACTCTACACATTCAAGACATTCATCGTCCATGATGGTGCCTGGTCTCTGCTCGCCACCCTCGGCGGTGTATCCATATTTGGCGGCATGTTCGTCGTGCCGCTATATGCGTTTCTGACCACGACCGTCGATATCAGCCAGACCGCCCGCACCATTGCTGCAAATAATGTGGTCAATTCCGGCTGCATGGTATTTGGCGCGCTCGCGGCGATCGGCCTTAGCATGCTGGGCGTTTCGACAACCGAACAGCTGTTGCTGGTTGCGGCCATGTGTCTGGTGGCTGCGTGGCTCGGTCAGCAGCTTCATCGGGCTTGCGACTGATCGACCTTTTTGCGGCCGAGCAGAACGTGCCGGGTCAGAAAATGAACGTATAAAAGGCGGTAAAAAAGGCGAGGAAGCTTAGAATGAACAGGCTCACATCTTCGCCCAGCCATTTTCCTCCAGTTGTACCCGAAGTTTCCAAAACATGTTCCGCTTTGGCGATTGGCGCCATCTCGAACGGCAGATTTTGACGAAAGGGATGACCTATTCCGTCTTTTCGCAATGCCAATGATCGTAAATTTTCTCTGTCCATGTGGAACAGTTAACAATTTGTTATCCATATTTTCCAGCACAGATTTTAGGACTATGGTTAATGTCTTGAATTGGAACAGGCTGTCAAATGCAGTATTTTCGCGCGCGGCACGGATATTAAATTGATTAACAGGCAATCGGCATATTCAAATCATCGGTTTATCAGCCAAAATCCGACCTGTGTGATCTTTGCCACTACTCCGGAAAATCACCATTTCGAACAACAACATCGTTGATTTGACCTGCCTGTTATGCCAATGACCAGTTCGTATTGAATGTAATGCGAAACCCTGAAGGAGCAAATTATGCGTTTCGGTAAAATTGGAATGGCTGCAGCAGCAGCCGCGTCGCTTGTAAGCGCGCCCGTCTTGGCTCAGGCTGTTCAGCCTGTTTCTTCTGTTGCTCGTACCGGTGCAACCGTTGAAAAAGAAAACAATGTTGAAGGCGGATCGGGCATCATCATTGCAATCCTCGCTGCAGCAGCAGTGATTGCTGGTATCGTTGTCGCAGCTGACGGCAGCGACGATGCGCCAACCTCCCCCTGAATTAATTCAGGCATAAACAATTTAAAGATGGCGGCCAATTGGTCGCCATTTTTTTTGATGTTAGAAGTGCTGCGAACTGGAAAATCACCGGGCAAGTGGACATCAATATGGTTAGGGGCAGCGCCTTTGGTTGCACATCCGGACCAGATTACCCATATCCGGTTTCATGACAGAAAATCAGCAACATGGCCTGCAGCAATGGCATGGCACAACAATCTTATCGGTCCGTCGGAATGGCAAGGTCGTCGTTATAGGCGACGGCCAGGTATCCATGGGCAATACCGTGATGAAACCGAACGCCCGCAAGGTGCGGCAATTACACGACGGATCAGTGATTGGCGGCTTCGCTGGCGCGACCGCAGATGCTTTCACTTTATTTGAACGGCTCGAGGCAAAGCTCGAACGCCACAATGGCCAGCTCATGCGCGCTGCTGTGGAGCTGGCAAAGGATTGGCGGACCGACAAATATCTCCGCAATCTGGAAGCTTTGATGATCGTAGCTGACAAGGATGTGACGCTTATCCTTACCGGCAACGGTGACGTGCTCGAGCCAATAGAAGGTATTGCAGCGATCGGTTCCGGTGGGAATTTCGCCCTTTCCGCCGCGCGCGCCTTGAAAGATTATGAAAAGGACGCCGAGAAGCTGGCCAGGAAATCGATGCAAATCGCAGCAGAGCTTTGCGTGTTCACCAACGACCAGGTCACGATTGAAACCCTCGATAGCGACACTTAAATATTGTCGGATCCGTTACCCCTATAATAAAGAGAATATAGCATGCAGGCGAACCTGACCCCCAAAGCCATCGTTAAGGCGTTGGACGAACATATTATCGGCCAGCAGGATGCAAAACGCGCGGTCGCCGTTGCTTTGCGCAACCGCTGGCGTAGACAGAGATTGCCCGCAGAACTCCGCGAAGAGGTGACTCCCAAAAACATCCTGATGATCGGGCCCACGGGTTGCGGCAAAACCGAAATTTCCCGCCGTCTGGCGAAACTTGCTGACGCGCCGTTTATCAAGGTGGAGGCCACCAAATTCACGGAAGTCGGTTATGTTGGTCGCGACGTCGAGCAGATTGCCCGCGATCTTGCCGAGGAAGCCGTGAGACTGGAACGCGAACGCCGGCGCCTGGCTGTGCACGAAGCGGCAGCGGAAGCTGCGATGAAGAGATTGCTCGACGTTCTGTGCGGAGAAAGCGCCAGCGAAGCCACGCGCGAAAGTTTTCGCCAGCGTGTGGTCGACAATCACATGAACGACACCGAAATCGAGATTGAGGTCGAAGACACGCCCAACACGCCGATGGATATTCCGGGCATGGGTGGTCAGGTTGGTATGATCAACCTGTCCGACATGATGGGCAAGGCTTTCAACCAGAGCCGTCTGAAGCGGCGCAAAATGCGCGTAGCCGATGCCTGGGACAAGCTCGTCGAAGAGGAATCAGACAAGCGTCTCGATGATGATGATATTTCGCGCGCTGCCATAACCGATGCAGAATCCAACGGGATCGTCTTCCTTGACGAGATCGACAAGATCGCGGTGAGCGATGTGCGTGGCGGATCGGTTAGCCGGGAAGGCGTCCAGCGCGATCTGCTTCCGCTGATCGAGGGCACGACCGTCGCAACCAAATATGGTCCGATGAAAACAGACCATATCCTGTTCATCGCTTCCGGCGCTTTTTCCATATCCAAACCCAGCGACATGCTGCCCGAATTACAGGGTCGCTTGCCGATCCGGGTGGAATTGCGGGCGTTGACCGAAGAGGATTTCGTAAGGATATTGACCGAGACCAGAGCCAATTTGACCGAGCAATATATAGCTCTTCTAGGGACCGAAGATGTCACGATCACCATCACCGACGACGCGATCAGGAAACTGGCTGAAATCGCGGCCAACGTGAACGAGACCGTTGAAAATATCGGTGCCCGCCGTCTGCAGACGGTTATGGAAAAACTGCTCGAAGATATCAGCTTCAATGCGGAGGACCGTGGCGGCGAAGAAATTACCGTCGACGCAGCCTATGTTGACAAGCAGCTTTCCGATGTTGCCAAGAATACTGACCTGTCCAAATATATATTATGATGTTATCGAAATCCCCTCGGTAGCGAAGATAATGAGATGGAGTCATTCATGAAACGAGCGATGTTATTATTGTCTTCCACTGCTGCGGTAGCCCTGTCTGGCTGCTCTGAATCCGCTGACGAGGCGGATTCCGCATTGACCGAGCAAGTTGACAGCAAACCGGAAACGGTTGTTTCTCCGATCAGCGGTACGGAAAGCATTGATGCCGGACTGGCTGTTGGAGACCAGGCACCGATGGCTGCCGGCCTGCTAACAGATGCGGGCGAAACCACTCTCGGTAAAATCCTCGAGAATGGCCCTGCCCTTGTTGTTTTTACCCGGTCGGTTGAATGGTGTCCCTATTGCCAGACCCAATTGAAATCGATCAATGCTATTGTCGATGATCTGAAGGATCGCGGCTATAATCTTTACGGGCTCTCTTATGACAGCCCGGACAAGCAGGACCGCTTCGCCAAAAACCAGATGTTGCAATATCAGATGCTCTCAGACCAGCCATCCAAGGTCATAGATGGTTTCGGATTGCGCGACCCGCAATATACCGACGGCCGCGCCGTCGGCGTGCCTTATGCTTCGGTTTTTGTGATCGACAAAAACGGCAAGATCATCGCGAAATCCGTATCGGGCAATTACAAGAAACGCCCCAGCAACGAGCAGATACTGGCGCTGGTAGACTCGATCTAGTTACTCGCCGCGCTGTTTTCTGAGGTCGCCACCGGATCATTGTCATTGGCGGCAAGCCGGTCGCCCTCCGGCAGAACGACGAGCTTCCATTTCTTGCCATCAACAAGATATTTGACGGCCAGAGCCTGCACCTCTTCAGGGGTAATAACGGTGTAATCGTGGAGCAGCGTCTGCAGCGCGACAAATTTCTGCGGATTGAAACTCGCTCCCTCCATCTGGCTCATCCAGAAGCTATTGCCGCTGGAGGCACGGGCTATAAGCTGACGCAAGGGTTCGACAACACGCTGCAACTCATCGGCACTCACCGGATTTTCCCGAAGGTCTTTAACGATCAATTCCACGACATTGTAGAAGCGGTCGACGTTGTCCGGGGTCAATTGGCTTTGTGCCCCGATATAACCGCCTGAATTAAACTCGACCGGCCAGCTGTTAACAACTTGCGGGCTATAGCTTGCCCCTTGTTGAGAGCGAAGAATTTCAAACAACCGGTCATTGAAAATGGAGACAAGCACTTCCAGTTTCCGGCTCTCGCGTATATTCTCCAGCCCGCCACCGGTTGGCCAGGCGACCATCGCAGCGGCCCGGTCTTGATCACCTTTATGAACCAGAATTTCCGGGCCGGCCTGCGGAGCAGGAAATTGCGGCGATGTTGCTCCGGGCTGGACAGCAAGCGGCTTGCGCTCTTTCAACGCGCCGAAGGTCCTGAGGATCGCCTCTACCGCCTGATCACGGTCAAAATCACCAAACAACATCAGCTCGACCGGACCGCTTGCAAGAATCGGCTTCCAGAATTGTTTAAAATTCTCGGCGTTGAGTTTTTCGAAATCTTCTTTGTCCGGAGTCTTCCAGCGAGGATCCTTTCCGTGGACGAGCCATTCAAGGTCCCGTTCCATAACCGCCTGCGGAGATGCCGAGAAACTGTCATAGCCGATAAGCGATGCAGCTCTGCTGCGGATGACCGGCGCCGGATCCCAGCGAGGATTCTCCAATTTCGCCGCAATCAGATGAAGCTGGTCTTCGAGGTCGGCCGGCCTTGTATTGGCGGCAATTTCGAACGCGTCATTGTCTATGCTAAATCCCAGTCCAATACGGCGCCCGGTGGTAATCTTGTCGAGCTCTTCCTGTCCGAGATCACCAACCCCGCTGGCGATCAACGCGAGCGCGCCGGACCAGGCAAGTGATTCCTTATCAGGCGACAGGCCGCTATATCCAGTTCCAAATCGGGCATTGACCATGATCTTGTTGCGTTCCGATGTGTTCGGAAACAGCAGGACCCTGACGCCGTTGGAAAGCTCCAGCTGCTCGATATCGAAACGGTCAATCTTCTGCGCCGTTTTGACAGAGCCTTTTTTGCCGATTTTTTTCAAGGCTTCAAAACCAAGATCGGATTGGGTGACACGAACGTCGCTTGAAGCCTTGACGGTGCTTCTCAGCGCCTTGGCCAGTTTGACCTTCCCATCATCGATGACGTCGGGGGATGTCATCAAGGCCCGCGTCGACACGCCGGTAAATAATTTTTTCGTGGATTCAAGCAGCCTTTCAGGCGTGTACAGGTCTCTCATTTCGCGAAATACGTCGAGCGCCACCTGCGGCGTCGCGACGGTTTCCCGAATGTCGACAGCATTGACGATATCGTCAGCCTGTTTTCGCGCCGCTTCCGTCTGGTAGCTTTCGACGCCGATCGCCAGCGCTGCATCGAATTCCGCAATCTCCCGGGCAATGTCTTGCTCGGAAGGTGCAACAGTTGTGGCATCGGCGATAACACCGCGTACATCGGCCAGAGCAGCTTCCCAGTCGTCGCCGAGTGGGATGATACTGATAAATGTCCCGTCAATCGAACGGCTGACGTCATCCTGTCCGACGCTTGCCTGGAGATAGCTCCCCCCTGCTCTCGCCCGACCTTCCAGGCGACGGTTGATCATCTGCAGCGCTAGCAGATCGATCAAAATCTGCTGGTTATAGACAATCGTATCCTCGACCTGCTCCCAGGGACGGGCGATGACCATCGAAATGAACCGCGGCAACGTGGGCTCGATAACAACCCGGCTGATATCCTCTATATCTCGCGGCTGCCCGAAATCGGGAATAACCCCCGCTTCGCCTTTTCCACGCCATTTGGAAAAGTGCTTTTTCAACAATTCCTCGAACAGTGCCGGATCACCGTCTCCGGCGATTACAATGACCGCTTGCTCGGGCCGATACCAGCGTTGATGGAATAGTTGCAGCATTTTCGGCGTTGCAGCGCCCAGGGTTTCCGGCGTTCCGATGGGCGCGCGGTTCGCTAGCCGTTGCTCCGCAAAAAACAGTTCGCGCGTCGCATTTTGCACTATCGTTTGGGGACCGGCCCGTTCGCGCAATTCCGCCAGCACCACCGGACGCTCTGCATTGATTGCGGTTATGTTCAAACCGGGCGAACTCACCATTCCAGACAATATTTTCAAGCTCTCGTCGAGACTGGTTCTGTTGGCGTTAGGCAGGTCCAGCTTGTAAACGGTTTGCGTCGGCGTTGTTTCGGCATTGCTGTCGCTTCCAAACGTCGCCCCCAGTCGCTGCCAGACACGTTTCGCCTCACCGTCGGGCACATGGGTCGAACCGCGAAAGGTCAGATGTTCCATGAAATGGGCAAATCCCTGCTCCTGTTCGGTCTCCATTAGCGAACCGACATCCAACCGCAACCGGATCGACACTTGGCCCGGCGGTACACCATTGCGTTTGATCGCATAGCGTAATCCGTTGTCCAGTTCACCAAAGGTCCAGCTCTTGTCGACCGGAACATCGCTGTTCTTGTAAAGCCATGGTTGTGTTTCGGCGCTCTCGGCCTGTTGTGCAGCAGCCAAATTTGGCACAGCGAGCAGGCCGAACGCCAGGCAGATAAACGACATATGTCGGGTGAGACGGGGGAATGTTGGTTTCATGGAAGCGATATAAGCAGGCCCAATCTTACTGGCCAGTGAATATTCCCCCGATACATAGCAAATGCTGCGGCGGTTAAGCCTTTTACCCCTTGATAGCGTCATCAATAATCGCCAGATAAGGAACATGCTTATTGAAACAGAAAAAACACCGAACCCGTCGACCCTCAAATTTCTGGTTGGACAACCGGTCATGTCCGACGGGACCCGTGACTTTGCGTCTCCGGAAGATGCGGAGATATCACCGCTTGCCGAAGCGCTTTTCACACTCGGCGATGTCACGGGCGTCTTCTTCGGTTCGGATTTTATCTCGGTAACCTGCGGACCGGGCGCCGACTGGAGTGATCAGAAACCCCAGGTACTGAGCATTTTGCTTGATCATTTTTCGGCCGGGCTACCGTTGTTCAAGCCCGGTAGCGCGGGAGAAATTTCCGTCCCCCCTGAAGAGGAAGTGCATGACGATCCGGAAGACGCCGATATTGTAGCACAGATCAAGGAATTGATCGAAACCCGGGTCCGCCCGGCGGTTGCCAATGATGGTGGCGACATCATCTATCGCGGTTTCAACAAGGGCACGGTATTCCTGAAAATGCAGGGTGCCTGCGCGGGATGCCCGTCGTCTTCGGCTACTTTGAAGCACGGGATCGAATCCCTGCTGAAACATTATGTTCCCGAGGTCACTGACGTCCAGGCGGCATAAGTTCCCTTTTTACACAAAGGTATATCAATGAATTCCCCATTGGATCAAGCGGCGCTGAACCAGCTGTTTCTCGAAGCGCGCACCTATAACGGCTATCAGGACAAACCTGTTTCGGTAGACCAGCTGCATGCAATCTGGAATCTGATGAAAATGGGTCCGACCAGCGCGAACATGCTGCCGGCACGACTTGTCTGGTGCCACAGCCAAGAGGCGAAGGACCGGCTGGCCGCCCTTTCATCCGAAGGCAATCAGGAAAAAATCCGCAAAGCGCCAGCGGCGGTCATCATTGGTATGGATCAGGATTTTCACGTGCATCTGCCGGAGCTTTTCCCGCATGCTGACGCGAAAAGCTGGTTTGCCGGCGATGCCGAAGCGCGAAAAGTACATGCGATGCGGAACAGTTCGCTGCAAGGCGGCTATTTCATTCTCGCGGCTCGCGCGCTCGGTCTCGACACGGGCCCGATGTCAGGCTTCGATAATGATGCGGTCGACAAGGAATTTTTCGGCGACCAGCCTAGTGTCAGATCCAATTTCATCTCGACACTGGGCTATGGCGATCCGGCAACGATTTTTGATCGCAGCCCGCGTCCGGAATTCGATAAATTCAACAGCTTGATCTGACCGTTTGATGGGCGACCGCCTTCTCGCGATCGATACGGCCACCATCGCATGTTCCGTTGCTTTATTCGAAGGCGATCTACTGATTGCTTCGGACTATGCCGCAATCGGCCGAGGACATGCGGAAAAGCTTATTCCGGCGATTGCGCAACTTCCCGACCGCGGCAAAGCGGATAAAATTCTGGTGAATTGCGGACCGGGCAGTTTTACCGGCGTTCGTATCGGCATTTCCGCGGCAAAAGCCTTGGCACTGGCCTGGGGCGCGGAAATCCATGGTTACTCCTGCCTCGCGCTAGTAGCGGCGCAGGCGCAGAAGCAGCTTGAAACAGTTCGACCGGTCTGCGTGGCCATGCTTGCAGGCCATGGCGAATATTTTTTGCAGAATTTCTCCAGCAACGGCGAACCGCTGGAGCCGTTTGCCTCACTTACCCCCGAGCAAGCAGCAGCATCGATCAAAGCCGACATCATTGCCGGATCCGCCGCGACGGAGCTTGCCGGGATAGTCGGCACAATTGAACACTATCCAATATTGCCAAATGCTTCGCAAATCTCTTTAGTGGCGAGCGATATGAAAAAAATGTCATCGAAACCCGTTTATGGACGCAAACCGGACGCCCAGCCAGCGAAAGCCTCCTGAGCGATGGCCAGTCGCCATAAGCCGTGGGAAGCCCCTGATTCGGCTTCGATCGATGTGGGCCCCGGTGATTTCAGCAATTTGAGTGACGTTATGCGGGTTATGGAAGCTGCATTTCCCAAAACCTATGGCGAAAGCTGGAACCATCACCAATGCCGGTCGATGCTGGCAATGCCCAGTGCGAAGCTTTTGATCGCACGACAGAAAGATACAATCTGTGGTTTTGTGATCAGCCGTCAGGCAGCGGATGAGGAAGAGCTTCTGATGATTGCGGTGTCTCCGGAATGCCAGAAACACGGCGTCGGCTATGTGCTACTCGAACAGATGTTCCTGATCGCTCGAGAAAACGATGTTTCTAATATTTTTCTGGAAATGCGGGCAAATAACCCGGCGGGGAAACTCTACGCAAAATTTGGTTTCCGCGAGATCGGGTTACGCAAAGCTTATTACACTGGTCCGAATATGGAAAAATTCGACGCGATAACCTATAAAGCTGCCGTCACCCCCCTATTTAAAAGATAAATGATTTCGAACGTTTGACTGTTGCAGCCTGTGTTCGTTCGTGTAAATAACGGCCGGCAAGAATTGCAATATAATAATAATGGTCGCAAAAAGGTACTATATTATGACAGAGGAAGAAATCGCTCTGAACGAGACGCTTATTACGCTCACTTCAGATATCGTTGCGGCGCATGTTAGCAACAACAGCGTCGCCGTATCAGATTTACCTATTATCATCAGCAGTGTTCATGGAGCTCTTGCCGGTCTTTCCGGCAAAGCTGCGGAACAGGCCCGCCCTGATCCTGCCGTTCCGATTAAATCATCTATCAAAGCGGATTATGTTGTCTGTCTGGAAGATGGCAAGAAGCTCAAAATGCTGAAGCGCCATCTGATGACTCATTATAGCATGACTCCGGAAGATTATCGCGCAAAATGGGGCCTGCCCAACGATTACCCGATGGTCGCCCCCAATTATGCTGAGAAGCGCCGCCAGCTTGCCAAGGCTATCGGCCTCGGCAAGAAAAAGGGTCCGAAGAAGTAAATAACTTCACTATTGCATCGAAATTAGAAAATTGCGGCAATATTGCCGCAATTTTCGCTTTGCAATATCTTCCACCCCGCATAGAGTCTCCCCAACGATAACGGAAAGGCTCCATGCCACAAAAAATTGATCTTGAAGCATTATGTGCAGAAAAAGGGTTGCGGATCACTGACCAGCGTCGCGTAATCGCGCGTGTCATTTCCGATGCCGAGGATCATCCGGACGTCGAAACCCTGCATGAACGTGCCTCAGCGGTAGATTCCCGCATTTCGATTGCAACGGTTTACCGGACGGTTCGCCTGTTTGAAGAAGCCGGCATATTGGACCGTCACGATTTTGGCGATGGTCGGGCCCGCTATGAAGCCGTTCCTGAATCTCACCATGATCATCTGATCGATGTTGAAACCGGAAAAGTTATCGAATTTGTCGATCCCGAGCTTGAAGCGCTGCAGAAGCAGATTGCAGAAAAACTAGGCTATCGCCTGGTTGACCACCGCATGGAGCTATATGGCGTATCTCTCGCCAGAAAAAAATAAAGTGCCCAACCCCGATTCTGAGGCTCGACCTTGTGATACCCAGCCAATGGCGTACCGTCTGTGGGACGGAGCAACGCCGTTGGGCTATTTGAGATTTTCACTGCGGATCATCCTGCTGTTCGCTGCCCTGTTCGTCTGCGTGCCATTTTACTATATTTGGCGGCTTTTGCGGCTTCCCAATCCCTGGCCACGAACGTTCCTGAAGATTGCAGCGTTCGCATGCGGTGCGCGAGTCAAGATCAAGGGCATACCGATAAGGCGGGATGTCTTTTTCATATCCAATCATCTGTCATGGGTGGATATTGCGATTCTGGGCGGACATAGCGGCACCGCTTTTGTTTCAAAGGAAGAAATCGGGAACTGGCCGATCATCGGCTGGCTCTGCCGGCTCAATGACACCGTCTTCGTTTCCCGGTCGGACCGGATGGGTATAGCCCAGCAAATCAACCAGTTGCGGGATGCTCTGGAGGAGACCTGGGCGATCACGATCTTTCCCGAAGGCACGACGACCGATGGCTCGACCCTGCTCCCATTCAAGGCGCCGCTGCTAAAAGTGCTGGAGCCGCCCCCGCCGGGCATATTGGTGCAACCGATATTTCTCAACTACGGAGAATATGCGCATGAAGTCAGCTGGACGGGCGAAGAAAGCGCGCCGTCAAATGCCTGGCGCCTGCTGACGCGGCGCAGCAGTTTTCTGGTTGAAGTCAATTTTCTGGAGCCCTTCGATCCTGACCATTATTCGTCGCGAAAAGATATCGCAGCCGAGGCCAGGCGACGGATTGCCGAACCGCTTTCGGCTTCCCTGGGGGGCAAACCCATTGTATAGGCGTGTTCTATGACTCAAGCCGATCTTAAAAAATTCCACATCAAATCCTTTGGCTGCCAGATGAACGTCTATGACGGCGAGCGCATGTCCGAACTGCTCGTCGATCAGGGCATGAGCGCCGCGGAAAATGGCGAAGAAGCCGATCTGGTGGTGCTGAATACCTGCCACATCCGGGAAAAGGCAGTCGACAAGGTCTATTCCGATATCGGGCGGTTGCGCAGAAAAGACGGCAGCAGTCCGATGATCGCGGTCGCGGGCTGCGTCGCGCAGGCCGAGGGGAAAGAAATCTCCCGCCGCGCACCCAGCGTCGATATCGTCGTTGGACCGCAAGCCTATCACCGGCTGCCGGAACTGATGGCAACCGCGAGATCGGGCAAGAAAGCGCTCGACACGGACATGCCCGCCATATCGAAATTTGATGTCCTGCCATCACGCGGGAAACAGGCACGGCCAACCGCATTCCTGACGGTGCAGGAAGGTTGCGACAAATTCTGCACCTATTGCGTGGTTCCCTATACTCGTGGCGCAGAAATCTCCCGTCCCTGGGCAGATCTTGTCGATGAAGCAAAAGCTCTGGTCGACGGCGGCGCGCGCGAAATCACTTTGCTCGGACAGAATGTCAATGCTTGGACCGGCGAAGACGAAAAGGGCAATCATCAGGGACTCGACGGCCTGATCCGGGCGCTCGACCAAATTTCCGGTCTGAAGCGTATTCGTTACATGACCAGCCATCCCAATGACATGACCGAAGGACTGGTCGCCGCGCATGGCGAAGTTGCCAAGCTGATGCCCTTCCTCCATCTGCCCGTCCAGTCCGGCAGCGACCGCATCCTGAAAGCGATGAACCGCTCGCACAGTGTGCAAAGCTATCTCACCATTCTCGAGCAAATGCGTGCGGTGCGGCCCGATGTCGCGCTTTCGGGCGACTTCATAGTCGGCTTCCCGGGTGAAACCGATCAGGATTTCGAGGAAACCCTCCAGATCGTCCGGGACGCGCAATATTCCCAGGCATTCTCGTTCAAATATTCTCCTCGCCCCGGTACGCCGGCAGCGGGAATGGACGACCAGATCGCACCGGAAGTCATGGACGAGCGTTTGCAGAGATTGCAAGCATTGCTGAACGAACAGCAATATGCGTTCAACCAGCAAACCGTGGGCCGCACGACCGATATATTGCTCGAACGGCAAGGCAAGCTGGATGGCCAGTTGATCGGCAAGACGCCATGGCTGCAATCGCTGCATATCGTCTCGCCCGATCTGAAGATTGGCGATTTGGTTGAAGTCGAAGTCACCCGCGCCGGCCCGAACAGCCTCACCGGCGAAATCAGAGAAAGAATGGCCGCCTGATGGTCCAGAAAACAAAAGCCGGATCCGCCGGAAACATCGTAAAACTCGATCTGGAATTCGAAGATCCTCAGATACTGGGCGATCTGTTCGGCGAATATGACCGGAATATCGTGGCGATCGAAAACCGTCTTGGTGTCTATATCGCTGCTCGCGGAACGAAGCTGAAAATCGAAGGCGAGGCAGAAGCCGTCTCGCAAGCGCGGGATGTTCTCACCGGAATCTACAATCGTCTGGAACAGGGTCAGGAAATTGACAATGGCGCAGTCGAGGCGATCATCGCCATGGCGGCCGACCCGCGCGTCGCCAAGGTAGCAAAGCAATCTGCTGGTAACGGCAAAACCACGAAAAACGACGTCGCTGATGCACCGAAGGTGATGATCCGGACGCGCAAGAAAACCATTTTCCCGCGTTCCGTCCGGCAGGCCCATTATATGGAGGCCCTCGCTCGCGACGATATGATTTTTGCTCTTGGCCCTGCAGGAACCGGCAAAACCTATCTGGCGGTGGCGCAAGCCGTTTCCCAGCTAGTTAGCGGTTCTGTCGACCGGCTCATTCTTTCGCGCCCTGCCGTCGAAGCGGGCGAGAAGATCGGTTTTCTTCCAGGTGATTTGAAAGAAAAGGTCGATCCGTTTCTGCGCCCCCTTTACGACGCGCTATATGACACGCTTCCCGCGGAGCAGGTGGAAAGACGTATCGAGAGCGGCGAAATAGAGATCGCTCCGATCGCCTTCATGCGCGGACGCACTCTCGCCGACGCCTTTGTCATTCTCGACGAGGCGCAAAATACAACAGCGGCGCAGATGAAAATGTTTCTGACCCGCTTTGGCATGAACAGCCGGATGGTGATTTGCGGAGACCCCAAACAGGTCGACCTTCCAAAAGAAGCGGTCTCAGGGCTTGCCGATGCCGTATCCAAGTTGAAGGATATCGAAAGAGTCAGCGTAGTCGAATTTGGCGCCGGCGACGTCGTCCGCCACCCGCTGGTCGGAAAAATCGTCGAAGCCTATGAAGGCAAAGATGCTGCAGACTGAACTGATTGCGTCTCCCGAATGGGGAAATGAACAGGACTGGACGGAATTGGCCGCGCGGGCGGCGAAGGCCGGCATCGCCGCGTCCTCCCATGCCGATCTCTTGTCCCGGAATTTTGAAATGGAGCTAAGTGTCAAGCTCTCGGACAATGCCGATGTCCAATCTCTGAACAAGGCTTATCGCGGCAAGGACAAGCCAACCAACGTCTTGTCCTTTCCCCAGATCCAGCCAGACCTGCTCGAAGCGCTCGCGAATACCGACGACGGAGAGGCCTTGCTCGGGGATATAATCCTGGCATATGAGACCTGTCGCGACGAGGCCTCCGCCAAGGAGATTTCCTTTTCCGACCATATTACACATTTGATTGTGCACGGGTCGCTGCATTTGCTAGGATATGATCACGAGAACGAGATCGATGCGGGGATGATGGAAAATTGCGAAATCAATGCCTTGGCAACATTGGGCATTGCCAATCCCTACGCAGAACAGACGTAAAGCGGGTAATCAAGAAATACTATGAGTGACGTTGAAAAGGAAAATGGCACGGGCGTGATTCGCAACAGTGGCCAATCCAAGGAAGATGACGAGCCTGGGCGAATATGGCGGAGCCTGAAGGCTCTGCTATTCGGCAATACCGAAGATAATAGTCTGCGCGCGCAGATCGAAGAAGTCATTGATGACCATGAGAGTGATGCCGAAGCCGATCCCAATGGCCGACAGGACGTATCATCGCTGGAACTCGAAATGTTGCGCAATATGCTGCATTTCAGCGAGAACCGGGTTGACGATATAGCCGTTCCCCGGGCCGACATGATCGCTATCGAGGAAAGCTCCCCGTTTAGCGACTTTGTCGATATTTTTTCCGAACACGGCCATAGCCGCATTCCGGTCTATCGCGAGAATCTCGACAATATTATCGGCATGATCCATATCAAGGATATCTTCGCAATTGTCGCCAAAGGCGGAAAACATCCGGACGATATAACCCCATTTCTCCGGCAGCCTCGCTTCGTTCCGGAATCCATGGGCGTACTCGATCTGCTGGCAGAAATGCGCGCAACCCGCACCCATCTGGCGATCATTTTTGACGAATATAACGGCACCGAAGGTCTGGTTACGATCGAGGATATTGTCGAGGAAATCACCGGCGAGATTGAAGACGAACATGATGACGAACCGGTCCCGATGCTGGTCAAGCTGGACGATGGCATATGGGAAGCAGATGCCCGCGCAGAACTGGATAATGTCGGAGTAGCCATCGATCCGGCGCTGGAAGAAATTGACGAGGATGTCGATACGATCGGCGGGCTTTGCTTCGTCCTTGCCGGACACATTCCTGCGGTCGGAGAAAGACTAGAGCATCCGAGCGGCTGGATATTGGAAATTACCGAAGCCGACGATCGCCGGGTGACCAAATTGCGTCTGCACCCGCCAGAACAGGTTCACGGATAGCAGGTTCAGTTCACCGCCAGCTGTTCAGCACGAGCACGCCAGTTTTCTGCAAGCAACGGGTTATTTGACAGCGCCCTGAGTTCAGCGTTTCGCCCCTTGTGCTGACCGCCGATGATCAGGTCGAACAGCCGGTCAAGCGGCCATTCGGGCAACGGCCGACCCTGCTGAACGAAGTCGTCCCCTGCCCGCACCATGCCTGTTTCCAGAACGCGGAAATAGCTTCCTGATTTCCCCGTCTTCACAACGGTTTTCATAACGTCCGCTTTGCCAAAGCGATGATTGAGCTTCCAGCACGGCTGCCGGGCATGGCTGCACTCGATCAGCGCGTCCCCCAAGCGAAAGATATCGCCAAGGCAAAGCCGATCTTCGGTCAATCCGGTGCAGCTGAAATTTTCACCAAATGCGCCGGGCCGCTCCAACAGGTTCAGATCTGGATATTTTTCCTGCCAGAACGCATAATGTTCGGCCGCATAGAGATGAACCGCCTTGTCACGGCCGCCGTGCCGGAGCGGATCGCCAACCTGATTGCCTTCGAGGCCTTCAAAGCCGAGCATCGCGGCATCATCCGTCGACATTTTGGCTATCGCGCTCATTTCGCCATCATCGCGAAATGGTTTCGGGGTGCCTATCAACAATTGGTCGAGCTGGGTCCGTATCATCACAGCTTGCTAGCGGAGCAAGTTCATATTGGCAATTCCCCGCTGACTATGCTTGAAGGCGGCTATGGAAATCAGTGACCTTCGCATTGCTCTTTATAGCGGCAATTATAATTTCGTACGCGACGGCGCCAATCAGGCGCTCAACCGGCTTGTGGATTATCTGCTACGTCAGGGAGCCGCCGTTCGGGTCTATTCGCCAACCACCGACACGCCGGCGTTTGAACCGACCGGTGATCTGATCAGCGTACCTTCCGTCGCCTTTCCCGGACGCGGTGAATATCGCTTTCCGACCCGCATTTCCAGCGATGTGCGCAAGGATCTCGAACAATTCAATCCTAATATCATGCAGATATCGAGTCCCGACCGGGTAGGCCACAAGATGGTATCGTGGGCGCGTCGCGAGAATATTCCTGTCCTCGCTTCTGTACACACGCGGTTCGAGACCTACCCCCGCTATTATAATCTCGCCTTTCTGGAACCGGTGATCGAAGCGATTTTGCGACGACTATATCGGCGATGCGATGCGCTGGTGGCACCGTCCGAGTCAATGGCCCAAGTTCTCCGCGACCAGCGGATGAACTATGACGTCGGCATCTGGTCGCGTGGCGTCGACCGCGAGATATTCAATTCCAGTCACCGGGATATGGCATGGCGTAGGTCATTGGGCATCGCAGACGATGAACCGGTCATTGGTTTCCTCGGACGGTTGGTGATGGAAAAGGGTCTCGATGTCTTTTCCGACACAATTGATGAACTCAAACGCCGCAAGGTGACGCATAAAATAGTCGTCATCGGAGAAGGACCGGCCAAGCAGTGGTTCGAAGAAAGAATTCCCGGCGCCATTTTTGCCGGGTTCCAGCAAGGCAGCGATCTTGGCCGCGCGGTTGCCAGCATGGATATGTTGTTCAATCCTTCGGTTACCGAGACCTTTGGCAATGTCACACTCGAAGCAATGGCCTGCGGGCTACCGGTCGTCGCTGCAAAGGCAACCGGCAGCCAGAGCCTGGTCAAGCATAACGATTCCGGCAAGCTCGTCAGACCGGGCGCAATTCGGGAATTTGCGGATGCACTGCAACTCTATTGCGAGAATATTGACGTGCGCAACGCCCACGGTTCCGCCGGAGAAAAACGCGCGGAAGAATATAGCTGGGACCAGATCAACAATGCCGTCGCGCAAACCTATGTACGACTGGTGCGTCAGCGCCAAGCCGGTCATGGTCCGATCAAACAGGCTGCCGTCCGCTGACCATGCAAGGCCTGTTTGACGATAAAAAGGACCAGCAAGGCGAACCAGACAATATGCCCGAGGCACCCTTGGCCGACCGGTTGCGGCCGCGCCAACTGGCCGACATCGTCGGGCAGGACCATCTGGTGGGCACCGACGGCACTATTGGCCGGATGATCGCAGCGGGAAGACTATCCTCGATCATATTGTGGGGGCCTCCGGGGACGGGAAAAACCAGCCTAGCGCGGTTGTTGGCCGATCAGACCGAATTGCATTTCAAGGCAATATCGGCGGTCTTCTCCGGCGTGGCGGAACTCAAAAAAGTCTTTGCCGAGGCCGAGATGCGGTTTCAGTCGGGCAAGGCGACCTTATTGTTTGTCGACGAGATCCACCGCTTCAATCGTTCGCAGCAGGATAGTTTCCTGCCTTATGTCGAGCGCGGTACGGTAGTGCTGGTCGGAGCGACAACCGAAAACCCGTCCTTTGAACTCAATGCCGCTCTGCTTAGCCGTGCGCAGGTGCTTATTCTCAATCGACTGGATAAAGCGGCCCTTGGCCAGATTCTGGAAAAAGCGGAAACAATCGAAGACAAATCCCTCCCGCTAACCGTCAATGCGAGAGAGGCGCTGATCGCCAGCGCAGACGGAGACGGCCGGTTTCTGCTCAATCAGGCCGAGACGCTGTTTTCGCTGGATATCAAAGACCCTCTCGACCCTCACCAGCTGGCAAAAATCCTGCACCGCCGGATGGCGGTCTATGACAAGGATCGCGAGGGTCATTACAATCTCATCTCGGCGCTGCACAAAGCGTTGCGGGGGTCGGACCCCCAGGCCTCGCTTTATTATCTGGCAAGGATGCTGGTGGCGGGAGAACAGCCACTGTTCCTGCTGCGCCGGATCGTTCGTTTTGCCGTCGAGGATATCGGGATGGCCGATCCGCAGGCGCTGGTGCAGGCGCTGGCCGCGAAACAGGCCTATGAATTTCTCGGCAGTCCGGAAGGCGAACTGGCAATTGTCCAGGCCTGCCTCTATTGCGCAACCGCACCAAAATCCAATGCTGCCTACAACGCCCAGAAATCCGCATGGAAATCCGCGCGGGACACCGGCTCGCTGATGCCTCCGCAGAATATTCTCAACGCCCCGACCAAGCTGATGAAGGAAATCGGCTATGGCTCGGGCTATAGCTATGATCATGAAAGTGACGACGGCTTTTCGGGCGACAATTACTGGCCGGAAGAAATGCAGCCCCAGAATTTCTACCAGCCTGTAGATCGGGGCTTTGAACATAAGATCCGCGAACGCCTGGATTATTGGGAGAAATTGCGTGCTGAAAAAGCTGGTTAGTATTTGTGCCTTGGGCGCGTTGTTGCCGATCAACGCCTTTGCCCAAGAGAAAGAGCCCACACGCTATGACCGAGCGCTGGCTGCAGGATATAAAGCCCAGTTTATCTGTTCAGGCCTGTGGAACGGCGGAAAATCGCTCGCCGATATCAAGGCAGATGAATTGACCGGTATATATGACCGGATCGCGGATATCGTACCTACCTTGCCGGAAGAAATCGACGAGAGTGAACGGCAGGTCCGTGTCGCCTTTGCCGATGATGCGCCGCCTCGCGTCGCCATCTGGAATCGCAGCAGCGGTTGCACATCCATGCCGATTGGATCTGCCGGACTCAAAACCGGTGCGCCGGTTAAAGCCCGAGTGTTCGCCGATGATCGTCCATGGCCGATGGGCGATATCACCCCTGCCCCGGTAAAAAGCGCTTCGCAATTTGCCGCCCGCGCTGTGACGGAAAAGGCGTTCGATGCCAGCACTTACGGCGAAGGTAGCAAAACAAGCGCCGTCCTGATAGTGCACAACAACGGGATTATCGCCGAACAATATAAAGCCGGCCATGATCTGCACACTGGGCAACGGACATGGTCAGTTGCCAAATCTATCGCCGGGACTCTGATCGGCCATTCGGTGCAGCAGAATATGGCCCATGTGGGCGCCAAAGCCGCTTTACCCCAATGGCAAAAATTTGGCGATCCGCGCAGCGCGATCACCCTGGATAATCTCATGCGCATGGCCAGCGGCTTGACCAGCGACACCGCCGGCAACCGCACCGATGGCATTTACATGGGTGCTACCAGCGTTAGCCAGCAGGCCACCAGCTGGTCCTTACTCGAACAGCCGGGCACGAAGTTTCGCTACGCCAATAATGACATATTACTGGCAGTGCTCGCAGCCCAGGCTGCCCATGAAGACAAGAGAAACAAGCTTGGCAACTATATGCCGGAGAAGCATGACTTCGATCCCGTCGCCTTCTTCCAGAAGCTGGACATGACCCGCACCTATGTCGAAACCGACTGGCAGGACAATTATATCCTCTCCAGCCAGGTCTGGACCACGGCGCGCGATCTCGGGCGGCTCGGCCAGCTTTATCTCAACAATGGGGTCTGGAACGGCGAACGACTGCTGCCGGAAGACTGGCGGGATTATGTCAGCGCCGCGTCCGGACCGCAGCCGGATGGTGATTTCGGCTATGGTGCTACATTCTGGCTGATGAACAAGTCAGCCGGCGTTCCGAAGGATACACTCGCCGCCTTTGGCAATCGCGGACAATATCTGGTGATCATCCCCTCCATGGACCTTGTGATCGTTCGCCGTGGCTATGACTCCGGCGATGGCCGGTTCGATATTGCGGCATTTACGCGTGATATCGTGAAAGCTCTAGCACCGTGACCTCTTTTCGTGGGGCAATCTGCACCGCTCTGACCGGTCCCGAATCTATCCAGATGCAGACCAGAGAAGCCAGACCATTAGCATCCGGAGAAGTGCGTATCGCAGTGAAGGCAGCCGGCCTGAACTTCCCCGATCTGCTGATGACCCACGGCAAATATCAATTCCGTCCGGATCCACCCTTCGTGCCCGGACTGGAAGCGGCCGGCGAAGTCATCGAAGTGGCACCGGATGTCCAGGGCATAAAGCCCGGTGATCGCGTCATGGCCGGAGGCAAAGGCGGTGCACTGGCCGAGCAATGGATTGTCAACGAAGCTGCCGTCTCTCCTCTGCCCCCGGCTCTTACCTTCAGCCAAGGCGCCTGCTGGCAAACCGGAGCATCGACCGCCTGGCATGCTCTGATCGCACGCGGGCATCTGCAACCGGCGGAGAGCGTCCTCGTTCTCGGCGCAAGCGGGGGTGTCGGCATGGCAGCCGTCAAAATGGCAAAGCATATCGGTGCGACAGTGATCGGCACCGGGTCCACTGAAGAAAAGCGAGACGCCATCCGCCAAGCAGGCGCTGATCATGTTCTGAATCCTGCCGACAAGGATCTGGCCGCCAAGGTCAAGCAATTCACCGACGGAAAAGGCGTTGATGTCGTCTTTGATCCGGTCGGTGGCGACCTTGCCTTGACCGCTACCCGCGCGATCGCCTGGGACGGGAGATATCTTATCGTCGGCTTTGCCAGCGGCGGGATTCCATCCTTTCCGGCAAATCATGTCATGATCAAGACCTACAGCCTGATCGGCGTCCGTGCTGGCGAAAGCCCCCGCCGCGATCCGGCATTGGCAAAACGCCAAAGCGCGGCGCTGAGAGAATTGGCAGCGGATGGCATAATGCAACCATATATTTCTCATTCCTTCCCTCTGAATGAAACAATAAAAGCGCTTTCGGTGCTCGAACAGCGCGAAGCAATCGGACGGGTTGTCGTCGAGATGAAGACAAGTTCTTGATCTTTACGAGTTTTTACGCGGCCAAATTTCATAGTGTTTATTGATTCCTGTCCATTTGTTAAGAAATGTGCTATTCACAATCCTGCGAATTAACTGAAAGATAGGGGAAGCTACATGGATGGGATGCGAATAGGCAATTATGCTCTAGATACGGAGTTGATGATGATATGGGGTGAAAAACTGGGCTTGGCCCTGATCATTCTGGTTGGCACATGGATTTTGGGCAAAGCGGCCAAATGGACCTTTGCCAAACTGGTCGACAACGTGACCTTTCTCCAACGCGACACTTCAGCCGGCACGTCAGTCGGTGAATCACTGGGCAAGATTGTATCCCTGCTGATCTGGCTGTTCGGATTACTAATCATCCTGCGCGTTCTCGGACTGGGCGGCGTCGACGCACCCATCCAGACCCTCCTCAACAGCATCATGGGTTTTGTTCCCAACCTGCTGGGTGCTGCGATCATATTCTTCATCGGAATGGTGGTTGCACGGATCGTTCGCGACCTTGTCGTGACCGCTTTGCAGACTGTGGATTTCGACAAATGGGCCAATCGTGGCGGTATCGATGCGGTTACCGGCAATTCGACGATCAGCAAGACGATCGGAACCATCATCTATGTTCTGATTATTATCCCGATCGCGATTCTGGCTCTGGAAGCACTCAATCTGGAATCGGTTTCAGGACCAGCCAGCGATATGCTCCGCATGATCCTTGAAGCAATCCCGAACATCATCGGCGCTGCTATCATCCTTGGTATCGGCTATTTGATCAGCAAGTTCGTGGTTCAGATCATCACGGAAATACTGCCCGGTCTGGGTGTTGACCAGTCGGTAGCTGCTCTCGATATCCTGCCTGCGACAACGTCACTGACGGCGGTACTGGCAAGAATTGCGCAGGTAGCGATCATGCTGTTCTTCGCGATTGCAGCGATGCGCTTGCTCGGATTTGCAGAACTGACGTCAATTCTTGACCAGGTTCTCGAGCTCGGCGGAAGAGTTATCTTCGGCTCGATCGTGATCGCAGTCGGCTTCCTGATCGCCAACCTGCTGTCCCGAATTGTCGGCGGCACGGATGAAGGCAGTCTGGCTTCTACGATTGTGCGCTATGCGACGATCATATTGTTCACCTTCATGGGCCTTCAGTTCATGGGTGTCGGACAGGAAATCGTACAAACCGCGTTCACGGCCTTGGTCATCGGCGGCGCTGCTGCTGCTGCACTGGCCTTTGGCTGGGGTGGACGCCACGTTGCCGGCAAATTGTTGGAAAATCTCTACGCCAACCCGCCGAAGCCGAAAGCACCTGCTGCGAAAAAACCAGCGGTACGGAAAGCTCCGGTACGGAAAACAGTCGTCAAAAAATAGGCACTGGTCAGAAAAATGGAGAACAAGGGCGGGTCCGATGGGCCTGCCCTTTTCTTTTGCCCCCATGTTCCGCTAGACGATTGCGGTGCGAAGCTTTTCCCATTTTGCCTGCGTCGACTGGTCGGGCGCAAAGACGGAGCGTCCGGACGGGATTGCAGTGGCGGTCGTCGGTCCCAACGGTCCGCCTGCCCTGCTATCCCCGAAACCCCGCTGGTCACGGGCAGATGTTCTAGAATGGCTTTTCCGCCTCGCAGAAAGCCGTCAGGACATATTGATCGGTTTTGATCTCTCCATGGCGCTCCCCTTTGTCGACAAGCAGGCCTATTTCCCGGAATGGAGCCAGAGCCCGGACAATGCGAAGGATCTGTGGAGTCAGGTGGACTTGATATGCGGCGATGATCCCCATTTGGGCGTCGGCAGTTTTCTTGCCCACGAACATCCCAAGCGCCATTTCCGTCACAGCCGGGAACATGTCGGTGATCTGTTTGAACATGGTGTCGGACGCCTGCGTGAAGTCGAACGTTATCAGCGCGCAACCAAGCAAGCCAATAGCGCCAGTTGCTTCAATCTGGTCGGGGCAGCGCAGGTCGGAAAATCGAGCCTGACCGGCATGCGGATGCTGCACCGGCTCGGCGGCGCCGTTCCGGTCTGGCCCTTCGACCCTATTCCCGATCGCGGACCGGTCATCGTCGAAATCTATACAACGGTAGCGGCGCTGGCAGCAGGCCTGCCGAAGGGACGCAGCAAGGTGCGCGATCGCGCTGGCCTCACAAACGCTCTGGTGCAGTTAAAAACGACTCCGCCAGCCAGATTAAGGCGCTATGACGACCATAGCACCGATGCGCTGATTACCGCCGCCTGGATGAAGCAGGTCGCAGGCAATCCCGCGCTTTGGAGCCCGCCTGCGATGACCGAAGAGATTGCGCAAAAAGAGGGCTGGACCTTTGGCGTGGTTTGACGCTAATAGCGCCGAGCAAATCCAGTGCATGCCGAATTAGCTCAGCTGGTAGAGCAACCGCCTTGTAAGCGGTAGGTCATCCGTTCGAGTCGGATATTCGGCACCATTTTTGCGGAGTAAAGTCGATCCGGGGGATCGACGACCGCAAAAATCCCGCAGCGCAAGCAAGGGCCTGTCGCCCCGCCACCACGATTTGCTTCTGATATTGCCCGCCACGTCACGCTTGGCCTCGAAACCGTTTCGATGACGATTTCGTGATATCAAGTTCATCGATATTTGACCTTTTCGGCCTACGATTTCCGGATGCCGATTCTCAACAGAATAATCTGGATACTGGCGTTCTCGATAATCCCCATTAGTCACGCGGAAGCGCATGGAGGCAGGACGGCGGCCGACGGTTGTCATAATGATCGCAAAAATGGCGGCAGACACTGTCATGGCGGTGGCACCAGCGCGCCGCAGCCCGCTCTGCCAACGGGCACGCGGGACTATTATCCCAATTGCGCTGCGGCCAGAGTGGCCGGACCAACACCGATATTTCGGGGCCAGCGCGGCTATGGCCGGCATCTCGATGGAGACGGTGACGGGATAGCTTGCGAATAAGCAAACCCGGGCATTTCCACAGAGCAACAAAAAGCCCCGCCGGTTTCCCGGCAGGGCTTCTTCATTTTATCTTTGCTTCAAATCAGAACTTGAAGCCGGCACCGATACCGTAGCGGCGTGGTTCAAGCGTGAACACGTTGGTGTACAGGCCTGATGACTGATCCGTCACATAAAGTCCGGTTTCCGAGTTGCTGTCGAACAGATTCTGGACAAATCCGCGAACATACCAGCGATCATCGGTTCCGTTCAGCTGGATCTGGGCGTTTGCCTGCGCATAGCCTTTGATCCGGTTGACATTGCCGTTGAAGATACTGCCGAAGCTTTCACCCGTATAAGCAAGATCCACACGTGGAACCAGGCTCATGCCGTTGTCAAAGTTCATCGTATATTGAACCCCAGCAGAGAATTTCAGCTGCGGCGCTTGTGGCAACGTATTTCCACGAATATTCTTCGGCACACCGGCTGCGAAATATTCAACCCCGCCAAATGCCGCTGGATCAACTCCACCACCTATAAACGCACCGGCAGCTGCAGCTTCCAAAACGCTACAAAGGCCGAATGCTCCGGTCGAAGCAATATTACCGTTCGCTGGAAAGGCTGTGGTCGGCTGTAGATTTGCACCAGCAGCGACACCAGGTACCAGACCAGCATTGATCACAGTATTGATCGTGTTGACGAAGGCATTCACTCCTGCTGCGTTACCGGACGTCGAAGCTACCGCACAATTGGATGCGTTGGTAATATCCTTGATGATTACCGCGTCTGACCGGGCACCACCAAAGTCGCGAGGATCGCTGTTAAACGTATCCCCTTTGACTTCGGTATGGAGATAGCTGAAACCCAGATTGATCATCCAGTCCGGATCAGGGCGAACGATTGCCTCGACCTCCGCACCGTAGATATCGGCGTCAATATTCTCGTTAACCGCCGTCCGTGCAACAATCTTGCTGAGCTGCAGGTCTTTATATTTATAGTAGAATGCCGTCACGTTAAGTTGCAGCGCTCCATCGCCAAATGTATTTTTTGATCCGATTTCAAACGCATCGACCTGCTCTGGAGCGAACGATTCAGGAACCTCGAAAATAGGCTGCAATGGCGGGTTTATACCGCCTGACTTATATCCACGAGAATATGAGGCATAGATCAGATTATCGTCGGTTATTTTATAGTCAATTATCGCACGGCCTGTAATTTCGTTGAATTTGACTTCCCGATTCTGGAAAATCTGGTTGCCAGCTGTACCTGGATCGGCATCAAAAGATCCAACAAACGGAGATTCAAATGCATTAGTTGTTTGACCATAAGGGACAAGGAAGCTGGCCAGAGTCGAACGCGCCTGAACATTTTTCTTGTCATTATTATAACGCAAACCACCCGTCAGTTTCAACTTGTCGCTGACGTCAAAATATACTTCACCGAAGAGACCATAGGATTTGACCTTTAAATCATCCGTGTTGTTCCGGAAATATGGCGTGCCCAGAAACGATGGCGGCAAAGCACCACCAAGCGCAGTAAAGCTGCCGAGCAACCCTGCAACATAGTCGATCGCGAAAGCATTCACATAATAGCTATTCTCGGTCAGTTTGTAATCTGCGTAAATACCGCCGACCAGAAAGTTGAACGGTCCATCAAGGTCGCTCGAGATGATCGCTTCCGCTGACCAACTGCTGTTATACTGGTTCGAACGGTCATATTGCAGCGGTGTTGTCGCACAATTGCTGTTTCCACCGAATGCCCCGAGACCGATGGTATCGGTATCTGAGGTACATAAGACTCCATTCGGACCATCAGGAATGATTGCAGCGGCAATCGGGGCAAAATAGGACGCAGGCAGACCAGGGATGAGACCTGCAGCAGCTGCAGCAAGCGTGTTCAATGCAGGTGCATAGCCGTCGCGACGACCGATATTGTTATTATAATCCTGCCGAGAATCCAGCTTCACCTTCTGGTAGGTACCGGAAAGCTGCGCACTGATCGGACCGAAATCATGCTCGATCTTGCCCTGGAAGGTCAATTCGCTGGTAAAATATTCCGGCGTAAAAGCGGTGTTAACCGTTCTGGAGTCGGCGGGAACATCGATACCTGCATATTGGTCCGGCCCATAGAGGCTGCCCAGCGCAAATGCGGTTGGTATCCCGCGGATGGCGAGGAATTCCTGTGATGACAAAGCCGCAGTAAACGTCGAATTTGCATTAAACGATTCTGCATCGCGCGAATTGTTCAGGCAACCCAGGATACCTGTAGGGTCGCGTTGACAATATTGCTTCTGGATCCGCATGCGATTGTCGTCTTCACGGAAATAGGATGCATATAGGTCAATAGTGGTATCCGGCGTGGGCTCGAAGCGCAGTGCTCCGCGCAACGAATAAAGCTCCCGATCATCGAGATCAGGACCGCCGTTGAGATTGGTAGTATAGCCGTCCCGCTTTACAAAAACGCCGGCTCCGCGAAAGGCGACATTCTCGCCGATAGGTATGTTGATCATACCTTTGACTTTCATCGCATTATAATTGCCATATTCGACGTCACCCGATGCCTCGAACTGACCCAATTTCGGTTTGGCGGTCACGACATTGACCACACCCGCCGTCGCGTTCCGTCCGAACAATGTACCTTGCGGGCCGCGCAACACTTCGACCCGTTCGAGGTCGAAAAACTCTGTTTCAAAAAGGCGTGTCGAGAATAGCGGCTGATCGTTCAAGTGGATAGCGGTTGCCTGATCGCAAGATGTACCCACACACAGATCGCCAATTCCGCGAATCGTAAAACTGGAACTGGTAAAGTTGGTTTTGGTAAAAGTGATGTTGGGAAGCGTCAGTTGAAGATCGGAACTATTTTCGATCTGTTGGGCTTCCAGTGCTGCCCCCGAAAAGGCCGATACCGCAATCGGAACATCCTGGGCGCTTTGCGCCTGTCTCTGTGCTGTGACGATAATTACATTATCATCAATGACCCCATCGTCACGGTCCTGCGCCATGGCGGATACGGACATTGTCGATATAGCTGTAGCGGCTAATAATAGCGATTTACGCATTTCTCTCTCCCAAATCCCAACGTTAAAATCGGAGAGTGGCATTTTTACTCATCCCCCCGATGAACGGATATTCAACTAATCGCGCGATTAAGTCCAGCCTGAAATGCGAAAATTGCACCTTCGCGTTATATTTTTGCATCCTAGCCAGTTGATTTGATGCAATTTTGATACAAAAAACCCCGCCGGTTTCCCGGCAGGGTCAGATTTTTACCGATATTGGTTTGGATTAGAATTTGAAACGGACAACAGCGCCGTAAGTGCGTGGAGCACTTGGATAACCCAGAACTGTTCCTGCCTGAGCAACCCCATCAAATACCGTCGTGAGGAATTGGTCATTGAGCAGGTTACGAACGTAACCACCTACTTCAAGGCCATTTTCAAGCTTGAGCGTCATCGATCCGTTGACCAGATTGACCTCGCGATCAAAAATCTGGGTGTTGCCAAGATCAGCATTGAACGTCGGCAACCCGTTGTTGATCGGCGTATTGCTTTCATGGCTGTAATCGATCCGCGTGATCAACATATTTCCACTGCCGCCGAATTCATGTGAATAGGTCGCAGAAGTCGAGATAGCGAACTCGGGAATACCGCCTGGTGTCAGGCCCGACAAATCCCCCAAAACACTGCCCGTGAAGGAGTCGTATAGTGGATCAAGATAGGTCATTGCAAATGTGAAAACCAGCCCGTCAGTCGGCTTGATTGTACTATCAAACTCGAAACCTTTGACCGATTGCTGACCCGCATTTTGCAAAGCAAAGCCGGTGCCGGTGAAGGCAAGGCTTTGGAAGCCTTTGATGGTCTGGTCGAACAATGCAAGGTTGAAGCCGAAGCCTTCCCACTGACCTTTGACACCAATTTCATACACGGTGGCATTTTCCGGTCCGGCAAAGCGCGAACCGCTCCTCAAGTTCGGTACAGCCAGACCACCGTCGAGGATTGGCGATGACGGGGCAGCGAAAGTCGATCCACCCGGGCCTGCAACAAAATCGGCACTGGAAGGCCGGCTATCCCGCGACAGGTTAACCGAACTCGCTTTGAAGCCAGTTGCATAGCTACCATAGACATTAACTTCGTTTGAGATCGCATAGGATGCGCGCAGCAGATAGGTGAACTTGTCATCACGGGTCTTGCCGTCTTCGACAGCGTTCGGGATGGTGACAAAGGGTGGCTGGAACTGGAAGGCCGACAAACCGAACAGCGGGTTTGCTGCTGACTGCGCCGCAGCGAGCAGAGCTTCTTGGTTAGCCGCCGGAAGCGCCTGGAATTGCGCCCGCGTCGCTACAGTGCCGCCAGTTGCACCCACAATGAACGCATCGATGAGATTGATCTGACCCAGTGGATCGAAGCTTTGCTGAGCGAGTGCGAAGTCCTTCTTGTCGTCAGTATAGTTGAAACCGCCGGTAAATACGAGGCCATCGACCGGTTCAAAATCAACCGTGCCGAAGATCGAATAAGAGGTATTATCCATCGAGAACTGCTCGGATGTGAGCAATGGTGTGAGGAAGATCGATTCCTGCGGCAGGCCTAGACCTGCTTCAACCGCATTGAATACGCTGGGGTTGCCCGCGAGGACATCGGCGGGGTTTCCACCTGCCAGTAGCTCAAAGAAATCACGGATTTGGGCACCGTTTTCGATCTGGCTTTTCTGCGAGATGCTTTCGTCGAAATAATAGCCGCCAAGCAGGAAGTTAAGCGGGCCGTCAAAGTCCGATGCCACGCGGAATTCCTGGGTGAGCGTCTTGACCCTCTGGTTGCGTGTTTCGTTCGCAACATCAAGGCTGCTGTAATCGATGTCCGAAATGAACAGGTTCTTCAGTTCCCGGTAAGACGAGATAGAGGTAAATGAAAGCGCCCCTGCTTGATAATCGACCTGGATCGATCCGCCGTAATTGTCGACTTTGTTGATCGGAACCTGATTGAGATAGGCATCATAGCTGTAACGATCAGTCGAGAATTGACCACCAAGCAACTGGATCGCTCCGGCAGCTGGTCCGGCAACAACTGTCGTCACCTGACAACAAATTTCGTCAATTCGCGAATAATCACCAATCGCCCGAATCGTCAAATCCGGTGTTACCTCGAACAAGAGTTGACCACGGGCGGCCCAACGGTTCCGGTCGTTCTGCTCTTCGTCCAGATTGACAATTTTCGCGTATCCGTCGCGACGGTTGTAGCTACCATCGATCGAGAAGGCGATATTCTCTGTCAGTGGGCCTGTAATGTCGCCCTTGAGAACAACATTATTGTAATTGCCGTAAACGGCTTCAACCGCTCCGCCAAATTCGAATTGGGGTTCGCGTGTAACAACAGAGATTACGCCAGCAGAAGCGTTTTTGCCGAACAGCGTCGATTGCGGGCCGTTCAGCACCTCGATGCGCTGGACATTGGGAAGATCCGACAAAGCTGCAGCCGAACGCGAACGGAACACGCCGTCGATGAATACGCCCACGGAAGGCTCAATGCCGAAATTATTATCCCCGTTACCGAAGCCGCGAATGATGAAAGTCGATGCAGAAGAAGTCTGGAGCTGGCTGACACGTAACGACGGAGTAACCGACTGCAGATCAAGCACGTCACGGATTTGCGCATTTTCCAGTGTTTCGCCGGTTGTTACCGAGACCGAAATAGGTGTTTCCTGCAGTGAGGTTGCACGCTTGGAAGCCGTGACAATGATCACATTATCGTCAAAGGTTTCTTCTTCCTGAACATCCTGTGCGTAGACAGGCGATGCTGCGATAACGCCACTCAGTGCTGTAGCGGCCAAAAACTTTGCGATTTTCATTGGTTTCTCCTGGGCCCCGACCATTATGGTCGTAGGCATGAAATAGAGGGTTTTAACAATTGGAACGGACCATCCATTCTTGTTTTCGCCACTGGTATAAATATCACGGATAGTCCAGCGCACAGGCCTGAAAAAACAACGCGTTACTGCGCATTATTGCGGGACAGGCAAATATCGTTGCAACAAAGACACAATATCTCATTCTCCTGCGCATGACACCCCATCCCCGACTGTTAACCGGCAGGAGCCTCGTGCCGCGATTTACGGTGTCTGGCCAGTTAGAAGGCAGTTAGGCCTTTCGCGCGTGGAGGAAGCCTCTTGTTCATTCCAACGGAAGCCAAGCTCCCATACTTATCTTCCGTTGGGCTTAATGTGGAGCGGAAGTCCGGCCGTGATTAATACGACTTCCTCTGTTTGACCGGCCAGCCTTTGGTTCAGCCATCCGGCGGCATCACGGAATGCGCGGGCCAAGGCATTCTCAGGGACAATCCCAAGACCGACTTCATTGGCGACCAACGCGACTGGGACAGTGCAATTCTCGATAGTATCACAAAGGTCGTCAGTGGCTCTTTCCAGATCATGCTCTGCCAACAACAGGTTGGAAAGCCAGAGCGTCAGGCAATCGACCAATATCGCATCGGCATTTTGCGCGGCGGATATGATGGCATTTTCGAGGTCGAATGGCGCCTCGATAGTCGTCCAACGCTCGCCGCGATCGGCTTGGTGGCGGGCGATACGGTCTGTCATCTCGACGTCAAATGCTTGCGCGGTCGCTATGAAGACAAGTTTTCCGGCAATCTCCTCGCTACGGGATTGCGCGTAACGGCTCTTTCCGGAACGCGCGCCGCCTAACACCAACAGTGTCTTCATGATCTGTTCTCCCGCGCCAGCGCAATCATAGCATCTATGTCGAGGCATTGTTCTAAAGACTGCGCAATATCGTCGAGCGCAGCATCAACCATCACGCCGTGATCCAGGCCCGCGGACCGTGCGCCTATCCCGTTCAGCAAAGCGCGGCGCAACTCTGTTGAGGCGAATATACCGTGGCAATATGTGCCCATAACCGTCCCGCTGGCGTCAATTGCCCCATCGCGGCGCCCGTCCGGAAAATGTGCAAATGGGTGAGCGGTGTCGGGGCCAAGGGTTTGCCCCATGTGCATTTCATAACCGGTAAAATCTTGGTCCAGTGCCCGTCCGCTGACTTGCCGTAATGATTTATCATCCGCCAATATTGTATCGACATTCAACAGCCCCAGACCGGTAATCCTGCCCGCTGCGCCTTCAATCCCCAGAGGATCGGTAATCCGGTTGCCGAGCATCTGATAACCACCGCAAATCCCGAAGATTGCCCCGCCTCGCCGATGATGAGCGCGTATATCAATATCCCAACCTTGCTCGCGAATTGCCGTCATATCGGCGATAGTCGCTTTGGAACCGGGCAAGATGATGAGCGTCGCTTCGGCGGGGATTGCGATGCCAGGCGGGATCATGACCAGATCGACGTCAGGCTCCTGTTTCAAGGGATCAAGATCATCAAAATTGGCGATGCGCGGCAATATGGGGCAGACGATCAACTTACGTTCCGTCGAAATATTGCGCCCTTTTTCAAGCACGACAGCATCTTCACTGGGTAACCGCACAGCATCCGCCAGCCAGGGAACAAGACCATAGCCGCGCCAGTGCGACAGTTCCTCAATCGCAGCATATCCATCGGCAAATAATGCCGGGTCACCCCGAAATTTGTTGATGATGAACCCCCTGATCATCGCCGCGTCTGCGGGATCGAGCACGGTTCGGGTGCCCACCAGGGACGCAATCACGCCGCCCCGATCAATATCACCCACCAAGATCACCGGAATATTGGCTGCCCGCGCAAAACCCATATTGGCGATATCACCGTCCCGCAGGTTGATTTCCGCTGGCGACCCTGCCCCTTCTACCACCACGATATCAGAGCGGGCAGCCAAACGTCGATAACTGGCGATAACATCGGGCAACAGGTTGCGGCGTCCTTCGCGAAAATTGCTACTGCCCATCGTGCCGCGCACTTTGCCATGTACGATAAGTTGCGACGTGCGGTCCGCCTGAGGCTTAAGCAAGACGGGATTCATATCCACATGTGGTTCTGCTCTGGCGGCCAGCGCATGGAGCGCCTGGGCTCGCCCGATCTCGCCACCATCGGCGGTGACCGCAGCATTATTGGACATATTTTGCGGCTTGAATGGCAGCACAGCATAGCCACGGTTGGCCAGCGCACGGCACAGCCCCGCAACCAGCACTGACTTACCGACATCGGAGCCGGTTCCCTGCAACATTATACCAGCCATAAAAGCCCCACTCCAACCACCCATAAAATTGAACAGGCGCGGATATATATCGTCAATCCCCGCTCCAATGATGCACTATCCGCCGAAGGCCCCTCACCTATCCATTGTTTATACTGTGGCACGCCATCATAGCTAACCGGGCCGGCAAGACGCACACTCAGTGCCCCGGCCATCGCTGCCTCTGGCCAGCCAGCATTGGGGGAGGCATGGCGACTATGATCACGGCACATAATCCGCCACCCTCCAAATGCTGCGAGGCAAAGCAAGATGCCCGAAAGACGGGCCGGGACAAGATTGAGAAGATCGTCTGTTCGAGCGGCGGCCCAGCCAAATGCGCGCAGTGGCGGTTCCGGATGGCCGATCAAACTATCAGCCGTGTTGATTGCCTTATAGACCCAAATGCCGGGCAAACCCGCCACCACAAGCCAGAATACAGGAGCAACAACGCCATCGCAAAAGCTTTCGGCAAGGCTCTCCGTTCCGGCACGGGCCACGCCACCGGCATCTAACCCGCCTGTATCGCGTCCGACGATCATGCCAACGGCGTCCCGCGCCGCGACAAGATCATTGGCAATTAGCGCGACAAGGACCGGAAGGACATGTTCATACAGGCTGCGCTGCGTGATCGCGGGCCATGCGAGGAAAGCAAGTGGCAGCCAAGCCCATTCGCCAAACATACCGATGATATAATATTGTGCCGGCCCCGCCGTTCCGCCTGCGACCACCATCAGGATGAGAACGGTCATTACGCCCCCAATCCGCCGCTTCATTTCTGTAAGGACAGCTCTATTCCATCGCTTTTCGCAATAGTTGATTATCGCCGCGAATATGCCGACCGGATGACCGATGCGTGCATGCAGCCATTTCGGCCAGCCCAGTGCAGCGTCAAGAACAAGAGCCGCTATCACAGTCGCCTCAACCATCCGCTAGAGCCTCATGCAGTCTTGCAAAATCCGCATCACTTGCCGGAACAGCTAACCGGAGCCAACGCGGTTCATAGTCAAACGGTCGCGTCAAAATGGCTTTCCGCGCAAGAAGCCTGAAAATTTCCTCCGCATTGTCATTTTCGATCAAGCGGAAATGCGGGCAAGCGCCGATGGTGCATAACCCGTGAGATTCCAACAGTGCGTCCAGCCTGTTTGCACGGAGACCCAGGTCCTTGCGTGTTTTGAGGATCCAGTCGCTATCCTCATAGGCCGCTGTGCCGATGGCTAACGCAGCGGAGGATAACGGCCAGTCACCCAGCAAGCGCCTAAATTCCGCGATAATTTCTGGCGGCGCCAACAGAAAGCCGAGCCGTAATCCCGCAAGGCCAAAAAATTTCCCGAAAGAGCGCAATATTATCAATCGGCGATGCGCTGCAATATGGGCCGCCAGACTAATATCGGGTGTTGCATCCGCGAACGCTTCATCCACAACGAGCCAGCGGTTTTCCGCCGCAGGACTGTCACGCCATCGCAACAGGCGTTCTGGTGTATAAATACAGCCATCCGGATTGTTCGGATTGGCCAGCAAAAGAGCCAAGGCTTCATCGGGCAGCGCATCAAAAGCCGCCACGGGCTGGCTATCGGACCACACAGCAGAGTGTCCGCTATAGCCGGGCGCGACAAAAGCCGCTGGTACATCCAGCACCTTGCCGAGCAGTCGCAGCGCAAGATCGCTCCCCGGCACGGCGCAGCATAAATCTGGCGCGACACCAAAATGACGAGCCGCTGCGGCCTCTAATATTGCGAGGAGCTTCGGGTCGGGCAACGCTTGCCAACCGCAATCGATACGGCTCGTTCCGGGCCAGCTGACGGGATTTATACCGGTGGAAAGATCCAGCCACGGCTGGTCTCCCTCGCCAAAGACGGTACGTGCGTCGTTCAAATTGCCGCCATGCAGCGTGAAGGATGCCTTTGTCATGCCGTAGCCACCAACGCGCAAAGCAGCACGCTTTCCAGCAGTTCAATTCCAGCGCCGTGACCATCGCCAGAAATGCCGCCGATACGGGTGCGCAACCAGCAGGCCCAAAGCGGAACCGCAACAATCGCAACGCCCAGACCGGGCGCAAGGGGCAAAATCCAGGCGCTAACCACTGCCCATCCGGCAACCTGCCACCAATTCGTGCCCTCTCTAAACCGGCTTGCCAGACCGGCATGAAGCGGCGGCAATATGAGCGTCCAGACCAGCGGGCCGATCCGCGCGATGGCGGGTAGCAATATCAGCATCCATAAGGGCACCTGATCAACAACCAAATATAGCAATATCAGCTTGGTAATGAGTTGCAGCGCAATCGCCGTCACCCCAAAACTGCCAATATGCGGGTCTGCGAGTACCGCCGATAGGCGTTCACGGTCCGCATGGACCGCGCCGGCGGCATCGGCAATATCGCCCAGCCCGTCCAAATGCAGCGCGCCGGTTATCGCCACCCAGGCGACAAGGCCAAATAAAGCACCCGCCAAGGGGTCCAGCAGTCCGCCCGTAAATGCGGCGCCCGCAACTGCGCCACCAACGATCAGCCCCGCCGCAGGAAACCATCTTATGCAGGCGGCAAAGTCCTCTGCCGAAGCATCGACATTGGGCAGAGGCAAGCGCGTCATAAATTGCACGGCGAGGATCAGGCGCTTCATGCCGCTAATCCGATGATTTGGGCACTGCGTGGCTCATCCGGCCATATCTGCAGACTGAGAAGCGAAGCATAAGGCAAATCAAATGCCCAGGATTGCCGATAATCCAGCCCTAATAAGACGCACAATGCCGCACGCATCGGGCCGGCATGGGTGATGACAAGCGTATCATCACCAATTTCCGCTAATCCACTGTCTATCCGCCGGAGCAAGTCGCTCCACCGTTCACCATGCGGCGGCGGGCAGTTTTCAGGATCATCCCAGAATGCTGCCAAGGCGTTAGCTGGCAGAGCAGAAGCATGGCACCCGTCCCATTCGCCAAAGTCCAGTTCTCTCCAACGAGCGTCGCTTTCTGCGGTCATGCCCCGGTCACCAGCAATCGAGATTGCGGCTTTCTGGGCGCGGGACAGATCCGAAGATATGATGCGCGTGACAGCTAGGTTTTCTGCTCGCTCCCGGCAGGCGGAAATGCCCTGTTCAGTGGGCGCAGCATCGCTATGGCCCAGTAATTTTCCGGCGCCTTCCGGTGCACCATGGCGCATCAAATGGAGAAAAACCGGCTTCATAGCGCCGACGCAACCGATGCCTCTGTGAATGTCGCCATTTCATTGTGGGCAGCCAGTGCCGAACGCACGATTTGCACCGCTACTGCAGCGCCACTGCCCTCGCCCAGTCGCATCTCCAGATGAAGCAACGGGTCAAGTCCAAGATGCTCCAGTAAGCGGCTATGTGCGCCCTCGGCTGAGCAATGCGCGGCCAGGCAATGGTGAGTGATCGCGGGAGCCGCCGCAGCCAGCGGGGCAATCGCAGCGCAGCAGATAAATCCATCAAGCAGCATAGGAATATGTTGCATCCGCGACGCCAATATTGCGCCTGCCATTGCGGCGATTTCTCGTCCACCAAGGCGGCGCAATGTTTCAAATGGGCTATCGCAATACGAGGCATGTTTGGCCAATGCGCTGTTTACGGCCTTGATTTTCCGGGCGAGAGCCGCGTCATCAATACCACTACCGCGCCCGACCCAATCCATTGCATCGCCACCAAAGCAACATGCGCTCAGGGCCGCTGCGGGCGTGGTGTTGGCAATGCCCATTTCGCCGACGAAAAACAGGTCGGCATCGCGGGGGACGGTCGCTGCCCCCGCATTGATTGCCTCAAGACATTCCGCTTCATCCATCGCAGGCGCTTGCGTAATATCTGCAGTGGGCTGATCCAGTGCAAGATCGACAATTTCCAGCTCCGCTCCGCAGGCTCGGGACAGCGCGTTTATCGCTGCTCCGCCGTTGCGAAAATTGGCCACCATCTGCGCGGTTACTTCCCTTGGAAAGGCACTAACCCCTTGCGCTGCAACCCCGTGATTGCCTGCAAATACCGCAGCAAATATACGCTCGGCACGTGGCTTCTCGCGCCCCTGCCAGCCAGCCATGAACAGGGCGATCTCTTCCAGTCGGCCCAATGACTGGGCCGGTTTTGTCAGGCTTTCCTGACGCGCACGCGCAGCGGTGATCGCGTCTGAATCGGGTGTTGGTAAGTTGGCGAGTGCCGCCGAAAATTCTTCCGGCGTGGCAAAACGGATCATGTCGCAACAAACCCTTCTGGCGGCGTGCGGACAATGAAATGTCCCTTCACCTCTTCGGGCCAGTCAGCGTAGCGCACCACCCCTTCCTCGCTTTTGGCATGTAGGGCGGCATATTCCAGAATGGCCTGCGCCGCTGCGGCGTCCGGCACGAAATCGCCAAGCACATAACCGATGCGCCCTTTCGCGCGGACGTAAACAGTGCAATGGCGCTGGCAGGCAAACAGGCACGGCATTTCCTGCACCGCTACTTCGCTTAGATGAGGTATAGCCGCTGCCACTTCGCGCATAGTCTGAGCGAGCAGCGCGCCGCCGCGCTGTCCCTCATCATTTTCGCGTTGGTCCGCCGAAAAACGGCAGCTGTTGCAAACGACAACGGAAGGATCAGCATCGACGGCGCGCAACATCAGAATTTGCTCCTTAAACCAAGGTAAAAGCTGCGACCAAGGCTGCCATAGCCCCCGGCTGTTTCATGCATGTCATCAAACAGATTCTCGACTCTTCCGTAAAATGTGAGTTTGTCGCCCAGGGCCCATTCGGCCCGCAAATCTGCGAGCCAATAATCCTTCAGAAAACTGGTGCCGCCAACACGGTCGAGCGTCTTTCCCGAATAACGGACTGCCGCACTTGCGGTCAGGCCAAACGGGAAAACATAACCTATTTCACTATTGGCAAGATGGCGTGGCACTCGTGCCAATCGTCCGCCAAAATTGCTCCCCTCGGTCCGGTCTTCGGCAATGACAATGCTATAATTGCTTTGAACATAAGCCCCGCCAACATTTAATTTTGCTGATAATTCCAGCCCGTGCGTTCTGGATTTTTTTACATTGGCATAATAGCCGAAACGGGTTGTCGTCGTTCCGGGAATAAAACACTCGCTCGGCAAAGCACCTGTTGTTGGGCAAAAGGCAAAATCAATCAGATTATCCGTGCTGCGTTCATACCATGTCGCGGAAAGCTGTAACTGCCGGTCCAGAAAAGACTGTTCCAAACCGACTTCCCATCCCTTGGCTTTTTCTGGCTGCAAATTGGCTGCGCCATATTGGCTGAACAGTTGATAGAGCGAGGGCGCCTTAAATCCTTCGTCATAGCTTGCCCGCAATATTGTCGCGCCGCCGTTCAGCGACCATGCCGCGCCGGTGCTAAGCACGGTATTCCCGCCAAAACGCGAATGCCGGTCATGACGCGCACCGCCGCTAATCGTGACCCCTTCAATCGGCGTGACCCGCATTTGGCCAAAGAAACTGTCAGTATCGGCACGCGATGGAGTCAGAGTGTAGGGCGCGTCATTATTGGCGACCGAACCATTGGTCATCCGCTGCTCTTCACGCTCCGCACCAAACAGAATTTCTGCAAGCGGCGAAATGGTGAAACTTCCCTGATATTCATAGCGGCGTGAACGGCCATTGGCATCGAAATTCAGCTGTCTGATATCGCGACGCGGATCATAATTTTCACGGTCAGTTCGTCCTTCCAGAATTGCGATCCTGTTTTTGAATTTTCCATCGAAAAACTCCGCATTCAAGCCCGCGTAAGCCGTCCATTCACGCGTCAGCCCATATTCAGGACTGTCCCCTGAAAATCCGTCAAAATCATTGCTGGCATCCGCCCAATATCCACGGACATCAGCGGATATATTTGGCGACAGTTGCACCGCGAAACTGCCGCTTAGCGATTGTCGGGTATAGCCATCCGGTTCGATACCACTGGATTTGGCAGATATACCATCGGTGGTGAAAGTTGAACCCGCAATTTTCCAGTCGAAACCATCGCTCTTGCCAGCAATTCCGGCCCTTGCACTCACAGTATCTCGTGATCCCGCCTCCACTGAAAAACGCCCCTCAAGCGGTTTTTCGGCTCGCGATGTCTGCACGTTGATAACGCCGCCAATCGCGTTGCTACCCCACAATATCGATTGCGGCCCGCGCAAGATTTCTATCCGCGTAATGTCGTCTGCCAAAAGATTAGCGAAATTATAACCGCCATCGGTCGTCGTGGCATCCGCCAGACGCATCCCGTCCAGGACCAAGACGCTCTGCCCGGAATCGGCGCCGCGAATACGCAGGCTGGTTGCTGTGCCATATCCACCGTTTCTGGTCACGCTGATGGCGGGAGTGCGGAGTAGAATATCGGAGATGGCTATAGGCTGCTCGCGCTCGATATCGGCCTGGTCGAGCACGGTAACGCTGGACGATATCCGGTCTTGTTCTACCGGTACGCGCAGGGCGGAAACAATGATAAAGCTGTCGTCATCGACGCTGCTTTCACTGGCCCCTCCATCTCCACTTGCATGGGCAATGGTCGGACAGGCCGCAGCCAGAAATGCGATATGGGAGATTGAGTGTATAATTTTGGACATAATGTGTTCCTGTTGGTCTGACGATACACTCCGTCAGTTGGCAACACGGCAGGCAGCAAGACGCACCGCAAACGCGCACGACAAACCGCATGCCGCACGGCCAAGCCGGCGGAGCAATAATGTCGCTGCGCGAGGAACTTCCTCGTTCGGCTGGCACACCCTGTCCAGACGAAGAACGACAGCGTCAGGCAGGTCTCCTGGCTCACGGATCAGCGCCGTTCCGACCGCCTTCTCAGGACTGGAATAGTCCCAATGGCAAATGGCCGATGGCTCACCGCTTACAGTTGCAGGGGCAGCCTGGGCATTACACCCAGTTCCCTTTGAATCCCCTTTCGGGGAACCTGTCGCTGCGGGCTGGATATTCGCGGTCTTTGAATATTGCAAGACCCTAGATGCTTGCGTGAGAAGCAAAGCTGGCATATCAACGAGTCGCAACGGGTGCCCGCGAGGGCTTAATCGGGAAGTCCGCAGCAGCGTAAAAAACTGCTGTCGGCGCTGCTCCCGCAACTGTTTCCGGCGAGCGTCCTGCCATTATGCCATTGGGGTTTACTCTGAGAAGGCGGCAGGAAGCGTATTTAGCCGGAAAGTCAGGAAACCGGCCCGATGCCGTCGTTTCTTTGCGCGGGCGGGATGTACCGGGTGAACGAAGGCCAGTCCCTTTTCGGGGATGATCCCTTTGGTGAGCGACACATTTATGTGCGTTTATAGGGAAGCCGAGATGACCATTAATTACAGTTCATCCTGTCCGGGCAAATTGTCTGGCCTGCTTCCAGTTCCTTTTTGCCGGAGAGACCATCATGACCCGCTTTAAATCGTTCGATCTATCTTTATTCATCGTCTTGGCGCTGGTGATGCTGATCACCCGATCTCATTCGCTCAGCCAATTTGTCCATTTGCCAGAGACAAGCCTGGCGACCTTTTTCGTTGCCGGATTCTACATTCGCTCCCGGCTTGCGATGCCCGCGTTATTCCTCCTGGGGTTTGCGATAGATCTAGTCGTAATAAACTATATGGGCATATCCAATTTCTGCTTTACGCCGGCTTATTGGATGCTGCTCCCCGCTTATGGGGTCATGTGGGGTGCAGGCCGTATGGCTGCCCATAAATTTGGTGCCTCACTCGCTTCGCTTCCGGCAATAATCACCACGGTTTGCGTTGCAGCCTTCATATCCAACCTGTTTTCCAGCGGCGGATTCTACTTTTTGGGCGGGCGGTTCGATGATCCGAGTTTGAGCGGATTTTTGCCGCGCATCGCACGTTATTTTCCCGGAACTTTGCTTTCTACCGTAACCTGGACCGGTGTGGCTGCAGTGTGCCACATTGTCGCGGCTTCGATAGTATCCGGCCAGAATATGGTCTCGCGCAAATGAGCGATTCTCAAAAGGCCCGCGAAATCGCGCGCCACAAAGAGCGGACCCAAAAGCACAAAACCGTGGTCGACGCAAAAATCGCTGCGGCGCAGGAAGACAAAGGATTGCTGTTGGTGCTTACTGGCAATGGTAAAGGCAAATCTTCCAGCGCCTTCGGCATGGTCGCCCGCACACTGGGCTATGGTCACAAAGCGGCTGTATTCCAGTTTATCAAAGGTGCAGAAAATGTGGGTGAACGCGCCTTTTTCGCGGATCACCCCGATGTGATTTGGGAAAGATGCGGAGAAGGCTTCACGTGGGAAACCCAGGACCGGACCCGCGACATTGCCGCTGCGCGCGCCGGTTGGGAAAAGGCCAAAGTTGCATTGGCCGACCCTTCCATCCACATCATTATATTGGACGAGCTGACTTATCTGGTGACCTATCGCTATCTTTCACTAGCAGAAATCATGCCCGCAATCCGTGATCGCCCGCCGATGCAACATGTCGTGATAACGGGCCGCGCGGCGCATGATGAGCTGATCGAGGCGGCCGATACGGTGAGCGCGATCAGGGACGTGAAACACGCCTTCCGCGCAGGTGTACGGGCGCAAGAAGGGATTGATCGGTGAACAATATTACAGCCGCCGCTTGTCCGGCGTTGCTGGTGTCTGCGCCTGCTTCTGGCCAGGGCAAAACGCTGGTCACCGCCGCCGTTGCCCGCCGCCATCGCAATGCCGGACGGCGTGTACGGGTTTTTAAATGCGGGCCGGATTTTCTTGACCCGATGGTGCTTGAGCAGGCTAGCGGCGCGCCGGTTTATCAGCTTGATCTGTTCATGTGCGGCGAAGAAGAATGCCGGAAATTGCTTCATGCAGCAGCGCAAGAAGCAGATCTGATCCTTGTGGAAGGGGTCATGGGATTATTCGATGGCACGCCAAGCGCGGCTGACCTTGCCGCGCATTTTGGGCTGCCCGTCATGGCGGTGATTGATGGCTCTGCTATGGCGCAAAGCTTTGGCGCTCTGGCGCTGGGGCTGGCCAGCTATCGCGATGATATTTCAGTAAAAGCCGTGCTCGGCAATCGCGTGGGCAGCGATCGCCATGCTGCCATGCTGGAAGAAAGTCTGAAGGGCGATATCCAGTGGCTCGGCACTTTGCCGCGTGATCAGGATATTGAATTGCCAGAACGGCATTTGGGCATCGTACAAGCGAGCGAAATTGCCGATTTGGAAAACCGGATAGAACGCGCCGCGAGCCTTTTGTCCGACAGCGCGATCTGGCTACCCGATCCGGTCATGTTTCCAGCGCCAGCGGTGAGAAACGTGCCCCTCTTGCTCGACGGCCACCGCATTGCGATTGCCCGCGATGCAGCCTTTGGTTTCATCTATCCCGCGAACCTTGATCTGTTGCCGGAAATGGGCGCGATATTATCGTTTTTCTCGCCTCTGACCGACACAGATTTACCGGAATGTGACGCGCTTTGGCTCCCCGGTGGTTACCCGGAACTCCATTTGGAAAAGCTTGCGTCAAATACAGCTATGTTGGCGGCTATCCGGCGACACCATGCGGCAGACAAACCGATCCTCGCCGAATGTGGTGGCATGCTATATGGCTTGGAAGAGCTGGGCGACGGGCATGGCAAAGCAGCGGCAATGGCCGGAATACTCCCGGGCCGCGCCAAAATGCAGCCACGGCTTGCCGCGTTGGGCTTGCAGCAGGTTTCTCTGGCACAGGGCAAATTGCGCGGGCATACATTCCATTATTCGAGCTTAACAACGGATTTGGAACCTCATGCTATCGCCACCAGTCCCCATGGCGGGCATGGCGAAAATATCTATCGTGTGGGCAATCTAACAGGAAGCTATCTGCATTTTTATTTCCCCAGCAATCCAGCCGGAGTCGCCGCGTTGCTAACCCAGCCCTCAGATAGCCGCTAATGAAAAATGGCTTTGGAAAGCGTACATTGAAGGTTTAATATTCGACGATCAAAACACTCCAGCACAAAAAACCCGCAGAGGGGTTGGTCAAGAGCATAAGCCGTGTGGCCGCGTCGATACTTCTCAGCGTCGACCCACGTGAAGCACGGGACTGGATTGGACGTCGGCGTGTTTCAGTCTTTGAGGTCGATAGCGCTCAAGATGACCGCAATGTGCCGTTGCCAGGTGAAATATTCGTGCGCGCGGCGCTGGCCCGCTTCACCCATTTTCTGGCTGGACTGTTTATCTGTCAATAGGCGCTCCAGTGCGTGGACGATGGCGTCGTTGTCCGAACCGTCGACGATCAGCCCTGAAATACCCTCGACAACCAGTTCTTTCGCACCGCCCTGCTCGCCAACAATGACAGCTGCCCCGGCCGCCATCGCATCGCCGATCGCGATACCGAAGCCTTCGAAATCGCGGCCATCATCGGCTGCCACCTGCGGGTGGAGGAAGATGTCTGCGTCGGCATAAAGCTGCGCTGCCCGTTCTGCAGAGACGAATCCGGCGACTTCGACAGAGTCCTCCAAACCGTAGCTCTCTACAGCGGTCCTTATTTCTTCAAGGTCAGGACCGCGTCCGGCGATAAGATAGCGGAAGTCGTACCCCTTGTCGCGCAAGACGGCGCAGGCCCTTACGCAAGCAATGATATTCTTGCGCGGCTCCAGCCTGCAGAGCGAGGCTATCAGGGGCGCCTGGTTTTCGTTTTGGGGACTCCGCTCCGGACGGTTCCAGGCGCTCAGGCCATTCCATGCGACCAAGGGCACGATAGCAAGCGGTGCCAGACGGCCCATAAGCTTGTGGGCACTATAATGGCTGACCGCGAAACAGCGCTGCGCCCGTCGTGCAACAAGCCGCATCAAAGCCAGCATGGCTCCGCGCGCATACATGAATTCGCGGCCATGGAATGTGGTGACATAAGGGAGCCGCAGAACCATCGGCAGCACCGATGTGCGCCAGGTTGTGCCATGGGTGAACAGCGGCGCGCCCGTGACCCGCAGTTCCTGCCGCATCGCGCGCCAGAACCGAACCGGAACGCCCGCACCTCCGCCCGGCCCTATGTCGATCACTCGCACGGCACCTGCGGTAAAGTCGCGCGGCCCGGCGCTGGTTTGCGTGAATATTGTGACTGCCGCTCCGCTCGCCGCGTAAGCGTCAGCCACACCCTCTGCATAAGTCTGCATGCCACCCTCGTCCGGATGATAGCCTTTGGCCATGACCCAGACCCTCTGACCATCGAGACGTGCGAAATCATCCATCGAGTAGGTCCAATATAGCATCCGCAGAACGGTTAGCCGCCGTTTCGCCGGTTATCGAAAACGTATCGGCCAGCATGGCGCGCTGGGTGGCAAGATAATCGCCATGCGTTGCAATGGCTTCATCGACCGCATCGACTATATTCGCCCGCCGTCCAGCGATGGGGCCGGCGTGCCAGTGAAAATAGCTGGGATCATCACGCCAATCGACACCGTGCGCGTCGAGATGCAGACACGGACGGGGGCGGCGCAGAAATTCATACACCTGGCTGCTGACGTCTCCGATATATATGTCGGCAGCGTTGGTATAGCTCATATCGGTCGAGGCCGCGCTGCCCTCATCGACCAGCAAGTTCGTTCGCGCCGTCAGCGTCGGTTCAAGCGTGCGGACACGGCGGAGCGCCGGCGGTGCGATCGTTACGACATGGCGGCGGGCGAACAGCATCACATGCGGCGCGAAAATGACGTTGTAGCGGTCCGATGCGGTCAGCTCGTTCAGCACCCGCTCCCCCATTGCGAACCAGCTTGAAAGACGAGGCGATGGATGCGGGTTGTAGAGGACGGTCGGCTTGTCCGTCTCCGCGAAGGGCAGTTCCGCACGGAGATCAGCATAGAGGTCGAATTTGGCATAGCCGGTAATTGCGATCCGTTCAGGCGAGACCCCCGCCTCCGCCTGAAGACGGCGTGCGATCTTCTCGCCCGCCACCAGCGACAGGTCGAACAACGCACTTTCCTTGCTAAATCCGATGCTGCGGTCTCCGGCTCCGTGCCGCGTGTGGATGATTTTAACTTGGTCCAGACCGTAGCGGGTCTTGAGCACCAGCGATGTTTTCTCCGCCACCACAATCGCATCAAATTGACGGAAAAAGTCCAGATTATCACGATAGATCAGCAGTTTTCGGGCGGGCACGATCTTGTCAAACGCCGTCACCGTCCATTGCGCGAAAACGGATTGCAAATCGAGCCGCACCAACTCCATTTTCGACATGGAGGATCCAGCAACCCGTTTGATCTGTCCGGCGATAGTGTCGCTGGTCACAGCCAGCGTGACAGCTACTCCCTCCCGCTCAGCCAGAGCCAAAGCAATGGGCAGGCTATGCGCGATTTGGTGCGTCTGATCATGATTGAACAGGAAGCAAATCCGTTTTGCTTGTGTCATCGTCTAATCCCGCCTCTCAGGCACAGTTGCGCTCAAACCGCCGATAGTCCAAGGGGCTTGGCGATGACAAAAGACGCGGTGACCAGCCATCAAGAAGCATCCGGCCTGAAGCGCATGGGCGCGAACATCGCTTGGCTTTTCGGGGGGAAAGGCTTCGGCGCTATATGTTCGATCGCCTATCTTGCGATTCTCGCTCGTTCCTTGGGAATTCGGGATTTCGGGCATTTCTCGCTCATCTTTGCAACCGGGCAGGCTTTCGTTGCGCTTGCCGGCTTTCAAAGTTGGCAAACGATGGTGCGCTATGGCACTCGATATGTGCATGCACAAGACTGGGTTAAATTTGGCCGGCTGAGCATGCTGTGCGGGCTGCTGGACTGGATAGGCGCTACGCTCGGCTGCGTTGTCGCCTGGATCGGCTATTATATATTTGCCGACGACCTCGGACTCAACCCCGCTTATATCGATATGGCATTCGCCTTCAATTGCGTGCTGCTCTGGTCCCGCGTGTCTGCACCGGTCGGTATCGTGCGCGTTCTCGACCGGTTCGATATCGCCGTATATGTAGAGGGACTTGTGCCGCTCGGGCGGTTGCTCGCGGCGCTGCTCCTCTGGTTTACCGGGCCGACCGTGGGGAAGTTCCTGTTCGCATGGGCGGCCATCGATCTGCTCTCTGCGGCCGCTTACTGGATCTCGGCGCGATGGATTGCACCGACATCCCTGCGCGCCCGACATATTGGCGACTGGCGAACGACCCTGACCGAGAACGAGGGAATCGCACGGTTCTTCGGCGTGACCTATGCAAGCTCGACGCTTGATATTGCCTTCAAGCAAGGACCGGTTCTGGCTGTCGGTTATTTTCTCGGCACCAGCGCGGCGGGCATTTACCGGCTCGCTGACCAATTGGCGCAAGGATTCGGTAAATTGTCGCAACTGGTCGGCCGGGCAATCTACTCCGATATCAACAGGTCTCGCGTTGCTCAAACGGCGGCGCAGTTTAGACAATTGGTGAAACGAGTAACCGCCATAGCGGGCATCGGCAGCATATTGATCGTGACCCTTGCTCTTCTGCTGGCTCGCCAGCTGCTCGGTTTTATCGGCGGCGAAGGCTATGAAAGCGGCGCGGTCATATTCGTACCCTTGGCATTGGCGGCCAGCCTGGAAATGGCGAGTGTCGCCTATGAACCCGTCCTTCATGCGACCAACCATGCCCGTCTTGCCCTGCTGGCGAGGATATTGGCAATCGCCGCGCTGGGCTGTGGCATGCTGCTCCTGGTCTCCCAAGGCAGTCTGGGCATCGCCTGGGCAGTAGTTGCGGGACAGGCATTCGGATATCTTGCCATGGGTACGATGGTCCTGATCGCTATGAGGAAAATGGGACATTCTCAGGTTTAATATCTCCCGCCCGGGATCGTTTGAGCAAGAGTGAAATTGTCGGCATTTTCAGAGCCTATATTTCCGTAACCAACCACCGCAGCAGTCTTGAAACGATTATTCCGCATAACTGTTCGTCCATATTTTTCATTCGACATTGGTCGATAGCCAGGAATTGTGGATGGAGCGTGGAGATGCTCGGATCGCAGACGATCATGAACACGAACATTTTACAGTGGGTCGGGAAGCGCCCTTCAAATGGTAGCGGTCTCGATGAATACTGTTGCCCCTTGGACAGAACCCGGCTGCTGCGGAGCTTGATTGATATTCAGAATTTATATTTGGCTGACACCTGAAGCTTCTGCAGATTGCCCGCCAACCCATTTTCCAGTTCACGATCGGCGTACATATATTCTATCCCCAGATCGAGCGGCGGGACAGGCGAATAGATTATATTTGCAAAGGCATTCCAGCTTTGATCCGTAACGACCCCGGTCGTGAGTACCACTGGATTATCAGCTTTAAAATAGCTGCCGGAAATTGTGGACCGGAGCTTGTCCGTCCAAATATGACGATAAGCAAGAAATCCGGAATAGGTGGTTATCGGATCAAGGCTGCCATCGACTCGCAAAGCGGCATCATTGACGATATTAAGGCCGATGTAGCGCCCCAACCCCTGCCCCGCTGTTGCCATGAAGCGAACGTCATCACGCGAACCCATATTCACTTTACCGGACAGGCTTAGGCCATAGCCGATAGCGCTATCCGAAATCAGACCGAAATCATCGGGCTTCACGCGGAGTACCCGACCGATAGCGGCTGCTGTCAGATGACCAAAATCACCACTATGATTATAGCGTAAAACGACATCCGGCAAACTGTCATCACCTGCGACAACGCGGCCACCCGTAGGACTGGTCACTGTGGTTTCGGGCTGTTCAATTGCTATTTGAAGACCGCCATTTGTGTAACGGACCATTGGTTGACGGTTGAAAACGGTACCGGGTGTCGGTCCGATAAAGTCGAGCGCTTCGGGCAATGCACCTACATCCTGAAAGGTCGACCAGGCCTGACCGAATAGCCAGTTATCGAAGGTGATATAGGCCTGCCGCAAACGTGGTGTATAGCTATTGGAAACACGTTCATCACCGTCGCTGGTGACCATGAAATCCATCTCGATTTTCGAACCCAGTTTATGTCCTTCACCAACATCGGTGCTGGTTTCGAGAATGAAGCGGCTTTGCCGCGCGCTGAAATCCGTATCAATTCCGGAAGCTGTTCCGCCAACGGGGATGGCTCCGGGAATCAGAAAGTCCCGCACGATGCTACCCGTTCCAACCTGACCGCCGCTGGTTCGCTGCGAGATGGCATCTATTTTGACATAACCACCGTAAGTCACACGCGTGTTACCAACATTGAAAACATTAGCATCAGAGGCTTGTTCGGCCACTTTGGTTTCTACCGCTGCGGTTCTTTCGGCGAGGGCCCGCGTTTCCGAAATTGCTTGCCGGGCCTGTTCTGCAACTGCGACATCGCTTGCCGCAGGGCCACCTTCTTTTGCATCCATGCGATCAATCAAACCGGTTACCAAAGCTTCCAGCCGATCCAGCCGGGCATGGACATCGCTCTTTTGAGCCGACGCAGCTGAAGCGCTCAGCATTGTCGCGGATAATAATAATCCCTTGATCAGAAATCTTGCAGCCTTGGCCATGCGCCATCCTCCCCTTCGCTTATATTTCAGCAAGAATGACAGGCGGACGGGCAAAGGGAAATTAGCCAATGGTCTATACGACCAATGTCGCATTCAAAACGCATACATCTTTCGGATAGACGGGCTTTGATATTATAAGAGATAGGGAGATGATCATGTTGGATAGCTTGGATATAAAAGCCAAGGCGGATAATAAGGCTATAATTTCCTCACCGCAGGAAGGCGCTCCAACGCATTGCACGTCCGAGGATTATGATCGCATATATGCAGAAAGCATATCCGATCCCGATGCATTCTGGGCGAAGCAAGCGGAGCGGCTGGACTGGATTGCCAAGCCTTCCAAAATATCCAATTGGTCCTTCGATCCAGTCGATATTAAATGGTATGAAGATGGCACCCTGAACATCTGTCACAATGCCGTCGATCGCCATGTCGAAGCCGGCAAGGGAGATGCGACGGCGCTGATTTTTGAACCCGATGATCCGCAGTCAGACGGACGCATACTGACCTATGCGGAGCTTCTGGCTGAGGTAATCAAAATGGCCGGGGCTCTCAAAAAAATGGGCGTCAAAAAGGGCGACCGTGTCACAATCTATATGCCGATGATCATCGAAGGCGCGGTTGCCATGTTGGCCTGCTCCAGAATCGGCGCAGTCCATTCAGTAGTGTTTGGCGGCTTCTCTCCGGAAGCGCTGGCGGGGCGGATTGAGGATTGCGAAAGCGATTTTGTGATTACGGCAGATGCAGGCCTGCGCGGGGGGAAAACCGTACCCCTCAAGGCGAATGTCGATGCCGCGCTGGACCATGACGGCGTGGATGTGGGTGCGGTGCTGGTCGTGAGCCATGCTGGCGTTGATATAGCGATGACCGAAGGCCGCGACCACTGGTTTCATGAGATTAGCGCAGACGCGGATGCCGACTGCCCTTGCGAACCGATGAATGCCGAGGACCCGTTATTCATACTCTACACATCGGGATCAACGGGTACCCCGAAAGGTGTGTTACACACTATCGGCGGCTATGCTGTCTGGGTGGCAACCACCTTTCATTATGTGTTTGATTATAAGCCGGGCGAAATATTCTGGTGCAGCGCCGACATCGGCTGGGTCACCGGCCATAGTTACATCGTCTATGGTCCCCTCATAAACGGCGCTACAGAAGTCATGTTCGAGGGCATTCCGAATTATCCTGACTTTGGCCGTTTCTGGGAAATAGTTGCCAAATATAAGGTCAATATTTTCTACACCGCACCTACCGCCATTCGCGCGCTGATGCGTGAAGGCGATGCGCCGGTGAAGGCGCATGACCGTTCCTCCATTCGCTTGCTCGGCACGGTCGGTGAACCGATTAACCCCGAGGCGTGGCGTTGGTATTATGATGTGGTCGGCGAAGGCAAGTCGCCCATTATCGATACTTGGTGGCAGACCGAAACCGGCGGGACGATGATCACCACTCTGCCCGGCGCGCATGCGATGAAACCGGGCAGTGCCGGCAAGCCGTTCTTTGGCGTACAACCGCAACTCGTCGATAATGAGGGCGTTGTGCTCCAGGGTGCTACCAGCGGAAATCTGTGCATCATTGCCAGCTGGCCAGGGCAAGCACGGTCCGTCTATGGCGATCATGAACGCTTCATCCAGACATATTTTTCGACCTATAAGGGCAAATATTTCACGGGTGACGGCTGCAGGCGCGACGAGGACGATTATTACTGGATCACCGGCCGCGTTGATGATGTGATCAATGTCTCCGGCCATCGCATGGGCACGGCGGAGGTGGAATCGGCGCTGGTCTCCCATCCCAAGGTCGCCGAGGCGGCAGTGGTCGGCTATCCGCACGGCATCAAGGGACAGGGCATATATTGCTATGTCACCCTGAACGCCGGAGTGGAATCATCGGACGAATTGACCGCCGAACTGCGCGGCCATGTCCGCATGGAGATTGGTCCTATCGCAACGCCCGATCATCTCCACCTGACGCCGATGCTGCCCAAGACCCGTTCAGGCAAAATCATGCGGCGGATTTTGCGAAAAATTGCCGAGAACGACTATGCTGCGCTCGGCGATACGTCCACACTTGCAGATCCCGGCGTTGTTGATAGTCTGATCGACGGAAGGTTAAACAGGTAAGCCATGGCCCGCATCATCATCGCCGATGACCACCCGCTGTTCAGGGGTGCATTATGTCAGGCGGTGCAGAAAGTCTGGCCGCAAGCAGATATAGTAGAAGCCGAAACTGTGGCGGAGGCTAATATAGCGGCGACTGCTGGTTCCGCCGACCTTTTGCTCCTCGATCTGCATATGAAGGACAGTGACGGGCTAACCGCGCTGCTTGATTTCCGTCACGAATTTCCCGCACTACCCGTTGTGGTTGTATCTGCCAGTGAAGAAAGCCGGGTCGTGCGAGCCTGTCAAAGTCTGGGCGCGTCGGGTTTCATTCCCAAATCGGTCAATCTGGATATCATGCGCGACGCCCTGTCCCGAATTCGCGATGGCGACATTTGGTTCGATACTGATGTCACAGAAAGCGAAGATGATACCGAATTATTCGATAAGTTGGCTAGCCTGACACCGGCTCAACGTCGCATATTGAATCTGGTCAGCCAAGGCATGCTCAACAAACAGATTGCCTATCAAATGGAGATTAGCGAAGCGACGGTCAAAGCCCATATTACCGCCATTTTCCGCAAGCTGGATGTGATCAGCCGTACGCAGGCTGTTTTGGTAGCGAAACAATTGGATGTTAACTTACCAGAAGTTAAACCGGCCTGAGATCAGCTTTCACGGAAAGTCTGGCTCACCAGTGCACGAAGGGCTGCAGGCGGCACTGGCTTGAGCAAACGTTCGACGGACAATCGCACCGCAGCATCTTTTGTCCGGCCCGAATCCTCTGCAGTTACCAATATACCGGCCGGGCGCTGGCCCCAATTTGCACAGAGTCTTTCAAAAAGCTGATCACCGGTCCAGCCATCATCCAGTTGATAGTCAAAAATCACCAATTCCGGTGGTTCTGAAAAAGCGTCAAAGGCCTGTTCAGGTCCCAAAGCTGTCCTGATGTCGCACCCCCAACCCTGCAACAGGGCGGAAAGACTATCCAGAGCATTCTGATCATTATCGACATAGAGAACTGTTTTGCCCAACAGATCGGAAGCGCGGGTTTGACGTGCTTTAGGTGCTTCTGTGTCACCTGTTTTCGGTTTTCCCTGTTTCAGGGAAAGCGAGAAACTGCTCCCCTTCCCTAGCGCCGATACCACCGCAATCTCTGTTTCAAGCAAGCGCGCAATCCGCTGCGATATCGACAAACCCAACCCGGCACCTTCCCTCTTGATCTGCGTGCCGACTTGCTGGAATTCTTCAAAAATGCGCTGATGATGTTCAGGATCAATGCCTGGCCCCGTATCGTCGATCCGAATGAGCGCCTTGCCGGACTTATTTTCCACCCCGAGTGAAACCGATCCCGCTTCGGCATATCGAACGGCATTTGAAACCAGATTCTGGAGAATGCTGAGCAGCAGATTACGGTCCGTCATTACCCAGATATCAGTTATTTGCACATTCAGAACCAGCCCCTTTTTCTTGGCGGCACGGTTAAATTCCGAACGCAGGTCGTCGAATATCGGTGCTAACGGAAATGTGGTAATCTCCGGCTGCAGACCGCCGCCATCCAGCTTGGATATGTCGAGCAATGCGCGCAACAGGCGATCCGCCATTTCAATAGAACGGTCGATATCGTTGGCCAGTTTTCTCGCCTTGGGTTGTTCGGTCCCGATTTCTTCATGAAGCGCCGACGTGAACAATCTCGCGGCGTTCAACGGCTGGACAAGATCATGGCTGGCGGCTGCCAGAAAACGGGTTTTCGAGCGCGTTGCCTTTTCCAGCGCAATATTAACTTCGGTGAGTTGTCGGGTGCGTTCCGCAACCTTTGCCTCCAATGCCAGTCCTGACCGCCGATCTGCGGTGATATCGGTATAGCTGGTCACATAACCGCCGGTCGCGGTCGGGTTGCCCAATATCCGCAATATGCGACCGTCCGCCTGCTCGCGTTCCTGGCCATGTTTTCGGCCAGCGCGCATATGTTGAAGTCGTTTCGAAACTTCGGCTTCTATCTGCTTTTCATTCAAACCGTTGTGGCGTAAATTATGGCCGATCAGATCAGCAATTGGCCGGCCCACGGCTATCAAATCATCTTCCAGGCCAAACATCTCGACATAGCGGCTGTTCCAAGCGACAAGTCGCATTTCATTGTCGACGACAGCAACGCCCTGATCAATATTCTCGATCGCCGTTTGCAATAATTCTCCGCTAAATTGCAAACGCTGGGAAGTTTCATCAAACATCGCGACAACCTGTTCCAACGGTATCGGATCGCCCTCCATGGTAGAGCCGATTATCGCCCTGGCAGACGATGCACCAAGCACACCGGAAAGCTGCCGTTCGACCATTTCGATCAGAGCATCATCTGCAACGTCTAAATCTGTATAATTATGACCATCAAGTTGCGCGCCCAGCTGCTGCATCGCTGCGCGACTGCGCTCGTCCCCCACAAATTGCCGCAAAAGCAGACGATAATCTGCCACCCGCTTTTTTCCCAGCGCGCGGCTATCACCTATGGAGCGATATTCCATTCCGACAAAAGCTGCTGATTGCGCTTTATCGATGATATTGGCCTGTGTGTTTACGGAGACTATAAAATATGCGGCAATGTTGACAGAAAGACTGATGAGCACAGCTGACACCAGCATATCATCAGCGACCTGGAAAACCGGATTCGTGTCAAGATAGGTGGGTATGATCAATAATATCAGCCAGGCGCAAAAACCCAGTGACAGCCCTGCGTTGACGCCCTTCCGATTTCCTGTCTTCCAAAACAGTCCGCCAACCAGTCCCGGAGCGAATTGCGAAACGGCTGCAAAAGAAATTATTCCCAGGCCCGCCAGTGTCGCGGCGCTGTTGATCGTGCGATAATAAAGATAGGCAAGACAGAGCAGACCGATGATGGTCAGGCGCCTGATCCACAGCAGCGACTGACTCAATATGGCGTGATTGGTTCTGTGACGATAGAAAAGTGGAATGATCAGGTCGTTGGTAATCATGCCGGACAGCGCCACGGTTGTAACAATCACCATACCGGTGGCCGCCGAAAAACCGCCGATGAATACCAGTATCGCCAGCCAGTCCGCACCCATGCTCAGCGGCAGCGCAAGCATCAGCATATCGGGACTTGTCTGGCTCTCCGATAACAGCGATGTTCCGACGATGGTTATCGGGAAAACGACAAGTGCGATGACAATGAGATAGGCAGGAAAAACAAAGCGCATCAACCTGTCCGGACGATCTTTCCGCGCCTCGACAATAGTCATATGAAATTGCCGCGGCAGACATAACGCTGCGCATGCCGATATCAGTGTCAAAATTGCAAAGCGGGCATCAAACTGTTCGACTTTAAAGATCTCGCCAAAACTGCGGGCATTTTCAATCTGTGCGGCGTCTGTTCCCGCGAACATAAGAATCGCGAACAGCGCGACTGCGAGCAACGCCAACATTTTGACAACGGCTTCGACCGCAATGGTCAGCACCAGTCCCCTGTTATGCTGGGTCATATCAACCTGCCGGGCGCCGAATAATATCGCGAACATCGCCATTACAGCGGCTACTCCCAACACGACATTTTCGGAATTGATCACTCCACCAATATCGGGGGATAGCGCCGACAACGTCTGACCAACGGATTTCAGTTGCAGGGCAACATAGGGTAATATCCCGATAGTGGCGATGATCGTGACCATAGCGGCCACAGAACCGCTCTTGCCGTACCGGGTCGACAGGAAATCTGCTATCGAGGTGCTGTGTTGCGCCTTGCCCAGCTGCAATGTGCGTGACACCAGACCATAGCCAATGGTAAACAATAATATCGGCCCCAAGTAGATTGGCAGAAAATGCCAGCCACTCGACACTGCCGTTCCCACCGCGCTGTAAAACGTCCAGCTCGTGCAATAAACAGCGATAGAGAGCCCGTAGATCCAGGATTGTGCACGCGGGCCCAGGGCGAAGCGGCCACTATCCCCTTTTAGCGCAAGCCAAAAGAGACCGGCGGCATAGAGCACCGAAGCGGCCAGCGCGATCCACAAGATCATTTTGTTCTCCTATTGCTCTTTAAGCAAAAAAAAGGGCAACGCCAAGCGCCGCCCTTTTTTCTTAAGATTGGAAGAGTCTAATGCACCGCCGCATCTCCAGCGCCGCGCGGTACGCGGATCGAGTCGATCATTTTGAGCACCTCCACCGGCGGTGAGGCGGTCATTTTCGACACTGCAATTGCGATAGCGAAATTAATGACCATACCGATGACCCCGATACCTTCTGGGGAGATACCGAACAGCCAGTTCGCTGCCACATTGGCTTCCGGCGCGACCAGCTTGAAATAGGCAATGTAGCTGAAGGTAAACACCAGCCCGCTTACCATCCCGGCAATCGCACCTTCCTTGTTCATAGATTTCCAGAAGATACCCATGAAAATGGCCGGGAAGAGCGATGCTGCTGCCAGACCAAAGGCGAAAGCCACAACCTGCGCCACCCAACCCGGAGGATAGATGCCGAGATAGCCGGCCACCACGATCGCCGCTGTTGCTGCAAGACGTGCTGCCATCAACTCACCTTTCTCCGTAATTTGCGGGCGGAAAGTCTGTTTCAGCAAGTCGTGACTGATCGACGATGAAATCACCAACAGCAAACCTGCTGCTGTCGATAGCGCTGCGGCCAGGCCGCCAGCGGCCACCAAAGCGATCACCCAACCGGGAAGATTTGCAATTTCCGGATTGGCAAGCACCATGATGTCCTTGTCAACATAGACCTCGTTCCCGCTTTCTGCATTGATCTCGTTGGCAATCAACCGTTCTCCGCTTTTGCCGGTTTCACCGGTAAACTCGGGGCTGCCGGCAAACGCATCACCGGAGCGATATTCCATCTTGCCGTCACCATTTTTATCGGTCCAGGCAATCAGGTCATTGGCTTCCCAGTTCTTGAACCATTCCGGCGCTTCTGCATATTCCGTCTGATCAACCGTTTCGATAAAATTGATCCGCGCAAACGCGCCAATCGCAGGGGCCGTGGTATAAAGCAGAGCAATGAAGATCAGTGCCCAACCTGCTGATTTACGGGCATCTGATGCCTTGGGCACAGTGAAGAACCGCACGATCACATGCGGCAGTCCAGCCGTACCGACCATCAAGGCGGCAGTGATACAGAACACGTCGATCATCGATTTGGATCCGTCCGTATAGGCGCCAAAGCCCATATCCTGAAGCACCAGATCGAGTTTCTGCAGGACGTATAATCCCGAGCCGTCATTGACCGTCGATCCCAGCCCCAATTGGGGTATCGGATTACCGGTCACCAGAAAGCTGATGAAAAATGCCGGCACCATATAAGCAAAGATCAACACGCAATATTGTGCGACTTGCGTATAGGTGACGCCCTTCATACCGCCCAGCACAGCATAAAAGAATACTATACCCATTCCGATGATTACGCCGAGCGTGATTGGTACATCGAGAAAGCGGGAAAAGACGATTCCGACGCCGCGCATCTGCCCGGCAATATAAGTGAAACTGATGAAGATCAGACAAATAACGGCAACCACGCGCGCCGTTTTCGAATAATAGCGCGTACCAATAAAATCAGGCACCGTAAATTGCCCGAATTTGCGCAGATAGGGCGCCAGTAATAATGCCAGCACCACATAACCACCGGTCCAGCCCATCAGGTAAACTGAGCCGTCATAGCCGGAGAAAGCGATGATACCCGCCATAGAGATAAAGCTGGCCGCCGACATCCAGTCAGCCGCCGTTGCCATGCCATTGACGATCGGGTGCACCCCACCGCCGGCAATATAGAATTCCTTGGTCGATCCGGCCCGTGTCCATATCGCAATGCCGATATAGAGGGAGAAAGAGAGACCGACAAAAAGATAGATTAATGTTTGTGTATCCATGTCAGTTTCCCTCAATCATCGAGATCATATTTGCGTTCGATCTTCTTCATTTTCCAAGTGTAGTAGAAAATGAGAAGGACGAAGACGTAGATGGATCCCTGTTGGGCAAACCAGAAGCCCAGAGGGTAACCGCCAAGCGAAAACTGATCGAGAAAACCGCGGAACAGGACGCCTGCACCGAATGACACGACGAACCAGACCGTCATCAATGTCCAAAGCAGCCTGATATTCTCTGACCAATAGGCCTTTTCATTGGCATTGGCTTCACCATCCGATTCCGGAACACCGTTCGGTTCCGGTATGGATCTGTCGTCGTCCGTCATGCTATCCTCCCCTATTTTGTTTCACATCATGGCCGATTTTTGACCATTCTCCTGTAATGCTAAAGCGGATGGAGAAATTTGATAGAGAGACTTTCGTCTAATAGGTGAACGAAGAAGGTTTAGCCCTTCATAAGAACGTCTTCGAGCAACAGATTTTCGACATTGCGGCGCGCGCATTGGGCCAGAAACAATTCACCGCATGCGATGGCATCGGTCAGACCATCATGCGCGCGATATGAAGGCAGACCATATTGCGAGCGTAATTTTCCCAGACGTAGTCCATCTGCCGTCCGCTGTTTCGGGAACCATCGTTGCTCAAGCTGCATCGTACAGATAAAACGTCCGACAAAGGGAACGCCAAAATTGCGCAAACAGGCGCTATTGAGAAATGACTGTTCAATCGCCGCCCCGTGCGCAACGATCGCAGACCCTTTCAGCTCATCCAGCAGCAAGGCCAGAACTGCCGGCTCCCGTTGCCCGCCTGCTGCGACATCATCGGTAATGCGGTGAACGACGACAGCTGATTCCTGTAGCCGGTTGTCTGCGCGGATCCGGAGTTTCTGCGCCGTTTCCAGTTTTATCGCCCGGTCGATAATGCGCGTCCAGCCTGCCTCCAGCAACTGAGCGTTTTTCTCCAGCCCGTCACTCTCAAAATCAAGCGCCACCAGGGGCGTGTCATCAAGCGACATTTGCTCTGGCAACGGAACATCATAATAAGCTTCCAGCGGTGTGGACAAGGCAGCCTGCTTTGCCCGCTCCCAATCCTGCGCAAAACGCCTTTTGTGAAACCAGTTCCGCCAATCGAGTTTCACTGGATTCCGCCCGCATAATTGCGACTGATCATGTCCAGATGATTACGGATTATGCGAAATGCATCTTTCAGATGCTCCTGCTCGAACCGGGACAGTGACTTGGGTGGAAGGTTATTGGTGGGGACCTCCCCGCGTTTGACCTGATTGGACTGATGACGAAAGCGGACGCTGCGGATAAATTCGAAGCAGTCAATGAGGTCGGAGGCCTCTTCCTGACTCAGACCTCTCCGTTCGACCGCCATCTTCAGACGGTCTTTGCTGTTCACCTCTGCCAGTCCCAGCGCGAGCGCATAGACGCGGGCGATATCAACCACCGGTGCTATCGCCTGGTGCTTCAGGTCAAGCACCTCGCCTTCCTTTTCATCATGTTGCAGAAGGAAATTACGGAAAAATCCCAACGGAACCTTTGTGCTTGATGCTGCCCGGGCGATAAAAGACAGAAAGATCCTGTTTGTGCTGCTCCATTCAAAAATCCGGGTACGGAGATCATCGACAAGATTCGCTTCACCGGCCACACATCGCATATCGAAGAAAATCGTGGTGTTCAGGACATTTTCGGGATCAGGCTTATCAATCCAGTCACGATAACGTGCTTTCCAGACTGCCAGCGGTTGCCGCCATTTCTCGTTGGTCGCCATGATATCGCCGGGGCAATAGATATAGCCCGCGCTGTTCAGCCCATCGCATAATGAAGTTGCAAGCTGCTCGAAATAGGTCGCGTGCCTCGCGGGATCATAGCTGTCATCAAGAATGAAACCATTATCCTGATCTGATCCGCCAGCTTGTTCCTGCCGGGCGAGCGATCCGAAAACAACAAGCGCATAAGGAACCGGAGGCGGGCCCAATTGTTCTTCCGCCAATTTGAGCAACTGGCGATGGGTTGTCTCTCCGATATTGGAAACGAAGCGCGCGGTATGATCGGCGTCGACCCCGGACTCGATCATATTGGTCAGGACCGCACCCACGCGCTGCGCCGCTATGGCGACCGTCGCCGCATCGGGGGCCGCCTTTATCTCTGCCACCACCTGCAGCGCATTCATGCCGAAGCGGTTGAGCAAGTCGCTGGCACTGATCACGCCGACAATCTGGTTTGCGTCGTCAACGATCGGGAAGTGATGGATATTTTTCTGGGACATCACGAGCATCGCGGACAGCAAATCACCGTCCAAAGACATGGTTATCGGATCGGGGGTCATCACCCTGGAAACCGGCTCATCCAGAGAAACCTCCTCACCCAATACCCGGCGACGCAGATCCTTGTCGGTCAATATCCCCGTCAGCCTGCCCTGATCGGTTATCGGCAAAGTCGAAACATCAGTCTGGGTCATGAGCTTTGCCGCATCACGGATCGTGTCGTCAGGACGAGCAGTCACCACTTGTTTGCGGCGCAGCAGCGTTTTCAGCTTTACCGCAATCATCGCCGCATCGCCGTAGCCATTTTCCCTCTGGCGCAAACCTTCGACCGCCCGACGCAGCCGTTCAGCTTCATCTTTGGCAAAAAATCCCTTCAATGCCGCATGCTGTTCCAGTAACTTGAGAAAATCTGCTTTGGGAAGCTGGTAGATCAGGCAATCTTCCAGCGCGATCACCTTGTTGCGGGTGACTTGATGGTGGAGCAGTGATGGATAACCAAAGATGCCGCCTTCGCCCAACCGGTGATTGAGTTCGGTGCCACCCAATCGCAGTTCAACCGCCCCGGACCGCACGATACCCAATGCCAGATTTTCTACACCGGCATCAATGATCACCGTTCCACGCGGGAAATAGCGGATCTCGATTTTGCGTGCGAGGGAGGCAGTAATATCCGCCGAAAGACTGTCAAATGGCGCATGTCGTTTTAGAAAAGAAATGACTTCATCAATTTCCACAAAAACCTCCTTGCGCAACATTGCATAGCAGACAGAGGCTATTGGCCAAAGAAATGACTGGCATCAAAAAGCCCAGTTTTACAAAGTTCGCAAATAGAAAGTCTTATAAATCCCTCTATGGCTACAGATTAACCGGAATCATCTTCTGAATGAGGTAATCACCCAGCCGCGAGCTTTCGTGTCCCCCTCGCTACCTGCATTCGGTGGGTTCCGCTAACCTTTACCGTTCGGGCAATGCGTGAGGGAATGAATAGCCATTCATTCGAAATCCGGTCGGCCTGCACGTCGAGCACCATATAGCCCCGCTGGCTTGTATCACACCATGCAAGATCAGGACTGGCATCAACGAACCGCTCCGCGATGGCAATTGGATCACCGTGGAAACGCTTGTCCATTCCAAGCGAAGACACGCCTTGCACGGCCAGTTCAACGCCCACTGGCTGACCATCATGTTCGAGGTTGAACGCCCAGGCATTGTGACTGTCGCCACTGAGGACCACGAGATCAGCATTTGCCTCTTGCGAAGCTTGCAGCAGTCGTCGCCGTGCCGCAGGATAGCCTTCCCATCGGTCCATATGATACGGCACATCTATGGCTGAAAGGCGCGCGGAGACCTTCATTTCTTCAAGCTTCTTTGCACTTACCCGATCATCCGGACCAAAGAAGGTCGAGAAGTCTGCGGGCATGCGGGACTGCCCCATGATCACCTGCTGCGCCAGAATTTGCCATTTCCGGCCGGATGCGGTGGATGTGGCGAGCCCGTCCGCGAGCCACTGTTCCTGTTCGGCACCCATCATCGTGCGCGCCGGATCATTCAGCGGTCCATCGCGAAAAGCTAAGGCAGCGGTAGCGACATCCTTTTCACCGCCACTGATGACGTCCCGCAGATCGAGCTGCTCCGAACGCCCAATCAGCCGGGTTTCCAAACGGAACAATGTGGCAAGATCGCCAAGCTGATACTGGGTATATGGCTTGCTGCGCATGGGCAGCCACTCCTGAAATGCCTGCACGCCGGCCGCCATACGGTCCTTCCAGCGGCCTTCTGTAGCCGGATCATGGTTGGCCGCTCCGTCGGTCCAGCTGTTGTTCACGGTTTCATGGTCGTCCCACATCACGATGATCGGGAAGCGACGGTGCAATTCCTGCAGACCTGGGTCGGCGCGATAGCTGGCATAGCGTTTGCGATAATCGGAAAGACTGACCGCCTCGTGCGCGGGCTCTATTCCCCGAAGCTCTGCCATGCCCTCGAGCGCATCGGAGCGGTCCAGCTTGGATTCGTAAATATAATCGCCAAGATGAACCAGCAAGTCGAGATCATTGCGGGCCGCAGCATGGGCATAGGCATTGAACCAGCCCGATGTCGCATTGCCGCAGGAAAAAACGCCGATCCGGAATTGGTTCAACGGACCTTCCGGCAAAGTGCGTGTGCGTCCGGTGGGAGAAACCTCGCCCGTCTCAGCCCGGAAGCGATAATAATACCAGGTCCCCGGCTGGAGATTGTCCGGCCGGACATGAACGCAAAAATCCTTGTCCGGCGCGGACAGGGCGGAAGTGCGTGAAACGATCCGTTTGAACTGCTCGTCCTCTGCAACTTCGACCTGCAACCAGCCAGGCTCTGCATCGGGTGACACATATCTTGTCCACAGTGTAACGCTTCGCTGCTCCGGATCGCCGCTAGCGACCGAGTGGGTAAAAGCCGGTTGTGGGGCCGCTCTTAGCGAACTGGCCATGAGCAGGGTCGGTCCAATTGCCGAAGCCCGCAGGAGCGAGCGCCGTGAAACGGTAGGCAATGGCGAGGATGGCAGTGCAAATTTTTTCTTGGTCATGGCCGCCGGCTAACGCGCTGACGTGACACATTAATTAAACGTCCAAACTATTTAAAACCGACCAATAACTTTCACATTCAATACATGTTACAGCAATCAGGTCGTCATTCCCGACCGCTAGCGGACGCCCCACAACTGGTTCACTCAAAAATGGGGTTTATAAAATGGGTCGTGAAATTCTTAACCGTAAAGGTCGCCGCACACGCTTGCTTCGTGCAGCAATTCTGGCTTCAGTCACCTTGCCTGGAACAGCAATTGCCGGTGATGTCATCGGGACAATAAGCAGTGCTTCGCTGGATCGTCCAGCGCGCGGTGTGACGGTAATAATCAAAGAAACCGGCCAATCGGTCGGCACTGACCAAAACGGCCGCTATTCGATGCTCGGCCTTGATGCGGGCACCTACACGCTGCTCATTGTGCAGCCGGGTTATAAAGACCAGAGAATGACGGTCACAGTACCGCAGCAAGGTTCGGTAACGGCTGATGCCAGTATCGAACTGGAAGGGGAAACCACAGATGGTGCCATCGTCGTCACCGGCGCACGCACGTCGCGTCTGCTGGCGATTGAACGCAAGCGGTCCCTGTCTGTCATCTCGGACATTGTATCGTCCGACGGTATCGGCAAGCTGCCCGACTATAACACCGCCGAGGCATTGCAGCGGCTTCCGGGAATCTCGGTCGAAATTGACCAAGGCGAACCACGCTATGTCGTCATTCGTGGCGTTGATCCCAACCTGAACCAGGTGACTATCGACGGCAATATTGTCGGTATCCCCGAGGCGGAAGGACGGCGTGTTGCGCTCGATACTATTCCCTCGGACCTCGTCGCTGCCATCGAGGTCGTCAAGACCGTTACCCCGGATTATGACGCCAATGCCATCGGCGGTTCGATCAATATCGTCACGCCGACAGCGTTCGACCAGAACAAGCCGTTCACTTATCTTTCCGGCCGCGGCATTTATAACGGAGCGTCGGACAAGCTCGGCTTCGCTGCCAGCGCGATGCACGGACAATTGATCGGCCCCAACGAGGATTTCGGGATTGTCGCCGGTATAAGCTATTCAAAACGCTTCATCGACAGCCAACTGGTTGATCCGTTGGGCTGGACAGAAGTTTCGGACGGTTTCTTTGCCCCTACCGGTATGCGATATTATGATTATTCGATCATGCGCGAACGCATTGGCGCAATCCTGAACCTCGACTGGCGGCCAAGCGATACTGTCCATCTTTATGTTCGCAATATCTACAATGAATTTACCGACGTGGAAGGACGCGACCAGTTCGATTATGACATGGCGCGCGGGGACATAACATTTCCGGCCCCCGATCAGGTCACCTATTCATCGGGCCGGGCATCCCGTGAATTCCGCCAGAACGAACAGACCCAAAAGCTGTATAATATATCGCCAGGTGCGGAGTTCAGCTTCGGCAATGTCGATCTTGCCCTGAACTATACATATGCGCACGCGCAGGAACATACGCCGGTGCGCGACGATATCGAATATCGCTCGGGCAGCGTGGCCGTTTCGACGATCCTGGTTGAAGGCGAAATGCCGAGTTTCGTCGATGTCGATGAAGTCTTGTTCGATCCGGCATCATTTCCACTGCGCCGCATTCGCCTTCGTCGGGAGACCATCGACGAGGACCTTCACGCCATCAAGGCCGACATTAAAGTCAATTTTGCCGCCGTGAGCGACAGTTTCCTCAAATTTGGTGTAAAATATACGGACCGGACCAAGGATCGTGATAATTATCAGGAACTCTGGGAACCTGCCGCCGCCGTCACATTTGCCGACACCGGCACCGCCCTGCCCGAAATTGCCAATTTCTATGATGGCGATTACCGCTTTGGACCGGCGATGGATTATGCAGCAACATTGGATTATTTTTTCCAGCAGAACCCTGGCTCGCTGGTCCTCGATGAAGAAGCAACCGGCTTTAATGATCGGGCGTCGGATTATCGCATCAACGAAAAAATCTATGCCGGCTATGTGATGGCCAGCATGGAATTGGGCGATCTGACCGCAATTGGCGGCGTGCGGATCGAGCGGACCGAGGGGACCTATGATGCATTTGCTATCCGCGACACCGATGGCAACGGCACAATCACCGTCTCTGATATCACGCCCCTGAGCTTTGACCAGACTTATACCCACGTCCTGCCCAATGTGACACTAAACTATCGCCCAATGCCGAATGTTGCCCTTCGGGCAGCCTGGACCAATACCATCGGCCGGCCCAACTATAGCGATGTCGTGCCAACATTCGAGGAAGAGGATGGCGAAGGCGCAGCAGGCAATCCCGGTCTCGAACCTTATACATCGATGGGGCTGGATTTCTCGGCCGAATATTATCCGGATGCAGAGAGCGTCTTCTCGCTCGCCATGTTCTACAAGAATATCAAGAACCCGGTTTACACGCAGCGTTTGGTAGACACCAGCTTTGCCGGCATTGATCTGCTTGGCCTGTCACAGCCCCAAAATGCCACGGATGGAGAATTGTTCGGGATCGAAGCCAATGCGGTTCGGCGGTTGACGTTTCTACCCGCTCCGCTTGACGGGTTCGGTATCTCGGCCAATGTCACCTTTGTAGACAGTAATGTGAATGTTCCGGGCCGGGCAGACGATCTGCCTTTCTTCCGCCAGTCCAAGTGGATTGCGGGCGGAGCCATTTTCTATGAAAAGGGACCGGTTGAGGCGCGGGTAGCACTCAGTTACCGCGATGCCTATCTCACCTCTGTCGGAGGAACCAGCGCGAGCGATGGCTATGCTGCGGGGCGAACCGTATTGGATGCGCGCCTGTCCTACCGTGTGATGAAGGGAGTGGAAGTTTTTGGCTCTGTTTCCAATATCACCGAGGAGCCTTCGATAGGCTATCAAGCAATACGCAATCAGATAACGGCCCGTGAAGCTTATGGCGTCAATGTCGATTTCGGATTCAGCGCCAGTTTCTGATCCAGCAGAATTGAGTCTCCGGTTTATGGCGAGCGGTCAAAATGATCGCTCGCCATAAACCGGCTCTCCAATGCTATTTCTGTAAGCAAAGGATCATATTATGATCAAACCCTCACGACTATTCATGCTGTCCGCGTTCCTGTCCGCATCTGTAACCGCGGCTGGTCCGAGCTTTGGCGAACCGGTCCTGCGTCAGCATGATGGTAAAGGCGTTCCGACCCCGGTCCTGCTCGAAGCGAAGACACTAAACGTTTATAATGCCGCGGAAGCCGATCAGGGGGCCGCGGCGGACGAGCGCCATTTCTACGCCATCGATAACAGCACTATCGGCAAATATATGTTGGCCGATGGTTCGCCTGTTGGCTGGTGGAGCGATCTGCCTTCGCCCGGCATCGAGCATCTCAACAGCTGCTATGTAGAGGCAGCGCAACTGTGGTGCGCAAATTCCAATTATCCTGCTGCCCCGATGGGCTCATCCATCGAGATTTTCGATACGGAAACCATGGAGCACCGTGCCACTCACAGCCTGGGCATGATGGAGGAAGGATCCCTCACCTGGTTCGCGGCCACGAAAGACGGCTTTCTTGCATCCTTTGCCCATTATGACCGACGCGGGGTTCCCTATAAGGACCATCGCTATTCCAGCGTCGTGACTCTTGACAAACAATGGCGGCGCACAGGCGGATGGCTGTTCCCGAAAGCGATAACCGATCTCATGGCTCCTTACGCCGCATCTGGCGGTGCGATCGGCCCCGATGGCAGACTATATATATCCGGCCACGACCGACCCGAGATCTATGTTCTGGAAGCGCCCGTCAGCGGCCCATATCTGACACATGTTGCGACCATCTCACTCGAGATAGAGGGCCAAGCCTTTTCGTTTGCGCCAGACAATAGTCAGATAATTTATGCTGTGGATCGTAAATTGGGTCTCGTGAAAGCGATAGAGCTGCCCCAAATTCCATAGCGCTGGGGATTGAGTAGAGCAAAGTTGCGAACTACCGCCCGAGATAAGGGGCGATTTTTATATTGTGTAATCACAATATATTCTCTCTCCCCAGAAATGCTGAACCACATAGCTATCTATCCAGCTTTCAACACAACAGGCCCCGCTTTGCCAATTGAGCTCAAAGGGCCACACTGAAGTGGTGCCCTTCTTGCCCCACTCTTCGTGCACAAAAATGGTGGTTTTCCAGCAATGTCTGTAATGGTGCCCCTGGCCCGACTCGAACGGGCACTCCTTGCGGAACTGCATTTTGAGTGCAGCGCGTCTACCAATTCCACCACAGGGGCTCTTTGGCTGCGTCAATCGACGATCAGCGAAATCGAGGCTCTGTTAGCGAACAGGCCATCCGCTGGCAACGGCTTTTTCACATGACCGCGCGAGCATCTGCAAATCACTAGTAGAGACCGACATTCGCTGTCTGATACAGCCAGATTGGAAAAGCGGCCACAGCCATCAGGCTGCCCAGCGGCAACATGCTTTCTCTGGTGACATTTTCGCCGCGCAACCGCCAGGAGATCGCGACCAGAATCCCGACCAGACTGGCGCCGAGAATGACGAGGGGTAATGCCTGCCAACCCAGCCAGCAGCCGATTGCGCCCAGCATCTTCGGATCACCACCGCCCAGACCATCTCGTCCCCTGACAAATTTATAGGCTGCGGCCAGAATCGCCAGGGACGCATATCCCGCCAAACCGCCGGTCAGCCGGTCGAGAAATGTTGGAGCGACCATGAGCAGGCTGGCGAGCAACCCGGATAGAGCCAGAATCACGGTCAGCCGGTCCGGCAACCAGTGGTGTTTGACGTCAAGGGCGGCTAGCGTCAGCAACAGCCACCCGTAGACCGCGCCCGTCACCCCTTGAACATCGGGCGCGGCGAACAGGGCGAGACCGCCAATCAGCGCGGCGGCTATCTCAATTGCTACATGATCGCTGGCGATCTTGGACCCGCACTGACGGCATTTTCCCGACTGGAGCAGGAAGCTCCCGACAGGGATCAGCTCCCTGGCGCGCAACTGGTGGCCGCAATGGTCGCAGGAGGAACGACCGGTGATGACCGAACGTCCTTCCGGCCATCTGAGTATCAGCGTCGCCAGAAAGCTCCCGATGATCAGACCGAGCAGGACGCCGGCAACCGGAAAGAGATAAGCTGGCAAAGGACACTCCGAAGAAGGTTACGCTAATTGCGTTACACGGTGGGCCGTGCCGTTCAATGGGGCAATTGAAAAATCGGAATGTGACGCCTATGTGCATTTCAAGAATCGCGCTTGCCCCTCCGGGGAGCGCAACCAACCCAGAAAGGCCAATTCATGTCCAGTTCCGACCCGATCGTCATTCTCTCTTATGCCCGCACACCGATGGGCGCCATGCAAGGCGCGCTCAGCGAAGTCAGCGCATCCCATCTGGGTGCTGTCGCGGTCAAGGCAGCGGTTGAACGCGCCGGGGTTGCCGGAGCGGATGTCGAACGCATCTATATGGGCAATGTCCTGTCCGCTGGCCAGGGTCAGGCCCCTGCCCGTCAGGCCGCTATTTATGCCGGCCTGCCGCAATCGGTCGAGGCGACCACGGTCAACAAGATGTGCGGTTCCGGCATGCAGGCCGCGATCATGGGGGCCGAGGCCCTCACCGCAGGATCGGTCGATATCATCGTGACCGGTGGCATGGAAAGCATGACCAACGCGCCTTATCTGCTGCCGAAGATGCGCAGCGGCGCGCGGCTCGGTCATACCGTCGCTCAGGATCACATGTTTCTTGATGGTCTTGAAGATGCCTATGAATCGGGTCGGGCAATGGGCAGTTTCGCAGAAGAAACCGTTGGCGAATATCAACTGACCCGCGAAGCGCAGGACGAATATTCGATCGAATCGCTCGCTCGCGCCAAAGCGGCCGTCGAAGGCGACGCCTTTGATGACGAAGTCGTCGCGGTCGAAGTCAAAACCCGCAAGGGCAATGTCATCGTCGACAAGGACGAACAGCCACCCAAGGGCAATCCCGACAAAATCCCGCAGCTTCGTCCTGCCTTTGCCAAGGACGGCACGATCACCGCTGCCAATGCTTCGTCGATTTCCGACGGCGCTGCTGCAATGGTACTTACCCGCGCCAGTGTCGCAGCGGAAAAAGGCCTGACACCGGTTGCACGGATCGTTGCTCATGCCGCTCACGCCCATGCGCCGGCCAAATTCACCACCGCACCGGTCAAAGCCATTCAGAAAGTCCTCGACAAGGCCGGCTGGTCGGTTGCCGATGTCGATCTCTGGGAAGTCAATGAAGCCTTCGCCTGCGTCGCCATGTTCGCGATGCAGGATCTTGGCATCAGCCACGACAAGTTGAACGTAAACGGCGGCGCGACTGCGCTTGGTCACCCGATTGGTGCCAGCGGCGCGCGGATCATGGTGACGTTGATGGCGGCGTTGAAAAAACGCGGTCTGAAAAAGGGCGTTGCGGCGCTTTGCATCGGTGGCGGAGAAGCAACCGCAGTAGCACTGGAATTGACCGACTGAACTATTTCAGCGGTTCATCACCCCAAACGTCGTCGGTGCTGATATAGCCCCGGCGGCCGGTAACATCGAACAGGCACCAGCCTTTTTCGCATTGGGTCAGGCTACCGACCACACCCGGTTCGGCCATCCAGACAATCTTCGCACTGCCACTGGGCAAGGCACGCATCGCGACCGGCTTTCCGCTGGTCGCGAGCACCAGACCGGTGTGGGATGCGCTGAGCAGACGCGCGTGCATCCACCCTTGGGTTCCTTCATGGTCCTCGATTTTGCGCCAGGCCTTGTAACGGGCGAGAATCTTTACCGGCAATTTCTCGCGCTTATATATCCACATCGTCGGATATTCGGTACTGGGACCAGTGCGCATGCGCGCCTCGGGCTCATCGATGGAGGCCCAGTAGGGCGGCTCTTGCTGCGCCGTAGCAGGCTCTGACAGGGACAGACCCGAAATCGCAATGAGCATGAAAGCCAGAATACGCATGATGATTGGTTACTCATTCCCCGATTGATGCCCGCATAGCCCAAAACTGGAGTCCGCTTCAAGCGCCGCCTGCTTGACCTGTAGTAAATTTCGGGCATAGCGATTGCTTATGCAAGACTCAGCTCGCCCCGCTAATCCCCGTGTCATCATCACTCGTGAATTGGCTGATGCCAATCAGCATCGCATGTCCGAATTATTCGATGCGGTGCTCAATCACACAGACACAGCTTTTTCCCGCGAAGACCTGATTGCCGCAATGGCAGATTGCGATGTGCTGGTGCCCACCGTGACCGACCAGATTGATGCAGAGATGATCGCCAATGCGCCGGACCGCCTGCGCATGATTGCCAGCTTTGGTGCCGGTGTCGATCATATCGATCTGGCCGCCGCGCGGGCAAAGAAGATTCTGGTCACCAACACACCCGGTGTTTTCACCGAAGATACCGCTGACATGACCATGGCGCTTATCCTGTCCGCCCCCCGCCGACTTTCCGAAGGTGAAAAGTTGATACAGTCCGGTCAATGGGAGGGCTGGAAACCGTCGGGCATGCTCGGCCATTGTATCGGCGGGAAGAAACTCGGAATTGTCGGCATGGGCCGCATTGGTCAGGCCGTCGCCCGTCGTGCTTCCGGTTTCGGAATGTCGATCGTCTATCATAACCGCCGCCAGCTGCCACCGGCGGTCGAAGAATCGTTACGCGCCAGCTATGTTGCCGATCTCGAGGATCTTGTCCGGGAATGCGACATCATCACGCTCCACTGTCCGCACACGGCGGAAACCCACGAAATGATCAATGCCGAGCGGATCAGCAAGATGAAATCTTCCTGCTATCTGATCAACACTGCGCGCGGCGATCTGGTCGATGAAAATGCATTGATCGAAGCGTTGCAAAATGAAAATATCGGCGGTGCCGGACTGGATGTTTATCAGAATGAACCGGATATCGACCCGCGTTTTCTGAAGCTCAAGAATACGATATTGCTACCGCACATGGGCAGCGCGACCTTTGAAGGCCGAGAAGCGGCGGGCGAGCGGGTTATTACCAATATCCGGGTTTGGGCCGACGGTCATCGCCCACCGGATCAGGTTCTCGACGGCTGGGTCTAAGCTTTCCGTTGAGTCCCCTGATGGTCTCGACTAGACATTTTCGGTAGCCTGATTCGCGAAGGTGGACGGGCATGATAAGAATATATCGGCGGGGACCATCATGAAATATCCAGTCAAATCCTTGGGCATGCTTCTGGCAGCCGGCCTGGCGGTTTCCCCGCTCCATGCACAGCAGGTATTGGACCCGGCCATTGCCGATGTTGCCAATAGCGGTGACACCGCCTGGATATTGACCTCCAGCGCGCTGGTTCTGCTGATGACCCTGCCCGGTCTCGCACTATTTTATGGCGGCCTCGTTCGCGCCAAGAATTTCCTGTCGGTGCTGATCCAGTGCATGGCGGTAGTCGGCATCTGTTCGGTTCTCTGGATTGTGGTCGGTTACTCGCTGGCTTTCGGCGGCGTCACCAACGGCTTCCTTGGCAGTGGTTTCAACATGATGCTGAACAATCTTGGCAATGTCCGTGAAGGCACAGCCGTTCCCGAATCCGCATTTGCGATGTTCCAGATGACCTTCGCCGTTATCACTCCTGCGCTGATGATCGGCGCATGGGTCGAACGCGCGCGTTTTGGCTGGGTGGTTGCATTTTGTGCTCTCTGGCTGCTCGTCGTCTATGCACCGGTTGCCCATTGGGTCTGGGGTGGCGGCTGGCTAAGCAATCTCGGCGTACTCGATTTTGCTGGCGGTATCGTTGTCCACACCACCGCGGGTGTTTCCGCGCTCGTCGTCGCCATCATGATGGGCAAGCGCATGGGTTGGCCCAGAACGCTTATGTTGCCGCATAGCCCTGCCCTCACGGTTGCCGGCGGAGCGATGCTCTGGGTCGGCTGGTTCGGTTTCAACGGCGGTTCGGCGCTAGCGGCGACCGACGATGCGTCAGCCGCAATCATCAACACCCATATCGCAGCATCCATGGCCGCTTTGGTCTGGATATTGATCGAAAAGTTCAAGGTCGGAAAACCAACCGCGGTCGGCGTCGCCACCGGTGCGATTGCCGGGCTGGCTACCATCACTCCGGCGGCTGGATTTGTCGGTCCAGGCGCTTCGATCCTGATCGGCGCTGCCGCGTCGATTGTCTGCTTCATGGCCGTCGGTCTGGTGAAAAACGGCTTCAAGATCGACGATAGCCTTGATGTATTCGCGGTCCACGGCGTCGGCGGCATCCTCGGCAGCCTGATGTTGGCGCTGTTCATCGGCAGCAGTTTCGGCGGCACCGGCTATCCCGAAGGTATGGGCTTCGGCAGCCAGTTTGTTGCCCAACTGATCGGCGTTGGCGCGGTCGCCATCTGGTCCGCAGTTGCCACCGCCATTCTCGGCTTCGGTATCAGCTTCATCCTGCCGATGCGGGTCAGCGAAGATGACGAGCGCGATGGTCTGGATATTTCCAACCATGGCGAACGGGCGTGGGATCTGGATTGAGGGAATATCCCCTCTCCCTCAAGGGAGAGGGTTGCTAACCCGAGAACAGGTTAGCCGTTATAGCTCCAAATGGAGAAACTGGTTGAAGTCAGTCGGCTTATAGTCGCCGAACGGTTCGCCATTGCCGAACCCACGCTTGCGATACATGGCCAGCGCAGCTTCAAATTCTGCGCCGGAACCGGTCTCGAGGCTCAAACGCCGATAACCGCGTTCCCGTGCTACGGCGATAATGTGGTCAAGAATAGCGAGACCGACGCCCTTGCGCAGATGCCGGGTGTCGGTGCGCATCGATTTGATCTCGCCGGTTGATGAGGAAAGCTGCTTAAGCGCGCCGATGCCCATCAAGTCGTCGCTGTCCCATGCGGTCCAGACCGAAACATTAGCTGCCAGCAAACCCGAAAGATCGAGCGCATAAACGCTCTCCGGCGGCGAGTTTTCCTGCATTCCGGCAAGATGCGCAGCCAGCAGGTCCTTAACCTGCTGGCCGCTAAGATCATCGAGCCGGATTTCCAACTTAATCGCCAGTCAGGATGCGATCCACAAGCTGCTTCACCGTCGGTACGAAGCCGTTGGAATAGAAGGGATCGGTTCCGAAATTGAAAGCACCATGGCCGGCAAACATCAGATGTTCCTCGACCGGCGCGCCATGGACGATTTCCTGCAGGCTTTTCTGAATACAGAAACTGCGCGGATCGGCAAGCCGTCCAGTGCTGTTATTGTCATGATCCTTCCATGCCGAGAAACCGCAATGCGACAGGCAACCCATGCAGTCTGCCTGATCCTTGCGGATCATTTTCGACTCTTCGGGGGTTGCGAATATCAAAGTGTTATCCGGCGTTTTCATCGCCATGGTAAAGCCGAGGCCGTCCCATTCGCGCGCGCGGAGCAGATCGTTGCGGGTCACCCAGAAATTCTTGCCCTTGATGCCGACGTCGAGTTGATGGGTATGTTCACCGGCCTTCTCTGTCGAATAGGGAATCTGGCGCTCCGACCGCGATTCCAGACTGCGCAGGAATTCGTTGCGAACCGCTGAACTGTAAAAACCGGTCGGCGAGAATTTATGCAGAAGAATATCGCCTTCCTTGATCTTGGTCAGCTCGCTCTTCCAGCTTTCCGGAATCGGACTTTCCTTGGTCAGCAAAGGTCGGGTGCCGAATTGAAACGCAATCTGCCCCAGTTCTTCGCTGTCGATCCAGTTCTGCCAGTCGCGCAAATGCCAGACACCACCGGCCATGATGATCGGCACGCTGTCGGATATGCCCTCGGCGCGCATCGTATCGCGCAGGTCCTTGACCCGTGGATAGGGATCTTCGGGTTTCCGGGGATCTTCTGCATTGGAGAGACCGTTATGGCCACCAGCCAGCCACGGATCTTCGTAGACCACTGCTGCCATCAGGTCCGGAACCTTTTTATAGGCCCGCTTCCACAGCGCGCGAAAGGCGCGAGCGGAGCTGATGATCGGCAGATAATTCACGCCATATTGCTGGGCAATTTCGGACAGTTTGTAGGGCATGCCTGCACCACAGGTCACGCCGGCAATCATGCCTTTGGTCTGCTCCAGCACGCCTTCCAGGACCTGCTGCGCGCCGCCCATTTCCCACAAGACATTGATATTAATCGCGCCCTTGCCGCCCGAAATTTCATAGGCCTGCTTGACCTGCGTCACCGCACCATCGATCCCGTATTGGATCAGTTCCTGGTGCCGCTCTTCGCGTTTGCGGCCATGATAGATTTGCGGAATGACATTGCCATGCTCGTCATAACTGTCCGCATTGACTGCGGATACCGTACCAATGCCGCCAGCGGCAGCCCAGGCTCCCGAACTCGCGTGATTGGTAGCTGCGACGCCTTTTCCACCTTCGATCAACGGCCATACTTCCTGACCATTATACTGGATGGGTTTTAAGCCCTTAAACAATGAAATCTCCTATTTTCCCCAAATTTCGATATAGACGGCCACAGAGAGAAATGCTCGAAAAATCTCTGGTATGAATTGCGTTATTTAGCGGACCCGAAATCGGCGCGTCCCAGCGCATGGCCGTAAAGCAGGCCGTAGCGGGCCAGCATCTTGCTCTCATTATATTCAGCCTGCGCCTTAAGACGGTTCTGCATGCCGAGATCTTCCCGTAATTGCCGATGCTGAACCAACGTCGTCAGCGATTCCTGAAATTTTGATTCGTCAGCCAGCGGCTTGATAAAGCCCTGATTAGCCTGCGATACCATCGACTTTATATCACCGACGTCGGTTGCCGCAACCGGCAAACCGGCTCCCATTGCCTCAATCAGCGAAATAGGAAATTGCTCGCTGTCCGATGACAGGGCAAAAATGTCGAACAGACCGATATAACGCGCCGGATCGGCCATGAATCCCGGCATCAGCAACCGGTCACCGAGGCCGACACGCTGTGCTTCGGCCAATATCGTTGCTTTCTCCGGACCTTCGCCGACAATCACCAGCCGGACATTATCGCCCGCCACCGCACAAGCGCGCACCAGTCGCGGGAGATTTTTGATCGCCCGCAGTCCGGCCACCGTGCCGACAACGACCTCGCCGTCGCGCTTGATGAAACTGGGCAGCGCGCCGCGTTGCGGTTTCTTGTCGAAACGTTTTACGTCAATCCCGTTGGGAATCCGTTGAATTTTCTGCTCCGGCTGTTTCCAGACATCTCTGGCAATTGCCGCCAGCTGTTCAGACGGAACAATCAGCGCCCGCACATCACCCAGAGCAAATTTGCGGAACCAGTTTCTCTTCCAGTTCAGTTTTTTCTGCTCGTCCTCGTTAAACCCGTCTTCGTGATGGATCAGCGGTGGCAGGCCGCCGGCACGGGAGAATAAGGTTCGCGCCATCACCCCGTCCATCGAGCCCCAATTATAGGACAGGATCAGATCGAACTGGCGGAAATAGGTGACAAATTCGCGGTAACGTTTCAGCGAAGGCTTCCCCGCCAGTGATGGCGCGTCTTTGGGAAATTCGACCCTTATCCTGGCATCAATCGCGTCCCGCGCAGACAGGCTGTCGGGCTCTGCGGACAATATCACATGTTCTGCGGCAGATCCGAAATGGTTCATCAATCTGACGGCGCGCGCTTCCTTGCCGCCCAGATTGAACGTACTGTGGAGATGCAGGATCTTTGCTGGTTTCATGCGGATTTCATGCTCGGCTGTCTAAAATCGTTCAGTCAATGCGGTGGAGCAATTGGTGGATCGCGTCAAGCGAGGCGGGTTCCTCCAGCGTCGGAGCGTGGCCTACGCGCGGGATCGTGACCAGCTCGCCTTTGTCCAGTTTTTCGAGCATCTGGGCGGCGACCCGTTCGCTGAACAAGTCTGACAATTCTCCCCGCAGGATCAGGGTCGGAATGTCTTTCATATTCTCCAGAGCGTTCCACATGGCGCCGCTGCCACCGCCCTTGCTGTCGAACGGCTCGGCAATCTTCATGTCATAATCCAGCTTGATCCTGCCGGAACTGTTCATCCGGTAGACCTTCTTGGCGAATTCGATCCAGTCTTTCAGGGTGAAATCGGGGAAGATATCCCGGCTACTATCCGCCATATCGCGGGCCGCGTGGGCCCAGGTGTCGAAACTCCGCCCCTGCCCGACATGGTCGGCAATCCGGTCCAGACCTTTTTGATCGAGTTCGGGACCGATGTCGTTCAGCAAAGCGCCAGCCACGCGCGCCGGATACATCTTTGCCATGATCATCGTGACGATACCGCCGAGTGACGTTCCGAAGAACACCACTTTTTCTATCTTCTGCTCGTCCATCAACATGATGATATCCGAGATATACTGCTTCGGATTATAGGTGCTGCTGTCCTTGGCATATTCACTCAGGCCACGGCCCCGCAGATCGACCATGATGACCCGCCGCTGGCCATGAAGTTCCGTCCCGAGATGTCTGAAATCGCGAGCATTTCTGGTCAATCCGGGCACGCAGATAACGGGTGTCTTGCCGCTGTCCGAAGGATAGTCATAGGCGTGCAATTTCAGCCCGTCATCGGATTCCCAATAGATATCCTGATAAGATTTTTTTTCGGTCATGCTGCGATTGGCCTCGTGTTCCTGCTTGCTGCGCAACCGATTAGCCGCCACTGTCGAATAATGCCATATAAACCGCAACCAGAACCCGGCAAGACCGTCTATCAGCCCGATGTCCAGATCACCCGATTGGGGGACAAGATCGGTGATCCGGCGAAGCCCGCCGATTTCCCCGACCATATCTTGCGGTTCCGCAATGACCGCTGGGACCAGAGTGTCGGCCTTGACGGCCTGAGTGATGAAGCATGGCTATCCCATTTCGGACGGTTCGAACCGCTCGCGGACAATCTCGATCCGCCACTGGCGCTGCGCTATCATGGCCATCAGTTCCGCAACTATAATCCCGAAATCGGTGATGGCCGGGGCTTTCTGTTCGCGCAACTGCGGGATGACCGGCAACGGCTCATGGATCTGGGCACAAAGGGTTCCGGCACGACGCCGTGGAGCAGAACCGGCGATGGCCGACTCACTCTGAAAGGAGCAGTCCGCGAGATTCTCGCCACAGAAATGCTCGAAGCGCTCGGCGTCCATACGTCGAAGACTTTTGCCGTTGTCGAAACCGGCGAGCAATTGGCGCGCGGCGACGAACCCTCCCCTACCCGCTCTGCAGTCATGACCAGATTGAGCCACAGTCATATCCGGATCGGAACCTTCCAGCGCATCGCCTACGAGAAGAACGAGACTCTGATGCTGCAGCTGGTCGAATATTGCCTCAAACATTATTATGGCGGCGTGCAGACCGATGACCCGGCGACAGAGTTATTTGCGAAAGTCGCAGAGGAAGTCGCCAAGCTGGCCGGTGCCTATATGACCGCAGGTTTTGTCCATGGCGTCCTCAACACCGACAATATCAATATCACCGGTGAAAGCTTCGACTATGGCCCGTGGCGCTTCACGCCTTATTGGGAGCCCGGCTTTACCGCCGCCTATTTCGACCATGAGGGATTATATTGCTTTGCCCGGCAGCCGGAGGCCCTGCACTGGAACCTCGCCCAGCTGGCTAGCGCCCTGCGTCTGATTAGCGACAGCGAGCCACTGGTTGCGACACTGGAAGGATTTCCCAAAGCCTATGGCACCGCCTTCACCGAGCATTTCTGCTGGCGGCTGGGCATCGAGTCAGAGGGGTTTGAAAGCGACCGCGATCTGGTTGTTGCAGCCGAAAAGGGACTGGCGGAAAAAACCGTGCAGATTGATCGCTTTTTCTTCGATTGGGGCAAAACTGCAAATCTCGCCAGCCCGGATGACAATTCACCCGAATTTTCCGAATTTCGCGCTTTGATTGCCGGTCGTACACGGACGCGGAAACCGGTCAGTGGCTATTGGCAGAAACCGGAACCCTGTTCGATGCATATCGAAGAAGTCGAAGCGATCTGGACCGCTATCGCGGAAGACGATGACTGGACTATATTGTCCCAGAAAATAATTGATATCCGTGATATGGGCTCCGCCTTGCGCAATGGTTGAGAAGCTTTCCACCGACGAACAGCAAGGTAAACAGATTAACCATAAGAATTCTGCATTTTTTGGGCTATGATCTATGATGTTAGATGTCCATATATCCATTTTTTGAACAAGATATGCGTAGAGAACAGAGGTAGTTGTGAGTGACCTGATATCGATCGAACCGGCAACCGGGAAAACTTTGTGGACCGGTACAAGCGGAGACGCTGACGCAGCGGTTGCCAGAGCGCGCGAAGCATGGCCTGGGTGGGCGGCAACCGCTTTGGTCAAACGTATCGAAGCTGTCAGGCGCTATGCCAACCAGATCCGGAACAAAAGCGACGAGTTGGCCGAACTGATTTCCCGCGAAACCGGAAAGCCGATGTGGGAAGCGCGGACAGAGGTCGATTCCGTCGTCAAGAAAATCGACATTTCGGTGACTGCCTTTGCCGACCGGACACCGCAACGCCAGTTGCCGAGCCAGGCCAACACGCGCACAGCCTTGCGCCACAAGCCACATGGCGTTCTCGCCGTGCTCGGCCCGTATAATTTTCCAGCCCACTTGCCCAACGGGCATATCGTCCCCGCACTGATCGCCGGCAATACCATCGTGTTCAAACCATCGGAGAAGACGCCTGCGGTTGGCCAATATCTGGTCGATGCATTTGCCAAGGCAGGGCTACCCGCCGGCGTTATCAATATTTTGCACGGCGGCCCCGAAACCGGCAAGCAATTGACCGCCAATGACGGGCTGGACGGCGTCCTGTTCACCGGATCAGCCCAGACCGGTATCGCCCTGAATCGCCAGTTTGCCTCTCGACCGGACAAGATACTGGCTCTGGAGATGGGCGGGAACAATCCGATCATCGCCTGGGACACCGACGACATCCACAGCGCAGCGGTGCTGATCGTTCAATCGGCCTTTTTGACCGCAGGCCAGCGCTGCTCCGCTGCTAGCCGGCTGATCGTCAAGGATACGATCTCTGATGCTATCATCCGGGAAGTGAAGCGGATCGCCGACCGTCTGATCATCGACGAACCTTTTGCCAGCCCTGCCCCCTTCATGGGGCCGGTGATCGATAACGAGACCGCTGACGGGCTCACCGAAAGCTTCCTTGCGCTAATGAGCCACGGTGGCAAGCCGATCAAGCATATGGCGAGGCCGATAGACGGCCGTCCATTCCTCACTCCCGGTATCATCGATGTGACAGATCTTCCCGAACGCCCGGATATAGAATTGTTCGGACCGATCCTGCAGGTCGTCCGCGTCGGTGATTTCGCCGAAGCCATCGCCGAGGCCAATAACACCCGCTATGGCCTGTCCTCAGCTCTGATCGGCGGGACAGCCCAGCAATATGACCAATATTGGTCCAACAGCCGCGCCGGTATCGTCAACTGGAACAAGATGACGGTTGGCGCATCGTCCGAGGCTCCCTTTGGCGGCATCGGATTGTCGGGCAACCATCGTCCCAGCGCTTATTATGCGGCCGATTATTGCGCCTATCCGGTTGTTTCGCTGGAAGCAGAGCAACTCAAGGCATCAATCGGCATCGGGCTGAAAGACGAATAGGCTGAGGACGGCCCCGTACCCGCAACCCTGAAATAGCTAAGCTTAGGCAACCCCAAAAACTTCTGTTTTGAACAAATGGTTCGATGCGGGCATATCAGCCTCATGGAAAACAGTTCAAACAAGACAGCCCAGACGGGCACAGTCTATCTAGTCGGCGCCGGCCCCGGGGACCCCGACCTATTGACGTTGAAAGCGGCAAAACTGCTGCAACGCGCCGATGTCATCGTCCACGACGGTCTGGTCAGTCGCGAAATTCTGGATATGGCGTCGCCTTCCGCACGCCTCATTTCGGTGGCCAAGAAGCGCTCGCTACACAGCGTTTCGCAGGACCAGATCAACGATATTCTGATAAGCGAAGCGGCCAAGGGCCACGTCGTTGTCCGCCTCAAGGGCGGCGACCCGTTCATTTTCGGACGTGGCGGCGAAGAAGCCGACGATTGCATTGCCGCGGGCGTGGCCGTGGAAGTCGTGCCTGGCATCAGCGCCGCGCTCGGCTGTGCTGCTCAAGCCCGCATGCCTCTGACCCATCGCGATGCCTCCAGCGCGGTTTCCTTTGTCGCAGGTCAATGCAAAGGCCTTTCCGACCAGGACTGGTCAGGCCTCGCCGGAAAAGGCCGCACTTTGGTCATCTATATGGGCGTTGCCAACGCCGAAGCGATTGTTGAAAAACTGATCGCCGACGGCGCAGCACCCGACCTTCCCGTCGCTGTGCTGGAAAACGGCACCCGCAATAATTTTCGCGCGCTCCGGACATTGCTGACCGATTTGGGCGACCTTGTCCGCCGCGAAGATATTCAAAGTCCCGCATTGCTGGTCGTCGGGGAAGTGGCGAGATACGGCGATGCCGAGGACAAGTTTCGGGAATTTGCACAATTGGCGGGAGTTGAATTTTGAAAATACTGACCGGAAATGACCTTAAGACGGGTGACGTTATCTGGTGGACTGGCCTCGACTGGTCGCGCTTTGTCAAAGACGCCACCGATGTTGGCGATAAGGGCGAAGCCATTCTCCACCGGGAAGAAGCCGCTCGCCGGGTGAACTCGCCTTATATTATCTCCGCCGAACAGACAGATGACGGCCCGCGCCCGGGTCATATCAAGGACCGGGTCCGCGCACTCGGACCGACCGTTCGTCCCGACCTGACATTAAAGCCGGCCGATCCCGACGCCGGCGAATGGGTAATCTGACATGTATCAATATGACCAATATGACCAGAAAATGGTCGACACGCGAGTCGAGGAATTCCGCGACCAGGTGAAGCGTCGCCTCGCCGGTGATTTGACTGAAGACCAGTTCAAGCCGCTCCGGCTGATGAACGGCCTCTATCTGCAACTCCATGCCTATATGCTGCGCGTGGCGGTTCCCTATGGGACGCTGAGCAGCAAGCAGATGCGGATGCTCGGCCATATCGCGCGCAAATATGACCGCGACTATGGCCATTTCACCACGCGGCAAAATATCCAGTATAACTGGATCAAGCTGGAAGACGCGCCCGACATCCTCGCTGATCTGGCATCGGTCGAAATGCACGCGATCCAGACCAGTGGCAATTGCATCCGCAATATCTCTTCCGACCAGTTCGCCGGTGCGACTGCCGACGAGATCGCCGACCCGCGTCCCTGGGCAGAATTATTGCGCCAATGGTCAAGTTTTCACCCCGAATTTTCCTATCTGCCGCGCAAGTTCAAATTTGCCGTGATTGCCAGCGACACCGATCGCGCAGCGATGCGGCTGCATGATATCGGTATCCAGCTGGTGCACAATGATGCGGGCGAACTGGGCGCGAAATTCTTCGTCGGCGGCGGCATGGGCCGGACCCCGATGGTCGCTCCGGAAATCCGCGCCTTCGTCCCTGCGGACGAGCTGATCAGCTATGCTGAGGCCTGCCTGCGGGTCTACAACCGCTACGGCCGGCGCGACAATAAATATAAAGCGCGGATCAAAATCCTCGTGCACGAACTCGGCAAGGAAGAATATACCCGCCAGGTCGAGGAAGAATTCGCCCATATGAAGACCCTGGGCCTCAACCCTCCGGTTGAGGAACTCGCGCGGATCACGCAATATTTTCAAGACCCGCCCTATGACAAACAGGCGAGCGATAATCTCGACCTGTCTGATCCCGACTTCGCGCTCTGGGCGGATCAAAACATCTCCGCGCATAAGCAACCCGGCTATGCGATTGCGACGATCAGCCTGAAACCGCGCGGCGGCATCCCCGGGGATGCATCTTCGGCACAGATTGACCTGATGGCCGATCTGGCCGAGCAGTATAGTTTTGATGAATTGCGTGTGACGCACAGTCAGAATATTGTCCTCCCTTATGTCAAGAAGAGCGACCTTTACGCTCTCTGGCAGAAGCTGGACGACGCAGGACTGGCTCCGGCCAATCTCGACCTCATCACCGACAGCATTGCCTGCCCGGGTCTGGATTATTGCAGCCTTGCCAACGCTCGCTCCATTCCACTCGCTCAGAAAATCAGCGAACGTTTTGCTGACCTCGGACGCCAACGGGAACTGGGCGAACTGAAGCTCAAGATCTCCGGTTGCATCAACGCCTGCGGTCACCACCACGCCGGCCATATCGGCATCCTGGGTGTCGATCGAAAGGGTACGGAAAATTACCAACTGTTGCTCGGTGGTTCGGGTGCGGAAGATGCAAGCCTGGCGAAAATTACCGGCCCCGGCTTTACTGAAGACGGTGTAATTGACGCGATTGAAACGGTAACCGATCTCTATCTCGAAACTCGCGAGGATGGAGAGCGATTTATCGATACTTACCGCCGTGTCGGGATGGCGCGGTTCAAGGAGGCTATTTATGGTTGAAGCAATCCGTTTGCGCGATGACGAAGTCCATGAAGAGCCAGCGGTTTCGCTCGACTCCTTTCTAGATCAGTCGAACGCGACTGCTGTCCGCATCGAAGCGGGAGAAGATGCGCGGCTCTTGCTGCCCTTTCTCGACCGCCTTTCGCTGATCGAAGTCGATTTCCCTACCTTTGGAGATGGTCGCGGCTATTCCGCTGCGCAGATACTTCGCGAGTCAGGCTATACCGGAGAATTGCGCGCCAGCGGAGACGTGCTGCTCGATCAGATCTCGCATATGCGGAGATGCGGCTTCGATGCCTTTGCTCCAAATTCACCGATCAACCCTACGCTGATGGACGAAGTCTTCAAACGCTTTGAACATGTCTATCAGGCAACGTCAGATCAGCGCGCACCAATCTGGAAATTGCGTCATGGCTGAACCAGCACGCAGAATCGACACGATCGATGTTCGCCCGGATTTCACCCAGGCCGATGCGGATGCGCTGAACCAGCGTTTTGCAGGTATCGGTACGTCTGAAATGCTCAAGACATTATTCGAGGAAAGCCAGCTCGGCGAAGTCGCTGTGGTGTCATCCTTCGGCACCGAGAGCGCCGTCCTGCTCCATCTGATCGCGGCCGTTGATCCGACCATTCCGGTGACCTTCGTCGATACGTTAAAAATGTTTCCGGAAACTCTGGAATATCGGGACATTTTGGTCCGGACGCTCGGTATCAAAAACAGCTATGTTGTCGAGCCCGATGCCGCTGTTCTGGCCGAGAAAGACGACAACGGTCTGCGCTGGTCCTATGACCCCGACGGCTGCTGCGAGATCCGCAAGGTCGAGCCTTTGGCCCGTGCCAAAGCCGGTCTCAACAGCTGGATTTCGGGCCGCAAGGCGTTCCAGTCGGTGACCCGCAACAATATCCCGCGCTTCGAAATTGACGATGGCCGTTTGAAAATCAATCCGCTCGGCGACTGGATCAAGGACGATCTCGAAACCTATTTCGAAGAGCATGATCTGCCGCGCCATCCGCTTGAGGCTGAAGGCTATCTATCGGTCGGCTGCGCGCCCTGCACCTCGAAAGTGAAGCCGGGTGAAGACCCCCGCGCCGGTCGCTGGAGAGGCTGGGACAAGTCCGAATGCGGCATTCACGAAGATGTGACGCCATTGCCGGAAGCCGATGATAGCGGCGCCAACGATCCGATATTCTAAAATCGGCCTAGCGGGCGGCCCGCCTGCAACACAGGCTCATTCGTCAGATTTTCGGAACATCGCGCTTGGTTAAAAACAGCGCGCATATAAAAAAGACCAGGCTGAAAAAAGTGATCGAGCCAGCAAGAAGCCAATCCCGCCAGGCGCCATATTCAAGGCGAACCTGTACCCTGTTTCCGTTGACAGAATAGCGGACCGGAACCCGGTCGCCAATTTTGGCTATCGGTGGCTGAAGGCCCTGCGTCGTTTCCATCTCATATTCCATGCCATGATCGGTAACGAAACGGACAGTGGGATAATGAGTGACAAAGTCTCGGGAAGGACCGTCCGAGCTTGATGTGCTATTTTGCTCTGCGCGTAACGATATGATCTCGGCGGTCCCTGCTGCACTATTGTTGCGAAATTGCCAAGTATCGACGCCGATAAAGAGACCAACGAACAGGAAAAGCGAAATAACCGGCAATATGGTGATACGCATCCAGATTTCCATGGCCGTATCCCCCCTTCCCTTGCCCGGCTTCGATCAGTCCGGTCGCCGCCACCGGAGCTAAAGAAAAAACCTCGGTCTAATATTCGTCGGGCATATCCTCTTGCGCCAGATCACCAAATTTCGTGAATTCGGCGATAAAGCTAAGATTGATATTGCCGGTCGAACCCTGACGGTTTTTCGCGACGATCACGGTCGCCTTGTTGACCTTGCTCTGGTGATCCGCCTCCCATGCGGAATATTTGGCGATCTGTTCCGGCGTCGAATTGCCATCCGGTTGGTCCGGCCTGATCGCGAGATGATAATATTCATCGCGGAAAATGAACATCACGATATCCGCGTCCTGCTCGATCGAACCGGATTCGCGCAGATCGGACAGCTGTGGCCGCTTGTCTTCACGACTTTCGACCTGCCGGCTCAATTGCGACAGCGCGATCACCGGCACTTGCAATTCTTTCGCCAGCGTTTTCAGTCCACGACTGATCTCCGAAATTTCGTTGACCCGGTTATCATTGGCGCGACCAGAGCCCTGCAGCAGCTGGAGATAATCGACCACGATCAGCCCGATACCCTGCCGCCGCTGCAATCGCCGCGCACGGGTTCGCAGCGCCGCAATGGTCAGCGCCGGCGTGTCGTCGATGAACAGTGGCAAGTCCTGCAATTCCCGCGAAGCCAGCGCAAGCCGGTGCATGTCGTCGCGGCTGATCGCGCCCATCCGCAGTTTTTCCGAACTGATCTCAGCCTGTTCGGACAGGATTCTGGTGGCCAACTGATCGGCTGACATTTCCAGACTGAAAAACACTGTTTTCGCGCCGAGCGAATCTTCCGGCTCGATCCCGTCTTCCATATCGCGAAGATAACGGTGCGCCGCATTGAACGCGATATTGGTGGCGAGCGAGGTCTTGCCCATGCCCGGACGACCCGCCAATATGAGCAGATCGCTTCGGTGCAGGCCGCCCATTTTAGCGTTCACGTCGCTCAAGCCAGTAGTAATACCTGAAACTTTGCCACCGCTGTTAAAGGCTCGCTCGACATTGGTCAGCGCTTCGGTCGACGCCTGCAGGAACGAGCGAACGCCGCCTTCCTGTGCCTCGCCTTCGGAAACGCGATAGAGCGCGGTTTCCGCTTCCTCTATCTGTTCTTTCGGGTCGACGGTCTCGCTGGTATCGAGCGCGCTTTCGACCAATGTCCGTCCGACGCTTACCAGTTCGCGGAGCAATGCCAGATCATAAATCTGGTTGGCAAAATCGCGGGCACCGATCAAGCCGGCGCCATCGCCGGTCAGTTTCGCCAGATAGGATGGTCCGCCCAGTGCCCGCATTGCTTCGTCCGACTCGAAATAGGGCTTCAGGGTTACCGGAGTGGCGACCATATTCTTGTCGAGCAGCTTCAGCGCCTGTTCGTAGATCCGGCCATGCAGCGGCTCGTAAAAATGTTCCGGACGCAGCCGGATTTGCACATCTTCCGCGACCCTGTTGTCGATCAGCAGCGCGCCGAGAAACGTCGCCTCTGCCTCGACGTTGCGCGGCAGGCGCTGTTCTTCATGTTCATCATTTTGGAAACGCATCAATTCGGCCATGGCTCTTCATTGACGCTGAATCGATTCAGGGCAAGAGGGCCCGCGAAAAATCTCGTAAAGTTCGGGGGACAGACCTGTGGAAAAACATTCTACTGTCATGCTGCACTGCAAAAACCCTTGTCCTGAGACCGGCGCTGCGGCAACAGGGCGCAATGTCCGATCCGCGCATCATATCCGTCGAACTCGACGAAGCCACAATCTTGTGGCGCAACGCCGATATCGAACAGGAACGACGGATCGCGATTTTCGATCTGATCGAGGAAAATTATTTCAAGCCGCTCAAACCGCATGACGATGGTTATGCAGGGCCCTATCAGCTCCAGCTGAGTGTCCAGGAGGGCCGGCTGGTCATATCCATCGGCCGCGAGAATGGCGAGCCGCTGGAGACGCTGATCCTTGCGCTCGGCCGGTTCCGGCGACCGATCCGCGATTATTTTGCCATTTGCGACAGCTATTATCAGGCGATCCGCAAAGCCAGCGCTGCCGAGATCGAAACCATCGACATGGCGCGGCGCGGGGTCCATGATCAGGGAGCCGAATTACTGGTCGAACGTCTCGAGGGCAAGATCGAGGTAGACTTCAAAACCGCGCGCAGACTCTTCACATTAATCTGCGTATTGCATATCAAGAATTGAGTGGATCTTCCGCTGCGTATCAGGGAGCCAGGGTGGCCAGTCGAGACATTAGAAAAAATATAATCGGCCTCGCCGCGATCGCGGTGGCGTTGCTGGTTATCGCCTTCATATTGCGTAATATTGCCGTCAGCTGGGCGCCTTCACGGGACCAATATCCGGTGCAGGGCATTTCCGTTGATGCCAGCAATGGTGATATCGTTTGGCATGTCGCCGGTGCGACGGGCGTCGACTTTGCCTATATCCAGGCCACCGACGGCTCGACCAAGCGGGACCCTAAATTCGCTGCCAATATCAAGGGTGCCCGGGAATCCGGAATCCGCTATGGCGCGCTCCACAATTATTCGCTCTGTCGTCTGGCGACGGATCAGGCGACGATGTTCGTCACCACTGTTCCGCGCGGCGACAATATGCTGCCGCCCGCTGTGCGTCTGGCCTTCGACAATGGCTGCGGCGACCGCCCTGGCCGCGCACTGGTGCTCAGCGAGCTAAATATGTTCCTCAACCAGATCGAGGCCCATAGCGAGAAGCCGGCCATCCTCGCCGTATCGCGCGAGTTCGAGGAAATGTACAATATCAGCAGCGGCATCGACCGGACCTTCTGGCTCGAAGCCAATTTTTTCCCGCCCGACTATGCCACCAAACCCTGGGTGATGTGGCGGGCTTCCGATATGCGCCGGATCAGCGGGGTTGACGGCCCGATAAACTGGAACGTAGTGCGACCATGACCACCAACAGGAAACTGATATGAGCATATTATCCGACCGCTGGATCCGCAATGAAGCGAAACATTCCGGCATGATCGAACCCTTTGTGGAAGCGCAGAAGCGGGAGGGATGCATCAGCTACGGCCTGTCCTCTTATGGCTATGACGCTCGGGTATCGGACGAATTCAAGATTTTCACCAATGTGAACAACGCCGTTGTCGATCCCAAGAATTTCGCCGAGGACAGTTTCGTCGATCGCAAGACCGATTGCTGCATCATCCCGCCGAACAGTTTCGCACTGGCCCGGACGGTCGAATATTTCCGGATACCGCGTGACGTGCTGGTCATCTGCCTTGGCAAGTCGACCTATGCCCGTTGCGGGATCATCGTCAACGTCACGCCGCTGGAGCCGGAATGGGAGGGCCATGTCACCCTGGAATTCTCCAACACCAGCCCCCTGCCCGCAAAAATATACGCCAACGAGGGCGCTTGCCAGTTCCTGTTCCTCAAAGGCAATGAACCGTGCGAGACCAGCTATGCCGACCGTTCGGGTAAATATATGCGGCAAAAAGGTGTGACTCTGGCCAAACTCTAAGCCATAGGCAGGGGGATTAACCCACCGATTAAACAATCTGCAGGAGCGCTCGCTATGTCCGATACACGCGAATTTGATGTCATCATCTATGGTTCAACCGGTTATACGGGCCGTCTTGTCGCCGAATATATGGCGCAGCAATATGGCGTCGGCAAGGACGCGCCGAAATGGGCGATGGCGGGTCGCAGCATCGAAAAACTTGAAGAAGTTCGCGACCTGATCGCGGCACCAAAAGACACGCCACTGGTTGTCGCCGATTCCGATGACGCCGCGTCGATCGACATGATGGCAAGCCGGACCAAAGTCGTGCTGACCACAGTCGGTCCCTATCAATTATATGGCGACGAACTGGTTGCCGCCTGCGTCAAGAATGGCACCCATTATGTCGACCTGTGCGGCGAGCCCGGATGGATGCGCGCGATGATCGACAAACATCAGGAAGCGGCTGAGAAATCGGGCGCACAGATTTGTTTTTCCTGCGGATTTGACTCTATCCCTTTCGATCTCGGCGTATTGATGCTGCAGCAGGAAATGACCAAGCGATTTGCCAAGCCGGCAACGCGGGTCAAGGGACGGGTTCGCGCCATGGAAGGCACATTTTCTGGCGGAACCGCCGCCAGCCTGAAAGAAACGATGAAGGCGATCGCCAAAAATCCGAGCCTCGTCAAAATCCTTGCGAGCAGCTTTGGCCTGACGCCCGGTTTCGAAGGAGCGGACCAGCCCAATATGCTGCTTCCAAAATATGACAAGACGATCGACAGCTGGGTCGCACCGTTCGTCATGGCGCCTATCAACACGAAAAATGTCCACCGGACCAATTTCCTGCTCGACTTCCCCTTCGGCGAAGATTTCAAATATGATGAAATGGTCGTCACCAGCCCGGGTGATCTCGGCAAGCAGGCCGCTGAAATGGTGGCAAAAGCCAATCCCTTTGGCGGTGACGATGCTCCCAAGCCCGGCGAAGGCCCGACCAAGGAACAGCGCGAAAACGGCTATTATGACCTGTTGTTCCTCGGAGAAACCGCAGATGGCGAAACCGCCACTTTATGCGTCAAGGGCGACAAGGACCCCGGCTATGGCTCGACCTCCAAGATGATCGCCGAATCCGCTCTCTGCCTGGCTCAGGACAATATCAAAAAGGGCGGCGGCGTCTGGACCCCGGGCGCGCTGATGGGCAAGAAGCTGGTGCAACGGCTGGAAGAGAAGGCAGGCCTCACCTTCACGGTCGAAAGCTGACGATAATCAGCGACCATTCAGGTTGCTTCGTCCAATAGCATCGCCACATATAAAAATATCGCCTTCGACCCTTGAAACCCGGTTTCTCAGGACAAATTTGCTAGCATCATGCTGAAACGTCTTTTACGAAAAAAGAAGCCATCCCGGCCGATCGACAGCGCGACCGTCCCGGAGGGGCGTCGGGTCTATGCTATAGGCGACGTTCATGGCCGCAACGACCTGCTAAAGAAGCTGCTCGACAAGATCATCAAGGACGATGGCGAGCGGGATAGTGCCGAGAGCGAGATTATATTCCTCGGTGATCTGGTTGACCGGGGTCCGGATAGCGCCGGTGTCATCGATACCGCGATGCAGACTAAAGAAATATTCGGTAATGTCCGCTACCTGATGGGCAATCACGAAGAAGTCTATCTGGCGGCGGCGGCCGGTAACGAAAAATCCGTCCGCTTCTTCAACCGGATCGGTGGCCGCGAGACGATCTTGAGCTACGAAATCACCATGAAGGAATATATGGAGCTGGATATGACGCAATTGGCACAGCGCATTCCGGAACTATTCCCGCAGGAACATATCGATTTCATTGCCGGCTTCGAGGATCAGATCACCGTCGGTGACTATGCCTTTGTCCATGCCGGAATCCGTCCCGGCGTGCCGCTATCGGAACAGCGTCCAAAAGACCTCCGCTGGATCCGCGAAGAGTTTCTTTCGGCTCAGGAAGCGCATGAAAAAGTCATCGTCTACGGCCATACGATCAACGATGACGTTGTAGAGACCGGAACCCGGATAGGCATCGACACCGGTGCCTATTATTCCGAAAAGCTGACGGCGCTGGCGCTGCAAGGGCCGGAACGCTGGTATCTCGATACGGCGGCATAAAAAAATCGGCAGAACCAGTCAGGTTCCGCCGATTATGGGTCCGGCCATCAGACCAGTTTTTGGGTAGTGAGTGCTTTGTAATTCAGGCGACTTGAGCGGTTGGAGCGGTTTCCTCGTCCATATCCCTAAGGACATAGCCGCGGCCCCAGACCGTTTCGATATAATTTTCACCGCCGCAAGCCAGCGACAGTTTCTTGCGCAGCTTGCAGATAAACACGTCGATAATCTTGAGCTCCGGCTCGTCCATCCCGCCATAGAGATGGTTGAGGAACATTTCCTTGGTGAGCGTCGTTCCCTTTCGGAGGGAGAGCAGCTCGAGCATCGCATATTCCTTGCCGGTCAGATGGACACGATTGCCATCGACTTCGACCGTCTTGGCATCCAGGTTCACGGCCAGCTTGCCGGTCCGGATGACGCTCTGCGAATGGCCTTTAGAACGGCGCACAACCGCATGGATGCGGGCAACCAGTTCGTCCCGGTGGAACGGTTTGGTGACATAATCGTCGGCGCCGAAACCAAAGCTGCGGACCTTGCTGTCCATTTCGCTGATACCGGAAAGGATGAGAACGGGCGTTTGCACTTTCGCAACGCGCAGCTTCTTGAGCACATCATAACCATGCATGTCCGGCAGGTTAAGATCGAGCAATATGATATCATAATCATAAAGCTTGCCGAGATCGAGGCCCTCTTCGCCCAGGTCCGTGGTATAAACGTTGAAACCTTCGGTCGTCAGCATCAGCTCAATCGCTTTTGCAGTCGTTGGTTCGTCTTCAATCAGCAGCACGCGCATCAGGCAGCCCCTTTTTTAATTTACTCGCTCCAGATCGACCAGTGTGCCGACCCGATGGATCATTTATTAACCATAAGATCAATGAACGTAAAAGGTTAATTTTTCCCTAAGGCAGGATTCAACAGGAGTCGCGAGGAGTCATATGACTCTGGAACCCGCAGAAACGAGTCGTTTACGGACTCTCGGCATCCCTCAAAAAAAAATTAACTTTTTGCCGGTTTTGATCCGAAATGATGCGGTTTTTCCAGAAATGGACCAGATTTCGTTATGAAATGGGTAATATAAGAAGCGATTTTGACGACAAATGACGAACTTCGTTAACAAGCCCTGTTGCACGGCGGTTCATGGCGCTAGGAACGAGAACATGGTTGATATTCCCGAAAGCGCGATCACCGAGACGTTTCTGGCGGCCAGTGGACCGGGCGGCCAGAATGTTAACAAGGTGGCCACTGCGGTGCAGATGCGGGTGAATGTCTACGCACTGCGACTGGAGCCTTATGCTTTCCGAAAGTTGAAGGTCCTGGCCGGGCGCAAAATGACCATTGGTGGTGAACTGGTGTTCACGGTGCGCGAATATCGCACCCGCGAGGCCAATCGGGCCGAAGCGCGCCGGCGGTTGGCGGAGATGATCGAAGATGCCTATCAGCGCGATGCCCGCCGGATCAAAACACGGCCGAGCAGAGCGGCCAAGGCCCGGCGGGTCGACAGCAAGAAGAAGAAAGCTTCGGTCAAGAAGACGCGCGGGAAGCCGGGGCTGGACTGAACGGTCTGGCTCGCCCGCCCCAAGAGTTTTGGCCAACATATATCGGGCTATGATGAACGCATATATATCACATAGAAAATCCCGAACGTTGATGCAGCGCTTGCAAGGATCGCCATTGCATCCCATCTAATTACCGGCAGACCAAAGCGCTCGTCGACAATATCATGGGCTGGTTCGCAAAATATGATCCGGTGAAAAAACCGGAAACCGAAGACTAGCCTGAAAGGCGGGACGTATAATCATGTTCGACATTGCCATTGATAAAAACCAGCCGGTAGCAGAATTTTATGCCGACCTGACATCCTCCGCGTCCGCTGTGGTGAACGGCGAGCCCGATGCGATTGCCAATATGGCCAATGTCGCGGCGCTGATCTGGCAATATATGCCGGACCTCAACTGGGCCGGCTTCTACCGGGTGGTGGATGGAGAGCTGGTGCTCGGTCCGTTTCAGGGCAAGGTCGCCTGCATCAGGATCGCGATCGGATCCGGCGTATGCGGCACCGCCGCCGCGTCCGGCCTTACGCAACGGGTCGCTGATGTCGATGCCTTTCCCGGCCATATTGCCTGCGATGCCGATAGCCGCAGTGAACTGGTCGTACCAATATTGAAAGACGGTGTGGTCATTGCTGTGCTCGACCTCGACAGCCCCCTGCCCGACCGTTTTGGTCCGGCGGATGAGGCCGGAATGGTCAAGCTGATCGGAGCAATTGCTAAGAGTCTTGGTTAAAGCCACGGTAACCAATATGCCCCATTTCGACACACCGGCGTAAATCTACTCTATTTTACAAGCCCCTAATGGCCAAAGCCGCCGAAAAATGGTAAACAACTGTTAACCAGATTTCGGTCGAACACGCTCGGTGCGTGCTCGAAACTAGGGAGTTGTTAACCATGAAGACCCTTTTATTTGCTGGCCTTGCCGGTGTTTTAGCCACGGCACCAGGGTCAGCCCATGCTGCCATCGACTCGCTGTCAGCGGACGCAACGAGGTCCTTGATCGACCTCTCCTTTGCTTCTTCAACGGCGCTGGCGAGACCGGCAGAAGGAACCAGATCCATGCCGCGCAGCAGCAATGCCGGCCAGATGAAAGGTCATCGGCAGGGCGGAAGCTTTGTTCGCCAGGGCCGCGTCGGCTATGGCAACGGCTATCGCAAACCGCTTCGCGGTTTCCGCCTGCCCCGGACCTATATCCAGCCCAGCTATTTCATCGGCAACTTCGGCTATTACGGACTGAGACAGCCAAGTGCCGGCTATGGCTGGTCGCGCTATTATGACGATGCAGTCCTGACCGACCGCTACGGTGTCGTTCAGGATGCCCGCTACAATGTTGACTGGGACCGTTATAACAAAGGCTATGACGACGGCTATCGCGACGGTCGGGCTACTTATGATCCCGGCGTGTTTGCCGGCGACGACCGTGTTTTATCCACCCCGTCCGCCTACAATAGCAACCAGTCGACCTATCAGGGTGACTGGAATGGCGAATATCGCGAAGACGGCAGTTACCAGGGCGAATGGCAAGGCACCTATCGTGATGCCGAGGGCCGGACATATGAAGGCGAATATTCCGGCACCTTCATTGGTGACGCCAACATGGCTCCGCATTGGGGATCACGTGCGGACCGGCGGGACCCAAGCCAGGAACATTATGTTCCTTATCCGGATGACCGAGGTTTTGACAACGAGCGCGCCGAAGAACTCGCCTATCTTGAACAGTGCAAGAAAAGTAGTGGAATTGGCGGAGCCATTGTCGGCGGTGCGATTGGCGCCTTCGCTGGCAACCGGATTGCAGGCCGCGGAAACCGGTTGGGCGGATCTTTGATCGGCGGCGGCGTTGGAGCGGTTGCCGGAGCGGCGATTGATCAGGGAAGCGATCGTTGCCGCAAACTCCTCAAACAACATGGTTATGACCGGCAAGATACCGCGCGCTATCCTGCGCACCCGCCGGTCCACCATCCTCGGCCGCAACCGCCCCAGACCTATCCGACCTATCCCAGCGGCTGGAACGGACAATATGGTCAGGCATATTATTATCCGCAGGCGCAACCGATGGTGACGACAATCATCATCCAGTCCGCACCGGTTACGACCACAACGACGACGACCTACATCGAAGAGGAAGTCGTCTATTCCAAGCCGACCTACAAGAAGCAGTGGAAGCCGGCAGCGAAGAAAGTCTGGAAACCGGCACCAAAAGCTGCGCCGCTGAAGGGATGCCAACAGGCCCGCTGCATGTACGACTGACAGGGTCACATATAGAAAAAAAGCCTGCTGACCTCGTTCGGTCAGCAGGCTTTTTTTTGACTTGGTTTATCGCGAACCATTTCGGTTCGGGGGTTATTGTTTCAGTGGATCGGTTGGGTCATATCTTTGCCAACCTTCCGGACCAAGCCGCTCGATTGGCTGATATCTGACCTTATATTCCATTTGCGGCGAGCCATCGACCCAATAGCCGAGATAGACATAAGGCAATCCGGCTGTCCTGGCGCGCAGGATGTGATCCATGATGATATAATTTCCGAGACCGGCGCGTTCGCCATGCTCTGCGTCGAAGAAGCTGTAAATCATCGACAGGCCATCGCCCTGCTGATCGGTCAGACAGGCGCCGACCAGAGGTCCCTTGCTACCGTCTTCGGTTGGTTCACGATATTCGATCACAAAACTTTTGACCGGCGATTGCTCGACCATGTCGGAATAGTCCATCTCGTCCATTTCGGCCATGCCGCCGCCGGGATGGCGCTTGGCGAGATATTTCTGCAGCAGTTGATATTGTTCGTCTGTTGCCCAGGGTTCGCAAGCTTCGACAACCAGATCCTGATTGCGGCGGATGAGCTTTCTCTGGGTTGCGTTGGGACGAAATTCGTCAGCGACAACCCGAACCGAAACGCACGCCTTGCAATCCAGACAACTCGGCCGATAGGCCACATTCTGGCTCCGGCGGAATCCGATCCGTCCGAGCGCATCGTTCAGCTCGTCAGTATGGGGGCCGTTGAGTTCGGTAAAGACCTTGCGTTCGCTCTTGCCGGGCAAATAGGGGCACGGGCTCGGATTGGTTACAAAAAATCGCGGGAAGCGAACGGGTGCAGTCACATTGCCAGCCTTTTGTTACATTTTCAGAATCGGCATGGACAATATGCAATGCAGGGAACAAAATGAAAAGGTGATTTACCACGTATTTTCATATTGATTCTGACGGACGGAAAAAAAAACGGGGCGAAAATCGCCCCGTTTCAAATTTATTTTGCAAAAGCTCAGGGGCTTGTTGGATCGTCATCATCAGCGATGATGATGATGCCAGCGATAACCGCTGCAGCTGCCAGAACGGCGATCAGGATGCCATTGCTGCCTTCAAGCTTTTCCGAAGACGACGAAGTCGCACCAACGCGCTCAACAGCAGGCGCTGCGCTGTTTGCGGCTTGAGCAGCGACAGGAGCCGTTACCAAAGCTACCGCTGCGATACCCGCAGCCAATTTACCGAAATTCATAATAATGCTCCAATTTAGTCAATTTACAAAGGTTAAAAGACCAAAATTTGGCCCTTCAGTACGCCCCAGTAGTTCAGAAGGGTTTCATTACATCCATCCCTTCCTATGTAAACTACTAGCCCGATTCAAGATTCTGCACAACTGCAAATACCAATCAATTGCTCAAGTAAGCTTGTTTGCAAGGCACTTAGCCTCTCATTTCTATTTTCGAACAAATGCAGGCTTGCCTGCAATCCAGGTCTGGAGAACCCGCATATTGCGAACCTGCGCCGGGGTTGCCAGCAGAATATCCTGATCAATAATAAGGAAATCCGCCCTTTTTCCCACCTCGAGGCTGCCCAGGCGATCCTCGGCAAAAGCGGCGTAAGCCGCTCCGTTTGTATAGGCCTGCCATGCCTGTTCGCGGCTCAGCCGTTCTTCGGGCATCCATCCTCCGAACGGCTGGCCTGTGGCATCTTCCCGCGTCATCGCAGCGCCCAGTCCGGCAAAGGGATCGGATGATTCCACGGGAACATCCGTGCCGAACGCGAGCCTTGCCCCGGAAGCGAGCAAGGACTGCCAGGCATAAGCGCCGTGCAGACGATCCGGGCCGAGCCGCGCCTCCGCCATCAGCCGGTCGGATGTCTGGTGAACAGGTTGCATCGAGGCGATCGTTCCGGAAGCGGCGAAGCGGCTGATGTCGGACGGATCGACTATCTGGGCATGTTCGATCCGCCAGCGCCGGTCTCCCTTATATGTCGCCTGCATTTCCTCGATAGCGGACAGGACTTCGTCATTTCCCTTGTCACCGATGGCGTGCACCGCGATCTGGAAACCATCCATGGCCGCCCTGCTCATCTTGTTTTTCAGCTGCGCCGACGTCAGCATAGCCAACCCGCTCTCCTTGGGCCTGTCGGCGTAAGGCGCTTTGAGCAAGGCGCCGCGCGATCCCAGGGCACCATCCATATAGAGTTTCACGCCGGCCAGCTTGAGATGATCGTCGTATAGCCATGGCGATGGTCCGGGGCCGCCTATGGCGATCATATTATCGATACCCGCAGCATAAGAGACAATCCGGATTTTAAGCTGGCCGGCATCGCCTGCCCGGCGAAAACTCTGCCAGTCCTGCATCGTCGTGCCCATATCCGCAATCGACGTTACCCCGTTGGCGAGCAATATATCCTGCGCCTTGCCCAGCGCCAGATCATTCTCCACCGGCCGGGGAGCGGGAATGGCATTTCCGAACAAATCCATCGCCGTATCGACAAAGATCCCGGTTGGATTGCCGCCGGCCTTCTCGATCGTTCCGCCAGAAGGGGATTTGCTTGAAGCAGAGATGCCCGCCGCTTTCATTGCCGCACCATTGACCCAGGCGGCATGACCATCAACGCGGGATAGGAATACCGGACGGTCGGAGACTGTCGCATCCAGTTCAGCCGCGGTGGGAAAGCGACCCAGTCCCCAGACCTCCTGATTCCAGCCATTGCCGATGATCCATTGCCGGTTCGGATTGTCTGCCGCATATCGCGCGATCTTGGCAAGCGCTTCTTCCAGAGACCTGGTGTCGGACAAATCCAGCGTCAGCGCCCCGAAACCCATCCCCATGACATGGCCATGGGCATCGAAAAAGCCCGGGATCAGGGTCTGGCCCTTGCCGTCAAACTGGAAATCCACGTCGCGCGGACGCTTGTCTTTCCGGTCCAGCAACTGCTTGACCTTGCCTTCATCATCCACGACCATCGCGGCGAAGCGGATGATCTTGCCATCGCTGTCGAGGGTCATGCCGTTGACATTCTCGATCAGACTGTCGGCATGGGCAGCCGCGGGCGCGAGCAAGACCGTACCTGCAATCACACCCAGTGCCGTACTACAATTTTTCAGCCAACCTGCCATATCAACTACCTTAGTCTATTTTCTTTTCGGGAGGCGGGATACCAGCGAACTCGTGTCATTGCGTCCGCCGCCTGCGGCCTGCACTTCCGCGTAAAACTGGTCGACCAGCGCCGCCACCGGGATGGTCGCGCCATTGGTACGCGCTTCCTCGATCGCCAAGCCGAGATCCTTGCGCATCCAGTCGACGGCAAAGCCGAAATCAAATTTGTCCTGCGCCATCGTCGCCCAGCGATTGTCCATCTGCCAGCTCTGCGCCGCACCGCCCGAGATCGCCTCATGGACTTTGTCGAGATCGAGCTGGCTGGCCTGAGCGAAGCGCAGTGCTTCCGACAGTCCTTCGAGAACCCCGGCAATCGCGATCTGGTTACACATTTTTGTCGTCTGTCCGGCACCGGTTCGTCCGACATGGACGATCCGTCCGGCATAAGCCGACATCACCGGTTCGGCTGCGGCAAAGGCTTCCTCGCTGCCGCCGCACATGATCGACAAGGTGCCATTTTCCGCGCCGGCCTGACCACCGGAAACCGGGGCGTCGACGACATGGATGTCCAGGCCTTCGGCTTCGACCGCCAACTGCCGCGCGATCCGCGCGGAAACGGTCGTATGGTCGATGAACAGGGAACCCGATCCCATGGTCGAAAAAGCGCCGTCACGCCCCATCGTAACAGAGGCAAGATCGTCGTCATTGCCGACACAGGTAATTACAATCTGCTTGTCACGGGCCGCTGCCGCCGGGTTCTCGGCCAGAGTTCCGCCATATTGCGCAACCCAGGCTTCGGCCTTGGATCTGGTGCGATTGTAAACGGTGAGCTCATGCCCCGCTTTGGCCAGATGACCCGCTATGGGACCGCCCATCACGCCCATCCCGATAAATCCGATATTTGCCATAAATCTCCCTAACCTTTGGTACGGCCATAATCATTGTTTCCCTCGATGGCCAGATGCGTTAGGGGCACAGGCGATATGAATGATATGCAGAAATCCGCCCTTCCCTCCTTCGATTTCGAGGACGTGAAAGCGGCGCACGACCGGATCAAGGGCCGCGTCGTTCACACCCCGACGCTGAAAAGCATCACCCTGTCAGAGCTGAGCGGCGCCGAAGTCTTTCTCAAATTCGAGAATCTTCAGTTTACCGCAGCCTATAAGGAACGCGGTGCGCTCAATGCGCTGCTGCTGATGGACGAAAGCAAGCGCAAGGCTGGCGTGATCGCGGCATCGGCCGGCAACCATGCTCAGGGCCTTGCCTATAACGCGAAAAATTTGGGCATCCCGGCGACAATCGTCATGCCCAGCACGACACCGATGGTGAAGGTCGAACAGACCCGCGGCCATGGTGCCGAGATCGTCATCTTCGGCAGCAATTATGATGAAGCTTATGCTCATGCCATGCTGCTCTCCGATCAACGCGGCCTCACCTACATCCACGCCTTTGATGACCCGCATGTCGCAGCCGGTCAGGGAACCGTGGCGATCGAAATGCTCGAAGCCATTCCCGATCTGGACCGGCTGATCATTCCCATCGGCGGCGGCGGATTATTTTCCGGCATGGCAACCGCAGCATCTGCGATCAACCCGGACATCAAGATGACCGGCGTGCAGGCAGCGCTTTATCCCAGCATGTACGCAAAATTGAACGGAAAAACCCTGACGGCCGGAGGCGATACGCTGGCAGAAGGCATTGCCGTGCGCAATCCATCCGAATTTACCGCCGGGATCATCAAGAAATATGTCGACGAGATTTTGCTGGTCAGCGAAGCCGAACTGGAAGGCGCTGTCAGCCTGCTGCTGCAGATCGAAAAGACAGTCGTTGAAGGCGCCGGTGCTGCCGGCCTTGCCGCGTTGCTGAGCAACAAGGAAAAATTCAAGGGCGAGAAAGTCGGCCTCGTGCTGTGCGGCGGTAATATCGATACCCGCCTGCTGGCCAACGTCCTTCTCCGCGATCTCGCTCGCTCGGGCCGCCTCGCGCGGCTACGCCTGCATCTTCGCGACCAGCCCGGCGCGCTTTACAATGTCGTGAAGCAATTTGCCGAGCATGAAGTCAATATCATCGAAGTCTATCACCAGCGGGTTTTCACCAACCTGCCGGCCAAAGGCCTGATCACGGATATCGAATGCGAAGCAAAAGACCGCGAACAGCTGGAAGGCCTGATCGCCGACCTCAACAAGTCCGGCTATGACGTCCGGCAGGTTGAACTGGCCGATTGAGCCCAATGTCTGCTTTGGGGGCGAAAGACGATAGCAATTGGCCCCATTGTGGTCGTTCGGGGATCAAATAGTAACACTCATGAGCTGATGTCAGGCGTGAAGCTCCTGTGTAACATTAATGTCGCATTAATGAACAATTTTACGATCTCGATCCGAATCTCGATTGACCACTACCGAAAACAAGCGCCCTAGATTGCTAGCTGACCGAAATGTTGCACGGGGACAATGCGCAAATTGGCAGCCACCATTTTAAAATTTGAATATTATTTCGTTCTGCTTGTTTTCTGTTTTTCTACACGGGGGGTTAAGTTATGTCTGGAATCCGTAATGTCTGCGCGCTTTTGCTCGGGACAACGGCGCTGATCAGCGCCGATAGTGCATTCGCTCAAACGGCCGAAAACTCGGCTGAAGATAAAAGTGTCATCGTTGTAACAGGTAGCCAGATCAAAGGCGCAAAAATTGACGATATTCTTCCGGTTACAGTACTGACGGAAGAACAGATCGAGGCAACCGGTGCCACTACCGGTGACGAACTTTTCCGATCAATTCCGCAAATCGGCGCAACTGCTTTTAACGACCAGAACACGGTCGGTAGCGCAAACGCAGCACGCGGCGATGTGGCTTCGATCAATCTGCGCGATCTTGGAACCGGCAATACTCTGCTACTTATAAACGGTCGACGCATGGTGCTAAACCCGGGCTTCCAGACCGAATTGCTTGTGCCGGTCGTTTCACCCAACACCAACACCATTCCACCCGGCGCCGTCCGCCGCGTAGAAGTGTTGCGCGATGGTGCTTCGCCAATTTATGGCGCGGATGCTGTCGCCGGGGTTATCGATACCCAGTTGAAAGGAAATATGAAAGGTGGCTTCTTGCAGGGGCGATATGATTTCTCCGATAGTACCTCGCAGTTTGAGTATAATATTTTCGGCGGCGTAGGCTTTGACTTCAACGAAGGCAAAACGAACCTGACGCTGTATGGCAGTTATTTCCACGGCAATGGCATCCTCGCGACCGAACAGGATTTTTCGTCAACCGACAATTTCCAGCGCTTCTTTGAAGGCACGAGTTTTGAAGGTGATTCCCAGCTCGACAACCGCAGCACGATTACGCCTTGGGGTCGCTTCAAGGCGAGCCGAAGTGTCAACCTGGTTGGCGATGATGATTTCCACATCCAGCCTTCAGCCAATACCGGTTGCAATATCCAGCTCAGTCAAAATCCTGGATATTGTATCGATAACGGCAGCACCACCAGTGCTATAACGAGTGATCTGCGCTATGATACGGCGCCGGTATCCAACCTTTATTCGGAACGCGATCGCTATAATGCCTACGCCTTGTTCAATCACGAATTTGATAATGGCATGGAGTTTTATGCTGAAGGATCCTATTATTATTCGAAGCTGAACCGGACTATCGAACAATCGGCTCCGCTAGGCGCTGCGCCGGTAACTGTTTCACAAACCGCCTATTACAATCCGTTTGGTGCAGCGGATCCTACTAATCCTTACCGCGTGACGGGTACGAATGTTCCCGCTGCAGGTCTGACTGTGCAGATTGTCGGATATCGGCCCATTGATGCGGGCCCGCGCGAAATTGAGGTCACCGGTGACAGCTGGCGGCTGCTTGGCGGATTGCGTGGCGAAATTGGTGAATGGGATTTCGATAGTGCGATCCTCTATACGCAGGCCAACACGACCGACCGCGCCACACGCATTTCACAAACCCTCTATCAGGCGGCGATTAACCGGACCGATGCATCAGCCTATAACCCGTTTAGCGGGGGTAGCCTGACCAACTCGAATACCGAAGGTAGCGGATTCAACAATCAGGCAACGATCGATAGCTTTCTCGTGGACGTTTTCCGCAAAGGAGAAACCACGCTTGCCCTAGCCGACTTCAAGATCTCTCGGAATGACCTGTTCCAGCTTCCCGGTGGAGATTTGGGTATCGCACTAGGCGTCGAGGCCCGCCGCGAGACGTTTCTCGACGACCGTGATCCGCGCGCCGACGGAACGATTACCTTTACGGACACCGTTTCTGGCCTCTTCGATACCAGCGACATCTTGGGTACCAGCCCAAGTCCTGACACGTCAGGTAACCGGGAGGTGTATTCGGCCTTTGCCGAGGTGTTCGTGCCATTGGTCAGCGAAGACATGGATATCCCGCTGATCCGCAAGTTTGACGTGCAGTTTGCCGGCCGGTTCGAGAGTTTCTCCGATGTGGGAAGCACGTTTGTTCCGCGCATCGCGGCTTCGTGGAGCTTGAACGAGGCGTTTACGTTTCGGGGTGCCTGGTCCAAGGGATTCCGCGCGCCTAACCTTGCCCAGGTTAACGATGTCGGAACAACGCGTAGTAATACAACAGACGATTTCGTCCGTTGTTTGCCACGTGTGGAAAGAGGCGAGGCTGGCATTAACAACGTCGATGACTGTGCCGGATCCAGCGTTTCCAGTCTGCGTACTGGCACCAACGAGCTAAACCCCGAACACACCAAAAGCATCAATGCCGGCATCATTCTTTCGCCGCCGGAGCTGCCCGGCTTTACCTTCACCGTAGACTATTGGCGGATCAAGCAAACAGGCCTGGTGGGAACGTTTGGCTTCCAGAACCAGGTCGCGCTCGATCTGCTGCTGCGCACACAGGGCAGCTTCAACCCCAATGTGCTGCGCGGTCCGGTCGATGCCGATACCATCGCACTGTTTGCGGGTTCAAGCCTTGCCGGCGATCCAGCGGGCCCGATCACATTCATACTTGATCCTTATCTGAATCTGGATAGCCGCACTTCGACGGGTATTGACTTTGGTGCTTATTACGACATCGGCGCCACCCCGATCGGAGACTTCAACATCCGCTTCAACGCGGCTCGTTTGAGGTCATTCTTCCAGGTACCAAGCACCGACGGCCAAGCTCTGCTCGAGGCAAATTTCCCGGTCGAAGGTCTGGGCGAATTGCTCCTGGTTGATGGCCGCCCCAAATGGCGATTCAGCACTTCGGTGAACTGGGATATCGGTGACTTCGATATCAACCTGTTCGGCAAATATACCGGCAAATTCCTCGATCCAAGCACAACCAATGTCGCAGGCGATTCCTTGCCGGTCCGTTCGTGGTTTGTCGTGAATGTGTCGGGTGGCTATACCTTTAAAGGTAAAGGTGCACTGAACGATACGCGCATCCGCATCGGCGCGAACAATTTGTTCGACCGCGATCCACCAATTGCTGACGAAAGCTATGGCTATTACGGCGCCGAGCATAGCGGCAAGGGTCGCACGCTCTTCGCGGAAATTCGTAAAAAGTTCTGATCCTGGTTGGCGGGGCTATGGATCATTCCAGCTCCGCCACCACCAAATCCTGCCACGGTGCGAATATGACCAGATATTATCTTTCCGCGTTGCCCCTTGCTCTTGTTCTCAGCGGCTGCGCAGATAGCGTTGACGTTGCATCTTCTGTAGCGGCTTCCGGTCTCTGCGAAACTCCAGATGTAGTTCTCGATACCGATTTTCCGAGCGGCAACATAGCGTCCTGCAAGTCGGTGAACCAAACCGGTCTCGCCATAAAGATTGAGCCGGAAGACGAACCACCGATCAACTGCAGCGCCTGGTATGCGTTTCGTTTGACGCCGCGCAAATCAGGGACGGTGCAGGTCAATCTCTCCTATGAGCATTGCGGTCATCGCTATTGGCCCAAGACCAGTACCGATGGCCTGAACTGGACACGTCTGTCGCCAGACTCCATTACCGTAGAAGACATTGACGGGGTCGCGCAGGCAAGAATGACAATCACTCTGGGCGACAAGCCGATGTTCGTTGCGGGTCAGGAGATTATCTCGTCATCGGATTATGCTGCATGGGTCGAGCAGGCATCGCAATCGCCATTGGTTGAACAGTTCCTGCTCGGGAAATCTGCCGAAGGCAAAGATATTCCGGCGATGTCGATCACAGCAACCGGAAGCAAACCGCGTGAACAGATAGTCTTGATCGGTCGGCAACATCCCCCTGAAATAACTAGCGCGCTGGTGATGATGCCGTTCGTTGAAACCCTCCTGTCCGACGATCCGCTCGCCAGGCGATTTCGTGCGCGGTTTGAAACTATAGTCGTTCCGGTATTAAATCCCGACGGCGTCGATCACGGCTATTGGCGGCATAACACTGGCGGCACCGACCTGAACCGCGACTGGGGACCATTTGCGCAACCCGAAACGCGATTAATGGACAAGTTGCTCGGAGACATAGAAACAGCACCGGATAAGCAGCTTCGTCTGTTCGTTGATTTTCATTCCACCCAGAATGATGTGTTTTATACCATCCCGGATGACTACCCCACTAATCCGCCCTTGTTCCTGAAAAAATGGCTCGATCTGTTGCAAGCCAAAATGCCGGACTATACCGTAAACCGCGATGCTAATCACAATCTCGGACAGGCTAATTCAAAAAACTATGTGCATAAAAAATACGGCGTACCGACACTCACCTTCGAAATCGGGGATGAGACGAACCGTATTCTGATAGCAAAGTTAGGCACGGAGGCAGCTCGAGCAATGATGGAGACCTTGCTAGCCGACAATTAGGACGGGTTAGCGTCCGAAGCCAATCACATATCAGAACGCCACTATGGCAGTTTGAAAAATCAATGCCCTCTTTGTGAAGCGGACGGGCAGAAAACCACCCAATCCCGGCCATCCCACAAACCCATGACCGCCGTCCGCTTTCCAGATATCGCGGAGTCCGGTCTAAACCGGCGCAGTAACCCCGGCGTCGCGCATGCCGCGCCAGACTTGCAGGGCCTGAACCGTTTCCGGCACATCATGCACCCGGACGATTTGCGCACCCTGCTGTATCGCGTGGTGGGCGAAAGCGATTGAACCGCCGAGGCGTTGATCGACCGGTGCTTCCTTTGACAGAGCGCCGATCATCCGTTTGCGACTGGCACCGATCAACAAGGGCTGGCCGAGCGCGTGAAACATTGCGATATTGTTCATCAGGGCGAGATTGTCGGCCAGCGACTTGCCGAAACCCAGGCCCGGATCGATTATGATCTTGTCGCGCTCGAAACCTGCCGCGACGACATCGGCGACCCTTTGTTCGAGCCAATCGAGCGTATCGGTGACAATATTGCCATAACCATCGCTTTTATGAGGGTTTTTGCCGCTTGACGGCGCGTGCATGAGCACAACCGGACGACCGGAAACACCGGCGACTTCAAGCGATCGTTTGTCGTGCAACAGGGCCGAAACGTCGTTGATCAAATGCGCACCCGCCGCAATCGCCACTTCCATCACCGCTGCCTTGCGCGTGTCGATCGATATCACGGCGCCGCAATGGGCCAGCCTCTCGATCACCGGCACCACGCGTTTGATCTCGTCGCCTTCCCATACCGGGTTCGCGCCGGGCCGGGTGCTTTCCCCGCCAATATCGAGGATAGACGCGCCGGCAACCGCCATCGCCAGGCCCGCTTCGGCCGCCTTTTCGGGATCGTCCTGAAGCTTGCCACCATCGGAAAAACTGTCGGGCGTGATATTCAATATGCCCATCACGTGCGGCTGGTCGAACCGGATGATGCGCTCTCCGCATTGCAGCGGTTCGTGATGCCGGATCAGATTGGCAAATTGCCCCGCCGCCCGCTCGGCCAGCGGCTCGGAAAGAGTTTTTGACCATTCCGGCCACTGGGTGACATTTACGAGCCCCCGGAGGTTCGACTTTCCGGCCTCAACAATCAGATATTCTATCTGAGAAAACCACGTTAAACTATTGTTTAAACGTCGATTTTTACCATCATGCCATTGCGGACTGTCAACCAGTCCAACAGGCTTCAGATAGAGTCTGGCATCCGCTCCACATGCTTCCAAATCTTCCAATGGCGCGCCCATATCAGGGTTCGGTCGCCAGCAAATAGGTCTGGCGCAGATTGTCGATCGGCTTCAGCGTCTTGCCGTCATCATAATACCAGTAGGTCCATCCGTTGCAGCTCGGCGCATCCTGTACGGTGGCTCCGATTTTGTGGATCGAGCCCTCCTGTCCATCCCAGAGCACCGAGCCATCGGCCCGCACTTTGACCTTGAACTTGCGGTTCTTACTACACAATTCGTCACCGGGCTTCAGATAGCCGGTTTCGACCAGAGTACCGAAAGCAACCCGTGGCTTGGATTTGGGCGACTGCATGGTCTTGAGCGAGCTTTCATCGAGCGGCAAAGCTTCAGCGATCCGCTGTTCAGCGACTTCGCAATAGCTGTCCTCTTTCTCGCAACCGATCCATTCGCGGCCCAGTCGTTTCGCAACCGCGCCGGTCGTGCCGGTGCCGAAAAACGGGTCGAGCACAACATCACCGGGATTGGTCGTCGCCAGCATGATACGGTAAAGCAATGCTTCCGGCTTTTGCGTCGGATGCGCCTTGCTGCCGTTGCGTTTCAGCCGTTCCTGGCCGCCGCAAATCGGCATGACCCAGTCGCTGCGCATCTGCAATTCGTCGTTGAGATTTTTCATCGCCCGATAGTTGAACGTATATTTCGCCTTTTCCGACTTCGATGCCCAGATCAGGGTCTCGTGCGCGTTGGTGAAGCGCGTTCCCTTGAAATTCGGCATCGGATTGGCCTTGCGCCAGATGATGTCGTTGAGGATCCAGTAGCCCAGATCCTGCAATGTAGCGCCGACCCGGAAAATATTATGATAGCTGCCGATAACCCAGAGGGAGCCGTCTGGCTTGAGAATGCGGCGTGCTTCCGCGAGCCAGGCCTTGGTGAAGGCATCATAGGCGGCAAAGCTGTCAAAATGGTCCCAGGCATCATCCACGGCATCCACCTGCCCGCCTTCGGGACGGAAGAGATCGCCGCCCAGTTGCAAATTATAGGGAGGATCAGCAAACACCATATCGACCGATGCATCAGGCAGTGACGCCATGGCTTCGATGCAATCCATTTTCAATATCTGCCCCAGTGGCAGATCGACAGCCTTTTTTGCGGTGCTTGGTGCAGCGCGTGGTGCGGTGCGTGTTTTGGGCGCGTGAATGCGCTCGATAATCCCCATGAAACTCTATTCCTTTTTCCAACAGCGCTAACGGTGAGTCCGAAATGGCCGGCGGTCAAGGCCGTTAACATAGGTTAAAGGCGTATCTTTATGGTTAACGCGACTCGGCGAAAAAGAACGAAACGAGTCCGTCACCAGATATGGAGTCAATGCCGGAGAGCCAGACTCAATCCCTAGTGGTGTGACGGAAAAGACTCTGTCGGAAAAATATATTTGATTTTTTTCGCGAAATTGCCCGAATTCAAATTTGATTCCCAAAAAGGAGCGTTCCGGCTATATGCTGAATCAACAGACTAGCTCCACAGTCTAGCATTACGGGGGTCGGAAAACAGATGGCGCGCAATTTTCGCGATAAATATCAGCAAGAAAACGGCATTTCTCAGCATAGCGATGAACCCCGCCCGCATCCCGGCGTCATAGTCGGCGGCGAAGCCGGGCGCGAAAAGCGCCGGGAATATGCGATTGTTTTCGGATCGAAGATTTTCGGATCGATCGCTGCGGTCTGGTATATGCTCACCTATGACACCGGCTGGGTCGAATGGTCGGCATTCATTGCCGGATATATCATATTGATGCTTGGCATCGTGCTCGGCTTTCACCGCTATTATTCGCACAAGGCGTTCGAGACATCGGTGCCGATGCAATATATACTCGGCGCAATGGCGCAAATGTCGATCCAGTCTTCGGTATTGCGCTGGGCCACCGACCACCGGCGTCACCACGCTCACAGCGATGAAATCGGCGACGTGCACAGCCCTTGGCTTGATGGCCGCGGGCGCAAGACCAGCCGGTTGAAGGGCATGTTCCACTCACATTTCGGCTGGTTCATGGACGATTGCGTCACCGACACCAGCATTTATGGCAAGGGACTTGCCGACAATGATGTCGTGCTCTGGCTGCACAAGACCCGCTGGTACTGGCTGATATTCTCGCTGATCATCTTTCCCGGCATCTGGGGCCTTGCCTTCGGCGGCTGGGACCATGTCATCAGCACGATCCTGATAGGCGGCTATTTCCGGACATTTGTCGTTCTGCAGATCACCCTCGGCATTTCCAGCTACGCCCATGTTGTCGGATCACAGCGTCACACCAAAGGCGTCGGCACATCCAGAAACAGCTTCCTTTTCTCGCTGCTGACCTTTGGCGAAGGCTGGCACAACAACCACCACAAACATCCGCGCGCCAGCTTTCAGGGCATGGCATGGTGGGAGATCGACATCGCTGGCTATGTCCTGCTGCTGCTGGAGAAAATGGGTCTGGTCTGGAACGTGACCCGCCAGCCCAAATATATCAAAAGCGAGAGCGGCGAATGGGTATTGGCAGAACGCAAGATCGCGCCGAAGCCGGCAGAGGTGGAAGCCTAAAGCATCTCCATCTGGGACACCGGAGCAAAGCTTCTCCGGTGTAGCGGCGTAGGCCCATATTGCCTGAGCGCCGCCAGATGCTCCGCCGTGCCATAGCCCTTGTTCCGTTCCCAGCCATATTGCGGATATTCTTCGGCGGCGGCGATCATCAATCGGTCACGAAATTCTTTCGCAAGGATCGAGGCTGCGGAAATGCACGGATGGATAGCGTCCCCGCCGATCACCGATTCGGCTGAATAGCTCCACTTGGGCAAGCGGTTGCCATCGACCAGCACATGACGGGGCACATCATTCAGGCCGTCCACCGCCCGGGTCATCGCCAGCATGGTCGCCTGGAGGATGTTGATATCGTCAATCTCGATCTCGGAACATTGCGCTACCGAAAAACGGGCGCAATCGAGAATTTCCAGTTCCAGTCGAGCGCGTTTTTTGGCGGTCAGCTTCTTGCTGTCGTCGAGTCCGATGATGTTATGGTCATCGGGCAGGATTACCGCAGCGGCCACGACCGGGCCAGCGAGCGGGCCCCTGCCCACTTCATCCACACCTGCGATCATCGATCATCGTCCTGAAAGTCGGTAACAAATTGATGGCCGAGCGGACCGCTGCCTTGGCCAAGCCCCGGTGCTTCCAATATCGCGATCCGCGTGAAAGATATCGCCTGCTCAAAAGCCGCTTCAAGCGCCATTCCACTGCCCAGTCCGCAAGCCAGTGCGCTGGCAAAGGTGCAGCCGGTGCCATGGGTTTCACTGGTATCGAGCCTCTTGCCCTCGATCCGTCTGATCAGGCCGCCCGGCGCATATAGTTCATCGACAACGACATCCCCCTCGCCATGACCGCCCTTGACGACAAGATGGCAGCCATGCCCCAGAACCTCGTCCTTGCCACCCAGTGCCGCCAGCTCGGGCAAATTCGGCGTGACCACAGAGGCAATGTCCATCAGTTCGCCAAAGGCGGCGATCGTGTCGGCATCGGCCAATGTACTGCCACTTGTCGCGACCATCACCGGATCGAAGACGACTGCGATGCTGAGCTTGTCGAGATATTGCGCCACCGCCCGCGCCGCTTCGGCGCTGCCGATCATGCCGATCTTGACCGCATCAACGCCGATGTCAGTGACCACCGATTCAATCTGCTCCACTATCATTGCAGTGGGTATTGGATGAACCGATTGAACACCCATAGTATTTTGTGCGGTGATCGCGGTAATCGCCGTCATCGCGTGGCCGCCCAGCATGGTGATCGTCTTGATATCCGCCTGTATGCCAGCGCCGCCGCCGCTATCGGAACCGGCGATCGACAATATCCGCGGGCATTTTCCGGTCACAGAAACAGCGGCCCGACCTGAACGATCAGGAACCATTCGAGCGCCGCGGCAATCAGGAGGATCAATATCCAGAACCGCCGGAAAAAACCGCGTGCAAAAAAGAACAGGACCAGCGTCACCAGCACCGGCAGGATCAGACCGATGACCACAATGGTTCTGGCATCCATCGCATCGAGAAAACTCAACATCTATATTTCCGTTCGGTAAAGGCAGGGTATTTTGCCAGCAGTTCCGCTGAACGGGTCGGCCGGGTTTTCAATATACCACCGCAATTGGGGCAGATATCGTGGAGCTTGTCGCTGTTACAGCTCTCACAAAAAGTGCATTCGAAACTGCAGATCAGCGCACCGGCTTGCTCGGCGGGCAAATCCTTGCCACAGCTTTCACAATCGGGACGCATCGCCAGCATCAGCGAGCCACTTCCTCGACAACGGCGCAAATCCGGTCGACGACAGCGTGGACCTGAACTTCGTCATCACCCTCTGCCATCACCCTTATCAGCGGTTCGGTTCCCGATTTCCGGATCAGAAGGCGACCGGAGCCTTCCAGTTCCTTTTCCGCTTCCGCGATCACAGCCTTGACCTTCTCGTTTTCGAGCGGCTGGCCGCTACTATAGCGGACATTCTTGAGCAGTTGCGGAACCGGATCAAACAGGTGCAGCAGTTCGCTGGCGGGATTGCCGCTTTCGACCAGCTGCCCCAATACCTGCAAGGCCGCAACCGTACCATCGCCGGTGGTGCCGTGGTCCAGCAGGATCATATGGCCGGACTGCTCGCCGCCAACATTATAACCGCCCTTTTTCATCTCTTCGAGAACATAGCGGTCACCGACATTCGCCCGCACCAGATCGAGATGCTGGGATTTCAGAAACCGCTCGAGGCCTAGATTGGACATCACCGTCGCGACGATGCCGTCACCGCGCAGCAAGCCGTCGCGGCTCCAGCTAGACCCGATCAATGCCATAAGCTGATCACCGTCAACGACCTGCCCTTTTTCATCGACAACGATCAGACGATCGGCGTCTCCATCCAGTGCAATGCCGATATGAGCGCCGGAAGAGACCACCCTTTCCTGCAAAATCGCAAGGTCGGTGGAACCGCATTTGTCATTTATATTCAAACCATTGGGACTGATCCCTAAGGTGACAACCTCGGCCCCCAATTCCCAGAATGCAGACGGTGCCACCTGATAAGCGGCGCCATTGGCGCAGTCGCAAACGATTTTCAGGCCATCCAGTCTGATATCGTCCGGCAGCGACATCTTGACGGCATGGATATAACGGCCGCGGGCATCTTCAAATCGTTTTGCGCGGCCAATATCCGCCGGCTCCGCCAATTTCGTTTCTTCCTCAAGATAGGCTTCGATTGTCAGTTCGTCTTCATCCGACAGCTTGAACCCGTCGGGACCGAATAATTTTATACCATTGTCATAATAGGGGTTGTGGCTGGCCGATATCATCACCCCGAGATCGGCGCGCATCGACCTTGTAAGCAAGGCAACTGCAGGCGTTGGCATAGGACCAACCTGCACGACATCCATGCCGACACTGGTAAAACCGGCAACCAGCGCATTTTCCATCATATAGCCCGAAAGCCTGGTATCCTTGCCGATTACAACGCGATGCTTGTGATCTCCGCGCAGAAAATGCCGTCCGGCGGCCTGCCCGACTTTCATGGCAATTTCCGCGGTCATCGGGTGCTTGTTGGTCAGACCGCGAATGCCGTCGGTACCGAAAAATTTCTTGGTCATATCAACTTACATCCCAAAATGGACAGCCCCCTGTTCCGCATGTCTCTAGCCCATCGAACCGCCGGAAACCAAGAAGGAATGAATTCAATCCCAAAATTTACACATAATCATCCCTTGCCAGAAGCTGGCCGTCATGGTTGATGGTCCATTCGAACATCGCAGAGGACCGGGATATTGAAAAAAGCACTAATCATATTGCTTGCTCTGGTTCTCGGCATTTTGGTCGGGCTATTTGTCGGCACCAGAAACGCGTTGCTCGTCGAAGCGGCTGATGTGATCGGCAACATGTGGCTCAACGCCTTGCGCATGACCGTCATCCCGCTTGTATTCACCCTGCTGATCGTCGGCATCGGCAAGGCAGCCTCCATGGCCCGTGCCGGACGGATGACCGCTCGCGCCATATTGTTCATGATTTTCATCCTCTGGTGCTCTTCGGCCATGGCCGCTTTCGTGACGCCCGCTTTGCTCGAGCTGTTCCCGCTGGACGGGGACGCAGCAGCAGCGTTGCGGTCTGCACTGGGAAGTGCAGCGCCACCGGGCGAGGTGCCTCCGTTCAGCGAATTCCTCCGCGCGCTTATTCCGACCAATGCCATTGCCTCTGCTGCAGAAGATGCGGTGCTGCCGTTGATGGTTTTCGCCCTGGCATTTGCCTTTGCGATCACCCGCCTGCCCGACGCGCAAAGAATGATGCTCGACCAGTTTTTCAATGCCGTTGCCGACGCGCTGCTAATCCTGATCCAATGGGTGTTGGCACTGGCACCGCTGGGTGTTTTCGCTCTGGCGCTTGGCGTTGGTGCCAACGCAGGACTGGCGGCCTTTGGCGCCTTGCTCCACTATGTCCTGATCGTCAGCAGCATCGGCGCGGTGGTCTGGGTGTTCAGCTATGTGCTCACTTATATCGGCGGCAAGCGCGGCCCCATTGCATTTTTCAAGGCATCGGCAAGAGCTCAGGCGGTAGCGATTTCCACGCAAAGCTCGCTCGCGTCCTTGCCTGCCATGGTCAATGGCGTCAAAGCCATGGGCGTCGGTGAACGCTCGGCCGATGTTGTACTACCGATCGCGGTCGCCTTGTTCCGCGCGACCGGCCCTTGCATGAACCTCGCAGTTGCCATTTACGTTGCCCATCTGATGGGAATTCAACTGTCAGTCGGCGCTTTGGCCATCGGAGTGGTCGTGGCAGCGATTACCACCATGGGAGCGGTCAGCCTGCCCGGCTCGATCAGCTTCATCACGTCAATCGCGCCAATCTGCATCGCCATGGGCGTCCCGATCGAACCACTGGTGCTGCTTTTGGCAATAGAGACCTTTCCTGATATCATGCGGACGGTTGCCAATGTCAGCACGAATATGGCCGTGACGGCGACAATCGCCAGAAGCGAAGGAGATATGACATGAAATATCGTAAACTCGGACCCGAACTGGAAGTCTCCGCGCTGGGTCTCGGCTGTATGCCGATGGCCGGAATTGGCACAGCCATGTACGGCATGGCCAGCAGGGCCGAAAGCCTCGCGACTATCGACCGGGCGATCGAACTGGGTGTTACCTTTTTCGATACGGCCGAAGTCTATGGCCCTCATGTCAATGAAGAATTGCTGGGACAGGCGATCCGCGGACGCCGCGAGCGACTGGTCATCGCGACCAAATTCGGCTTCGCTTTCAAGGATGGTCAGGTGACCGGCGTCGATTCCAGCCCGGCCAATGTTCGCCGGGCCTGCGAGGGATCTTTGCTCCGGCTGGGCATCGATACGATCGACCTGTTCTACCAGCATCGCGTCGATCCCAGTGTCCCGATCGAGGAAACGGTCGGCGCGATGGCTGAACTGGTGACAGAAGGCAAGGTCCGCTATCTAGGCCTGTCGGAAGCCGGAGCCGAAACGTTGAAAAAGGCGCACGCAACCCACCCGATTGCCGCCTTGCAGTCCGAATATTCCCTGTGGGAGCGCGGTATCGAGGAAGATATCCTGCCGGTCTGTCAGGACCTCGGCATCGGTTTTGTTCCTTACAGCCCGCTGGGCCGGGGTTTTCTGACCGGCCAGATCAGCAGCCGGGACGATCTGCCGGAAGATGATTACCGCCGCAATGACCCCCGCTATTCGGAAGAGAATTTCGCTCTGAATATGAAACTGGTCGACGTGGTAAAAATCGTAGCCGAACGGCATCACTGCTCGCCGGCACAAATTGCCCTCGCTTGGCTCATGGCCCAGGGTGACTTTATCGTGCCTATTCCCGGCTCGAAAAGACGGGCCACTCTGGAAGACAGCATGGCCGCCGTCGACATCGAACTGAACGAAGCAGATCTCGACGAGCTGGAAACCGCAGCGCCCGTTGGGGGCACCGCAGGTCTCCGCTATGGCGACCGGATGATGTCGATGGTGCGCCTCTAGCGACTAGCGATCATAAGCCTTTGGCAAAGCACCCGGGGCCGGATTGCCGTACCGGTCGCGCAGCCGCATCTGGCGATTGCTCAGCGACTGGTCGACGCCGTCGATAATCACTGTCTCCACCTGTGTCGAAAGCTCCAGAGGATCACCGGTCCAGATCACAACATCCGCCTGACGACCGGCTTTTAGCGAGCCGAGTTGCCCGCTCATGTCCATGATGTCGGCAGGCACGGAACTGATCGCGGCAAACGCCTCGTCCCAGGTCAGACCGGTGGCGCGCGGGACCTTGTTAAGCGCGACGAGATTGCCAGCATATTGCACCGAATAGCGCAGCTGATGGGCATCATTGTCGTTGATCATGCCGATTGCCACCTTGACGCCGGCATCCTTCATCCGGCCAATATTCGACTGGGTCGCCGACAGGTCTTCAAAGCCATAAGGCAAGTCACTCAGAGCAGATGCTAGAACCGGCACGCCCGCTGCGGCGATATGACCGGCAACGCGCCAGCCTTCATTCGCTCCGACCAGAACCAGCTTCAACGCCGGAAAATCCTTTCGCAGGTCCAGGACCTTCAAAATATCATTCGCGCTTTCGACGTGGACGAGCAGTTTCGTGCTGCCGTTGATGACCGGCAATAATGCCTTTGCGTCCGACGCCTTTAGCAGGTCGCTATCAAATTCTGCCGGGTTGCGCGCGTAGGTACGCGCTTCGTTGAGCAACGCCCGGAACTGGATGTGCGAGGCAGAACGACTGCCCCCTGCCCGGCTGTGTCCGGTTTCGCCCAGTTCGACAAACTGGAAGGCGCGCGCCTTGGTGATCGGATTCTCATCCTGCCCGAGATCGACGACAGCGCCATAGCCACCGAAAATCGAACTGGAAGTGCTCGGCGAGACAACCGCCCGCGTGACCCCTGCCGCGCGGTTCACCGCAACCGGAGAAGCAAAGGGATTGACTGCATATTGAACATCGAGGGCCGCCGAGAAAGGCGAGCCGCTGGAGTTCATGTCATTGGTCTGGGTAACCGCGCCGACCTCGACAAGGCCGATGCGGCTGAACCCGGCAAAAATGCCCGGGGTGACCCATTTACCGGTCGCGTCAATCCGCCGCGCATCGGCGGGAATATTGACATTGGCACCGGCAGCGACAACGCGGTCGTTGCGGATCAGCACTGTGCCACCTTCGATAGGCGCGCTACCGTCGCCGATCACGACCTTGCCGCCGGTGATGGCGGTGGTCTGCGCCGCAAGAGGAGCGGCGATCAGCGCTGCAGCGGAGCCGAGCAATATTGCAAAGCGCTTCATTTCACGTCTCCTTCACCAGGTTGGCCGAGTTCGAAATCACTGACCGGACGTCGGCTTGGATCGCCACTGTCAAACAATAGCGCCCCGTCGATCCAGACTTTCTCCGGCCGCGAGTAAACGCTGAGCGGGTTGCCGTTCCACAAGACCATATCGGCCATCTTGCCCGGTTTCAGACTACCGGTCATTTTATCAATGCCCATGGCTTTCGCCGGATTGAGCGTGATCCAGCGGATCGCTTCGGCGTCGCTGATTTCGATCCCCATCGCGCGGCCATCGGCAAGCGCCTTGCCCGCTTCCTGGTTGAGCCGCTGAATCTGGTTTTCATCATCACTATGGATGATCACACAAGCGCCGGCTTTTTGCAGCAGTGCCGCGTTTTCCGGAATGGCGTCATAAGCTTCCATCTTGAAGCCCCACCAGTCGGCCCAGACGGCAGAACATATGCCTTCTTCCGCCAGAATATCAGCGATCTTATACGCTTCGACCGCATGATGGAACGCGGTTACCTTATAGCCGAATTCCTTCGACATATCGATGATCTGGGCAAGTTCGTCGGCACGATAGCAATGGTTGTGGACCAATATTTCTCCGTCCAGCACAGCGGCCAATGTTTCCTTGCCGAGATCGCGCTTCGGCGGCTTGGCGTCATTCATCTTGCTGCGATATTCCTGCGCGTCGATCCATGTCTGCCGGTTGAGCGCCAGACTGCCCATCCGGGTTGATGGCATGCGGTTGCGACCGCCGTAAACGCGCTTCGGATTCTCGCCGCAAGCCATTTTCATACCATAAGGCGCTCCGGGAAATTTCATCGCCTGCACGGTTCGCGCCGAAACATTCTTCAGCGTAACCGACCGACCACCAAAGAGATTGGCCGAACCCGGAAGAATTTGCAGCGAGGTGATCCCGCCATTGGCCATCGCCCGCGAGAAACCGGGATCCTGTGGCCAGACACTATGTTCCGCCCAGACTTCAGGGGTCACCGGAGATGTCGCTTCATTACCATCGCTATGCGCCGACACGCTGGGCGTCGGATAGTCGCCGAGATGGCTGTGCACATCGATGATACCCGGCGTGATATATTTGCCGGAGCCGTCAACGATGGTTGCGTCGGCGGGGATAGCGGTATCAGCGCCACCGACCGAGGTTATTTTTCCGCCCGCGATAAACACGGTACCATTGTCGATCCGACCGCCTTCACCGTCGAAGATGGTCACGCCGGTAACGGCGGTGGGAGTAGAAGGATAGGCTTTGTACGTCGACGGGAAAGCCGTCTTGCCCGACTTGCTCGATTTAACGGGCGCTGCCTTGCTGGCCGAATTGGTGTCCGCTGCGGTGGCCGCACAACCGGCCAACAACGATCCGCCGGCAAATAGCGCCAGCAAAGCCCGAAATTTCATAGAAAGCCCCTTTGTCTTATGGTTTTGTTGTTGGGTGGGTACCAGCGGACTGCGGGTCACCAAATTCGGCCTGACCTTCCAGATCGTCACCGACATTGTCGTCAGCAAGCGTATCCAGATGCATCAGTTTCTTGATCAGTGGCGAAATCAAAATCACCGCAACACCAACACCGACTGCTACCCAGCCAACGGTTGAATAGACTTCCAGCACACGATCGGGACCGGCACCTTCTGCGCCGACCGCCGAAGCGATCAATCCGGCAGCAAAGTTGCCGGTGGCGGAAGCAAAGAACCATGTACCCATGATCAGGCTCGCCATATGCGAAGGCGCGAGGCGGTTCATCGCGCTCAAGCCTACCGGAGACAGGCAAAGCTCACCGGTCGTATGCAGCAGGTAGATCAGGAAAATGAACAGGACCGGGGTAAGATTGCCGGTTCCGGCTGCCAGCGCACCGGCGACCAGTACCAGAAAGCCCGCGCCGAGTTGAATCAACCCAAGACCGAATTTCGCCGGTGCGGAAGGTTCAAGCCCTCTGCGGCCAAGCATGGTCCAGAGCAGCGCAAATACAGGCGCCAGCAATACGATATAGATCGCATTGATCGACTGGAACACGGAAGCAGGGACTTCAATGCCCATGATATTCCGGTCAACGCTGCGGTCCGTAAACAGGTTCAGCGAAGAACCGGCTTGCTCGAACAAGGCCCAGAACAGAATCGAACCGAAAATCAGGAACATCGCCGCAAAGATACGATCGCGATCCTGATTATCCAGTTTGGCAACCGCCGTGTAGAGAACGTAAATGACCAATATGGCGCCGGCGATACCCAACAGCGAGCCGACCAAAGCCTGATACTGGATCAAGATCCAGACAAGACCGACGGTCGCGAAGCTGAGAAGATACAGCAGCCATTCGAATTTGATGCCACCGACCTTGCTTTCGAGAAGCTTGGGATCATTGGCTTCACCACGACCGACCAGCAGCGGTTTGCCCCAGATAAATACGACAAGGCCGAGCAACATGCCCAGTCCGGCGGCACCGAAGCCGTAAGACCAGCCATAGGTCTGGCCAAGCCAGCCGGCGATAATCGCTCCCATCGCGGCACCGAGATTAATGCCCATGTAGAAAATCGTATAGGCCGGGTCGCGACGGATGTCGGTTCGCGTGTAGAGTTGGCCGACGATGACCGAAATATTGGCTTTCAAAAAGCCCGAACCGACGATGATGAAGGCAAGCGCCAGCCAGAAGATGTTGATAGCTGGGTCGGCCTGACCACCGCCATCTCCTTCGAAAGCCATCAGGAAATGGCCGAAGGTCAGGAGCAGAGCGCCAAAGGCAACCGCCTTGCGCTGGCCAAGATAACGGTCGGCCAGATAGCCGCCGACAACCGGCGTGATATAGACCAGAGCGGTATAGGCGCCGTAAATTACGCCCGCTTCGCTATCCGAATACATCCAGTGTTGAACGAGATAGAATATCAGCAGGGCGCGCATGCCATAATAGGAAAACCGTTCCCACATTTCGGCAAAAAACAGAACAAACAGTCCCTTGGGATGGCCGAGGAACGTACCTCTTGCATCGCCTGATTCCAAATACTCACCCGCCATTTATGAACTCCCCGATATACTGTGTGGACTGTATGATGCAGTCCGGTTGCCCCGCACCCTAATGAAAAAAATGCGCAAGTGAAGTAGATTGTTACAAGCGAGACCGGTTTATCGCATATTCGCCTTGCAATCGGCCCCGTCTCTTCCAAAGTGAAAGACATGAGCGAAAACCAGTTTAATGACCTTAGCAGCCTTGCCGCCTATTTGCCCTCCCGACGTTCGGGGCGGCCACGCAACATGGTTGCACCGGGCCCGAACGATCAGCAAATTCAGGACATTGTCTCCCTTGCCATGCGAACGCCGGATCATGGCAAGCTAGCACCCTGGCGCGTGATAGCGGTTGCGGGCGACCAGCGCGCCCGCCTCTCGCAAGGTTTTACGGAGGCCTATCGCAAGGAGAAACCGGATGCCGGGCGACTGGAACTGGAAGGACTCGAAAATATGGCGAACGAGGCCCCTGCTCTGCTTGTCCTGTTGTCCTCACCGGCAGAATCAACCAAAGTCCCGCTTTGGGAACAGGAACTGAGCTGCGGCGCCTTTGCGATGAACATTCTTCATGCCGCGCATGCCATGGGTTTTGTCGGTGGCTGGATCACCGGCTGGCCTGCCTTTAATGAAGACGTGCGCGATCTGTTCGGTTCTGATCCGGAACGAATCGCGGGTTTCATCTACCTCGGGACATCCAACGCGGAACTGGTCGAACGACCGAGACCGGAACTCAAGGATATATTCTCATTCTGGAACCCCGCATGCGCGAACGAGGTGGGTACCTGATTTTACCAGATTGCGGAAAAAGCTGAACTTGCGCCTTGCCTGCATGGCTGTATTATGGCAGTGAGGCAGCATGAACAAATCAAGCAAACCCGTCTATCTGAAATTGCGCGACATTATCTCCGAATCCATCCTGGATGGCGAATATCGTGAAGGCGACATGCTGCCATCGGTCCGCGTTTTTGCAGCGGATCAGGGTGCCAACCCGCTGACCGTCGCAAAAGCCTATCAGGGCTTCCAGGAGGACGGACTCGTCACGGTTAAGCGCGGCGTCGGCATGTTCGTCGCGGCGGGCGCCAAAGATCGCCTGCGCAAATCGCAACGGGAAGATTTTATCAAGAATGTCTGGCCCCCCGTCGAGCGCCAGATGAAGCGGCTGGATTTGTCGATCGATGATCTGGTAAAAAGCGAAGCCTGAACGGCGTTCAACTTTCCGCTTTGCTCCGGCTCATCGCCGCGACGGAACGGGCGCGCCGCAGACTTTCCCGATAGAGCGCATTTTTCGGCACGATAGCGACCGCTTTTTTGAGCAGCGCTATCGCATCCTGTTTCCGCTCGCCGTCCGCCATCAGGGCGAGACCATAAAGATGTGATACGACCGGGCTTGATGGTTGTACCCGATAGGCAATCCGTCCGGCGGCAATCGCCTTATCGTTCTGCCCCAGTCCGGTATAGGCCTGCGCCAGCCCGGCCATGATCAACGCATCATTCTCGCCAATCCGTTGGCGCAGATTCTCCAGAAGATGGGCTGCAACGGACCAGTTTTCGGTTTCGAGATGGGCATAGGCCATCCAGCGCAGTCCGGCGATATTGCTCGGATTATAGGTGAGATATTGTGCCAGAACCTCGCCCGATTTCTGCATATTGCCTTGGGACCGCAGCACCTCGACCAGACGCAGCATAACCGGTTCGGAGAAACGGATGCTGCGCGCTTTACCGAGCGCATCAAGCGCTTCGTCAAAATTACCCATCGCGGCAGCGACATCGGCCACCAGTATATGCGCCGCACTGGCGCCCGGGTTACTCTCTTGTAGCCGTTTTGCCTCGGCAAAGGCCGTGACATAATCACCGGCATTGTAGAGCGCGCGAATATAGGGAACCATTGCCCGCGCGTCATTCGGATTTCGCTGCGCTTCGGCCGACAATATCCCGAGCGGCACGTCCTCGACAATCGCGCCTTCCCTGCCGGTATCGTGGATAGCGGCGCGATTCATAACGCCTGCCGCCTGACCGCGTTCATCAAATGATTCGAGCGCGCGCCCGGCCAGCCACAAGGCGTAAGGGTCGGCACCGGTCCGGTTGACCTGGGATTTCAGAACATCGACAGCATCGACCGCGCTTCCGGCCAGATAGAGCGAACGCGCCAGCAGATTTTGCACTTGCCGGTTGTCAGGCTGGATCGAGGCCAGCCGGCCAAATTTATCCACGGCGGCGTTATAATTGCCTTCGCCATGTTCGATGATGCCCTGCACGAGCATGACCGCCGGAACAGTGTCCAGCGCGCCTTCTGTCTGGTGCATCAATCGCCTTGCGAGGCCATATTGACCCGCCCGCGCTGCCAGAACCGCCTGCATGAAAAATGCCCGCGGGTTGCGACCATCCAGGGCAATGATTTTGCGCGCGACCGTAAGCATCTCGGTCATCCGCCCCATATCACCCAGCGTCGCTGCATATTCCGTCAACAGCGGCACATCATTGGGATCAATCTCCAGCGCCCGCTCGAACCACGGCAGCGCCGTACCCAGACCGAACTGGAATCTCAGCAACTCGCCGCGATATTGCAGCACACGAATATTGTCAGGGTCCAGCTTCACCGCTTCATCGACCGCGTTTGTCGCACCGGCTTGATCTCCGGAATCCGCGCGGAAACGCGCAATCTCGACCCACAGATCCGGATTCCGGCGATCCAGCTCCATCGCCCGGTTGAAAGACAGGCTGGCAAGCTGTTCGTCACCGAACTGCAGAGCCACCTTACCCAGAATCCGCGCTGCATAGCCCTTATTTTCGGCAGGAATATCATCCGCCTGCAGTTGATCCAGCGCCTTTTGCGCCTTGCCCTGCAAAGACAAGGCATGACCATAGAGATGCCGTACCGCAGCCGGCTCGAGACCCAGTTCCACCGCATGGTCAAGCTCCGCTTCTGCGGCAATTCCATCATAAAGCCGGAGCAGGACCTCAGCCTGCGCTACGCGCGCTTCAATCCATTCGGGATCGGCCTTGATCGCATTCATTAGTTCGATCCGGGCGGACCTTACATCACGACGGGCGCGAAACTTCTCGGCATTGGCAAAGGCCTCACGGGCATCGGCATTGCCTTCGCTGGCCGCATAGATAGACGTGGGAACACCAACGACGCCCAGCGCCAACGCTGCGGCCAGAACCAGTGGTTTAACCAGTGGTTTGCGGCAAAAAAGCAATGCCGGGGGAAAATGCATCATCAACACTCAGCTTGCTTGCTGCAATTTATATTGTTTGAGCAGATCATATAAGGTTGGTCTGCTGATGCCGAGCAATTTTGCCGCATTGGAAATATTGCCGCTGGTCTGGGAAATAGCCCGCAGGATCGCCGAACGGTCGGCGGCCTCTCGTGCCGCCTTGAGGTTCAGCAAATCACCCACGGCATCTTCATCCACGTCCAGATCCAGATCCTTTGCGGCGATCATCTTGCCATCGGCCATAATCACCGCACGCTTGATCCGGTTCTCCAGTTCGCGGACATTGCCGGGCCAATGCCAGGCTTCCAATGCAGCAAGCGCATCGGGCGCCAGACCTTTAACCGCCGGATTGATTTCCGCCGCGAATTTCTTCTGGAAATGCCGGGCAAGCAGACTCGCATCGCCCGACCTGCCGGATAGCGGCGGGATCTTGATCACGATTTCGGCAAGCCGGTAATAGAGATCTTCGCGAAACATATTGTCCTTGATCATCTCTTCAAGATTCTGATGCGTGGCGCAAACGATCCGCGTGTCTACAGGGATCGCTTTGCGCCCCCCTATCCGTTCAATCACGCGCTCTTGCAGGAACCGCAGCAATTTCACCTGCAACGGCAGCGGAATGTCGCCGACTTCGTCCAGAAAAAGCGTTCCGCCATCGGCTTGTTCGATCTTGCCTTCGGTCGTCTTGATCGCCCCGGTAAAGGCCCCTTTTTCATGACCGAACAATTCGGACTCAAGTAGGTTTTCCGGAATGGCTGCGCAATTGATCGCGACAAAGGCCTTCCCGCTCCGGTCGCTTGATTCATGCAGACCTTTGGCGAGCAATTCCTTGCCTGTGCCGCTTGCACCCAGCAACATCACCGACGCATTGGTGTTGGCCACCCGTTCGATCATCTGAGCGACTTTCAGCATTTCCGGGGCACCCGTGATGATCTGGCCCAAGATATGGCCCTCGCCATTGCCCTGTGCAGCAAGACGGGCATTTTCCTGTTCCAGTTTGCGGACATGGAAGGCGCGCCGGACAATGAGACCCAGTTCGTCAATATCGACCGGCTTTTGATAAAAGTCCCAGGCACCGCCCGAGATCGCCCGCAGAGCGCTCTCTTTTTCACCATGACCGGACGCGACAATGACTTTCGTATCGGGCTTCAGGCTCAATATGGCGTCCATCGTCGCAAAGCCTTCGGTGGTGCCATCGGGGTCCGGTGGCAAACCGAGGTCGAGCGTCACTACATCCGGTTCTTCCGCACGCAGCATCTCAATGGCGGTTTCCCGGTCGCCTGCGACGATAACGTCGAAGTCGTCATAGGCCCATTTGAGTTGCTTCTGCAGGCCTGGATCATCTTCAACGATCAGCAGCTTCTCTTTTTTCGGTTGATTCTTGCCCGGCATCATGCGGCCCTTTCATCTACGGGTTTGTCGTCCGACAATCGCTTGGCGAGAGGCAGGATCAGCGTGAACCGGCTACCGGACCCTTCCTTGCTTTCGACCTCCAGACGCCCCTTCATTGCCCGGGCTAGTTCCCGGGCTTCGTAGGCACCAATTCCAAAGCCGCCTTTTTTGCTCGAGGCAAAAGGCTTGAACAGCTGGCTGCGAATAAACTCGCTCGACATACCGGCCCCCTCGTCCCGTACTTCTATCGCGACGCTGAGGTCGCGGCGACGGGCGTTGATAAAGATCGGCTCGTCTTCGGCACTGGCATCGATGGCATTTTGGATCAGATGGCCGAGGATCTGATCGACCCGGGCGGGATCCGCCATCACCGTCAGATCGTCGATCTGGGTGGTTTCCATATTATGCAATATCCGCTTTTTCTCGATGATGGACTGGAGCAATTCTCGTACCTTTACCGGCTTGGGGGGTTCCTGCCTGGCTTTGTTATGCTGCGACAAGCGTTCCAGCAGACCATTCATTTTATCGGCTGAATCCTGCAATGTTTCGATCATATCTGCCCTGAATTCAGGATTGTCGGCGTGACGTTTGGCGTTTCGTGCAAGCAAGCTCAATTGGCTGACAAGATTTTTGATATCATGCATGACGAACGCCATCCGGCGGTTGAATTCGTCAAATCTTTGCGCTTCGGAGAGCGATTCCTGACTGCGCGCTTCGGCCAGATAACTGGCGACCTGCCGCCCGACTACGCGCAACATATCCAGATCTTCCCAGTCCAATGTGCGGTTGATCCGCGGTCGCGCCAGCAGCATCAGTCCGATAAAGCGATCGAAATGAACTAAAGGAACCGCCACCCACGCCTGTTCATCACTGGTCATCCAGTTCGGAATGGCTGACGGGTCGCATTTGTCGTCCTTATCGGCACGCAGCGCGTCAAATTCGACAATATGACTGGAATCTTCAAAAAAGGCGATGGTACGGGCGGTGCAGGCCCGCGCCGGTACGTGAATCGAAGACCAGTTCCAGCGGGACTGCAGCATCAATTGACCGGAATCGTCGGGCATAAGCAAAATGCCACCTGGCGAATCGGTGATATCGGCAATCGCCTTGATGACCCTTTCATGGAAAGGCGCGCTATCGGTACCGGGACGACCGATTGTGTCGGTAAAGCGAATCCACTCCGCACGATAATCGTAACGGTGCTGGAAAAAGTTCTTGGCCAGTTTGACCTTCAGCCATGCCCGAAACCGTCCCGAAGGGAGCAGAAGCAACGCCCCAATGGATGTGCCGAACAGAAAACTGATCTGGGCCAGACGAGCATAGTCGCCGCCAATGATCTGCAATGCCGTAGCAATCACGACCATCATCAGGAGATAGCTGCCAATCACAACGAGTGATAATGAACGGAAGGCCACGCTCCGCGAGAGCGTCAGATTCCATTCGGTGTTGCGAACCGATGCCAGAGCAAGAATAGGCGCAATAATGGCCATCAGCGCCCCACGCATCGCGTGCAATTCCAGCGGCAATTGCTGTGTCAGATAGGTAATCGTGAACAGATTGAGATCAAAGGTCCAGATCGCGGCCAGCGAAGCCATTGGGAGCCTGATCCCCCATCGGGTTTCCGGCGCGGAAATCGAATATAGATTATGGACCAGCACAAGCGCACCCACGGCAAAGATCATCCGCATCACCAGCGACGTGTATAACGTGACACCTTCAAGGCGCGGACTTCCCGCAAAAGCAGGCAGCAGCGCATCTACTATGATCTGGCCGAGCAGAACAAATGCCAGCGCGATATAGATGCCGTTGACGGTTTTGGGTTCGTTACGCCCTTCTCCGGACCGCAGCAGAATGAACATGAAGGCGAGCCAGCCAAAGTTGCGTAAGGACTCGGCAAAACGGGCGATCGGCGACAAGAAGCCCTCGACTGCGATCGACAATGCCCAAAAACTGGTCAGCGCTATCGCAATAACCAGCCAGATATGTTGTTCGCTACGCTCGACCTTCCGCTGAAATTGCCAGATGGCAAGCGCGCCAAATAATATGGCCGCGACGCCATGTCCAAATGTACTGATATGAGTGAGAAGCGCGGACATCTTAACGCACACCCTCGGGCCAGAGAACCACGCGAATGGTCTGGAGAATGATCAACAAGTCCAGAAAGGGTGTGTAATTTTTGGCATAATAGAGATCATATTCCAGCTTGTGCCGGGCATCTTCGGTCGATGCGCCATAAGGATAATTGATCTGCGCCCATCCGGTGATGCCTGGTTTGACGATATGCCGCTCGGTATAAAATGGCATTTTGGTTTGCAGGTCATCGACAAATTGCGGCCGTTCGGGGCGCGGCCCGACAAAACTCATCTCGCCTTTCAATACGCTCCAGGCCTGGGGCAATTCGTCGATCCGTACCTTGCGGATGAAACTTCCAACCCGCGTTATCCGGGGATCATTCTCTGATGCCCATATCGCCTTGCCACCAGCTTCGGCGTCTGCTCGCATCGAGCGCAGCTTGAGGATGCTGAACTTCTGACCATAGAGTCCAACACGTTCCTGTTTGAAAAACGCGCCACCACGGCTTTCCAGTTTGATCAACAGGGCAAAGAGCAAAATCACCGGTCCGGTCAGCGCCAGCAACAGGAAACTCAACAGAATATCAAATCCCCGCTTGAATACGGTGGACAGTCGGCGACCCGAAGAAAATCCGTCGGAAAAAATAAACCAGCTGGGGTTCACGCTATCCAGATCGACGCGTCCGGTTTCGCGTTCAACGAAACTGGACATATCGTTGACATGGACACCGGTCGTCTTGATCGTCAACAGGTCGGCAACCGGCAGGGAGTTACGCCGTTCCTCGAGCGCCAGCACCACCTCGCTGACCTCGAGATCGATCACATGCTGCGGCAGATTAGCGATATCCTGACGCCGAACCGCCCCTTCGATTTCCGTCGGGCCTTCATTCATGTCGACATAGCCGGCGATGATGAAACCACTTTCCTGACGCTTTTCCAGAAGAGCAATGCGCCCGGCCCGCGGGCCGGCACCGAGAATGAGCAAACGACGCTTGAAGCTGTCGCTGTCGAACAGGACCCGAAGCAAAATCCGGATCACCATCAAAAACGCGATCGCCAATAGCATGGCGTATAGCGAGTTTGAGCGCCACAGCGTAATGCCGGGCATGGCAAATGCCAGCAACGAAAGAAAAATTACCCCCAGAGATATCGCAACCATGATGCGGGCGGCGGCGAACCGCAGCGATTGCAGGGCCTCCGGGCCATAGACACCAACGGCGATAAGCGCCAGTTGCAGGGCAAAGGCAAAGCTGAAAATCGGCCCCGGACGTTCTGCGATGGAACCGACCGACATATCGATTTGAAGCGCACGGAATATCCAGCCGGCTTCTGCCGCCATCAGCAGCAGCAGGAAATCGATCAAACCCAGAAACAGGATCGGGTAAGGGATATAATGTTTGAACAATCGGATCATATTGCGCGTGAACTTTCCTTGGCTCGAAATGCCCATAAGGAAAATAAGTTATCTGTCGGTAAATTTTACAGGCATGTTTGCACGAAATCGCCCGATTTCGTTAATATTGTTCAATATATCGACAGTTTCTCACCCTGGTACCGCAAGTTTCAGGCTTCCAGGCTAGTCGTGGACGAAGTCAAAGGGCGTCAATCCCCGTTCCCGGTCATCGAATTTGAGCGGGCGGCTGCGCGGGGGTGCCGACCGCTGCGAACATTGCGGGCGGGTACAGGCTGGACAACCGAGACCGATGGGCACCGCATGTTCGACGCTGAGGTCTTGGCCGCGCGCATAATGCAGCGCCGAAGCGACATCTGCGGAAACGCCCAGCCCGATGGCAAAAGCCGGTGTATAACCACCAGCGCCAGAGCCAATGCCTTGCACCGCGCGCGACAGGGTAAACCATGTCGAACCGTCTTCCAGAGCGACCAGTTGCGAATGGATTTCTGCGGGTTGTTCAAAAACCCGATGAATATCCCAGAGCGGACAGCGATACGCGCTTTCCACCAGCGGAGCGTTGCTGGCCCCGGCATAGCGTTTGGATATCATTCCTGATCGATCAATGCGGACCATGAAAAACGGCAGGCCGCGTGATCCGACCCGCTGTAGCGTTGTCAGACGATGGGCAACCTGTTCGAAACCGGCACCAAAACGCCGCTGGAGCAGCTGTATACGATAGCCTGATTGCTCGCAGGCTTTCAGGAAGCGCTCATATGGCATCATCAGGGCAGCGGCGAAATAGCCCGATAGATGGCGACGGAACAATTTCTCCGCGGAGCGATCGGTAAAATTACCGCCCGCAACCAGCGCATCAATTTCGCCTTTGGCTTCTATCTGGCCTAGCAACAACGCGGCCTGAAAGGTACGCGACGCCGGGTCGAGCATTTCAGAGAGTTGCAGTTGTCGCGCGTGTAGATCGAGACGGCGCAGCTTGTCGCCCAATACCGTCTCCGGCAATATCCGGATCATCAGCTGATGCTTGACCCTCAGCCGCTCGGTTATCGCTCCATAAAGATCGCCCGCGCCAAGGCGCAATTCGTCCGCGAGTTTCTCCGCTATCGAATCGAGATCGGCAAAATAGTTGCGCCAGCGTTCGATCTCGCGACGCACCGTCTGGATGGGATCTGGTGCGATATTTTCGCCTGTCTCTCCCGCAGTCTTGCGGTTGTCAAATAGTCGTACAAAAGCTTCTGCGCTATTGGGCGAGGCAATCAACCATTCCTCCAGTTCCGCCCGATCGATAGACAGGTCTTCAAACAGCGGATCGGCCAGTCGCTGACGGATAGCATCAATCCCGCCGCCGGGCTCCGCCGCGATCAATTGCCGCGGATCAAAATCAAATCTGTCCGCCAGAAGCAGCATCAAACGGGCGCTGAGCGGGCGTTGGTTGCGCTCGATGAGATTGAGATAGCTCGGAGAAATATCGAGCGCCTGGGCAAGCGCCACCTGCGTCATGGCGGCGCTGCGCCGTAGCCGCTTGATCGCCGCGCCGGCAAAAAGTTTGGGATTTGTCATCGCCCTATTATGTAAATTTATTTACATGATTTCAAGAGATATCGCGCTGCGTTTACAAAAACTGACTCATTGGACTTCGTGCCCAGGTTGCATTTTCAGCGTCCAGCCAATCTCTTTGCGGCGTTACAAGGTAAATATTTCTTAACCGCAAAGGGCTATTTCAGGTTTGAGATTTAAAGAAAATGGTACCCCGTCATGCTTAAAGAATCGCTCATCTTCGTCCTCTCCACCGGAGTGCTGATCTATCTCATCGCTCCGTCGGCTGAAACTGCGAACCCGCAGCCCGTGGTCGACGAGGTTGAAGAAGCAGCCCCGCCACCTGCCCCGGTTCAGTCGCCGGAAGATGCCTGGGGCTATGAGGACGAGGACGAAGGCGAGTCCTTCACATTTGGCGAACCGTTGGTTCATCTGAACGATAATAGCGGCGACAAATCAGATCAAGAGGACAGCGGTTCCGGACGCCCGGCATCATGGGGTGACCCGCCATCGGGGAGCAGGTCCTTCGCAAGCAACGGCGATATCGCTTCGGCAAAAAGTCCCAAGCCGGGTGAAAAAGGCAGTCGGGAAAATCCGATAGAGATCAAGCCCGTCAACAACGATCACTAGTCGAGGTCGCGAGCCATATCGCGGCGGCACTCCTCGCTGATAATCGCGGCATGGCCATAATTGGGGTGGTCGATCTGGACCATCGCCTGACCTTCCATGCTTTTCCACTTATCTGCCTGCTCGGCGGTTAGCGAAAAATGGACAAACTGGACAGCACTGGCCTTGCCGTCAGCGCGGGTACGGTCAATGTCCTGCTCCGGTTCGGCGGTGATTTTCTCGTCGCCGATCACAAGATGAATATGCCGGTCAACACCGCCTAGCGTCTTCAGAAAAGCCGTACGGCGCTCTTCCTCGTCAATTTCAAACATCAACGTGCCGGTAAATTCCGATCCGTTCGGAACCATCGGATTATAGGCAGCCAGTTCGTCGACCAATTGTTCCGCGCCGCCTTTTTCAATCCGCAGCATCTCCTGGATCTGCAACCACATGCTTTCCCAGCTTTCAAACTGGATTGTCGCATAGGGACCGATGGCGATCCGCCGGAATTTCTTGCGGAGGATCGATTCCTGGCGTTTATCCTTGCGGATCAGTTCGTAATCTTCGAGCGAGATTATGTCTTCATTGGTAATTTGATGGGTATCGCGGGGCATATTATATCCTCAAAAATCTTGTCCGTTTTACGGCATGTGTCGGCAAAGCCAGTCGTCAGAACCCGTAGGCCTTGGCCAGCAGTTCTATCGGGTGACCGATCCGTTCCGGCACATTCGCCTGACCACCGCTTGCCATGATCTGCTTCAGATGCGGGCCAGCCAGCGGACATTCACTGACCATATAGTCAGGATCGCCTTTTGCGACCGAGCGGGCGGCCGGACGGCCGACCTTGACGGCCTTGTCGAAATTTTCCTTGAAAATGCCCCATTTCCCGCCGTGGCCGGAGCAGCGTTCGGTGATTGATGGCTTGGCTTCGGGAATCAGTTTGAGCATCTGCATCGCTTTCGGTCCCATATTCTGGGCACGGCTGTGGCAGGCAAAGTGTATGCCGATTTTTGCATCCATCGGCGCAATCGGGACAAGCCCTTTGTCTGCGGCAATCTCGACGACATATTCGCTGAGATCGCGCGTCGCCAAGGCTAGTTTCTTTACCGCTGCATTATCCGGCAATATCAGCGGCCATTCGAATTTCATCATCAGCGCGCAACTGGGTGTCAATGCGACGATGTCATAGCCTTCATCGATAATCGGTTCAAAAAAGGCAGCGACTTCTTCGGCGGAGGAAGCCACCGCAGGCAAGTCACCATTTTCCAGCTTTGGCATGCCGCAACAGGCGGGATATTCGACGCGGGTCTGAACACCATTGTGCGACAGCACGTCGAGCGCGGCCTTGCCGGCGGTCTGGTCGTTGAAATTGCCGTAGCAAGTCGCGTAAATGGCTGCCTTTCGACCAAAAGCCGGGGCATCGGGATTAGCGACAGGGCCATGACCGACATGTTGGTAGGTTAGCGGTACATCTTGAAATTCCGGCAGATGGGCGCGCTTGTCGATACCGGCGACCCGCTCGAGCACACCACGGGTCAGCCCGTTCTGCTGGTCGGAAGCCCAATTGGCGATACCGGAAAATGTTCCGGCCAGTTTGGCGTTGCGATCGATTTCGGCCAGTTGCTTGTCGACCAGACCGGTTTTGCCCTTGCGGTTTTCAACCGCCCGGTGGCGCAGCATCAAATGGGGAAAGTCGAGATCAAATTCATGCGGCGGGACATAGGGGCATTTGACCATGAAGCACATGTCGCAAAGCGTGCAGGCATCGACGACATTCCTGATATCGCCAGCACTCAGGTCCTCGACTTCTTCGTTCGGGCTCTCGTCAATCAGGTCGAATAATTGGGGGAAGCTGTCGCACAGATTGAAGCAGCGACGGCAGCCATGGCAAATATCGAAGACACGGCGCAGTTCCAGATCCAGCGCTTCCTCGTCATAATAGGATTCCTCCTGCCATGGGATCGGGTGCCGCGTCGGCGCGCCCAAGCTGCCTTCAGTCATGATATGCTTCCTGTCGCCGTAAGGGCGGAATCTTCAAGTGGAAGGATTGTGCCGCCGCCCCTTCCGGAGGAAGCGGGCGGCGACAGCATGTTCCCTGGGATTGAACGCTTAAGCGTCCATCGTATCCAGAGTTTTCTGGAATTTGCCAGCGTGGCTCTTTTCGGCTTTTGCAAGCGTTTCGAACCAGTCGGCAATTTCGTCAAAGCCTTCTTCGCGGGCCGACTTCGCCATGCCCGGATACATATCGGTATATTCGTGGGTTTCACCCGCAACCGCCGATTTCAGGTTATCTGAAGTCGCACCAATCGCGAGGCCGGTTGCCGGATCACCAACTTCTTCAAGAAATTCGAGATGACCATGGGCGTGGCCGGTTTCGCCTTCTGCGGTCGACCGGAATACGGCTGCAACATCGTTATAGCCTTCGATGTCGGCCTTCTGGGCGAAATAGAGATAACGACGGTTGGCCTGGCTTTCTCCGGCAAAGGCGTCTTTCAAATTCTGTTCGGTTTTGCTTCCAGCAAGTCCCATGGTCTTCTCCTATTGGCGTAATTGAAATGAATACCGATTTCGAGAATCGGGTTACCCGTTTGGTAGGCGCGCGCGCGAGCGCATTCCATCGAATTTTTTGATCTTTAGTAATCGGAAATATCGATCAGTTTGTTGCGACTTACTCGCAATAGCGATTTATTCTCACGGACAACGTTTCAGCTGATAGACATCGGGCGCGATCGTGAAATCAAAGCGATTCTGATCCACCAATGTGACTGGACCATCCATCCGGAACCGCCCGCCCGGCTCACCGCTTTCCTCGTCAATCGCAAGATCGTCGAGATTCAAAACCAGCTCGCCTTCCTGCCAGGTCCAGATACCGACGAGATCCTCGGATACAAAATTCCCGCCCGCAATCAACGTCCAGTTGGTCGGCGCCGTGCAGTCTTCATCGATGAAGGACCAGCGTCCTTCGAAATAGGTGGGGTCGATTTCGCTCGGATCCCGAGCGGCAAGCGGCGCAACCGGAAGTGCCATCGACACAAGCAGGATGCACCGCCAGACCATCTATTTCTTCAGGATCTGCAAAGTCGCGGCGGTCATCGCTTCGGCACCGGTTGCGATCACCTTTTCTGCGTCGGGTGCCCAGAAGGAACTGTGCAACGACGGCAGTTTCGTACCTTCGGCCAGCGATGCCTGATATTCCGCCATTGGCACACCACCGACCCAGAAGATCATGCTTTTGATATTGTCGTCGCCGCGACCATAGCGGCCAAAATCCTCACCGCCCATGACCGGTTTTGATTGCACAACCCGGTCCTTGCCGAAGCGGGTTTCGAAAATCTTGGCCATTTCGACAGAAAATTCGGGGCTGTTATAGGTAGCCGGCGTAAATTCTGTTTCGCGCAACGTCACAACCGGCATCCGGTCCTCAGGCATGCCGGCGGCAATCGCCTCGCCACGCGCAATTCTCTGGATTCCCTCGAGCAACTTGGCCCGTGTGTCATCGCCATAGCTGCGCACGGTGAGCAGCAACAACGCATCGTCCGAAATGACATTATGTTTGGAACCGGCCTGAAAACTGCCGACGGTTACAACCGCGGGCTCCTGTGGATCCAGCTCACGGCTGACTAGCGTCTGCAGCGAACCGACAATGCGGCTGGCCAGTACGATCGGATCCTTGGTCGTATGCGGATAGGCACCATGACCACCGACGCCCTTCACCTGAATATCGACACTGTCGACATTGGCCAGAGCAAAGCCGGACGCATAGCCGATATATCCCGCGGGCACGCCGGCGGCATCATGAAAAGCTAGCGTATAATCAGGCTTCGGGAAGCGGGTATAAAGTCCATCCTCCAGCATAGCGAGAGCGCCCTCGCCCGTTTCCTCGGCCGGCTGCAATATCATTACCAGCGTGCCGGACCATTCACCCTTGCGCGCAGCCAGTTGGCGAGCCGTGGCGACCCATCCGGTCATATGCGTGTCATGGCCGCAGGCGTGCATCACGAACGTGTCATTGCCCTGACGCGTTTTGGCCTGCACCCGTGAGGCAAAAGCCAGCCCGGTTTTCTCTTCAAGCGGCAAGCCGTCCATGTCGGCACGAAGCAGCACCGTAGGCCCCTCGCCATTTTCCATGACCGCAACCACGCCGGTGCCGCCGACTTTTTCGGTTACTTTGAACCCGAGACGCCGGGCCTCGACAGCCAGTTTTGCCGCCGTACGGACTTCCTCGCCGCTGAGTTCGGGATTGCTGTGCAGATCGCGGTAAATTTCCATCAGCGAGGGCAGATCGGCGGTAATGGCATCCTTCAACCCGTCAGCCTGAGCCGGAGTGAACGCCAGTACCGAAGCCGCCGCCAGCAAACCCAATTTCATAAACTTCCGCATTTTCATAATCCCCAATCATTTACTATTTTCCCGTGACTAACCCGATCACGGACGCTTGTCAGGTCCAATATTCATTCCACCGGTGTCAGCTCCATCACGTCGACCTTGCTTTCATATTCGGGAAACGGAAACACCATCCGCCAGCGATTCGGTCCAATGCGCTGCACGACGGCAGCCTGATCCCTTTTCGCGGTCCGTCCATAAGGTACCAGCCTATCTTCATAATGGTAGATCAGCGTCCCGAGATAGGCTGACTGATCCTTGTCCACCTTGTCGATCCAGCCGATCGTGCGCTGCGAACCGGTCAATTTGGTAAAATGCTTGCGACCATGGTCATCCACGACCCGGCATCTGAACGGATCATAGGCAATATAGGGTAGTCCGCCGTCCGGATTGCCGTCCAGCTTGGTGATCGAACAATTGTAGAGGCCCTGCGGAATATCGCTATTCGCCAGAGCCGCGCCGGTTTCGAACAGCGGAGAACGAGCAGTCAGTAACGCGCCTTCTCCCGCTCCGATAACGCCCGCGCGACCGATTTCCAGCGCCTCTTCCCATCGCTCCAGTCGTGCCGCATCGGCAGCCGTTGCCTGTTCGGGCCATTGCGTTTCTGCCTGTGATTCTGCAGCCGCAGCAGCAGCCAGCAATAGAAGCCCTGCTATCATTGCGCAGTCCACCCGCCATCGATCGAGATATTCGCGCCGGTGATCGATCGCGCTTCATCCTTGCACAGGAATATCGCCAGCGCGGCGATCTGGTCGATCTGGACGAACTCCTTGGTCGGTTGCGGCGCCAGCAGGACATCGTTGATAACCTGATCGCGCGTCAGGCCACGCACTTCCATGGTATTCGGAATTTGACCCTCGACCAAAGGTGTCCAAGTATAGCCCGGCGAAATCGTGTTGACCGTAATGCCATGGGTCGCAACCTCGAGCGCAACCGTCTTGCCAAACCCGTCGAGCCCGTGTTTCGCGGCATTATAGGCTGACTTATAGGGGCTTGCGACCTTGCTGTGCATCGATCCGGTGTTGATAATCCGGCCCCATCCTTTTTCCTTCATCCCTGGCACCACCGCCTTGGTGGCATGGAAAGCGCTGTTGAGGATGATATCCATCACCGCATTCCACTTGTCCTCGCGAAATTCGTCGACCGGCGCGACAAACTGGATACCGGCGTTGTTGATCAATATATCGACCGCGCCCAGTTGCTCCACGCAATCGGCGCACATCTGGCGGATTTCTTCCGGCTTGGTCATGTCGGCGTTGCTGTACGCCGCCTTGGCACCGCTCAGCGTTTCCAGTTCCTGACGCAGCGCTTCGATCTCGCCCGCATCGCCAAAGCCGTTGATCATCACCGCCGCGCCTTCTGCCGCCAGCGCTTTCGCATAGCCGCCGCCGATGCCCGATGTTGAACCCGTAATCAGCGCGACCTTACCCTTTAAAAACATGCATAGTCTCCTTTCCGGCGACCTTAAAACTGTCGGACCGGACTGCAATGCTTTTGTAAAAGAAATCGGGGCTACTTGCGCTTTTTCCTGAATCAGGCGAATTGGAACGGGACGAGGAGATAAATATGCGTTTGGACGATCTGGATCCCAGCAAGAATGTTCGCGATCAGGGCCGCGGCGGCGGCGGAAGTTTTGGCGGCGGCAGTGGTGGCGGAGGCCTCGGCCTTTTGCTCGGTTTTCTGCCGATGCTGCTCGGCCGTAAAATGGGTTGCGGCACTATCTTGCTGATTGGCGGCGCGGCGCTAGCCTTCATGTATTTCAGCAGCGGTAGCCTGCAGCTCGCTGATGGAGCTGGCGGGGGCGGTTTCCAGTCGGAAAGCTCCGGCGCTAATGTCGCCTGCGATACAGCAGAAGAAAGATTCGCCTGTCAGGTGCTCGCCTCGACCGAGCAGACTTGGTCCAAATTATTTCAGGCGAATGGCGAAACCTATCGTCCGACCACCCTCACTTTCTATGACCAGTCCGGTCAATCAGGCTGCGGCGCAGCACAAGCGGCGATGGGACCCTTTTATTGCCCGGCGGATCAGGGCGTCTATCTCGACACCAGCTTCTTCCGCGAAATGGCGACCCGGATGGGCGCGAAGGGCGATTTTGCGCAAGCCTATGTGATCGCGCATGAGGTCGGCCATCATATCCAGAATCTGACCGGCGTGGCCGCGCAGGTGCGCAAGGCACAAGGCAGTGCGAGCAAGGCCGAGGGCAATGCGCTGCAGGTGCGGATGGAATTGCAGGCGGATTGCTATGCCGGCGTATGGGCTGCGCAAAATGCCGACCGGATGGAACCCGGCGATGTCGAGGAAGGCCTGAACGCCGCCCATGCCATCGGCGATGATACGCTGATGCGCGGAGCCGGCCAGCAACCGGTCGAGAGCATGTTCACCCACGGATCGTCCGAACAACGCATGGCCTGGCTGCGCAAGGGCATGCAGACCGGCGATCCATCCTCGTGCGATACATTCGCGGCGGGTGCGGTCTAGAAAAATAACGGGCTCCGGCGGCACAGCGCCGGAGCCCGTTTATATTTATGCTTTTGGTCGGCTGATCGTAGCGGACCAGTCAAGCCGCCGGGTAACGAACATCACTCCGGCCAGTGCCGCGAATATCAGCAGCGATCCGATCAGCAGCGAATAGGCTTCGAGGCTGAGCAGGATATAAATCGCGCCATAGAGACCGGCGAGCAACCCGCCGATGATCGAGGCCCTTCGCCAACTTGACAATACCGACGCCGAATAGGCAGTGATCAGCCCGATCGTCGCCAACGATGCCATGACATAGGCCCATGCAAAGCCGATGATCTCGGCAAATGCCAGCAGCAGCACGAAGAATAATACCAGCGCAACGCCGACCAATATATATTGCACCGATGATATCCGCACCCCGCCGATCAGATCGAACAGCAGGAACGCGACAAAGGTGAAACCGATGATCAGGAAGCCATATTTGGCCGCCCGGTCGACCTGACCATAGAGATCAACCGGCTGGATCAAGTCGACGGTCGCGCTAGCGGCAACAGCATTTCCATATTCAGCGCCGCTATAGGACATGTCCTTCGCACGCATCGGGTGCACCTCCTCGCCCGCGTCATTGGCGATCAGCGATGTACCGAGCGCCAGATTAGTAATCACATATTTCGCCTCAAAGCCGTCGGCATTGATTGTTCTGCTTTCCGGAAGAAAACTCCCTGCAAAGCTGGGGTGTGGCCATGTCGACTGGACGGTCCATTCGGTCTGGCCGGCATTGGGCGCAATTGTCAGGCTCTGGTTTCCTTTGAACCGGACATCGAACTTGGCTTCTATTTCGCCGCTTTCCAGCGCGCTGCTATCGAGAAAGGCGAAAAAGCCGCTATTTCCCGTAGCGCCAAGCCCCTTGCCGGGTTGCAGTTCCAGCGCTTCACCATTGACGCTGACCTTATTGTCTCCCGCGAGACCGCGGGCGTCCGACAGGCCAAAGCGCAGTTCCGCGCGGCTGAAATCAATCCGGTCGCGGGTCACGCCATAACGATCGAGATCGTCGGGCAGCTTGAACACCGCGGACCCGGTAATCGCCGTGTCATAGACAATGACCTCGTAAATCGCCCGTTTCTTGGTTTCGGTGTTCAACTTGCTGTCCAGTTTCACCAGTTCCGGCGCGACAAATAATTCGCGGCTCACAATATTGGTCCGGGTTACCGTCTTGCCGTTCTGCTCCACAGATTCCGTGACCTTCGCCTGATAGGGCAGCACGATCTGGGGGCCGGCAAAAACCTGCTGACCGCCCCAACCCGAGACGATCGATTGCTGCGCGGTTTCGCTCTGGCTCTGCCGGTCATAGTTGAGCAGCCAGACGGTGAACAACGGAATGGTTATCAGAAACCCCATTAGCAATACCATCAGGAATTTCCTGCCGGGCGATCGCTCGGGTTTCCCCGGGTCACCCTGATTGTCTTGTATCTCCGTCATAATATCTCCCTCTTCCGTCCCAACAAGTTTAGTTTGCGCAACGCCCCGGTTCGTCTAGGCTCTATGTATCATCCATATATCCGCTGCGACGAGCAGAGGCACACGCACGCCAAATCGAAAGGCCGTTATGAATATTTCCGATTGCCACAATGTGAACGACTTCCGTGCGCTTGCCAAGAAACGCCTGCCCTTTCCGATATTTGACTATATCGACGGCGCAGCAGACGACGAGGTAACCCGTCGGCGCAACACCACCGCCTATGAACGCTGCGATCTGGTGCCCAATGTTCTCACCGGCGTCGAGACTATCGACATGAGCACGACGGTCATGGGGCAGAAGCTGGCGATGCCGCTCTTCCTTTCGCCAACCGCTCTGCAACGGCTGTTTCACTGGCAGGGCGAACATGCCGTCGCCCGCGCCGCTGAAAAATTCGGAACCTTTTTCGGTATCTCTTCACTAGGGACGGTGAGCATAGAGGAAATCGGAGAGAGCATCAGCACGCCGAAAATGTTCCAGCTTTATGTCCACAAGGACAAGGATCTCAACCGGTCGATGGTCGAGCGCTGCAAGGCCGCGAAGTTCGACGCGCTGACCCTGACCGTTGACACCATCGTCGGTGGCAATCGCGAACGTTGCCTGCGGTCCGGCTTCACCAGCCCGCCCCGGATCACCCCGACCAGTTTCTGGAGCTATGCCGCGAAACCCGCTTGGGGCCTGAACTATATGTTCCGCGAGAAGTTCGAACTGTCCAATCTGAAAGACCATGTATCCGAAGGCAGCAGCGTCCCCAATTCCGTTGCCGACTATTTCACCAATATGCTCGACCAGTCGCTCGACTGGGCGATGGCGGAGGAAATCGCGAAGGATTGGGACGGTGAATTCTGCCTGAAAGGTATCATGTCCGTGGCCGACGCAATGCGCGCGGTCGATATTGGCGCGACCGCGATCATGGTTTCCAACCACGGCGGCCGGCAACTCGACGGCAGCCGCGCACCCTTCGACCAGCTGGCCGAAATTTGTGATGCGGTCGGCGACAAGCTCGACGTGATTTGCGACGGCGGCATTACCCGTGGCAGCCATGTGCTCAAAGCGTTGAGCGTCGGCGCCAAGGCCTGCTCGGGCGGGCGCCTCTATCTCTACGCCCTCGCAGCCGCCGGACAGGGCGGGGTGGAGCGGATATTGTCTTTGCTGCAAAATGAAATTGAACGCGACATGAAACTAATGGGCGTCACGGCGGTTGATCAATTGAACCGCGACAATCTGCGCTTTCGCTGAGCTACGCGGTCAGGGGATAGAAATGAAAAGAATGAAACACTCGCTCGGCTTGTTAATGGCCATCGGCCTGCTCGAAACCACGGCATTGGCCCAAGAAGGCGCTCCACAGGATTCGACGCTGGAATCGGCAGGCAACAAGGTCACCGAACCATTTGACGGCAAGGAAGTCCCGCAGAAACTGATCGATATTCAGGACGATCCCTATTCGGTCAGCGGGATGCGCAATTGCAGCGCGATCATCGCGGAAGTGCGCGAGCTCAACGAAGTGCTGGGTCCGGACGTCAACGAGAAGGTCGACAAGAGCCTAGCCAAAAAACGAGAAGAAACCGCTGCCCGGGTCGCGGGTAGCGCCGTCGGCTCGATCATTCCCTTTGGCGGAATTATCGGCGAGGTTACCGGCGCCAATGCCGAGCGTCGGCGTTACAATATCGCCGTCTATGCCGGAACGGTCCGGCGCGGCTTTCTGAAAGGCGTGGGTCTGCAAAAAGGATGCAAAGCCCCGGCCAAACCTTGATTAAAAAGCGATATCAGCGGAACGTATCAACGAAAAACCATATTGCGATAACGGCCAGCATCACTGCGAAGCCCCGCCTGACCAGTCGCGCATAAGGGCCGGTGCTGAGCCAGCCATGCGCGCGACCGGCGAGCAGGACGATGGTGATATGAATCGTGGTGGCAACCGCTACATAGGCGATCGAAAGCTGCGCGGTTTGCATCGCGACCGACCCGTTTGCGACAATATGGACCGGCAGCACCGCGATGAAGAATAAAGCTGCCTTCGGATTGAGCAGATTGATCAGAAGTCCGCGCCGGAAATACTTTGCGGCTGTCCCATTTTTGTGAATGGCCGAGGGCGAGACTTCCCGCTCGCCAACCCACGCCTCCCACGCCAGCCAGAGCAGAAATGCCGATCCGGCATAACGCAGCAGGTTGAAGATCAAAGGTGATTCATGCGCCAGTTGCGCCAGCCCCAATGCGGATGCCGCCGCTACAATCGCCAGTCCCAGACCAATACCGGCGGTTGCCGCAAAGCCCGCGCGCCTGCCCTCGCTCGCACTGAGCACGGCCAGCCAGCCCATATTCGGACCGGGCGTCAGTTCGACGAGCAAGACGACGAGCAGAAAGGAGGGGAGCATCGGGGCGAGCATGAGACGCTTCTATCGGGATTGGACGATGGCGGGAAGTGGTTGGGAGATTTTGCGTAGAATATTTAACAGTTCCAGCCTGTCAGGTCAGGCAAGGCTGGCACCCAAACCACTCTCCCTTTACCTACAAACTCATGAAACGCGCCTATGTCTATATTATGACCAACAAGCCCTTTGGCACGCTCTACATCGGGGTCACCTCAAACCTCCCCGCGCGCATATTCCAGCACAAGAACGGCACCGGCTCAGATTACTGTCGTAAGAATGGCCTCGAGCGGCTCGTCTATATCGAAGAATATTCTTCTCCTTACGAAGCAATCTCTCGCGAGAAGGCGATGAAAGCATGGAAGCGCCGATGGAAAACGGATTTGATTATCAAGGACAATCCGGAATGGCGCGATTTATGGGATGATCTGAATGCCTGATCGTCATGCCAGCGAAGGCTGGCATCCAAACCAATGGTGCGATGAGGAACCAGACTTCCCTCATTTAAGACCGGTTTAGGCTCCAGCCTACGCTGGAGTGACGATGATAATATCAAGTACGCCTAAACCGTCATGCCAGCGAAGGCTGGCATCCATACCAATGGTGCGTTGAAGAAACACTCTTCCCCCATTTGTGTCCGGTTTGGGCCCCAGCCTGCGCTGGGGCGACAGTTAACAACGGTAGTTGTTCTCACTCCGCCAGAAATCAATAAACCCGCTTCTTCGGCTCCACATATTTCGCTTCGTCGGTCAGCGTGTAATCATGCACCGGACGATAGCTGATCTCGCTCTTGCCGCCCTGGCCGCCCCAGCCTTCGAAGGTGATGACGGTGTGCTTCATCCAGTTCTTGTCGTCGCGATCGGGATAATCTTCCTGCATGTGCGCGCCGCGGCTTTCCTTGCGGTTGGCGGCAGCTTTCATCGTGACCATCGCCTGGCTCATCAGATTGTCGAGTTCGAGCGTTTCGATCAGATCGGTATTCCAGATCAAAGAGCGATCAGTGACGCCGATATCGGCAAGCTTGGCGTTGACCTTGTCCATCGCCGCGACGCCTTCGTCGAGCAAGACATTGTCGCGGAACACAGCAGCATGCGCCTGCATCGTTTTCTGCATTTCGAGGCGCAGGTCGGCGGTCGGGATTGGTCCCTTGGCATTGCGGAAATGGTCGAGGCGTTGCAGCGCCAGATCGGCGGAGTTCGCAGGCAAAGGCTTGTGCGACGCGTTCGGCACCAGCTTTTCCTTGAGCCGCAGACCGGTTGCGCGGCCAAAGACCACGAGATCGATCAGCGAGTTTGAACCGAGACGGTTTGCACCGTGCACGGAAACACAGGCCGCTTCACCGACGGAATAGAGGCCCGGAACAATCGCGTCCGGATCGTCCTTGGTCGGATTGATCACTTCGCCATGATAGTTACAGGGTATGCCGCCCATATTATAATGGACCGTCGGCACCACCGGCAGCGCTTCACGTGTCAGGTCGACGTTGGCGAAAATCTTGCCGGTTTCGGTGATACCCGGCAGCCGTTCGGCCAGCACTTCCGGCGCGATATGGTCGAGGTGGAGATAGATATGATCTTTCTCCGGACCGACGCCGCGGCCTTCGCGGATTTCGGTGGCCATGCAGCGCGAAACAACGTCGCGGCTGGCCAGATCCTTCGCGCTCGGCGCATAGCGTTCCATGAAACGCTCGCCTTCGCTGTTGGTCAGATAACCGCCCTCGCCGCGTGCGCCTTCGGTGATCAGCACGCCGGCGCCGTAAATGCCGGTCGGGTGAAACTGGACAAATTCCATATCCTGCAAGGGCAGACCAGCGCGCAGCACCATGCCGCCGCCGTCACCGGTGCAGGTATGGGCAGAAGTCGCGCTGAAATAGCAGCGGCCGGAACCGCCGGTCGCCAGTACCACAGCGTGGCTGCGGAAACGATGGATCGAACCGTCTTCGAGGCACAGAGCGATCACGCCCCGGCACTCGCCGTCTTCCATGATCAGGTCGATGGCAAAATATTCGATGAAGAAATCCGCGTCATATTTCAGGCTCTGCTGATAGAGCGCGTGTAACATCGCGTGGCCGGTACGGTCGGCAGCAGCACAGGTACGCTGGACCGGAGGCCCCTCGCCCAGATTTTGCATATGACCGCCGAACGGGCGCTGGTAGATCGTGCCATCTTCGTTGCGCGAGAACGGTACGCCAGCATGTTCCAGCTCGTAAACCGCCTGCGGTGCTTCGCGCACCAGATATTCGATCGCGTCCTGGTCGCCGAGCCAGTCCGACCCCTTGACCGTGTCATACATATGCCAGGTCCAGTGGTCCGGCGTGTTGTTGCCCAAAGATGCGGCGATGCCGCCCTGTGCTGCAACAGTGTGCGAGCGGGTCGGGAATACTTTTGTAATACAGGCCGTTTTCAGGCCCGATTCCGCAGCACCCATGGTAGCGCGCAGGCCGGAGCCTCCGGCACCGACAACAACGGTGTCATAGGTGTGATCGATGATCTTGTAAGCAGGCTGGGTGGATTGTTCAGTCATTATGCTACCACTCCGGTAAAGGCTATTTTAGCGACCGAGAATATTCCCAGAGCCGCACCGCCGATGGCGAAAAAGTTGAGGAAGAGGATCAGGCCGAATTTCATGCCATGATCCGGGACATAATCCTCGATCAGGACCTGCAAGCCGATCCGGATATGCCAGAAGATGCTGACCAGCATCAACATCATCGGTACCGCTACCAACGGCGAGGACAGCCATTCGATCATCAAGCCATGTTCATAATTCGGCAGCCGGATCAACGAGAATACCAGCCAAAGGACCAACAGCAAATTGCTGACCGCGGTGACCCGTTGCACTATCCAGTGATGCGCGCCTTCTTGCGCCGATCCGAGGCCGCGTACCCGGCCGATATTGGTTCCTGAACCCATGTTCCGATTCCTACCTAAAAAATATTCTTGGAAACGATGTAAAGCCACATCGCGCCGGTGGTGATAATCGCGGCCAGAGGCACGGCGATCGACCACATTCTATTTGTCTGCAATTCATAGCCGGCGCCAGCGTCCAGCACGAAGTGGCGCAGACCCGAATACATATGCTCGAAAAAGGCAAAGCTCATGCCGACCAGAACGATATAGCCAAAATAGCCCCAGTTGAACCAGCTGAGAAAATAGTCATAGCTCTCCGGCCCGGCGGAAATCGCGTACAGCCACCAGACCAGCAGCGGAACGCCAACCAGCGCCATGCCGTCACCGGTCACCCGATGGAGAATGGACACCAGCATATGCGGCCCCCATTTATACACCTGCAAATGCGGTGAAAGCGGTCTGTTCGATGCTGAACCTGATACGCCGGACATTATATTCCCCTGAACAATCTCTCCGGGTCATGCCGGAGTCTTTGAAATCGAACCATTCCCTTAGCGAAAAGCACGTCTCATGCAAACCGGATGCACCCGATTTGATCAATTTATTAGTGCCAGTTCCTGCGACGCCGATCAAAATCACGAAATTTGCATCATCCATGGACGCGCGCGCCTTGTCGTTCTAGTCCATCCGGCATGAGCAAAGCAAAAACACATATATTGGTAACCGGAGCCAGCCGCGGCATTGGCAAGGCCATCGTCGAATCGCTGGATCGGGACAATGTCACGGCCGTTGGCCAGAGCACGACGGGCGCAAATGGCCTGCTCGCGGCTGATTTCTCTCGGGAAGGCGCAGCTGATCGGCTCTGGGAAGAGGCGCTGGACCGGCTGGACGGTCGCATCGACGTGCTGATCAACAATGCCGGCCTGTTCGACCCCAATCCGATCGCGAGCGATGACTGGCTGGAAAGCTGGAACCGGACGATGACCATCAACCTGACCGCTTCCGCAGAGCTGTGCCGCCATGCTGTCCTGCATTTCCAGCAGCGAGACAAACCGGGCCGGATCATCAATATCGCCAGCCGCGCTGCCTATCGCGGCGACAGCCCCGACCACTGGCATTATGCCGCGTCCAAGGCCGGCATGGTGGCGATGACCAAGACTATCGCCAGAGCCTATGCGAAGAACGAGATACTGGCTTTTGCGATCTGCCCCGGTTTCACCATGACCGGTATGGCCGAAGATTATCTGGAAAGCCGCGGCGGCGACAAATTGCTCGCCGACATCCCGCTTGGCCGCGTCGCCCAGCCCGAGGAAATCGCCTCGATCGCTCGCTTTTGCGCGCTCGATGCCCCGCCCAGCATGACCGGCGCGGTACTAGACGCCAATGGCGCGAGTTTTGTCCGATGATCGCTCGCGAACTTCTCGACACAGCGCCCATCCCCGGCGGCGACGAACTCCGGCTGTTCCGCCGAGAGCTCAAGGGCGCGGACGAATATTCGATCATGCTCGGACGCATCGAACTGATGAACAGCCGGCTCAGCGGATCGGAAGAGGCGCTAGCCACCCTCACCTGCAAACGCCTCGGAGTGAAAAACCCGCGGATATTGATCGGCGGCTATGGCATGGGATTTACCTTGCGTGCGGCTCTGTCGGTTTTGCCACCGCAAGCGCATGTGGAAGTGGTCGAACTGATCCCCGCCATCGTCAAATGGGCGCGCGGGCCGATGGCTGATCTGTCGCGCAAATGTCTCGACGACAGCCGCGTCACCATCACCACCGGCGACGTCTGCGATGTGATCAACAAGGCAGACCGCGAATATGATGCCATATTGCTGGACGTGGACAATGGTCCGGATGGCCTGACCCATGAAGCCAATGACCGGCTCTACAGCATCGCTGGCCTGGCCAAGGCCAAGAAAGCGCTCCGCTCCAACGGAATTTTGGCGGTGTGGTCTAGCGAAGGCGATACGCGCTTTACGTCGCGACTGAAAAAATCAGGTTTTACCGTCGATGTGAATACGGTCCCGGCGCGCAGCAACGGCAAAGGCGCGAAACATACGATCTGGCTGGCGGCGAACAGCTAGCTAGAGCCTAGACTTCAGAAGTGGATATCAAACGCCACAAAACTCACCAGACCGGCAATAGCCAGAACAATGCTGCTCGCGGCCAGAGCGGCGACGGCGGAGCGCCCTTTCTTCCAGCCTGCGGTAAAACCGGCCACGCCGGTCTTGAACAGCATATTGGCCAATACCGTCATCGCCAGCACGAAGCCGGCAAGATTGGATAATATCGTCTCCGGCGGCAACGCCCCCAGCGTTATTATCGCGGCATCAACATCGAACGATCCCATGATCAGGACCAGATAGGCAATCCCGCTGGTGCCGAATTCGGCCTCCGCCCACCGCGCCGCCAGCGACATTGCCGCCACCGTCAGCGCAAAGAAGAAAGCCGGCAGCAAGCGCACGGGGTTGCGCGTTTCGACGCTCTTGTCGGTTTTGGCGGCCCCGCTACGGCGCAGCTGCAGCAACCCGATGACAGCGGCCACCAGCGCGGCCGGTGTCAGGATCATCGCCAGCGGCACAAAGGCAAAACGCGCGAGTATGAAGGTCAGCAGCAATACCCGGACGTACATCACCGCCGAGGCCAGAGCGATGCCCGCCGACAATGTGCGCCTGTTGCTCTCTTCGCCGCGCAATCGCTGGGCCAGCGATGCGGTTACCGCGGTGGAACTATAAGCGCCGCCAATAACCGCGGTCACAACCGTCCCGTGCGCCTCGCCAAAAATCCGGTTGGCGACATAGCCGGTGAAAGACAGGCCAGTGACCAATATGACAACAAACCATAATTGCTGCAGGTTGAACGCATCATAAGGCCCGAAATCGCGGTCGGGCAGAAACGGCAGAACCGCAAGCGCGATCAGGGCGAAGCGGATCATGACATTGATATCGGTCGACCCGAGCTTGCCCAGAAACCCATGAAGCTCCGAGCGCATCGACAGCAGCCCGGTCGTAATCGCCGCTCCGGCCATGGCCAGCGCCGGATAACCGCTGCCCGCCAGAAGCCCGAGACAGAGAGTCAAAAGCGAGACCACAAAATTGGTGATGCTGCGCCCGTCCGGTTCGTGGATCGTCTTGGCGTGACTGAATCCCAACATGATCACTATGCCGGCAAGCAGGATCGCCGCCATTATCAGGTTCAGGCTTTGCGCAATCAGCGCGACCAGACCGCCGACACCGGCGATCAGACCGAAGGTACGAATCCCGGCGACCCGGGCGCCCTTGTGCTCGTCGCGCATCGTCCATCCGCGCTCGACACCGATCAGCAAGCCCGCCGCCAATGCGATCGCTAGATCGCGGTAAATCAGCCACTCCCCAGAGAATTCCGTCAGCATTGCCAATATAATATCCCGTCGCGCATATCGGTTTCGGCAAAGCTCATGTGCCGTTCGTTAGGTTAGTGACAGCAAGAACCTATACGTAATGTCCCATAAGCTGCCTCGGAGCGGTTCAAGATACCTGCCTACTGCCGCGCTTCGGCGCTCGCATCGCGCAGTTCCTTGAATTCGGAACCGGCCTTCCACTCCGGCCAGTCCTTCGAATAGGCAAGGCTATTGCCGATGTCGAACATCACATCGATATCCTGCACCGCGCCGGTCAGATTCCAGTCCGGCGACCAGGCATCGCAGGCCGCATGATAGCATTTGCCGGTATAGTCATCGATCCACTTCTGGCCCGCTGCCCTGCCGCCCTCGACCAGATCGGAGGCACCCGCCAAGCTCATCATCAGCAGCACCGGCACACCGCGTTTGGCAAGCGAGAAATGATCCGCGCGGAAAAACAGACCGCGCTCGGGCAGGCTTTCTTCGGTCACCACACGCCCCTGCAATTTTGCAAACTTGGCCAGATCATCTTCGAGCGTCCCCTGCCCCTTGCCGACCAATATGACGTCCTTCGCCTTGCCAGCGGTTTGCAGAACATCGATCGCCAGATTGGCTACGGTTTTTTCCACCGGATATATAGGAGCCTGCGCATAGACTTCGGAACCGAGCAGTCCGCGCTCTTCGGCGCTCCATGCGGCAATCACGATCGTCCGGTCCGGCTGCGGCATGGATTTGAACTTGCGCGCTATTTCCATGATCCCTGCAATCCCGAGCGCGTCGTCATTGGCACCGGCGCGATAGACGTTGCCGTCTTCGTCGGGCGGTCCTTCGCCATAGGCATCCCAATGCGCGCCAAAGATGATGGTTTCGTCCGGCCGCGCCTTGCCGGTGATTTTGCCGAACACATTTTGGCTTTTCACCACCTCCTGTTTCACCGGATAAGAAGCCGCGAATTTGCTGTCGATAGCCACCGGCTTGAAATCGCTCTTTCTCGCCGCGACCCGCAATTTCGCAAGATCCAGTCCTGCGCCATCAAACAGTTTTTGCGCGGCTTCATCGCTTATCCAACCTTGCAAGGCAAGACTCGTCATTTCTCCGTCCGGTTTGGCGATGCCGTAATTCTCGCCTTGCGGGCTTTCAACCACACTCCAGCCATAGCCAGCTGCTTCGGTTTCATGGATGATCAGCGCAGCAACGGCGCCGCGCCGCGATGCTTCTTCAAATTTATAGGTCCATCGGCCGTAATAGGTCATCGCACGGCCGCCGAATTTGTCCGCAACGGCTTCGTCGGAAGCGGCGGCAAAATCAGGATCATTGACCAGAAAGACCGCGACCTTTCCCTTCAGGTCCACATCCTTATAATCGTCCCATCCCCGCTCGGACGCGGTCACGCCATAGCCGACAAAAACCATTTCCGCGTCCTCGACCACCGCCCGGTCTCTGGGCTGCAGCGTCGACACATAGATATCCTTGCCGGCATGTAACGCCGTGCTTTTGCCCTTGCTGGAAAACGAAAGCCTGTCCGGCGTACCGAGAGCCGTGTGCAACAATGGCACCGGCTGCGTCCAAGTACCGTCGACACCGCCGGGTTCAAGCCCCAGAGCCTCGAATCGACCGATCAGATAGCCGATTGTCCTGTCTTCGCCTGCTGTACCCGGTGCACGGCCTTCAAACTGGTCCAATGTCATGGTTTTGACGGTCCGGGTGATTTCCTCGGCGCTTATCTCTGTCGGTTGATCCGCAGCCTGGGCGAAGGCGGGGGCACAAATCATCATGGCAGTGGCAGAAAACAGCGTAGCGGTGCGACCTGAAAACAAAGCAAAACTCCTGCAAAATCAATAGAACGGATAATATGAGCCTATCAGCCTGCATTTGCACGTGAAGTTTTTTACGCTATCTTTTGCACTAATGCACTTGCTCCGCTAACGGCTGCCCATGCTTAATTTCAGTAATATAACCGTGCGCCTCGGCGGCACTGTGATCCTTGATGGTGCGACCGCTGCACTGCCCCCCGGCGCGCGCGTCGGCATGATCGGCCGCAATGGCGCGGGCAAGTCGACCTTGATGAAGGTCATTGCAGGATTTCTCGAGCCCGACGACGGCAGCGTCGACATGCCCAAGGACGCGCGCATGGGCTATATCGCCCAGGAAGCGCCCGCCGGACAGGATAGTCCGCTGGACACCGTGCTGGCAGCGGACACAGAACGCGCTTCCCTGCTTGAGGAAGCCGAAACCGCCGCCGACCCGCACCGGATCGGCGAAATTCACGAACGTCTGAACATGATCGAAGCGCATAGCGCTCCGGCGCGTGCGGCCAAGATCCTGATCGGCCTTGGCTTTGACGAAGCGGCCCAGCAACAGCCGATGGACAGTTTCTCCGGTGGCTGGCGGATGCGCGTCGCTCTGGCGGCTCTGCTATTCTCGCAACCCGAACTATTGCTGCTCGACGAACCCTCGAACCACCTCGACCTCGAAGCGACTCTGTGGCTGGAGAATTTCCTGACCAGCTATCAGGCGACGATCCTCGTTATCAGCCACGAACGCGACCTGCTTAACAATGTGGTCGACCATATTCTGCACCTCCAGCACGGTAAAACCACCCTCTATCCGGGCGGCTATGATGCGTTCGAGAAGCAGCGGGCCGAACGGCAGGCACAGCTCGCTTCCTCGCGCGAGAAGCAGATTGCCCAGCGCGAGAAGCTGCAATCCTACGTCTCCCGCTGGGGCGCCAAGGCGCATAGCGCGAAACAGGCGCAGAGCCGCGTCAAGGCACTCGCCCGCATGGAACCGATTGCTGAAGCGATTGACGACCCCTCGTTGACTTTCCATTTTCCCAGCCCCGCAGAATTGAAACCGCCGCTGATCACGCTGGATGACGCTTCGGTCGGCTATGGCGACAATATCATTCTCTCCGGCCTCAACATGCGGCTGGACCCGGACGACCGGACCGCATTGCTCGGCCGGAACGGTAACGGCAAGACCACGCTCGCCCGTCTCCTCGCCAGCCAGCTGGAACCGAAAAAAGGCTCGATCAACAAATCGGGCAAGCTGACCGTCGGCTATTTCACTCAATATCAGGTCGAGGAACTGGACACCTCGGACACCCCGCTCGAACATATGACGCGGCTGATGAAGGATGCCAAGCCGGGAGCGGTACGCGCCCAGCTCGGCCGCTTCGGCTTCTCCGGCGACAAGGCGACGATATTGGTCGGCAAGCTGTCCGGCGGCGAACGCGCCCGTCTGGCGCTGGCGATGATCACCCGCGATGCCCCGCATCTGCTGATCCTCGATGAGCCAACGAACCATCTCGACGTCGATGCGCGCGAAGCCCTCGTCCACGCGCTCAACGAATATAGCGGCGCCGTCATATTGGTCAGCCATGACCGCCATATGCTTGAACTCACCGCCGACCGGCTGGTGATGGTCGACAGCGGCAAGGCCGAGGAATTTTCCGGCACGCTCAAGGATTATACCGATTTTGTTCTCGGCAAGAACCAGCCGGGATCAGCGGGCGGCAAGGGCAGCGGCGGCAACCGCAAGGAAGAACGCCGCGCAGCCGCCGAACGGCGCAAGCAGCAAGGGGAATTGCGCAAGACCGTCACCGCGTCGGAAAAGCAGATGAAGGTCCTCGGCGAGGAAGTCTCCGCCATTGACCGCGCGATGTTCGATCCGGCATCCGCCGATCCGAAACATGCCGACCTGTCGATGACCGACCTGATGAAGCTCCGCGCCGAAACGCAGGACAAGCTCGACGCAGCCGAAGTAAAATGGATGGAAGCCAGTGACAAGCTGGAACAGGATAATGGCAATGGCTGATCGGTGGCCGCGTTGACCACGACCTGGAAAGTATCGCTCCCCTGCACCCGAGCCGAAGCGGACATGCTGGCGGAAGACCAGTTGTTCATTGCGGGCAGCGATTCCACCCCGACGATTGTCGCCAGCGAAATCGATTCCAAAACCCCTGATGCATGGGTGATCGACGTCTATTGCCAGATCGAACCGGATGCGGCGCTGATCGACAATCTGCTGCAATTGTCGCCCTCTGCCGAAGCAGCCGCTTTCGAGCCGGTCGTCGAGATGCTCGAAGACGAGGACTGGGTGACGCTGAGCCAGCAAGGCCTAGAGCCCTTGCGCGCCGGACGTTTCCTCGTTCATACGTCGAGCGACCAGCCGTCCGCCGATCCGAAGCTGACCAATCTCTGCATAGACGCCGGACAGGCTTTTGGCACTGGCCATCACGAAACCACAATGGGCTGCCTGCAAAGCCTCGACCGGCTCAAGCGAACCGGCCACCGGTTTCGCAATATTGCCGATATCGGCACCGGCACCGGCCTACTCGCCTTTGCTGCCCACCATCTCTGGCCAGACGCCAAGCTCATCGCCAGCGATATTGACCCGATCTCGGTCACGGTCACCGGGGAAAATGCCCGTCAGAACGCGATTCCATTGGGCAATCGCCGCAGCCAGATCCGGCTGGTCCAGAGCAATGGCCTCGATCATCCGGCGTTGAAGCAACGCGCACCCTATAACCTGATCATCGCCAATATATTAGCCGGTCCCCTTGTCGGCCTCGCCCCGCAAATCGCCGCCGCAGCAACCACCGGAACCGTGCTCCTGCTCGCCGGTCTGCTGAGCCGCCAGAAAGCCGAAGTCGTCCGCGCCTATGTCCGCGAAGGGTTTAGACTGCGACACACGCAACTGGACAATGAATGGCCGAGCCTGACTCTGGTCAAATCAAAAAAATACGGCTGGCGCCGCAAAGCGCACCAGAGGAAATCACCGCTGGCACCGGATTATTTCGGGGAGATTTAGGGTTGTTATCCTGCGAAGGGCAAAGCAAGCCGTGTGACTCGCTTTGCGGTCCATCTCCCAAATTTGCGGCCGGGGGTGGTTTGAGTATAGTTCACTGATAGCTGGATTCTCTTGAACCAGAACAACGCCTCCCCGCTCCCGTCATGCCAGCGAAGGCTGGCACCCAAACCAATTGCGACCAGTAGGAAACACTCCCCCTCATTCAAAATCGGGGTGGGCCCCAGCCTGCGCTGGGGTGACAGAGATGAAAGTGATCAGGCCCCCGACTCTGGAAAACCGCTTTCCTACACCCGACCCGATCGCTTATTTTCTCCGCGGCTCGTACGATATGCGGGGAACAGGCTCTTTGACATTCTGAAAAGGAACAGCGGAGCTGATTGATGTCAGAATAGTGCGTCCGAACCGGTTTAATTGGAAGGTCACACTCGACCCCCGGCTGAAGGCAGGAAAAGGCAGGAGAACTGCCGCTTCAGGGCAAAGGTCACAGAAAATAAAACCGGTCTCTGCTGTAAAGTCTTCGGTGAGGCGCAATATTGTCAGGGCTCGCACAAAGACACAAAGCCACAAAGGCTGGATCTATGCGAGCAGTCGCTTTGCGGCTTCGCGGCTTCGCGGCTTCGCGTGAGTCCAATGCGGGCGCTCGCCACGGATCGGTGCGCGATTAAACGACCATAGCTTCCCCTGCCTTCGAAAGCGCATATGTCTGTGTACCCTCGGTCAGCACCTCGTCACCCGCCACAATCTCGGCAATCTTGATATCGGGCAAGTCCACAATCTTGTCATAAACCGGCTTGAAGTCGGTCTCCACGGTCACGCGCAGCAGTTCGTCGAGACTGGGAATGACAAAATAATTCTGCTGATAATCGTCGATCCGGTATTCGGTGCGCAACACCCGTTCGAGATCGAACATGATCCGGTTGGGGCTGGGATCGTCGAGCGCGAAGACGCTCTCGCCATAGCTGGAAACGATGCCCGCGCCATAGATGCGCAAGCCTCCTGCTTCCTGGATCAGACCAAATTCCACGGTATACCAGTAAAGCCGCGCCAGCTGTTTCAGCGTGCCAAATTTCAATGCCCGCAGCCCGCCGCGTCCGTAAGCCGCCATATAATCCCCGAACCTCTGGTCGGCGAGCATCGGCACATGGCCGAAGACATCGTGAAAAATATCCGGCTCCTGCAGATAGTCGAGCTGGTCACGCCGCCGGATGAAATTGCCGGAGACAAAGCGCCGGTTGGCGAGATGGTCGAAAAACACATCATCGGGCACCAGTCCGGGAACCGCAACAACCTGCCATCCCGTGGCATCCATCAATATCCGGTTGAGCTCTTCAAAATCGGGAATGCCGGGCCGCGACAGATTCAATATATCGATGCCGTCGAGAAACGCCTGCGCCGCCCTGCCCGGCAGCATCTCCTGCTGGCGGGCGAATAATATGTCCCATGTCTCGTGATCTTCAGCGGAATAGCTTTTCCAGTCCTGATCGATCGTCCAGTCGGCATTTGCGTGTGCTGGCGGCTTGTCATAGACATGGGTTTCGGTTTCGGGGGTGCTTGGCATGACCGCATCTTACAGCAAAAAAGGTTTCCATGGCAACTAGCTCGCTCAAATGGTTGAAACGGACGGTCATTGCGCTGGGCACCGTCATTGCCCTCTATCTGCTGGCGGCGCTGTGCGGCAGCCTGCTCCCCGCCAACCAGAACTGGCAGAGCCCCGATGACGGCATCGAACTGTTCATCGAAACCAACGGCCTGCACACCGGTATCATCATGCCGATCCGGAGCGATGTCCACGACTGGACGCCTCTGATCCGCCCCGAACATCTGGCGGACCCGTCGCTTTATGGCAGCCATATCCTGATCGGCTGGGGCCATGAGGGCGTCTATCGCAACGCCCCCCGATGGACCGGCCTCCGGCCCGCCGATGCCCTAAGCGCAATTTGGGGCAGCGATGACGTACTTATCCACGTCTATCACCTGAAATATCCACAGGCTTATCCCTATTACCGCCGCCGCCTGAAAGTCAGCGAAGCCGAATATCGCAAAATCGCCAGGGAGATAGAAGCGCGCTTCGTCCTCGACGATCAGTATCGCGCCCTGCCGACGCCCGGCTATGGCAAGGATGACCTCTTTTACGAGGCCAACGGCCATTATAGCGCCTTCTACACCTGCAACAACTGGACCAGCGATGTCCTGCAACAGGCGGGTATCCGCACCGGGCGATGGACCCCGTTCCAGGGCGGCGTGATGCGCTGGTTTCCGGAAGGCGCGGAGTGAACGGTGCCTCCTTTAAGAGCGTCCGAAACAATCGAACCACGCCACAGCGTTATTCAGTCACCCATTTTATCACTGCAACGCAATGTCAGGCCATATTCCTCCAGCCAGTCGGCTTTTGTCGGCAGAAGATATTGCAAAGCTTCCGGTAACAAACCGTGCAGCGTGGTGGCATGGGCCAATTCGGTGCGCCGGTCGGCAAAGCACAGGTTAGAGCCTGCCTCCGCAACAAAGCGAAGCACCCCCTCCTCGGTCTCCCCGCCTTCGTCGGCGAGCGAAATGAACAAGGGCGGCCGATCCTGCTTCTCCATGCCAGCCAGACTATGCGACAGGCTTTGACTGTCCCATTGCAGGCTGGGCGACAGGGCCGCGTAGCCATCGAACAAGGCTGGCGCGACCGCCCAGGTTTCGGCGACAAAATGTCCAGCAGCGCTCTCCCCGGCCAGAAATGCGCGGCCGTCGTCCCGATATTGGCCTCTTACCAAGGGCAGAATCGAGGCCGACAACCATTTGCGAAAGGCAGCGCTTTCTCCCGCTGTGGGATAGCGTTCCATTTCGGCCTCTGCACCGGTTGGTGGCAGCAACTCTCTCTGGCGATCGACGGTTTCGACACCGACGAAGATGACCGGTGCGCTGCGCTGCCAAAGCTGGTTCCAGCGCTCCATGCCAAGGCTCAGGTAAAAATCCTGCTGCAATCCGGCATCCAGCATGATCAAAACGGGATAAGTCTTGTCGCTCTTGTCATAATCGGCGGGAAGCACGACATTCACGCGTCGCTCGACCCCATGGGTCGAGACCAGATAGGAGGTTCCGATCGTCAGCGGTTCGGACGTGATGCTATCCCGTGCGTGCAAAGGTGAAAGACCAATTATGAAAAGCGCCATGGCTATCGCTGGAAATTTCAACTTATATCCCTTTCAAAAATGACCGGGGATGATTTTCGTAAAACCTAACCCGCCGCGGCGACAATCTCCGCCCAAGCAGCCTCGTCTATCACTTCGATCCCCAGTTCCGCCGCCTTCTTCGCTTTCGACCCTGCACCCGGTCCAGCGACCACCAGATCGGTTTTTGCACTAACCGACCCTGAAGCTTTCGCGCCCAGAGCCTCGGCCTGTGCCTTGGCTTCGTCGCGGCTCATGGTTTCCAGCTTGCCGGTGAAGACCACGATCTTTCCGGCCACCGCGCTGTCGCGGGTTTCGACGATATAATCGGGGGGTGATACTTCGCCGAGCAGGGCTTCCCAGACGGCGCGATTATGCGGCTCATGGAAGAAATCAGCCAGAGCCTCCGCCACCGTCGGGCCCACGCCATCAATCGACGTAATTTCCGCCCACGCCGCATCACCCGCTTCCGTTCCGGTCGGATCGGGCGAAGCCTCGCGGTTTGTGTCGAGCGAGTTCGAGACACCGGGATCCGCGTCATCACCGTCTCTCGACTGCGCTCGAGACGAACGGTATTTTGCCGATTCTTGCGCAATCTCCGCAACTTCCCGCAACCGCGGCAAAGTCCTGAAATTCTTCAGCAAATCCTTCGCCGTCACCGTACCAATATGCCTTATGCCCAATCCGAACAACAGCCGTGCCGCGTCCGGCTGGCGTTTCTTTTCCACAGCCGCCAACAGATTATCCACAGACTTGTCCTGCCAGCCTTCGCGGGCAAGGATTTCAGCGCGATGCTTATGCAGGCGGAAAATATCAGCGGGGCTTTCAAGCCAGCCTGCTTCGATAAATTCAGCAATGCTTTTCTCACCGAGTCCGTCGATATCCAGCGCCACCCGCGAGACAAAATGCGCCAGACGCTGGAAGCGCTGCGCCGGGCAGATCAGGCCGCCGGTACAACGCACATCAACCTCGCCTTCCTCGGCGACGGCTTCGCTGCCGCATTCGGGGCAATGATCCGGAAAATGATAAGGTTCGCGTTCTTCGTCGCGGGTCAGATTTTCCACGACCTGTGGGATTACATCCCCTGCTCGCTGGATCACCACCCGATCACCGGGTCGCACCCCCAGCCGTTCGACTTCATCGCGATTGTGCAATGTTACGTTGGACACCACCACACCGCCCACGGTGACGGGTTTCAGACGCCCCACCGGGGTCAGCTTGCCGGTACGCCCGACCTGAATATCGATACTCTCCAGCGTCGTCTGCGCCTGTTCCGCCGGGAATTTATGCGCCAATGCCCAGCGCGGTGCCTTGGCGACAAAACCAAGCCGCTGCTGCCAGTCGAGCCGGTCAACCTTGTAGACCACGCCGTCGATATCATAATCCAGATCGGCCCGTTCCGCCTCGATATGGCGAAAATGGGCGAGCATCTCGTCGAGCGTTTCGAAGCGCTTGACCAGCGGCGAAACCGGCACGCCCCAGCTTTCAATTGCCTTCATGACGTCAAACGCCGTCTCGCCCGGCACTTCGCTATGCACGCCCCAGCCATGCGCCCAGAATTTCAGCGGCCGCTTGGCGGTGACACTGGCGTCTTTCTGACGCAGCGAACCGGCAGCGGCGTTGCGCGGATTGGCGAACTGGCGAATTTTTTCCGGATCGAAATCGACGCCCTTGGTCTCCGCATCGGCCCTGCCTTCGTCCATCAGCCGCTCGTTTAGCCCGGCGAAATCGGCCTTGGCCATGTAAACTTCACCACGAATTTCGAACAGGTCGGGGATTTTGGAGAAAACCGTTCGCCCTGAGCTTGTCGAAGGGTCCCCCTCGTCCGAAGGCTGTGTTTCGACAGGCTCAGCACGAACGGATAATTGCTGCGGAATATCCGAAATCATCCGCACATTGGCGGTCACATCCTCACCAACCTGCCCGTCCCCGCGCGTCGCGGCGAGCACAAGCTCGCCCTTCTCGTAACGGAGCGAGCAGGACAGCCCGTCAATCTTGTCCTCGGCGGTCACCGCCACCGGCGCGCCCTCGTCCAGATTCAAGAACCGCCGCACCCGCGCCAGCCATTCGGCGATATCCTCGTCGGAAAAACCGTTGTCGAGGCTCATCATCCGCTGCGCGTGGGTGACCTTCGACAAAGGCGAAGCCGCCACCGCCGCCCCGACCAGCTTGTTCGGACTATTCTCCCGCACCAGATGCGGGAAGGCCTCTTCCAGCTCGTTATTCCGCCGCACCAGCGCATCGTAATCCGCATCGGAAATTTCCGGCGTGTCTTCGGCGTGGTAAAGCTTGTTATGCTTCGCGATCGTTCGCGCCAGGCGCATCAGTTCGTTGGCGGCATCGGCTTCGGAGAGGTCTTTTGGAGGAATAACGCTCACAAAAAGCCCCTCTTCTTCAGAGGAGGGGTTGGGGTGGTGGCGATGCTCTTGCATCGCTCGCGCAGCGACATGCGGCACAGAACCACCCCAACCCCTCCTTTAAAAAGAAGGGGCTGAAACGGGCTCGCTTGATCACTAACAGCGTTAGTAAGGCACTGACTCACTTGAGCCCCTCCTCTTCAGAGGAGGGGTTTGGGGTGGTGGAGGCACCACGTTCTTTCCACCGATCCGGAGTATCCTCCAACACATCAAGCAGAACCGACAGCACCCCGTCCATATTCCCCATCACATCCAAATTGCTAAAACGCACCGTCCGATATCCCTTTGTCCGCAATCGATCATCGCGCTTGAAGTCAGAATCGATATCATGCGTATCACCATCCACTTCAACAATCAGCTTTTTAAACGGGCAAAAGAAGTCCGCGATATAATATTCGATCACAGACTGACGGCAAAATTTATGGCCGCCCAGTTGCGAAGCCGAAAGATATCGCCACAGCCGCTTTTCCGGTTCGGTAGGATTGAGCCGCATCTCTCTAGCACGAACGAGAAGAGTGGCACGATCAGTCACGAATCTAGCCCCTCCTCTTCAGAGGAGGGGTTGGGGTGGTGGCGATGTGTGAACATCGCTCGCGCAGCGAATAGTGGACCGAAACCACCCCAACCCCTCCTTTAAAAAGGAGGGGCTTAAAAGGTGACATCCCGAAAAACACTAAACCCCCTCCAGCAACCGATCTGCCTGCGCTCTCGCCTCATCGGTCACATCGGCACCGGAGAGCATCCGCGCAATTTCCTGCCGCCGGCCTTCGTCGTCCAGCGCGCTGACATCGGTGCGCGACACGGTGCCGCTGAGCGACTTGTTGATCAGCATATGCGCGTCGCCCTTGGAGGCGACCTGCGGGCTGTGGGTCACGACCAGCAGCTGGGCGCCCCTGGACAGGCGCGACAGCCGGTCGCCGATAGCCGACGCCACTGCGCCGCCGACGCCGCGGTCGACTTCGTCGAAAATGATCGTTTTCAGGCCATATTCTTCGGCCAGCGCCACTTTCAGGGCGAGAATGAACCGGGAAAGTTCACCACCCGATGCAATTTTGCCCAGAGGGGCCAGTGGCGCACCGGGGTTGGTCGAGATCAGAAACTCGATCCGGTCCATTCCACCTTTATTCCAATGCTCTTCGGGTAATAGTTCAAGCAAAGTCTCAAATCTTGCCGCATCCAGTTTGAGCGGCGCCAATTCTCCTGCCACCGCTTTGTCGAGCGCTTTGGCCGCCTTGCTCCGCTGCGCCCGCAGGTTTTCCGCAGCCACAATGTAGGCTTGTTTCGCACCGGCCAAAGATGCTTCCAAATCTTCCAATGTCTTGCCGCCATCGCTGATCGCGGCCAGCTTGTTCTGCAGATCGTTGAGCAGATCAGAAAGCTTGTCCGGCTCCACCCGATGCTTGCGCGCCAGCCCTCTCAGGTCGAACAGCCGGGTCTCCATATCGTCGAGTCGCTGCGGGTCGAAGCTCAGCGCAGCCGCCGCTTCGTTAAGCTTGTCCTCGGCTTCGCTGGCGTCGATAATCGAGCGGTCCAGCGACTCCAGCGCCTCGCCGAGCAAGGGATGACCTTCGGAAATCATGTCGAGCCGCCGCGCCGCCGCTCTCAGCGAGGCCAGCCCGCCGTTGGAGCCGTCAAAGGCCGCCCGAATCGCTTCGAGATCGCCGGTCAGCCTCTCGCCCTTCATCATCGTCGCCCGGTCCAGCGCGAGTTCTTCTTCCTCGCCCGGTTGCGGTGCAAATTTCGAAAGTTCGGCAACGCTATGCTCGAGATATTCGCGGTCGTTTTCCGCCGTTTCCTGTTCCAGCTTCGCTTGCTCCAGCGCCGTTTTCGCGGCCTGCCAGGCGTCATAGGCATCGCGAACCACATTGCCTTCGACACCGGCGAAAGCATCGAGCAACGCCCTATGCCCCTTGGGGTTGATCAGACCGCGATCATCATGCTGGCCATGGATTTCAATCAGTTGTCCGCCCACCGTGCGCAGCAGGGTTGCCGAACAGGGCTGGTCATTGATGAAGGCGCGGCTGCCACCATCGGCCTTGACCGATCGCTTGATGATAAGCGGCTCGCCGGGTTCGATTTCAATATCATTTTCGGCGAGCGTAGCGGCCAGCTTGCTGCCCTTGGCGGGTGAAGCAAAACTGGCGGTAACCTGTGCCTTTTCCGTGCCCTGCCGGACCAGACCGCTATCCGCCCGATTACCGAGCGCCAGTCCGAGACTGTCGAGCAGGATCGACTTGCCCGCTCCGGTCTCGCCGGTCAGCACCGTCAGGCCCGACCCGAATTCGAGATCAAGCGCCTCGATCAGTACAATATCGCGAATGGAAAGGGACTGCAGCACAATACCCTCTTAAAACACGTTTACTCTAGCTGCAACGCATTGCAGCATCTGTAATGCTAACTGGCCCCGTGCTTGTTCACGAGATCATAAGCGCGCTCATACCATTTGGTGCCGGGATAGTTGGCACCCAGCACAGCAGCCGTCTTCTTCGCTTCTGTCGGAACACCCAGCGCAAGATAGGATTCGGTCAGGCGCATCAGCGCTTCCGGTGTATGAGTGGTGGTCTGGTATTTCTCGATCACGGTGCGGAACCGGATGGTTGCGGCGAGCCATTTGCCGCGACGCTGGTAAAAGCGGCCGATTTCCATTTCCTTGCCGGCCAGATGGTCATTGACCAGATCCATTTTCAGCTGGGCGTCCGCGGCATAGCGCGTGTTCGGATAGCGACGGGAAACCTCGCCGAGAGACGCCAGCGCCTGTTCGGTGATCTTCTGGTCGCGAGTGACATCGCTGATCTGCTCATAATAGCAAAGCGAAATCAGATAATAGGCATAAGCGGCGTCCTTGTTCCCCGGATGGATCGACAGGAAACGACGCGATGATTCTATCGCCTTGTTATAATCGCCAGAGAGATAATAGCTGAACGCGCTCATCTGCTGTGCGCGACGGGCCCAGGGTGAATAGGGATGCTGGCGCTCGACTTCATCGAACAACGCCGCCGCAACCTTGTACTGGCCACGGTCAAGCCGGTCTTTTGCCGCATTATATAGCGTGTCCACATCGCGAGCGACGTATTTCGTGTCGGTACCACTACCGCCACCGCCTCCTCCCAGAAGAGCACAACCGGAAAGTAGCGAAGCGGAGAGGCCCAATACGGCCCATTTGAGAATGTGTTTTTTCATATGGCAGACCTCTTAACCGCTTGTTTTCATCCAGCCAAGAACAAAGCAAAAAAACCGCTGGAGCAGAACGATACTCCCTGTTCTGTTTCAGCTTTACAAGACATTAATCGGACGATGCAGCCGGAAATATACCCGGCAAAGAAAAGGGCCCGGATCGCTCCGGGCCCCTTGCTGTTTCATTTTGCGAAAATCTAGTCTTCGGTGATCGAAGCAGGCAATGGAATATCGCCGCCTTCATCCTTTGGACCGTCGTTGTTCCGGCCACGTCCGCCGCCGTCACGACCACGGCCACCGCCGTCGCGTCCGCGACCGCCGCCACCAGCACCGTCACGGCGTGGTCCACGAGGCTTGTCACCGCGTGGTTCGCGTGCAGGACGCGTGTCTTCGAGCTCTTCGCCAGTTTCCTGATCAACAACCCGCATCGACAGACGGACCTTGCCGCGCTGGTCGATTTCGAGAACCTTGACCTTGACTTCCTGGCCTTCGCTCAGTTCGTCAGAGACCTTCTCGACACGCTCATTCTTGATTTCAGAAACGTGGACGAGACCGTCCTTGCCGCCCATGAAGTTCACGAATGCGCCAAAGTCGACGAGGTTTACAACCTTGCCGTCATAGACTTTGCCGACTTCGGCTTCTTCAACAATGCCCTTGATCCATGCGATTGCCGCATCGATCTGGGATTTGTCGGAAGAAGAAACCTTGATCAGGCCTTCGTCGTCGATATCGACTTTCGCGCCGGTTTCAGCAACGATTTCGCGGATCACCTTACCACCGGTACCGATAACTTCACGGATCTTCTCTTTGTTGATCTGCAAGGTTTCGATGCGCGGAGCATGTTCGGACATTTCGGTCCGGGTGCCGCTGAGCGCCTTGCTCATTTCACCGAGGATATGAGCGCGACCGCCACTGGCCTGTTCCAGAGCAGACTTCATGATTTCCTGCGTAATGCCGGCTACCTTGATATCCATCTGCAAGGAGGTGATACCTTTTTCGGTACCCGCAACCTTGAAGTCCATGTCGCCGAGATGATCTTCGTCGCCGAGAATGTCGGAAAGAACCGCAAATTCTTCGCCTTCGAGGATCAGGCCCATCGCAATACCGGAAACCGGACGCGCCAGAGGCACACCAGCATCCATCATCGCAAGCGAACCGCCACAAACGGTCGCCATCGAGGACGAACCGTTGGACTCGGTAATGTCCGAGAGAACGCGGATCGTGTAAGGGAATTCTTCCACTGTCGGCAATACCGGACGGAGCGCGCGGAAAGCGAGCTTACCATGGCCGGTTTCGCGGCGGCTAGTAAATCCGAAACGTCCAACTTCACCAACCGAATAAGGAGGGAAGTTATAGTGCAGCATGAAGTTGGTGTAGCTCAGACCGTCTAGACCATCGATCATCTGCTCGGCGTCTTTGGTGCCCAGGGTCGTGGTCACGATCGCCTGTGTTTCACCGCGGGTGAACAAAGCCGAACCGTGGGTCCGTGGCAGCAAGCCGACCATGGCTTCGATCGGGCGAACCTGATCGAGCTTACGGCCGTCGATACGCGTACCGTCTTTAATGATGGCACCGCGAACGATTTCGGCTTCCAGCTTCTTGACCATCTTGCCGGCGGTCATCTGGGTCTGGCCGTCTGCGTCGGCATATTTTTCTTTGGCTTTGTCGCGAACCTTGTTCAGCGCGTCGGAACGATCTGATTTGTCGGTTTTCTTGTAAGCCGCAGCAATATCTTTTCCGACCAGCTTGCGCAGTTCTTCCTTGATTTCGCTATTGTCATCACCGGCATCGAGCTTCCAGGGCTCTTTCGCAGCCTGTTCAGCCAGATCGATGATCAGGCCAGCAACCTGCTTGGACGCTTCATGGGCAAACGCTACGGCGCCGAGCATGACTTCTTCGGAAAGCTCTTGCGCTTCCGATTCAACCATCATCACTGCGCCCTGGGTAGCCGCTACAACCAGATCGAGTTCGCCTGTGGCGATTTCTTCCATCGACGGGTTCAGCTGATATTCGCCTTCTTTATAACCAACGCGAGCCGCACCGATTGGTCCCATGAAAGGAACGCCGGAGATGGTCAGCGCAGCAGAAGCTGCAACCATTGCCAGAATGTCGGGTTCGTTGACGCCATCATAGCTCATGACCTGACAGATTACGTTGATTTCGTTGTAGAAACCTTCGGGGAACAGCGGACGGCAAGGACGGTCAATCAAACGCGATGTCAGCGTTTCTTTTTCCGTCGCACGGCCTTCGCGCTTGAAGAAGCCGCCCGGGATACGACCGGCGGCAGAGAATTTTTCCTGATAGTGAACGGTCAGCGGGAAGAAATCCTGCCCGTCACGTACCGATTTGGCGGCGGTAACTGCGCACAGTACAACCGTTTCGCCGAGGGTCGCGAGAACCGCGCCATCAGCCTGGCGGGCAATCCGGCCCGTTTCGAGAGTGAGGGTCTGTCCGCCCCATTCCATTTCGACTTTTTTGATATCAAACATTCGTATTTTCCTTTGTCCCGCCTGCCCTATGCAGTGCGGGGGCTTTCTTGTGTCCAGCAATCCGGCTGAACAGCGGTTCGGGGTCATTGCGCCCCTTTGCTTGGCCGATTCTCACCTTATTGCAAGAATCTGCCGATCTGCTCCTCCGCCAGGGCGGAAGTCCATCTCCCAAGTTTGCGTAAATTGGCACTTTCTGGAGACGGGCACCTGTTTACACAGATGCACAAAGTGAAAACGGCCCCACTCAGGAGGCCGCCTTCGAAACTCTTATTTCCGGAGACCAAGGTCCTTGATCAACTTGGCGTAACGCGCGACATCTTTCTTGCGAAGATAGTCAAGCAGGCTCCGCCGTTTATTCACCATCATCAGCAATCCGCGACGAGAGTGATTGTCCTTGTGGTGGCCTTTGAAATGCTCGGTCAGGTTCACGATACGCTCTGTGAGCACGGCAACCTGAACTTCCGGAGAACCGGTATCGCCCTCTGTCTGGCCGAATTTTTTAATCAGTTCTTGTTTTTTTTCTGCGGTAATCGTCATTATTCATCATTCCTTCGAACATCTTTTACATATTGAACCCGCGGACCACCTTCACGGTGCCATCAACAATCTCTGCCAGAGCAACCGGAGAACCTAGATTCTCTGTTGCAAGAAAAAGCCCGTTGAGTGCGGGGTTCCCGATCAAATCCTGCTCGTCCAGCGTTAAGCCTTGCCGAAGCATTCTTGCCTGATCAGGGTCGAGGTCGAAAGCCGGGATGTCGTCCAGCCCCGCCTCAAGCGGCAAGAGGTATTGTTTAATGTCCGCGCCCTTACCAATTTCGTTGAGTTTGTCCAGCGAAATCGCCTCTTTCAAGGTGAACGGACCGGCCTTGGTACGGCGCAACATGGTGACATGACCGAACGTACCAACAGCCCGGGCGATGTCACGCGCGAGAGAGCGGATATAAGTTCCTTTGGAGACCGTGGCCGCGAGGGTTATTTCATCCAATAGTTCGTCATCCTGAACTTGTTTCAGGACCTCTCGAGATCCTGAAACAAGTTCAGGATGACGAACTGTAAGAGAATATATCGTCACCCCCCGCATTTTCATCTCCACATCAACCCCGGCCCGCGCCAGATCATAGGCTCGCTTGCCATCAATCTTAAGCGCCGAATATTTCGGCGGGATTTGTTCTATCGGCCCGGTGAATTGCGGCAGAACGGCTTCAACATCTGCCAGAGACGGTCGATGGTCGGATGATTCCGTTACCTCCCCCTCGACATCAAGTGTCTCGGTCTCGCTACCGAAGCCGATCGTAAATTCGTAAATTTTGGTGGCATCAAGCATCCGCCCGCACAGCTTGGTCGCTTCGCCAATCGCGATCGGCAAAACCCCGGTGGCCAGCGGGTCCAGCGTCCCGCCATGACCGACCTTCAGCTTGCCCTTGCCCTTGCCAAGAAGCCCCGCTTCGCGCAGATTGCGCTTCACCGCACCAACGGCTTGCGTCGATCCCAGTTCAAGCGGCTTGTCCAATATGATCCAGCCATGGGGCTTTTCCATCGTCAATCTATATCCTGTCTGAAAAGACTAATTTTTATCGGGATCAAAAGCGAAACCATCGCCGATATCATCGAAAAGGATCAGCGGCTTGCGACTGATCTTGCTCCACACTTCAGGAACATGTTCGTCTTCAATACTGCCGTTTTCGGTTCTCTTGCGCCGCGTAAGATAATTGATGCTGACGATATTCAATGCTCCGGACCCACGGTGCACATGATGATTGTCATAGCCGATCAACCCCAGTTGCGCGCCCTTCAGCCGAAACGAAAATATCCGGTTAAACATGTCCCAGGCCCCGGCGCTGGACCAAAAACCAATATTTAACCGCATGACGCCCTTGTCGATAGTCAGCGAGCCATCCGAGGCATTGTCAATCGGATCATCGATCATCGGGCCGCCGGTAACGGGAATGATCTGGTCGTTCTGTGCGATCCGCAAATATCCGCCACCCGCTTGCTTTACCGCCACCACGATTGTGCGCGGGTTTCCGTCATATGGGCCTGTGCCAAAACCGTTACCTTCAATGACCAGTTTCGGGTCATTCTGCCGGATGATAAGCGCCAGATCCGGTAGACCATCTTTATCCAGATCACCCTCGACGGATTTCTCCAGATACCAACCATCGGGAACAAATCCTTCGGCTGAAGTAGAATTCTGAGGAATTGAAGCAGCGCCGGATTGATCCCCGACATCATCACGTGCAATGCTTGCTGTATTTGCTAACAGCAACGCCGGGGCAAGGATCAAAAGTCTCATCTTCACAAACTCCACTCTTCCTTGAGCAGTCCGAAAACTGCTGTGTCCCGGACATAATTCGTCCAGGTAATGCGGTTCTTGCGCAATGTACCCTCATGCGTCGCACCGAGTTTCAACACAGCCGCCATCGAGCGTTTGTTGCGGGTATCGACCCGAAATTCGATGCGCGTAAATCCACAGGCAAAGGCATGGTCGATCATCAGTTTTTTCATAATGCCGTTAAATCCGCTGCCACGCACCGACGGCGCGATATAGGTTCCGCCTATTTCGGTCACTTTGGTCGTCTGATCGGGGTTGATATAATTGCTCATGCCGACAACCGTGTCGGTCCCGCTATTAATCACTGCAAAGCGGACCCAATTGCTGGTGTTGTGGAAGGACTGGATCGCCTTGTCGAAATTCTCGTCCAGCATCGATACCGGGTAAATGTCCCAGATTTCCTGATCCTCTGCGCAGGCTGCGCGGAGCGGTTCGAGATGATGGTCGGCCAGCGGTTCGAGACGAACGGGGGCGTCGGCCAGTATTTTGGAAAGCTTCTCTGCCATCAATCTCACTCGTCGCCCCAGCGGAGGCTGGGGCCTAACCCAATTTCCGCATGTCATAATCTTGCTTTGGATTCCAGCCTTCGCTGGAATGACGATTAAACTATCCGTTCAACCGCTCCCTAAAATGCTTGCGGCACAGCGCGATATAGCTCTCATTTCCGCCAATTTCGGTCTGTTCGCCGGCGTCAACCGCATGACCAGCTTCGTCAATCCGCAAGTTCATCGTCGCCTTGCGTCCGCATTCGCACACCGCTTTCAGTTCGACCAGACTGTCGGCAATGCCGAGCAGCTTTGCCGAGCCGGGAAATAAATTGCCCTGAAAGTCGGTGCGCAGACCATAGCAAAGCACAGGAACACCGCTCTCGTCCGCCAGTCGCGCGCATTGCCAGACCTGATCTTCGGTCAGAAACTGGGCTTCGTCGATCATCACACAGGCCAGCTTGGCTTGCTGATGTACTGCTTCGACTGCAGCGAACAGATCCGTATCTTCGCCGAAACGATGCGCATCGGCGTGCAGGCCGATCCGCGAGGCGATGGCACCGAAACTTTCCCGATTATCGATTGCTGCGGTCCACAGCATGACCTTCATCCCGCGCTCGCCATAGTTGAACGCCGCCTGCAGCAGATTGCTCGACTTCCCGGCATTCATCGATGCATAATAAAAATAGAGCTTGGCCATAAGCTCCGCTCCATAACCGTTCGTGCTGAACCTGTCGAAGCACTTTTGCGCCCTGAAACCGCCCTTCGACAAGCTCAGGACGAACGGGGCTAGTCCTCGTCGGCCTCTTTCGCCAAATCCTGCGCAACCTTGGGATTATTCAGCAGGCTTTCGATATGCTCGGCGGTATCAAAGCTTTCATCGGACAGGAATTTCAGTTTTGCCGCATATTTCATCTGCACCCGCTTCGCGACTTCCTTCTGGAAGAATGCGGTGTTGGTTTTCAGCGCCTTGAGCACGTCCGCCTCGTTGGCGCCGAGCAGCGGTTTCACGAACACCGTAGCGTGGCGCAAATCCGGTGACATGCGCACTTCAGTAACGCTAACGCTATGCGATGTCAGCACCGCATCATGCACCTCACCGCGCATCAGCAGTTCCGACAAGATATGCCGGACCTGCTCGCCGACGCGCAGCAAGCGGACCGAACGTCCTTCCGGAGATGTATCGTTATATTTTGCCATCGTTGCTATCTCCCCCCTCCCGCTAGCGGGAGGGGTCGGGGGTGGGAAGGTCGAGGTAGCCCGAAGGCCTACCCCTGCCCCTTCCCGTAACCGGGAGTGGAATTAAATAATCCGCTCGCGCTCTTCAACCTCGAACACCTCGAGCATATCGCCCGGCTTGATGTCGTTGGTATCCTCGAGCACCGCGCCACATTCCATACCGGCGCGAACTTCTTCAACGTCGTCTTTGAACCGCCGCAGTGATGCGATGGTCGTTGCACTGACGATGACATCGTTGCGGGTAAGACGGGCGAACAAGCCTTTGCGCAAGGAACCTTCGGTAACCAGCAAACCGGCTGCCTTGTCTTTCTTGCCGGACTTGAACACGTCCTTGACCTCGGCACGACCCATGACATTCTCGATCTTCTCGGGACCCAGCTCACCAGCCATTTCCGCGCGAATATCGTCGGTCAAAGCATAGATGATGTCGAAATATTTGAAGCGGACACCGTCGCGCTTACCAATTTCCCGAGCCTTTGCATTGGGTCGTACGTTGAAACCGATGATCGGTGCCTTGCTGGCTCCGGCCAGAGTAACGTCCGATTCCGTGATCGCGCCGACACCGCTGTGCAGGATGCGCACCTTGATATCGTCGTTCGAGATCTTGTTCAGCGCCTGGACAATGGCTTCGGTTGACCCCTGGACATCGGCTTTAACCAATACCGGGAATTCGACCGCGCTATTTGCCGCAGCGGAGAACATATTCTCGAGGCTGGTTGGAGCCTGCGTGGTGCGTTTCAGCTTTTGCTGTTCCGCACGATAGGCAGCAACTTCGCGGGCACGGCCCTCGTTTTCGACCACTGTCAGCTTGTCGCCGGCAGATGGAACGCCGGAGATACCCAGCACTTCGACCGGTGTCGAAGGTCCGGCTTCCTTAACCTGTTGACCCTTGTCATCAATCAGCGCGCGAACCTTACCGGTCTGCGAACCAACGACGAAGACATCGCCGCGTTTCAATGTACCGCGTTCGATCAGCACAGTTGCAACCGGACCGCGACCCTTGTCGAGCTTCGCTTCGACAACCGAGCCTTCTGCAGGACGGTCGGGACGCGCTTTCAGTTCGAGCAATTCGGCCTGAACGTGGATTTTCTCCATAAGTTCGTCGAGACCGATTTTCTTGAGCGCCGAGACTTCGGCATCAAGAACATCACCGGACATTTCTTCGACGATCACTTCATGTTCAAGCAGACGTGTACGAACCGTCGTCGGATCGGCGCCTTCCTTGTCGATCTTGTTGATCGCGACAATCATCGGAACGCCTGCCGCCTTGGTGTGATTGATCGCTTCAATCGTCTGCGGCATCAAACCGTCATCGGCAGCAACGACCAGGATCACGATATCCGTGACATTGGCACCGCGCATCCGCATTTCGGTAAAGGCTTCATGGCCCGGCGTATCGAGGAACGTAACCTTGTCACCATTTTTCATGGTCACCTGATAAGCGCCGATATGCTGAGTAATACCACCAGCTTCGCCGGCAACCACATCGGTCCCGCGCAACGCGTCAAGCAACGAGGTCTTGCCGTGATCAACATGGCCCATGATCGTAACGACAGGAGCACGTGGCCGTAGCGTTTCTTCCGGATCGACATCGGCCTGGGTGTTGATTTCAACGTCAGCCTCGGAAACCCGCTGGATGTTATGGCCGAATTCCTCGACCAGCAATTCAGCCGTATCCTGATCGATGGTCTGGTTGACGGTGACCATCGAACCCATTTTGAACAGGGATTTGACGAGGTCCGCGCCTTTTTCGCCCATACGTTTGGCCAGTTCCTGTACGGTAATGGCTTCCGGCACGATAACGGAACGGATCTGCTTTTCGCGTGGCTCGGATGGCCGACCCGACCGTTGAGCACGTTTTTCTTTTTCCCGGGCACGTTTCAGGGCAGCGAGCGAACGCGCCCGTGCCGCGCCGTCTTCGCCACGCAGAGCGCGGTTGACTGTGAGCTTGCCCGATTGACGGCGATCGTTGCGATCGTCGCGTCCGACTTTCTGTTTCTCTTTTTCTTTTTCCGGTTTGGGGCGTTTTGGCGCTTCCACGGGCGTGAATTTGCGAGCCGGTGGTCGCGCAGCAGTTGTACCGGTCGTCGCGGCCGGTGTTGTCGCTGGCGCTTCTGCCGGCGTGCCTGGCGACGCGGGTTCGGCAGCAGCAGGTGCCTCGGCAGCCGCTTTTTCTGCAGCTGCGATTTCTTCCTGCGCCTTGCGCGCTTGCTCTACTTCGGCCTTGCGGTTTTCTTCCGCCCGCTTTTTCTCTTCTGCGGTCTGCTCTTTCTTCTCGCGCGTGTCGCGTTTACGAGCTTCCTGCATGGCGTCGAGACGGGCTTCTTCCGCTTCGCGCAGGAATTTTGCCTGTTTCTCCTGACGGGTCAGACCATCATCCACTTTCGGTGCTACTGGCGCTTTCTTGGGCGCAGGCTTGGCCACCGGAGCGGGCGCGGGCGCAGGTACGGGCGTTTCCTTGACGACTTCCTTGACCGCTTCCACGGCACCAGGCTTGCCAACCAGCTTCTTGCGCTTGACCTCGACCACCACCTTGTTGGTGCGTCCATGGCTGAACGTCTGTTTGACTTCGCCAGGTTCAACCGAACGCTTCAGCCCCAGGGGCTTGCGTGCAGGTTTCGGCGTATCTTTTGTATCTTCACTCATCGAACAGACTTAATCCCTAAAAATAAACATTTTCAATATATTACCTGGTCTTCCTAGACCAGATTAAGCAACTTTCTTTTCCGCTTCATCCGGCACTTCATCGCTACCGATGAAGTGAAGCCATCTTGCGAGCATATGCGAAAGCCGCTCTGCTGCGCGTTTATCTATAATCCCGATATGAACAACATTCTGGCGGCCCAATGCCACAGAAAGGCACTGACGGTCCACAGGCAAAGTCATCCCGCGTAAATCTTGCCCTTCCCGATCACTGCCAACGCGCCAGGCCTGAGCAAGTTTTGAAGACCCGTCCTGCCCCGCATCAGACGCGTGAAGCAGCATGAACAGATCGTCGCGCCTTGCGGCAGTTTCGATTTTTTCAGAACCGGTTAACAAAGTTCCGCCACGGGCTTCCAGCCCCAGCCTGTCCAATGTGGCGCGTCCCAGCGCTTTTTCAAGCTGGTCTGCCAGATTGGCGGGAATATCGAGGGGGCCGGTCTTGAAGGAACGCGATAAAGCCGCCTTAAGCTGGCCCTTGGCAAGCGCCGTCTCGAGCGCAGCCCGATCGACACTGATCCACGCCCCGCGACCCGGTGCTTTTGCCCGCACGTCCGGCGCGATTTGTCCATCCGGCCCTATCGCCAGACGCACCAGTTGCTCCGGAGAGAAGCTCTCTCCGGTTAAAATGCATTTACGGTGTGACGTGCGATCTAGAGGGTTAGACCGCGTCTCATTGGGTGGATTCCGCATTTGCGTCCTCCCCGGTTTCTTCGGTCGCAGCAGCTGCCGCTGGCTCGTCTTCGTCCTCGAACCAGTGCGCACGTGCTGCCATGATGATCTCGTTGCCCTGCTCTTCGGTCAGGCCATATTTGGCCAACACACCGTCCGGCTCGGGCTTGCGAGTGTCATTGCGGCGACGCGGTTCCGATTTCCGTTTCAGCACCAGTTCGTCAGTCGCGAGATCGGCAACATCGTCCAGCGTCTTGAGGCCCGCTTCACCGAGCGTCACCAGCATGGCTTCGGTCAGATGTGGCAGTTCGGCAATTGCATCCTCGACGCCCAGCTCGGTGCGTTTTTCCCGCGCAAGCGCTTCACGCCGGTCCAGCGCCTCGAGAGCACGGTTCTGCAGTTCAGCTGCCAGTTCTTCGTCAAAACCTTCGATGTTGGAGATTTCTTCCGGTGCGACATAGGCGACTTCTTCGAGTTCACTGAAACCTTCAGCTACCAGAAGCTGCGACAATGTTTCATCAACGTCCAGATCTTCCTGGAACATCTCGGTACGGGCAGCAAATTCGGCTTGCCGTTTTTCGCTCGAGTCCGCTTCGGTCATGATATCGATGGCAAGGCCGGTCAGCTGCGAGGCCAGACGGACATTCTGTCCGCGGCGGCCAATGGCAAGGCTGAGCTGGTCATCAGGAACAACGACTTCAATGCGGCCTTCTTCCTCGTCGATAACAACGCGGCTAACCGTCGCTGGCTGCAAGGCATTGACGACGAATGTCGCAATATCTTCCGACCAGGGAATGATGTCGATTTTCTCGCCCTGCATTTCCTGCACGACAGCCTGGACGCGACTACCCTTCATGCCGACGCAAGCGCCAACCGGATCAATCGAGCTATCGTGGCTGATCACACCGATCTTGGCACGAGAGCCAGGATCGCGGGCTGCCGCCTTGATTTCGATGATGCCATCGTAAATTTCCGGCACTTCCTGTGCGAACAGATGCCGCATGAAATCAGGGTGGGCACGGGAAAGGAATATCTGGGGTCCGCGATTTTCACGGCGCACATCAAGGATAAGCGCACGAACGCGATCTCCGACCCGTGCGGCTTCGCGCGGGATTTGCTGGTCGCGGCGGATCACGCCTTCTGCGCGTCCGAGGTCAACGACCACATGGCCGAATTCAACCGATTTCACCACACCGGTGATAATTTCTCCGGCGCGCTCCTTGAATTCTTCAAATTGCCGGTCGCGTTCGGCATCCCGGACCTTCTGGAAAATCACCTGCTTGGCAGATTGCGCGTCAATACGGCCAAGATCGACTTCCGGCAGCGGATCGACAATGAAGTCGCCGACGCTGGAGCCTGGCTCCAGCTTTTCCGCCTGCTTGATATCGACCTGTTTGAAATAATCTTCGACTTCATCAACCACTTCGACAACCCGCCACAAGCGCAAATCGCCGGTTTTGACGTCGAGTTTCGCACGAATGTCATTCTCTGCGCCATAGCGGGCACGAGCCGCTTTCTGGATCGCCTCTTCCAACGCTTCGATCACGATCGACTTGTCGATCATTTTCTCCGTTGCAACGGCGGTCGCAATAGCGAGCAATTCGGCTTTATTGGCTGAAATAGCACTGCCCATGATTAGTCTTCCTGTTCTTCTAAAGTCTGTTCTTCAATCTCGTCTGCACCCGCGGTGGAAACCGGAATGGTTGCAGCAATCAGTGCGTCAGTCAGAATCAGTTTCGCACTATGGACATTCGCCAAGGGCGTCTCCTGACTTCCCGTCTCCCGATCGTCAATCTTTATTATGTCGCCTTCAATGCCTTCAAGCTGGCCGCGAAGCTGTTTCTTGCCGGCGATAGCCTCGATCAGGTTGATCCGCGCTTCATGGCCGGACCAGTTTTGATAATCAAATGCGCGCGTTAGCGGCCGGTCGATGCCCGGTGAACTGACTTCCAGCCGATAGGCATAGTCAATCGGGTCGCGGCCTTCTTCTTCCATCACATCGAACTTTGCCGAGATGCGGCGCGACAAGGCAGCGCAGTCATCGATACCCAATTGCCCGGTTTCCGGACGCTCGGCCATGATTTGCAAAGTGGGCTCTTCCGCTCCGGACACGAACTCCACCCGCACCAGATCAAAGCCCAAAGCATCTGCTTCCGGCTTAATCAGATCTGTCAGTGTCGCTATATCAGTCAAATAAATTCCATTTCCGTATGCAAAAACCTTGGCTGCCGGCCCCGTCTGGCGCCAGCCCCTTCAAATCTCACAATGTTGGGATGACCGCTATTTAGGGACAGATTCTGGAGATTGCAACGTCTGATTCAAACAGCCACAATATTATAGACGAGCAGAACCAGATAAGTGACCAGCAATATTCCGCCTTCCATGCGGGATATCCTGCGTCCGGTTGCCGCAAATATCAACAGCAGGACCGAAGCAGCGATCAACACCGGCAGCCCGAAATTGGTGATTTCACCCGGGATCGTACCGGGCGCAATGAGGGCGGTAACGCCGCCAATCAGCAACAGATTGAAAATATTGGAGCCCAGAACATTGCCCAGTGCCACCGCACTCGCGCCTTTATAAGCTGCGATCACCGAAGTTACGAGTTCGGGTAGCGAGGTGCCGATGGCGATCACGGTCAAACCGATCACCGCTTCGCTCATGCCGACGAGGCGCGCAAGATCGACCGCGCCGTCGACCAGCCAGCGACCGCCCAGCACGATCAGGATGATTCCGAAAAGCAACACCAGAATTGATCGCCACAGCGGCTGTTCATCATGCAAATGTGTATCTGAAATCTCGAGAGACTCGGCCTTTTCGTGTAAAGCACTCGCGCCAGCCGGCTGCGTCTGTTCGGCCCGGTAGGCGTACCCGAGATAGGCTAACAGAATAACCAGAAAAGCGCTGCCGATCGCGATCGTAATACCGGTCGTGCTGGCAACCAGCCACAAGGCCACCGTCGCCACCAGGGCCAGTCCGCCATCGCGCCACAACGGCCCCCTTGGCACCACCACCGGAAGGATCAGCGAGGCCGTACCGAGAATGAGTAGACTGTTAGCGAGATTCGAACCGACGATATTCCCCCAGGCAATGCCCGGAGATCCCGCCCGCGCCGCTTCAACGCTGGCCACAAGCTCCGGCGCGGACGTGCCGAAACCGACGATTGTCAAGCCGATTAAAAGCTCTGACATCCCTGCCCGCTCCGCCACCCGGACCGCACCGCGCACCAGCAACTCGCCACCAACGATCAGGATGACAAAGCCCGCGAGGAGCAGAAGTAACGGGATCAGCATGAAACAATCACCGCAAATCCGCGGAAGATATCGAGGCCCTGAGCCCCGACATCTTCGCAGCTCCGCGACAAGCGCGGATCACTGCAGATTTTAGCCATTGCGCTTGCCAAGCAGTTTCAACCGCAGCGCGTTGAGCTTGATGAAGCCTTCTGCGTCCTTCTGGTCATAAGCACCTGCATCATCTTCAAATGTGACGACTTTTTCGCTGTAGAGGCTGTCCTTGGATTTCCGCCCGACCACGTCGACCGATCCCTTGTAGAGTTTCAGCCGGACGGTGCCGTTGACCCGCGCCTGGCTGTGGTCGATCGCTGCCTGCAGCATCTCGCGCTCCGGCGAGAACCAGAAACCGTTATAGACCAGTTCGGCATAACGCGGTGCCAGCTCGTCCTTGAGATGGGCTGCGCCGCGATCCAGTGTCAGCTGCTCGATACCGCGATGGGCCGCATGATAGATGGTGCCACCCGGCGTTTCGTACATGCCGCGCGATTTCATACCGACATAGCGGTTTTCGACGAGGTCGAGCCTGCCAATGCCATGTTCGCGGCCATAGTCGTTGAGCTTCTCGAGCAGGGTCGCGGGGCTCATCCCCTCGCCATTGATCGCAACGCCATCGCCGCGCTCGAAATCGACAGTAATATATTCCGGTTTGTCCGGTGCATCTTCGGGATTATTGGTCCGCGAATAGACATAATCCGGCACTTCTTCCCACGGATCTTCGAGCACTTTGCCTTCTGAAGAGGTGTGCAGCATATTGGCATCGCAGGAAAATGGCGATTCCCCGCGCTTGTCCTTGGGAATCGGAATCTGATGTTTTTCAGCGAATTCGATCAGCCGGGTGCGGCTGGTGAGATCCCATTCGCGCCACGGAGCGATTACCTTCACGTCTGGATCAAGGCCATAATAGCCAAGCTCGAAGCGGATCTGGTCATTGCCCTTGCCGGTAGCGCCATGGGCCACGGCGTCGGCTCCGGTCAGCTTGGCAATTTCAATCTGGCGCTTGGAAATCAGCGGCCGCGCGATCGAGGTGCCGAGCAGATACAGACCTTCATAAAGCGCGTTGGCGCGCATCATCGGAAAGACAAAATCCTTGACGAATTCTTCGCGCAGGTCGTCGATAAAAATATGTTCCGGTTTGACACCGAGCGTTTCGGCGACCCGTCGCGCAGGACCCAGTTCTTCGCCCTGCCCCAGATCGGCGGTAAAAGTCACCACCTCGCACTGATATTCCTGCTGCAACCATTTCAGAATAACGCTGGTGTCGAGGCCGCCGGAGAAGGCCAGAACCACACGCTTTACGGAATCGCTCATTTTATCGTCTTTCAAAGAGTAGAACCCAGATTAGACTGGCCGCCTAACAGGGTCCAAATTTCGGCGCAATATGATATATCCACGATAGATAAGGTCTCTGGCGCAACGTGAAAAGAAAACTACGCCGTCAAATTCTTCTCGGTCTCGCCGATATAATCCCGGGTCAGCGGTAAAGTCCGCCTGTTTCGGCTGAACTGGATTTGATAATTGCACATGCCGCCATTTTCGAACGCCGCCGTTGCTCCAGCCAGATAGAATATCCACATCCGGTAGAAACGCTCGTCATATAGCGCGATGATCTTTTCCCGGTTTTCCACGGTTCTTTTATACCATTCCCTCAGGGTGAAAGCATAATGAAGCCGCAGATTCTCGACATCTGTCGCGATCAGGCGGAATTGCTCGCTGGCCGCCAGCGTTTCGCTCAGCGCCGGTATATAACCGCCCGGAAAGATATATTTGCGGGTAAAGGCATCGGTCGTCCCGGGACCTCCCATCCGCCCGATCGTGTGCAGCAGCATAACCCCGTCACCGGTCATAAGATTGGCGCAGCACCGGAAAAAGGTGCGGAACTGCGGCGTGCCGACATGTTCGAACATACCGACCGAGACAATCCGGTCGAACGCCCCCGCATCGCGCACGGCAAGATCGCGATAGTCGATCAGTTCGAACTTCACCTTGTCGGCCACGCCTTCCTTCTCGGCCCGTTCCCGCGCCTTTTTTAGCTGTTCTTCGCTCAGCGTAATGCCCAGCACTTCAACGCCGGTAGTCCGGTGCAGATAGAGCGCCATGCCGCCCCAGCCGCAACCGATGTCAAGCACCCGCTGGCCCGGCTTCAAATCCAGCTTCGCGGCGATATGCGCCTTCTTGTCAGCCTGCGCCTGTTCCAGCGTCATGTCCGGCCCGCGCCGGTCGTAGTCCCAATAGGCGCAACTATATTGCAGGTCGTCATCCAGAAACAGGTCGTAGAGATCGTTGCCGATATCATAATGATGCGCGACATTGCTTTTCGACCGCCCCAGGAAGTTGATCCGGTCAAGGCTTCCCGCCAAATGGTCACGAAGCTTTTTGAATGCGCTCGGATCCTTGAGCTTTCCGCCGCGCTCGAAGGGTTTGTTGGCGCGCAACAGCTGCACCAGTTGCATGATATCGCCCTGTTCAACGATCAGCCGGCCATCCATGAACGTCTCTGCAGCACCGAGCCGCGGATCGAGCAATATCTGCCGCACCACATTCTTGTCGGCGAGCCGGATGCCGATATCGGGATAGCCGTCTGTCGGCGTGCCATATGTTTCAGTCGATCCGTCGGGATGCGTGACCTTTATCGAACCCTTTTCGATCACACTTTTTAGAAAACGTCCCAAAATCGACATTCATTCACTCCCAAGAAAACACAACAAACGCAAAATCAAATTCCCGCATACCACTCATAATTGGCGACATCCTGCCAGTAACCGCCCTTGCCCTCGCCAATCCCGGCCAATGATGCCACAGCTTCTACCCCTGTCACATATTTCGCCTGTTTATAACCCAGTTGCCGCTCGACCCTGAGCCGCAGCGGTGCCCCGTTCTCGATTGGCAACGGCTCCCCGTTCAACCGGTACGCCAGCATCGTCTGCGGATGGAAGCCGTCAATCAGGTCGATGCTCTCGTAATAAGGCCTGCCGCCCAGCCTGTCGGCACAGTGAAACACCAGAAACTTCGCGCTGCTTTTCAGCTGCGCAAGATCCAGCAGAATTTTGAGCGGGACGCCGGTCCACTTCCCGATCGCACTCCAGCCCTCGACACAGTCGTGCCGGGTGATCTGTGTCCGCTGTGGCAAGGATTGCAGCGCCGCGAGGCTGAATTGCTGGGGCTTGGCGAACAGACCCGTAAGCCGGAGCCGCCAATTGCCAAAACCTTGGGCCGCGCTGGCGGCATAATCGGCAGTCCCCGGATCGCGGGTGCCGTTGGCCCGGAACTTGGGAGAAAGATCGGCGACGCCATATTCGCTCGCCAGCTGCATCCGGTCACCCAGAGCGCGCTGGACCGTGAAATTGGCGGTTTCGGCACTTGCCAGAATATCCTGAAAGGCAGGACTCCGGTTAAGAGCATCACAGCCAGACAACAGGCTGCCCGCGCCGATCGCCGCGCTGCTGATCAATTTCCGGCGGGTGATAATCGTCATAGAGACGGCTCCATCCGCTCACCACCCGAGATCATCGCTCCGATTTGCCGAAATGGACCGGAAAGCAGAACCATCGCCATATGAATCAGGAAAAATAGCACCAGCAGGAACGCTGTAATGAAGTGAAGCGAACGCGCCGACTGGCGGCCACCCAGCAGATCGGTCAGAAACGGCCAATTGGCGTCCATCGCGGGAGACATGGTCAGACCCGTGAAAATCATCAGGGGCAACAGGATAAAAATCACCCCGATATAGCTCAGCTTCTGGATGCTGTTATAATCCTCACCGGCCGATTGGCGGATTGCCCTCAGGCTCGTATGATTGCGGAAAGACCGCCACAGATGCGACGGCCGCCATTCCTCGCGCCGCATATGAAGGTCGCGCTGAATGTGGCGACTCCAAAGCGACCGCAGCATGAAAAAGCCCAGACCGAAGCTGAATATCCAGGCAAAAAAGAAATGCCAGCGTCGGCCATCGGCCAGACTATAGCTTGAAGGGATGGTCGCCCAACCCGGGAAAGCCCATTTCTGGGTCCGGCCCTGACTATCCTGCCAATTGCCCAGAAAGCCTGTTGTCTCGATGCGCAGCTCCCCCAAGCGCAAATAACCCATAGTCTGCGAAGACCCCACTGCCATCCAGGCATAGTCATCATTCGCGCCATATTCGCCCCAATAGAGTCGAGGATGGGCGTTGAAAATCGTCAGACCACTCATCAACAACACCATCAGACAGAGAGCATTGGTCCAGTGCCACAGACGCGTGGTCAGACGGTGACGTTTCTGGCGGGGAATGATGGCGTCCTTCGGCATGATCGCACTCTAGCCATTGGTTCGGCGTTGCCAAGCCCGACGTTACAACGAGCGACTGTTGCATATCCACAACACAGCCCGCGAGAACGGCATTTGTTACAATTTTAATTCATTCGTGCAGTTGTCATTCAGGTTTGTAAACTTATATCAACAGTCGACCGCGAAAGAAGAATTTAAGATCAATAATAGTAGCGGTCATTTAATCGTAAAACCAAGGAACAAATAAAATGAAAAATGTAACAATAGCAGTTGCTATTGCAGCATCTGTGCTTGCGTCCCCCGCAATGGCTCAGGAAAAAGGCGATTTTTCCGGCGTAAAAGCCACCGCAATCGCTGGATATGACAATATTGACCTGGATATTGCCGGAGTCGATAATGTTGATGGATTTCTTTACGGTGCTGCGCTGGGCTATGACGTCCAGTCGGGCAATCTTGTCTATGGTGCCGAGCTCGAAGCAACCGAGTCCACCAGCAAAATTTCCAATGCAGGAGGTCGCATCGATGCTGGCCGTGATCTGTATGCCGGCGCACGTCTTGGTTATGTCGTAGGCGGCTCCGCCCTGCTCTATGCCAAGGCAGGCTATACCAATGCTCGCGTGTCTTCCCCCGGACTGGGCGGCTATAACGCCGACGGCGTTCGTGTCGGTGCCGGTGTCGAATATAAGCTGAGCGACAAAATGTTCGCCCGCGGCGAATATCGTTACAGCAACTACGAAGACGGTGTTTCCCGTAACCAGGGCCTCGTCAGTCTCGGCATGCAATTCTAATTCAGCCGGATTAAATCAATAATGCAGATCGGGCGGGTAGCAATACCCGCCCTTTTTTTGCGCTTTAATTACAATCCAGGTTTATTCAGATCATCAAGACGAGTATCTATCTGACCGACAGAAAAAATCCCGGTAGACTGCGATCACAGGCAAATTCCGTTTCTCACTGCCTATCCTGCAGACCGATGGCTGGAACAATACAGCCGCCATATCGAATATAATGATCGAAACTGGCCTGATCGCAGCAGCCTAGCCGAGCGCAGCCTGCTTCTCTTCGGCGAGCCGGTCCAGTTCCGCCCGGCTTTTCTTTTCGCTCGCGGATTTCAATTGGCCGCAAGCCGCCATGATATCGCGACCTCTGGGGGTCCGGATTGGCGCGCTGATACCGGCGTTAAAGATGATCGTTGAAAATGACTTGATCCGTTCGGGGGTCGAACATTCATAGTCCGAACCGGGCCAGGGATTGAACGGGATCAGATTCACCTTGGCGGGCAAATCATAATTGCGCAGCAGGTTGACCAGCTCGCGGGCATCCTGATCGCTGTCATTCTTGTCTTTCAGCATCACATATTCAAAGGTGATCCGCCGGGCGTTATTGGCTCCGGGATAATCGGCACAAGCCTGCAACAGCTCCTCAATCGAATATTTGCGGTTGAGCGGGACGATCTCGTCTCTGGTTTCCTTGTTCACCGCGTGCAGGGAAATCGCGAGATTGACGTTAATTTCCGCTCCGGCCCGGGCAATCATCGGTACAACGCCGCTGGTTGACAACGTGATCCGCCGGCGGGAGAGCGCAAGCCCGTCGCCGTCCATGACAATCTTCATCGCATCACGGACATTCTCGAAATTATACAATGGTTCGCCCATGCCCATCAGCACGATGTTGGTCAGCAGGCGTCCGTCAGACTTATAGGCCTGATTATATTCCTTGGTATTATCCGCTTCGCCTTCCTCGGCAAAGTCCATGACGCCTTTCGGCCACTCGCCCAGCGCATCACGCGCCAGCATGACCTGACCGACGATCTCGCCGGGCGTCAGGTTGCGCACAAGCCGCATCGTGCCGGTATGGCAAAAACGGCAATTGAGCGTACAGCCGACCTGACTGGAAATACATAATGTGCCGCGATCCTCGTCAGGGATGAAAACCATTTCATAATCCTGGGAGTCGGCAGAGCGCAGCAACCATTTCCGGGTACCGTCTTCCGACAGATGCGCTTCGACAATTTCCGGTCGCCCGATCACGAAGCGCTCAGCCAGCCAGGGCCGCAGTGATTTGCTCATATCGGTCATCAGGGCAAAATCGTTGATCCCGCGATGATATATCCAGTGGAACAGCTGCTTGGAGCGCAGTTTTCCCTGCTTTTCTTCAAGTCCCGCAGTGATCAGAACGTCGCGGATTTCCGCAACGCTGAGACCAATGAGGTCGACGCGACCGTCTTCACGCGGGGTAACCTTGGATGGCAAGGGAACGGGATCTATATGGCCGGGTATCTGCATGAAGCGGCATATAGGGAGTGTCTGCAGGAAAATCTACCGCAACCGCGAACAACCGAGCGATGCCGCGTCTATGGCCGTTGCCGCGCCCCGCAGCCGGTAGGCATCGACGATCGACTTGCCATCGCGGCCGACACTTTCGACGGTCATGCTGGTGGACGAACGGATCGCGGCGATGATCGCGGCGTCCATCCGCTTGTCCTGCGACCAGCCATCAGAGCGATTGGCGGTAAGCTGGAACCGGCGACCGGCGATGCTGACGGTCACCCGGCTATTGGTTGACCGGTTCCGGCTCAGGCGAACGTGGAATTGCCGCCTGATCTCGCGTTTGGGCCAGAACCCGATGCTGACATAGGATTTGCGTTGTGCCTTGCCATTAATCTCTTCCGATTCCGCAATTGCATAGCAGCGCGGGATTTCCGGATCGCGGAACGCCCCCCAGCTGTTGAATATGCCGAGGGAATCCTTCGCGACCACCGGCCCCGGAATCGCGGACACAAAAAGCCCCAGAAGAATGAGCCGCTTTTTCAAGCCTTCTCCCCTTCCCCTCCGCCGGTGTGGATAATCTCTTCCACGCCGTCACAAATCTGCACGATCGAACCCTGCGGCAGGCCTGCGGCGATCGGCGCGCCAAAGCGCGGGTGCGGATCGGCGCCAACGAGCAGGCCGCGCAATACCCGGCTGGTCATACCATGGCTGATCAGGACAGCGTCGCGGGTAAAATTCTGCTCTGCAAGCCAATGTTCCAGTCGTTTCGCAATATCGCGATAATCTTCGCCACCGGGAGCCACCGTGGCAAACAACCGCTCCTCTTCGTCGATTTCGAGCTTGCCGGCCAGATCCCGGTAATAGACGCCGCCCCACTCCCCCATATCAATTTCCTGAAGCCGCGCGTCGCTGCGCGCCTGATGCCAGTCGGCCCCGACATGCTCGGCGACCACAGATAAAGTCTGCAGCGCCCGGTCGGTATCCGAAGCGATCAGATCGAGAGCCGGTGGGTTTGGCGCAAGGTGCAGCGCAAGAGCGCGCCCCATCGCATCGGCTTGGGCGAAACCGGCGCGGGTCAGCGGCGTATGGACATGGTCGCCCTGGATCCGCGCCGCGAGGTTGAAGATTGTCTCGCCGTGGCGCGCAATAAACAGACGCTTTCCATTGGTATTGATGCCGCTCATATCTTTCCTGTCCCGTTCCAAAATGGCAAAAACCATCCCATGAAACTGCGGCTTTACCCGCCTCACTAGTTTTTTCCACAGTTTTTCACGGCATTATCGGACATCGGGCCGCGATCAGGCTTGCCCTGCGGCACTTTATTGTTAATGAAGCGGGTAACTATCCGTGAAGCCGTGCGGAGTCATTCGCACAGCTATTTTCACGGTTGATCGGGAACAAGAAGGACGGTTTATGAAAGCGACCATTGAACGCGCGGCATTGCTAAAGAGCCTGGGCCATGTCCAGTCCGTGGTTGAGCGGCGCAACACTATTCCGATTTTGTCCAACGTACTGATCGAGGCAAGCGCCGACGGCAGCATCAAGCTGATGGCAACCGACCTCGACCTTCAGGTCGTTGAAACCGTCGAAGCCCAGGTCGAGACCGCGGGATCGACCACAGTTTCCGCACACACCTTGTTCGACATCGCCCGCAAGTTGCCCGACGGTTCGCAGGTCCAGCTCGACGCTGCCGATGGCAAAATGAAGGTCAACGCCGGCCGCGCCCGCTTCAACCTGCAGACGCTGCCCCGCGACGATTTCCCGGTCATTGCCGAAGGCGAACTGCCGACCAGTTTCGAACTGCCTGCAAGCTCGCTGATCCAGATCATCGACAAGACCCGCTTCGCGATCTCGACCGAAGAGACCCGCTATTATCTCAACGGTATTTTCCTGCACGTGCAGGATGAAGAAACACCGGTGCTCAAAGCCGCCGCGACCGACGGCCACCGCCTCGCCCGCGTCACTCTGCCCCGGCCCGCCGGTGCAGAAGGCATGCCCGACGTGATCGTCCCGCGCAAATGCGTCAATGAACTGCGTAAATTGCTCGACGAGAACAATGAATCATCGGTCCAGATCGACCTGTCGGCAAGCAAGATCCGCTTCACCCTCGGCACCGCGATCCTGACCAGCAAGCTGATCGACGGCACCTTCCCCGATTACACACGCGTCATCCCGACCGGCAATGACAAGCTGCTCAAGATCGACGCAAAAAGCTTCGCCCAGGGCGTCGACCGCGTCTCGACCATCGCCACCGAAAAAACCCGTGCTGTCAAAATGGCGCTCGGCGATGACAAGATCACACTTTCCGTCACCTCGCCCGAAAATGGCAAGGCTGAAGAAGAAGTGCCCGGCTCCTATAAGGACGACACATTCGAAATCGGTTTCAACTCGAAATATCTGATGGATATTCTCGGCGAGATCGAAGGCGATACCGTCGAACTGCATCTGGCCGACGCCAGCGCACCGACACTTATTCGCGAGAATGACAAGTCGACGGCGCTTTATGTACTGATGCCGATGCGGGTTTGATAGCTCTCCGTTGAGGGAGAGGGTTGCGTAGACTTAATGAGCTCCGTTCGTCCTGAGCCTGTCGAAGGGCAGCTCTCGGCTACAGGGGTGGTTCGACAAGCTCACCACAAACGGCAGCAAACCGTTGCATGGTCTCATCCAATTGCGTTCAATCCTGTCACTCCAGCGCAGGCTGGAGCCTATACCAATGTTGCTGTCTCCCGCTTGTTCTCGCCAAGTGCAAAACTTGCTGGTCATCGCCAGATCGGGTTGGGCCCCAGCCTGCGCTGGGGTGACGGAAATGTAAGCTGCGACCCTTGAACCTTGACCATATTGTATTGAGTGTTCGGCTTCTCGCAGCCGACCCGTCCGAGAACACTAGCATTTACTCCCGCGGCGCAATATAGCGCCCGCATAAACAATGACTCGGCCCCTCGCCCTCTCCCGGTTCCTGAAAACCAACCCGGCGATTCACGCTTTCGCTTTGCTCGCAATATTGCTGAGCGCACTTGCGCCACAAGGCTTCATGCCCACGCAAACTGCCAGCGGCTTTGCGATCAAGCTGTGCTCCGGCCACGCCGACAGCAAGCTGGTGATAACGCCAGACAATCCCGACTTTGACCTGCTATCGCTGGTATATGGTCAGCAGGACGAGAGCGCGCCGGAACCCGAACAAGAACCATCAACGCCTGCCTGTGCTTTCGCCGGTGGCACGTCCTTTGGTCTGGCTTCTTCCACACCAGAGCTCGCAATGTCCACCTTGGCTCCGGCCACGCACGAACCGTCCGAACCGCGCCGCTTTGCGCTGCGCAACCGGATCAACGTCCCGCCCGCAACCGGGCCGCCTTTAGTTTCCCAAAACATCTGAAATAGCGCGCGACCTTCGCCCTGATTGGCGGTTGATCGCACCATTTGCATTTTTCCGGCCCTCCCACACAGTGGGACATGGCCGTTTGGGATTTATCATGAACAGAACAATATTGACCGCCTTTACGGCGAACATCGCCCTTGCCTCGCCCGCTTTTGCCGAGACTGACCCGCTGACCGATATCATAGTCACCGGTCAGCGCGCCACGGCGACCACCGACGAGATCGAAAGCGACAAGGAAATTATTTCTACCCCTGACGCAGCGTCGCTGGTTGCCCGCGCACCGGGTGCCGCCTTGCTCGACAATGGCGGCCTGTCCGGCCAGGTCCAGTATCGCGGCCTGTTTGGCGACCGGATATTGGTGCGCATCGATGGACAGCGCTTTTCGTCGGGCGGACCCAATTTAATGGACCCGCCGCTTCATTATGCACCTATGGCTCTGGTGGACCGGATCGAAGTGGATCGCGGTATCAGCCCGGTTCGCAAAGGTCCGGGCCTTGGCGGTGGCGTCAATGCCATTCTAAAGGAAGCGCAGTTCTCCCAAGGCTCTGCAATGCAACCCCACGCTGATTTAACCGCCGGCTATCGCAGCGGCGACAATAGCTATTTAATGGGTGGGCTTGTCAGCCTGTCCAATGAGCGGGTCAAATTCGGTGTAATCGCGTCCTACGAGAAAGGCGATAACCTGCAATTCCCCGACGGGACCATTGCATCATCCAGCTTCGAGCGCCTGAATTTTGGTGCCCATGCGGGACTGAAAGTCGGGGACGGCAGCCTGACCCTGTCTTACCGGCGGCAGGAAACCGATCCGACCGGCAACCCGCCTTTCCCAATGGATATCCAGTATTTCAACACGGACTTCCTGAGCCTGGCCTATGAAGGGCAGCTCGATGACAATCTATATCTTGAAGTGGAAGCGGGGCACGTCGCGATCCGGCATCTGATGGATAATTTTTCTCTGCGACAAGGTCCGGCCAGCCCGGCGGATCAACGCGGCACTTTTGCCGATGCGGACACCAGTACGGCTGCCACCGCGCTACGCATCGGAACCCCGGAACGCCATGTCCGGATTGGCGCAGATGTTGAGACACTGGACAAGGATGTGCGGATTACCAATCCCTCGAATACGGCTTTTTTCCTGACATCGCTCAATAATATTTCCGGCAGCCGGGTGGGTGCCTTCGTGGAAAGCCGTCTTGGATTTGGACCGGTGGAAGCCGAAATCGGCGCCCGCTTTGACCATCACCGGATGGAGGCAGGGTCGCCGTTGTTGGGCAGCGCCGTTCCGATGGGCCCACGCATGCTCGCGAATGGTTTCGCCGCGTGGGATCGCACCTGGTCCGATAATACGGTCGATGTCACAGCACGCTTCTGGAGCGATATGGGAAACTTCAAACCCCGCCTGTCCTTTGCGTACAAGACCCGTGTCGCCAATGCCGTTGAGCGTTTTTCATGGTTGCCAACCGGCGCAAGTGGTGGCCTTGCCGACGGTAATATCTATGTCGGCGATCTGAATCTCGGCAATGAAAAAGCCTGGATCGCCGAAATTGGTTTCGACTATCAGGATAGCCGTTTCTATGCACGGCCAACGCTGTTCTATCGGCGCGTCGATGATTTCATTCAGGGCGTGCCATATGATGACACTCCAGTCGTTATCGACAGTCCGGTGGAAATGGTCGCAAATATGAATGGCGATCCCACACCGTTACGCTTTGGCAATGTCGATGCGGAATTTTACGGCGCCGATCTGGATTTCGGCTGGCATATAAGCGGGCCTTTGCATCTGGACGGTACGGCCAGTTATGTCCGCGCAAAACGACGCGACATTGATGACGATCTGTATCGCATCACACCGCCGAACGCTCGCGTGGCCTTGAGCTGGCAAGAGGAAGTCTGGCATCTGGGTGCCGAATTGCACGCTTTTGCAGACCAGAACAAAGTGTCTGCCACCAATAGCGAACAGCCCAGTAACGGTTATTTACTCGCTGGATTATTCGGCCATGTTGCACTCACATCCACATTGTCGCTCGACGCCAGCGTGGAAAATCTGTTCAACAAAAATTATACGGACCATCTCGCGGGCTACAATCGCGTCAGCGGTTCGGACGTGGCGCTTGGCGCGCGTTTACCGGGTGCAGGCAGGAGTGCCTTTGTCCGGCTACGCTGGACCGGACTCTGATCCTCTCGATTGATTTAGGAGCGCAGCCGGCAATCCGGCTGCGCTCCTATAACTATTCCGCCGCTTCGAGCATTTCGACCATCTGCGGACCGCGGATCAGGCCGCCGGGACGCTTGTCGGTCACGACGCCGCCCTTGAAGGTCACCTGCCCCGACTTGATCGTATAATCATAGCCATCAGCCTTTTGCAGCAAGCGCTTGCCGCCCGCTGGCAGGTCGAACGCCAGCCATGGTTTGCCCAGCTTGATCCGCTCCATATCGATCACGTTGACATCCGCCAGATAGCCGGGCTTGAGCACGCCGCGATCGTTCAGGCCATAGAGCCGTGACGTATCCAGACATTGCCGCTTGATGGCATTCTCGATGCTGATCGTCCCGCGCGTCCGGTTCTTCACCCAGTATTCGAGCATGAAGGTCGGGCTCGCGGCATCGCAGATGGTGCCGCAATGCGCGCCGCCATCCGACAGGCTGTTCACCGTGTCATCGGACTGCTGCAATGTTTCGAGGAAATCGAGATTGCCGTCCATATAGTTGAGCAAGGGCAGATAGATAAAGCCCTTGCCGTCATCGGTCATCATCAGGTCATAGGCATATTCCGCGCCCGATTTGCCAGCGGCAGCGGCACGAGAAGCGATGCTTTCATCCGCCTGCGGCTCGTAATTGAAATCCAGGTCCATCTCGAACTGCACCGGCCAGCCCTGCGTGATGATCATGAAGACCGGGACGATATCGACCTGCTCCGGCATCTCGGCACTCTCACTCAGCAATTGTGTCTTGAACGCCGGATCCTTCAGCTTGGCATATTTTTCATCCCAGGACAGGCCTTCCATCGCAACCCAGCTTGGGTGGCGGACGAAGGGATGCACCGTGCCCTGCCAGGCCATGACAATGCCGTTTCCGCGCAGCGCAATCTGCGCGACGATATTGGCACCATTATCGTTTTCCGCGCGCATATTGCTGATCTGCTCGTCGAGCGTCTGTTCCTTGGCGATCGACTGCAGCGCCGCAAAGGTCACCGGCAAACCGGTTTCGCGGCTGAGATCGCCCATCCAGCCGAATTCATCCCATTCCTTGTTGAGATCGCTGGCCATCTCGAACACGCCATAGCCGACCCGGCCCATCGCGCGGCCGATACCTATCAATTCTTCCTTCGTCGCCGTCGTGCCAGGAACAAGTTCGCCGTCAATGCTGCGATGCAGGATCGTCCGCGAGGTCGAGAATCCGAGAGCGCCCGCTTTCAGGCCATCTTCGACAATCTGCGACATCTGGTCGATTTCATCTTGTGTCGGCACCGCACCGGGTTTCTCCCGGTCGCCCAGCACATAGGCGCGGACCGCGCCATGCGGCACATGCGTCGCGACATCGACGGTGCGCGGCATTCTTTCCAGCTCGTCAAGATATTCCGGGAAAGTTTCCCAGTTCCAGCTCATGCCTTCGGCCAGCGCAGTACCGGGGATATCCTCCACGCCTTCCATCAGATTGATCAGCCATTCGTGACGATCGGGCCGGGCCGGCGCAAAACCGACACCGCAATTGCCCATCACGACTGTAGTGATACCATGCCAGCTCGAGGGCGCCATTTCATCGTCCCACGTCGCCTGCCCGTCATAATGGGTGTGCACGTCGACAAAGCCGGGGGTGACAAATTTTCCCGATGCATCAATCTCTTCGCGGCCCTGCGCCGTTACCGTTCCGACCAGCGAAACGCGATCACCGTCAATCGCGACATCGGCGACAAAGGGCGCTCCGCCCGTACCATCAACCACGGTTCCCCCGCGTATAACCATATCATGCATCGACTCTCTCCTTTATTTTTTTCGGTGCTATAACAGATTTAACTGGTTGGTTAAAGCGTCCTCGTGCAAGATAAAAATATGGAAAAAAATGTCTCATGGAATCCCGAACCGTCGAGTGGCATCGCGGTGGAATGGATCGAAGCCAACGGCCAGAGTTTCGAAGTGGCAACCGCGGGTGCAGGCAAAAAGCTCGCCCTTTGCCTGCATGGCTTCCCCGAACTGAACCATAGCTGGCGTCACCAGATGCCGATGCTCGCCGAGATGGGCTACCGCGTCTGGGCGCCTAATTTACGGGGCTATGGCGGATCAAGCAGACCGGAGGGTATCGAATCCTATCGCCTGAACATATTGGTCCAGGACATCGCAGCCCTGATCGATGCCAGCGGCGCGGAAGAAGTCACCTTGATCGCCCATGACTGGGGCGCGATCATCGCCTGGCATTTCGCGATCAAAAAGATACGCCCGCTGACCAGACTGGTGATCATGAATGTGCCGCATCCAAAATGCGCGCAACGGGAAATGCGGCACTGGTATCAGCTCAGGAAAAGCTGGTATATTTTCTTCTTCCAGATCCCGTGGTTGCCCGAAAAATTGTTCGGACGAAACGGAGCGGAACCTATCAAACAGGCCTTTTCCAATATGGCCGTCGACAAAAGCCGCTTTCCCGATAGCGAATTGCAAGTCTACGCCGACGCCGCCAGCCGCCCCGGCGCCTTGCGCGCGATGATCAACTATTACCGCGCCCTGCTCCGCACCAAGGACGTGCGAGAGATCGGCGACGGGATTGTAGATATCCCGACCCTGATGATCTGGGGAGAAGAAGATGCAGCAATCGACATCCGCTGCACCGACGGCACCGAAGAGTGGGTGCCAAATCTAGAATTGCACCGCCTGCCCGGCGTGTCGCACTGGGTGCAACAGGAAGCGCCGGAAAAGGTGAACGCGATATTGCGGGGTTGGTTGGACAAACCAGACCAATTTTAGATTAATTTGAGTATAAGGGCCACAATAGTTAAGACATCCAAAAATAAATGGGAGACTGACATGGCGGACCTACCTGATTTAATGAACCCTCAACGGGCTCGGCTGTTCCCCATTCTAGCAGACACTTCCAAAGAAGGCAGAACACTCTCTATTTTCTTAGCGACGCTCACTTTCGTTAGAGGTTTTTCTCAAAATCTATTTAACTCAATTAACCAAAGAATTGGATCGACCACGATAATTTCGACTTACACGGAAGTGAACTTCAACAATCTGACTGACAAAAAGCTGGGACGGCCAGATGGTTTGATCGTTTTAGAAACCGGAAAACGCACTTGGTCGGCGCTCGTTGAAGCAAAAGTGGGAAAGTCCGAGATATCAAACGATCAATTGGAGCGCTATTTGGATATAGCAAAATCGAAAAAAATTGATGCCGTGATAACAATCTCGAACCAATTTGCGACAGTACCCGACCATCATCCAGTCAAAATCATCTCAACAAAATTCAAGGGCATCGGGCTATATCACTTTTCCTGGATGCAAATAATGACTGTGGCACGGTTGCTAACTGCAAATCAGGACATTGAAGATGAAGAGCAAGCAAATATCCTAAAAGAATTCCTGCGTTTTATAAGTCACCCAAGCGCAGGGGTGGAAGGCTTCTCTCAAATGCCGAAAGCATGGAGTGCAGTGTGCGCTCTAGTGCAAGCTGGCGGAAAACTGGTGCGCAACGATGACCTCAATGCCGTCGTTGAAGCTTGGCAGCAAGAAACAAAAGATCTGAGTCTTATCCTTAGCCGTCAACTCGGTACATTTGTGCGTGAAAAACTATCACGCGCAGAATCTTCAAGTCCGGGAGCAAAGTTCGAGAGCGACGTAAAGGAACTCGTTTCGAAGCAGGCATTGGCTATCAATTTGGACGTGCCTGATGCGGCATCACCCCTATCGGTGATAGTCGATCTACGCCGTCGCTCCATTCTAAACTCGATGTACGTCAAGGCTCCCGGCGATAAAGTCTCGAATAAAGCTCGCTTGAATTGGCTGTTACGACAGATCCCCAAACAGGCAGATTCAAAAGCACATATCAGAATGTATTGGCCCGGATCTTCACCAACCACTCAGCTGCCCTTGAGTGACCTACGAGAGAACCCAGACAGGATTGGCGAAGATAAAGGCAAAATGACGGTCGTCGGTTTTGATGTTATCATGCCGGTAGATTTGGGCAATCGGTTCGGCCAAACCAGAACAATAATCCAAGAGTTAGAAACTTCAGTCCCACATTTTTATGAATCGGTGGGCCAGCATATACGGCAGTGGGCTCCTCCACCTCCGAAACTGTCGCAAGAACGAGTCAGTCCAGAGACTGTAAGCCCCAATACAATATCTGAAAATACGAATTCGATTGAGGCAGAATAAGCCGGATAAATTATTTTGGAAATCTACATTAACCCCGCGCTGCAATCATGTCGGCGATATCGGTAAATTTCTCGCGCGGTGAACCGTCTCGTGCTCTCGCAATTTCAGCTTCCTCGATTTTCTTCCAGTCGCGGAAGGTGACCGCTTCTACGCCGCGCTCGTCGAGCAATCGATCCAGTCCTGCGCGGCCTTCCTTCCGATTGCCCGAACCGATATCTTCGGCGATGGCATCGACAATTGCAAAGCCGTCCGGCTTGTTGGTCCCGATGGTTCCCGACGGGCCGCGCCGCGCCCAGCCGACGCAATAGAGGCCGGGCAATATCCGTCCGTCGGTATTGGCAAAACGGCCGCGACCATGTTCATAGGGAACGCCTTCGATCGGCGGGGTGCGATAGCCGATGCAGCTGATCACCATCTGGCAATCAAGCTCGTACTGTTCGCCGGTCCCGTTGGAGCGCATATCGGCATCCAGCACGGTGCGCTCGATGACCAGCTTCTCGACCTTGCCGTCTCCGCGAATTTCAACCGGCATGGCGAAAAAATCGAAATCAATCTGGATCGGCTTGTCGAGCAGTTCCCCAGCCCGCTCGTAAAAGCTGCGCAAATGGGTGACCGATTTGCGCATGCCGGGTTCGAGCATCGCATCATCGCCTTCATCGGGAAAGTCGAGTGGATCGACGACCGGACGCGCCTGATGCAAATGCCCCAGTTCACCCAGTTCTTTCGGTGTCATCGCGATCTGGTGCGGGCCGCGCCGGCCCAGCAGAGTGATCTTCCTGATCTTGCTATTCTTCAGCGCATCGAGCGCGTGGCTGACAATATCGCTGCCGGCAAATTCATCTTCGGTCTTCGCCAATATCCGCGCGACATCGAGAGCTACATTGCCATTGCCGATGATCGCGACCGATGTGGCGTCGAGCGGCGGATCGAGATCCTTGAAATCCGGATGGCCATTATACCATCCGACAAAAGCAGCGCTGCCGATGACACCGGGAAGGTCGCTGCCGGGGATATCGAGAACACGGTCATTCGGCGCGCCGGTTGCCAGCACCACGGCGTCATAGAGGCCCTGCAATTCGGCAACACTGACGTCCTCGCCAACCGTGACATTGCCGACGAAGCGCACATTGTCGCCAAGATTGGTTTTCTCGTAGCGTCGCGAGACGGCCTTGATCGATTGATGGTCGGGTGCAACGCCAGTGCGGATCAGACCGAAAGGGACGGGTAGCCGGTCGATAATGTCGACCGCGACCTCTTCACCAAATTTCTTCTGCGCGGCTTCTGCCGAATAATAGCCTGCAGGTCCCGATCCGATGATCGCAATATGACGCATTATGCTGCCTCCCCGATTATCTGGCCCGATTGGCTCTCGCCCATGCTAACGCCATAATTTCAAAAGAAAAGCAAAAGCATGGCTGTCATTTTCGGGAGGCCGGGCTGCTTCACATGCCGTTCTAGCCGGTTACATTGGCCACATTGTAACGCAGCGCTTCCTCTTCGGTCAGGCAGCGACGGGTCGCCTTGTCGCTGTCACCGCTTTTGACCGCGCTGGTTTTATACATGACTTCCGACAATAATTTGCGCGAGACACCCATGCGGATCAGAAAGTCATTGTCTTCTGTCGCTAGCAGCGCACTTTCCTGCTCCACTTCGCCGATCAGGCCGACTGTAGAATCCGTCCCCATCTCGATGCTGTAATTGATCGCGTTGCGATCGCCGGTCATGGTGAACATATGGACCATGAAATGGGCGCCGGGTTCGACGATCCTCGCCCTGCCGCCCATGAACACGAAATTGCACGCGCTGAAACAGGTCCATCCCTTGGGAATGCGGGTGATGATAGAGGCATCCGCCTCCCGGATCACGCGGCCGGCTTCATTGCCCGCTCTTGCCACACCGCCGGGCGAGCGCAGCCAGATTTCGGAAATATCCGGGTTCTTCGCCAGCGCCTTGCGCAACCGGTCGGGCAGCCCGGCATCAATCGCGCCCTCGGCGAGCAATATCTTGGTGCCTTTGCGATCCACGGGAGTCAGTTCCATCTTCGCAGACGACGACCAGTTGGGATAGCGCGGGCAAGTCGGATTGTCCGGATCCATGCCGGGCTTTACATCACTGGCGCCCATGACCAATAAAGAGGCAGTGGCAATTACGGCTCTTATGACTTTGCTTCTATTGCTCATTTTTTAGACCATCACAACATAGCGCGTTTCACCGGCACCTTTGCACATCCGCTTCGACACGCGGGTTTCTTCGCCATCGACAATGATGACATCGGTGATGCTCATGCAACTTGTGCCATCTGCCGTTTGCGTTTTTGATGTCGCGGTAGAACTTCCCGATACATTGGCACGTGTCTGACTGGTCCATTCCGCGCTGCTGCCAACTTCTGCGGATCGCGTCACGTCGCGCGTCGCATCCGCCGCTTGCAACTGCTCGTCAGGATCAAGCTGGCACGCGATACTGTTGGTCAGCGTGTCCGCTACTTCTGCCCGGGGAATATAGGATCCGATGACGCCCATGCTGCGCGTGGCCCGCCCGGTAAAATCTCCGATCATGTTACCCAATATGGATTTGCCAATCGAGTTTGCCGGATCGGTGGCGCAATCCTTCGACGCGCTGCCGGCGCTCGTGCTCGACGATCTCTTTTTGAACAACCCGCCAAATTGTGCCGAAGCGGGCGCGGGAATCGCCAGTGCCGCAACAGATATAGCGACGACCAGTTTGGAACGGAAACGACGGACTTCTTTTCGCATGACAAACTCTCGATTGTTATGAACATAACATATCCTATCATCCGCGCTGTCACAAGCAGTGCCTTTAATCACATCCTGACTAAAACCCGGATAGAAAAATCGCAGCATGCCGCAACCGGTGTGGCATAGTCATGGACGATCACGCTCCGGAGGATTATAGCGCAACAATAGACACCCCGGGTCGCACCGAGGGAGAGGGAAATTGCAGAAACCATTCAATCGACTGCAGGCGCTGATCATAAAGGCGACGGCAGAAGCTCTGTTTCACGACCGCAAAATGGTGATTTCCGCCGACCAGGTGGTCGAGAACCTGCAGGAACATTTTTCCAACATCGACGGCGACAAGCCGGATGAAATCGGGATGGCGCTCTATGGCTTGTTTCTGGTCCTCGGCGGCCCGCTTTTCCTGGTCGCGACACCGGCTTTACGAAAAAGACTGATCAACCGGCGGCTGCGGAACGCGCGGATCGATCTGTTCCAGGATATTGCACGGACCAAGGGCGTCATCCTGGCCGGCTATTATGGCCATTGGCAGCATGGCGATGAAGAAGAGAATTTCGACAACCCGGTCTTGGCCGACCTCGCTTACGAACTGCCGGCGCAACGTGACCGCTCCGCCGCCGGTGAACGTCCGGTTCGTCGTGAAACGTGCCGCGATCTGACCGCCGAAGTCTTCGTCGGCCATCAGGCCATCCCGGAAGAAACCGATGTAATCGTAATCGGTTCCGGCGCTGGCGGCGCCGTTGCTGCTGCTGCGGTCGCCGACGAGGGGCACGAGGCATTGATCATCGAAGCCGGCAGCCATTATCCCTCATCCCGCATCACCCATGAAGAAGCACGGATGACCGCGCGTCTGTTCAAGGATGGCGCCCTGCAAACAACATCCGACCGCGACATCATCGTGTTTCAGGGTCGCGTCGTCGGCGGCTCCACCGTCATCAACAATGGCATCTGCCTCCGGATGAAGCATGAAGGGCTCGTCCATCCGGACGCCGAAGATGTTTATGATATCTGGTCAAAGCTCGGCGCTCCGGTCGGAGAAGCGGAACTTGCGGCCAGTTACGAGGCGGTAGAAAATGCGCTCGAAGTATCGGAAATCGACCATGTCACCGGTCGCAACAACGGTCCGCATCTGATCGACGGCTGGAACAAATATGCGGCCCAATCGAGCGACCCGATGGACCACAAGGCGGTCACCGCCTGGTTCAGGAAAAACTACGGACCGAAAACAGCGGATAGCGAATGCGTATATTGCGGCTATTGCAACACCGGTTGCCCCTATGGCCGGAAAAAAGCGATGCCGGAAAGCTTCCTGACCCATGCGACCAGCGATGCGCGCGACAAGCCGGCCCGGATATTGCACAAAGCCGAAGCTACCGAAATCCTGTGGGGCGAAGGCGCCAATGGCAAGCGGGTCGCAAAGGCCGTCGAGATCAGGCTCGCCAACGGCCAGAAGCGGACAATTCGTGCCCGCAAAGGCGTGGTGGTGGCAGCCGGAGCGCTCGCCTCCAGCAATCTGCTCTACAATAGCGGTATCCTGCAATCAGGGACCAATATCTCGCTCAACATCGCCTGCCCGGTGGTCGCCCTGATGCCCGAGGGCATGGACGTGAACGTCTGGAACGAAGACCAGATGGCGACCTATGTCGATCGCGGTGATTTTCTGATCGAAAGCCATTTCCAGCCGCCGATGAGCATGGCTACGCTCGTGCCGGGATGGTTTGAAGACCATTATGAGCGGATGAAAAATTATAACCGGCTGGTTTCCGCAGGCGTCCTGTTTCCCGCCGACCGGCTCGGCTATATGGAAAATGGCAAGCTCAAGCTGAAAATCGGCGAGGAGGAGCTGGCTCTACTGCGCCGCGCGCTGGCGACAATGACCAAGGTGCATTTTCTCAACGGCGCAATCGAAGTCTACCCAGCCCTGCTCCGTGGCCAGACGCTGACCTGTGACATGAGCCATGACGAGATTGACGCCTTTTACGAAGAGGCAATCGTCGAGCCGGATGATGTCGTCCTGTCGAGTTCCCATCCCCACGGCGGCAATGCGATCAACATAGACCCGCATAAGGGCATTGTTGATCTTAACCAGCGCGTGCACAATACAACCAATTGCTATGTTGCCGATGCCAGCGTGATGCCAAGCTGCATACGCGTCAACGCACAGCTCACCACGATGGCGATGGCGCACAGGGCGATGGCGGGAAAAAGGCGCTTCGGTTAATTTTTAAAGCTGAAATCGGGCAGTGATTGAAACGCATTTTTCAATGCATCCCCCCAGCCTTCAGAAATTGCCTGAAAATAGGGATCGTCTTTTTCGATCCTCTGCTGTTGCGTAATCGCAAAACAGTCGGCTTCATAGACCTGCATATCGAGCGGCAGATCCACCGCCAGATTGGCACGGATTGTAGAGTCGAAAGAGACCAGCAACAGCTTCACGGCATTTTCGAAGGACATTTCGGGGTCGAAGCCGCGGACCAGAATCGGACGGCCATATTTGGTTTCGCCGCTTTGGAAAAACGGGCTGTCATCGCTGGCTTCGATGAAGTTGCCAGCAGGATAAATCAGAAAAAGCCTCGGATCACTGCCTTTGATCTGGCCGCCGAGAATAAGCGTCGCGCCAAAGGGGGATTTCGCTTCCTGACCCTGATGAGAATAGGTTTTGACGACTTCGCGCAATGTGTCTCCGATGATCGTCGCAACCTGAAACATCGACGGCGCCTGCAGGATCGAAGGATTGCGGTCATCAGGATGTTTACCGCGCTCGTCGAGCAAGCTCACCACCGCTTGCGTGGTCGCCAGATTGCCCGCCGAAAGCAACGTGATCACCCGCTCTCCGGGCACTTCCCAGCTTGTCAGCTTCTTGACTTGGGCAATATCGTCGACGCCCGCATTGGTGCGGGTGTCCGACATAAAAACCAGACCACGTTTCATCCGCAGTGCCACGCAATAGGTCATTTATAATGGTTATCCCTGATCAATATTCGCGGTCTCTCTACTGCTGCACTTGCAGGCTGACAATCATATCCTCACTGCCCGCACCATATCGCAGGCCGCTTATCGGCGATGCATCGCGATAATCCAGGCCTGTGGCGACCCGGACATAGCGTTCGTCCGGCGAATAGCCGTTGGACACGTCAAAACCGACCCAGCCGATATGCTCGACATAGGCTTCCGCCCATGCATGTGTTGCATCCTGATCTACCCGGTCGCTCATCATCAGATATCCGGAGACATAGCGCGCAGGAAATCCCAGCGAGCGCGCCGCGGTGCAGAAGATATGGGCATGATCCTGACATACGCCGCCACCGACCTTAAGAGCCTGCTCAGCAGTGGTTTCAGCATCGGTCTCGCCAGTCTTGTAAGCGACCTTGTCGGTAACCAGAGCCGATAACGCATGCAGCCTGGCAATGTCGCCGTCATAATCCTGATCCAGCGCTGCAACCAACTTACCGGTTTCGGCCTCGGGCCTGGTAAGCGCTGTCGCCCTTTTGAAGTACCACAACGGAGCAAATCCGGCGTGGCGTCCGATAACGCCGCTGCCATCGGTATTTTCAACCTCGCCGGTGCAACGAATGACGATTTCGCTCCGCCCGCGCTCGATGTTGATCAGATCAACATGATTGCAATGTTGATCTTCGAAGGACAATTCCAGCGCGCCGCCTTCAATCTCGATATTCCATTCCAATATCCGCTGACCGGGCCTTTCCTTCGGGCGAAGGCGCAACTGCTGCAAGCCATATTGCACGGGCTTGTCGTAATTATAGCGGGTTTCGTGATTAATTTTCAGCAGCATATTCAGCTTATCCTGTCTTGAAAATTATAGTCGGTCTCGATCTGGGCAGCGAGGCTGTTATTGGCCGCCAGAAATTCGATGATGAACTCGTGCAGGCCGGCTTCAAAAATATTCTGCACAGGCTGGCCGAGCAAGCGGTCGCAAATATCGTCCGCCAGACGGTGTGACGTCACCTCATTTCCATATTCCCGCTCCAGATGACCGAGATTATCGGATATCTGTGCATAGCAAAATGCCAGCGACCGCGGCATCTGGCGGTGAAGGATCAGATATTCGGCGACGCTTAACGCGCTAATATCCGAACCGTTGAGCCACCGGTAGGAGCGTTGCGCAGAGACAGATCGCAATATGGTTTCCCACTGGACATTATCCACAGCGGTACCGATCTGCGCGATCGAGGGGAGCAACAGATAATATTTCACATCCAATATCCGCGCTGTACTGTCCGCCCGCTCAATGAACGTGCCCAGCCGAATAAAATTAAAGCCGTCGTTCCTCAGCATCGTGCCCATTACAGCACCCCTGACCAGCGAGCTTTGCTGGCGAACGACAGCCAGGACATCTGGCAAATCCCGCTCTTCAACCGGACTGGCGAGAGCTGTTTTCAGGTTCATCCAGGCTTCGTTAGTGGCTTCCCAGACTTCTCTTGTCAGGGCTATGCGCGCGGTGCGGGCGCTGTCCCTCGCCTGCTTTATCAGTGAAATGACGCTACCCGGATTGCTTTTGTCCCGCAGCAGAAAGTCGATCACTTTAGCCGAGCTATAATCCTCGTGCTTCGCCAAATAGCTCTTCTTGGCGCCAGAAGAGGCCAGAATCGAGGCCCATTCATCGACTGAGGAAGATGAGTGGGTCAATGCGATGCGGAAACCCGCTTCGATCAAACGGGCACTATTTTCTGTCCGCTCGAGCAGACGCGCCATCCAGAAAAGACTTGCGGCGGTTTTGCCTAGCATGATCCCGCCCCCCTCATTCTTCCAGTACCCAAGTATCCTTGGTCCCCCCGCCCTGGCTGCTGTTGACCACCAGAGATCCTTCGGTCATCGCAACGCGGGTCAGGCCGCCGGGCGTAATATCAATACGATCGGGAGACACGAGCACGAACGGGCGCAGATCGACATGTCGTGGCGACAGTCCCTTTTCGGTAAAGATCGGTACCGTCGAAAGCGCCAGTGTCGGCTGGGCAATATAATTGCTGGCATTGCCGATCAGCTTGGCGCGGAATTCCTCGACTTCCTTTTTGGAAGCCGCCGGTCCGACCAGCATGCCATAGCCGCCCGATCCGTGCACTTCCTTGACCACCAGTTCCGCCAGATGCTCCAGCACATATGCAAGCTGGTCCTTCTCCGAACAGCGCCATGTCGGAACATTTTCCAACAGCGGCTTCTGGCCGGTATAAAATTCGATAATGTCCGGCATGTAGGAATAGAGCGCCTTGTCGTCGGCAATACCGGTGCCGGGTGCGTTGGCGATGGTAATCCCGCCGGACCGATAGACATCCATGATTCCGGGCACGCCGAGCATCGAATTGGGCAGAAAATTCAGCGGGTCGAGATAATCGTCATCGATCCGCCGGTAGATCACGTCGATCGGGGTATAGCCTTGTGTCGTGCGCATCGCGACGCGCCCGTCGACAATCTTCAGGTCATGACCTTCGACCAGTTCCGCGCCCATCTGGTCGGCGAGAAAGCTGTGCTCGAAATAGGCGCTGTTGTGGATGCCCGGGGTCAGGACAGCAACCACCGGCTTGCCTTCGCATTTTGGCGGCGCACAGGCGGCCAGCGACCGGCGCAAATTATTCGGGTAGCGGCTCACTTCCTGCACGCCGATCTTGGCAAACAGTTCGGGGAACATGTGCAGCATCGTTTCCCGGTTCTCCAGCATATAGCTGACCCCGGAAGGCGTCCGCGCATTATCCTCGAGCACGTAAAATTCACCCGGCCCGGTCCGGACAATGTCGGTGCCGATAATATGAGTATAAATTCCGCCGGGCGGGTTAACGCCGATCATCTCCGGCAGGAAGGCAATATTATTGGCGATCAGCTCGACCGGCACACGGCCGGCGCGCAATATCTCCTGACGATGATAGATATCATAGAGGAACGCGTTGATCGCCTTGACCCGCTGCTCGATACCGCGCGACAATTTGCGCCATTCACGGGCAGATAATATCCGCGGAATAACGTCGAACGGAATCAGCCGTTCATCGGCTTCGTCCTGGCCATAGACATTGAAGGTGATGCCCGTCTTGCGGAAAAAGGCCTCGGCATCGTCAGTCTTGCGATGGAGACGTTTGACATCTTCCTTGTCGAGCCATTCTTTATAGTCGGCATAAGGTTCGCGAACGACATCGTCGCTACCCAGCATTTCATCGAACAAACAATTTCCCCCTTCATTAGGCGTTCAATTGTCTCCTCCCGCTCCCTGTCTAACGGGGGAACGCGCGATAGGCAAAGACAATCAGGGAAAAGCGATCGGGCAGCAACTATACGGGATAACGAACGCCGGTCATTTCTTCCGAAACATCCCAAAGCAGTTTTGCCAGTTCTATCCGCTTGGCCTTAGGTCTGGGCTGCACCTCACCCGCTGGCCCGGTCCACTCGCCATTGCGGCTGGGTCCGAAATACTGCCCTCCCTCGACATTTTTTCCGGTGGCGGCGGCCAGCGTCGGCCACGCGCCCTGTGCGGCGCTGTTCATGAACAGGCTCGACACCGGCCGGAACAGGGAAACCAGGACAGCCGGAAAATTCTTGGTCAGTTCGGTATCGGCAACGCCCGGATGACAGGCGACCGCCTTGATCGGGGAATCGACCGCGCGCAACCGCCGGTCGAGTTCGTACATGTGCAGCAGATTCGCCAGCTTGCTCATCGCGTAACGACTCCAGCGACTGTAGCCCTGCTCTGCATTGATATCGTCAAAATCGATCCGGCCGCTGCGATGCGCCATGCTGGCGGTGATCACCACCCGCGGCTCCTGACCCTTGGCCAGCTTGTCCAGAAGCAGTCCGGTCAGCGCGAAGGTCCCGAGATGATTGACGCCAAATTGCGATTCAAAACCGTCGGCGGTCTCTTCGCGCGGCGGCATCATGATTCCGGCATTATTCACCAGAACATCCAGCCTCGGCTCTTTCTCCACAAGCTTTGCCGCGCTGCGGATCGATTTGAGATTGCCCAGATCCAGCGGAATGAACCGCAGGTCCGCCTTCGGATAGACAGCGCATATGCTCGCCATCGCGGTTTCTGCTTTGTCCTCAGAACGGCACCCCATCAGCACCCGCGCGCCCTTGCCCGCCAGCACTTTGGCGGCCTCGTAACCCAGACCGCTATTCGCCCCGGTGATAAAATAGACCCGCCCGTTCTGCTCGACAACATCCTTGTCGGTAAAATTGCTGATCGCCATGCCGCCTGTCTCCTGTACCCACGCTGCTTCTACCACATAAACCTGAATCCGGAGACAAAATCCTCGCCGTAAAAATCCGTCCGATCCCCCCGGCCAGACCGCACACCACTTTACTTCCCGCCGATATCGTCTAATCGCAGCAACCAATAGCTTTGGAGAATATCATGCGTGCCGACGCGCAAGCCTTTGTCGACCGGATCGACGCCGCTCTTACCCTGATCAAGACCGCGCTCAACTGGGATGTCGCGCTGCGGCGTCTCGACGAGCTCAACGCCCGGGTCGAGGATCCGACCCTGTGGGACGACCAGACCGCCGCGCAAGCGGTGATGACCGAACGCCGCCGCCTCGATGAATCGATCAGCGCCGCCCGCGAAATCCAGCAGGAACGCGACGACGCGCTCGAATTTATCGAGATGGCCGAGGAAGAAGGCGATGCCGGCCTCGCCGATGAAGGCGTCGCCACGCTCGAAAAGCTCGCCACCCGCGCCGACCGCGACAAGGTCAAGGCCCTGCTCTCCGGCGAAGCCGACGGGCTCGACACCTATATCGAAATTCACGCCGGCGCCGGCGGCACCGAAAGCCAGGACTGGGCCGAGATGCTCCTGCGCATGTACCAGCGCTGGGCCGAGGCCCGCGGCTACAAGGTCTCGATGGTCGATTATCAGGCCGGCGACCAGGCGGGGATCAAATCCGCGACGATCGAGGTCAAGGGCGAGAATGCCTATGGCTATGCCAAGACCGAGAGCGGCGTCCACCGGCTGGTCCGCATCTCCCCGTTCGACAGCGCCGCCAAGCGCCACACCAGCTTCTCCAGCGTCTGGGTCTATCCGGTGATCGACGACAGTTTCGAGGTCGAGATCAACGAAGGCGACCTGAAGATCGACACCTATCGCGCCTCCGGCTCCGGCGGCCAGCACGTCAACACCACCGACAGCGCCGTCCGCATCACCCACGCCCCCACCGGCATCGTCGTCGCCAGCCAGAATGACCGCAGCCAGCACAAGAACCGCGCCACCGCGATGGGCATGCTGAAGGCCCGCCTGTTCGAAGCCGAACTGCAACGCCGCGAAGCCGAAGCCTCGGGCGAATATGAAGCCAAGACCGAAATCGGCTGGGGCCACCAGATCCGCTCCTATGTCCTGCAACCCTACCAGATGGTCAAGGACCTCCGCACCGGCCACACCAGCAGCGCCCCGAGCGATGTGCTAGACGGCGGCCTCGATGATTTCATCGCAGCCACGCTCGCGCAGAAGGTGACCGGTGAAGCGGTTGATGTCGAGGATGTGGACTAGGAAAAACCCCATTGCTCCTGCCGAAAGCCTCGCCTATTCAGCGCAGCATGTCTCTGCCTAAGACCAGCTTCGCGCTATTCGCAATAACCGGCATCTTGCTGGCCACATCATTGACAGCCTGCAAGCGGGTGCCGGATGCGGATGCAAACCGCGCCGATAGTGCGCGCGCTTACCCGCCGGCTTCGCGGCCGGTGTCGGATCTCGCCGGCAATCAATGGTCGACCGAGACCGCACGCGACAAGCGGGGCGAGGCGGAGGAGATTATGACGGCGGCGGGGCTGGAGCAAGGCATGACGGTCGCCGATATCGGGGCGGGCGAAGGCTATTATACCGTGCGGCTGGCCGAGAAGGTCGGCGCGGCGGGGCGGGTGCTGGCGCAGGATATCGACGAGGAGGCGATTTCGCGGCTGGGCGAGCGGGTCAGCCGGGAGAGTCTCGACAATGTCTCGATCAAGCTCGGCGCGCCGGATGATCCGCGGCTGCCGGAGAATAGTTTCGACCGGATTTTTCTGGTCCACATGTATCACGAGGTGCGCGAGCCTTATGCCTTTCTCTCGCGCCTGCGTCCCGCTCTGCTTCAGAAGACCAAGGCGCACGGTGCCGGGGAAGTGATCGTGGTCGACGTCAACCGCGATGTTGCCCAGCACGGCATCCCGCCCAAGCAGCTGTTCTGCGAGTTCGAGGCGGTCGGTTACGAGCTGGTCGGATTCATGGAGCGGCCCGAGCTGGGCGGCTATTTCGCGCGCTTCCGCGCCAAGGGTCCGGCGATCGAACCGGACCAGATCAAGCCCTGCCCCTATCAGCGGGACAGCGGCTCATAAGCGGTGCAAAGTCAGTCGGCTTTCAACCCGTCGATCCATTTGCTTTTATGCCGCCGCGCTTTGCGCGCCAACCGCTGCCAGTGACGCCGGTCCCGGGATGACAGCCTGTCATCGCTTGCCCGATCACCTAGGACGACGGGCGCATCCTCACCATATTTGGAATAAAAATAGCGTATTTCCTGATCGTCCTTGGCGCGGCGATGAGCTGGTTCGAATAAGCCAAACATGAATGGTTCCCGATCTTGAGTCTGGTCCCTCTCCTGCTTTCTATCTATCCGCCCATAGACTATTTTCCGTTTTCCTTCAATTGATACCGGTCATCCGCTCGTTTCGGAAACGCCTTTAAACAAAGCTTTCCAACAAAAAACTAGCCCTCGTCGCCCATTTTGAGTGCCGCGATAAAGGCCTCCTGCGGGATACTGACATTGCCATATTCGCGCATCTTCGCCTTGCCCTTCTTCTGCTTGTCGAGCAGCTTCTTCTTGCGGCTGATATCGCCGCCATAGCATTTGGCGGTCACATCCTTGCGCATCGCCGAGATGGTCTCGCGGGCGATCACCTTGCCGCCGATGGCGGCCTGGATCGGGATCTTGAATAGATGGCGCGGGATCAGGTCCTTGAGCCGCTCGCACATATGACGACCGCGGAATTCGGCAGCGTCGCGGTGGACGATCATGCTCAGCGCATCGACGGGATCGCCGTTGACCATGATGTTCATCTTGACCAGCTGGCCGGTGCGCAGGCCGATCTGGTGATAGTCAAAACTCGCATATCCGCGCGAAATGCTCTTCAGCCGGTCGTAAAAGTCGAACACCACTTCGTTGAGCGGCAGTTCGTAGACCACTTGCGCGCGGTCGCCGACATAGGTCAGGTTCTTCTGCACCCCGCGCCGGTCCTGGCAGAGTTTCAATATGCCGCCGAGATATTCGTCGGGGCAATAGATGGTCGCCTCGATCCATGGCTCTTCAATCTCGCGAATCTTGACCACGTCCGGCATGTCGGCCGGGTTGTGCAGGAACTGCTCGCTGCCGTCGTTCATCTGGATCCGGTAGACCACCGACGGCGCGGTGGTGATGAGGTCGAGATCATATTCGCGGGTCAGCCGTTCCTGAACGATCTCCAGATGCAGCAGCCCGAGGAAACCGCAGCGGAAGCCCTGCCCCAATGCCGCGCTGGTCTCCATCTCGAAGGTGAAGCTCGCGTCGTTCAGCCGCAGCTTGCCGATGCTTTCGCGCAATTTCTCGAAATCCGCCGCGTCGACCGGGAACAGCCCGCAGAACACCACCGACTGCACTTCCTTGAAGCCCGGCAAAGCCTCGGGCGCCGGATTTTTGACCGTGGTGATCGTGTCGCCGACCGCGGTCTGGCTGACTTCCTTGATCTGCGCCGTGATGAAACCGATTTCGCCCGCCGCCAGTTCCGACAATTGCTCGATCTTCGGCCGCATGCAGCCGACCCGGTCGACCAGATGCTCGGTGCCCTGGGCCATGAACTTGATCTTCAGCCCCTTGGTCAGCACCCCGTCGATCACCCGCACGAGGATGACCACGCCGAGATAGGGATCATACCAGCTGTCGACCAGCATTGCCTTGAGCGGCTTGTCGCGGTCGCCGCCCGGTGGCGGGATTTTCGCGACAATCTGCTCCAGTATATCCTCGATGCCGATGCCCGACTTGGCGCTCGCCAGCACCGCATCCGACGCATCGATGCCGATGATTTCCTCGATCTCGTGCCGCACCCGTTCCGGCTCGGCGGCGGGCAGATCGATCTTGTTGAGCACCGGAATAATCTCGTGATCATGCTCGATCGACTGGTAGACATTGGCCAGGGTCTGCGCCTCGACCCCCTGCGCCGCGTCAACCACCAGCAAAGCGCCCTCGCAAGCCGCCAGGCTCCGCGACACTTCATAGGCAAAGTCGACATGGCCCGGCGTGTCCATCAGGCTGAGCTCGTAATCCTCGCCATTTTTCGCCTTGTAATGCAGCCGCACCGTCTGCGCCTTGATCGTGATCCCGCGCTCGCGCTCGATATCCATATTGTCGAGCACCTGCTCGCTCATCTCGCGCGCGGTCAGCCCGCCGGTCTCTTGGATCAGCCGGTCGGCGAGAGTCGATTTGCCATGATCGATATGGGCGATGATGGAAAAATTGCGGATATGGGACTGTTTATAGGCCCGGGTAGAGGATGGTTCGGTCATGGCCAGCCGTTAGCAGGGGCGCAGAGCAATGTCAGCAGGAAACGTCCGCCCCGCGTCCCACAGATCGGGTCGCGATATTCTGCGGCGGCGACAATCGAACTTCACACACTTTACACGGTTATGAATTTGAAAAGGTCCAGGGTTTTTCGGGTGTGATTTCGGCAGCATTTCCGGACTGACATCCGCCGATTCGTTCAGTTTCCGCGCCGCGCCGGTGAACAAGGGGAGAAAGGGCAGCCGATGATAGCCCGGGACGTGCCGTTTCCCCTTCCGCCGCAATGTTGGAGCAGGATTTAATTTTCAAAGAGCCATTTTGAATATGCCATAAGCGCCGACCTGTAGGAAAGCATTTTGCCCCCCATTTTCCTCCCCGTCGCGCAGCGGTGGGGAGGTGGCAGCCGGAACGGATGACGGAGGGGCAGGCGCGGCAACAACGGCCTTTCGAGGATCGGCATGATCCCCGAGGCCAGCGCCACGCCCAACCGCCCCCTCCACCATCCTGCGGACGGTCCCCCTCCCCACCGCTGCGCGGCAGGGAGGAAAGGGTCGCTTGCCCGCCTCCCCGCAAGCCGCTAAATCCACCCCATGCGCACCCGTCTCGCCATCTGCCGCAAGAAAAAGCGTTTTGCCAGCGAGGCGGACGCAATCGCGGCGGCGCAGGGTGCGACTATCGTCCTCCGTCCCTATCTTTGTGATCGCTGCTTTCAATATCATCTGACCAGCCGGACCAAGGGCAAGCGCCGCCTGCCTGCTGCCGGTTGAGCTGTGCGGTTTCACCCTTGCCCGGCGACAACGCCGTCCCTCGGCCCCTCCCCGCCCGCGCTCTGTCACAAACGTGAAATAAATATGCCATGAAAGAGAAACGCTGCGGTCATAGATCGCTCACTATCATGTAATGTAAAGGCAACGGACAGGCGATTATGAAAAACCATATGCTCAAGACAATAGGCCTGCTGGCCGGGACGGCGGCGATCGGGCTTTATCCCGCGTCGGCGATGGCGCAGTCGATCAGCAGCGAACAGGCAGCGGCGCTGCTGAGCAAGCTGAACCAGCTCGAGCGGGAAGTCGCCGATCTGAAGGCGCAGCTTGGCAATGTACAGCAGAGCCAGCAGGCATCGACCAGCGCGATTGCCGCGACGGAAGCAAAGATCGCCGCGACCGAGGAGAAGTTGGAGCAGCAGAAGCCGGCCAAGATCGCCTTCAAGGGCGCGCCCGAGATCAAGGGAGAAGACGGCTGGAGCTTCAAGCCGCGCGGCCGCATGCTTTATGACTTTGGTACCGTCAATGCGCCCGACAGCATCGTCGATGACGGGCTAGGCTTTGCCAATGAAGCGCGGCGGGTCCGGCTCGGCGCGTCGGGATCGATCCCGGGTGGCTTCGGCTACAAGCTGGAAGCGGATTTTGCCGGCAACGAGGTTGACCTGACCGATGCCTTTTTCACCTATGAAGACGGCGGGCTGACGGTGACAGCGGGGCAGCATAATAATTTCCAGGGGCTGGAAGAGCTCTCGAGCAGCAACGACACCAGTTTTATCGAGCGCGCCGCCTATACCGATGCCTTCGGTTTCGAGCGGCGGGTCGGGCTTTCTGCGCAATATGGCGTGTCGGACCTGTTGTTTCAGGCCGGTATATTCACCGCCAATATCGGTGATCTGAACAATGACGAGAACAACAGCGTCGGTTTCGATCTGCGCGCCGTGGCGATGCCGAAATTCGGCGATGTCCAGACCCATTTCGGGGCGTCTTACCATTATCGCGATCTCGGTGACACGGTCAGCTCGCGCCGCTATCGCCAGCGCCCGGCGGTCCATTTCACCGACACGCGCTTCATCGACACCGGCAATATCGCCGACGCAGAGTCCGAGACCAGCTACGGGCTCGAGGCGGCGGTAATCTCCGGTCGTTTCCACGCGGCGGCAGAGGGCCACTGGCTCAACCTGAACCGCAGCGGCGCGCTCGCCGATCCGACCTTCTTCGGTGGCTCGGTCGAGGCAGGTTTCTTCCTGACCGACGACACGCGCGGTTACAAGGAAGGCGTGTTCAAGGGCGTCAAGGTGTCCAATCCCGTCGGCAAGGGTGGCCTCGGCGCTTGGCAGGTCAATGCGCGCTATGATCGTCTCGATCTGGTCGATGCCGGCTTTGTTGGCGGGACGCAGGATGCCTATCAGGCATCTTTGATCTGGACTCCGGTCGATTACGTCCGCTTCCTGCTGAGCTATTCCAAGCTCGACTATAGCAATGCGGCCATCCTGGCGGCGGGCGACGGCGACTATTCGGTCGACAGCTTCGCCGGACGGTTTCAGATAAGCTTCTGATCCTCGCCGCCGTCTGCAGCGATGCTGCGCTGGTGGTGGCTGATAACATAAGGGCGGTGACGGTCCGCGGGTCTCCCCGCTCGCCTCACCGCCCTTTTTGCGTTCGGTTGTCACGACAGCGAGACCGTCCCGCCCGGATGAGTCTGTTGGGTAAAGCTTCCTATCCAAGACCTACCCGCACGAAAAAGGGGGCCGTTGTTGCCAACAGCCCCCTCAGGATCGTCATCACCTTATGTCTAGTTCAGGCGGCGACTCCTTTTTCTTCGAACGCCGTTTAGCGCCTATTTCAGCACGTCTTTTTTAAGCAACGGCAGATTTTTGGTCGCTTCCGTCATGGTAACGCGGGTTGCATCGGGCGAAGCGATCAGGCCGGCCTTGACCAGATAGCCGTCGCGGGTTCCCGCCTTGACGAATTCCGTGATAAATTCCTGGATGCCCGGGATCACGCCGATATGCTGTTTCTTCACATAGATGTAGAGCGGACGGGCGCCGGGATATTGGCCGGACGCGATTGCGTCATAAGCGGGTTCAACGCCGGAGATGGCAATCCCGCGCACCGTATCGAGGTTTTCCTCGAGGAAGCTGTAACCGAAGATGCCAAGTGCTTTCGGGTTTGACTTCAGCTTCTGCACGATCAGATTGTCATTTTCGCCCGCGTCGAGATAGGGGCCGTCGGAGCGGATGTCGTGGCAGATGGATTCATATGCATCCTTGTCGCTTTCCTTCAGCGCCTTGGTCGCAGCGTCGGTCTTGCAGCCAACTTCCATGATCAGCTCGGTCAGCGCATCGCGCGTTCCCGATGTCGAAGGCGGACCGTAGACGCTGATCGCGATAGACGGCAGCGATGCGTCGACATCCGACCAATTCTTGCTCGTATTTTCCTTGCCGAACGGCTTGGCTGCAATGGCCTTGTAAATCTGTTCGGGGGTCAGCGTGAAGCTCGGCCCTTCCTTCGATTGCGCAATGGCGATTCCATCGATGCCGATATTGATTTCGACGATGTCGGTGACACCATTTGTCTGGCACAGTTCAAATTCTGACGCCTTCATCCGGCGCGATGCGTTTTCGATATCAGGCGTATCCGCGCCAACGCCGGAGCAGAACAGGCTCATGCCCGCGCCGGTCCCGGTCGATTCCAGCACCGGTGCCTTGAAGCTGTTCGAGTTGACGAAATTTTCCGACACCGCCTTGGCGAACGGGAATACGGTAGAGGATCCGACAATCCGGATCTGGTCACGGCTGCCGCCTCCGCCAGCGCCGCCGGCCTGGTTTTCACAGCCCGCCAATGTCAGCGAAGCCAGAGCGATTAATGCAATCTTGTTTTTCATCGATAATTCCTTTGCCCGAGGTTGATTTCGCAATGGATATGCCTGCGCAACCTTTCGACTAGGCGATTTAGCGGTGCTCAATGACCGTTGAATTACAGATATATTTCACAATTGTGGCAGCCGTCCGGGTGCTGGCGGAAATCCAGGCAACTCCGAAACTAGCGCGGAAGCCGCTGCATCGCCTCCAGCGGCGGACTGTCGGGCGTCGCATGGAAGAGTTCGACCCGCTCGAAACCGAGGCTGGCGTAGAAACGCCGGTTCGCCGGATTGCTGTTCTCCAGATAGGTCAAGGTTCCACTGCGGTCGCAGGCTTGCAGCACCGGCTCGACCAGACGCCGGCCCAGCCCCCTGCCCCGTCCGGCACCGGCAACCCCGACGGTGAACAGATAGGCATGCGGTTCTTTGATATGGTGTCTGGCCATGGCGTCGCCCGCCGCCTTGCCCCGCTGCAACGCGCCGAGGCCGCCGCTGGCGAACAGTCCCCAGTAAGTCTGCAACGTGCCGCCCAGCGTCGCGTCGGCCTTGTCGCCGGGCATCAGCCACATCGCCGCAGCGCGGCCTTCGCCGTCTTCGTTGAGTATCTGGCAAAAGCCGTTGGGCGCGTAAATATGGCGCGCGAGATTGGCAAAGGTCCGCTGCATCGGATCAAAGCCGCCGAACAGCCAGTTGTTGAACGGATCGTCGCGAAAGGCGTCCGCAGTGATGCTAGCCAGCGTCGAGACACTCTCGCCGCCAACGGTTTTGATGCCTTGTGCGGGCGCAATGTCCGATGCTTTCAGCATCGGTATAGGGAATCGCTGGCATTAATAGATGCCGCCTTCGGCTTGCAGGAATTCATCATCATTTTTCGCCGGACCGCGATTGCGATTGGCTTCCGCGGCACGGGCCTGCGCTGCTGCGCGCTGTGCGATCAGCTGCGCCTTGCGGGCTTCCAGACGGGCCAGAAGCTCGTCCTTGCGGATCGAACGGCGCGGTTCGGTTTCGGGTTTGAAGACATCCCAGATAACCGCAGATTTCGGATCATCGGTCGGCCATCCACCATAGACGCGCTTGCCAGATCTGCGATCAACACGCACCATCCGCACACCCTTGGGCGCGACAAACGGCGTTTTCGGCATCCCGGCCATCGCCTTTTCGGCAAAACGCCGGAAAATCGGTGCGGCCAGCGTACCGCCCTGGGCATAGCCACCCATGTTGCGTGGCTGGTCAAATCCCAGATAGACACCGGCAACCATATCGGGCGAACCGCCGACGAACCAGACATTGGTCGGGCCGCTGGTCGTGCCGGTCTTGCCGAACAATGGCCGCTCGAGACTTTTCAGATTTTGCGCGGTTCCGCGCGTGATCACGCCCTGCATGATGTCGATCATCTGATAAGCCGTCATCGGGTCCATCAGCTGTTTTCCGGCGGGACGCGGACGCGGCATGGGTTGTCCGTCCCAGTCCCGCATATTGCAATTTTCACAGGCCCGCTTGTCGGCGCGGAAAATCACCTTGCCGTGGCGATCCTGAACAAAGTCGATAACCGTCGGCTTCAGTTCGCGGCCATGATTAGCAAGCATCGAATATGCATTGGTCAGCTTCATCACCGTGGTATCGCCGGCGCCGAGAGCAAAGGCCAGATACGGTTTATAGTCACCGATCCCCATGGTCTTGATCGTCTTTACGACATTTTCCATGCCGGCATCATTGGCGGCGCGCACCGTCATCAGGTTGCGCGATTGTTCGACTCCCCAGCGCAGGGTCTGTTCGCCCGCACCACGTGAATTACCGAAATTCTGGAAACATTTGCGACCGAGCGCAGCCGATTGGTACACGCAAAAGGGCTCGTCGGGGATCAGAGTCGCGGGGGTCATGCCCTGATCCAGCGCGGTCGCGTAGACAAACGGCTTGATCGTCGAACCAGGCTGGCGTTCTGCCTGCGTGGCGCGGTTGAACGAACTCATCCGGTCGTCAAAGCCGCCCTGCATCGCCCAAACCCGGCCGTTGCGAGGATTCTGCACCACCATTCCGCCGGAAACTTCGGGAACATTTTCAAGCTTGAAATTGCTTCCGCCCACCGGACTGACGGCGATAATGTCACCGGCCTTAAGCGCACCGGGAACCGAATTGATCCGGCCCGTCGTGCCATCACTGAAGCCTATTTCGGCACCACCACCGGTGGTCCGGATAGCGACAGCGATCTGCCAGTTTTCATAATCGGTGTTGATAAAGGTCGAGTTCAGCCGCTGGGCCCATTGCTCGTCGATCTCGATCTTGTTGATCGGACCGCTCCACCCCTTGCCGCTGCTATAACGCAGCAATCCGCTGCGCAGCGCGGCCTTGGTATATTCCTGCAATTCGGGATTGAGCGACGTGCGCACCCACAGACCGCCCGAATAGACGCTATAGGGTCCCGCTTTTTCGTTATCGCCAAATTGCTCGATCAGCTGGCGCCGCACTTCCTCGATAAAATAGCCGCCAACCCGTTCGAAACGGGGCCCCGAACGCGAAATGGCGCCGAGTGGCTGTGCCACGGCGTTTTCATATTGCGTGGATGTGATCCAGCCATTGTCGCGCATTCCGCCCAATACCCAGTTGCGCCGGCCAATCGCACGCTGTTCGTGCGCTTCGGGGCGATAGTTGGACGGACCTTTGGGCAGAATTGCCAGATAGGCGATTTCATGCAGCGCCAGCGCATCAACATCCTTGCCAAAATAGGCCTGTGCGGCGGCCTGTACGCCATAAGCATTACGACCGAGGAATATCTGGTTGAGGTAGAGCTCGAGAATTTCCTCCTTGGTCAGCACGTCCTCGATCCGGTAGGCCAGGATCGCTTCGCGTACTTTACGGCGATAGGAAACTTCGCTGGTCAGCAGGAGATTTTTCGCAACTTGCTGGGTTATCGTGGAGGCCCCGATCGGCCGCCCGCTGTTGGTAATATTGCTCAGGATCGCCGTGGCGATACCCGGATAGTCCAGTCCACCATGTTCGAAAAAGGTACGGTCTTCAGCAGCCAGATAGGCACGCACCAGTAGCGCGGGATATTCCGAAAATTCCAGCTGCACCCGCCGTTCACGGGCATAGCTGTGAACCGGTTCACCATCATAGGCGCGGACCATCGTCGGCAAAGGCGGCTCATAGGTTTGCAACGCCCTCGCATCGGGTAAATCGCGGGCAAAGATGACCCAGATCAGGAGCCAGCCCAGAATGCACAGACCGAGAAAAGCCACGAGCAACCGGAACCATTTCTTTTGCCAGAAATTTTCGAGCCGCTCGAAAAGGCTGCCGGTGCTTCGTTCCAGCTTGTAAGCGAGGCTTTCTCCAGCCGTATCTGACGCATCTTTTACCATAGGCTGCGCTATCTAAACCGCCTCGCGCGCATTTTCCAGCGATTATCTTTGAAAAACGCGCACCGCGTCAAGACGGCACGACCGGACAGATTTTCACCGCTGAAATTTTCTAGCGCATCGCCAGTTTACGGGCGAAATGCGACTCGATTGCACTCGCGACACCGGTGGCAACTTTGGTCCGGCCTTCCCGGGAATTCAGGAACGCAACATCGTCCTTGTTGGTCAGATAGCCGGTTTCGAACAACACCGACGGCGTGTCCGGTGCCTTGAGCACAACGAACGAAGCATAGCGGTGCGGTATTTTACGAAAACTCATTTGACGGGCGCTTTCGCGGTGCAGCAATTTGGCAAAATCTGCAGATATGTTCATGGTCTCGCGCTGGGTGAGATCGATCAGGATCGACGAAACGTCTTGTGTTGCCCCGCCGAGATTGATGCCATTGATGATATTGGCCCGGTTCTCGCGCGCCGCAAGCTTGGCCGCTTCCCGATCGGAGGCGACTTCGGACAATGTATAGACGGTGGCGCCGGACGCATCTTCGTTTCCGGCAGCATCAGCGTGGATCGACATGAACAGGTCGGCGCCGAGACGCCGGGCGATTCCATAACGCTCTTCGAGCACCAGAAACTTGTCGGTATCCCGGGTCAAAGCCACGCGCACCCGTCCGCCTGCGACCAACCGGTCCCGAATCGCGGTTGCAATGGCCAGCACGACATTCTTCTCATATTTGCCGCCATGAGGTGAGACCGTTCCAGGATCGTGCCCGCCATGTCCGGCGTCAATGACCACAAGCGGCCTGCTCGGATCATTCGGTCCGTATATTTTCGGCAGGCTGACAGAATCGTTTGGCTTGCCCAAAGCCACCTTCACACTATAGCCTTTTTTCGGCGGCTCAGCGCGAAACGCCAGCGGCGGCAGAAACGACTTTTTCCCCATGGATATCTGGTTCTGGCCAACTGCTTGCAGGCTCAGGTTCAAGCTTTTGCCATCCTGCGAAAAGCTGCCATCGCTGATGACCGCGGGTCGATCCAGATCAAAAACTATTCGTGCGGTATTAGGATCATACTGTCCCTGCCGTACAGACTTAACAATACCGGATGCATAACCGCCCTGCCCGGCCGTGCCCCCGCGAATATCGATCGCAATACGGTCTGGTCCAAGCAAGGAGAAGGTCGAGACGCCTTCTACAACGTCGTCAAAGGAAACAGTTATTTTCGAACCGTTTGCTTCGATCCGGCTCACCGACCCCGCCTGGGCCGGTTGAGTGATCAGCAATGCGGATATAAGGATGGATGCCAGCGCCATGGTCCGCTTATGCCCCGCACGGGCCTTTTTGGTCCAGTCAAATTTCATCGGTTCCGGGTTCCTGCCTAAATAACAACGTAAAACTGAGTGAAGAAGCTATTAAGGAAGGTTTCGTAAGGCGCCGTAAAATGACGCGGTTAACGGCCCGTTAGGCATAAATCCGGACGGCACGATATTTAGGGAGATGTTTCGCGATACTATTGGAGATAGTAACAGTATGTGTTGCCGATTAGCGCGAGCGGTGCTAGCAGACTCTCCGAACCATTAAGGAATATTCCTGAAGCGGTTCGTCTAAATGCCGGAAATCATTCGGCATCTACCAGGTTGACGCAACATGAGGCATGACATTTCCGGCTCTGAAGCTATCCGTATCGGACGCGCTTCTATAGACGGAACGACTTTGGCTACCGGCCAGGGCCATGCAGTTGTTGCAGACACAATTTTATCTGAAATATTTCAAATCAACCGGATAACGCCGCCCGCCCCTCATCAAAGGACCGCGCGCGAACACCCGTTATCCCTATCATATCGCATGGCCCAAACGGGCTCCGGCCCTCTGTGCCATGCCAGGAGACTATCGAATGACAACGCGCATGCTAATCGACGCGCGCCACCAGGAAGAAACCCGGGTGGCGGTCGTAAAAGGGAACAAAATTGAAGAGTTCGATTTTGAATCTTCCGAACATAAACAACTTAAAGGCAATATCTATCTAGCAAAAGTAACCCGGGTCGAACCGTCGTTGCAGGCTGCCTTTGTCGATTATGGTGGCAACCGCCACGGATTTCTCGCCTTTTCCGAAATCCATCCCGACTATTACCAGATTCCGAGAGAGGATCGCGAAGCGCTTCTCGCCGAGGAAGCCGAACATGCGGCTGAAGAAGCCGCCCTGCGTGCCCAGGAAGAGGAAGAAGATGATTCGCCCGCCGATATGGTGCGCAGCGAAGCCACTGAAGAACTCGACACCGCTTTGGTGGAAGTCGATCAGGATGAAAGCATCGACACGATCGACGTGACCGAAGGCGAAATCCCGCAGGAAAATAACGACGAAGATGATGACGATGACGAGGATGATGAATCCGATGGCGATTCGTCTGATGACAATAGCGATGACAAAGGCAAGAGCGGTGGCCGTCGCGGACGCGGTGGTCGCAACACGCGTGGCCGTGGCAAAGGCAGCATGCCGAAAGCCAGCGATCAGGCGCGCCAGAAGCGTATGGCTTTGCGCAAACGCTACAAGATCCAGGACGTTATCCAGCGGCGGCAGGTTGTCCTCGTTCAGGTCGTCAAGGAAGAACGCGGCAACAAGGGCGCTGCACTCACCACCTATCTCAGTCTGGCCGGCCGCTATTGCGTGCTCATGCCGAACACCTCGCACGGTGGCGGAATCAGCCGCAAGATCAATAACGCTGGCGATCGCAAGCGTTTGAAATCGATCATCGCCGACCTGAAACTGCCAACCAGCATGGGCTGTATCGTTCGCACCGCCGGACTTTCCCGTACCAAGCCGGAAATCAAGCGCGACTTTGACTATCTCGCCCGTCTGTGGGACGAAATCCGCGAGAAGACGCTGAGCGCGACGGCCCCGAGCCTGATCCACAGCGACAGCGACCTCGTCAAACGCGCGATCCGTGACATTTACAATCGAGAGATCGAGGAAGTGCTGGTTGAAGGCGCGAACGGATATACGGCGGCAAAGAATTTCATGAAGCTGCTGATGCCAAGCCACAGCAAGCGGGTGAAGAGCTACGCCGATCCGGTCTCTCTGTTCCAGCGCTATGGCGTCGAAGATCAGCTGTCGGCGATGTATTCGCCGGAAGTGCAGCTGAAATCCGGAGGCTATCTGGTGATCAACCCGACCGAAGCTCTGGTGTCGATCGACATCAACTCCGGACGCTCGACCCGCGAACACGGGATCGAGGCGACTGCGGTCAAAACCAATATGGAAGCCGCCGCCGAAATCGCCCGCCAGTTGCGCTTGCGCGATATGGCCGGCCTTGTCGTCATCGATTTCATCGACATGGACCGCAGCGGCAACGTCCGCAAAGTCGAACGGGCGATGCGCGATGCGCTGAAGAACGACCGTGCACGGATCCAGGTCGGACGGATTTCAAGCTTTGGCCTGATGGAAATGAGCCGCCAGCGTCTGCGCACCGGCGTGCTTGAAGCCTCGACCAAAGTCTGCCCGCATTGCGAAGGCACCGGACTGGTACGGACGGCATCGTCCTCTGCCCTGTCCGCGCTCCGTCTGCTCGAAGAAGAAGCAGCCAAGGGCAAAGCCAGCGTGATCAGTCTGCGCACCAGTCAGGAAGCGTGCATTTACGTCCTGAACAGCAAGCGTCACGAAATCGAGGATATCGAGCAACGCTACGGTGTCTCGATCGAAATCGTGCCCGATGGCGAAACCGAAGGCGCACGGATGGAAATCCAGACCTCCGGCAGCCCGCCAAAGAACATGCCCAAGTTCGAGCCCATCATCGACGATGACGACGATGATGATCATGTCGAAGAAGCGGAAATCGAGGAAACGGAAGAACGGGAAGCACGTGGCGATCGTTCTGAACGTTCCGAACGTAGTGACCGGAACGACGGCGAAGAACGGCCGAAACGCAAACGGCGTCGGCGCGGCAGACGCAACCGTGGTGGTGATCGTCCGGAATCCGGTGGTGCCGAAAATGGCGGCGAGAATGGTTCCGGCGACAATAACTCCGGCAACAATGCGGATAACAACAGCGAAACTGCTGCGCAGCCGAACGCGAACGACACGGACGCTGGCGAACAGGCCGAGAAGCCGAAGCCCCGCTCACGTCGCAACAATCCTCGCAAAGCGGATGCTGCACCTGTTGCCGCAGCCGAAAACGGCGGCGACGAGCAACCGCAGGCAGAAGCAAAGCCACGCAGCAGACGCCGTTCGGCGAAGAGCGATGCCCCTGCTGAACAGCCAGCGGTAAGCACGCAACCGGAAGCCGAAGCGGCAGAAGAAAAGCCGAAGCGGCGCCGCGCACCGCGCAAAGCCAAGCCGACAGCGGCAGCACCTGCGGCTGATGCCACCACTGGCGGGACTGCCGAAGCAGCTGCTGACGCAACCGTCGAGAAAAAGCCGGCGGCAAAACGGGCACCACGAGCCCGCGCCAAAAAGGCGGATAGCGTCGAGGTGTCTGACAAAACCGCTCCGGAAGCTGCAAAGGAAAAAGCGCCTGCCAAACCGCGCAAACCCCGTGCGGCTGCGAAACCTAAAGAAGACACAGCTGCTAAGCCTAAAGACGATACGACCGCCAAGCCTAAAGACGAAGCGGTAGCCAAAACTTCCGACAGCGACGCTACAACGTCGAGCGATGGATCATCCCGGCAGGGCTGGTGGCAGCGCACGTTCGGATAAGGGAAAGATTATCGCCCCCGTCCGGTTGCCGGACGGGGGCGATGCGATTTTCATCCGCGGTTCAGGCACAAGCTGTCAGGAGAGAAAGCTTCAACCGGACTTTCACGCTGAGGACTTAACATGCGCAACAAGCTTGCTGTTTCACTCCCCCGCACCCGTCGGCCCGTCTTCGGCGGCCTGACCCGATTCATGATGGTATTTCTGGCGATGATCTCGATCATCGTGCAACCGGTTGCCGCCCAGTCCATCCTGCGCGATGCCGAAACCGAGGCGTTGTTTACCGACATGGTCTCGCCACTGGTGGCCGTATCGGAACTGGACGCCAACGAGGTCGAAGTCGTTTTGATCAACGACAACCAGATCAACGCCTTTGTCGCCGGCGGCCAGCGGATATATTTCTATTCCGGTCTCATCGAAACAGCAGATAGCGCCAACGAAGTGCAAGGCGTCATGGCCCATGAACTGGGTCACATCACCGGCGGCCACATCATCCGCTTCAACGAAGGCGTAAAGACAGCCACCGGCATCACCATTCTCAGTCTGGTGCTGGGCGCCGCAGCTATTGCTGCCGGAGCCGGTGACGCCGGCATGGGGATATTGGCCGCGGGCCAGCAAGCCGCCATGGGCAAGTTTCTGGCCTTTAGTCGGGTGCAGGAACGGTCCGCCGATTCCGCCGGTGCACGCTATCTTTCCGAAGCAGGCATATCCGGCAGAGGCTCGATCGATTTTTTCAAGAAGCTGCAAAATTATGAATTCCGCCTCGGCATCCCGCAGGAGGACAGCTACGGCCGAACCCATCCGCTCTCCGGAGAGCGGGTCAGCCTGCTGAGGGACGTTTATGAAAAAGACCCCGCCTGGGACAAACCGTCCGATCCGGCGATCGAAGCCCGGTTCCAGCGGGTCAAGGCCAAGCTGCTCGGCTTTACCGCCGACCCGGTGGTAACCTTGCGCGAATATCCGGAAAGCGACCAAACGGTCCCTGCCCGCTATGCCCGCGCTTATGCCTGGCACAAGAGCGCCTATCCGGACCGGGCACTCCACGAGGTCAACAATCTGCTCTTGTCTGCTCCGGATGATCCCTACTTTCTTGAACTGCAGGGCCAGATCCTGCTCGAGTCCGGCAAACCGGACGAAGCGCTGAAATCGCTGCGCCGGGCCGTACAGCTAACCAATAACCAGCCCCTGATCGCAAGCCTCTTTGGTCATGCGCTGATCGCCACCGAGGATCCGCAATATTTTGACGAGGCAACGCAAGTGCTGAAAGCTGCCGTCAACAAGGACAATCGCAATCCGTTTGCTTGGTATCAGCTGGGCGTGGTCTACTCGCAACAGGGCGATATGCCGCGGGCACAGCTGGCCACCGCAGAAAGCTCCCTGCTCGGAGGCAATTATGCCAGCGCCATCCGCAGCTCGCAAATAGCCATGTCCGGCATCAAGGAAAATACGCCGGACTGGATCCGGGCGCAGGATATTTCCTTCATCGCCAAGGCCGAATTCGAAAGAAATAGCAAACGGCGCTAGGCTGCGCTCCTCCTCCGCAGACCCCATTTGGGCTGGACAAGCCGTGCAGCCATGGCCAATGCCATCCTGCAACGAAAGAACCCGATTGTGGATAAAGATTTGAAGAGAAAGTTGATGATTATGGCGGGTGGCGGATTGGCCATAGCGGCGGCAGTAGGCGTTTGGTTCTGGCAGACGAGCAGCGTCTCCTCGACCGAGGACGTCAACGCAGCCGTTTTAGCAGCGGGCATCAATGCCAAGGAACAGTCGGCCATCGAGGCTATTATACGCGACTATATCCTGAAGAATCCGGAGATCATTCCCGAAGCGGTCGAGATATTGCAAAACCGCCAGAAATCCTCGGCAATTGACGCCGTGCGCGGGCAAATCGAAAAGCCGTTCGCGGGTAACGCCTTTGCCGGCAATCCGGATGGTGATGTGATCATCGTCGAATATTCCGACTTCAACTGCCCTTACTGCAAGCAGACCGAGCGCGATATCGCCAAGCTGATCGCGGAAGACAAGAATGTGAAGGTCGTGTTCCGCGAACTGCCGATCCTCAGCGAGGCGAGCAATGACGCGGCGTTGATGGCCCTGGCGGCTGCGAAACAGGGCAAATATTATGCCTTCCACAAAACCATGTTCGCCACCGGCCGGCCAACTCCTTCAACCATAGAGGCTGCCGCGAATGAAATCGGTCTCGATATGGCTGCTGCGCGCGCCTTTATCGCTTCGCCAGAAGCCAAGAAGGAAATCGAGAATAATATCGCAATCGCCCAGCAAATGCGGTTCACCGGCACCCCGGCCTGGGTCGTCGGCAATCAGTCTGAAGTCGGCGCCGTCGGTTATGATGGCCTGAAGGAAATGGTCGCGAACGCGCGAGCCACCAATTAGGCGTCCTTTGCAGGGTCTTCTTCTGACCCGCCTTTGAACCCCTGGGCAATCACATACCATTCGGACGAGCCTTTGCGGCTCGCTGGCGGTTTGGCGTGCTTCACCACGTCGAAATGCTTTTTGAGCAAGGTCAGCAGATCATTGTCGGTTCCGCCGGCCAATACCTTGGCGACAAAATTCCCGCCTTTTTGCAGGTTCTCGACCGCGAAATAGGCAGCGGCCTCGACCAGTCCCATCGTCCGCAAATGGTCGGTCTGCTGGTGGCCGACGGTATTGGCCGCCATATCGGATAATATCAGATCCGGTTTGCCGCCCAGCGCTTCGATCAACATATCGGGCGCGGCGTCATCCATGAAATCCATCTTGAAAATGGTGACACCTTCGATGGCATCGACATCCAGCAAATCGATACCGACAACCGCGGCCTTGGGCGCATATTTGCGCATCACCTGGGCCCAGCCACCCGGCGCGATCCCGAGATCGACCACGGCCTTGGCGCTGCGCACCAGCTTGAACCGTTCATCCAGTTCCAGCAATTTATAGGCAGCGCGCGAGCGATAGCCCTCGGCCCTCGCCTGCTTGACATAGGGGTCGTTGAGTTGCCGTTCGAGCCAGCGCGTCGAGCCGATCTTACGGCCCTTGGCGGTTTTGACCTTCTGTCTGGTTCCTGATCTGCCCCGGCTCATCGCAATGCCCTCCGTTCGTTGGCCGACATCAGCGAGCGCAATATGCCTTCGCGGATGCCGCGATCCGCGACACCGACACGCGGCGCCGGCCAGATATCCAGTATCGATTCCAGAATCGCGCAGCCGCCGACCACCAGATCGGCGCGTTCGCGGCCTATGCAGGGAATATCGGCTCGCTCGTCGGGCGAAACATGCGCCAGCATATGGCTGATTTCGCGCATCGATTCGGTCGGAACAATCAGGCCGTCGATCACCTTGCGGTCATATTGCGGCAGTTTCAGATGCAGGCTGGCCAAGGTCGTCACCGTACCGCTGGTTCCGAGCAGACGGTAATCGCACTGCTCGAGCCGCGGCAATCGTTCGGCAAAAACGGCAAAACTGTCCGCAACCTTTGCCCGCATCGAGGCAAAGGCCTCCGCCCGCGCGACCGGATCATCACCATCGAATTTCTCGCTTTCGGTTAGCGAAACAACGCCCCAGGGCACGCTCAGCCAGTCGATGATTTCGGGAGCGGAACCGGTCGTGTCGACCAGTACGAGCTCGGTCGATCCACCGCCAATATCGAAAATAAGCGCAGGACCTTCACCGGGTTCGAGCAATATCTGGCAGCCCAGTACCGCCAGACGCGCTTCTTCTTCAGCGGTGATTACATCCAGCGCGATGCCGGTTTCCCGGCGGACCCGCTCGATAAATTTGTCACCATTGGTTGCACGCCGGCAGGCCTCTGTGGCGACCGACCGCGCAAGCGTCACATTGCGACGGCGCAATTTGTCGGCACAAATCGACAGGGCGGCGACCGCTCTGTCCATCGCCCGGCTGCTGATCCGGCCGGTTTCGACCAACCCCTCGCCCAGGCGCACGACGCGCGAAAAAGCGTCGGTAACGATGAAACCGTCTGACGAAGGTTTGGCTACCAGCAACCGGCAGTTGTTGGTGCCGAGATCTATCGCCGCATAGGATCGCAATTTCGGCCAACGCGCCGCGCCGTTAGGGACGGCAGGCGCAGCTTGACTCTGTGCATTATATGTCGCCGCAGGGTTCGGGCGGGATTTCCTTGCGGATGACCCGCCGTTTGCATCTTGCGGCGATGGGGACGCTTGATCCGCCATAACCGTACTCTTATGTTCTCCGGATCGGATAATACCGCCGGTACTTGCCCTCGAAGATAACGATGCGCGGTCTATGACGCAAGGGCCGGTAACCTTGTTCCAGGTAAAACATTAACCGTGATCGCAAATCGGGCCGTAAAAAGCTGTCTCGGCCAGAATATCGCGACATATCGGCAATAGTCCTGCCCCCGTCCCCTCCCGATTTCCAGCGGGGACAGCCACGACTGTAGCGATGGTAAAATTGTTTGCCCCTTCCCGGTTCATTTACCACCAAAAGGCTTGACCAAAAGCCGCTCGCTGCCTATTGCCCCGCACCGGCACTCCCCTGTCGTATAATGGTAATACCACGGACTCTGACTCCGTTAATTGAGGTTCGAATCCTCACGGGGGATCCAGTTTTTTCTCATATACATCGTTAGATTTGATAAATTTATATCAATGCGATTTGGTGCGCTCCCAATTCGCGCACCCGATGTTTTTGGACTCAGGGCATTTCCGATTGGCCTCGCACTGCGGCGGGAAGCCATATTAGCGATGACACATTGGATTGACGATGGTTTCCCCGTCGACAAGCACCGAAGCGCGCAACACCCCCTCCGTTGAGCAAAGCCACCTCTCCCTTCGCACCTGCCGAAAGTGAAAGTCCGATAATGTGAATGAGCGCAAATGGGTGGGAAGCAGAAAGACCCTTTCGAGCTTCAATGCGCTATTAGCGGACCATTAGACCGACTTCGCTTAGAAGTTGCGCTGCCTGTTCCCGAGAAATCGTAGCGCCTCGAAATCGAGATGCGTCACCTAGACGGATACCACCTAGGTCCGCACCGCGAAGGTCTGCTCCTTCAAAGCGCGCATCGTCCACTATGGTTTCGCGCAAACTACAGTTCTCAAATGATGCCATCCGGAAGTCGCATTTTCGAAGGTCGCTCTGTGAAAAGTCGAGCCGCTCGAGATTGGCTTTCCTGAACGAAATGCCTATCATCTTTACGTTGATTAGCAATGTCTCCTTAAAGCTAATGTCGATGGCTTTCACATCAGAAAAATCGACGCCAGTGAGTTTGCATCGCTCGAAGCTCGCGCCCTCAAGAGTGCTACGCTTCATCGAAGCGTTATTAAAATCGCTAGCGGTAAAGACGGCGTCGGATAGATTGCTGCCTGTAAAATTCGCAAAACCTCCACGGCAGGACTTCCATGTAGTGTCTTCAAGATTTGCTCCAGCAAGATTCGTCCGCCGCAAATTGCATAGCTCGAACTTCCACCCAGAAAGGTCTATTTTAGACAGGTCTTCATCTTCGAGGTTACAATTGGTCAACGTCCCTGGCTCGGTCAGAGCCTGCATTTCATCACGGGTCACTGTCTTGTTGCAGATCGATTTGTCAGTGGAAAGGTCATCCATGCCAAGCTTGTAACTGCGCCGTCTCGATCCGGCCAGCGGTATCCGCTTATGGAAAGCGTCAGGATAAGGCATCGCTTTTTGCAGTTGCAACAAATTGCACTACAGTAGCTCCTCGATAAAAAGCGAAACAAGCATCGATTGGCTTGTCACCTTCGCTTTGGCATATATTTGACTGAGTTGAGACCGGACCGTTCCTGTTGCAGCGCCTCGCAATTGCGCAATTTCAGCCACACTACATCCTTTGATAGCAAACAGGGCAACTTCGGATTCCCCTGACGACAAGTTCCATTCCTGAAAGCGAAGATTGATTACATCGGCAAGCGCGCCTTTGGCCGTGGCTAGTGCTTCGTCACGGCGTTGGGCTTCCACAATCAATTTGCGTGTAAGCCATGCGCTTATTCCCACCCCTGCCAAAAGAGCGAGAGCAATCAGGCATTCCAGTATCACTTCAGTCGTGATGCCTTCGCGGGTTTTCAAAACCACCTCGTCAATGCTGTCGATAACGAAGAAGGTCGCCGCAAACGCTTGAAGCACTATAATTGCAACAGCAAACGTGATCTTCCTACTAGGTGTGGCGCGTGCCTTTGGTTCTGTATTCACGATCATCGGGACTGATAGCACTTTCGCTTAAAGCATCCTATTTGAGCGCCTGCTTATGGAGTAGAATCTAAGTTCATACTAGCTGCTGCTCCAGATAACTGGAGACGCACAATGACACCTACCCAAATGACCACCTTGATAAAAGTCCCGGCAGTTACGCTCGGTTTCTGGATCATCAAAATACTCGCCACGACCTTCGGCGAAACGGCTGGCGACACCGTCAGTATGTCGCTTGATCTGGGCTATCTTGTCGGCACAGCGATTTTTGCAGTTATCTTTATCGTGCTTGCTGTGTTTCAGATACGTTCGAACAAGTTTCACCCATTTCTTTACTGGGCCACGATCATAGCCTCAACCACAGTCGGAACAACGATGGCCGATTTTGCCACCCGTTCGCTTGGCATCGGCTATCCTGGCGGGTCGCTGTTGCTGCTAGGGCTTGTGATAGCATCGCTTATTGTTTGGCACAGGTCGCTCGGCAGCGTGTCAGTAGAAACCATCCACGAACCACATGCGGAAGTATTTTACTGGCTCACAATTACATTCTCACAAACGCTGGGAACCGCCCTTGGCGATTGGGTCGCCGATGGACCTTTGGGGTATCTGGGTGCGGCAGCGATTTTCGGCTCTATGCTTGTCCTACTCGCTTTGCTCTACTACCGCTCCTCTATCAGCCATGTTGCTCTGTTCTGGGCCGCCTTCATTCTCACTCGTCCGCTCGGTGCGACCGTTGGAGATTTTCTTGATAAGCCTCTGGACCATGGCGGACTGGCGTTTAGTCGTCCATTGGCGTCGCTTGCATTGATTATTGCAATCGTCGCGCTGATATATTTCCTGCCACAGCGCGCTGGCAATCAAGCATCTCCCAGCACTGAACATTAGCTTGCGGCAGCTTATAGGCTTAAAGAGGCGAAGGCGGAATGACAACTATTGGGGCGGAAGCTGACCGGCTGTTTTGATTTCTTCCCTCACCGGTTCGAAGAACAAGCGCTGGAGACATAACTGATACTAGGCGGCAGGAACGGTCCCGCGTGCGCGCGTCCGTCCGGTGATCAGGAAATGCAGCGGTACGGCGACCAGAATCAGCGGGATGCCGAGACCGAGCACCGTCAGGCTTCGCTGAATAGGCACCGGCAGAGCGGCTATGCAGATGGCTCCGTAAAACCAGATCGCCAAGGCAGTCGCCGCTACACTTCTTTCAGCGCGGCAGCAGGCTTTTTCCCATCAGTTGCAGGTCCACGGCGCGGGCGCACTGGCGGCCTTCGCGGATCGCCCAGACGACCAGGCTCTGGCCGCGGCGCATGTCGCCGCAGGCAAAGATGCCCGGTTTGCTGGTCGCATAGCTCACAACATTGGCCGCGACATTGCCGCGGGCGTCGAGGTCCACATCGGATTGATCGACCAGCCCCATTTTGCGGGGGCCGACAAAGCCCATCGCGAGCAGGATCAAGTCGGCTTTGATGATGAACTCGCTGCCGGCGACTTCCTGCATCTGGCCGTCCACCCATTCGAGGCGGATACATTCGAGGCCTTCGACCTCACCGTTGGTGCCGACGACCCGCTTGGCGAGGATCGACCAGTCGCGTTCGCAACCTTCGAGATGGCTGGACGAGGTGCGCAGCTTCAGCGGCCAGTCCGGCCATGAGAAGGTCTTGTCTTCCTTCTCGGGCGGCTTGGGCATGATTTCGATCTGGGTCACCGAAGCGGCACCCTGACGATTGGAGGTGCCGACACAATCCGACCCGGTGTCGCCGCCGCCGATGACGATGACATGCTTGCCGGTCGCGGTAATCGTGCCGCGCGGGGCAGCGCGCATCTCGTCGTCGCCGGCGTTGCGCTTGTTCTGCTGCGCCAGGAATTCCATCGCCAGACGAACGCCGGACATTTCATAGCCGGGGATATCGAGCGTGCGCGGTTTTTCCGCGCCGCCGGACATCACAACCGCATCAAAATTTTCCTGCAGCGACTCCACCGAAACGGTCACACCGACTTCGGCGCTGGTACGGAATTCGACGCCTTCCGCTTCCATCTGCACGAGGCGGCGGTTGATCAGATGTTTTTCCATCTTGAAGTCGGGGATGCCATAGCGAAGCAGGCCACCCATCCGGTCGTTCTTTTCAAACAGGGTGACGTTATGACCGGCGCGGGCGAGCTGCTGGGCGCACGCCATGCCAGCAGGGCCGGAGCCGACAACCGCAACCGATTTTCCGGTTTTTTCTTCGGCAATCTGGGGTGTTATCCAGCCTTCTTCCCATCCACGATCAACAATCGCGCATTCGATGGATTTGATGTTCACCGGCACATCGTCAATATTCAAGGTGCAGGCGGCTTCGCAAGGCGCTGGACAGATGCGGCCGGTAAATTCGGGAAAATTATTGGTCGACTGCAGCGATTCCAGCGCGTTCTTCCAGTCACCTTCATAGACCAGATTATTCCAGTCCGGGATGATATTGTTCACCGGGCAGCCGTTGTGGCAGTATGGAATACCACAATCCATGCAGCGCGCCGCCTGGTCCTTGAGGTCCTTTTCCGGCAGCGGGATCGTGAATTCCCGATAGTTGGTCAGCCGTTCCTTTGGATCGGCATAGGTCGCTTCTTTGCGATCAATCTCGAGAAAGCCTGTTACTTTACCCACGTTCTACTCCAATATCTTCAATTATTCTGCAGCAACGATAGCGTCGAGACGCTCGGCTTCGAGTTGTTTAAGCGCCGACGAATAATCGCGCGGCATGACTTTCACGAAACGACCAAGGGCCTCTTCCCAATTGTCGAGAATTTCGCTGGCTCGCTTGCTGCCGGTATAAAGTTTGTGACGTTCCAGCAATATCCGCAGCCGGGCCGCGTCATGATAGAGCATGTCACCCATGCCGAAATCATTCACATCGACCGGAAGCTGCTGCGGCGGCGTGGTGCCTTCGCCATCCTCTTCGTCGTTGATTGTCTCGATATCGACCATCGCCATGTTGCAGCGCTGACGGAACAGTCCGTCCTCGTCATAGACATAGGCGACACCACCGGACATGCCGGCCGCGAAATTGCGTCCGGTCTTGCCCAGCACGGCAATCACGCCACCGGTCATATATTCGCAGCCATGATCGCCCGTGCCTTCGACGACCGCCACCGCGCCGGAGTTGCGAACCGCAAAGCGCTCGCCCGCGACACCGTTGAAATAGGCTTCACCGGCAACCGCACCATAAAGCACGGTATTGCCCACGATGATATTCTCGGTCGGATTGCGATCGACATGGCCTGGCTGTTTGACGACCACACGGCCGCCCGAAAGCCCCTTGCCGACATAGTCATTGGCATCGCCGACCAATTCAGCCGAGATACCGTGTGCCAGAAACGCGCCGAAGCTCTGCCCGGCAACGCCTTCAAACGATAGCTGGATGGTGTTGTTCGGCAGGCCCGCGTGGCCATATTTTTTTGCAACTTCGCCCGAGAGCATCGCGCCGACGGTCCGGTTGACGTTCTTCACCTTGCGTTCGATCTTGACGGTCTGGCCATTGTCCAGCGCCGGTCCGGCAGCCGCGATCAATTCCTGGTCGAGTGCTGCTTCAAGTCCGTGATCCTGCGTTATCGTCTGGTGGAGCGACTCCCCTTCGGCGAGAACAACCTGATGCAATATACGCGACAGGTCGACGCCTTCCGCTTTCCAGTGGTGCAGCGCCTTGCTCATGTTGATCCGGTCAACCCGTCCGACCATTTCCTCGATCGTACGGAAGCCCATATCGGCCATGATCTGGCGCAGTTCTTCGGCGACAAAGAAGAAATAGTTGATCACATATTCCGGCTGACCGGTAAACTTCTTGCGCAGTTCCGGATTTTGCGTGGCAACGCCGACCGGGCAAGTGTTGAGATGACATTTGCGCATCATGATACAACCGGCAGCAATCAGCGGCGCTGTGGCAAAGCCGAATTCGTCGGCACCCAATAGAGCGCCAATCGCAACATCGCGACCAGTACGAAGCCCGCCATCGACCTGCACCGATATTCTCGAGCGTAATCCGTTGAGCAACAGGGTTTGCTGCGTTTCCGCCAGACCGATTTCCCACGGCGAACCGGCATGGGTCAGCGAGGTCAGAGGCGAAGCGCCCGTGCCGCCGTCATAGCCGGAAATCGTCAGATGATCGGCGCGTGCTTTCGACACACCAGCGGCTACCGTGCCGACGCCGACTTCGGACACCAGCTTCACCGAGATACGCGCACCGGTGTTCACATTTTTCAGATCGTGGATTAGCTGAGCCAGATCCTCGATCGAGTAAATGTCATGATGCGGTGGCGGTGAAATCAGACCGACGCCAGGGGTCGAATGGCGCACCTTGCCGATATTCTTGTCGACCTTGCTGCCAGGCAACTGCCCGCCTTCGCCGGGCTTGGCACCCTGCGCCATCTTGATCTGGATATCGTCGGCATTGACCAGATATTCGGCGGTCACCCCGAAACGGCCACTGGCGACCTGCTTGATCGCAGAGCGCATGCTGTCGCCATTATCCATCGGGACGAAACGATCCGGTTCCTCGCCGCCTTCACCGGTATTGGACTTTCCGCCAATACGGTTCATTGCAATCGCCAGCGTCGTATGCGCTTCGCGGCTGATCGAGCCAAAGCTCATCGCGCCGGTGGCAAAACGTTTCACGATCTCGGTCGCAGGCTCTACTTCGCTGATATCGAGCGGTTCATTAGCCTTGGTCAGCTCCATCAACCCGCGAATGGTCAGCAGACGCTCGCTCTGTTCGTTGATCGAGTCCGCAAATTCTGCGTAATTTTTCGGGTCATTGCCGCGCACAGCATGCTGCAGGTTCGCAATATTGGCGGGGGTCCAGGCATGTTCCTCACCACGAATCCGGTAGCCGTAGATACCGCCGGCATCGAGCATATTCCGGTAAATCGGATTGTTGCCATAAGCTTCGGAATGCCGTTTCACGGTTTCTTCCGCGACCTCGGTCAGCCCGACGCCTTCGATCATCGTAGCCGTTCCTGTGAAATATTTTTCAATAAATTCGCTGGATAGACCGACCGCATCAAAAATCTGCGCGCCGCAATAGCTTTGATAGGTCGAGATGCCCATCTTCGACATGACTTTCAAAATGCCCTTGCCGATGGCCTTGATATAATTTTGTTCGACCTGCTGAGTGGTCAGCGGCAATTCGCGGCGAACGCGGATATCCTCGAGCGTCTCAAAGGCCAGATAGGGATTGACCGCTTCCGCGCCATAGCCTGCGAGCACGCAGAAATGGTGCACTTCGCGGGCTTCTCCGGTTTCGACGACCAGACCGGTCTGCATCCGCAGGCCCTGACGGACCAGATGATGATGGACGGCTGCGGTTGCCAGCAAGGCGGGCATCGCGATCCGGTCCGGGCCCTTGGCGCGGTCGGAAAGAATGAGAATATTGCGGTCGGCAAGCACCGCTTCGGTTGCCGCCCAGCACATTTCCTTGAGCGCCATTTCCAGACCGGCTGCGCCAGTCTCGGCATCCCAGGTAATATCGATGGTTTCGGTCCGGAAGGCGCCATCCAGAGCATCTTCAACCGAACGGATTTTCAGCAGATCCGCGTTGGTCAGAACCGGCTGGTCCACCTCGAGCCGTTTGTGGGTACCGGCATCATGGCCGAGAAGATTGGGCCGCGGCCCGATCATCGAGACCAGAGACATCACCAGTTCCTCGCGGATCGGGTCGATCGGCGGGTTGGTCACCTGAGCGAAATTCTGCTTGAAATAATCGTACAGCAAGCGCGGTTTGCCGGACAGAACCGCGATCGGTGTGTCGGTGCCCATCGATCCGATCGGATCGAGGCCGTCACTGGCCATCGGTTCGAGGAATTTTGTGATATCTTCCTGGGTGAAGCCGAATGCCTGCTGGCGGTCCAGCAGTGCCGCAGGACTGTCCAGCCCGTTCGCCTTAGGTGCATCGACATCGTCGAGATCGTCGAGATCGAGATCTTTCAGATTATATTGCGTGGATTCCAGCCATTTCGCATAAGGTTTGGCTTTGGCGAGATCGGCCTTGATCTCTTCATCCTCGATAATCCGGCCCTGCTCCATGTCGATGAGCAGCATTTTGCCCGGCTGCAACCGCCATTTGCGGACGATATTATCTTCCTTGACCGGAAGCACGCCGGATTCCGACGCCATGATCACATGGCCGTCATCTGTGACGCAGAAACGCGCCGGACGCAGACCGTTGCGGTCCAGCGTAGCACCGACTTGCCGTCCGTCGGTAAAGGCAACCGCTGCCGGGCCATCCCATGGCTCCATCAGGGCTGCGTGATATTCGTAAAAGGCTCTGCGGTCGGCATCCATCGTCGGATCGCCGGCCCATGCTTCCGGAATCAGCATCATCACCGCGTGCGGCAGCGAATAGCCGCCAGCAATCAGCAGTTCCAGCGCATTGTCGAGACAGGCGGTATCGGATTGGCCGTGCGGGATCAGCGGCCACATCTTGTCAAGATCGGCTCCCAACAGATCGGATTCCATCGTCCGGCGACGGGCGTTCATCCAGTTGACATTGCCCCGGACCGTATTGATCTCGCCATTATGCGCGATGAAGCGATAGGGATGCGCCAGTTTCCAAGACGGGAATGTATTGGTCGAAAAGCGCTGATGGACCATCGCCACGGCCGATGTGGTCAGCGGGTTGTTGAGATCCTTGTAGAAGGATCCGACCTGATCGGCGAGCAACAGCCCCTTGTAGACAATCGTTCTGGTCGAGAAAGACGGCATATAAAATTCGGACAGCCCCGGCATGCCCATTTTTTCGGCAAGGCCATCGAGTGGATTATGGGCCTGCTTGCGGATCGCGAGGATTTTGCGTTCGAATGCATCCTGATCGGCGATCGATTCGCCTTTGCCGACGATCATCTGGCGAATCAGTGGCATCTGGTCGAGCACCGCCTTGCCGATGCCTGTTGTATCGATCGGCACGTCGCGCCAGCCGATCAGGCTCTGCCCTTCCTTGGCAATGAACCGTTCAAAATGCGTCGTCGCAAATTCCGCTTCTGCCGGATCGGACGGAATGAAACACATAGCAACGGCATAGTCACCGACAGCCGGAAGGGTCAGACCCTCCGATTTCGCCCAATCCCGCAGGAGAGCGTCGGGAATCTGCAATAATATCCCGGCGCCGTCACCCAGTAGAGGGTCGGCACCAACGGCACCTCGGTGATCGATATTAACCAGAATCTCGAGGCCGCGTTTGACCGTGAGATGCGATTTTTCACCTTCAATATTCGCGACAAAACCGACGCCACATGCGTCATGTTCGTTGTTTGAATCGTACAGGCCTTGCCGTGGCGGGAAACTCATATTCCGTCCTTACATTTCGATAAGATTTTTGTAATTAATGTGCTTCTAGATGGAATTCGACGTATTTTGAAGTCAAGAATTGCGCAAGTGCGAAAAGTATTATTGCGCCGCTGCCCAATGCCGCTCGCAAACAGTTACTCTGATTTGGCGAAAACGGGGAGAAATTTAGGGCCTGTGGCCATGACATGTAACCGGCAGGAGACCGAGTTGAATTTCAGTCTCTTCCGGCAAAAATCATCCAGCGTCAATGCTTTGCGCGACCATGGAGACTCTCGCCGCTACGAGCGGGACGCTGCCGTCCCGGACAAAATTTATCTGGCCGTCAGACCTTATTCCGCTTCGGCATTCTGGTCATATTTAAGTTCGAGATAACGGCCGCGGATCGACAGATTGTCGATATCGCCCTTGGCAATCTGCTGGGTGACCCCGGCAATTTCCTTCTCGATCAGTGACAGTCCGCCAATCAGCTGTTCGTCGGGCGATTTGCCGCTGTCGGTGGCTTTGCTGCGCATCGACACAGGGATTGCTCGATAGCCGTTGATAAGCTCGGGCAGATGCTCGCCGACCAGCTTGCGCACCTCATAGGCAGCGGCATCGCCTTCGTTGAGCTTGTTCAGCTGCGGTGACAGCATATCCAGCTGGACGCCGATGCCGTTGACGATCTGGACCGCTGGCGCCGGCAGCGCCGGACGCTGGTTTTCCAGCCAGATTTCGGTTTTTCCCGCCAATGATTTCAGATCGGACTTCAGGATCGTTTCGGGCGTTGGCATTTTCATCTTTGGAAATTTCATCGACGCCCAGATACCGCCGCCGATCAATCCGGCAGAAATCATCACGCCCCAGAAACCGATACCGCTCAATATGCCGCCGACAATACTGGCGCCGACCAGCACGCCGACCGTCCACATAGCGGCGCGGCCCAGTTTCTTGACGAAATGGCCCCGCTTCAATTGATGGGAGCGATTGCCGATCGAGCGACGGAACTGGGAGTCGCGAAGCGCTCGAGCCGCGCTGTCAAAGACTTGCTGGTTGGATTCGGACACCAGGCTCTATTCCTCCAGCGCCGACAAGGGGTTTTCCGACGGCGCTTCCAGTTGCGCCTTCGCCTGCCCTTCCGACCGCGCAATATAGCCTTTCGACTTTTCGATCTCGCCGGACAGCGAATTTACGGTCGCTTTCATATTTTCCAGCGCTTTCAGCTTGAACGTGTCGATATTGTCCATCGTGTCATAGACATTCTGGAAAGCCCGTTGCAGCGTTTCCAGCGGAATCGTCGACGAAGCGGCCTGTTCGTGAATCTGGCCGGTCTGGTTTTTGAGCATCTCGCTGGTGCTGTCGATCACGCCAGCCGTCGTGGTGTTCAGCGCCGTAATCTGGTCAAGAACCAGCTTCTGGTTGGTCAGCGCCTGAGCCACGGTCACACCGGTGCGCAGCGCGCCCACCGTCGTTGTGCTGGCGCGGTCCACACCCTTGACCAGTTCGACATTGTTGCGTTTGACCAGATCGAGAGCGAGATAGCCCTGCACGGTAACCGCCATCTGGGTGAGCAAATCCTGGGTCCGCTGACGAACATAGAAAAGCGCGCTTTCGCGGATCGCCTTCGCCTTGCCCGGATCGGTGGCGTCCAGCTCGGCCGCTTTGTCCTCGAGCCTTTGGTCCATGACCTTCGAAACGTGGATCATCTGCTCCAGCCGGCCCATCGCCGCCCAGAGATTCTTGCGTTCGACATCAATCGCCGCATTGTCCATCAGCAATTCGTCCTTGCCGGAACGAAGCCGGTCGAGGATCGAGCTGATATGGCCCTGCGCGCTTTTATAGCCGTCAAAATAATTGCGCATCTTGTTACCGAACGGAATGATTCCGAAAATCTTCCTCTTGGCGGTCAAATTACCGCGCTTGCCCGGATCAAGATCTTCGACCGTGCGGCGCAGTTCCGCGAGATCGGAACCGATGCCACTTTCTTCATCCATCGACCGGATCGGGCGATCGAGAAAGCGATTGGACTGGCCCGCCGCTTCGGCAATTTCCTTGCGGCCCATATTGGTAATCTGGTCCACTTTTTTCCCGAATTCGGGACTATTTTGATCCTGAGCGATCAAATCGTCGATAAAAGTGTCAACTTTATCTTCCAGCTTGGTCTTTACCTCGTCGCCAATGGACACAAGGCCTCCGGCCTTTTCGGGCGCAACGGCAACCACCGGATCTGGCGGGGTCAGTTTCAGGTCGTCGGTCGCGGTGATTGTTTCGGTCGCCATGCTGTTCAGCCTCCCTGCCCCGGCACCAGTGCGGGGCTTTCTCTATAAATGGATGCAAATGCCCCGCTTTTCAAGCGTTTCAACTGCTGTATTAGCAAAATAATACAGTTTTTGTAGAACTGTGCAACATGCTTCCAAATCTTCCAATTTCCAACAAGGCTCAGCCTTCCAGCAATTCCGCCACCTGCGGCGCGATCTTGCCGACGATGATATCAATGCCTTCTGCGGTAGGATGCAGGCCGTCTGGCAGGAACAGATCGGGATGCCCGACAACCCCGTCCATGAAAAACGGATAAAGCGCGACATCATATTTCTTGGCCAATGCCGGATAGATGATGTTGAACTCATCGCTAAAGGCGGCTCCCAGATTGGGCGGGGCGAGCATCCCCGTCAGCATCACCGGGATATCGCGATCCTGCAGCTTCTTGACCATCGCTTCCATATTGGCGCGCGTATCTGCCGGTTTCAGGCCCCGGAGCAGATCATTACCGCCTAGCCCCAATATTACCAGATCCGGCTTGCGCGACAAGCTATCCAGAACGAAATCCATCCGCCGCAATCCGGCAGCAGTGGTGTCGCCCGACACGCCGGCATTGTGGACCCGGACGTCCTTGCCCGCTGCCGTGAGGGCGGCCTGCAGTTCCGGCGCAAAGCCCTCTTTCTGGTCCAGACCATAGCCGGCGTAGAGACTGTCACCGAAAGCGACTATCAGGATTTCGGCCTCTTTGGCTTCCGCCGCCCGATCGCCGTCAGCTTTCGGCGCGGCCGTTTCTACGTCCTTGAGAACAGCTTGTTCGTCTTCCGGCGCAGGCCCACAAGCGATCAAAAGTTGCAGAAATGCCAGTGTGAACCCATATAAGAAAAAATTCTTCAACATCGGATATCCTTACCCACATGATCCAGAAAAACGCCGCATCGAGCGACGCCGCCTCAGTTGAACCCCATATCGCGATTGCAGCCCGGAATGTCACCCTGTCTTTGGGGGAAGGGAAAGCACGGGTCGATATTTTGCGCGGTATTGATCTGCAGATCGAAGAGGGAACGACCGTTGCGTTGCTCGGACCGTCGGGTTCGGGCAAATCATCGCTGATGGCGATCCTGTCCGGTCTGGAACGGGCAAGCGGCGGCGAAGTGAATATTGCCGGAGCCGACTTCGGCACGATGAACGAGGACCAACTGGCGGTGGCTCGGCGCGGCCGGGTCGGCATTGTATTGCAGGCCTTCCACCTGCTCCCGACAATGACCGCTCTGGAAAATGTCGCGGTGCCACTCGAACTGGACGGCCAGCCCGATCCTTTTGAAATCGCGGCAAAGGAATTGACCTCAGTTGGCCTGGGCGACCGTCTCGGCCATTATCCGACCCAGCTTTCCGGCGGCGAACAGCAACGCGTGGCCATTGCCCGCGCCATGGCATCGCGGCCGACGATCATTTTTGCAGACGAACCAACCGGCAATCTCGACGGCACCACCGGCGAGAAAGTCATCGCCCTGCTGTTCGATCGCCAGAAAGCCACGGCGGCGACCCTATTGATCATTACCCATGACCCCGAACTGGCCAAACGCTGCGACCGGATCATTGAGCTTCGCGACGGTTTGATCGAACGGGACAGCGCCGCGTGAGCGCTGAACTGGGCAAAGCATGGACGATTGCCCGCCGCGATCTGCGCGGACGGTTTGTCGGACTCCGGCTACTGATCATCTGCCTGTTTCTTGGTGTCGCCACTCTTGCCGCCATCGGCAGCCTGACCGACGCGATCACCGACGAACTGGCCAATCGCGGCCAGGCGATATTGGGCGGCGATCTGGAAATAGCGGTTGCGCAGCGCGAAGCCACCAACGAAGAACTTGTTGCGCTGAGGGAAGCGGGTACGCTGTCCGAAACGCTGCGGATGCAGGCGATGGCCCGGCTACCGGACGGTAGCGACACGCAGCTTGTAGAACTCAAAGGCGTCGACGCGGCCTATCCTTTATACGGCAAGTTCAAGCTCGAAAGTGGCAAGACCGTCTCTGCTCCCGCGCCACAGGAAATTTACGTCACCCCTGCCCTGATGCAGCGCCTGTCGCTGGAAACCGGCGACAAAATTGCCTTTGGCGAGGCCAGCTTCACCATTTCCGGCATCATTGCCGAGGAACCGGACCGGCTTAGCGAAGGCCTTTCCCTCGGTCCCGTGGCGATCACCTCGATCGAGGGCTTGCGCGCTACAAAATTGATTCAGCCGGGCAGCCTGTTCGAGAGCAAATATCGTCTCAAACTCCCTGCCACCGCGCTTCCTCGCGACGTCGGTGACGGTCTTGCAGAGCAATTTCCCAATGCTGCGTGGGAGGTCAAGACCCGCGACGATGGCGCGCCGAGCACCCGCCGCTTTATCGAGCGGATGGGCCAGTTTCTGACTTTGGTCGGTCTGGCCTCGCTGGTCATCGCCGGAATCGGTGTCGGCAATGGCGTCGCTTCTTATTTGCGCGGCAAGCAGGGCGCGATTGCTACGCTGAAGATACTCGGCGCGGACAGCGCTATGATCTTCCGCATCTATCTGTTCCAGATCATGGCGGTGGCGCTGGGCGCGATTGCGCTGGGTCTCGTGATCGGCGCCCTGGCCCCGCTGGCGATCATCCAGATCGCCGGTGACGTTCTGCCGATCAAGCCGGAATTTGCCATCTACCCGCTTCCGCTGCTGGTCAGCGCGTTATACGGGTTGCTTATAGCGGTGATCTTCGCGCTGCCCCCCTTGTCGCGGGCAAAAACAATCCCGGCAGCGGGCATTATCCGCGGAGAGGGCAAGTCCTGGCGTCAGATCGACCGGCAAAGCTGGATTGGCGTGGGATTGGCGATTGGCGCGATCATCGCGCTAGCGCTCGGCACAGCCAATGAGCCATTATTTTCGGCCTCCTTCATTGGTGCCGCAGCCGCGATATTGCTGCTGCTTACGTGCTTGGGCGCGCTGATCCGCTGGCTGGCGAGCAAGGCACCACGGCCGAAACAACCGCTGCTGCGTCTCGCCCTGACCAGCCTTCATCGCCCCGGTGCCCAGACCGGACAACTGGTTGTGGCATTGGGACTGGGGCTTACCCTGTTCGCTACGCTGGCCGCGATCCAGACCAGCCTGACCAATGAAATACGCTCCACCGTTCCCCGCGACGCCCCGAGTTTCTTCGTGCTCGACATCCCGGTCGAACGCGCGGACGAGTTTCGCGCCAAGGTTGCAGAAACATCGAGAGCCGCGGAAGTGAATATCGTGCCGACGCTACGCGGGACGATCACTGAATTTCGTGGGCAGCGGGTGTCTGAACTGGAAACCCTCCCCGAAGGCGCGTGGGTGCTGCGCGGCGACCGCGGCCTCACCTATAGCGCGACCATTCCCGAAGGCAGCGAGATTGTCGATGGCGAATGGTGGCCGCAAGATTATGACGGGCCGCCTCTGGTCTCGGTCGACGAAGAGCAAGGCGCCGCACTAGGCCTCAAGATCGGCGACAGCCTGACCGTCAGCCTGCTCGGCGTCGAAATACCGGCCAAGGTTGCCTCGTTCCGCAAGGTTAACTGGCGCAATTTCGGGTTTAACTATGTGCTGGTATTCCCGCCCAGCGTGCTCGCCAATGTACCGCATAATGTCGCCGCCACGATCCAGATGGAAACGGCAAAGGAAGACAGTCTGCTCTCCATCTTGCCGAAAGAATTCCCGTCTATCTCGATGGTCAAGGTCAAGGAAATTGCGTCCCAGATCGGCGACATTTTGGACCAAATGGCGACCGCCATTGCCGCTGCCGCCTCGATTGCGATCTTCTCCGGCATCGCAGTGCTGATCGGCGCGATCGCCGCGTCGCGTCAGGCCCGCGTCTATGACAGCGTGATCCTGAAACTGCTCGGCGCCACGCGCGCCCAGATATTGACGGTTCAGGCGATTGAATATGCGCTATTGGCGTTTCTGTTGTCGGCTGTGGCTTTGGGGCTGGGCCTGTTCGCAGGCTGGTTCGTGATCACCCAGATTTTCGAGTTCACCTGGCAACCCGATTGGGGAATCGTCCTGCTGACACTGGGCATCGGCGCGATTGCCACTCTGGGGATTGGTTTGCTGGGTTCCATTCCTGTGCTGTCAGCCAAACCGGCTCGGGCGCTTCGAGAACTTTAGATTTCACCGTTCGCACTGAGCTTGTCGAAGTGCCTCTCTCGAGCGCGCGCGGTCCTTCGACAGGCTCAGGACGAACGGATAATATCCGTTAATCCTCGTCGCCGGCCAGTCGCACCGCGACCGGTGCCGACAGGAACAATTGCGCCAGATGATAGAAAATCAGCGGCAATATCACCAGTCCCGCACGTTCGGGCACAAAGATGATCGCGGCGATGGGAGCGCCAATGGCAACGCTCTTCTGCGCGCCGGAAAAGAGCAAGCTCTTGCGGTCTGCCCGCGCGAAACCCATCCAGCCGCCAAGCAGCCACGCGCCGCCAAAGGCCAGTCCCAGCCAAAGCAACAGCGCGGCAGCCAGCCAGATGAATTCGGTACCGCTCACCCGGCTCCACATTCCGGCAATGATCGCAGCGGAAAAGGATACATAGACCGCCAGCGCAATCGCACCGCGATCGATCCAGCCGGTCAAATCCTTATGCTGCATGATCCAGGGCCGCAGCCATTTCTGGAAGGTCTGCCCGAGAACGAATGGCAGCACCAATATTGCCGCTAGTTTGACGATGGTTTCGGTCGTGATGTCCACGCCAGCCGCGCTGGCAAGCAACGCAAACAGTAGCGGCGACAAAAATACGCCGACCAGATTAATGAAGGCGCTGGCGACGACAGAGGCGGCAACATTGCCCTTGGCGATGGCACAATAGCTGGTTGCCGACTGCACGGTGGACGGAAGCACACCTAAGAACAGAAAACCCAGAGCGACATCGGCAGGGAGAATCTGATCGAGCGCCTTGGAAAGCAACAGGCCGATCCCGAGCATCACGCCAAATACCCAGACGAATATCGTCCCTTGCAGGCGGATATTGCCCAGTCCGGCCTTCACTTCATGCCGTTCGAGCCGGATACCGTGAAGCAGAAAAACCGCGAAAATCCCGGCGTTGAATAAAATTCCTGCAATATCTTTTGCCAGACCCTGCACCGGCAGCAAAGTCGCCAACAGCACCGCTCCGCTGAGCAGCCAGATGAATTTATCGGTGAGGATCAGACGAAGGGTTTGCATGGTCGTAGCGCCAAATGGATGGCTAAGAATGATTTAGCAAGCTTTCTAATGTTGCGGTGCAGCACCAAACAGGCTAAGGGCGCGACGATAGCGGGGCTGTGCTTATGGCCGCCCCTTCCTCAATCATACGGTAGAATCTATATATGTCCCTTCGCAATATCGCAATCATTGCGCACGTTGATCACGGCAAAACAACTCTGGTTGACCAGCTTTTCCGCCAATCCGGCACCTTCCGCGACAATGAACGAGTCGAAGAACGGGCGATGGATTCGAACGATCTTGAAAAAGAACGCGGCATCACGATTCTCGCAAAATGCACCAGCGTCGAATGGAAAGGCACGCGGATCAATATTGTTGATACCCCGGGCCATGCCGACTTTGGCGGTGAAGTCGAACGCATCCTGTCGATGGTCGATGGTGTGATTCTTCTGGTGGACAGCGCCGAAGGCGCCATGCCACAAACAAAATTCGTGACCGGCAAGGCTCTGGCTCTTGGCCTGAAACCAATCGTCGTTGTCAACAAGATCGATCGTCCCGATGGCCGCGCGGAAGAAGTCCTCGACGAAGTGTTCGACCTGTTCGTCAATCTCGACGCCAATGACGAGCAGCTCGATTTCCCGACGCTCTATGCCAGTGGTCGTAACGGCTATGCCGGTGAATCGCTGGACGTGCGCGAGGGCGACCTGTCCTGTCTTTTCGACAAGATTATCGAACATGTGCCTGAACCAGACGTCGATCCGGACGCTGAATTCAAATTTCTTGTCACTTTGCTCGACCGCGACAATTTCGTTGGCCGCATCCTTACCGGCAAGGTCCAAAGCGGAAAAATCGACATCAACATGCCGATCCACGCGATCGATATGGACGGCAAGGTCGTCGAAACTGGCCGCGCCACCAAGATCATGGCGTTTAATGGCCTGGAACGCGTTCCCGTGGAAAGCGCGAAGGCGGGTGATATTATCTCGCTGGCAGGTCTGACAAAGGCGACCGTTTCCAACACTATCTGCGATATTTCTGTTACAGAACCTATTGCAGCACAGCCGATTGATCCGCCGACGCTTTCGATGCGCTTTGCCGTAAACGACAGCCCGGTTGCCGGTCGTGAAGGCGACAAGGTCACCAGCCGTGTGATCCGTGACCGTCTGGCGCGCGAAGCAGAATCCAATGTCGCGATTAAAGTGACCGAGAGCGACGACAAGGACAGCTTTGAAGTTGCCGGTCGTGGTGAATTGCAATTGGGCGTGCTCATCGAAACGATGCGTCGCGAAGGCTTTGAACTTGGCATTTCCCGTCCCCGCGTGCTCTATCGGGAAGAAGGTGGCAAACGTCAGGAACCTTATGAAACCGTCGTCATTGACGTCGACGACGACTATGCCAGCACCGTTGTTTCAAAAATGCAGCGCCGCAAAGCGGAACTGACCGAGCAGCGCCCTTCCGGCGCAGGCAAGACCCGCCTGACCTTCTCCGCACCCTCCCGCGGACTGATCGGCTATCACGGCGAGTTTCTGTCCGACACGCGCGGTACCGGCCTGATGAACCGCCTGTTCGAAAAATATGGCGAATATAAAGGCGTTATCGAAGGCCGCCCGGTTGGTGTACTGGTTTCAAATGGCACCGGCAATACCGCGGCTTATGCATTGAACATGCTTGAAGAACGCGGCATTCTCTTCATCGGCGCACAAACGCCGGTTTACGAAGGCATGATCATTGGCGAAAATGCCAAGCCGGGCGATCTGGATGTCAATCCGATGAAATCAAAGGCGCTGACCAACTTCCGCGTTTCGGGCAAGGAAGACGCCATTCGTCTGACCACACCGAAAGTGATGACGCTGGAACAGGCAATTGCCTATATCGACGATGACGAACTGGTCGAGGTTACTCCCAAAAACATCCGTCTGCGCAAGCGCTATCTCGATCCGAATGATCGCAAAAAAGCCTCCCGTCAGGCAGCGGCAGCTTAAGACAACGTCAGTTACAAAAAAAGGCGGCCGGTGAGGCCGCCTTTTTCTTGTCCATTTGCAACAACCGCTAGAAGCGGAGCGCTGCAGTCAGTCTGATGCTGTGCTGATCGAAATTCGAGTCACTGCGCTTCATATCGGTTCCACCGGATGCCAGCAGAAACGGGTTTGTCGCACCCGCAGTTCCCGGCCCGACATTCACAACATAATCATCGTCGGTATATTGAGTGTAGAGATATTCGAGACCCATGGAGATATTGTTGGTGATCTTCGCCTCTGCACCTCCACCGGCACTCCAGCCCCAGCTTTCAGTCTTTCCGTTATCGGTAAAGCTGTTGGCACCGTTGGTTGTGGTGAAATTATTGTCGATCTTGGCATAAGAAACACCGCCAGTTGCGTAAAATAATACGCCGCCCGGGGTATAGCCGACACGGCCACGAGCGCCGATCGCATAGTCAAGTTCGCGAGTGAACGTGTATGACGCAGGCGTTGTGCTGAACGCTGTCACGCTGTCGGTCGATTCACTCCGACCGGCATCGACCAGAAAACCGACGACAATATTGCCATATTGTTTGTCCGCTCCGGCACGGATGTAATAATCCATGTCATCTTTATCATTCCGGCAGCCCGCAGTTGGCGCATTTCCGTTTGCAGCTCCGTTACAGAAACCGGGCGAGAAGGCATTTGCGCCCGATACCGTCTGGACAACGTTGTTAAAACTGCCGTCGCGGTCGGTATCGAATGCGACGCCTTCATCCCTGTCATTGGACTGTGCGCCCAATCCGAATGAGCCGCCGACATAGAAGCCGTCGAATTCCTTGTTATCAACTTCCTGAGCTTGCGCAGGAACAGCAATCATCGCTGTCAGCACTGTGGCCGCGCTAAGTGCGCGTTTGGTGGGGGACATAGTGAACTCCTCTTTTTACTCTAACAATTAAGAGACACATCAAGCGCGTCGGTGCTGATAAGGTTCCATCGCAAATAGGAATATGCGCGGGTGTGACATTTAAGGGACAGAAATTCGAGGTACGCGTGATCCGACGTCGAAAACTCCGCATTCTATGATGTTCCAGACTGAAATTACCGCGCGCAAAAGCGGTCTAACCGAACCGACGAGGCACCTACTCGATAACAAGCTTAGTGATATAAAATCCAGCTCAAGAAATTACTTCCTCACGCCGAGATCACTTGATTATCTATCTTTTTCCCGTAACCTTCATGCCATTGAGGCTTGCGAGGAGAAAGACCATGGAATGGATGTTGATGCCATTGCGACGCTATGCAGATTTTAGCGGACGCTCCCGGCGCAAAGAATATTGGATGTTTGTCCTACTGATCGTGATCGTCGGCGTGACGTTAGGACTGATAACCGGCAGCTTTACCACGACATCGGATCCAGAAAATGCCTTTCAGGCGGCCACCTGGAGCTCGAGTTCAATCCTGCTCGGCCTGTTTTACCTGGCGATTTTAATCCCTGCTCTCGCGGTACAGGTTCGACGCTTCCATGATCAGGATAAGACCGGTTGGCTTGTTCTATTGAATTTCATTCCATTCATCGGTGGACTGATCGTACTGGTATTCATGTGCCTTGAAGGGACGCGTGGAGAAAACCGGTTCGGCCCCGATCCAAAATCCGATGAAAATATCAAGGATGTTTTTAACTGACAAGATGCCCTCCGGTCTGTGATCCGGGAACACTTGATTATCCGCCTGTTTGTGGCAAAGCGCTGCAAACAAATTGGAGTATTTAAAGAAAATGACCGACAACCAGCAATCCGAACCCGCCAAGAGCGAAGCATCCGGCAACGACGTTCCGCCGGACCATCTGGCCATCAACCCGCGCAGCCCACATTATGGCGGCGACTTGCTTTCCCGCGGTATTGGCATCAATTTCCGCGGTGACCGCAAGCACAATATCGAAGAATATTCGGTATCCGAGGGATGGGTAAAAGTTCAGGCCGGCAAGACCATGGATCGCAAAGGCAATCCCCTGCTGATCAAGCTCAACGGCGAGGTCGAGGCCTGGTTCGAAGATCTTGGCGATGACGCACCGAAATTGAGCAAAAACGCTTAACCGACGGGATGGGCATGACAGCCCGGCGCATTCAATTTTTCGTTGTGCTGCTGTTCGTCGTCCTTGGCGGCTGGGCTTCTTTTCCCAGCAACATGTGATCATGCTGCCACTTTCCTATGTCGGGTCGGCTGGAAGAAATCCAACGTTTCAGAACAGGGAATGGACTTATGACATTTGATGGTAAGATTGTCTGGATCACCGGAGCATCCTCCGGCATCGGTGAGGCATTGGCAAAAGCCTTTGCTGCACAAGGCGCGCATATCATCCTGTCGGGCCGTCGCACGGATGCGCTCGAGCAAGTGGCTGCCGGTATCGCTACCGATACATTGGTCCTGCCGTTTGAAACGACCGACTATGAGGCCCTGCCGGTAAAGGTCGAACAGGCGCGCAACTGGAAAGGTCAGATCGACATTCTGGTCAACAACGCCGGCATCAGCCAGCGCAGTCTAGCGCTCGACACCCATCCCGAGATCCACAGCACAATCATCAACGTTGACCTGCTGGCGCCGATCTGGCTGACCCAGCTGTTGCTGCCGCACATGATTGCCGCCGGAAGCGGCCATATCGTCGGCATCAGCTCTGTCGCGGGCCGCGTTGGCGTACCGCTCCGCACCGCCTATTGCGCCGCCAAACACGGACTGATCGGCTATATGGATGCTCTGCGGGCCGAGGTCGAAAAACTGCACAATATCCACGTTACCAATATCCTGCCGGGATCAATCCGCACAAATGTATCGCGCAATGCGCTGACCAGAGGGGGCGAACGTCGCGGGAAGTCCGATGCCGCTATCGACAATGGCATGGAACCGGATGAATGCGCGCGTCAGATTCTGGATGCTGTCGCCAATAATGTCCCCGAGCTTATTATCGCCGAAGGTATGGAACAACAGATCGCACTGTTGCGACAGAGCGAACCTGAACAGGCTTTCGCGATGACCGCCGCGATGGGCGCACAGATCGCCGAGAAATATGAAGCGGGAGATGACGACTGATGGCCCTTGTACTGCTGGACAAATCGGACGGTGTAGCCACCCTCACCCTCAACCGACCGGAGGCGATGAACGCGCTGTCCACGGCGTTGCGAGCGGAATTTTGTAGTGCCTGTCAGGATGTTCGCGATGACAAAAATATCCATGCCCTGATCGTTACCGGTGCGGGAGAGCGCGCATTTACCGCCGGCCTTGATCTCAAGGAACTGGGCGAGTCCGGCCTTGGCCCGGCCAATGACCGCGATGCAGGCACAAACCCGATCTTCGCTTTGAGTGAAATGCCGATACCGGTGATCGGCGCCATCAACGGCGTCGCCATTACCGGCGGTTTTGAACTGGCACTGGCTTGCGATATCCGGATCGCGTCGACCAACGCGCGGTTCGCCGACACCCACGCGCGGGTCGGGATAACGCCCGGCTGGGGATTGTCGCAAAAACTCTCCCGTTTCATTGGCCTGTCCCGCGCTTGCGAACTCAGCTTCACCGGGCAGTTTCTGGATGCCCGGACCGCTTGTGATTGGGGCCTCGTCAACCATGTCTATGAACCCGGCGAACTTATGCCGGCAGCTTTGGCACTGGCGCGGGACATGACGACTATCGACCGCGACTTTCTGAAGGTTTACAAGGATCTGATCATGGCCGGCTTTGACCGCAACCTCAAGGACGGCATGGCCTATGAGCACGAGATATCGGTACCTTATAACGCTGGTGTCTCGATGGACGAAGTCGAGAACCGGCGGCTCGCCATCATCGAACGTGGCCGCAAGTTGAAGGGCTAGAATGAAACTCAACGCACTCGATCATGTGAATATCATCACCGACGATCTTGAAGGGACCGTGCGCTTCTTTGTCGAGTTATTCGATCTTGATGTGCGAGATGGGCCTGAACCGCTGCCACCCGAGCATGTCCAGTGGCTTTATGATAACAGCGGTCGCGCGATTTTTCACATAAATTCCAAAGAGATGCAGCAGGCCTATCGCCGTGAAACAGAGACCGGACCGACCACCGGTGCAATCCATCATGTGGCACTGGATTGCAGCGACCATCAGGCGTTCAGCGCTCGACTAGAGGCTCATGGAATCGATTATCGGCTTAACGACATCCCGTCGATCCAGCTGAAACAGCTGTTTTTCACGGAACCCAATGGTGTCCTTCTGGAACTAAACTTTCGGGGCGAGTAGGAATTCGACAATCTCGCTCAAAGCCGTTTTCGCTTCCGGAATCGGCAACAGCATCCAGACATGTTGCATGCGATCATAGATTTTCAGTTCGATCTCCGCGCCGATTTCATCAGCTTTTCGTTTCAGCCGCAGGGAGTCCGCAAGCAACATTTCATCGCTTCCGGCAAACACCAGCATCGGTGGCAATCGATCAACCGTCTCGAACAACGGGCTACCGGGAAACATTGCCGGATCCTCGCCCTCGCGCATCCACCAGCTACCGAGGCGACGGATACCGTCAATCGAAATCAGAACATCGGTCTTTTCCAGTTCTTCCTGCGTCTGGTCAGCAGCAGTTTGATCCAGATAGGGACTGAGCAGCACCAGTTTGCCGGGCAAAAGCTTGTTCGCGTTACGAAGCATCTGCGACAGGCCAAGCGCAAAGCCGCCGCCCGCGCTGTCACCCATCACCACGATATTCTCTGCGCCGTGTCGGGAAACAGCCTGTTCAAAGGCCTCCATCACCATGGCATAGCTTCTGTCCCACTTGTTCTCGGGCGATAGCGGATAGATCGGCACCGTGACGCTTGCTCCGGTTTTCCGGATCAATTTCTTGATGAAATGCCAGTGAAGCGAAACGATGTTGAACGCGTAGCCGCCGCCATGCAGGTAGAATATATGCAGCGAACTGCCGTTTTTCTTCGGGCCCAGATGATATAACGGCTGCCCATTAATCTCGGATTTCTCTATGTCACAATGTTTGCGCAACCAGCGAACGGGCGAAGCCGGACCGCGCGCATGGTCTCGCGCAACATATTTCTCCGCATTGCCGGGTTTGAGTAGATAGTTTTTCAACCCCGAAATGCGGATGATGAAAAACAGGAAGCGCGCCCGTAAACTGATCATATTGTCCCCCGAAATCGCAACCTCAAATGGTCAGCGAAAAAAGCAATTGGTGCCCGAATAAAGGCTCTCGACAGTCGCATTCTTGCTTTCATCCGATAGAAAACCAGCGATAAATCCGTTTTCTCCCGAGCCGGAGAAAAACTCGATACCGAGCGTGCTGTCGGTTTGCATCTCTATCGGAAGAGCGGCTTCGAGATCAGAGCGGGCCGACCCGACAGTGATATCTTGATCCGTGCGCGCCAATTTCCCATCACCGTCGAAGGACCAGCCAACCAGCTTACCATCCTGAAAATTGGTAGTCAGGCCTGTCGCGGGAGAAGATACAAAATCCATCGGTCCGGCGCCGCATTCCTCATTGCTACTCTGATCAACCGGACCGAAAAGTTCCAGCATAGCGATCACTTCTGACTTTTTTGTGCCGTAGGGAAGGTTAAAGCCCTCTCCCTGAGCGATGCCATCTGCCTGAAGGATGACCGGCGAAAGCTGTGAGCTGGCGTCCGCTTCATCCGAACCTCCCTGCCCTGCGGAATCAACACAGCCGGCGAGCACGGTAAAGGTTATGACCGCCGCAGCTATTTTCTGTTTCATCATCATCCGGGATTCCCTTCCATCTGCGGGACTTTCGGATCAATCTCTACCCATGGTTGTTTGCTACCCGTCCAGAAATGGATTTGCGGATGCAGCACGCTTGTATCATCCAGCGTTCCCGCTTTGATGTAAGTCATGCCAGGCTGGGTCGGAAGCGAAGTCTTCACTGGTGAGCCGCAGGTACCGCAGAAATGGCGATGGACGACATTGCCGCTCTCGGCATGATCGTCATAAGTGGTGAGGTCGCCGATAATCTCGATCTGGTCATCCGCGACCGCGAAAAGCACGGAATAGGAACTGCCGGCCTGTCGCTGGCAATTTTTGCAATGACAGACGCCGCACATCTGGAGGTCTCCCTCAATCGAGTAGCTTACCGCGCCGCATAGGCACTGGCCTGTCATCGTCATGTCAAATCTCCCTGATCACGCAACCTTGCGCACAAAAACCGTTCCCGCTGAATAGCCTGCGCCGAACGAACAGATCAGGCCGATGTCGCCAGCAGCCAGATCTTCACTGTGCTTGTGAAAGGCGATGATCGATCCGGCCGACGATGTATTGGCATATGTGTCGAGGACCGTCGGACTTTCGTCATCGCTGGCCTCATGACCGAGCACCCGCTGGGCGATCAGGCGGTTCATACCGGCATTGGCCTGATGCAGCCAGAGACGGCGCAGCGCGCTCGTTTCGATACCGAGGCGATCCGTCTGCTCGTTGATCATCCTGGCGACCATCGGCACCACTTCCTTGAAAACCTTTCGCCCTTCCTGGACGAACAGCTTGTCCTTGTCATCGCGACTTTCGGGATTGGTGCGATTGAGGAAGCCGAAGTTGTTGCGGATATTATTCGAAAACTGGGTTTTGAGTTTCGTGCCGACGATTTCCCAATGCTGCGCCGGAGCAATATCTTTGGATTCGATGAGGATTGCAGTAGCAACATCGCCAAAGATGAAATGGCTGTCCCGATCCCGCCAGTTGAGATGGCCGGAACAGATTTCGGGATTGATCACCAGCACCGATTTGGCGCTACCCGAGCGGATATAGTCAGCCGCCGTCTGAATACCGAAGGTCGCGGAGGAGCAGGCAACATTCATATCGAAGCCAAAGCCATCCTCCATTCCCAGTGCGGCCTGGATTTCCACAGCAATCGCAGGATAGGCCCGCTGCATGTTCGAACAGGCACAAAGCACGGCATCGACATCCTCCGGTTTCCGCCCTGCCCGTTCCAGCGCTTGCAGTGCGGCTTTCACACCAATTTCGGCAAGAACCGAGATTTCCTCATTGGGTCGTTCAGGAAAGCGGGGACACATCACCTCCGGATCGAGGATCGGATCCTTGGAAAGCACGAAGCGCGACTTGATGCCCGACGCCTTCTCGATAAACTCCACCGAACTGTGCGGTAACTCCTCCATCTCACCCGCAGCGATAGCTTCTGCATTTTCATTATTGGTCATATCGACATAAGCGTTGAAGCTGGCGACCAGTTCTTCATTGCTGATGCTATCTGTCGGCGTAAAAAGACCAGTGGCTGAGATTACGGGAATATTTTGGTTGGTCATGGGAAGATGCTTTTCCTTCTGCGTTTGCGCCTTTTTATGGCGCTTGGATGCGATGGTAATCTCCCCGGACGAAACTGGCAAGCGAGGTTGATCCCGCTTTGCCTATCCATAACGTCTTGCTATCAGCAGGATATGGATGACCGCGTAAAACTGGACGACAGCTGGAAAGAACCTCTCGCCGAAGAATTTGCCAGCGACTATATGGCTGCCTTGAGGAAATTTCTCCTGCAGGAAAAAGCCGCAGGCAAAGAAATTTACCCAGAGAGCGAGGAATATTTTCGCGCGCTTGACCTCACTCCCCTCGACAAGGTCCGCGTCGTAATATTGGGGCAGGACCCCTATCACGGTCCTGGACAGGCCCACGGCCTGTGTTTCAGTGTCCAACCCGGCGTTCGACCGCCGCCGTCACTGGTTAACATCTACAAAGAGCTCGAAAACGATCTGGGCCTGCCCCGCCCTGCCCTTGGTTTTCTCGAACATTGGGCGCAGCAAGGCGTGCTGCTCCTCAACAGCGTTCTAACCGTCGAAATGGCCAATGCGGCCTCCCATCGCGGCAAAGGGTGGGAGCAGTTTACCGACGCGGTCATACGCCTGATTGCCGCGAAGCCTGAACCTGTCGTGTTTCTGTTGTGGGGAAGCTATGCGCAGAAAAAGGCGGCCTTTGTGGAGAGCATTGAACAAGGTGGCCGACATCTGGTGCTAAAAGCTCCTCACCCATCACCGCTGTCGGCCTATCACGGGTTTTTCGGATGCAAGCATTTCAGCAAGACCAATGCTTTTCTCGAGCAGAATGGACAGGCGCCGATCGACTGGAGCCTACCAGATATCAACCTGCCGATGAACGCTTATTGGAATGAATAGCAAGAAACCGGCGTCATTCCTCGTTCGGAGCGACTGCTTCTATGGCTAATCCTTCAATCCATCCGTCGATATCGCGAGCAACCTGTTCCGGCGTTTCCTCCATCGGGAGGTGGCCGGCATCGGCATAAGTGATCAACTTGCTGCCAGGGATCGCTTCTGCGAAGGCACGCCCGTGGGCCAGAGGAATGACTTTGTCCTGCTCTCCCCAGAGTAACAGCACCGGCATTTTCAACGTGCCTATTTCTGCCCATTTTTCCGGTTGGCGCGGCGTTTTCGTCCGATCCACTGCCGCTTTGCGATTGCCGGGAAAGCGCAGCAATTCCCAATAGCGGTCGACGAGTTCTTCGGTCAGCCGCTCAGGCTGTGCAAAATTTTCTTCCAGCGAGGATTTGACCAGAAAGCGTGGCGTAATTTCCGGCAGCAGCATCTGTCCTACCGATGAGCGGGCCAGTCTCGCCCCCAGATAAGGCTGCCCCTTTTGCTCGACCTGCGCTCCCGCAGCGTCAATCAGGACAAGTCCCAAGATACGCTCCGGTACCGACAAACCGGCACGCCACGTCACCCAGCCGCCCATGCTGTTCCCTACCCAATAGGCTTTGTCGACACCCACGTTGTCGAGCACTAGGCGGGCCGCCTCTATATTGGTATCGGCATCATAAGCACCATCTGAATTGGGACCGGTCAATCCATGGCCGTAGAGATCGAGCGAAATGAGACGATATTTGTCACCAAGCAGAGCCACCAGCGGCTCCCAAGTCTGCAGCAAGCTGTTCGACCCGTGGATCAGAAGAAGCGCTGGACCGTCTTTGTTGCCCTCGTCACGATAGTGAATTTTGGCGCCATGGCCGTCGTCGACAAAGCGCGACGCTTCGCTGCCATATTTAGCGATCATCTCTGCGCGATCGGTGTCGGGGGTCCGGAAAATGAAGAAAGCCGCAAGCAGCAAAGCCAGTAGCAGCAGAATGATACGGATCGTCTTTTTCATGTTTCAGCCCCTCTCTCGATCCCTGTTTTTTATCGAAAATTCGGGCAAGCGCAAACCGCCTATTCGTCGGCCCTCCATTCACCGGGCTGCAATCCCTCTAGCGACCAGTCACCAATGCTCCAGCGCACCAGTCGCAAGGTCGGATGCCCCACCGCGGCGGTCATCCGGCGTACCTGCCGGTTCCTGCCTTCGCTGATGGCCAGTTTGAGCCAGCAATCGGGTATGCTCTTGCGCACCCGGATCGGGGGATCGCGCGGCCAAAGGTCTGGTTCTTCTATATGTTCGACTTCGGCAGGCCGGGTCAAACCATCTTTCAACTCAACGCCTTGTTGCAGCATAGCGAGACTTTCATCGCTGACCTCCCCCTCGACCTGCACAAGATAGGCTTTCGGCATCTTATATTTGGGGTCGGAAATCCGCGCCTGCAATTTACCATCGCCGGTTAGCATCATCAGTCCTTCGCTGTCCCGATCGAGCCGGCCCGCCGGATATACGCCTGGCATATCGATATAGTCCGACAGAGTCGCACGCTTGGTTTCGCTCCCGCGATCGGTGAATTGCGGCAGCACACCGAAAGGTTTGTTGAAGAGGATCAGTTTTGTCATATCCCTCTTTGGCAGCGTGGAGCAGAATGAGCAACGCAACAAAGCCGGAGCCGACAAAGATACACGCCTGCTGATATATCTGAACGGTATCACTACCGTTCCCGATGGAGATTGTGTAGCGGATGGGGATGCAATTCAACAATTTCGATACCGCTGCCTTCCTGCGTGATTACTGGCAGAAGCGACCGCTACTGATCAGAAATCCCTGGCAATCATGGCGCAATCCGCTTTCGCCCGACGAGCTTGCCGGCCTGGCATGCGAGGAGCATGTAGAATCACGCCTGATCACGCAATCGAGCGATGACTGGAACGCCGAACATGGCCCCTTGCCCGAGGCCCGCTTTGGCGAATTGGGTAAATCCCCCTGGACCCTGCTGGTTCAGGCGGTCGATCAACATGTCGCCGATGTTGCCGCGCTGATTGAGCCGTTTCGCTTCATCCCGAACTGGCGGATCGACGATGTGATGGTCAGCTTTGCCAGCGATGGCGGCGGAGTGGGCCCGCATTTTGATCATTATGATGTGTTTCTGGTTCAGGGCCTCGGCCAGCGCCGATGGCAAATCGGCGGCATGTGCGACGATCAGACTGCCCTCCGTTCTCACGATGACTTGTTGTTGCTCGCCGATTTTAACGTCGTGGAGGAATGGATATTGGAGCCGGGCGACATGCTCTACATCCCGCCAGGGATCGCCCACAATGGCGTCGCGGTCGGCAAGGATTGCATGACTTACAGCATAGGCTTTCGATCGCCGTCGCGAAAGGAACTGATCGGCAGCTGGTGCGACGACCTGTTGCCGCAAATGACCGATGATGACCGCTACTGCGATCCGGATTTGGCGACCCAGTCAAATCCTGGAGAAATACCCGCCACCGCTATCGACCGGCTGCACGCCATGGTCACCGAGAAATTGGCCGATCGTAACGACTTTGCAAAATGGTTTGGCGAATATAGCAGCACGCCGAGATATCCGGAAACCGACTGGCGTCCCGAGGAACCGATCGAGACAGACCATCTGCACGCCCTGCTGACCGCCGACCATCCCCTGCTCCGCAATCCGGCAAGCCGTTTTTCCTTCATCCGCGAAAGTGCGGACCAGTTAATGCTGTTTGTCGACGGGGAATGCTTTCCATGCACCGGGGATGAAATCCCGTTGGCCGAGATGCTTTGCGCGCAAGACCAATTTGTCATCGATCCCGAATGGCGAAAATCGGACGAGGTCGTGGCGCTGATCGCCGGACTGTATAATCGCGGCAGTCTCGCATTCGACTGGGGCTAGCCAAGCAAGCCACTTAAAACAAAAAAAGGGCGGGAGTGCCGTGCACTCCCGCCCTTTTCCGTATTCGGTTTTAGGCTTAAGCCTGCTGCAAGTTTACAGCGGCTTTCTTGCCGTTATTTCCGGTTTCGACATCATATGTCAAACGCTGTTCTTTTTCGAGCGACTGCATTCCGGCAGCCTGAACTGCTGTGATGTGCACGAAGCTGTCATCGCCACCGTCTTCAGGAGCGATGAAACCATAGCCCTTGTCGGTGTTGAAAAATTTTACGGTGCCTGTAGGCATAGTCTTATTCCTATTCATAACTTAATTATGCCCGATCTAGCAAAATGCAGAACCGGACGGGATTGGCCAACTTCGAGAAATGGGAAAAAGAGTATGCGACCTTAGGGGTTGCGAAACCATGATTTCGTCGTAACGCGATTTATTAGCTTTCGTGCCTATAGCACCCTATTACATAATAAGCAATCAGATGTATTTCGATGGTTTCCCGGACCGCAGAAATTGTGTAGCTATAAAACTTATGACCAAATCTTCATTCGCCTGCTCGGCAGCGCTTTTCCTCTGTATCCCGCTCATTGCGTGCGATTCGTCGCCTGACACGACACCGGAACCGTCTGCACAGGACCTCTTTTTCGAGCGGATGAGTCTACTCTGTGGCAAGGCATATGCCGGAATATTGGTATCCGGGCAAGAAGCGGACGCCGACATGGTGGGCAAGCCGATGATCATGCATGCAGCGTCCTGCGATCTGAACGAGATCCAGATCCCCTTCCATATTGCCGAGAGCTCGAACACATGGGACCGGTCGCGGACTTGGTTCATTACCCGCAACGATCAAGGACTTCGCTTGAAGCACCGTCACCGGCATGAAGATGGCAGTCTCGACGATGTTACCAACTATGGCGGAGATACGGCCGATGAAGGTACTGCAGACCGGCAGGAGTTCCCCGTGGATGCAGAATCCATCGCATCCTTCAAGGCCAACGGACTCGACCAGTCTGTTACCAATATATGGGCCGTCGAGATTAGCCCGCCCGGTCAGTCCGATGCCAAATTCGCATATGAGCTACGCCGTCCGGAATCGGCAGACGGGCGTCATTTCCGAGTCGAATTCGACTTGTCTACCCCTGTTCCCGTGCCACCGGCACCATGGGGAAGCTAGAACCACATGTTCGCTGAACTGGCCGTGGGCGGTTTCATGGTCTTGTTGACCGTGCTCATCCACGGTATCGGCGTCTTTGGTCTTGGTCGTTTTCTACGGATAGAGGCGCGCGAAGAGGCAGCAGAACATATTCACCCAATGTCACCGCACGGGATTGTCGTGACCCTTGCCCTGGTGTTCGGTCTTTTCGTACTGCATGGTATAGAAATCTGGGCTTATGCGATCGTCTACCGCCTTGTGGATGCCATACCCAATTTCGAACAGGCAATCTATTTTTCCACCATCACCTATTCCACCACCGGCTATAACAGTGACGGCCTGGACATGAAATGGCAGATGATTGCGGCTATAGAAGGCCTCAATGGCTTCATTCTACTAGGTTGGTCGACCGCCTTCTTTGTTACCGTTGTCGCTCGCATGGGTCGTCGGTAGTGGAGCATATCAACCCGCAAGATGGAATGGCGAAGCGATTTTTCCGAATTTTGCTCGCACTGCTCTATCTGGTCGCGGGCATTGTCCATATCCGGTCTCCCGTAGGTTTTCTTCAAATCACGCCCGACTGGGTACCATTCCCCGAACAAGTCATCTTCTTGACCGGGGTCGCGGAAATCGCAGGTGCGGTAGGGTTAATGACCCCGCCCAGGACGATCCAACATATCCGCTATGCAGCTGGCATCGGCCTCGCGCTCTATGCGCTGTGCGTCTATCCGGCAAATATCAACCATGCGGTGAACAATATCGCGATCGGCGGGGAGGCAGCGAGTTGGCTCTACCACACCCCACGCTTGGCGTTTCAACCGATATTTATCTGGTGGGCATTAATCGCTGGCGGCGTCATCACCTGGCCCTTTCGACCGAAGCAGCCGTAGACCTGCCCAAAGCCGAATATTTATGCTATCATGACCTTTGCTATTTTGCGGACAGTGAAGGAGCATATCATGGAAAGACATGGCGATCAGATCGAAGTTACCGAACGCGAGGCGAGTAACATACCGCGAGCGCCTCACAATGTCAGGATTGTTCTGGCAGCCTCATTGATGCTTGCAGTTATTGTAATGTCGCTAGTCTGGATAATACCGGCATTGAGCTAAATTTGGCTGAGCGTTTGGAAATGTAACGAGCTAGTTCTGCAATTCAAAAATGGTTGTCGAATTAGGCGAGAGCGCCGCAATCGCCATCCAGGTTGCGATACTACTTGGGCTCCGTCCACGCCCCTTCATAGCCTCTGCGATGTTTGTCGCCAGCGCCTGCGATAGCCAGAAAGTGGTCAGTATAGATTTTAAAACAGAATCCTTTGCTTTTAAAATCACTATTACCCTGCCCCAGCTTTACCCATCTAGTTGACCTAGGGAGACGACCTTATTTCATTGGTGAACAACGTAAAACCTGACATCGTACTGAGGACAAATTTATTGGTATGTTCAATTGGTATATTCGCAATCAATACATTGGCTTGGCATATTGGCTTTTAACTTTATGGTATTGGTAGATAAAACAGGTTGACAATATGGTCAGACATCATCAGTTTTGAATCACGTAAAAAAAAAACAATATTTGGGAGAAATTAGGATGAAACTGAAAGGAATAGCCACGTCTGGCGCCTTGGTGCGTGAGATCGATTCGCGGCGTTTTGTAGCAGCGCTTTTGACTGGCACCGCGTTGACAATGTTTGCAACCCCGGTCTGGGCGCAATCGACCGATGCGGTTGAAACTGCGGACTCAAATGAAGATGTCATCGTCGTTTCCGGCATTCGTGGTTCGCTGGCAAAGGCTCTCGACGAAAAACGCAATGCGGACAGCCTCA